>NZ_CP200036.1:0-1325000 GCF_053795145.1 Bartonella sp. B39
ATGGTGGATAAATTGAACTCTAAAGCTGGTTCTTGTAAAGGAATTTTAGTGAATGTCCTGTCAGCAGAGAAAATAATAAAGGATAAGGTGACGGGTAGTGATGGGGCTGTTAGTGGAAATGCTTCTATGGATCTCCCTATTATTTCAGAAGAGGAAGGTGTGGCGGCCTTCGCGCGTGTAATGGCGCAATTAAAAGCGCAGGTTGGTATTGAGGCTTATACGAGTTGGTTTGGTCGTGTGAAGCTTGCTGAGTATAGCCGTAATCTTGTAAAACTTTCTGTTCCTACAGCATTTTTGCGCTCATGGATTAATAATCACTATGGTTCTCTTTTGACAAATTTATGGAAACAAGAGAATTCAGCGATTCTTCGCGTTGAAGTCATCGTTCGCGGTATGAAGCGCGTCTCAGGAGGTGTGGTCTGTAAAACGAGTGCTTCTCCTGTTGTTCTAGAAGAGCGAACACCTCCGTCTCTTGTTGAGAGTTACACAGAGCATTCCGTGAAGAATGTTCAAGCGGGTGTTTTTGGTTCACCACTTGATTCTCGTTATACTTTTGAAAGTTTTGTAGAGGGTTGTTCTAACCGTGTTGCTTTAGCTGCTGCGCGTTCGATTGCAGAAGGACATAAGAGTGCTTTAAGATTTAATCCTCTTTTTATTCACGCATCTGTGGGTTTAGGGAAAACACATTTGCTTCAAGCAATTGCAGCTGCAGCACTGAAGCGTTTTACGCCTGCGCGGGTTATTTACTTGACCGCTGAATATTTTATGTGGCGTTTTGCGACGGCTATTCGTGATAATGATGCTCTTTCTTTTAAAGAGCAGCTTCGTGATATTGATCTTCTCATTATTGATGATATGCAATTTTTGCAGGGAAAGTCGATACAGCATGAATTTTGTCATTTGCTTAATATGCTGCTTGATAGTGCAAAACAAGTTGTTGTGGCTGCAGATCGTCCACCAGCAGAATTAGAGTCGCTTGATCTTCGTGTTCGGTCTCGTCTTCAGGGAGGAGTAGCCCTTGAAATTGAAGCACCAGATTATGAAATGCGTTTGAAAATGCTACACCAGCGGTTGAAGGTGGCACAACAAGATGATAACATGATTTCGATTCCTGATGATATTCTGGAGTATATTGCGAAAATAGTTTTAGGGTCGGGACGTGATATTGAAGGAGCATTTAATCAGTTATTGTTCCGTCAATCTTTCGAGTCTGATTTATCGTTAGAACGGATTGATGAGTTATTGGGCCACTTGACACGTTCTGGTGAACCTAAGCGTATCCGGATCGAAGAAATTCAGCGCACGGTTGCGCGCCATTATAATGTTTCCAAGCAAGATTTATTGTCTAATCGTCGGACCCGTACAGTTGTAAAGCCACGGCAAGTTGCGATGTATTTGGCAAAAATGTTGACGCCTCGCTCATTGCCAGAAATTGGACGCCGTTTTGGAGGGCGTGATCATACAACAGTTTTACATGCTGTACGTAAAATTGAAGATTTGGTTTGTGGTGATCAGACTTTGGCCAAAGAGCTTGAATTGCTTAAGCGGTTGATTGGGGAGCAGGCTGCATAGTATTTATAGTTTTTGCTTTTTTTGGGAGAAATCTCGCAGAGAGTTTCGTGAGGAGAGCTATTTTTTCTTATAAAGGAGTTACTTGCCATTTTAAGAGAGGTTGAATAGGATTTGGCAGATGATTCTTAAGGGGATAGGTTATTTTTCTAGAGGATTTCTATAGTTTTTGGTAGATTATAATGGAGATTTTATGCGTATTACAGTTGATCGCAGTCAATTTCTCAAGTCTCTTGGCCGCGTTCACCGCGTGGTGGAGCGCCGCAATACTATTCCTATTTTATCAAATGTGCTGATTGATGCAGAGAATGGGAGTGTGCAATTAAAGGCAACAGATCTTGATTTAGAAGTTACAGAATCTTTTATCGCCAATGTTGAGCAAGCAGGG
Organism: Bartonella sp. B39; assembly: GCF_053795145.1. Classification (NCBI taxonomy): domain Bacteria; kingdom Pseudomonadati; phylum Pseudomonadota; class Alphaproteobacteria; order Hyphomicrobiales; family Bartonellaceae; genus Bartonella; species Bartonella sp. B39. The sequence goes on from NZ_CP200036.1 coordinate 1,958, forward strand.
GCAATAACCGTTCCGGCACATTTGTTGTATGACATAATTCGGAAATTTCCTGATGGCAACGAGATTGTATTATCAGTTGATGAGAATCAGGCAAGTACGATGTCTGTTGTTTCTGGTTGTGCTAATTTTCAGCTTCAGTGCCTTCCGAAGGCAGATTTTCCAGAATCTCTTCCGGGTCAATTTGGTTATCGTGTTTCTCTATCGGCATTGGGGTTGAGGCATTCGCTTGATTGTACACAGTTTGCTATTTCGACTGAAGAAACTCGTTATTATCTTAATGGTGTTTATTTTCACGTTATTAATGATGGTGTTCTGAAGTTGCGTTTTGTTGCTACCGATGGTCATCGCTTGGCACAAGTTGACATGGAGGCTCCTTCAGGTGTTGATGGAATGCCGGGCGTCATTATACCTCGTAAAACCGTAGGAGAATTGCAAAAGCTTCTTTCTGAAGAAATTGACGGTGATGTATGTGTAGAGATTTCAGAAACAAAGATTCGTTTTTCTGTAGGTTCTGCAGTTTTTACATCAAAGTTAATTGATGGAACATTTCCAGATTATCAACGCGTTATCCCTACAGGAAATGATAAAAAGTTAATTGTCAACAGGCAGGATTTTTCTTCTGCAGTTGATCGTGTTTCAACAATTTCGAATGATCGTGGGCGTGCGGTGAAGTTAACGATTGAGCGTGGGCAACTGAGGCTTGTTGTTAACAATCCTGATTCTGGGCGTGCGGAAGATCAATTAGCAGCGACTTACACATCCGATCCGCTTGAAATAGGGTTTAATTCACGTTATCTATTGGATATTTCTGGGCAACTTTCGAGCGATGAGATGGTTTTCATGTTAGCTGAGGCCGGGGCGCCAGCTTTGATTCGTGATAATGATAATGCGGATGCACTTTATGTGCTAATGCCCATTCGCGTTTAGGGACGATAGTTTTGCAATGCGTGGCTGATCGTGTGCACAAAGTAGCAGTAAGACAGCTAAAGCTTGTGCGTTATCGCAATTATTCTTCCTTTAATATTCATTTTTCAGGTCAGCATGTAGTTTTTACTGGCCGTAATGGTGCTGGCAAGACTAACCTTTTAGAGGCGCTGTCTTTTCTTTCTCCTGGTCGTGGTTTACGGCGTGCGGCTTATTCTGATGTTAGTTTTGCGGATGGTGGAGGTGGAGGATTTGTTGTATTTGCACGTCTTCAATGTGCGCTTTATGGTGAAGTAAATATTGGTACAGCTTTGGAAGTTGATAATAACAGTCGAAAAGTACATATTAATGGTGTGAATGAGACGGGTGATTGTCTAACAGATTACTGTCATATTAGTATTCTAACTCCTTCTATGGATGGGCTTTTTACAGGTTCTTCACTTGAGCGCCGTCGCTTTTTAGATCGTATGGTTTTGGCTATTGATCCTTTGCATAGTCGCCGCATAGCAGATTATGATAGAGCTATGCGCGCACGTAATCGTTTGCTTTTGGATGGAAGTGAAGATCGTGCTTGGTTTAATGCTTTAGAAAAGCAGATGGCCGAATTGGCGACAGCTATTGCTGCGGCGCGTATCGATGTTATTCGACTTTTAAATGACATGTTTGCACAAACGCCATCACAGATACCTTTTCCACGGGCTTTTTTGCAAATTGATGGTTTTTTAGAAACGGCTCTGAGTAAGATATCAGCGGTTGAGGTCGAAGAGAAGTTTTGTGATCAATTACAGCATAATCGCGCAATAGATCGCGCCGCTGGGCGAACATTAGAAGGACCGCATCGCACAGATTTGCAGGTTTTTTATGCTGATAAAAATGTGGCAGCAACATCTTGTTCAACGGGCGAACAAAAAGCTCTTCTGACAGGTTTGGTTTTGTGTCATGCGCGTTTAACAGGCGTGGTGTCGGATAGGGCTCCCATTCTTCTTCTTGATGAAATGGCTGCTCATCTTGATTCTTATCGGCGTGCTGCTTTATTTGATATTATTGATGATTTAGGTGGGCAAACATTTATGACAGGAACAGATCGCATTTTATTTGATTCCTTAAAAGGACGAGCAGAGTTTTTTGAGATTAAAGATGGAGCTTTATTGCAATAAAAAGCAGTAAAAACATGCTAAAGTTTTTTATAAGGTGATGGTCGAGGTGAAGAGGCTTACTATGTCCATAATTATAACGGTTTTAAATGGTCCTAATTTAAATTTTCTAGGTCAACGTGAGCCAGAAATTTACGGAACCGAAACTCTAGAAGATATTGAAAAATTGTGCAGGGAATGGGCAACAAGAGCTGGTGTGATAATACATTTTCATCAAAGTAACTGTGAGGGTCAATTGGTAGAATGGATACAGGCAGCGATTGGGGTGAGTGCTGGATTGATCATTAATCCAGCTGCTTACAGCCATACATCTGTTGCAATTCTTGATGCATTAAAAATATTCACAGGTCCCATAGTAGAAGTTCACTTATCCAATATTTATCAGCGTGAGGATTTTCGTCATCGGTCTTATGTTTCTGCAGCTGCGAATGCGGTTATTGTTGGGTGTGGCAGTGAAGGATATTGGTTTGCTCTTGAATATATCGCTAAGAGGTTTAAACTTGGTATAAGAGGGGCAAAAGTTGTATAATCTCAATGAGGGTGTTTGAATTTACTTGATAATTATTTTTAAATGGGTAAGCATATCTGTGAGGTGTTATCGGTTTCTTGGTAACAACTTACAATATGTATGATGGGGCAGGTGAAATGAGAAGCTTCGTTAAACAAATAAAGATGCTCGTAATTTTAGGGGTGGCGTTGCTTTTATCTGGTTGTAAATTTGACGTTATTCACCCAGCAGGATATGTTGCGCGGCAACAGCTTATTTTGATTGTTATTTGCGTCGTTGTTATGCTTTTCGTTGTGGTTCCAGTTATGGTGGGTGTTGTATTTTTGGCCATTAAGTATCGTGCATCGAACAGTGCAGAAGAATATTTACCTGATTGGGGGCATTCCAATAAAATTGAAGCATTTATGTGGGGCATTCCAATTGTAATTGTAATGGTTTTAGGTTCATTGACAGCTTATTATACCTATAAGCTTGAGCCAGAGAACCCTCTTCCAGTGGAAATCGTTGGTGAAGGGAAACCGTTACAAGTAGATGTTGTAGCGCTCGATTGGAAATGGCTCTTTATTTATCCTGAGTATGATGTTGCATCGATCAATGAAATTTACGCGCCTAAAGGTCGTCAAGTTTTTTTGCAGTTGACATCGGAAAGTTCTGTAAATGCCTTTTGGGTACCAAAACTAGGCACAGTCCTTTACGCTATGCCACAGATGAATTCTAAATTACATCTGGTGGCGGATAAGCAAGGAATATTCAAAGGAACCTCTGCAAATTACAGTGGTGATGGTTTTGCAAATATGCGATTTAGATGGCATTCTGTATCTTCGCAAGATTTTGATAATTGGATTGCTAAAGCTCGGTCTCATGGACAAGTTCTTGATCGTGCATCTTATCGTCAGCTTTCCATTGCGCCTCGTATGGGTGATGTTGTTGCGAAAGAAAAAGATGCTGAAGTGCGTTATTTTGCACCCATTGAGAAACGACTTTATTACCGGATTGTAAATCGGTGTGTTGATGAAAATACGGTGTGTAATGAAGATTTAATGAAGCGTGCTGCGGCTCAGACTCTTTGGGGTGCGCTTTGTTCTGTTTTTGATCCTGGTGTTATTTAGAGCATCAATCGAGAAAGAAAGCTTTTAAAATAAGGTTTCTTTTAACTGAAATTCATTTGATATGGGTTAAGAAATGTTTGGAAGACTTACAGATCCTACGGCTGGTGCTTTTCATGCACTGGCACATGAGCCGATCGTTTTATACACATGTATTGCGATTGTTATGGGTGGTTTAATTGCTGTTATTGCTTTAACGATACTTGGATGGTGGGGAGTTTTATGGCGAAATTGGATTACAACGGTTGATCATAAACGCATCGGTGTTATGTATATCGTTCTTGCTATTATCATGCTTGTTCGTGGTTTTGCTGATGCAATTATGATGCGGACGCATCAGGCTATGGCGCTTGGGAGTGAAACAGCAGGGTATTTGCCACCTGATCATTTTGATCAGATTTTTTCAGCTCATGGCACCATCATGATTTTTTTTATGGCCACACCTCTTTTATTCGGTCTTTTCAATTATCTTATACCGCTTCAGATTGGCGCTCGTGATGTTGCCTTTCCCTTTGCAAATAATTTGGGATTTTGGATTACAGCTGCAGGAGCAATATTGATTAACATATCCCTAGGTGTTGGAAATTTTGGTCGTGGTGGTTGGTTGATGTATCCACCTTTCTCTGAGTTACAAGGTAGTCCAGATACAGGGGTAGATTATTATTTATGGTCGCTGCAACTTTCTGGTATCGCGACAACGATGGGTGCAATCAATTTTGTCGCGACCATTATTAAGATGCGTGCTCCTGGGATGACAATGATGAGAATGCCTGTTTTTTGTTGGAGTGCTTTTGTTAGCAATGTCCTTATTTTAGTTATTTATCCTGTTTTAACTGTAGCATTTGCGCTCTTGGCATGTGATCGTTATTTGGGCATGAATTTCTTTACCAATGTTGGTGGCGGAAATCCGATGGTGTGGATTAACTATGTTTGGATTTTTGGTCATCCTGAAGTTTATGTTTTGGTTGTTCCTGCTTTTGGGATTGTTTCTGAAGTTGTGTCGACTTTCTCTTCAAAACGCCTCTTTGGTTATACTTCAATGGTATGGGCAATGTTGGTCATCTTGATTCTTTCGCTTGTTGTTTGGGGACACCATTTCTTCACAATGGGTGGTGGTGAAGCTGTGAATACCTTCTTTGGTATTGCAACGATGATCATAGCGGTTCCAACGGGTGTTAAAGTTTTTAATTGGTTGTTGACTATGTATAAAGGTCGAATTCGTTTCGAGCCTCCGATGCTTTGGTGCATAGGAATGATATTTACGTTCGTTGGTGGTGGATTAACGGGCGTTTTGATGTCTATCGTGCCTGCTGATTGGCAGTTTCATAATTCGCTGTTTTTGGTAGCACATTTTCACCATACAATTATTGGAGGTGTCGTTTTTGCGTACTTAGCTGGACTTGCTTTTTGGTTTCCAAAAGTTTTTGGCTATAAACCGAATCGGGCATTGGGTATTGCATCTTTTTGGTGTTGGTTTATTGGTTTTTATCTTGCCTTTTTCCCAGTCTATGCACTTGGTTTGATGGGGGCTACGCGTCGTCTCCAGCATTACATGGAACCTAGTTGGCAGCCGATGTTTATGATTGCTGCGTTAGGCGCTTTTATTATATTGCTCGGTATTCTTTGTTTTGTGCTACAAGTTATTTTGGCGATCTGGTACGGTATCAAACATAAGGGACGCTTACCGGTAACATTAAATGATTCTTGGGGTGATGCACGTACGCTTGAGTGGTCTATTTCTTCACCTCCTCCTGCTTACAATTTTGCAATAATTCCGGAAGTACAGGCTGACGATGCTTATTGGAATATGAAGAAGAATGGTTATCAGCGTCCAACAAGTGGATTTTCAAAAATTCATATGCCTTCCAATACATCAGCAGGGATTATTGCAGGGTTCTTTTCGTTAGTCGTTGGTTTTGCGCTTGTTTGGCATATTTGGTGGCTTGTTGCGGTTGGATTGATTGGTTTTATTGCAACGATCGTGTGTCATTCGTTAACGGGTGATCACCATGGTTACTATATTTCAGCTGAAGAAGTGCAAAAAACTGAGGATGTTTTTACAGCTGTTCTTAAAGAACAAGGAGCAACAGTATGAGCACGATGACAATGAATGATACTCACATTGATGAACATCATCACGACAGTAGCTCGATAATGACATTTGGTTTTTGGGTCTATATTCTTTCGGATTTGATCCTGTTCTCAACGCTTTTTTCAAGTTTTGCTGTTTTTTCTGCTTCTTATGGTGGAGGAAAAGCGGGCAATGAATTTATTGATTTAAAGTTTGTTTTGGTTGAAACTGCTATTTTGTTGCTGTCATCAATTACTTATGGGTTTGCAATGGTACAAGTGCATAAAGGTAATCTCAGTGCTGTGCGTTTATGGATGGCTATCACCTTTGTGTTTGGATCTTGCTTTATTGGAATGGAAATTTATGAATTTCATGAACTTTTGGGTGAGGTGTTCTATTACGATCCTGGTGCTTATGCTGGTATTGATCCTGCAACGGGTTTAAAACTTTTTGGACGAGAGGTATTATCTGCCTATTGGTCAGCGTTTTTTGCTTTGGTTGGCACCCATGGTCTTCATGTGAGTACCGGTCTTCTCTGGATGGTGGTTATGTTTTTTCATCTTCGTCGTCATGGTTTGGATCAGGATAATAGAACACGTTTAGCATGCCTTTCAATTTTTTGGCATTTGCTTGATATTGTTTGGGTTGGTGTTTTCACCATGGTTTATTTGTTAGGAGCACTGTAATGAGCATGCATAAAGAAGCACATGGTCCCAGTACTGGTTCCTATTTAGTTGGTTTTATCCTTGCCGTATTTTTCACTTTAGGCTCTTTTATTCCTGTGATGTATGGAATGATGGAAAGTTGGGCAATTAGCACAAAGGTTGTATATCTTATTGGGATGGCGATTATTCAGATTATTGTGCAGATTGTTTTCTTTTTGCATTTGAATTCTGGTCCAGATACTAAATGGAATTTAAGCGCTTTATGGTTTGCGGTCATTTGCGTTTTTATTATTATTGGAGGCACTTGGTGGGCTATTTCTCATTTGAATTATAATATGATGGGTGGTTCAGGACGTGTTGTTGAGTCGGAAATGTCAGAAAGAGATAGTTCTGTATCGACGGAGAAATTATCAGACACACAAGAGACTTTGGGCGGTTTATTAAGTAATGAGGTGTCTAGGGAGCAATTACCAAATACAAAAACCTCTGTAGAACAGGCACCAGGTGTAGGAATGCCTGTGGGGCAAGTACTAAATACACAAACTCCTGTAGAACAGGCACCAGGCGTAGAAATGCCCGTTGGGCAATCGCCAAATATGCAGTCTCCTGTAGAACAGGCACCAGGTGTAGGAATGCCTGTGGGGCAAGTACCAAATACACAAACTCCTGTAGAACAGGCACCAGGCGTAGAAATGCCTGTGGGGCAATTGCCAAATATGCAGGTTCCTGTAGAGCAAGCACCAGGTGTAGAAATGCCTGTGGGGCAAGTACCAAATACACAAACTCCTGTAGAACAGGCACCAGGTGTAGGAATGCCTGTGGGGCAATTGCCAAATATGCAGGTTCCTGTAGAGCAGGCACCAGGCGTAGAAATGTCTACGGAATAAGCGCCAAATGGGCAAATTTCTGTAAAGCAGTTGCTAAGAATGAAGACGATTCGTAGAGCCAATGCTAGGTGCATTGGCTCTTTTTAACATGTGGGTTACAAAAAATTTTGTAGGATGTAAGGTGGGTGATAAACATTGGGGCTATAGAGTCATCATCATGATTTTGAATGCATTTTTGATGATAGAGTCCATGGAGAGTTCAGTGAAGCTTTAATTTTTATTTGAGATAAGCAGCTATTTATAGAATATACAAGAATGACATTTATACAATTCAGTTCAGAGAACATGAGAATTTTGAAAAGGTTTTATATTGTGTTATAATAAAATTATAAAAGAGTAGTATTTTCAAAGTTAGTGAATTTGTATTAAAAATATTTGCCATAACAACCTGTAATTAGAAGTAGAAACTAAAATTTGGAAAATAGTCAGAAAATTTAATGAGAGCCATTTCGATGACAATTATTGGTGCCGGTTCTTTTGGCACTGCCTTGGCTATTGCTCTTGCCCGTAACGGCCGTTGTGTTTTACTTTGGGGATATAATCCTAAACATATCAAAGAATTACAGAAATATCGCTGTAATCAGACATTTTTGCCCGATATTCGATTTCCTGAAAATCTGTTTCTTGAAGCTTCACTTGAAACTGCAATAACAGCAAGTCACAATATATTAATTGCTGTTCCAAGCCATGTATTTCACCAGGTATTACACAATATTCAGCCTTATTTGGATCAACATTCACGTATTATTTGGGTAACGAAAGGTTTAGAACATGGCACAGGACGCCTTTTACAAGAAGTTGCCCGCGAGATTTTAGGTGATAAAGTCCCTTTAGCCGTCCTTTCTGGACCAACTTTTGCTAAAGAACTTGCTATCGGCTTGCCTACTGCAATTACGGTAGCAGCTTCTGATGATGAATTTAGTGAAGAACTACAGCGACTTTTCCATTGTAGCAAAAGTTTTAGAGTTTATAAAAATTCAGATATGATCGGTGTTCAATTAGGTGGAGCAGTCAAAAATGTCATTGCTATTGGTGCGGGAATATCAGACGGCATGGGATTTGGAGCAAATGCTCGAATAGCTCTCATAACACGAGGGTTAGCTGAAATCAGTCGTTTAGGCATTGCTATGGGCGCTGAGCTTTCCACATTTATGGGTATGACAGGCTTAGGTGATCTGGTTTTGACATGTACTGATAACCAGTCCCGCAATCGACGTTTTGGAATGTTGCTTGGCCAAGGAGTAAATATAAAAGAAGCGGAGAAACAAGTTGGCCAAGTTGTTGAAGGTTATTTAAATACTAAAGAAGTGCGTACATTAGCACAACGTATAGGAGCAGAAATGCCAATTACAGAGCAAATTTATCAAGTTTTGTTTTGTAATAAAAGTGCAGTTGAAGCAGCTAATACATTATTAAGCCGGTCATTTAAAGATGAAATGCACGATACAGTACGCTTTTAGATTATCTAAACACATAAGAAATACGATTATAATTAACAAACCTTTGAGATAGGTTACGCTGACCATTAGATAAAACGATAACGCTTTAGCGAATTATAGAGTTATATAAGCTAGTTTTTTCTGCGACATAATTTACACGTGAAAAATCTGCTCATTGCTTGAGTCGTATCTTTGAAAATAAGCTACTTTTATCAATTATAAACATTATATGCCCCAGAGAAAATGGCAATACGCTTCTAAAATGATTGGCACATAATCATTTTTGCACTCTTTAAAGTGCTATGAATAGTTATTCCCCACGAGTTTCTTCACTTTGTTTTAATTCTTCAAGTGTTGGCATAGACATAATGTTATAACCTGAGTCAACATAATGAATTTCGCCAGTAACACCTGATGATAAATCAGAGAGTAGGTAAAGAGCAGATCTTCCTATTTCATTAATATTTACAGTGCGGCGCAATGGCGCATTACGGCGTTGATATGAAAAAATTGCACGTGCAGCTGCAATACCATTGCCAGCCAAAGTTCTGACAGGACCTGCTGAAATTGCATTAACGCGAATATTTTGCGGACCAAAATCTGCGGCTAAATAACGTACCATAGCTTCTAAAGCAGCTTTAGCCACACCCATGATATTGTAATTAGGGACAACTTGCTGTGAAGCTCCATAGGTGAGTGTTAAAAGCGCACCTCCATTGGGCATAAGCTTACCAGCACGCTGGGCAATCTCAGTAAAGGAATAAGCCGAAATAACCATTGTGCGCTTAAAATTTTCGCGTGTTGTAACATCAACGTAACGTCCTTTTAGTTGAGCTTTATCTGAAAAGCCAATGGCATGAACAACAAAATCAATAGTTTTCCATTCTTTTTCAAGATGTTCAAAGAGGTGATCGACATTTTCAATTTTTTCAACGTCACATTCAAGCAACAATTTGCAGCCGAGTTTTTCTGCTAACGGTTGAACTCGTTTTCCAAAAGCATCTCCTTGATAGGTAAATGCTAATTCAGCTCCTGCTTCTGCTAGTTGACACGCAATGCCCCATGCAATTGAATGATCATTTGCAACCCCCATAATAAGGCCACGTTTGCCCTCCATCAAACCCTTCATATTATTCTCCGTAAGACCATGCTTTTTTCAACTAGCTAAGAACTCCTGCTTATGCATAGCGTTGGAAAACGAGCGTTGCATTGGTACCGCCAAAACCAAATGTATTTGATAATACAGTATTAAGTTGTTGATGATCACGACGTTCACGAACAATTGGCATATCGGCAAAAGCAGGATCCAGTTCTTCAATATGGGCACTCTCACAAATAAAATTATGATTCATCATTAACAGTGTATAGATCGCTTCTTGAACACCTGCGGCCCCCAAGGAATGACCAGTCAGAGATTTTGTGGCGGAAATTGGTGGACATTGATCACCTTCTCCAAAAACACGGCGGATTGCTTCTATTTCAGGGGGATCACCAACAGGCGTTGCTGTTGCATGGGGATTGATATAATCAATTTTATTATTTACCGTTGCAAGTGCCATGCGCATGCACCGCTCTGCTCCCTCGCCCGATGGAGAGACCATATCGTGTCCGTCGGATGTAGCACCATAACCAACAATTTCTCCATAGATTTTTGCACCACGTGCTTTAGCGATCTCTAGCTCTTCAAGAACCAAAACGCCAGCTCCACCAGCAATAACAAATCCATCACGATTAGCGTCATAAGCACGCGAAGCCTTTTCTGGTACATCATTATATTTGCTGGACATAGCACCCATAGCATCGAATAAAACAGATAATGTCCAATCCAGATCTTCACAACCACCAGCAAAGATGCGATTCTGCTTGCCATATTGTATCAATTCGTAAGCATTGCCAATACAATGATTAGAGGTGGCACAGGCCGAAGAGATTGAATAGTTCACGCCTTTAATTTTAAAAAAAGTCGCAAGCGTTGCGGATGCTGTAGAACTCATTGCTTTAGGCACAACAAAAGGACCAACGCGCTTTGGACCTTTTTGACGTGTGATGTCAGCGGCTTCAACGATTGATTGAGTCGAAGGACCTCCAGAACCCATAATGATGCCCGTATTTTCATTGGATACTTCATGAGGTTCTAAACCCGCATCAGCGATCGCTTGATCCATAGCGATATGATTCCAAGCCGTTCCACGTCCGTGAAAACGCAAAGCACGTCGATCAACAAATTCTTCTACATTAATATCAGGTTTGCCATAAACCCTGCTACGGAAGCCTAATTCGGCATACTTGGGTGCGTAAGAAATTCCAGACTTTGCTTCACGCAAACTGGTTAAAACAACTTGAGGGTTATTTCCAATCGCGGAGACAATTCCCATTCCAGTTACAACAACTCGACGCATTCATACCTCCTCGTTTCATAAAGAATAAAAAAATGTCCCTTCCAATGGAAATAATTTCAATCTTCTTTAAATAAAGCAACGCGTAAATCACTAGCTTTATAGATGGCTTCTCCATCTGCTTTTACCCACCCATCAGCTATTCCTAAAACCAAATTCCCACGCCGGATACGTTTAAAATCTATTCCATATTCAAGAAGTTGAGTTTGCGGAGTTACCATACCTGATAATTTTACTTCACCTGTCGATATAGCTCTCCCTTTTCCCAATTCACCTAACCAACCGAGAAAGAAACCTGTTAATTGCCACAGACCATCTAAACCAAGACACCCTGGCATGACTGGATCACCTATAAAGTGGCAGTCAAAAAACCATAGTTCCGGAGTAATGTCAAATTCAGCACGAACCATTCCTTTATTATGTTCACCACCAGTTTCATTGATTTGGGTGATTCGATGAATCATTAACATTGGCGGTGCTGGTAATTGCGCATTACCCTTACCAAACATTTCGCCGCGAACGCAGCTTAGCAGTTCTTCATAAGTGTAGCGAGACTTTTGTTCAGCCATTGTTACTCCATTTATTTGTGTATATTTTGACTTCCGCGCTTTTCTCTAACTTACTTTTAGAGCAAATTTTAAGGAGAGGGAAATGATTTTATATCATTTTTAATGACAAACGCCCTTTTTTATGTATCCTATATCAAAATGATATTTAGAAATGGAACATAGGAATTGTATCGTACCATTTCTACTTTTTATATTTTAATCTTATTTGAACAGAAATATATTGTGGTTTTTAACATGTCAGTGAGCACAGACAATTTAGGTTTAAATGAAGAACAACAAACCGCGAAAGATTGTGGGAAGGTTGAGAATTATTATTCTATCTCTATGTTAGAAAAATGTTTGCGTCAAAATGGCTTGCGGCCAACACGCCAGCGGTTAGAGCTTGCTAATATGATTTTTTCTCAAGGCAATCGTCATATTGCTGCTGAAGAGCTTTATGAAGAGGCAATTAGATTGGGTGTGCCTGTGTCTTTAGCAACGGTTTATAATACACTTCATCAATTTACTGAAGCAGGATTATTACGGATTATTGCCGTAGAAGGTTCAAAAACTTGGTTTGATACCAATACCGCTGATCACTATCATTTTTATATAGAAGGCGAAAATCGTATTCTTGATATTCCTTGCAATTTAGGAGAAGCCCCTATTATTGGCAATTTGCCTAAACCACCAGAGGGCATGGAAATTTCGCATGTTGATTTGATAGTTCGGTTAAAACCAAAGAGCTGATTTGATGATAGAATAGGAAAATTTCAATAAGTAATAAAAATTGAACTTGATTAATTGGAAGCTTCATCAACCTTTTATTTTTTCATCAGGATATATTCCCCATAATTGGGATTGAGGAAGCCATCCTCGGGTATTATTAAGATTTAGTTCGCACCAGTATCCATCGCATTGGCGGATATAACCGATGACATTAGGCTCCACTTCTGCCACAACTTCTGCATTGTCGGTAGGGTTTTTGCGTAACATCAGCCTTTTTGTTTTATCTTTTTGCCATGGAATAGTTATAGCGGTTCGTTTCCCTGATAAAAGCGATTGATATACCCACCCCTCATCGCCTTCGGAATCACGAATTTTACGCCATTGATCGTATTCTTGGATAATTTCAATAGGCAAACCCTGCTTTTTGTAAGTAAAAATGATAGAATAATTACTTCCTGGTCCAACGCGTACGTTAACACGCGTAGGTTTAATCGAAGCAAAACGCGGGAGCGGTAAACCGCTTGGTCCAAAATTTTGATTGAGTGTTTGTGCATGTAAAAAACGGAATGAACTGAGTACAAAAACTTCTGCTATTAGAATAGATAATGCAAGTATTGAGAATCGAAACCAACTAGGATGTTGCACACTTAAACCTTTTTATCTCTTTATTTCATATATTGGCAATCTAGGAATCGGAAGATAGGATCGAGAATTGATTAAAGCTATGGCATAGTGCTGGTTAAAGAGATCTAAACAACAAAAAAATTGTTACAAAAATAATGGAATAAGTAAGATAAAAATTTGCACTTTTAAATGTAGCTTATCTTTATAAAAGATACCTTTAAATCGACTTCCGATTCTCATGTAGTTATATGCTTGAGATGAATATTGAGTATTAAAACGGCTAAATATCTTGTAAGCTGTATAAGCTTTTGTATGATAGATAAAAAATATTATCTCACGCTTTTGGTTTTTATGTTCTTTAACGACGGCATATTCTTTACGAAGTAAGCAACATCATTATGCTGTCGTTTACGTACTTATTTTAAAAAGGCATTTCTCATTATTCACAATACCATTTCACAGCGAATGCTGTAATATAAAATCGATTGGGTGCTACTATCTTTATTTATATAAGGTATAAACTACTATCATTGTTTTATTTATCAGCTCAAAATGTAGCTCATTACTTTTGTATTAAGATAGTTTCATAAGAGATATATTCATTTCCTTCCTTAAATAGTTTTTATTAACCCATCACGAGAGAGTGTAAAGCGAGGAATCTTACTATCTCCGGAATTCTTAATTCAACTGTAAAATGATAAATTATTATTATAAATCAGTATATTATATATTTCTAAAATGAGGTTATAACCATATGCGCATTATGAATTAAAAAATTGTTTAATAACAGCTTAATAAAATAATTGGCATATGATTTGAAACGCATTTTTAGAATGGGATAAGATACGATTAATGAACCGTTAAAATACAAAAACATGAAAAATATCAATTGGAAACTAAGGTGTGATGGATTTTCTTGTGACTTCATAAACGTAAAGATAATGGTTATTAGTGTTAATACTTCTTACAAATTTTGTAGTTTGATTATGTAGTACTACGATCTGATTAATGGGTAATGCTATATGTAGTACCCTAAAAAATAAATCAGATTACATGGGTATGTATCAATTTCGGATTATTATTTTTAGCGCTGTAAAACATTGTTCTGGAGGGCGCTGATGTAAGGCACATTCATGCATGTTAAAAATACAATTGTCGTTGAGGTCTGATTTAATTTATGCATCAACTAAGTATGGAAGTGTAGAGTTGAACAGAAGATTCAGAACAGGACTTACTCGTAGTCTACAGAGTGAAGCACATAAGTGGTAAGAAGGGGAACAAACTAAAAGAAACCAATTTGTAATTAGATTGTTTGTGATTAAGAATCTCTGTTCTTTAGAGTGGGGATGAGGTCAATGGATATCAAAAGTTACAAAGTTCTATTGCTTCATTGAATAATAAGGAAGAGAACTGTGTATCTGATATTCTACCCTTTACACACACAATTACATATTACAATAGTAATTTATATTTCATGATCTAAGCTGATTGGAAGAATTTAAAAGATGCTAAGCATGAACAGCAGGTAAAAAGCTCTATAGAACTTTTAGACAACAAAAATTATACTGAGAAACAGCAAACAATATCCTACAATCCCTGTATGCTTCATATAAAGACAGCCAATTTTAACACTTTACACGTGATAACTTTTTTCCTTCTGAAACAGCTAAGAGCAAAGTAAAACCCACAATACTAATACAAAAAATAACAAGTCTCGTATTTATAGAGAAATATAGTGAACAAAAACAAGGCAACAAAAAACCACATACGCCAAACGGTAAACACAAATGATCTTCCATCATGTTTACACCCCTAACAATATAGCTTTTTACAACAGACTAACAGAAGTTCAATTATACACTATTTTGATGCAGCAGTCCGACCGTGACTAACAAAACCTTCTCTCTGCGCACGTTTACGAGCAAGCTTACGTGTACGGCGAATAGCCTCAGCTTTCTCACGAGCACGCTTCTCCGATGGTTTTTCATAATAACCACGCATTTTCATCTCACGAAAGATACCTTCACGCTGCATCTTTTTTTTCAACGCGCGTATCGCCTGATCAACATTATTATCACGAACAAGTACTTGCACTATTTATCCTGCTTTATTTTAGTGTCATAAATAATAGAAAAATCACTTCCTTTTAAAAGAACATCTAAAAGGAAACATAATAAAGGAAGCATATCATATAAAGAAGGTGCTTGTCTATACGCTTTTAAAAATTCTATTCTTTTCACTATAAGGTATTTTTGATAATGAACGATTGAGTTTACAGGTATAAGCTTATGAGAGTCCTTGTATCTGAACATTTTTGTCAAGATGAATTTTTTCAGCAGCAGGATAATGTGGTAAGCCAGGCATAGTCATGACATCTCCACAAATGACGACAATAAATCCAGCACCTGCCAAGAGGCGAACTTCGCGCACAGGGATTTCAAAATCGACAGGAGCACCATATTGAGTGGGATCGGAAGAAAAGGAATAGGGTGTTTTCGCCATACAAATAGGGTATGTAGCATAACCTTCTTTTTCCCAGGATTCCAGCTGTCTGACAATAGGACCTGTAATTACAGCTCCACGACCACCGTAGAGATTTTTTATAATAGAATTAATTTTCTGAACGAGTGGTAGATCATCTTGATACAGAAATTGAAAATGGGCATTTTTTTCTTCAATTAAGGTCACGAGTTCTTGTGCAAGTTCTATGGCGCCTTTTCCACCTTGTTTCCAATGTTTGCAGACAACAGCTTTGTGTCCAGTTGTTGCAACTATTTTTTGTAACGTGCTTATTTCGGCGTCACTATCGGTATCAAAATGATTGATAGCGATAACACAGGGAATACCATAATGTTTCATATTCTGGATATGTCGTAAAAGATTGGCAGCCCCTTTTTGTAAAGCGGTGATATTCTCTTCTTTGAGGTTATTTTTACTTACACCACCATTCATTTTTAATGCGCGAACTGTTGCGACAATCACTGTAGCATTTGGTGCAATACCAGCTTGTCGACATTTAATGTTGAAGAATTTTTCTGCACCAAGATCGGCTCCAAATCCTGCTTCTGTGACAACATAATCAGCGAGTTTTAAGGCAGTTTTTGTTGCTATAACTGAATTACAGCCATGAGCAATGTTGGCAAAAGGTCCTCCATGGACAAGAACAGGGTTATTTTCAATTGTTTGTACAAGATTGGGTTGCATGGCATCTTTGAGAAGAACTGTCATTGCACCTTCTGCTTTGAGATCAGCAACTGTTACAGGCGTTTTATCATACCGATAGGCAACAATAATTTTTTTGAGTCTTTGCGTAAGATTTTCTAGATTTTTAGCAAGACAAAAAATAGCCATAATTTCTGATGCGACAGTAATATCAAAACCTGTTTGACGTGGAAAACCGTTGGTTACTCCGCCTAATGAAATAACAATATCGCGCAATGCACGGTCATTCATGTCAAGGACTCGCTTCCAAACAACGCGGCGTGGATCAATATTCAGAGTGTTTCCCCAGTAGATATGGTTATCAATCATTGCGGCAAGAAGATTATGAGCAGCTGTAATGGCATGAAAATCACCGGTAAAATGCAAATTAAGATCATCCATTGGTACGACTTGGGCATAACCACCTCCAGCCGCACCACCTTTTATACCAAAACAGGGGCCTAAAGACGGTTCTCTCAAGGCGGCTATGGTTTTTTTTCCAATGAGATTGAGAGCATCACACAGTCCAACAGTTGTTGTTGTTTTTCCTTCTCCAGCAGGTGTTGGATTGATCGCAGTGACGAGGATAAGTTTACCATCCGGATTTTGATTGAGCGATTTTATGTACGCAGAAGAAATTTTAGCTTTGTCATGTCCGTAAGGAATAAGATTTTCATGCGCAACACCAATTTTTTGTGCAATTTCAGTGATGTGTTGTTTTTGAGCAGAGCGAGAAATTTCAATATCTGTTTTATGCATAGAAAAATTCTTTAAACTTGGTTTCTTTTTAACATTTAGGGTATGTACTATAATCGGACAATAGAACCTACAGTACATGAAAATAGGTAAGGCATCATAAATGTCGATTACACACTGTGCAAGAGAGAAATGGGACAAGAGAAATTTATTATTATAGATTTTTAGAAAAAAGAATCGCTACGTTTTTAATTCTTATAAGCTTTTAAAAAGAGTGATGAGTTCAAGAAAAACTCCTTGATATCAATTTTAAACTTTTTATGGGAATGTATTGTTACGCTTTTTTATTCTCCCAACAATTTATTCTATTGTGGCTTTCTATATTTTACTAAAAAAGAGTACTATCATTCTGGAAATTTTATAAAAGAGGATTTTTTAATGGTGAAAATTCTTCAGAAGAGGACAGAGTATTTTGTCTTGAGTGTTAAGAGATGAAGGAAGAGATATTTTCAAAGACTTTTATTTTTGAGTAGCAAAAACATATTAGATATCTGGTGTGTCCAAAAATACCTCGGAAGGAAATCCTAATTTGCAATCAAAAGAGCAGCTACAGCACTACTTGATAACACTACAGGCAAATGATGGCAGGTGACTCAATAAGGGAGTTATTGACAAACGCACTGAAGAAAAATGGAATTTTATATGATGGCGCACCCGAAGAGATTCGAACTCCTGACCCCCAGATTCGTAGTCTGGTGCTCTATCCAGCTGAGCTACGGGTGCGTACATTTCCAATTTTTTATCTTATTAAGATAAGGGGTTCCTAATCGTTTCATGGAGGAATTGCAAGTGAAACTTGATGGAAGCAAAAATTTTATCTTTTTGTTGAGGATATATTTTAAAAAATGATACCGTATACTTTTGGTTTCGGTTGGATTTTGGTATAGCCGTTTCTTTTTTCTGTGAGTGCTATAATTCAAGATGAACGATAGCTGACTTGACGTTTTAATTTAGGAAGGATAGTCAAACAAAAGATGAGATGTGTTTGTGCGGTGGGGGTGATACATGCCACCTGCAGTTGGGTTTTTATGTGGAACTCGCATGTTACTGTTAAGGACTTTTTTAGACAAATTTACATGTTCATGACACAGCAGGGGTAAATGTATGGAGCTGTTAAAAAAAACCTTTCCACTAGTGTTTCTCGTTGTTATTTTGATGGTTACTTATTGGGTAAGGAAACAAGGTTCAGAACAAAACATTTCTGTATTGAATAAAACAACGAATGCATCGCATAAAATATCAAAGACATCAAGGGGAAGTCCACCAACAAATGTTGTTGTTGATCTTGTTAAAGTCCAAGATTTTTATGAAAATCTGAGTGCGCTTGGTAGTGGAAGAGCATTGGCTTCGGTAGAGTTAACACCTTGGTCATCTGGTGTTGTTGATGAGCTTTTTGTATCAGCTGGCACAAAAGTACAAGTGGGTGATGCGATTGCAAAGCTTGATTCTAAAAAGGAAGAAATAACGGCTGAAAAAGCAAAAGTGCAACGTGATAATAGTGCATTAACGCTTTCGCGTATTCTTAAATTACGTTCCAGTAATACAGCAACAGAAGTTCAAGAAATTACCGCACGCTTGGAGTTGGATAGCGCAAATTTGGTTTTGCGTAATGCTGAGTTAGATCTTGATCGTCGGACAATTCGTGCACCGATTAGCGGAGTTGTTGGCATTTTACCCATTGATGTGGGCAACGCTGTTACTCTTAACACTGTAATAGGACGTATTGAAAATAGAGAACGCATTTTAGTTGATATATGGATTCCCGAACGCTACACATCACATGTCCATAAAGGAGATAAGGTGACGGCAACATTAACGGCGCAGCAAGAGAGGACTTTTGTTGGTTATATTTATGCGATTGATAATATCATTGATCCAGAAAGTCGCACGCTTCATGTTCAGGTTGAAATTAAGAATGAAAAAGAGACCATTGTGTCTGGTATGGCTTTTTCTGTTGCATTGCAATTTTATGGCGGTTCTTTTCCTGTTGTTAACCCTCTTGCAGTTCAATGGAATAACAAAGGATCATTTGTTTGGCGCGTAAGAGAGGGGAAGGTAGAGCCCATATCAGTGTCGATTATTCAGCATAAAGAAGATCAGGTATTTGTGAAAGCGCCTCTCGAAAATGGTGATCAAGTTGTTATTCAGGGCGTACAAATGCTTCATCCAGGAAGTCGGGTTATTATTGATGATCCAAGGTCCCATCAAGAACAGTTATCAGCACCTCGTGGGCAGGGTGTATAATGAGTCAGGAATTTGACACGAAACAGCCTATGACACAGGCTGGGCAAGATGGTATGATTGCCTTATTTATTCGCAGGCCGGTTTTTACTTTTGTTTTGAATGCTATGATTGTGATTGCAGGGATTGCTGCATGGCTAAACGTTGATGTCCGCGAACTACCGGATGTTGATACTCCAGTGATGACAATTGTAACAGCGTTTGCCGGAGCATCAGCGGAAACAATTGATCAAGAAATTACAAGAGTTATAGAAGATGCTGTTTCTCGTGTTTCAGGTGTAAAAACAATTTCTTCAGCTTCTTCTTTTGGTCGTTCTCGTGTGGAAGTTAATTTTAATGTCGGCGTTGATTTGAATGTTGCAGCATCTGATATTCGCGATGCTCTCTCTCGCATTGCCTATTTTTTACCAAAAAATGCCGATACACCTCTGATCATTAAAGCAGATTCAAATGCTGCTGCAATGATGTATTTGGTTGTGACTTCACCAACGATGAGTGTTGATGATTTGACAATGGTCGTAGATGATCAAATTGTTGATGCACTTTCTGCTGTTGATGGTGTTGGTGATGTACAGGTTGATAGTGCTCGCACGAAGATTTTTCAAGTTGATGTTGATCAAGCAAAACTTGCGAGCTACGGATTGACTGTGGCGGATATTTCACGTGTTCTAGCTGATATGACAACGGATGCGCCGGTGGGGTCATTACGCAATTCTAAGCAAGCTTTAATTGTGCGTGCTACCGCGCGTTTGACAACACCAAAAGCTTTTGAACAAGTTGTCTTAAAACCTCATGTGCATCTTGGCGATGTCGCACAGGTTACTTTATCACCTGATGTAGAAACCGTTATTCTTCGTATCAACGGAAAGATTGGAGTTGGATTGGGGATTGTACGTAAAGCACAATCAAATACTCTTAATATTTCTCAAGGTGTTCGAGAGGTTCTTGGTCATCTAAAAAGTGTTGTTCCTTCTTCGGTACACATAAGTGTTATTAGTGATGATGCGCTTTTCATTAAGGGTGCACTTCATGAGGTTGAGGTTGCATTGGTTATTGCTGTTCTAAGTGTTATCTTGGTTATTTTTCTTTTTCTGAGAGATATTCGTGTAACGCTTATTCCCGCTTTATCTATCCCTGTTGCTTTAATTGGTACAATTGCTGCCATTTATCTTGTAGGATTTTCATTGAATATTCTCACTTTTTTAGGACTTGTTTTAGCAACAGGGCTTGTGGTGGATGATGCGATTGTTGTTCTTGAGAATATTGTTCGGTGGCGTAATATGGGGTTAGGTCCTCGGTCGGCAGCGGTGATCGGAACAAGGGAAGTCTTTTTTGCTGTTTTAGCAACTACATTGACTCTCGTTGCTGTTTTTGTGCCGATTTCTTTCCTTCCTGGACAAGTTGGATCACTTTTTAGA
The DNA here is from genome assembly GCF_053795145.1 of Bartonella sp. B39. NCBI lineage: Bacteria > Pseudomonadati > Pseudomonadota > Alphaproteobacteria > Hyphomicrobiales > Bartonellaceae > Bartonella > Bartonella sp. B39. Next base: position 22,625 of record NZ_CP200036.1, read on the forward strand.
GAATTTGGTTTTGTGTTGGCAATTTCTATTCTGCTTTCTTCGATTGTTGCTTTAACGCTTTGTCCTATGTTGGCCTCGCATTTTCTCAAGGAACATATTAAAGACAATGAGAGAGAGGCACATCATTTTACTTTTCTGAATAAATTAGGTTCTTTCTTAAGTAAGTGGTATGCTTATAGTTTGCATAAATGTTTAGGAAGGCTTTGGACTGTTGTCTTTTCTTCACTTATTTTTGCGGGTTTTTGTGTTGGAGGCTATATGAAATTACAACAGGAATTAACACCAGAAGAAGACAGAGCTCTTATCTTTTTAGTCATTAGTGGACCACAGGGTATTTCAACACAATATCTGAATGAGCAGGTAGAGCAAATTGAAGCGAGCTTACAACCCTTACGTGATTCTGGAGAGATTGCAAACAGTTACTCTATTGCTGGTATCGGCGGTTCATCCAATACCGCTTTTTTGATTTTGTTACTTTCCTCTTGGGAAAAGCGCTTGCGTAGTCAACAAGAGATCGTGGAAGATGTTAATGCAAAGGTAAGACAGTTCCCAGCAGTTCTTGTGTTTGCTGCGCAGGGAAATTCTTTAGGTGTTAGAGGAACTGGTCAAGGATTACAATTTGCAATTCTTGGAAATGATTACACAAAATTACAGCCAATTGCTGATAAGATTATTAATGCATTACAAGCTGATCCGCATTTCATTCGCCCACGTCTTACTGTTGATGCAACACAACCGCAATTTTTTATTGAAATTAATCGAGAGAAAGCTTCTGATTTGGGAATTGATATAACTAATTTGGGCAATACACTACAAGCAATGTTAGATGGGAAAAAAATTGGTTCAGTTTATGTGGATGACCATTCTTATGATGTTAAATTAACCTCGCGTAAGAATCCTATTAATAATCCCCATGATTTGGAAAATATTTTTTTAAAAACAAAGGGCAATCAATATGTTCCTTTATCGGTTATTGCGAACTTGCATGAAAAATCCATTGCACCTAAGTTAAAACGAGAGAAACGCATGAGTGCTGTTATTTTAAGCGCAAATCTTGCTCCAGGTGTTGTTTTAGGAAGCGCTTATCAGACTGTGCAGAAAATTGCTGCTCCTTTATTGTTAGGAGGAAATTATATTGTTCCTTTAGGGGAAGCTGCTACACTTGATGAAACATCTTCCAATTTTATGATTGTTTTTGGAATTGCTTTTGTCATTATTCTATTGGTCTTGGCTGCACAGTTTGAAAGTTTTGTTTCAGGATTTATTATCATGGCGACTGTACCATTAGGAATTGGTTGTGCTGTCATTGCTATGCTTCTAAGTGGAGTTAGCCTTAATATTTACAGTCAAATTGGTTTAATTTTGTTGGTTGGGGTTATGGCTAAAAATGGTATTCTTATTGTTGAATTTGCAGATCAGTTACGGGATCAGGGGAAAAGCGTGAGTGAAGCTATAGAAGAAGCGGCGAATATTCGCCTTCGCCCAGTTTGTATGACGATGATTTGTGCTATTTTAGGGGGTATTCCTTTGGTTTTAGCCAAAGGTGCTGGTGCAGAGGCACGTATAGCTTTAGGTTGGGTTATCGTTGGCGGTTTAGGTTTAGCAACTATTTTTACTCTTTATGTCACGCCGGTTGTTTATCTCTCTCTTGGACGTTTTGTGAAACCAAAATCAGAAGAAGCGCAACGCCTAAAGAGAGAGCTCAGCCAAGTTGAGTGATTCATTTGACAGGGAAGATTTAATAATTTTTTATTGTCGTTTTAAAGCAGCAAAAATTGATTGCAATAAAGGAAATTTTGGCTGTTTTATTATCGTTTTGCACAGATTTCATTATCAATAACCATGAGAGATCATACCATGGGAGATAGTTCATCAATTCGAAACGAAAAAGCTTTTGAGGCAGCTTTAAAAGCTTTGAGAGGACATGCCACGAAGGATGGGGTAAGTGATATCCGTAGACATTTCCGAGAAGATGAGCAACGTTTTTCCCATTTTTCTTTAAGGCTTGATGATCTCCTTTTCGATTTTTCGAAATGTGGCGTAACATTTAAAACATTGCAACTCTTAGACGATTTGGCTGTTGCGGCAGATGTGTTAGGCAGACGTGAGTCAATGTTTTCCGGTAAAGCCATTAATACAACTGAAAAACGCTCGGTTCTTCATATCGCATTACGTTTGCCTGCTGACGAAGTTTTCATTTTGGATGGTCATGATGTTGTTCAAAATATTCAGGATGTTCTTTCTCGTATGGAACGATTTTCTGAAATGGTACGCGATGGCAGCTATAAGGGAGGCAGTGGTGAGAGGATAACCGATATTGTGAACATTGGTATTGGTGGTTCTGACCTTGGACCCGCAATGGTCACACATGCTTTAAAACCTTATCATGATGGTCCGCATTGTCATTTTGTTTCTAATGCTGACAGTGCACATATTTCTGATACTCTTGCTGTTTTGAATCCGGCAACAACGCTGTTTGTTATTGCTTCGAAAACTTTTACAACAGCTGAAACAATTGCAAATGCTCAAGTTTCACGTCAATGGATTTGTTCACATTTAGGGGAAGAAGCTGTTGACACGCATTTTGTTGCTGTTTCCAGTGCGCTTGATAAGGTTGCAGAATTTGGCATAGATTCTTCAAGAGTTTTTAGATTTTGGGATTGGGTTGGAGGGCGTTATTCGATTTGGTCAGCTATTGGCCTTGTTGTTATGCTAGCAATAGGCGGTCGAAATTTTCGCCAATTTCTCAATGGTGCTCAGCATATGGATCAACATTTCAAAACGGCACCCTTACATGAAAATATACCTATTCGATTTGCACTTTTAGGATTTTGGCATCGAGTTATTTGTGGGTACTCGTCACGTGTGGTCATTCCTTATGCGCAGCGTTTAGCGCGTTTTCCCGCTTATTTGCAACAACTTGATATGGAATCAAATGGTAAGCAGGTTTCTTTGGATGGCAAAGCGTTAACTTTCTCAAGTGGTCCTATCGTTTGGGGTGATTCAGGGACAAATGGGCAACATGCTTTTTTTCAGCTTTTGCATCAAGGAACAGATGTTGTTCCTGCGGAATTTATTTTGTTTATAAAAGGACATGAGCAGAATTTATATCCTATGTATGACATGTTGGTAGCGAACTGTTTAGCGCAATCAAAGGCTTTGATGAAAGGGCGTAGTGTCGAAGATGCTCGACGTATTCTCATAAAAAATGGAATTGATGAGTGTGAAACAGATAATTTAGCGCTTCACAAAAGTTTTCAGGGAAACCGTCCCAGTATTATGCTTGTTCAAGATTTATTGACACCTTTTGCACTCGGTCGTCTCATTGCACTTTATGAGCATCGTATTTTTGTTGAAGGTATTTTGATGAATATTAATTCATTTGATCAATGGGGTGTTGAACTTGGCAAAGAATTAGCAAATGAATTATTATCAATGCTCCGTGGAGAAAACAAAGCAAAAAACCGCGATAGTTCAACATTAGGGTTGTTAGCACACATTAAGGCGAGACGTGCAGAATAAATATGATTTGACAGTATATTTTATACTAAGTGGGAAGAGGTGGGACTAGTTAAGAATACGAGGTAATTCATTGTTTTTACGTACAATTTTTATCATGAAATGCGTGTTTTGTAAAATTAAATTTTGACACTTAAAATTGTAGAAAAGAGCAAAGATCGGAATTTGGTGCTAAAAATGAGAGAAGGCTTTGAAAGGTCTGTGAAAATTCTTTGAAGAATTTTAAAAAATCTGTGAAATCTCAGAAAACCGGCTTTGGCTATCAAGCAAAGATCATTCCCCAGTTGACCAAACAAACTTTGCCTTATGTGATTCGTACAGATCAATCTGCGGTTGATTTTTTAACCCGCCTTGCTGACCGCATGCAGGCACGTTTTTTGATCAAGGACAATAAGTTTTTATTTTTAAGCGGAGACAATTTACCAGCACTCGAACTTCATAAGCACGACTGTTCCAGTTGGGAATTCACGTTGGAGCCACGCACGCAATACGGTGTGGTGGAAGCTTCTTATTTTGATCGCTCAAAAGGGCAGCAATACCAAGTCAAACATAAGACAGGGGTTAGCGGACCTGTGCGTCGTCTGCGGACTTGTTATACCTGCAAGGAAGAGGCGTTAGCAGCAGCGGCATCAGAATCAGACCGACTTTGCCGTGCTGTGGGGAGTGGTTCTTTGACCCTTGAGGGTTATCCAGAAATCATGGCCGATCAACCTCTTTTGCTACAGGGGTTCCGCAGCGAAATCAATGGTTCATGGAAAGCCGCAACCGTCACCCATCGCTATGAGAAATCAAGCGGATACACCACAGAAATTACACTGGAAGCACCAAACAAAAGGGAGGAGAGACACAATAAATAGAGGCTGGGCTGGTTACCCAGCCAACGGGGATAGTTTAGCGACACACCCGTCCGATGCCAAAACACATAACATCGCAGCCACTTCTTATCACTTGAAGCAATGAGAAGGCGGCTATCATGTATGGAAGAAGTTAAAAAAGTATGGATACACTTTATGCTGAAACATTAAAATCTGTTGATCCTATCACACCAGCTAGTGCTTATATTGGTGGTAAAATCAAGTTGTCTAAAACCCTTATCAGAATCATTGAAAGCATTCCTCATAAAACTTATGCAGAACCTTTTGTTGGCATGGGAGGAATATTCTTTAGACGAAAATTGAAACCTTTATATGAAGTGATCAATGATCGTTCAGGTGATGTGGTGAATTTTTTTCGGGTGTTGCAACGCCATTATCAGCCATTTACGGATTTGTTAAAGTTCCAGATTAGCAGCCGTGAAGTATTTCAACACTTCTCTTTACAAGATCCCAAAACCCTTACGGATTTAGAGAGGGCTGTACGATTTTTCTATCTGCAGCGTTTGAGTTTTGGTGGTCAGGTAACCAATCGTAGGTTTAGAGTTGATCCTCACTGCACTGCACAGTTTAATCCTTTGAAACTTGAAGCCTTGTTAAAGCTTATTTACCGTCGTTTATCCACGGTCACCATTGAACATTTAAATTGGTCTGACTTTATTCTTCGCTATGATCGTCCACAGGTGTTTTTTTATCTTGATCCACCTTATTTTGGCGTTGAGCCCTATTATGGAAAGGATTTGTTTAAGCGGGAGGATTACCAGACCATGTCTGCGCTCCTTGCGCAATTAAAGGGGAAGTTTCTTCTTTCACTCAATGATGTGCCAGAGATCCGAAAAACCTTTAGTCAATTTCAGATAAAAGAGGTCACAACATCTTACACATGTGGTTTAAATCGTGCGACTCCTGCCAAAGAACTGATCATCTCAAATTGTGATTTTTAACAGAAAAAAAAGACTCATTTAAAGGGTCTTTAAATAACCTTTGAAAGGCCTTTGAAGACCCTTTGAGAACCCTTTGAAAAAATGAAAATCCTTTGAAAAGGAGGTAGTTTTTACAAAATACGATACAAATTATACAAAATTTTATGGTACTCTGCACTCATGATCTTACAAATTGTAGGTATCAAATCATGTGATTGTGGCAAGAAGAACTGATCATATCAAATCGTGATTTTTAACAGAAAAAAAAGACTCATTCAAAGAGTCTTTAAATGATCTTTGAAGACCCTTTTAGAACCCCTTAAAAAACCCTGTGAAAAAAAATAAATTGGTGCTGTAGTTTGACACTAGGTTTTGCACTAAGTGGGAAGAGGTGGGATTAGTTAGGAATATGTGGTAATTTGTTGTTTTTATGTACAATTTTTACCATTAAATGCGCGTTTTGTAAAATTAAATTTTGACACCTAAAATGGCCCAAAAGAGCGAAAAATCATAAAAATCGGAATTTAGTGCTAAAAATGAGAGAAGTCTGTGAAAGGTCTTTGAAAGGTCTTTGAAGAATTTTAAAAAGTCTGTGAAAGCCCAGAAAACCGGCTTTGAAAGACCTTTGAAAAAAATCAGACAAATCGTAAAAGCAACTCCAAAAACAATCCAAAATGACCAAAAAAGCAAAAAAGATTTTCACCTATTGGTGATTATCTATTTTTATGAGCAATATATTATTATAAATCAGATAGTTACATAATTTTTCTAATGTAAAAAGATTTTCATATCAGTTTTTCATTTTAGAGAGGCATTAAGCCGTATTTTGTGTAGTTGTTATATGTGCTCTTTCAGCTTCGATTTGACGCTTTAAATGCAGTTTGAGAAGAGGCAAAGTAAGCTCAACTTCTTCCGTATCATTGATGTTTTGAGCAAGCTCTTGCAACTTTCCATAGAGCTCCGCCGCGATTTCCGCTATATCTTCAGGGGGGAGTTTTATTTTTGCATCACGATAGGTTGTATAAGCTATGCGACCAAGCTTTTTCATGAGGCCAGAAGGAAGGATAGGTGCCTTAAAACCTGCTGCTCTAGCCTTTGCCATGTCACTAAACATTTCACCTTCACCTGTAACAAGCCAATCCAAGGATATTCCACAGCGATCTTTATATATTCGCAGTATAGATGCAGGGGGCTCTCGTAAACCCGTTTCATAATTGCGCATAGTCGTTTCGGGAATATCAAAATGTTTGGCAAATTGCTTACGCTCTGTGAAACCAAGGGTGTGCCGTATTTCACGCAATCGTTTTGCCAGTTCCGTTTGTGGTTCTTTTTCAGGGCGTGCCAAAAAAATCACTCCAAATGTCATTTGGGTATTTACAAAAGCCTATTTAGGCTGTATACCTTTTATTACCGCCCGATATAGCGGGCAGATATTCTACAATTAACCCGACAAAAAACGGATATTTGAGCATCCGTTTGAAGCAGGAGCGAAAGTTATGACCATCACCAAAATATGGGATCGCCATAGTATTTTAGCCGAGCTACGCCGTAGGAATATGACCCTAGCGGAACTCGCAAAAGCTTACAAAATACCGTCTTCCAGTGTTCAACACATTTGGAAACGGCCCAATGAAAAAGCTGAACGTGCTGTTGCCGATTTTATCGGCCTGCCCGTTGAGCAAATTTTCAGCGACCGCTACCCTAAAAGTCGCAATCGCATTTTCAAAGCAGCAAAAGATTCTAATACAGATTCCGTAGCCCATTGTGCATTGCGCAATAATGCTGCTTAAAATTGGTTGCAAGAATGCGTGTTTCAAACACATTTCCCATAAGCTTTAAATACCATAAGACAAAAAGGTTTATCAATGTCTAAAGATCAATACAAAATAGATAAGATAAATTGCTGTTCTGCAAAAGATGAGATCATCAATCCTTACTCAGAAATTGAGCGATTAGAAACGATGCTTGCTTGCTGTTATAAGGTTGTGCAAAGCAGTTTTCGCCATTTACCTGTACGATATATTATTGATCCTCCACATGGCTTATTTGATGCGGCGTTAGCACGACAGATTGTTATTCATATTCTGCATTATCAGTTTGAGGTGCCGCGGCGGCGTATTGTTGCCATACAAGCACGGCAGCGGACTTCTATCTCTCTATCTTTGCAAGTGATTAATCGACGTTTGGAAGAACCTGTTTTTGCCAAAGCTTATCGAAGGTGGGCGGGGCGTGCGATGGATTTGTTTTTTAAAGAAATGGAAAAGGTGGCGGCGTGATGGCACGATTTCAAGAGATTGCTTTAGATTTGATTGTTGTGCCTGAGCGCATTCGCCCTGTAGATGATGAGCATGCCAAGGCGCTTGCGCAATCGATGGTGCGAGAGGGATTGATGAATCCGATTACAGTACGGCATACGCCCAATGCCAAGGGAGGCAATTATACCCTTATTGCTGGTGCTCACCGCTTACGTGCTGCTGAGCTTTTGGGTTATCGGGAAATTGATGCTGTTGTGGTGCAAGCTGATAAGGACAATGCCGCGCTTTTAGAGGTTGCGGAGAATCTTTTTCGTAATGAATTGTCAGTGATAGATCGCGCATTGTTTGTCCAGACTTACCGCGAATTGTGGGAAAAGAAGTATGGAGAAATCAAACGGGGAGGGGATGGTAGTAATCAATATAAAGCCAAAAAAGAGCAATTTGGTCAAGTTGACCGAATTGCTCAAACGAACAAAGATACCCCTTCAGATCAAAATGAAGTCGTGTTTGAAGGGGATAGAAAATCAAAGGGTAATGTTTACCCTTTGCCAAATGATGGTGAGCAATTGGGTAATGTTTACCCTTTTGCTAAACATGTAGCGGATCGTATTGGTTTGTCTGAAGAGTCAGTAAGACGTCTTAATCGCATCGCTCAGCATTTACAGCCGGAATTGCGGGCGGTTTTGCGTGGCACGGCATTGGCGGATAATCAGGCGCAATTGTTGAAGCTTGCGAAGATGGAGCCGGTTGCGCAGCGGCGTGTGGCGATTGCTTTGCAACAGGTTGAGGGGGATTTACGGCGGGCTGTTGATTTGGTCAATGGCATTAATACACCGCCACAAATCAATGAACAGGAACGGATTTTTGCCCAATTGTTGGGTGTTTGGCAGAGAGCGGATGCGCAAACAAAGGCGCGGTTTTGTGATTATCTTGCAAGAGAACGGGGGGAGGAGCAGGCATGAAGAGGCATGGTTCTCAACAGCTTGATTTTTTTCAACAGCCGGTTTTTCCTTGTCGTGAGCCTGTTGCACAGATTGATTTAGAACGATTTCGCTCACGAATAAAACGTGCCATGGCTAAAGCTTTGCGTGAATGCCCGTTTGAACGGAGTGTGATTGCTGAACGCATGGCCCATTATTTGGGGATTGGCTGTTTAAGTAAGGCGAGTTTGGATGCTTATGTTGCTGAAAGTAAGCAGGTGGATATTTCTTTACCACGCTTTAAGGCTTTTGTTCGCGCTACGGGAGCGTTTTGGCTGTGGGATGAGGTTGTGAGTGAAGATGGCTTATTGTTATTGCAAGGGGATGAAGCGCGGTTAGCAGAGATTGCTAGGCTCCAGCAGGAACAGCGGGAGATTGCCGCGCAATTAAAAGCCATGCGGGCTACACCCGTGAAGATTAAGCGGGGGCAGCCATGAAAGAATGGTTTAGCATTGCAGAATTAGCTGCATTAGCCCTGCCAGAGTTGCCAAAAACAAAAGTCGGCCTTAATAATCTCGCACTTAAAAAATGGCGTTTAAATACACAGTTGTTTCGCCAAATTTTAGGAAAAACCAAGCCGGTTTGGGAGTACCACGTCTCTTTATTGCCAGAGCGGTCGCGGGCAGTTTTACTGATGCAGCAAAGAGAGATTGGTGTTTTGCAAAATGTGGAGCAAAGCGTGCAAAAAGAGGGGATTTGGTTGCACTATGAGGGGCTTTCAAAGGCGCATAAAAGCCGTTGTGAAGAGCGTTTGAAGATGCTTTGTTTTATGGATGATTTAATTTTAGCTGGTATGGGTGTGCATGATGCGGCAAGCTTGAGTGCGGTCAAATTTGGAGTAAGCCGCAGGTCAGTTTTTAATTGGCGCGAGAGGGTAGAAGGATATGAGCGTTGTGATTGGTTGGCGGCGTTAGCGCCTTCCTATGGTGAGGATAGTTGTGCACAATTTGCGCCGTGCCATGAGGGGGCTTGGGAAGTTTTGTGTTCGGATTATTTGCGCCCCTCTCGCCCTGCATTTTCGGCTTGTTATCGGCGCATGGTTACGGTTGCACGTGAGAAAGGCTGGGTTCCTATCCCTTCTGAGCGGGCTTTGCGTCGTCGTTTCAATAAAGAAATTTCCAAAGCGGTTGTGACGTTAGCACGTGAGGGAGAAAAAAAGGCAAAAAAGCTTTATCCTGCACAACGACGTGATCGCAGTGCGCTTCATGCTTTGCAAGCGGTGAATATGGACGGGCATAAATTGGATGTTTTTGTTCAGGTTCCTTGGGCAGAAAAGCCTGTGCGGCTTTATTTGATCGCCATTCAAGATCTTTATTCGGGCAAGATTTTATCGTGGCGCCTATCGGATGCCGAGACTTGGGAAATCGTGCGTTTGGTGATTGGTGATATGGTGGAGGCTTATGGCATCCCGGAGCGTATGACCTTGGATAATGGGCGTGCCTTTACCAGCAAGTGGATTTCTGGGGGTGTGCAAAACCGCTTTCGCTTTAAGATTAAGCCGGATGATCCGCAAGGGCTTTTGACGAGCCTGGGCGTGCAATTGCAATGGACGACACCTTATAGTGGGCAATCAAAACCGATTGAGCGAGCTTGGCGTGATTTGGCAGAAGCGATTTCGAAACATCCTTGTTGTGCTGGGGCTTATACAGGCAATAAGCCTGATGCCAAGCCTGAGGATTATGGGCGGCGTGCGATAGGGTTTGAGGAATTCAAAGCCCATGTTGGAGCGCAAATTGTTGCCCATAATGCGCAAGAGGGGCGCACAGCGGTTAATTGTGCGGGGCGCAGTTTTGATGTGACCTTTGCAGAAAGTTTGCAGTCTGATGGAACGATTATCCGGCAAGCGACAGCGGCACAACGGGCTTTGTGGCTTTTAACGTCAGAGGCGCTTCGCACCCAAAAAGGAACAGGCGAGATACATTTTTATGGCAATCGTTATTGGGCGCGGGCGTTGAATGAGCATGCGGGCGAGAGGGTGATTGTGCGTTTTGATCCGGATCATTTACATCAAGATTTGCGGGTTTATGACCTGAATAATCGGTTGCTTTGCATGGCGTCTTGTCTTTCAGATGTTGGTTTTTATGACCAACAGGCAGCACGTTTAAATGGACGTTTGCGTAAAGAGTATGTGAAGGCTGTTAAAGCAGAAAAACAGTTGGCTGCACAACTTGCTCCTGATCAATTGGCGGATGTTTATCGGCGGATTGAACAAGGGGGTGAAGAGTTCAAATCAAAGCCTCCCGTCAAGCCAAAGGTTAGCCGATTGATGCCAAACAATGTGGGGAATTTAGCTCTTAAAGCGGACGATGATGAGGCTTTGGACGCCCAAGAATTTAGTCAAAGTTTGCATAAAGCTTTAAGACGGCTTTCGGCGTTTAATGAGGGGCGTGAAGTGATAAAGTTTCCGCGGGGATAGAATGATGAGAAGAAGAGGGGTGGTTTTTTTTAGGCAAGGCTTTGGAGTTTGTTATCAAGATAAAGGGGGAGAAGGATTTTGCCCATTTCAATATTTAAATCAAGAGTACGAAGTTTTTAGGTGTCTTTGCCCTAAGAGGTGAGGAGCATGAAGTGATTTAAGTTTCCACGATGGGTTGGAAAAGGGAAGAAATTTTAAAGTGTCCGGTTAAGTATCGCGTACGGGCTTGAAGATTTAACAAAGAAAGGGGGGGAAGAATCTTATCCATTCAAAGTTTCAATCAATACGATCAAATTTTCAGGTGTCTTTTCCTTAATAGGGCAAGGAGCATGAAGTGATAAATTGCCCCCAAAGGACAAGGAGAGGGGGATTTAACGTGGCCGGTTAAGTATCGCGTACGGCTTTAGATTTTTATTGAAGATGAAAGAAAGGGGCGGATTTTAGCCTCTCCCCTTTCAATGTCTAAATCAATACGAAAGGGGAATATACATGAAGTACGCGATAAATGCAACAGTTGATAAAAATCCTTGGGCGCGACCAAAAATCCAGCCGGATGGATCAGCACAAAACCGCAATAGTGATGATATTGCTTTATGGAATGAGCTTGTGGATTCGGTGAGAGCTTTGGCACGTATGAATGATTGGTCGAAGGCAGAAGTAGCGCGGCGCATTGGTATGCCTGATGGAACCTTTTCGCAGTGGTATGCGGGCAGTTATGCGGGGCAATTGGGTAAGCAAAATGCGAAGGTTCAACAATGGATAGAAGCTGTAAAAGAAACGGCAGGTCTTTTGGAGCTAATACCTGAAAAGCCGGCCTTTCAAAAGAATCGTATTGCGCAGGAGATCATTGAAACTTTAACGCTGGCGCAAAGTACGGGTGATATGGTGATGATTACGCTTGATGCGGGCAATGGCAAGACGGAAACCTGCCGCCATTACCGTGCGACTCGTCCGCATGTTTACCTTGTGACAGCTAGTCCGCATACGCGCAGTGTTCATGGTATTTTGAATGATATGGCAGCAGAATTGGAAGTGGTGGAATATAACCCCACCCGTTTAACGCGTGCTATTGGCAAGAAATTAGAGCGTGTGGGTAGTGGTATGCTGTTGATTGTTGATGAAGCACAAAATTTAACGGATGAGGCGATTAATCAGTTGCGCCATTTTGTTGATATCAACGGTACGGGTTTGGCTTTGGTTGGCAATGATGAGATCTCTGGACGGTTGGTTCACCGTCAAAATGGTCCGTCTTATGCGCAAATTAAAAGCCGATTGGCTATGCATCTGAAGCGTCGCAAGCCCTATAGTGAGGATATTGCCGCCCGCATACATGATTGGGGGATTGAAGATGTTGGTGCGATAAAGTTTTTGACAGGGATTGGTTTGAAGGCTGGTGCTTTACGGCAAATTGATAAAACCATGATGTTGGCACGTATGGCAGCGCTTGGGGATGGGTGTGAGGTTACGCTTAAACATGTCAAAGAGGCGTGGAGAAATCGTGACGTGGAGGAATTGGCATGATCCCTGTAACTAAGGAATTATCGAATACGCTTGTTGGTCTTTATGACGATTATCAACGCGGTTTTGAGATTGGAGAACAGCTTAAATTGTGTGTGGATTTGGCGTTATCCCTTGAATTGGAATTGAGTATTCACCGTTTAAGCGAGGCGGATGCGGTCTTGGAAAAGGAAGTTGCAGAAGTTTTGCCCCGTTGTGGCAGCTCTCATGGTGATGCAGATGAGACAAATACAGTTGTTTATATGGATTTTGGAGGCGAAAAATGATGGAACGGAACCCTTATATGGTGAGAGATTGCTTGATTGCTTTGCGCTCTGCCTTGTTAAAACATGAATTGGATGGAATTTTTTTAAGTGCGAAAGATGTTCGAGAACTGAATGACTATTTGCGCCGCTTGGCGGTCTATAACCACATTTTAGGGCATGAACTTTTGCGGTGTCGTTGGCAAATAAAAGCGGGATGTGCGCCTTCTTCAGGGGATGTTGTGCCGTTTCGCCGTTTTCAAAAAACACAGGAGGAAGTTGGTGATGAATAAAGCAATTGAGCTTGAAGGAACGCATTATATGAAAGATGCGAAAGGGGCTTTGGTGCCGGTAAGCTTGATCCGCCCTGCGGATTTATTAGAAGATGAAACGGTGCGCAAAGTTATGACTTATGCGAAAGAATTATCGGCAAGGATTGCGCGCTTTAACAGCCATACCATTGCGGATTTGAGTGCTTTTGATAGCTTGCTTGCGCAAGAGTATGGTGTAGAGCGGCGTGGCAAAAAGGGCAATTGTACTTACACGAGTTTTGATGGTTTGCAACGCATTAAGGTGCAAGTACAGGAGAGTTTTGATTTTGGACCGCAATTGCAAATTGCTAAAAGCCTTCTTGATGAATGTTTGAATGAGTGGTCTGCAGATGCGCGCCCTGAAATCCGTGCGATTATTACCCGTGCTTTTAACACGGATAAGGAGGGTAAAGTAAATCGTGGTGAAATCTTTATGTTGTTGCGTTTGGATATTGACGATCCGCGCTGGAGCGAAGCGATGCGTGCTATTCGCGAAGCTATTCGTGTGACGACGAGTAAGGAATATGTGCGTTTTTATGAACGCGATAGCTTGGAGCATCCTTGGCGATCTGTAACCATAGATATGGCTAAGGCGTGAGGAGTTTATGTAATGTCTTTAGCGTTTCTTCATGTGGGAAAACGCGCTTTAGGTCTTGATGATGCAACCTATCGGGCGATGTTGTTTCGCTTGACGGGGAAGCAATCAGCAAAAGATTTAAGTCTTTCAGAAAAGCGTTTGGTCGTCAATGAAATGAAAGCGTGGGGGTTTCAGGCCAATGTGAATCCTTTAGAGGGAAAATATGCCAAGAAGCTACAGGCGCTTTGGATTTCTGGGTGGAATCTTGGTTTGATCCGTGATCGTTCAGACAAGGCATTGATTGCTTTTGTGAAAAGGCAAACAGGGATTGATCATATCCGCTTTTTACGCGATAGCGATGATGCGAGTAAAGCCATTGAGGCGTTGAAGGGTTGGTTGCAGCGTGAGGGTGGGGTTGACTGGATAGGGGAAAAGATTCAAGATTCTTGGCAGAAAATGCCAGGATATTTGATTTTGTGTGCCCAATGGAAGTGTTTGCATCGCGATGCTGTGTTTGACCCAGAGGCCTTTCACCAGAGTGTTATGGTTGTGAGTGGTAAAGCTTTTAGCGAGATGGACGGGGGCGATTTTAGACAAGTGATGAATGTTTGGGGGCGGAAAATCCGTAAAGGTGTTAAAAGCGAGGGGTAAGCATGCATGCACGAGGAATCCTATAGCTATTTTCCCCTTATATTACGTGAAATATCCGATGTTGCGGGTATTGAGGTGGCATGGAATATGGTGCGGGCTTTTGGAGGACGACAAGTTTATCTTCCAGGGCGTCTTGAAAATGCCGATTGGTTGATTGAGATTGTCGGTTTTGAGGAAGCAGAGCAATTGATCAAGCATTTTTGTTTTAATGGTTCGGGTGTTCGCCTTCTTATCCCCCTTGTTAAAGATGCTGAACGGCGTCAAAGAATGGTAAAAGCGCTGCAAAAAGGTTGGTCAGCGGATACTGCTGCTGCTGTTTCTGGTATGCATGTGCGCACAGCTTATCGTTTGAAGAAGAAAATTTCTTCGAAAGAACCACAACAAGGTTTATTATTTCCAGAGCTTTATGAGTGTTGAGATATTTGACTGACAGTGTCAGGCTTATATTAGGTGTTTGAAATTTCATAAACTGTGGATGGATTTTTATTCATTCGACGGTTTGTTATGGTTTCAATAGATACATCTTTTCTTCATAGCCTTGTGCCTAAATTAACACATCATACGCGCCAAGATTTTATTATTGTCGAAATGGCACAGGTGCTGCCTGAAGCTTTCTCTTATGCTGCATTAAGGACTCCATTGCGTATTGCACATTTTTTAAGTCAATGCGCGCATGAAAGCGATGGCTTTTGTACCTTATGTGAATATGCCTCAGGACGTGCTTATGAGGGGCGCCGTGATTTAGGCAATATCAAAGTAGGTGATGGGGTGCGCTTTAAGGGACGGGGTTTAATTCAATTAACGGGACGCAAGAATTATCGGCGCTTTACACAATTTTGGTGTTCGGTAGATGAACATGCTGTTGATTGTGAAGCTTTTCCGGAAGTGGTGGAAAAATTTCCAGCAGCGCTTTGGTCTGCTATTTGGTTTTGGCAGATGAAAGGTTTGAATAAGCTAGCAGATCAAGATGATTTGCTAGGAATTACCAAGGTGATTAATGGTGGCAAGAATGGGCTTGTGCAACGTTTGACCTATTTAAACCGCGCCAAAAGGCTTTTGGGACTTGGAGGTGAGGTGAAGGCATGAAGCCATCTTATCGCGGTTCTAGACGCTATTTATGGTGGTCCTTTTGGTTTGCTTGGGGGGTTATTTTTTTGCTCGTTTCTGGTGGTTTGTGGGGCGTGCCGCATATTGTTGATATGGCAGGTATTTCTATTCCTTCGATGGTTGCGATTATCGTTGGGAATTTGGGGGTGCATCGTGGTTTTGGTTCTTTAGATTTTTCCAATAGGAAGCATTTCAATAAGCGGTATACCAGCTCCTATGATGGCGTGGATATAGCGCGGTGGAGGGATAGACGCGATGTTTAGCCCTATTTCAAAACTGTCTTTTGGTTTGCTTTTTTTGTCGAGTGTGATGTTAGCGGCGTTTGGCTTTATGAAAGCGCAAGTTTTGAAGGCGGAAAAAGCGCGAGATTTATATTGGCAGTTTGAGATTGCCAAGGCTTCTGCAAAAGCGCAACTTGAGCAAGATCGGCAAAGGCAAGCGGCACAAGAATCTGAGCGTCATGCACAAGCGACGATTGCAACTTTAGAGCAAGAGCTTATCAACATGGAGAAAGCAAATGTGGCCTTGCCGCATATTCCCTGTGGCATTGGTGTTGAGCGTGTGCGCTTGCTCAACAAGCAAGCCGGTGGGTAATCTTTTATATCAGTCTTTATCGGTTGAATTGCCGCCTATAGCGCAAGAGGCATGTAGCCGCCCGTCTTTGTTGCCAGAGCGTGCTTTGAATGGGGAAGAGGTGGCACGTTATTGGGGGCGTGATCGTGCGGCTTTATTGATCTGCGAACAGCGCAGAAAAGCTGCGATTAAAGCGGTTTTAGGGAATGAGGGGAAAAGAGAGTGAACTTGGATATAAGTGTCGCGAATGGCTGGTTGTCCTTGCTTTTATCTGTGGTTGCGGTTTGTGGCGTTTTGAGAGCCTATTTTTCTTCTGGTACCAGAGAAATGCTGAAAGAGATCGTTGTTCTTAAAGAACGTGTGCAAAAGTTAGAAACGGAGATGGATTTTTTGCCTGATCGCGATGCGCTGCAAAGGTTAGAAGTGAATATGGAACGTTTGAATGGTCGTCTCAACACGCTTTCTGCGCAATTGCAACCGGTTGCGGCGATTGGAGAGCGTTTGCAAGAGTTTTTATTGGAGAATGCCAAGAAATGAAAGCAGATATGGATAAAATCATTCGTGAAGAGGCGCGGTTGATTATTTTAAAAGGGCTTGCTTGTGAGCGCAGTGAAACCTTATCGAGTGCGATGATAGAGCGGCTTTTATATAGTTATGGCATCAGGCGTGATCGTGATTTTGTGCATAATGAACTGGCTTGGATGGAAGATCAAGGTGCTGTCACATTAAAACAGGTTGGTTCGGTTTTTCTTGCGGCGTTAACAGAACGGGGGGCACGTCATTTAGACCGGAGCTTTTCCATTGAGGGGATTAAGCGGCCTAAACGTTCATCAATAAAAGACGAGGTGAAGGATGCGCAAGGTCGGGCGTGGACGTTTAACGGCGATTGATTTATTGCCGCAAGCTTGTGATCAGATTATTGCTGCAGCTGCTGAGGCTTTAAATGGGCGTGAGAAGACACAAATGGCTATTTATGGTGAGTTTAAAGCGGCTTTGAAGGCTTTACAAAAGGAAACGGGTTTAAGCTTTTCTATTCCCTCTTTTTCCAGTTTTAATCGTTATTCTTTGCGGCTAGCGGTGATGTCGCGGCGCTTAGAACAAACCCGTGAAATTGCGGCCAGCCTTTCACAACGCTTTGATGCCAAAGCTTCTGACAATATCACTTTATTAGCGGCGGCAGCCATTAAAGAGCTTATTTTTTCCACGTTAAGCAGTGGGAAAAGTCTTTCGCCCAAAGCAGCACAGGAGTTGGCCAATGCGCTCAAAGGGGTCTTGGCTGCTGAACATTTATCCACCACGAGGCGGCAAAAGTTGGAAAAAGATTTTGCTACCCAAGCAAGCAAAGCAGTTGATGTAGCAGCGGCGGCGGCGGGGCTCTCAGAAGAGACAGCGCGGGCTATACGAGAGCAAGTGTTGGGGGTGAAACATGGGTGAAAGGCTAACGGGTGGAAGCCATGCTGTTGAAGATCAGGCTCACTTTGACATTTGGCAGACAAGTGTTTTTCCTCAAGAGAATGATCCTTTAGCTGAGGGTGTTTTAATGGCGCATCAACGCGCATGGATTGAAGATAAATCACCGTTAAAGTTGGTTGAAAAGGGGCGACGTACCGGAATTACTTTTGCAGAAGCCTTGGATGATACGCTCATTGCAGCAGCTGTGCGTGAGGCAGGTGGTGATAATGTTTTTTACATTGGAGACACCAAAGAAAAGGGTCGTGAATTTATTGGCTATGTGAGCAAATTTGCTAGGGCAATCACCAGCAATAGTGGGGATGTGGAGGAATTTTTATTTTCCGATCAAAAGGAAGATGGTTCAACAAAATATATCTCTGCTTATCGTGTGCGTTTTGCTTCAGGTTTTCGGATTGAAGCTCTCTCGAGTCGTCCTGAAAATATTCGGGGTTTGCAGGGCATTGTGGTGATTGACGAGGCGGCGTTTCATCAAGATGTGCGCTCTGTTTTGGATGCGGTCAATGCTTTGTTGATTTGGGGTGGCAAGATCCGTGTGATCTCAACACATAATGGCGTTTTAAATCCTTTCAATGAACTGATAGGAGAAGCACGAGCAGGCAAGGTGCCTTTTTCCGTGCATTGTTATCCTTTTTCCGAAGCAGTTAAAAATGGCCTATTTAAGAGGGTCTGTGCCATAAAAGGCGAGGTTTGGAGTGCTGATGCTGAACAACGATGGGAACAGCAAATTCGTGCGTCTTACGGGGTACGCTTGAGTGCGATGCGGCAAGAATTGGATGCAATACCAGCAGATCAAGAAGGGGCAGCTTTAACACGCTTACAGATTGAAAATTGTTGTGCGCCAGATATTGCGGTGATGCGTTTTGCTTGTGTGGATCATTTTAAAAATCAATCGGATTATCAACGAAGTATTGCTGCTTTTTCTTGGTGTGAGGGGCGCTTAAAGCCTTTGATTGATGGGCTTGATCGACGGCGCCAACATGTTTTTGGTGTTGATTTTGCGCGTAGTGGGGATGCGACATCCATTGTGGTGATGGAAATTGGGCAAGATCTGGTGCGCCGTGTCCGGTTTATGGTGGAATTGCGCAATACGCCGTTTGATCAACAAAGAGAGATTTTATTTTATGTGGTGAGTGGTTTGCCGCGTTTGTTGGGGGGCGCTTTAGATGCGCGTGGCAATGGTGCTTATTTAGCCGAAAAAGCCGCACAACGTTATGGTGCTCTCGTGACAGAGGTGCAATTATCGCAAAGCTGGTATGGCAAAGAAATGCCTGCTTATTTAGAAGCATTTGGAGATGGCACTATTGTTTTACCGCGTGACAGTGACATTGTTGCCGATCATCAAGCACTTGCTTATGTCAACGGTATTGTAAAAATTCCCGACAATCATCGTTTTAAAGGCAGTGATGGCTTTATGCGCCATGGCGATAGTGCCATTGCTTGTGCTTTGGCTTATTTTTCTAGCCGCCACACTCCTGAAATTTATGATTATACACCTGTGAGAGAGGCTTATAGTTTTGATGAAAGCCCGCTCTTTTCAACTCCTTTTTTTTCAACGATGAGATCAAAGATTTATTGATAGGATGGTGAGATGGTAAAACTTGTAGACCAATGGGGTAGGGCTCTCAATATAAAGGGATTGGAACGGGAAGTGGCAAGCCCTACCATTGGTGGTGTTCGTGATGTGTGGTCACAAACCATTGTCAGTGGCCTCACTCCTGTACAACTTGCGGATATTTTACAACAGGCAGCACAAGGTACTCCCGAACAATTTTTTCAGCTTGCCGATGATATGGAGGAGCGTGATTTGCATTATCGTGCCGTGCTTGGCATGCGTAAAAATGCACTCACGGGGGTAGAGCCTGGCGTGATTGCTGCAAGCAATAGTGCTTTAGACAAAAAGATTGCAGATGCGGTGCGGGAGGTGATTAGTGCGCCTACCTTTGTTGATGATTATGTGACGGATTTATTGGATGCTTTGGGCAAAGGCTATGCGGTTGTTGAAACCTTGTGGGATAAGAGTGCCAAGGAATGGTGGCCGGTTGCATGGAAATGGCGTGACCAGCGGTTTTTTCAATTGGATAGACGGGATGGTTTTCATTTACGTTTAAAAGAAGATATCTATCAGAATGGAAGTGAATTGCCTGCCTATAAATTTTCCATTCACCGGCCAAAGCTTAAAAGTGGTTTGCCGATCCGTTCTGGACTTGCGCGTCTTGCGGCTTGGGCATTTTTATTTAAATCTTATACACTGAAAGATTGGATGGCGTTTTTAGAGATTTACGGCATGCCTTTGCGTTTGGGAAAATATGGTGCGAGCTCTTCTCATGAGGAAAGGCGGGTTTTGATTCAGGCAGTGCGAGATTTATCCAGTGATGCGGCGGCTATTATCCCAAAAGAAATGGAGATTGAATTTATCGAAGCAGCGGGGGGAAGTGGCAATGCCGTTTTTGCAGCGAAAGCTGAATATTTAGATCGACAGATTTCAAAGGGTGTGTTGGGTCAGACGATGACGACGGATGATGGTTCGTCTTTTTCTCAAGCACGTATTCATGAAAATGTGCGCCATGATATTGCTCGTGCTGATGCACGGCAATTGGCTTTGACGGCTAACCGTGATTTGATTGTGCCCTTTGTCGAGATTAATTTTGGGCGCCAAGAGCGCTACCCCCTTGTCTATTGGCCGATTTCGGAAAATGAAGATATTAAAGCCATTAGCGATGCTTTGGAAAAACTTGTTCCCCTTGGATTATCCGTTAGTACTCAAGAAGTGCGCAATAAGATTGGCTTTTCGCAACCAACAAAAGAGGAAGATGTTTTAAAGGCTCCTTCTCTTGCGCTTGATGATGAGAGGGGACAAGAGGATGGTGAAGATAAACAAAAGGTTCATGTTTGTGCTGATTGTGGGGGCGTTGTTGATGTTTGTGTGACAAGAGAGGGCAAGGGTGGAAAAGAGCAGGGTGGGAAATATCACGACGAACTGGAGCAGCTTTCTCAAGTGGCTTTAAGTGACTGGGAAGAAGATTTAGAACCCCTTTTAGCGCCCTTTAAAAGGCTTGTGAGAGAGGCTAAAAGTTATGAGGATATCCTCAAAGGATTAGATGAATTGCTTGGCGAAATGGATCATGACGCTTTAGCAAGCCGGTTGGCAAAAGTGCAAATGATTGCGCGTGGACTTGGGCATCATGGCTGAGGAACTTTTTAAAACGGCTCCCAAAGAGGTCACGCGTTATTTTGAAGCCAAGGCACTTGTTCCAAGCTTTGATTGGCGTGATGTGACACCAGAAGAACATGCTTTTTCCTTTACGGTAGCAAAATCGGTAGGCTATGACATTTTGGATGACTTTAAGGAGGCCGTTGGGGATGCTATAAAACATCAGCTTCCTTTCCAGGATTTTCAAAAAAATTTGATGCCGATTTTACAGGAAAAGGGTTGGTGGGGTAAAAAATTAGCCATTGATCCAAAGACCGGTGAAAAGAGCGTGGTGCAATTGGGGTGTCCACGACGCTTAGAGACGGTCTATTGGGCCAATACCATGAGTGCGCATGCGGCAGGTGAGTGGGAGCGTACGCAGAATAATAAAGAATTTTTGCCTTATCTCACCTATGCTTTGTCGAGTTCAGAACATAAGCGTTTAGAACATGAACGCTGGGTGGGGTTTACGGCACCTGTTGATGATCCGGTGTGGGATTGGCTTTATCCGCCCAATGGCTGGCGGTGTAAATGCAGTGTGCGACAGGTAAGTCGTTATGAGGCAGAGAATTTAGGCTATGAGGAAGGGGTAGAGCCACCTTATGTAGAAAAGCGAGATTGGCGCAATAAGCGGACAGGTCAAACTGAGAAGATACCCGCAGGGATTGATCCTGGTTGGCATTCTAACCCTGGGAAACATCGCGCACAAAATTTAAGTCGTTTCTTAAGTGATAGAATCGCAATCATGCCGGAAAATCGCAAGCGCATTGCCATTGAAGATATTGTGGGATCACCGCTTTTGGAAGCGATGTTTGAAGGACGCATGCCTCGCGGGTTTATCCCCATAGCACCGATGATACAAAAGGTGCGTGATGTTTTTGCAGCGGACAATTCTCTTATTCGTCTATCTTCAGATAGTGTGAAGCATATTTTGTTAGAGCATCAAGCGCGTGCTCTTCATTTGAGTGATTTTCGTGGCGCCATTCAAACATTCTTTCACCCCTATGGTATTATAAGGCGAAAAGGTGTACCGAGCGTTGTTTTTTTCGGTGAAAATGATGGTACATGGTGGCGCTTTGCGGTCAAATGGGTAGCAAGCAAACAAGAATGGTGGTTGACCTCCATGCATAAAAAGAGCTTTAGCGAAATTAAACGCTTATTGGATGCGGCTGAAAAGAAGGAAGAACGGTTGTTGTAAAGAGAACACCGTAAAGCTCTGTTGGCTTTGCAGAGAGGAGTCGAGATGGGGAAAATGAGAAGGCGTGGAGGGCGGTCAACTCCTCGCAGATCCGGTAAAACCGTCCTGGTATAACTGGCTCACGCCTCGTGAACACTCTAACAGTTTAAACGTTCAAAAACAATCTTTAAAAAACGGCCTGAGAGAGAGGTTGTTATAAAGAGAACACCGTAAATCCCTGTTGGCTTTGTAGAGAAGAGGTTGGTGTGTGAGAAAATGAGAAGGCGTGGAGGGCGGTCAACTCCTCGCAGATCCGGTAAAACCGTCCTGGCATAACTGGCTCACGCCTTATAAGCAATAATGTACACTTTTTAAGTCAAAAAGCAATCTTTTAAAAAAACGGCCTGAGAGAGGCTTTGTTGTGTAGAGTGATAATTTGTACCTCCAAACTTATAATGGCGCTCTATCGCCTTTGAAGTGCCTTTGAAAACGATTTTATAAGAAGGTTTGGCATTAGGGGTTTTCTCATAAGCTATAAAAGGGAAAAAGTGTTTTTTTAAAGAAGTGCCCTTTTGACTGACACTGTCAGGCTTATAAGGTGAATGGTTTTCATGCATTGTATTGCCAATGATAGTTGTAAAGCAATAGGCAATGTATGGAGCAAGAATTTCACGAAGATCAAAAAGAAGGGCATGCTGAGATATGTCATGACGGGGCATTTCATGCTGAGTTGATAGATCTTTGCCAAGATAATGCGATTAAGCAAGCGCCTGAATGGGTACAGCTTTTGCCTAAAGCGCCGTATGTGAAGGCGCGTGATGGAAGAAAATGGCATTATAATCCTCAAACCATTTTAAAAGCGTTTGCGGCGAATAAAGGACCGCTTGTGATTGATTATGAGCATGGTCAACATCACCGTGCACGCAACGGTTTAGAAGCACCTGCCAGTGGCTGGATTGAAGAGTTAGCAGAGCGGGATGGTGCAATTTGGGGACGGGTTAAATGGACCAGTGTGGCTTCGAATAAAATTATCAGCCAAGAATATCGCTATCTTTCGCCTGAGTTTAGGCATTCCAAGGATGGTAAGATTTTGAGTTTATCTGGTGCAGGTTTGGTGAACCGTCCTGCTCTTGTCATGACCGCTTTAAGCCGTCAACAATTCTTTACAACCCCTATGGAGAAAGACATGGATTTTACAGCCATTGCCAGTGCCCTAGAGCTGGCAGAAGATGCAAAGCTTGATGAAATTTTGGCAACCATTGTTGCACGCGAAAAGGAACGCGTGGAATTAAACAGCCAATTAACACAAGCGCGAGAAGATTTAGCGCTTTTGCAGGCAGAACAAAAAAACACTGCCATTGATAGGCTTTTAGATAAGGCCATTGAAGAGGGAAAGATTTTGCCTGCTGCTCGCGGGGAATATCGTGCACTGTGCGCTCTTGAGGGAGGGATGGAGCATTTTAAAAGTTTGATTGAGAAGTTACCGGCTCTGGCATCCACCAGCCCTTTAGAGCAGTCTTGCTTGGCGCAAAAACAAAAGCTTGCACCAGAAGATATTGCTGTTGCGGCACGCCATTATCAAGAAGAGCAGGCGCAAAAAGGGCGGTCAATCACCATTAGCCAAGCTGTTGATTATATTTGTGAACAGAAAGAGAGCCAATCATGAGTACGATGATTTTGATAAAATCTTTTCGCGCCGGCGATGTGATCTCACCTTATTGCATTGTTGCAGCACGCACCGATGGAATGGTGGCGACGGCTTCTAGTAAAGGGGATAAATTGTTAGGCAGTGCCGGCTCTTTAGGAGCAAAAGCTGGTGAGATGATTGATGTTGGTCAGTGCGGTTGGGGGGAAGTCGTTTGCGGGGGCAATGTTTCTTTTGGTGACTTTTTGACTTCCGATCTAAAGGGGCGCGCCATAAGGGCAGAAGCAGCAGACCGTACCATTGGCATTGCTATGAGTGACGGCTCGGCTGGTGATGTGATTTCTTTTAAAATTCTTTGAATTGGAGCTTATGATGAATAGACCCTTTCCCATTGATCCAACTTTAACCGCCATTGCCATTGGTTATCGCAATCCGGCCGGTTCTCTTATTGGCGAGAAAGTTTTGCCACGCGTTTCTGTTTTAAGTGAGGTTTTTAAATATAGCGAATTTCCCTTAGCGGAAAATTTCACGGTGCCTGAGCTTGAGATTGGCCGTAAAGGGCGCCCGAATGTGGTAGAGTTTTCAGCTTTTGAGCGTGAAGCCAGTATTAAAGATTATGGTCTTGATGATTTAATTCCCAATTCCGATATTGAAGCGGCGGCACGTGCACGAGCGGAAAGGCGCTCTCGTTATAACCCAGAAAAAACGGCCGTAGAAGGGCTTGCTAATTTACTAGAATTAGGGCGTGAAGTGCGTGTTGCGGAACTTGTGCAAAACAGTAAAAATTACGCACCAGAGCGGGTTATTGATCTTAAGGGTGAAGATAAGTTTAGTAACTATGATAAATCGGATCCTTATGCCATCTTAGATGAGGCAATGGATAAAAGCTTGGTCTATACACCCAACACCATTGTTATGGGCAAAATTGTTTGGTCAAAACTTAAACGCCATCCCAAAATCATTAAAGCGGTTAAAGGTGGTGGCACCGCTGATGGTTTTGTTACCAAGGCGCAATTTGCCGATCTGATGGAAATCCATCCAGAGCGTTTATTGATTGGTGAATCGCAAGTGAATTTGGCACGCAAAGGGCGTGCGGCACAATTGGCACGGGTTTGGAGCGATAAGATTGCGCTGCTTTATATTGATCCCACGAAACAACAGGCTGATGGATCGGTGATTAGCTGGGGCTTTAGCGCCCAATTAGGTGAACGCCTCTCAGGGGTGATTCATGATCCAGATATCGGCTTGTCGGGCGGTAAACGGGTGCGTGTGGGGGAACGCGTGTGTGAATTGGTGGCAGCAAAAGATGCTGGTGTCTTGCTGCAAGGAGTTGTTTAAAGGAAACGTTCCCATATGGCTTACGCAAGCAAAACATTGATTGAAGAGCTCTGGGGCAATGACTTTTTGAAAGACTTGTGCGAGTCTGATGAAAATTCTGATCCGGTCATTTTAGATCAGGCGATTGCCCGTGCTTTAGAACAAGCAAGTGGTGAGATTGATGCGCATCTGTCTCATCGCTATTGTGTGCCCATTTCAGGACAGCCAACAGCTTTAGGTATGATTTGTGTCAATATTGCCGTTTATAATCTGGCCATTCGTCATACGGCACTGACCAAGACCATTGAAGATCGCTACAAACAAGCGATTGATCTGCTCAAGCGCATTGCAGAAGGCAAAGCAGGTTTGGGTATGGATGAGCCTAAAATTATGAGTGAAGATGGGCCTGTTCGTGATGGGGCTTTCTTTCATGCCAAGCCGCGTTTGATGGGAAGGTAACATGTCTGTTTCAACCCATATTGAGATTAAAGAGATAGGGCTTGAAGCGGCTTTATCCTTTTTGCAAAAGGGTGCTGATAGCTCGATGGGGACTTTGGCACAAGGGGTTGGGCGCCTCATTCAAGAGAGCACAAGACGGCGGATTCAAAGTGAAAAAACCTCTCCTCAAGGGGAGAAGTGGAAAAGTAATTATGCTCGTACCTCCATTCTTTATGCCAGTGGGGCGCTTTCACGCTCTATTGATATGGTGGCTTCACCAGAACAGGTGATTGTGGGCTCTGGATTGGTTTATGCGCGGATTCACCAATTAGGAGGGGTTATTCGCCCGAAAAATGGCAATAGCCTTCGCTTTTGTCTGACAAGCGGCCAATCACATCGTTTTGTCTGTGTGCACCAAGTGACCATGTTAGCGCGTCCTTATTTGGGGCTTTCAGAGCGCAATAAAGTGGAAATTGTCAAAGCAGCAGAAGATTGGCTGGGAAGAGTATTTTCATGAGTCAAGCTGTTGCAAGTCAGGGGCGCATTAATCAGTTTCGTGAAGCGGTGATCAAAAGTCTCAAAGCTGCTTTGCCTGATGTGCGTGATTGTGGCTGCCAATTTGGCCGCTTTAATTTAGAAGAACTTGAAACACAAATGTTAGTGGCTCCTGCCGTGCGTATTGCTGTTTTAGAAAGCCGTTTTAACTCTGTGGCAAGCGGACACATGAGTGCTGATCTTCATTTAGGAGCTTTTATAGTTACCACGGGCAAAGAGCGCGATGTTCACAGTTGGCTTTTGGCAGAAGCCATAGCGGTTCTTTGCCATAGTGGGCAATTGTGGGGGTTAACAGGTTTAAGTGCACCCCGTGAAGTACAGATTGAACCGATTGTTTCAGCGGCGATTAAGCAGCGTGGTGTGGCGATTAGTGTGGTTGAGTGGCACCAAGATTTACATCGTTTGGGACAGGATATTTTTTGTAATGAAGATGCAAGGCAGCTCAAAAGTGGATTGATCTCTTTGGAAAATGAGGTGTTGTCATGAATGATGCGCATCTTTTGAGTGACACCTTGCGGCAAATTATGAAGCGTCTTGATGCACTTGAACGCTGTCTTGCCAACCAGCACATGATCGGGCGGGTTGCAGAAGTTGATGGCCATAGAGTGCGGGTGAAACTTTCCGAACAGAGTTCTAATGGACAAGCGGTTTTATCGCCTTGGCTGCAAGCGCAAGAAGCAGCAGGGGCTGTTTCAAGCAATATGCCCTTAAACATTGGTGATCCGGTGCGGTTGTTTAATCCTCATGGTGAAATTGGCTCGGCCTCTTTGGTGGTGCGCGATAGCTATAGTGAGGATGTCCCCAATCCTGCACGCCATCCCCAAGAGCTTGCCCTGTGTTATGCGGGTGGCGCTTTGCGTATTACAAGAGATGAACTTATTCTCTCCCATGGGGAAAACCAAATACATTTGAGTGCACAAGGTTTGGTGTTTTGTCACCAATCAACCCGTGTTGAATTAACGGATAGTGTGCACATTCAAGCAGAAGATTTGCAGCACAATCACACATCTGTTGGAGCAAGCCACAAACATGGTGGGGTCAAAATTGGTCCCTCAACAACCTCTCATCCCCTTTAAAGGAGTTTATAATGAGCCAAAAAACTTATGTTATTTTAACCAATGCAGATTTTATTGCAGGCAACCGTTCTCCGGGTAAGGGAGAGGAAATTCGTTTAAACAGCGAGGCAGCAAAATATCCATTGCTTCTTGGCCAGATTGCTGAAAAACCAGCTCCTGTCGTTTCTGCGACCCCAACTGTTTCTCCGGCAAAGACAGCTAAGGGGAGTTAAACCATGCGTTGCGGGATCAGCGAAAAAGATGGCTCTCTCTTGTATGGCTGGGAGCATTGCCAACAGTCGATCCATAAATGTTTGATGACAAGGATTGGGTCACGGGTTTTGCGTCGTCATTATGGTTGTGATGTTGCAACATTCCAAGATGCCAATGCCGATCCTGCAACGATACTGCGTCTTTATCAAGCAATCGTGCAAGCGCTCGATGATCCAGAATGTGGAGAGCCTGGGTTTTCTCTACAGAGGATTGATCTTACAAAAGCAACGCGTGAGGGTAAATTTGTCTTTATTTTAAGGGGTGTTTTTTATCCCGATGGGCATTTGGGTGATTGGTCGCATGGGGAACAGATGCGCTTTCCTTTAGAGGTTTCCCCATGACAGATGTTGAACATTTGCCCATTCTACAACTCCCTTGGCCACAACTCCCTTTGCCACAAGTGATCGAAGAGCTTTCTGTTGAAGCAATTTTAGAGCAAAAGCGCACGCGTTTGACTGAGCTTTTTGCAGCGCATCATATCCCTTATAATGTGGAAAAAACCGCTTATGATCCAGTGGTCATTCAATTGCAAGCGGCGGCTTATGAAGAGTTGCTTTTGCGCCAGCGGATCAATGAAGTGGCACGAGACAATTTACTTGAATTTGCCCGTGCGACAAGTTTAGATCATTTGGGTGAATTTCATGGAGTCACGCGTCTTTTAGATGAAGAGGATGCCCGTTTCCGTTACCGCATTCGCTTGAATAGACAAGGACATTCCACAGGTGGCACAGCGCCACACTATCAATATTTTGCCCTCTCAAGTGATATCCATGTCAAAGATGTTTTTGTTTATCGTGTGGGTAAAAGCCCGGTTATTCACGTTGCTCTTTTTAGTGACAGTCCATCAGGGTTGGCTGATGAGGCTTTAATTGCAAAGGTGCAAGCAGCCCTTGATTCCCCCCATGTTAAAATGACCAATGATACCATTCTTGTGAAAAGCGCAGTGCAACGGATGATCAATGTTTCTGCTGATCTTTGGTTGTTACCTGATGAAAGGCCGCTTGTTTTGGAAAGAGCGGTGCAGAATTTGAGAGAAGAATGGGCACGTGCACAAAAGCTTGGGCGTGATCTGTCTTTAAGTTGGATACTAAGCCGCCTGATGGTTGAGGGCGTTCACCATGTGAACATAACGCAACCTTGTGAGGATATTTTAGTCGCACCTGATGAAGCGGTAGCTTTGGGGGATATTGTCTTGTCTGAACGGGGGCGTGCTTATTGATGCTTTCCTCACTTTTGCCCTCAAATTCGAGCTTATTTGAACGCTGTTTGGCAGAAGCGATGGCTTTTGACCCTCACGTTAAAACTGCACTCGAAGAAATACCACGTGCGAAATTTATCACGCGTCCACCTTCTTGGTTGCCCTTTTTAATAGACGAATATGGCTTACAAGAATTAAGCCCTTATTTCTCTAACCTCTATGATTTGATTGATCAGGGTCTCCAATGGCAGCGCTTGCGCGGTTCCCTTGCGGCAATAGAGTTGGGGCTTGAATGGCTTGGGATTACAGCACGCTTTACACCCGCATGGACGGGGCGCGCATGGTGGAACGCGTTTCAGCTTAAGTTTGACCGCCTTCCTGAACGAATGCTCCTTGAAGCCATTGAAGCAATCGTGAGACTTTCCAAAAGTTTGCGCTCTGATTTTCGCCGTGGTGTCAGTGGTTATGATGTGCAAGCCCTGGAAGGTAATATGTCGAGGCTTGATAACAGTATGCTGGAGTATGAGAGCGGTGTGCGTATAACAGCTGGTGGCACTTTGTTTTCCTTTGGACGCACGATAGAGATCAACCACATTCTCGAAGAAGAAGAAGGCAAACTTATTGGCAATTGGATGGATGATGGGGATGAAGAATTAAGCTGGAACCTTATTGATTATCCATGGAGCATGGCAAACTTTCCATGGTGTTCGGTCAAAAAATATGAACGCGATATACTCATGGCAGAGTGGTTTAGCAACCGCACGCTTTATCTCGGGTTAAGAGACACTCAAAATGCGGTGATTGGTTATCGCAGATGCTATGCTGTACAGCCTGTCGAACAGGCTTTGGACGGCGTTTATAACCATTCAGGAAACAGATTTAAACCCTCTAAAACAGGCACAATGTTGTTTCTTGCTGCCCGTACAGATTTTAAGGATGTTGAAGACAAACAAGCCGCCTCTGTTTCCCTTCTCATTCATGGCTCCCTAGAAGAGCAGACACCCCCTGGCAAGCTTTGGTTAGAGCCTGATGAACTGAGTGGTGGTGTGGAAATATTCAAAACACCTGTCAACATTCCTTTGCGCGCTGATGTTCGTGAACAATTCAAGATTTTATTGAGGTTTTAACATGAAGCATGAAAGTGGGTTACCTTTTGCAATTGACCGATCTCGCGGCAAAGAGGAGCAACAAAGTGTTGTGTTTTATGGAGAACGCTCCTTTCTTCAAAGTGGGGAACTAAATGAAGTTCAAACCATCATAAGGGGACGGCATAACCGCTTGGGGCGTCTTGTGGCCAAAGAAGGTGACCGTGTTGAACGGGCTGATGCTTTTGTGAACAAAGAGAGCCAAACGGTCACTTTAACCGATGGCAAGATTTATATCGCAGGGGATATCTTTCCCGTTGCACCCGCTGTACTCAACAATGTTTCCATGATTGGGCGCATGGAAATTGGTGTTAAACTGCAAAAACAATGGATAACCCATGAGGATGATCCAGAATTGTTGGGGCAAGTTCCAGGCACCTTGTCTGAAGGTGAAGCAGGAGCAGCGCGTGAAGTCGCAAAGCTTGTTTGGGCACTAAAAGATGATCCACAGCAAGGCACTTTCTTTCCGGTTTATATTTTGCAAGATGGCGTTCTGATTGACCAAAAATCACCCTCGCTGCTTGAACCGGCCATGCAAGCCATTGCCACTTACGACCGTGCCCATGGGCATTATATTGTAAGCGGTTGCCGTGTGACAGCTTTGGGCAAAGAGGAACAAAATCAACGGTTCAGCATTCAAGAAGGGGAAGCCAATATCAACGGCTTTAAGCGCAAACGCTTAGCAGCTTTGAGATATGAAGAACTCGAGGACTTTTCAACAAGCGCGGTTCCCAGTGAAACACATCTCTTTTCGACAAAAGCAGGGGAAACAAGCTTTACCTTTCAAACTTATTACGCCCCCATTGCACATATTCATTCTGTTTTGCTGACAAAGGAAAAAACCGTCACGCTAACGCGCGGTGCGATTGTCTCAGGACGTGATGGCGTTCCCGATAAAAGTATCACCTCTTTTGTCAAAATTGTTCAAGGGAATAAAGAATTTAAAGAAGGCACGGACTTTAAAAAGACCGGCGATACGATTGATTGGGCTCCCGTGGGGGATGAACCGCGCCCGGGCAGCACCTATAAGGTGACTTACCGCTATCGTGCACAGGTGAGTGCTGATAAAGTGACAGCACAGGAAATTACCGTATCGGGTGGTGCTGAGGGCGGTGACATCATTGTCAGTTACACTTACAAATTGCCGCGTATTGATCGCATAGGGTTGAATGCGCAAGGCAAAGTTGTCTATATCAAAGGCATCTCAGCGGATCAGCCCATGGCACCAAGTGTCCCTGAGGATGTGTTATCCCTTGCAACCATTAGCAATAATTGGCTTGAAACGCCGCTTGTTGTCAATGATGGCACTAGGGTTGCCCCCTATGATGAGATGTGGCGCTATTTTCAACGGGTACTTTCCCTTGACCGGTTGATGCAGTTAGAGCGCATTAAAAGCAATGTTGACTCTAAAGAACCTGTCGCTAAAAAAGGTATGTTTGCTGACCCTTTTCTGGATGACTCTTACAGAGATGAAGGGTTTACGCAGACAGGTGCTGTGGGCAACGGCATTTTGCAGCT
Source organism: Bartonella sp. B39 (assembly GCF_053795145.1). Lineage (NCBI taxonomy): Bacteria > Pseudomonadati > Pseudomonadota > Alphaproteobacteria > Hyphomicrobiales > Bartonellaceae > Bartonella > Bartonella sp. B39. The sequence goes on from NZ_CP200036.1 coordinate 53,553, forward strand.
TGCCATTGATCCAACATTTTACACTGCATCTCTGAAAGAGCCTGTCACGCTTGACTGGACAAACGAAGTGATTATCGCCCAAGAGTTGACAACAGCTTGCGAAAAAATCAACCCTTACCAAAATTTTGCACCACTTCCCGGTACGGTTACACTTACCCCCGCGACAGATTTTTGGCATGAACAGCGCACCCATTGGCTTTCAAGCGTGACCAATCAACTGAATATGGGCTGGAATCGTGGCAGCACTATCCGGACAAGGGAAACAAAAGATGAATTGGTCAATGCCCATCAGGAACAAATTGATTTTTTAAGGAAAATAGAGCTTGTCTTTAAAATTGAAGGCTTTGCCAAAGGTGAAATCTTAGAGAGCCTTACCTTTGATGGCGTCAATGTCTTGCCAAAGAACCGCCTCGTTGCCAATGCTAACGGTAGCATTGAAGGCAGGTTTAAAATTCCTGAAAACATTCTTTCTGGCACAAAAAGCGTTGTGGCTGTTGGTAAAGGTGGAACGACTGCTACGGGTCTTTTTACCGGTCAAGGTGTGATTGATGTGAAAGTGATGCGACGCATAACAACGGTGCGGATATGGACACAATTTGATCCACAAGCGCAAGTGTTTACTCCCGATGAAACACGGCAAATAACCGGCATTGACTTTCATCTTTGTAAAATTGGCAATCGAAACCATGATTTGGTGATTGATTTGGTCACCACTCAAAACGGTTATCCGACAGCTGATATTCAAGCACAAACGTCTTATTCCATGAAAGAAGCTGAACCAGGATGGGCACATGCACGCTATGATGTTCCCTTGACGGTACCAAATGACCGCTTAACGGCTTTTGTCATGAAAACCGATGATGGTGAGCATGCTGTCTCTTTGGCAAAACTTGGAGGCTTTGATGAAGAAAAGCAAAGATATGTCTCAAGCCATCCTTATGTGACGGGGCCGCGTTTTTCTTCTGTTAATGCGCAAAGCTGGACAGCCCATCAAGATGAGGCCTTGACATTCCGGGTGCTGGCTGCGCGCTACACACAAACAGAAAAAACCATTGATCTTGGCAGTTTTGACCTTATTGAGTGCTCTGATTTGCAAGTTCGTGCGGCCATTGAATTGCCTTCAAGCGATTGTTCTGTAGTGTTTGAAATTGAACGTAACAATGGCACAGTCTACCAGCTTCTCCCCTTTCAATTACTCCGTTTAACAGAATATATCAGCGAAAAAGTTCAATTACGTGCTATTCTCAAGGGCACTGAAAAACTCTCACCGGTTTTATTTGCTCCTGTTCAGTTGATTGCGGGAAAAATTCATAAAACGGCAACCTATATTACCCGTGCTTTTGCCTTTGGCGAAAAGGCGCGATTGACCAGCTATATCAAAACCTTTTTGCCGGGCGGTTCATCTTTTAGCATGGAGATGCAAGTAGATGATGGTGCTTTTGTCCCTCTCACATTAGAGGAGACAGAACAGCTTTCCGAGCCCCTTTGGGTGGAGAGAAAATTCATCAGTGGTGACAAAACAGCCAAACAGGCGCGCTTAAAACTCACACTTACGGGTGATCCATCAGCACGATCCATGGTGCGTGATTTTGGTGCCGGCATATTGTGAGGGGAGAAAAGAGATGGACAAAACAAAAAAATTGCAGATGGAACTGCCCAAAGAAGGCCGCTTTATCAGTTCTGAATTTCCAATTTTGCGGGAAAATTTAAGCAAAATTGATCAAGCCATAATGGACGTTGAGGAAAAGATAGATGAAAAGGCACCTTCAAAGCATACGCACACCATAGATGATGTCGCAGACCTTGAAGCGGCTCTTAAGGACAAGATGGCAGCGGACAAAACTTTTACTTTTGCTGATTTAAGCGATGTCGAGGGTGCTAGTGATGCGGCCAACAATTATGTTCTCTACAAATCAAGCAACAAGAACTTTACCTTTGGCAGTGCTGTTTCCTTGTTGGGAGCACACCAACACAAAAGCGAAGATATTGTGGGATTGGATGAATTTAGAGCCAAGATTAATCAAGATATGACAGCTTATGGCCGCTTAGCACGGCCAAATGAATGGCAAAGTTACAACAAATTTACCAGCAAAGTCACCATGAGTGGTGGGTTAGAGCTTCTTGGTAACACCTCACTAAATCTCACCCATAATAATGAAGTGCTCACCAGTTTAAACGCAACAGGAAGCTTGCTTAAAGGACCACTCAAAGTCGATGGTGATCTTGTTTATACAAAAGCGCAAGTGGATGCTTTATTAGATGCTTTAATCAAAAAACGTAAAGAACAATACGTTGAAATCACTATGCTGCAGAATGGCAATATTCCTTGGCCTGACGGTGTCACAGATGATACGGAAATTGAAATTACGGCTTGGGGAGCTGGCGGCAGCGGTGGTCAACGTGGAGGAGGTGGTGGCGGTGAATGTGTTACTCTAAAAATTCAAAAACGCCAATTACAGAATAATGATGTAGTGACTATTGGAAAAGGCGGATATGGAAATGGCGTTAATGGTGGCAATACGCTAGTGGGTTCTATTCTTACAGCACGAGGGGGCAAGGGGAATAAAAGCTATATTGGTGGGAACAGTGGGGCTGGGATTTCAGGAGGTCGTGGCTATACTTCCAACAACGAGAGCGGTTTTTCAGGAAACAGCCATGCATGGCATGGTGGAGGTGGTGGTGGGGGTGGTACTAATAATGGTCGTGGCGGTGATGGGGGGGATAGTAGTTACGGTGGTGCAGGTGGTGGTGGTAGTGGCGGGGATGGTAATGTACCTAATAATGGAGGTAAAGGTGGAAAAAGCCAGTATGGTGGCAATGGAGGAAACGGTGCTGAATTAGGCAATGGCGGTGGCGGTGGCGGCGGGTATCGAGATGGCGAGGATGGAACAGTAAGTGGTGCTGGACGGGGTGGAGATGGTGCAGTTAAATTAAAAGTTTTTGTATAAGAACTTATATGTTTTTAAAGTCTTTTTATCGCTCTTTAAAAGCCCTTTAAAAGGTCTTTTTTTGACTGACAGTGTCAGGCTTATGATACTTATGCGTTTGTTGTTATGGTCTCTTCATTGATTTGGAGAGCAAAATGGCAACAGAATTTAATCATGGGATTCGCCTTGTTGAGGCTGGTGAAGAATCGCGGCCGTTGGAGATGTTTAGTCAGACGGCCATTGGTGCCGTTGTCACGGCGCCTGATGCCGATGCACAACTTTATCCCCTTAATGAACCTGTACTTATCTTCACGCATGAAGTGGACAAAATCGACAAGCTTGGACAAAAAGGCACGGCTGTTGATGTGATTAATGCTGTGTGTGCACAAGGGGGAGGGGCACAAATTATTCTTGTGCGTGTGGAAGAAAAATCTACCATTGCTGACACACAAGCCGAAATGGTGGGGTCAAATTCTGCCTTGACCGGTGTGCATGCGCTGAAACATGCACGTGGGCATTTAGGTGTTGAACCTGAGATTCTCCTGGCACCGGCTTATAGTGCAGGGCGGGTTGATAATGGCAAAAACCCCGTGGCGGATGCACTTGAACAAGTTGCCGAAAAGCTGCAAGCGATAGCCGTTTTTGATACGGGAGGCAAAAACACTGAAGAAAGTCTTGCCTTTCGTGCAGATTTTTCCTCACGCTTTTGTTATCTGATTGATCCCTTTGTGCGGGTTGCAAATAGTGATGGTGGTTTTAGCATTAAACCGGCATGTTCTTTTGCTGCGGCGATGTTTATCAAACGGGATAAGCAAAGGGGCGGTGTTTTTTGGTCTCCTTCCAATCAAGATGTCAAAGGTATTTTAGGCACGGCGCGCCCGATTAGCTATTTTGATGGAGAAATGGATCATGAGGCAAACCGTCTCAATCAAGCCGATATTGCTACCTTTATTCCAGCACGGCTTAGCCAAAATGCGCGGGGGCAATTTGTCGCCAATGGACGCATTTTATGGGGAAACCACACCACATCCAGTGATCCATTGTGGCGTTTTGTTAATGTGGTACGCACCCGTGCGGCACTAGAGAAAACCATTATCAATAATTTGCGCCCTTGGGCAAATGATGAGAACCTTACAGGCCAACATGTCATTGCCATTACCCGCAGTCTCACGCAGTTTCTAGATGATATGATTGCCCGTGGCGCCCTTTTGGGTGGGCGTGTTTGGTTTGATCGTGCTTTTAATTCAAACAGCAATTTACAGCTGGGAAAGTTACGGGTGGAATTTGATGCGGAAGAAGTTCCGCCTTTAGAAGATTTAAGTTTTGGCAGTCGCCGCAATGGCACTTACTTTAATCGGCTGGCCGAGGATATCCAAAATAAAATGACTTACGCATTTGGCGATACGCTTGAGGGTTATCGCAAAGCAGCAAGGAGTGAAATATGACCTTACGCATTATACGCGGTTTTACCCTGATTGTTGATGATGATGTCAATCTACATCTTGATCTTGAGACACTTAAACTTCCCACATTGGAAGAAATCACCGAAACCTATCAACCAGGTGGTTCTGATATGCAAATTGATGTTGCTGGCCTTGGTGTCAAAGCTTTTGGTTTGCAAATGAAAATCCGCAGCCATACCCCAGAAATCATTGGCATCTTTGGTGGTGCCCCTGGTGTTCGTCATAAATTTACCGGCAAAAAGCATGTGGTTTGTGAAGAAGATGGGCGCGAGCATGAACATTCCATCGATGTCATAGGCCGCTTAGTTAAGGTTGATAGTGAAGGTCTGTCTGGTGGGAAAGCCACAGGCTATGATTGCGAGATTAAAAATATTTGGGATTATACGGAATTTTGGGATGGTTCTGTCCTGCATCGCTTTTCTTTTAAACGAGGCGGCTGGCTTGTACGCAATGGACAAGATATCGGTGGCCGTCGACGCTCTATTCTCAATTTATAAGCTCTCATTATTAGGGATCTCATTTATAGGAATTGATCATGACAAGTTTACAAACAACCATTGATGTGGAGTTGCAGGTTCCTCTTCTTTATCAAGACAAAAATGGCAAAGAATCTCTATACAAGAAACTGACCTTTTATCGCCCCACCTTCAAACAAGCCAAGCAATTAGCGGTGCTGATTGGACCACAGTTGACAGAGTTGCTTGGTTCTGAACTTGGAGAGCAAAAAACACTCACCAATGATGTGCTTATCACAAAGCTTTCTCAAGTTTTGTTCACAAGTGAGGCGACAGAAGGCATCACAGCGCTTTTAGCCGATATGTCACATGAATCTGTTGAACTGATTGATCGTCTTGATGTTGTTGACATTATTTCTGTCTTCAAGGTTTTTTTTGCTTTTTTTACGCAACGCCAATCCTTTATGCTGGACAATTTGGAGCAGAACTAGCGCTTTATTATCACTGGGCACCTTCAGAAATTAACCAGATGGATTGGCGGGATGTGATTTCCTATCGCAGCGAATTAGCACGCCTTAAAGCCCTAGAATATGAAAGCCATCAGTTAGGATAAAATACTCTCATGGATGTTTCCCTTGTTGTGCGTTTTGTTAATCATCTGCAAGAGGGGATAGCTTCTGCCAAGCGGGATCTTGCAGCCTTTAGTTCAGATGTTGCGCATTTCCAAAACAAGACAAGGCAGCACTTTAAAAATTGGTTTGACCCTGAGCATCTGAGGGAGGCAACAGCAAATGCGGAAAATGCTTTCAATCAAGCACGTGGGCGCATGGTGGGTGCCATTGCGCAAACAGCAACCTTGATTGCCCCTCTCTATAAAGCCATGCAATTTGACCAATCGATGAAAGGATTGGAAAAGGTTCTGGATGCGCCCCTTGAGCGCTTAAAAGCATTGCGCCGTTTTGCTTTGGAAACCTCCACCAAGATTCCGCTAGCGGCACGTGAAGTTTTGGAGCTGATGACCAGTGCCAGCCAAGCCGGCATCGGCGAGCAAGATCTAGAAGCTTTTAGCGTTTATGCTGCTAAAGCTGCAGTGGCTTTTGATATGACGGGGGATCAGATTGGGGAGCGCTTTGCTAAATTGCGCAATGTCTTTAAACTCAATCAGGAAGGTATTGAGGCTTTAGGTGATGCCATCAATCATCTCTCCAATCATATGGCCGCCAAGGCCAGTGAGGTTTCCGATTTTACCAATCGTGCCACCGGTGCGGCAACCATGTTTAAACTCACGGCGCGTGAAACAGCGGCGTTTGGTACAGCAATGATTTCTGCTGGTATTGTTCCAGAAAGCGCAGCGCGTGGCTTTAACGCAATCAGTGCCCGCATTCAGGCGGGAGGCAAGCATATTGAGGATGCTTTTACCAATATCGGGCTATCCCGTGAAAAATTCATGGAAGATCTCGATAAAGATGCGACCGGTACCTTGGTTCGCTTTTTTGATGTTTTGGGCAAATCAGAACAGGGTATGCGTTCCCTGATTGCCATCGCTGGACGCGATTTTACCGGTGATTTTGCTAAATTGGTCGGCAATCCCGAATTGTTATGGCAAGCTCTAGAGTTTGTGAGAGATCCAAAAGTCTTTAAAGGCTCGGTGGAGCAAGAGGCGGACAAACAAGCAACCGGTGCTATGAGGCAATTTGAACTTTTGCAAAACCGTATCGTGGCTTTGGGGATTACCATTGGTGAAGTTTTATTGCCCCCTGTCAACAGTTTGATGGAAAGTGTTGGCAATTTTACCAATGGGTTGATGACATGGGCGAATGCCCATCCCACTTTAACAAGCGCTATCATCAAAACCATTGCCGCCCTGATGGCTTTTAATATTGCTCTGCGTGTGTTGCGTTTTACCATGGCTGGTACACGTCTTGGGTTTCTGCAGTTGATCAGCTCTTTTATCAAGCTTGGAGCACTCAGTCGTGGTCTTAAGGCAAATTGGCGAGGGTTAGCGGCTTCAGGTCGCTCACTGGGAATAATGGCGGCAGGGCTTGGTGGGAGATCACTGCGTCTTTTACGGCCGATAACTTTACTGGTGGCTACGTTTCGGGGGCTTATGGTCTCTGGTTCTGCATTCGCCGCCTCTTTTGGTTCGATAGGGACAGCGATAGAAGTGGTTGGGGCTGGCATTGCCTCTGTAGTTGGTGCTGTTTTTACCCCGATAGGGGCTCTGATTGCTGCTGTTGTGGCTGTGATCCTTACCGCTTGCTTTGCTTTGTGGAAATATTGGGATCGTTTCTCTTCCTTTGTCAAAGGCTTTGCACGGGGAATAACACGCGCTCTTAGTCGTGCCTTTGAAGCCGTCATGCGCTTTTTTGGTGCTGATACCGCAACCATCACCAAGTGGAAAAATATTATTGCCGCTGCTTTTGATTTCTCTCAAGCTTGGCAAAAATTCAAACAAGGACTTAACGCTGTTGGCAGGTGGTTTGGCAATGTGTGGGATGGGTTTAAACAAAGCCTTTCCAACTTTTGGCAATGGTTGGTTAGTTTTTTTGCTCAAGAAAAGCTCTCTGAGGATGCCAAAGCCGGTATGGAACAGGCGGGGGAGGACTTGGCCAATTGGATTGTCGATGGTTTTATGGCCTCCATCACGGGGTTGAGCGATTTTTTTACATCCTTGCCCCGCCGCATCAAGACATGGATTGGGTCGATTGATTTATCGGACCTTTTCCATTTGCCAAGTTGGCTTGGGGGCAAAACAGCCATTCAACCGATTGTGCAATTTGCGGGAAGCCATCACAAACAGGCTCCTGACACAGGGATAAGGGACAAAGACCGCTCCACCATCACCCATAATCAAAATGTCACGGTACATGTCAATGGTGCCCGTGATCCTATTGCCACTGGTCGTGCGGTAAGTCACGCCATTCAACGTGCACGTGCCAATGCCCTGCATGGGGGAACAGAATGAGGGGAGGGAGCCTATGAGAGATCCTTTGATGATGTTAGGACCACATCAATTTTATGTGGACTGGTTGAATTTCCAATCCTTTGAAGAAGAGTTTTCTGCCTCCTGGGTTTGTATGGAGCGTTTTGGCAAGGCACCTGGTTTGCAATTTACCGGCTATGGTAATGATCCCAAAACCATCCATGGGGTTTTGTTTCCAGAAGAGTTTGGCGACCGTGAAGCGATAGATGCCATTACCCAAACGATTCGAGCAGCCAAACCCGTTGCGATGATCCGTTGGATCAATGATACCACCTATAGCGCCATTATGCATGGCTGCGTGGTGCTCACCAGTATTAGTAAAGACCATGATTATATCAGCCGCTCTGGCCAATCTCAGCGTCTCCGCTATTCCATTAGTCTCTTGCCCTTTTTTGATGGGGGAAAACCTCAAGGACAGTATCAGATGGGGCAATATCAGATGGGACAATGCCAATGAAGATAGCAGAAAAGCACATTGTTGTAGAGCTAGAGGATATGAGCTTAGACCTCATCTGCTTTCACCATGCCATGGCTGTGTTAGGGGATCGCTCTCGCGTGGGAGCTTTAAAAGGTTATTTAGAAGCCACATTGGAGGCCAATCCAGAGATTGCCAAATATGGTGTGCTTTTGCCACGTGGATTGCGTGTGATACTTCCTGAATTTGTGTTGTCTAATCCCCAAAGCATGGTGAAGCGGCTATGGGATTAATGCGTACATACCCTTTTATTGTGGTTAAGGTGGGAGACAGACCTGTTCATGAAGTTTTTTACCAGCGTCTTTTAACGGCAACCATCACTGATAATGCCGGTAATGAAGCCGATACATTTGAAGCAGAATTTGACGATAGCGGTCATGATTTAAGTGTTCCGGCCAGCAACAGCACTCTACAGGTGATCTTTGGCTATGAGAACATCATCAGTGCGTTTATGGGGCGTTTTGTTGTTGAATCGGTTGTAAGTTCAGGCGGCAGTGAAGGAGAGATTTTACGCCTTTGTGGCAAAAGCGCCTCGATGCGTAAGGAACTCAAAGAACAAGCTAGTGAACATTTTGATCACAGAACCATTGGTGAGATTGTTGAGACACTCGCCAAGCGCCATGGCTATCAAGCAAAGATCAGTCCCCAGTTGACCAAACAAGCTTTGCCTTATGTGATTCGTACAGATCAATCTGCGGTTGATTTTTTAACCCGCCTTGCTGACCGCATGCAGGCACGTTTTTTGATCAAGGACAATAAGTTTTTATTTTTAAGCGGAGACAATTTACCAGCACTCGACCTTTATAAGCACGACTGTTCCAGTTGGGAATTCACGTTAGAGCCACGCACGCAATACGGTGTGGTGGAAGCTTCTTATTTTGATCGCTCAAAAGGGCAGCAATACCAAGTCAAACATAAGACAGGGGTTAGCGGACCTGTGCGTCGTCTGCGGACTTGTTATACCTGCAAGGAAGAGGCGTTAGCAGCAGCGGCATCAGAATCAGACCGACTTTGCCGTGCTGTGGGAAGTGGTTCTTTGACCCTTGAGGGTTATCCAGAAATCATGGCCGATCAACCTCTTTTGCTACAGGGGTTCCGCAGCGAAATCAATGGTTCATGGAAAGCCGCAACCGTCACCCATCGCTATGAGAAATCAAGCGGATACACCACAGAAATTACACTGGAAGCACCAAACAAAAGGGAGGAGAGATAAAATAAATAAAGAGAGGCTGGGCTGGTTACCCAGCCAACGGGGATAGTTTAGCGACACACCCGTCCGATGCCAAAAGACATAACATCGCAGCCACTTCTTATCACTTGAAGCAATGAGAAGGCGGCCATCATGTATGGAAGAAGTTAAAAAAGTATGGATACACTTTATGCTGAAACATTAAAATCTGTTGATCCTATCACACCAGCTAGTGCTTATATTGGTGGTAAAATCAAGTTGTCTAAAACCCTTATCAGAATCATTGAAAGCATTCCTCATAAAACTTATGCAGAACCTTTTGTTGGCATGGGAGGAATATTCTTTAGACGAAAATTGAAACCTTTATATGAAGTGATCAATGATCGTTCAGGTGATGTGGTGAATTTTTTTCGGGTGTTGCAACGCCATTATCAGCCATTTACGGATTTGTTAAAGTTCCAGATTAGCAGCCGTGAAGTATTTCAACACTTCTCTTTACAAGATCCCAAAACCCTTACGGATTTAGAGAGGGCTGTACGATTTTTCTATCTGCAGCGTTTGAGTTTTGGTGGTCAGGTAACCAATCGTAGGTTTAGAGTTGATCCTCACTGCACTGCACAGTTTAATCCTTTGAAACTTGAAGCCTTGTTAAAGCTTATTTACCGTCGTTTATCCACGGTCACCATTGAACATTTAAATTGGTCTGACTTTATTCTTCGCTATGATCGTCCACAGGTGTTGTTTTATCTTGATCCACCTTATTTTGGCGTTGAGCACTATTATGGAAAGGATTTGTTTAAGCGGGAGGATTACCAGACCATGTCTGCGCTCCTTGCGCAATTAAAGGGGAAGTTTCTTCTTTCACTCAATGATGTGCCAGAGATACGAAAAACCTTTAGTAAATTTCAGATAAAAGAGGTCACAACATCTTACACATGTGGTTTAAATCGTGCGACTCCTGCCAAAGAACTGATCATCTCAAATTGTGATTTTTAACAGAAAAAAAAGACTCATTTAAAGGGTCTTTAAATAACCTTTGAAAGGCCTTTGAAGACCCTTTGAGAACCCTTTGAAAAAATGAAAATCCTTTGAAAAGGAGGTAGTTTTTACAAAATACGATACAAATTATACAAAATTTTATGGTGCTCTGCACTCATGATCTTACAAACTGTAGGTATCAAATCATGTGATTGTGGCAAAAAAACTGATCATCTCAAATCGTAATTTTTAACAGAAAAAAAAGACTCATTCAAAGAGTCTTTAAATGATCTTTGAAGACCCTTTTAGAACCCCTTAAAAAACCCTGTGAAAAAAAATAAATTGGTGCAAAACTAGGTGGCAAATAGTGCAAAACCTGCTGGCAAGCTACAGGTGCAAAACTAGGTGGCAAATAGTGCAAAACCTGCTGGCAAGCTACAGTCAGTAAAATTGTTGTGGCGGAGAGAGAGGGATTCGAACCCCCGATAGAGTTGCCCCTATGCCGCATTTCGAGTGCGGTGCTTTCAACCACTCAGCCATCTCTCCAATAAAAGTGCAACAAAATTTGCACTGTTTGAGTATATGGCGGGTAGATAACCTTCAATTGCTTTTAGCACAACCCTTTTTTGCTTTTTTATGAGACTTTATTGACAGAGAATAGAAATTCCGTCATATATGTCTGAAATGCAAGCGTGGAGAAATCTGCGCATGTTTTTGTTTTTTAGAGTGTTTTTATCTCTCTTTTAACTCTATTACGACTGACAAAAAGCAGCCTATTTTCCCTTATTGACAAGGCAGAAATCAAATAAGAGCTGGAGTGAACGAAAGGATAAAAAATGTTCGCAGTCATTAAAACTGGTGGTAAGCAATACCGCGTTGTTGCTAATCAGGTGGTTAAAGTTGAAAAAATTATTGGAAATGCTGGTGATGTTATTGAACTCAATGACATATTGATCGTTGGGCAAGAGGATGATACCATTATTGGTGCACCTGTTGTTGCTGATGCTTTGGTTACGGCTGAGATTGTAGAGCAGGCACGTGCGCGTAAGGTTATCGCATTTAAGAAGCGCCGTCGTCAAAATTCGAAACGCACGCGTGGTCATCGCCAAGAAATGACAACAATTCGTATTTTAGAAATTCTAACGGGTGGTTCAAAGCCTAAAAAAGCGACTGCAAAACCAATTAAAAAAGAAGCGGTTGAATTGAAAAAAACAACAAAGGAAACAAAAGTGACTGCTTCTGTTAAAGAAACAGCCAAGAAAGCTGCTGAAAAAAAGCTTACATCGCAGAAAAGAGCGGCTGTAGCATCAAATGATGAAGAAAATTAAAGGAGAACAACGTCTATGGCACATAAAAAAGCTGGTGGTTCCTCGCGTAATGGTCGCGATTCAGAATCAAAACGTCTTGGCGTTAAAAAGTTTGGTGGTGAAGCCGTTATCGCTGGAAATATTATTGTTCGCCAGCGTGGTACACGCTGGCATCCTGGTGATAATGTCGGGATTGGGAAAGATCATACTCTTTTTGCGCTGTCAAATGGAAAAGTTTCTTTTCAAAGAAAAGCAAACAACCGTTCGTATGTCTCGGTCATTCCTGTGGTAGAAGCAGCAGAATAGGCTGTAATTTCTTTCCATAAACCGGTGTTTTGTTGGACTTCGGTTATGAGATTATGAGCTTTAGAAAGGAAAGATAGAATGCTATCTTTCCTTTTTTGCGTTGATGCCATAATAAAATGTAATGGTATATAGAAAACCGCAGAGGAAAAAGTGGGGCAATTATTTTTCTAAAATAACCAAAAGATTAGTACTCTGTTTGGTTTGCACTGAGAACATTGACGTGGTGACAGAATTTATCCATAAATTGGTATATATGATAGTAATGAGAGAAGTTTTTTCTCTTTATGCACGAAAAAGTGCTAAACAGTTCATTTTCGAAGAATTTGAGAGAAATTTGACGGGAAGTATTTTGCACGATCGTTTTGGTAAAGAGGATCTAATTTGTGGGAGTTAATTGTGTTCATAATAGTTTTTTAACGGCTATGGATATTATTTAGGCTCCCTATTTAGAAGAAAGCAAATATGTAAGATAGACTATACAAGTATTGATAAAAGCTGTTTTGCAAATGATATACGTTTAGAGGGGCAATAGATCTAGAGTAAAATGGCATTGAGGGAGTTATGGTTTTAGGCAATCGAAATGTCATACGTGTAATTATTGATATCAAGAGTATTTTTTATCTATCTGTTATGGAGCATTGTTAATATAATCTACAGTATTATTTAACAGAAAATATTTACTTAATATAAAATCATTTTTTATTTTGTAAATTTATTGATTTTATTTATAAAAATACCTAGAAGTTAAGGTTGTGTATGGTATTTTATTTGATTTTATCTGTTTAGCATATGTTTTTTAGATAGAGATTCTTGGATGTGCAGATAAAGAATATTCTGTTGTTGCTATGTTTGTTTAAAAAAGAGAAACCCTACAATATCGTTAAAGTTATGCTCTAAAGATTTTATGTTATGAGATATTTAGCCACGTGGAATTTTAAGAAGATAGGCTACATGTAGAAATTTGTACTCCTGTAATGAATCAGAAAGAGGAAAAGGTTGATTGTTCAGTTTAGGGGTATCAGTTAGAATGTTAATTGAAGTTGCGAGTGATTGGGAAGTTGCTTTTTTATACGAGGAATAATAGCAATTTATATAGGATAACTTGAAATAATGGGAGCGTTATAAAAATAGCTTTTCAATTAATTTAGTATATAAAAAATTAGGCTATTTTTCTTCGTGTAGTAATAAAGTAGGAATCAAACTCTTATAGTATTTTTACGCCACTTTGGGAACAGCGATATACAATCTTTATAGTTCATATTTGGAGGGGCAGAGGCGCCTTACTTAGTTGTATTCCGTATAAAAAAGCAAAATGGTAGTGTTATTTATAGTTTGGATTTTGGGGAATGTTGCTTTGAAATGAAATTTATCAGACATATTCGAATGTGAAGTAGTTTAAATTCATTATGAGATATGAGGAAGTAGAAGTGATGAATACAGATTTTAATGAGAGTGAAATCTTGTCTGTAAGATCTGCGCAACTTGCAGCTGCTTTTGATCATAAAAATGATGCAATTCATGCGGCTTCTGAATTTCTTGTGCAGGTTTGTGCAGTTGATAAATGTTGTCTGGCAAGAATGCTAAAGCGTGAGACAATAACGAATACTTGGCTTGGGAATGCTATAGCAATTCTCCATGGAATGGTTGAAAGTTGTGATTTAATTATCAGAGATGCTGTTGCTGTTATACAGATTCTTGCTGGTATTGAGTGGAGGGAAGGAAGTACGGGGCGCATTTAGTTGTTGCTATTGCAGCTTGTCCAGATCTCTATAGAGAGATTTGCAAACAATTGATGCGTCTTTTATTTGATAAGGAACAGCTTGAAGCACTTTTGACGACTGCCGACAAACAACAGATTATTACAACTCTTTTTGGTCAGGATATGAAAATGGGGAAGGTTTTTATAGGTGACCTTGCAGTGTGTCAGGAATGGATTTTAGATTATCCAAGTGGTCTTCATGCGCGACCAGCTTCTCTTTGGGTTGACTTCGCAAAAAAAGCTCAAAGCCCTATTAGAGTTCGGCATGGTCAGTATGCCGCTGAAATGAAAAATTTGGTTGGTTTATTGCAATTAGGGGCAAAAAACGGAGATGTTCTGATTTTTTCGACGGATGCTGCAGAAGGCGCGCGACTTCTTGAGGACGCGATTTCTGTTGTAAAGAAAGTAAGTGTAAGTGAAAAGTGTATGATGAGAGAAATGGAATCTCAAACGAAGGCTTTTCATGGTTGGTATCCGCGTTCTAGACAAAAAAGTATTTCTGGTGTTGGAGCAAGTTCAGGGCTAGCTTTTGGCAAGATTTTTATTTTAAAGCAAAATACTGTTTCCATAATAGATCAACCAATAGATTTTGTAGTTGGTGCGGCATATCTTGAAAACGCTCTCACGATGACAAAACATAAAATGGCATCTGTTATTGCTGATATCACGGCGCGTATGGGGGCGGATTCTGCTGTGATTTTTTCTGCACAAATGGTTTTGCTTGAAGATGAAGATCTGATAGCTCAAGCTTATCGTTTTATGGCAGAAGGTCATGGCGTTGCCTGGTCTTGGGATAGAGCTGTCCGGCAATTTGCAGATATGTTTTCGAAGATAGATAATCCTTTATTAGCGGCGCGTGCTGTTAGTTTGATTGATGTTGGTCGTCGTGTTCTAGGTGAAATCAATCCATCGTATAGATCATTTTTTTTAAATGATATTCCGCACGGTGTTATTCTTGTTACAGATGATCTCTCTCCTTCTGATATAGCTCAGCTTGATTGTACAAAAGTGCAGGGGCTAGCAACTGCATGGGGAGGGGCACTATCTCATACAGCTATTTTGGCACGCACTCTTGGTATTCCAATGGTTGTTGCTACGGGTGTGGATGTTTTAGCAATTGAGTGTGATGTTCAGGCTATTATTGATGGTGATAATGGGTTCATTTATCTTGATCCTGCTCCTGAAGATGTTGAAGATGCTCAAAGGCAGATGAGTATAGTTTTGCAAAAGCGTAATAGTGGGATACGTGTGTGTAGATTACCAGTGCAAACGATAGATGGCCAAAGGATCCGTATCATGGCTAATGTCAACTGCGCAAATCAAGTTCCTGTTGCACTAAATTTAGGGGCTGAAGGTATTGGACTCATGCGTACAGAATTTTTGTTTTTAGATGATCCACATATTCCAGATGAAGAAGCACAGTTTGACGTGTACCGCGCAGTAATTGCAGCAGTAGAGGGTAAACCATTAATTATTCGTGTGCTCGATATTGGTGGGGATAAACAGGTTAACCATTTACATTTATCTAAAGAGGACAATCCCTTTTTAGGTGTTCGGGGAACACGGCTTTTGTTACGTCGGCGTGATCTTTTAGTTCCTCAGTTGCGTGCTTTGTATAGAGCAGCAAAAGAGGGTGGAGATTTATGGATTCTATTTCCGATGATTATGTCTGTTTCAGAGATTTTTGCTATAAAAAAGATCGCAGAAGAAATTCGCAACGATATTGGGGCGCCAAAATTAAAGCTTGGTGTTATGATTGAAATTCCAGCAGCTGCCATTATGGCAGATGTTTTGAGTGCCTATGTTGATTTTTTCTCGATTGGAACAAACGATTTAACACAGTATACCATGGCTGTTGATCGACAGAATCCTTATCTTGTTTCTGAAGCTGATAGTCTTGATCCAGCGGTTTTGCGTATGATTCATAAGACTATTCAGGGTGCAGAAAAACATAAGTGCTGGGTTAGCGTGTGTGGCGGGATGGCTGGAGATCCTTTCGCAGCGATGATTTTGGCTGGGCTAGGGATTAATGAACTTTCTATGATATCCTGTGACATTTCTGCAGTAAAAGCATATTTGCAGGCACATAGTATTGAAAATATGAAAATTTTAGCAAAAAAAGCATTACAGTGTGAAACTGCGCGAGCTGTACGCACTCTTAGAAATGATATAAAATAACAAGGAACCTTTGAGGAGAAGAGAGTGCGCCAATTTGCAGTTTGGTAAGGCAAGCGCATTATAAATCATTTTTGTTGGAATCAATTTCATTATTTTCGTGAGGTACATTTTCATTTTGAGGATCAAAAGGTTAATACAATAGCTTATCTTACTGGTTACTGGATAGAATGAGTATTAATGGGTTGATGATGGTGTTTAATCATTTGATTTTTGAAACAACATGAGCAACATAATCAATCTGAAAACAACACTGTTCATGAGTAAGAAGGCACGCGTATGGGAAAAAATGTATTATCTATGACAATTTAGAGATTGCATTTTAGATATATAATATCCACTGAAAAAATTTACTTATTGAAAGGAGAGGATGTGCTTGTTATTCAACAAGTATCACATCTTATTTTGATAAATGAAGTTGTTTTTTGAATTTTGAGTATATAGTTTTAGGCTTGCACGCCATTTCTTTCTGGGTATAGTGTGCAAGCCTCTGGAGAGGTGGCCGAGTGGTTGAAGGCGCACGCCTGGAACGCGTGTATATGGGAAACCATATCGAGGGTTCGAATCCCTCTCTCTCCGCCATCAAATTTATCCATGTATAACTTATTGATTCTATATAATCTTTTTTAAAGTGCAGGGGCGTTAACAAAAGTTTGGGGATTTTGTTTCTGTGACTTGTTCTTCTGTCTATCCCGAATCTTTTTGTAGCTTTTCGATTGCTTCTGTTGCTAGGCGTTTTCTATCGAATATTTTAGTTATAGAATGATGCCACTTGATCCCCTGTCCATCCAAAAGCGCTATCGTTTACGAAATCTTAGCATCTTTATTTAGTTGCACGTATTGCTTCTAACTTTACCAATCCATGTGCTGATTGTAGCTTATCAGTGGTTTTTATATCGTTTGATACCAGGTTTGAGCCCAATTTGTTTTTTTCAAAGGGGTCCTCAAACGGTCTAAAAAGACCTTTCAAAGATTTCTTTCATTTTTGCTGCCAAATTTTTATTTTTACCATTTTTTATTCTTTTTTCGATTTTCTGCTAGCAAAATTCAAAGTGCATTTAATGGTAAAAATGTTCGTAAACACAAAGAATTATCAGGTATTCTTATCTCATCTTTTTTCACTGAGTATAAAATCTCATATTAAACTACACTAGGGGTATTTCGCTTTGGGGAAAATTGCAGCCGTAAATTGCAGTACGAATATAGTAACACGCTAAAAGATGAAGGATTTTCGGGAAAAATTTTGCAGATATTTTCTGCTGGCTATGCCTTTGAAGATCTGGATATCTTCTGGATTCACTTTGTCGGGTTTGAGTTTTTCACTGCAAAAAAGTCAATGGCCACCACTTTGTATTTTTTGTGGTTGTGATTGGTTGAAGATTTAATGGCTATGCACCACTATACCCATGATGCCCAATTGTATAAAAAGCGATTACTGAAAGCCGAAAACCCTAAACTCTAATGTGATATGTAAATGTACCATTTTAAAATCACATAAAATGCGTGTGATAATGATAAGTTAATATTTTTACTAAGATTTTTTGAGAATTCCCTCTAAAAAAAGCACTACAAACAAATAAATGAGTAAATATACCTCCAAAATGTAAACTAATGACAAAAAGCTAAACATATTGACCATATATGCACTCATGTAAAAAAGTACCAATAAGCTAAGTCTTCAACAGTTGACAAAAAAGATTCGTGCGTGGCTCTGAGGTTATCGTTAATACTATCGTACAGGATAACTTCTACACGAAGATATGTATAGTTAATGAAATAAAAAATCGTACAGACTAAAATAACTGCGATTTCTTTTTTCGGCTCAAAGAAAGCAACTGTAAAAATCATAGAAGCTGCAAGAAACAGCAGTAAGATAAAATTCATCTTCTCACTCAGTTTTTTAAAGAGAAAACTAGCCAGTAGCTGGGAAAGCAATATAAGAGAAAATGTAATACCAAGATAAAATAAGTTACATTGATATCATAATCTTTAAATATCTACTGCCAATACTGCGAAAATATATTGAAAAAAATAAGTGAAAAATAAAAATATAGAGAAATATAGGGAACTTTAACAAAAATAGAGAACATTTCTCTTGCATCATAACGTAAAGAATTCGCTTTTATTGGTTTTTTCTCTCCCTTTAGATCATCCCAAAAAATAGACCAAAGATTGTTGTCATTAACATTAAAAATGCAGATATATACTATATATATTGTCTAGAATAATCAGCAAAATATGCACCTATCAAACTAAATAGAAACATGCCAATGTAATTATACTGAGAGCTGGAACCGATCACTTTTTTAGTAGATATAAATTTTGTTTTTGCATATTGAACAGGTAAAGCATTATAGGCATCAGCAATCAATGTAAGCGACAATGCATTAAAGGTTTCTGCCAAAAGAAAACCGTAAAAGCTTGTAAAAACGCCTATAAGAAAGAGCCGTGCGGTAGCAAAAGCTGCTGCCAAAATGATAAATATTTTATAACTTTTTCTGTCTGCAAAATACTCAAGAGGGATATCTGTAACCATCATAATAAAAGCTTGAAATGATTTAATGATACCTATGTCAATAAGAGTTAAGTTTTTTGCAAGCATATAAAATACAATAAAGGCGCTTGTTAAAATCCTTATACCGTTAAATAAAAATCCAAATACTAATATACTCTTCATTTATTCACCAATAGCGCCAATGAAGTAATGTATTAATTACTTTATATAAATATAAAAGCTCACATTTTATTACAAATATGGTAGTAGCCGCTATGTGGATCTTCAGTCCTATCAATTTGATATTTGAAAAAAAGAATGAATGGTATCCTGCATATGATTCTGATTCAGATATGAGTAACATCTAGTCTTATCTGGGGTAATAAATAGTCCAATAACAGCATTTGCTGTAGCTACACCTGATATGTAACAGCGCACTCCCCACGTTGAAGGTAACTTTGTTCATCAAATGAAAAAAATCAGACCTAGATTATCTCCCACCTATATGATAAGAAGCAGCACTCTCAAATAGACAGCACGCATTTTCTATATTATTTTTTTATCATAGAATTCATATTGAGTTTAAAAACTAAGATATGGTACTTTATTTCTAACAACATCCCTCTTTTTCTAAAGTTTTTATGATTATCGCAATGAGGTCCTCCATAATATTTTTTGCGGTCGATTTTTTGTAGAACCAAAGTTTAAGCATGTCTTTCTGGTATCATTTCACCTCGAATAGGCAAGGGACAAGCCTGCTTCCATTTTTCATATTTGTCTATATTTTTAGTGGTTTATACTACTAAATTTGGATTTTCTTCCCAACTTTTGCATTTTATAGGAAATTGCTACGAATTATCCTTTCTGCGTTAGATAATTCATCATCACTTCAGCCCAAAATAGCTATAATTGCCGGGCAGATATTTAAATCGATTGTCAACTGCAGCGGCTCGTTTTTTTTAAAAAAAGGCATAAAATGAACCACATTTTTCCAAGAATGAAGCTTTTGTTTCCATAAATCAATATCTTTTATGATACGGCTGTTGGCTCTGTTAATAAGAAAAATAATGCGCCTTTTTTTCTTAAAGCGACTTTGTTTTTCCGAAAATACCCCGCAATAAGGTTAACGGAGCTTTCAAGTAAACCATTTTCATAGCGATGTGCGAACAAGACAGGCGCAATTCCTCCGTGGGGGCGGGTTCCTACTTCGACTATCACTGGGTCATGGGCAGTTTGCATGATTTCCATATGTGCAGGCCCATATTCAATTCCCACCGCGTGAATGCATTGTTTTGCATAAGAGATAAGAGCGGCATAAAGGGGATCTTGAGCATAAAGAATATCAAGCAATTCATAAACAAAGGCACTTTTATTGTGGATACCTTTTTTATATCGCGATAAAGTACATATCTTTATCACCTCTCCATTTACAACGGCGTCTATTATGTATTCCTCTCTTGCCAATCTTTCTTGGAGTAAATAAGCCTCGTTAAGCGTGCCAAAAATATTTTTCTGTGTCCAGTCGATCTCGGACGTCCACGCCATTACTTCGTCGTGGCAGAAGAAAAACAAAATGCCATCACTCCCAGCAGAATCATTTGGCTTCACCATATAGCCGTGTGGCTTTCAAAATCATCGATAGCACAATCGCCTTTTGTAAGAATCTTCGACTGAATATAAGATAAATCATTTTTATAAAGGCGCTTTTGCATCGTTGCCTTTTTTCGTCGCCAATCGGTAGTCAAGGGATTATTCTCAACAACCATAATAAGCAGCTAATTACTTTGCACAATAAATACCTCCTTCGACGCTTGCTACCACGGCCTCTATCGTGCTAGCTGGAAAGCGTTTTTTTATGTCATCTAAACTATGAAGTTTCGCTTCTGCCATGCCTTCACCCTGATAGTAAAGTATAAGGTATGAAGAAAGGGCTGATTGAGAGACAACACCGTAACAGGCATAGTCTAATTTTTGCAAAGCAGAATCATAGAGGGATCCTGTAGAAAAAGGATCGACAATAAGAATGGATTTGCTCATGCTTTGGCCTGCCCTGATAAAAGGAAACGGACATAAATAAAGATTATCAGCCCTATCGGGGGTAAAAGATAAACAGCCGCCTGCAGTCCCATTAGAGCAGAACTTGTAAGAAGACCAAGGATAACATAACCCGCTGATTGGGAGATAGTATAAAGCATGCCACTACAGCCTCCCGCAAGCTCTGCTTGAGCTTCGGTTTGGGTAGCTTCAATCATATGCTTTCGGGCGTTAATTCACATGGTGTTCATTGAAAAGTCAATAAAAAAGCAAAAGATCATAGCCAAATAGGGTAAATTTGGTGGTGCTAAAAATGAGATTAGCCAAACCTAACATAAGGGCTGGTAGGATGAATTCAAAGCGAGGGCTTTTGAGAAAAGCAGCCGAGAAAGTGCCCACACTCGCAATTGCACTGCAAAGTCCATAATATTCAGAGCCAAAATTTTTCACACTCTGAAAAAGAATGGTCGCCAGTGTATTATAGGCGCAAATATGAAAACCAATAAGACCTATGCAGACGCATAAAAGTTTAAGTTCAAGGGAAAGTTGATCTACCTTTGGCGCAGTTTTTTGCTCTTTCTCAGTTGCAGGCAGCGTGGCACCTGTAGCACTATATTCATCGCGAAAGATGGCATATCCGGCTACGAGGCTTATGGATGATATCAAACATACAAATTGCCGCGATAAAACCATTATAACCAAATCCAGCTGCTGCCCTTCGCGGGCTTGTTACTTCTAAGAGATAACCACTAAGGGCTGTTCTCAAAAAGGCGCCAATTTGCACTACTGTTTGCATGATGCGGGAAGCAATTTGGGCACTAATATAACCACTAAGAGCTAGTCTGGTATTATAAGTCTCGAGCGTATTTAAGTGATCAGAGAGAGATAACCGATAGAGATAGATACAGCAATAAAACCAAAGGAGGAATCAACATAACGAAAAAGAGCAATCAATAAAAGGAGACTATAGATGATAATCTGCCTTTTGTATAAATCCACCAATCGCAGCAAGAATTTAATGTGCACAAGGCCGCTTTTTTTCAAAAGATGGGTGTAAGAACCCCCAAAGCCATGGTTACGCCTAAGAAAACTGATGAGGATGTTATGCGATAAACGTTCCAAAGGTCACTTAAGAAGAGTACCATGTTAGAAAGATACAGCACAACAATAAGCCCATAAGCCCATAAGACCGAAAAAAGTTCTTTTCGTACATATTCCCCACCTATTCGCATATCTAAAAAACGCAGTATTAAGTATTATAAGCAGTATTATAATTGGTATACATATTTATTAACAATTAGTGCAAGTATTGCTGGGCATGTCAAGTTTTTTCGATAGGGGCATGATATGAATTTGAACGATGACATTTATCGTAGCAATAGCTAATTTTCAGGCAACAGAGTAGCGAGGGTGGCTTGTGTTTTCACTGCGCTTATTGCGAAGCCGCTTTATCCATAAGGTGCTGCTTCGCTAAGTGACGAACATAGCTTATGCTCTCGAGAGGGGTATGTTTTGCGCTTTTAGAATTGATCCTGTTTATGCTTAGGGTTTGAGGTTTTACTGTTGACCCTTCCCTCGATAAGCTTGAATTTTTGTGTGATAACAAACCTCGTTATTGGGCAAAAATCATTGACAGTCTCAGGCTGAGATGCGTGGTGGTTAACGGCTTTCACATAGTGGTCTTTTCATAGAGGGAGTGCCATTGATTGAACTTTAGCAGGATTTTTATACAGCAAATTTGGGTAGAGCGGTGTCTTTGTTTTGGGGATTATTATAACATTCTGAGAATTGGCGTATTAGTATACTGAAAAATATATAAGAAACACATTTGATTCAAACGCTTTTGCGAGGAGCATCTCAATACCTCTGCGATGTTTTCCTAGATTTGTTCTGTTGCTTTTTAATCCCGTCATTGTCAGGTTTGATTATGAATAGGCTATCCAATGAGTAAAACAACATCCGCATATGGAATCCGATGAGTTATAGAGATCGCGCGCAATAATGTGATTTTAAGTAACAATTTCTGAGGTATTTATCTTAGAATAAAACAATAAGCTGTAAGATTTTGGGTTAGGAAGTTACAGACAGTTTCGGATGGTCATTGCTGTAAATATTCCATCTTCATGATCAATGCTGACATTGATGCTTGTTGATGGGGGTATTGTTTAGTTGACGAGCCTTAATACTTCATGAGCATTTTTTAAATTATTAAACAAAACAATGTTGAAAATCATCAAGATCATGTTTTTACTTTGTAGTAATGATGAATGCTTTGCATTCATTTTGAATTACTTATTTAACAAGCAATTACAGTAACCAAAACACGCAACGATCTATCATTCATTTAATTAATTCTAGCGCATATAGACAATAGAAGCTCGGCTTAAAGGATGTCATACGGATAAACCACTGGTTAGTAAAAAACGAATGTTTTTAGTCAATGCTTCTTGTAAAATAAGTTTAATGCACTCAAATTGACCTTTGAGCTTTCACGCACCACAACTATAACAGACGCTTTTCTGGCATAATCTGTCGATAATCAGGATTGATTGTCATGGAGCAGAAGGCAAGGAGATGCTTTTTCTCAAATATCATGGCGTAATTAATAAGTTTCTCGTCGAGGATTTTCACCTACCAAGCGGACAGTGAAGATCGAATGCAACGAGGAGTTTGTTTGAGAACCGAAGGAGAAGAGCTGTCAATGTCCTTGGAATCCGCGTTTTAATAATACGTGCATTTTTTATACATCGTCTGCTCTAGTATGCCGAAAGACAACGGAGGTAACCATAGATGTAGGATTATCTTGCATATATGTAGAGTTCACTTCGATACAAAATCTCCAAATTTCCCTGTACTTCATATTGCTTTATCAATGCAATCAATTGACGCAAATATTCTTCCCCGTGACGAGCAATAGCGCGTTGCGCTTGAGTTGAGGAACGGCTCATTCCAATAAAGGCTTCGGATGAGACTGTCATCGTTAAATTGTGTGTATGTAAAGCAACCTTTTCTGTATTTACCTCCAATCCATCACTCATTTCCTGTAAAAATCAAAATTACGATAATAACAAGAATAGTTAGGAGCTCATTTCTTCTAACAATGTCTCATAAGCGGCTAGAAATTTGCTATGATTAAAATCGCGATTGTTTTGAATGATAGCCATTACACCATTGACTTTGAGTTTGGAAGAGATAGCGCAAAGCAACTTAGGGTGATCCATCCACTGAAACGCTTGCGCCACAACGATAAGATCGATCTCGCTGATTTTATGCAATATGCTTTCGGCTTGGTCTTGATACCACTGCACAGTAGGAAATTTTCTTTGCCCCTGCTTAATCATGTCTGTCGATATATCGATAGCATGATATTGGTGTTCTTTTCCCAGAAATTTAACAATTCCCTCTAATGCAATGTCTGTCCCATCTCCCACATCCACAATGGACAAATGCCTTTTATCATTAAAAGGAAGGAGCATACCTTTAAATAAGGTGAGGGGATAGCGCGGACGATAGCGGTCATAATCATCGGCTAATCCGTCAAATTTTCACTTTGTGGTTGAATGCTTTGTATCATAGTGTATTGCCATCCTTACAATTGCTGGCATATATAATTGAACAGTCCTTCTTTGGCTGGGATCTTAAGCACAAATCCCAAAGGAGAGCGGAATGGGACTGCCCTTTGATACCTTTTATTTCCTTTTGTAAGATTGATACTTATATTCCTTTTTTTTCAGTGATGTATTTTTGAGCTCAACCACAATGAGGTTGAAATTCCACGGATTTCAATTGAAAGATCATCCAAATTCTGGTGCGATAACCGCTTCTATACCCTGATGAATTTACGATCTTCTCACGGGAATTGTCAATTCCGATCATTCCATTGCAAAAGATGAGATCCTCGATTTGCTTTTTAGCTGTTATTCTTTTGTGCCCACAATAACTGATTTCAACGCTACCAAATTGCACTCTACAACGTAAATAGAAACACTCAATGAAAATACTAATCTTTATGAAACATCAAATATTGTAAAACTATCCTCCATTATTCTTAAGACCCTCTATTTTTATAGAAAGGTTAATCATATTATGAAAAAATAAATGTTTTAAAAGCATTAAAGTGGGGAATTTTACTTTTTCAAACTGAATTGGTTAAAATATTAAATTATAAAAAATAGCTATTTTAAAACGAGTTAAAATATACACCGAATTATATTTATATTAGGGGAATAATTTATGTTTGCATTAAATTTTAAGGAACGCATTTCTTTTATTTGAGAATAAAACTTTTCTCCATTTTACGCTGAGCAGTTTGTTTGCTACATTTGGAAATGGGCTAAATTATACCCTATTGTCATGGCTTGTTTACAGTCAGAAAAATTTAATTAGTTGTGCAGCACTGCTGATGTTTTTTATTTGGATGCCGAGCATTATTTTTTCATCCATTTGCGGTGTATTGGTGGATAGATACAATCGTAAAATACAGATTATCATTTCAAACTTTGTCAGAGGTTTGGTGGTTGTGGGCTGTGTAATACTTTGGTGGTTTGGCATAGAAATTGATTTAATATTTCTATCTACTCTCTTGGGGTGATCTCTTTTCACATGCCATCAGCTATTTCTTGAATCTAACATATTGTTTCAAAAGAACAGTTGATTAATGCAAATGTGACCATCGATATGGTCTATAAACTTAGCACTATCATAGGTATGGGATTAAGTGGATTTATATTCGCCCATACAGGAACAAAAGGAATACTCCTAATAAGTGGTATATTCTTTATTATTTCTGATTTATTTAACTTTGCAATGAGAACACCTAAACCCCGAGGACATAAAAGTGAAAACCAGCAAAGCTGATAAAAAATTATATATCCTTACTTGGTTATTTTAAGCACAATCTAACTCTTTTTATGTCTTATGTAAGTCAGATGATTATTATGACTCTTTCTGATGATCATTCCTGTTATTTTTGTTCCCTATGCACAAGAGGTTTTTAAAGACAATAGCAGAACTTTTGCAATGTTTGAAGCGCTTTATTCAGCGGGCGTTTTTACTGGTGCATTTCTTCTGCCACTTTTTTGTAAAGTTTTATCCATCAGAAAAATATAAGTACTTTTATTAGCTGTTATGGCTATCGATCTTGTCGTTTTATCTGTCAATAAATGTGCTTTTACTGTGTTTCCCGCTTATTTCATGATTGGATTTGAGCTTTCCAGTAGGGCTCTTTCGATTTCTTTATTACAACTTTATTGTCATTCTCAATATCAGGGAAGATTCTAGGCCAATTTAATGGCATCTCTGGATACCTTATCCTTGAAATCTACTTAACTATAGCAAGAGATTACAACGGTATTTCATCTTAGCCTATATACGTTTTCAAAGTATTATCGCGGCTGCTGGAAAGCTTATCGTTCTATTTTACGAAAATGAAGAACAGAGAATTGTATTCAAGTGCTGTAAATACATGCTGTTCTGCGAGCATTTATGATGCTTCATATTTAACGGGTTGTTTTGAAATCGTAGAGCAATTGATATCAAGGTTAGAGCTTTTAGCAAATAAAACATAAATCTTGTGTGTATTATAAAATGCGCATCGTTTTTGTATGAAACACCAAAAATCTCTGATATCCCCCCTCATTTAACCTCATTATTATGAGATTGTAATAATACAAATGCTTTGAAATTTTAAAAAATTTTTTAGTTTCATGCTCAAACAAAATAATAGGGCAGTCTTCCACTTTACAGAAGTTATGTTTCATTATTTGCTTTCTTTAAAATCCATATGAATTACTGTGTCAGGCTCATCCTCATTGGAATGAAATTCTCTACAACGGCGCAATGTTTGTACAACTTCCTTTTTAAAAACTGCATCTGCTTCGCTTAAACGATGAATACTTAATTCCAGTTCAAGGGATAAAGCTAAATCCACACACAATTTAAGCTCTTCTCCAATGTCAAAACCGCGTTGATAGTCATCATAAAGACCAACAAGTGTATCGGATAATTCCTTATCGCATAAAGAGGTCATTCCAATTCCTCCAAGTTGCGTATTTCTGTGCGGCTTTGATGTGTTTAGGTCTCATCCCATTGTCATCACCAACAGTTGCCATGTATACTAACATCATGATTTTGTCAATTTGGTGCAAGGCGCCATCTTTTAAACCAATGCCTATCAAGAACTTTATCGCTCCAGAATTTTTAATTTCCCCCATCATGATAATGCGTAGTAATGTTTCCGCTATAGAGTTTGCAGTATTTAAGATGTATTGCCAAATGATTTTTTTAATTTGCGTGTAAGATTGACCATTTTGATGATGAACCAAATGCCTGAAGATTTTGTAATTGCCAATGAAAGCCAAGGCATTGCTATTGATATCAATAAATTTTGCAACCGAGTAAGCCCTTTAGGGATAAGGTTTTGGGTTTTATCAATAAGCAACAATATACCGTTTTTCACACGCTTCAATTTTTTGCCAATGGCGCGGGTTAAAAAGCTTAATTTGCGAATGATTTCGTTTTTCCAGTATTGGTATCGCTTTTTGTAAAGTTTTTGTATTTCCTCAATAAAAGAAAATTTGTAATTTTTCAAAATATACCATTGCATTAGAAGAGAAAGCCGTAAGCATCCTATATTTGATAAATAAGGAAAATACTTTACTGAAATATGTGTTTTTGTAGATTATATGATGTACCTTTAAACGTACCAATACCTCAAATACCATTTCAGATTGTGATGAATATCAAAAATTGTATTTCAAACAACAATCCAGGCTAAGCTTTACGCATTTTCCATAATGCCTGTCCAGTCAAAAATCTATAACATATGCATTTTCAGGCGACATCTTATTTTGTTCGTGCGAAAGATTCTAGAGAATTTTCACAATTTGTCTATGAAAAATGTTTCTAAAGCGTGTTGTATATGATTTCTCTTAAGTAAGATTTACGGAAAAACTTTGTTTTATGAAGCTAAAGTCACTCATAAAAAAGTTAAAATCGACGTACAGTTTAATACAATAGAAAATTTTTCAAAAATAAAATACTTATTATGGAAACCACGTATACAATATTCTTTGGTAAGAAAATAATATGGATAACAATAAAAATAGAACTGATTATTTGTTAAATAATATCTAAAAAAATATCTCATTTTTATTTATCTATTATTTATAAAAAACATTTTTCAATGAAATATAATAGTTATTACAATAAGTTGATTGAAATAGAGAAAATATAAAAGGAAACATACATAAAGCCATATAATAACAAAATAAACTTTATATAACTATTATATTTTTTACGAAAACTACAAAATTAAACGTGGAAATTCTGTTATAGAAATTACTTAATGATAGGGTAAAATATTTTTATAAAAGACACATATCATGTTATTTAATAACAAATAGTGCAGTTATCATGATAGGAATCATGAATTATATTATATAATAAGTCTAAAAAAATCATAAAATTATGATTATAAAAAATATATTGTATAAAAATATCTTTTTGTATTTAATAATAAGTATTTTTACAAATTAATGAAAAATTATTTTTCATACTCTTGCCATTCTTATTATGCGCTTTATTTGAAAGATAGAACTGATCTTTTAGAAGTTATTTTTGTTATGAGCTGAATCGCGATATTTTTGGATGGAGATTATGTAATATTTTCAAAGTTTGTGTTTTATTTATTTTTAGCTTGAATCCCTCTAGCTAAAAGGGTTGGGGACTTTTCTAGATTCAATGTTATTACAGAGATTTTAGGATGATGCCGTAAAGAATGCTGGCATCAGAGGGGGAGAAGTCTGTCTTTAAATTTATTTTTTGTGCGCGCAAACAGGGTTTTGCCGTGGGGTTTTTGCACGCTGTATTGATATTAGACTCTGTTGGAGGAGGTTCTTATGAAAAAATTGTATTCAACATCAAAGACTAAAGCGGTTTCTTTAGGAACCGCAATGACTGTGCTTTTATCCAGTGTTTCTCCTGTCTTCGCTGCGAATCTCGCACTAACAGGACAGTCTAATTTAAGTACAAATAGTGTCGATGTGTTTTATTCGAAAGGTAGTCATGGCAGTATTGTTTTTGCTGGTGATGATGATTACTGCGGTGCGGATAATGTTGTTGGTCGTAGTAACCCATCAAGAGCAGGTACAAAAATAACTGCAAAGGAACAGTACGAGAGATTTGTTGGTGAAAAAGTTTTTGGAGGTCGTATGCCTTATGGCACAACCACTGAAAAAGTTACTTGGACTAGTGATGGAATCACGACCAATGGTGGTGGTTATATGGGAACCCCCACTTATGGTGATGCGAATATATTGCCAGAGGCTTATGGTATTTATTCTTTTGTAACCGGTTGTGGAGCTTATGCATCAGGGAACTATTCAACAGCATTTGGTGCAGGCGCGACAACAAAGGCTGGAGGGGCACAAGCTTTTGGTGTTTCTGCGCTTGCAAGTGGTATAGCAAGTGTTGCTTTTGGTGTTGGTTCAGAGGCGTCAGGGCAGTCTGCAGTTGCTATTGGAGGGCTTGCAACTGCATCTGGTAAAAATAGCATTGTTCTAGGTCAGAGTTCTCAAGCTACGCTGGATGATGCGATTGCGATTGGTACAGATACAAAAGGGAACGGTATAAATAGTGTTGCTATTGGTAAGCTCGCATCTGCATCTGGTTACAATAGTATTGCGTTAGGGTTAAAGACCAAAGCAACTAACGACTACACGATTGCTATGGGCTCGAAGGCTGAAGCTCAAGCTCTTGGTTCTATTGCAATAGGTGGTGGGGAGCCTGCAGATAACGGGGATGAAAGAAAAGTAATAGCAAAAGGTAAAAATTCGATTGCTATAGGGTCTCATACTTTTGCTGATATGGCTCATTCAGTTGCAATAGGTATAAATGCACAGGTACATGTTATAGATGGTGTTGCTGTGGGTGGAGGGGCTGTCTCTCGTGTCGAGAAGGGTGCTTTGGGTTATGATCCTGTAACAAATAAGGAGACAACAGAGCAGGGTCTTGCATGGAAAAGCACTGCGGGTGATTTTAGTGTTGGTAATACTAATCAGGATGTAACACGGCAAATTACAAATGTTGCAGCAGGCACTAAGGATACTGATGCAGTCAATGTTGCACAGCTAAAAGCTTTGAGAGCATTGGCAGCTGGAGAGTGGAAACTTTCTGTTGACGGAAAAAATGAAGAGCCTGTTCAAGGAGGCAATGTTGTAGATTTTTCAGTAAAAAGTACAGCAGTAGGACCAGACAACTTAAAGATTGAAAGAGAAACTGAAAATAATAAGCATAAAGTTAAATTTGCTTTAAATGATACTCTTAAATTGACAAGTATTATTACAGGAAATAGCTCTTTAACCAACAATGGATTAGTGATTACCGGTGGGCCAAGTGTAAAGAGTGAAGGTATTTCTGCTGGCAATAAAAAAATCACAGGTGTGATGGCAGGAAGTGAAGATACTGATGCAGTGAATTATAAACAGCTGCAAGCTGTAAAAGATGCCACCAAAATGAGCTGGCAGCTTTCTGTTAACGGTGGAGATGCTACGGCTATTGGTCAAAACGGTACGGTAAATTTGCAGACGAATAGCCATAAAAATAATATCACAATCGAAAAAGATAATAATCACAATGTAACATTTGATCTAGCTGATAATATTAAGGTGACGAGTGTTACAGCAGGGAACGCCTCTATGAGCAATGATGGTTTCAAGATTATTGGTGGTCCAAAAATAACTGTAAACGGTATTGATGCTGAAAATAAAAAGATTACTAGATTGGCACAAGGAATTTCAGATAATGATGCGGTAAATGTTGCACAGTTGAATGAAGTAAAAAATCAAATAACCAGCAATACTCTTGTTAAATGGCAGGAAAGAACGCAACTTATCACCATTGGTGACGAAAAAGGGGGTACGAGAATTAGTATTAGAAATGATAAAGGCCAGGTACGGAATATTAATGGTGTTGCAGTTGGGAGAATTGCCGCAGATGCAACTGATGCAATAAATGGTTCCCAGCTTTTTGATATGGGTACAGACATTGCTCGTTATTTTGGTGGTAAAGCCTCATTCGAGACTGGTCGTTTTGTCGGACCGCAGTATAATTTATCCAATGTTGATGGAAATGGTGAGGTAGTGCAGAAGGTGCATGTTAATGTTGGCTCAGCTTTAACAGGGCTTGATACAAATATCAAGAATGTTAATCAAAGCTTTCAAAATGCGATGAATAACGTTGCTAATTATTTTGGTGGTGGTGCTGAGTATGAGAAAGGCCAATGGACGATTCCTACTTTCAAGGTTTTTCAGCGTGGGGATGATGGTAATATTGTTGAGAAGCAACACCATAATGTTGCTGATGCCTTGGGTGATGTCAGCGCTTCCATCACGGATATTTATAATCAGATTAACAATGTAACAGGAAATAGTATTGTAAAATGGAAAGAGGATGGAAAACTTATCACCATTGGTGAGGAAAAAAGTGGCACAAGAATTAGTATTGCAAATAATGAAGGTAGTGCGCGGAATATTGATGGCGTTGCAGTTGGGAGAATTGCTGTAGCTTCAACTGAAGCAATAAATGGTTCCCAGCTTCATTCTATGGGTAGCAAAATTGCAGAAATTTTTGGTGGTAATACCTCATTCGAGAACGGTACTTTTGTCGGACCGCGATATAATTTATCCCATGTTGGTGTAGATGGCAAGGTACAACAGAGGGAACATAATGATGTTGGCTCAGCGTTGACAGGGCTTGATGCAAATATCAAAAATGTTAACCACAACTTGATAAATGCGGTAAATGATATTGCTTCTTATTTTGGTGGTGGCGCTGGATACGATAACAATGGGGAATGGCATGCTCCTATTTTCCATGTCTATAATATTGACAATAATGGTACTATTTCTAAGAAGCCCTATCAAAATGTTGCTGATGCTTTTGAGGGCGTGAACAATACTTTCGCGAATATTCACAATCAAATTTCAAATATAACAGAAAATAGTTTAGTTCAGCAAGAAGAAAAGTCCGGACCTATCACCATTGGTATGGCAACAGGTGGTACTAAAATTAATATCGCGGGCAGTGAGGGAGATCGGATTATCGCAGGTGTGAAAGAAGCAGTGAACGGTAATGAAGCTGTTAACAAAGACCAACTTGATAAAAGCATAGAGCAGATTTCTAAAGATGCTCTGTTGTGGGATGAAGATGAACAGGCATTTGTTGCAAATCGCGAAAAAGAAGGAAATAAAATAGATTATAGAATTACTCACATTTTTGATGGTGACGTTAATGAAGAATCAACTGATGCAATAAATGGTTCACAGCTTCATTCTGTGGGTAGTGAAGTTGCGGCAATTCTTGGTGGCAATGCCTCATTCGAGAGTGGTGTCCTTACAGGACCAAAATATAGGTTAACTACTATTAATGACCATGATGTAATAACTATAGAGGAGTATACTGATGTTGGCAAAGCCTTGGATGTAGTTAATAAAAATGTCTTTGCGGTTGATCATAGAATAACCGTTGGGTTTCTTGATATTGCTGATTATTTTGGTGGTGGTGCTAAGTACGAGAAAAATAAATGGAAGGCTCCAAATTTCAAGGTTGTGCAATTTAATGCTGATGGCACTTTTGAGAAGGAGAAAACCTACAATAATGTTGCTGATGCACTTGGTGGTATTAGTAGTGGTATGGTCAACATAAACAATCGTATTGATGATGTCATAAACAAGGTAGGTAATACAGATGCTTTAAAGTGGAATAAGGATGAAAAAGCCTATGATGCTAGCCATGATGGTCAAGCAAGTAAGATTATCAATGTAGCTGATGGTAAAATTGCAAAAGATTCGAAAGAAGCAGTAAATGGTGGGCAGCTTTGGGAGACTAATGAGCGTATCACTGGCGTTGAAAAAGATATTAAGCATATTGGAGACAGAGTCGATAATATTTCCACTACAGTTACGGATATTAGTGAAACGGTTTTCAATATTGAGAACAAAGTCTATAATATTGGAGATAGGGTTGATAATCTTGTTGATGGGGTTGTTTTCTATGACAAAAATGAGGATGGCAAAAAAACCAACAAAGTCACTCTAAAAGGTGGCAACGAAAGTGAACCTGTATTAATTGACAATGTTGCTGATGGTCGTATTGAGAAGGGTTCAAAAGAAGCTGTAAATGGTGGTCAGTTGCATGATTACACCCAAGAACAGATGAAGATTGTTCTTGATCAATCAAAGCATTACACAGACCAACGTGTAAACAATATCGTTATCGATGCTATTGATGATGCCGTTGAACGTGCTAACAACTACACCAATATAAAGTTTGAGGCTTTAAATTATAGGATAGAAAATGTACGGAAAGAAGCAAAACAGGCCGCAGCTATTGGTTTAGCAGTGTCTAATTTACGCTACAATGATACACCTGGAAAGCTAAGCGTTGCATTTGGTAGCGGCTTATGGCGTAGCCAATCGGCATTTGCTTTTGGTGCTGGTTATACTTCTGAGGATGGAAAAATCCGCTCAAACCTCTCTGCAACGAGTTCTGGTGGTCATTGGGGCGTAGGTGTTGGGCTTAATTTAACACTGAACTGATAAGCAAAAAACTGTTCTTAAATATGCTCCTTGCCCCTGCTTCATCAAAGTAGGGGCATTTTAGTAAAAAGCTTTCATAAATCCTCTAATGAAATAAAAAATCTTATCCACGAAAAATAAACTGAAGCCTAAACAGATGATCAATAGGTACAAAAATTATACCTCTTTCAAAGATGTCAAAGCTAAAAATGATGCGCAACCTTTGATAGAAAAACAAAATCAATTCTAATATTAAGTATTTTCTACCTTCCTCAAATTGAATTTCACGAATCTGTCCTTAGTTACCTTCTAAAGCCGCTGTAGAAACAACAGCTTATGTCTTAATTTTATTTATGCCATAAAACACACTGTGAAAGCAGGAACACGCAAGAAATAAGAAGGCTTTAGAGTTCTAGAGCATACCTTTTTTGTGTTTTTAATCTATTATTATGAGGGGGGGTATTATGAAAAAATTATATACCACAACAACGGCGAATGACTTGAATTGTCCTCGCTTTTCTTATTCGTTATATGTAGTTATGGGAATTTTGTTAGCTGTAGCAGTCGCATTTTTATCAAATGTTTCTCTTGTAACCGTTGGTGTGATTGTAAACACTAAAGATGTGCACTCCAATAATGTCGTGGTGAATGAGAAAGGTAAATCCGTTCAAGTTTCTAAGCTGGATAGTAAGAAAAAACCGCACCTGATAATGATTCAAAGGCATCGAGTGTTGGTGTGATGAGTGTGGATATGACTGCAGGAGTTGAAGGTTTAAAAGCTGAAAATGTGAATAAGAAATCGGAATTTTGTGTTGAATCTTTTGCGCCTACAATTTGGCAAGTAATGGCATCAAGTAATTATTCAACGACATTAGTGGCAAGAGCAATTCCAATCGCTGGTGAATATACAACGAGAGCAGTAGGACAGAGGGAAGAATTATAAAAATTTTTTGGCTAGTCACTCTTATACAGCGGGTTATCAAGCATAGACAGATGGTAATAGTTCCATTACTACAGGTCCATGGGAAAAGGCATTAAGTATAGATGCTATTGCTATAGGTAAAATTGCTTATGCAACGGATCATAGTGCTATTGCTATAGGTTCTTAATTTAATAGTGGTCCACCAGATGAATTAAGTATGGACGATTATCAATGGGCAATGGGTAATTATACAACAGCTGTAGATGCGATTTCTAAGGCTTTAGACAGTGGCGCGACTGCTCTTGGTCACCGTGCATGGGCAGGCGCTCACTATAGCTCTGTTTTAGGAACTTTTTCAAAAGCAAAGAAAAAAAGTATTCTATTACTTTGGGTACTTCTGCTGAAGCGTTAGTGGAGAGCGGTGTTGTGATTGGGAGCGAGTTTCTGGCTGATGTTGCTCCTGACGCTATCGGTTATGGTCCTTATACTAAAGGTTCTTCATAGTCTGACAACTTTGCATGGAAAAGTATGCAAGGTGCGGTGAGTGTTGGTAATGTTTGTTCAGAAAAAACGCGCCAGATTGTAGGAGTGGCAGCTGGTATTGAATTGTATGATGCCGCTAATTTTACACAGCTAAAAACATTACAATCATACGTAGCCAAGGTTGTACATTATCTGTTGGAGGTAAAACTGCTAAATCCGTTGGTATAAAAGATACTGTAGATTTGTCGGCTGCAAGTGACAACCTTACAATTACAAAAGGTGTGGAAGATAATAATGTAAAATTTGATCTAGCTAAGAATATTACAGTGGAGCAAGTTAGCGCTGGAAGAAGCTCTATAAGTAATGATGGCATTCTGTTGTCTGATGGGGATAGAATAACTGTGGATGGTATTTCTGCTGGCAATAAACGGAGTAAATATCTAAAAAATAAACCTGAAAAATTAATTAGCCTATGTGAAACAATATTTAGACATCGTGACGATGGTTGTATCATATGCTTAGGTAATAGCATTTCTCAATTTAACCCATATTTCGACTTTTTTGAATTAAAAAATCATCATAAAACAGATTACAGGAGTGGCAGCTGGGGAAAGATCTGAGGATGCAGTGAATTTTGCGCAGCTACAAGAGATAAAGGCTCTAATAGTAGGAAATAGTCTTGTTAAGCAAGGTGGTGGAGAAGCGGATCGTATATCAGCATCGGTAAGGAAATAGAAGGCATAGAGATTAATGTTGCAAACAAATCAGGTGATGTCCGTACAATTTCTGGTGTGAAGGACGTGACACAAGACAATGAAGCTGTTAACAAAGGACAGCTTGATAAAGGCTTGAAAGATCTTTCGAACAGTCTTCAGTCTGATGAGCCAGCTGTTGTTTATTATGATGAAACAGGTGATGAAAATGGCAGCATTAATTACACAAGTGTGACTTTAGGAAGAGGTAAGGATTCTACAGCTGTAGGTCTCCATAATGTTACCGATTGTCAAGTTGCAGAGAATTCACATGATGCAATCACGGGTGGACAGGTTAACAAAATCGGTGAAGATGCTGCCAAGTTCTTAGGTAGTAGTGCGGTATTTAAAGAGGATTCTTTTACACAGTCAACTTACAAATTATCGCACATTGCCACAGATGGAATTGTAACAGGTAAACCGTATGAAGGTGTTGAAAAAGCCTTTAAAGGACTCGATGAGAATATCAAGATTGTTAACAATCGCATTAAGGAAGTCTCAGAAGGAGTTGCACAAGATTCTTTATCATGGAGTAATGAGAGTAACGCCTTTGTAGCACAGCATGGAGCGGGCGATGCGAAAGCTAACAGCAAGATCACTTTTCTTGCCAATGGTAATATTGCTGAAATCTCAACGGATGCGGTTAATGGTTCTCAAGTTTATTTTCTGAATCAGACGCTTGCTGCTTATTTTGGAGGTGGTGCAGGATATAATGATGGTAAATGGACAGGTCCAACATTCAATGTTGTACACTTCAAGGAAGATGGTACAGCGGATGACAAGAAGCATGGGTACAACAGTGTAGCAGAGGCATTTGATGGCGTTAGTGGCAGTATGTTGAATATCAACGATCGCATTCGTGGTGTTGAAAAGAATGTTGCCTCGAATGGTTTAAATTGGAATAAGGCAGAGGGGGCTTATGACGGTCGTCATAATGAAGAAGACAGTAAGATTACGCATGTAGCGGATGGTAAAGTAGAAGAAGGCTCTAAGGAAGTTGTGAATGGAGGACAGCTTTGGGAGACGAATAAGAAGGTTACAGCAGTTGAGGATAAGGTAAATACTATTGATAAAAAGGTGCAAGGTGTAGCCGTTGCTGCGGATGGTGCTGTTAAGTATGATAAGGATAGTGATGGAAAGAAAAAGAACAGGATCACGTTAGTTGGTGGAGATGAAAGTGCACCGGTATTGATAGATAATGTTGGAGATGGCACAATTGAGACAGGTTCTAAGGAAGCAGTTAATGGCGGTCAATTACATGATTATACTGAACAGCAGATGAAGATAGTTCTTGATGATGCGAATAAGTACACGGATGAACGTTTAACGAATGCTATGGGTAATGTTCTGAATGATGTAACAGCTTACACTGATATGAAGTTTGAAGCGTTGAGTTATGGTATTGAAGATGTCCGGAAGGAGGCAAGACAAGCAGCGGCTATTGGTTTGGCTGTATCTAATTTACGTTACAATGATACACCTGGAAAGTTAAGTGTTGCATTTGGTACAGGTGTCTGGCTTAGTCAATCGGCCTTTGCTATTGGAGCTGGTTATACGTCTGAAGATGGAAATGTTCGTTCTAATTTATCTGTAACGAGTGCTGGAGGTCAGTGGGGTGTGGGTGTAGGAATAAGTTTAACGCTAAATTAACAATAAAAACAAAATATTTTAATGAATTCCTCCGCTTACACTTGCTTTAATTAAGCAGTGGCAAAATATTCCTCGGTCAAAATCATAAATATACAACTACCTTAAAGATAAGTACTCTGACAAAACTTAAAGATTTACGAAAGCCTTTTAGTGTAGGTGTAATAAAATTGCATCACCACTTACATTAAATAGCCTTCGAATGCTAAAAAGTTTTATTTTTCTTGCTATTTTATTTGATAGGCCCTAAAAATACAAAAGGGTATATTAGTAAGACTCATTTTGATTGAGAGAGTATTTGAAAGGGGGGTATGATGATATGTACAAAACAAAGAAGCAACATAAATACATATCTACACTGTTGCATTACACCTTATAAAAGAAAACTCTATCTAAATAATTCAAAAATTCTAACAGATTTAAAGTTTTCTTAAGTATTACATCTTCTTACTTTAACTTAAAAAATACTTCTTGTTGAAAGTTGCATGCCCTTTGCCAAAAAAATCATCCAGTAACTAATTCTCTGTCAGATAAAATGCTTTTAATATTCAAAACACACAAAACCCATCAGTTAAAGCTTACAACGACTGATCGACATTAGAATCTAAATGTGTCCTTTTTATGTCAATTTAACATATTTCCCAGTTTTCTCATTTAGATCTCATTATAGGAAGCACATGAAAAACGAAAACAAAAGACTCAAAACGTTCCCGCTTCAAGCGATTATCCCCAACCCTAAATTCCATTGGGGAGATTCAGTAGCGCTGAAATGTGGTTTTTTTATGTTTTGTATGTGTTTTTAAATTTTTTTCATTGGAGAGTTTGTCATGAAAAAATTGTATGCCACACGAACAGCGAGTAATATGAAATCTTCTCGTTTTTCTTTTGTTAATGTTTCTTTGCTGGCTGCAATGACTGCGTTTTTATCGAGTGTTTTCCCTGTTTTTGCGGGAAATTTCGATTTAATAGAACAAGTTCTTCAAAGCATGAGGAATGCGACGGCAGTTTATTCTCAAGCAAATGATAGAAGTATTGTTTCTGCTTATGACAGTCATAACAGTGATGTGGATCTCTTTGACAATCCCAGTGTACCAAAGGCAAGATATTTAGCCGCACTGAATAGACTAGGGACGCTTTCTGCTACGGACAGTGACTATGCAAATTTTCTAACAAAAATGCTTTTAAGTAAAAATGGTGCAGATGCAAATATTATTGATGTATCTGATGCTTCGCGGAGCGGTGTGATCAGGGAAGATTTCAGGATATCAGCCCTAGGCACTAATAATACTATTCTTGGCAATTCTGAGAGCATCACTTTCATGGACAGTGATCGTGTACCGGCAGGACAATTGTACGCTGTTTCTTTAGGTGACAAGTCGGTAGCATCAGGTAAGAATAGCATTTCTATAGGCCAATTGACTCAATCTTTGGGTAATAGCAGTGCCGCAATAGATTCCGCATTTAATGATAGTAACGGGTATAATAACGAGAAAGATAAAGAGAGTGTTTATACAATTGCAAAGGATGATTATTCACTAGTTATAGGTGCTACTTCTAAGGCTCTGGCGCATGGTGCAACTGTTCTTGGTTATCGCTCATATGGACTAGGTGACAGGTCTACTTCAATAGGATATTATTCGGAGGCAAGGACAGCGGGAAGTGTTGCTCTAGGGGCTTATTCTTTGTCTGATGTTGTTGCTGGGGTTGCAGGTTATTCTCCTCTTTTGAAGAAGAATGCGACAGATACTAGTCTCGCATGGAAAAGTACGCAAGGTGCTGTAAGTGTTGGTAGTTCTGATGAGAACATAACGAGGCAAATTATAAGAGTTGCTGCTGGTACTCAAGATACGGATGCAGTAAATGTTGCGCAGTTGAAATCGTTACAAGACTACGTAGACAAAGGTTGGAAACTCCTTGTTGGTGGTATGGATTATACAGCTGTTAGTGTAGACAAGACAGTAGATTTTTCCGCTGGAAGTAGCAACCTAAATATTACAAAAGATGAAGACGACAATAAGCTAAAATTCGATTTAGCTGAAGATATTACGTTGAGCAGTGCAAAAGTTGGAGAAGATACCTTAGACGCAACAGACTTAATAATTGCCAATAGCCCAGAAATAACGACTACTGGTATTGATGCTGCAAATAAAAAGATTACAAATGTAGCCACGGGCACTCAAGATACCGATATAGTGAATTTTACACTGCTAAAGGCAGCACAAGAAACAGCGGTTATAAAAGGTTTACAAATTAACACTACTGGCAAAGACTTTGCAGATGCTACGGCTGCTGCAGAAAATTCGGTTGCTCTTGGTAGCAAGGCCAGCGTTGATAAACTCTCCAGCGGTTCGCTTGCTCTTGGTGTTGGCGCATCTGTAAAGGATTATAAATTCAAGGATTATAAATCCAATAAGGATTCTGTATTAGGTTCGCTAAATGGAATTGCCTTAGGTGCAGGTGCATCTGTATCTGGTGCTCATGGTGTTGCTATTGGCGCTGGCGCAAAATCTGAGGGTGCATTTGCGTCTGTTCCTAGACAGGAAGACCTGATCGACGCTGGTGGTGTTGCTATTGGTGTTTCTACAGAATCCGTGGCAGATTCGATTGCTATTGGTAGCCGCGCACGAGCTTTAGGATATGCTTCGATTGCTTTGGGTTTAGATGCAAAGGTTGAAAGAGAAGTTGGAGAAAAAGCCGGCAGAGAAAGAATCATCTCAAATGCGATTGCTTTTGGTTATCGAGCACAAGTATCAGTTTATAATGGTATTGCTCTGGGAAGTTATTCTGTAGCTGATGTTGAATCTGGTAGTATGGGTTATGATCCTAGACTTAGAAAGGGCTTAGATATACAGAACAACACATGGATAGCCGGTTTGGGTGCACTCAGTATTGGTGATATTCGGTCTGGAAATACCAGGAAGATTGTAGGTGTTGCTGCTGGCTCGGAGGACACTGATGCAGTGAATGTTGCGCAGTTAAAAGCTCTACAAGAATCTGAAGCCCTAAGTTGGGAACTCTCTGTTAATGGTGCAAATGCGACGATTGTTAATTCAATCAACTCAATGGATTTGGTAACTGGAAGTAGCAACCTAAATATTACAAAAGGCGATAATGACAATAAGGTAAAATTTGATTTAGCTCAGAATGTTATAGTTAATAGTGTAGAAGTCGGGAAGGGTACCTTAGATGCAAAAGGATTGAAAATCGATGGGATTGTTTTAGATGAGACAGGTTTACACCTCAATGAGGGCCTCCAGATAACGACTACAGGTATTAATGCTGCAAGTAGTAAGATTACAAATGTGGAAAATGGCACTGACGATAACGATGCGGTGAATTTTTCTCAGCTAAAGGAAATAAAACAACAAATAGCATCCAGTAGTTTTGTTAAACAAAATACCGAGACCAAGCATATCACGATTGGTGCGGAAGCAGAAGGTGATAAAATTGATATTACCAACAAAGATAAAGAGAATCGTACCCTTACAGGCATAAAGGCTGGTGCACTCTCTGCAACTTCCACAGAAGCGGTAACGGGTTCACAACTTTTTGATACAAATAATAAGTTTGCTACCTATTTTGGTGGTGGCACTAGATATGAGAATGGCACATGGACGCCTCCTACATTCAAGGTTACTACAATCAAGGAAGATGGGGGTTCTGAAGATAAGGATTATTCTGATATAGCTTCTGTTTTTGCAGGTGTAGGTAGCTCTTTCACAAATGTGAGTAGTTCTATCACGAAGGCTAAAGATGAGATTAGCAAAAAGATTGATAATGTGATTACCGATGTAAAAGGTAATAGTCTTGTTAAGAAAGAAGACACAACGAATCGTATCACCATTGGTAAAGAAGTAGAAGGCAGTGAAATCAATATCGCGAACAAGAGTGGCGCAGATCGAACTCTTTCTGGTGTGAAGGAAGCGACACAAAACAATGAAGCTGTTAACAAGGGTCAGTTTGATAAAGGCTTGAAAGATTTTTCGAACAGTCTTCAGTCTGATGATTCAGCTGTTGTTCATTACGATAAGAAAAAAAGTGAAAACGATACCATTGATTACACGAGCGTGACTTTAGGAAAAGGCAATGGTTCTACAGCTGTAGGTCTCCATAATGTTGCTGATGGTAATATTTCCAAGGGTTCACGTGATGCGATCACTGGTGGTCAGATTGATAAAATATCTCAGGATGTTGCGAAATACCTAGGTGGAGATGCAGCCTTTACGAATGGTGCATTTACGGGTCCTATCTATAAATTATCTAAGGTTGATACAGATGGTAATGTGAAAAACACTGACTTTAACGATGTTGGTACAGCTTTTGAGGAGCTTGATACAAGCATCAAGAATGTGAATCAGCGTATTAAGGAAGTATCTCAAGGTGTTGCGCAAGATTCTTTATCGTGGAGCAAGGATGATGGTGCATTTGTTGCAAAACACGGAGATGGATCAGAAAGAACAAATAGCAAAATTAGGTATCTTGCGGCTGGTGAACTTTCAGAGAGCTCAACGGATGCGGTAACTGGCTCGCAGCTTTATTCTACGAACCAGAAGGTGGATACTGTAACTAGTAATCTACAAACAGCAGCAACGAATATAGCCAAATCCTTTGGAGGTGGCACTAAATATGAGAATGGTACATGGACGCCTCCTACATTCAAGGTTACTACAATCAAGGAAGATGGGAGTTCTGAAGAGAAAGCTTATAATAATGTATCTGATGCTTTGGTTGGAGTTGGTTCTTCTTTCACGAATGTACAAGATAAATTTACCTCTGAGATAACCACCCAGATTAATAATGCGATTACCGATGTGAAAGGTGATAGTCTTGTTAAGAAAGATAAAGCAACGAATCTTATCACTATTGGTAAAGAAATAGATGGCGATAAAATTGATATTACCAACAAAAATAAAGAGAATCGTACCCTTACAGGCATAAAGGATGGCGCACTCTCAGCGAGTTCAACGGATGCGGTGAATGGTTCGCAGCTTTTTGAAACGAACAGTAACGTTACTAAGAATACTACCGACCTAGCACAAGCTAACAACTATATTTTTAGGAATGCTGCTGACATAGTACAGGTTAAGACTGATATATGGTCTCTTGATACGAATATATCACAATATTTAGGTGGTGGTGCCGATGTATTGGTAGGTAAGGCACCGACTTTTACTGTTAAGGGCGCAACGTATCGTGATGTTGGTTCCGCTTTTGCCGGAATTGATAAAAATGCTTTGTTGTGGGATGATTCTGAAGGATCTTTTGTTGCAAAGCACGGAGAAAAAGGGAAAGAAACAAGCAGCAAAATTAAGTATCTTGCGGCTGGTGATCTCTCAGCGAGTTCAACGGATGCGGTGAATGGTTCGCAGCTTTTTGAGACAAATGATAAATTTGCTACCTATTTTGGTGGTGGCACTAAATATGAGAATGGTACATGGACGTCTCCTACATTCAAGGTTACTACAATCAAGGAAGATGGGAATTCTGAAGATAAGGATTATTCTGATATAGCTTCTGTTTTTGCAGATGTAGGTACCTCTTTCACAAATGTGAATAGTTCTATCACGAAGGTTAAAGATGAGATTAGTAAAAAGATTGATAATGCGATTACCGATGTAAAAGGTAATAGTCTTGTTAAGAAAGATAAAGTCACGAATCTTATCACCATTGGTAAAGAAGTAGAAGGTGATAAAATTGATATTACCAACAAAGATAAAAATCAGCGTACACTTACTGGTGTAAAGGATGGTGCACTCTCTGCAACTTCCACAGAAGCGGTAACGGGTTCACAACTTTTTAAAACTAATAATGATGTTACAGAGGCTAAGAGTAATATTACTAAGAACACTACTGACATAGCAAAAGCCAACAGTAATATATCGTCTATTAATAAGAATATATCACAATATTTAGGTGGTGGTGCCGATGTGCTTGAAGGTAAGAAGCCTAGTTATACTGTTCAAGATACCACGTATGATAATGTTACCAGTGCTTTTGCTGGTGTGGACAGTTCTATTACGAAAATTCACAATGAAATTGCTAAAAAAGTTGATCGAAATGCTTTGTTGTGGGATGATTCTGAAGGATCCTTTGTTGCACAACACGGAGATGGATCAGAAAGAACAAATAGCAAAATTAAGTATCTTGCGGCTGGTGATCTCTCAGAGAGCTCAACGGATGCGGTAACGGGTTCACAGCTTTATTCTACGAACCAGAAGGTTGATACTGTAACTAGTAATCTACAAACAGCAGCCACGAATATAGCCAAATCCTTTGGTGGTGGCACTAAATATGAGGATGGTACATGGACGCCTCCTACATTCAAGGTTACTACAATCAAGGAAGATGGGAATTCTGAAAGTAAGGATTATCCTGATATAGCTTCTGTTTTTGCAGATGTAGGTACCTCTTTCACAAATGTGAATAGTTCTATCACGAAGGCTAAAAATGAAATTAGCAAAGAGATTAATAATGCGATTACCGATGTAAAAGGTGATAGTCTTGTTAAGAAAGAAGGCACAACGAATCGCATCACCATTGGTAAAGAAGTAGAAGGCAGTGAAATCAATATCGCGAACAATAGTGGCGCAGATCGAACTCTTTCTGGTGTGAAGGAAGCGACACAAAACAATGAAGCTGTTAACAAGGGTCAGTTTGATAAAGGCTTGAAAGATTTTTCGAACAGTCTTCAGTCTGATGATTCAGCTGTTGTTCATTACGATAAGAAAAAAAATGAAAACGATACCATTGATTACACGAGCGTGACTTTAGGAAAAGGTAATGGTTCTACAGCTGTAGGTCTCCATAATGTTGCTGATGGTAATATTTCCAAGGGTTCACGTGATGCGATCACTGGTGGTCAGATTGATAAAATATCTCAGGATGTTGCGAAATACCTAGGTGGAGATGCAGCCTTTACGAATGGTGCATTTACGGGTCCTATCTATAAATTATCTAAGGTTGATATAGATGGTAATGTGGAAAATGCTACCTTTAACGATGTTGGTACAGCTTTTGATGGACTTGATACAAGTATCAAGAATGTGAATCAGCGTATTAAGGAAGTATCTCAAGGTGTTGCGCAAGATTCTTTATCGTGGAGCAAGAATGATAGTGCATTTGTTGCACAACACGGAGATGGATCAGAAAGAACAAATAGCAAAATTAAGTATCTTGCGGCTGGTGAACTTTCAGAGAGCTCAACGGATGCGGTAACTGGCTCGCAGCTTTTTGAAACGAACAGTAACGTTACTAAGAATACTACCGACCTAGCACAAGCTAACAACGATATTTTTAGGAATGCTGCTGACATAGTGCACGTTAAGACTGATATATGGTCTCTTGGTACAAATATATCACAATATTTAGGTGGTGGTGCCGATGTGCTTCAAGATAAGAAGCCTAGTTATACTGTTCAAGGTACGGAATATAATGATGTTGGTTCTGCTTTTGCCGGTGTGAGTAGTTCTATTACAGATGTTCATAATGAGATTAAAACTGAAATTAACAAAGTTATAAGTGACAGTCTTGTTAAGCAGGATGAAAAGACGCATGTTATCAATATTGGTAAAGAAGTAGAAG
Organism: Bartonella sp. B39; assembly: GCF_053795145.1. Lineage (NCBI taxonomy): Bacteria > Pseudomonadati > Pseudomonadota > Alphaproteobacteria > Hyphomicrobiales > Bartonellaceae > Bartonella > Bartonella sp. B39. Next base: position 98,058 of record NZ_CP200036.1, read on the forward strand.
GCAGTGAAATCAATATTGCAAACAATGAAGGTGCAGAACGGACTCTTTCTGGTGTGAAGGAAGCGACACAAAATAATGAAGCCGTTAATAAAGGTCAACTTGATAAAAGTTTAAAGGATCTCTCTGCAAATATTCAGTCTGGTGATTCTGCAGTTGTTCTCTATGATAAAAAAGAAGGTGACAATGGAGAGACTGATTACACGAGTGTGACTTTTGGGAAAGGCAAAGGTTCTGCCCCTGTCGGTTTGCATAATGTAGCGGATGGGAATATTGCGAGTGGTTCACATGATGCAGTCAATGGTGGTCAGATTAATACAATTTCTCAGGATGTTGCGAAATTCTTAGGTGGTGAAGCAGCCTTTAGCAATGGTGTATTTACAGCTCCGACTTATAAAATTTCTAATATTACTGACGATGGTACGGTAACGGATAAATCCCATAACGATGTTGATTCAGCCTTTGCTGGTCTTGATGCGAGTGTCAAGAATGTGAATACTCATCTAACGAATGAGGTCAAAAAGTTTGATGAAAAAATCACTAATATTGCTCAACACGTCAAAGGCGATGCTTTATTGTGGAGCAAGTCTGACAATGCCTTTATAGCGCTTCATGGGGAAGAAGACAAAAAGACTAACAGCAAGATTAAGTTTCTTGCAAATGGAGATATAACTGATGGCTCTACGGATGCGGTCACAGGTGGTCAGCTTCATACCTTGGGTACTGGGGTTGCTTCAACTTTAGGCGGTAGCGCTAGCTATGAGAATGGTATATGGACAGCTCCTACTTTCAAAGTTAAGATCGTTAATGAAGCTGGTACTGAGGTTGAGGATAAAGATTATAGCAGTGTTGCAGCTGCCTTTGAGGGTATTGGTACATCTTTTGCGAATCTTCATAAAGAGGTTACTGAAAGCAATACAGAGGTTACTGAGCAGATTAAGCAGAATGCGTTGTTGTGGAGTGATGCTGACAATGCCTTTGTAGCGCTTCATGAGAAAGATGGAGCAAAAGTAAATGGCAAGATTACGCACCTTCAGGCTGGTGAACTCTCTGCAATTTCCACAGAAGCAGTAAATGGTTCGCAGCTTTATTCGCTTAATGAGACACTTGCGAAGTATTTTGGTGGCGGAGCTGGCTATGATGCGGAAGGAAATTGGCAAGCTCCTAGTTTTATAGTTAAGACAGTTAAGGAAGGTGGTGAGTCTAAAGAAACGAGCTATACGAATGTATCTGAAGCTTTGACTGGAGTAGGTAGTTCTATCACGAATGTTAAAAATGAGCTAACCGCCCAGATTAATAATGAGATTAGTAGTGTGAAAGACGAGAATCTTGTTAAGCAAGATAAAACGACGCATCTCATCAACCTTGGTAAGGAAGTAGAAGGCAGTGAAATCAATATCACGAACAAGAATGGTATAGATCGAATTCTTTCTGGTGTGAAGGCGGCTGAGAATGATAATGAGGCTGTTAACAAAGGTCAGCTTGATAAAAGTTTAGCGGAACTTTCTGCAAATATTCAGTCTGATGATTCTGCAGTTGTTCTTTACGATAAGAAAGAAGATGGAGAAACCAATTATACGAGTGTGACTTTTGGGAAAGGAAATGATTCCGCCCCCGTTGGTTTGCATAATGTGGCGGACGGTCAGATTGCGAGTGGTTCACATGATGCAGTCAATGGTGGTCAGATTGATAAAATCTCTCAAGATGTTGCGCAGTATTTAGGTGGAGATGCAGGTTTTAAGGATGGTGCGTTTACAGGTCTAACCTATAAATTATCTGAGGTTGATGCAGATGGTCAGGTATTAGATAAATCTTTCAATGATGTTGGTTCTGCTTTTACTGGTCTTGATATGAATATCAAGAATGTGAATAGTAATCTAACGAATAAGTTCAACGAACTTAATCAAAGCATAACGAATATTACTGAAGAAGTTAAAGGTGATGCCTTATTGTGGGACAAGGAAGAAGAAGCATTTGTTGTCAAACATGGCAAGGATGGTGCAAAGACGAATAGCAAGATTACGCACCTTGCAGATGGCAATATTGCTTCTGGCTCTACGGAAGCAGTCACGGGTGGTCAACTTTATTCGTTGAAGAGCACGCTTGCGAAGTATTTTGATGGCGGAGCTGGCTATGATGCGGAAGGAAATTGGCAAGCTCCCAGTTTTATAGTTAAGACAGTTAAGGAAGGTGGTGAGTCTGAAGAGACGAGCTATACGAGTGTGGCTGAAGCCTTGACTGGAGTAGGTAGTTCTATCACGAATGTTAAAAATGAGCTAACCACCCAGATCAATAATGAGATTAACAATGTAGTGTCTGAAAGCCTTGTTAAGCAAGATACGGATACACATGTTATCGCGATTGGTGCTGAAAAGAACGGTACTAAAGTTACTCTTGCAAACATTGATGGGGCTGCACGGACTCTCACAGGGGTAAGAACAGGAGCGCTTTCAGCGAATTCAACGGATGCGGTGAATGGTTCGCAGCTTTATTCTCTTAATAAGACGCTTGCGACGTATTTTGGTGGTGATGCTGGATATGAGGATGGAGAATGGAAAGCTCCTAGCTTTATAGTGAAGATTTTTGGTACTGATGGCACAGAAGATGAGAAAAGCTACGATAATGTAGCGGAAGCTTTTGCAGGTGTTAATACTGCCTTCACGAATATTAAAAATGAGGTGAACAATAAAATTAACAATGTAGTGGCTGATAGTCTTGTTAAGCAAGATGCTGACACAAAGATTATCAAGATTGGTGGTGAAAAAAGCGGCACTAAAGTTACTCTTGCAAACGTTGATGCTGCTGCACGGACTCTCACAGGTGTAAAAGCAGGAGCACTTTCAGAATTGTCAACGGATGCGGTTAATGGTTCTCAAGTTTATTTTCTGAATCAGACGCTTGCTGCTTATTTTGGAGGTGGTGCAGGATATAATGATGGTAAATGGACAGGTCCAACATTCAATGTTGTACACTTCAAGGAAGATGGTACAGCGGATGACAAGAAGCATGGGTACAACAGTGTAGCAGAGGCATTTGATGGCGTTAGTGGCAGTATGTTGAATATCAACGATCGCATTCGTGGTGTTGAAAAGAATGTTGCCTCGAATGGTTTAAATTGGAATAAGGCAGAGGGGGCTTATGACGGTCGTCATAATGAAGAAGACAGTAAGATTACGCATGTAGCGGATGGTAAAGTAGAAGAAGGCTCTAAGGAAGTTGTGAATGGAGGACAGCTTTGGGAGACGAATAAGAAGGTTACAGCAGTTGAGGATAAGGTAAATACTATTGATAAAAAGGTGCAAGGTGTAGCCGTTGCTGCGGATGGTGCTGTTAAGTATGATAAGGATAGTGATGGAAAGAAAAAGAACAGGATCACGTTAGTTGGTGGAGATGAAAGTGCACCGGTATTGATAGATAATGTTGGAGATGGCACAATTGAGACAGGTTCTAAGGAAGCAGTTAATGGCGGTCAATTACATGATTATACTGAACAGCAGATGAAGATAGTTCTTGATGATGCGAATAAGTACACGGATGAACGTTTAACGAATGCTATGGGTAATGTTCTGAATGATGTAACAGCTTACACTGATATGAAGTTTGAAGCGTTGAGTTATGGTATTGAAGATGTCCGGAAGGAGGCAAGACAAGCAGCGGCTATTGGTTTGGCTGTATCTAATTTACGTTACAATGATACACCTGGAAAGTTAAGTGTTGCATTTGGTACAGGTGTCTGGCTTAGTCAATCGGCCTTTGCTATTGGAGCTGGTTATACGTCTGAAGATGGAAATGTTCGTTCTAATTTATCTGTAACGAGTGCTGGAGGTCAGTGGGGTGTGGGTGTAGGAATAAGTTTAACGCTAAATTAACAATAAAAACAAAATATTTTAATGAATTCCTCCGCTTACACTTGCTTTAATTAAGCAGTGGCAAAATATTCCTCGGTCAAAATCATAAATATACAACTACCTTAAAGATAAGTACTCTGACAAAACTTAAAGATTTACGAAAGCCTTTTAGTGTAGGTGTAATAAAATTGCATCACCACTTACATTAAATAGCCTTCGAATGCTAAAAAGTTTTATTTTTCTTGCTATTTTATTTGATAGGCCCTAAAAATACAAAAGGGTATATTAGTAAGACTCATTTTGATTGAGAGAGTATTTGAAAGGGGGGTATGATGATATGTACAAAACAAAGAAGCAACATAAATACATATCTACACTGTTGCATTACACCTTATAAAAGAAAACTCTATCTAAATAATTCAAAAATTCTAACAGATTTAAAGTTTTCTTAAGTATTACATCTTCTTACTTTAACTTAAAAAATACTTCTTGTTGAAAGTTGCATGCCCTTTGCCAAAAAAATCATCCAGTAACTAATTCTCTGTCAGATAAAATGCTTTTAATATTCAAAACACACAAAACCCATCAGTTAAAGCTTACAACGACTGATCGACATTAGAATCTAAATGTGTCCTTTTTATGTCAATTTAACATATTTCCCAGTTTTCTCATTTAGATCTCATTATAGGAAGCACATGAAAAACGAAAACAAAAGACTCAAAACGTTCCCGCTTCAAGCGATTATCTCCAACCCTAAATTCCATTGGAGAGATTTAGTAGCGCTGAAGTGTGGTTTTTTTATGTTTTGTATGTGTTTTTAAATTTTTTTCATTGGAGAGTTTGTCATGAAAAAATTGTATGCCACACGAACAGCAAGCAATATGAAATCTTCTCGTTTTTCTTTTGTTAATGTTTCTTTGCTGGCTGCAATGACTGCGTTTTTATCGAGTGTTTTCCCTGTTTTTGCGGGAAATTTCGATTTAATAGAACAAGTTCTTCAAAGCATGAGGAATGCGACGGCAGTTTATTCTCAAGCAAATGATAGAAGTATTGTTTCTGCTTATGACAGTCATAACAGTGATGTGGATCTCTTTGACAATCCCAGTGTACCAAAGACAAGATATTTAGCCGCACTGAATAGACTAGGGACGCCTTCTGCTACGGACAGTGACTATGCAAATTTTCTAACAAAAATGCTTTTAAGTAAAAATGGTGCAGATGCAAATATTATTGATGTATCTGATGCTTCGCGGAGCGGTGTGATCAGGGAAGATTTCAGGATATCAGCCCTAGGCACTAATAATACCATTCTTGGCAATTCTGAGAGCATCACTTTCATGGATAGTGATCGTGTACCGGCAGGACAATTTTACGCTGCTTCTTTAGGTGACAAGTCGGTAGCATCAGGTAAGAATAGCATTTCTATGGGCCACTTGACTGAATCTTTGGGTAAGGGCAGTGCCGCAATAGATTCCGCATTTAATGATAGTAACGAGTATAATAACGAGAAAGATAAAGAGAGTGTTTATACAATTGCAAAGGATGATTATTCACTAGTTATAGGTGCTACTTCTAAGGCTCTGGCGCATGGTGCAACTGTTCTTGGTCATCGCTCATATGGACTAGGTGACAGGTCTACTTCAATAGGATATTATTCGGAGGCAAGGACAGCGGGAAGTGTTGCTCTAGGGGCTTATTCTTTGTCTGATGTTGTTGCTGGGGTTGCAGGTTATTCTCCTCTTTTGAAGAAGAATGCGACAGATACCAGTCTCGCATGGAAAAGTACGCAAGGTGCTGTAAGTGTTGGTAGTTCTGATGAGAACATAACGAGGCAAATTATAAGAGTTGCTGCTGGTACTCAAGATACGGATGCAGTAAATGTTGCACAGTTGAAATCGTTACAAGACTACGTAGACAAAGGTTGGAAACTCCTTGTTGGTGGTATGGATTATACAGCTGTTAGTGTAGACAAGACAGTAAATTTTTCCGCTGGAAGTAGCAACCTAAATATTACAAAAGACGAAGACGACAATAAGCTAAAATTCGATTTAGCTGAAGATATTACGTTGAGCAGTGCAAAAGTTGGAGAAGATACCTTAGACGCAACAGACTTAATAATTGCTAATAGCCCAGAAATAACGACCACTGGTATTGATGCTGCAAATAAAAAGATTACAAATGTAGCCACGGGCACTCAAGATACCGATATAGTGAATTTTACACTGCTAAAGGCAGCACAAGAAACAGCGGTTATAAAAGGTTTACAAATTAACACTACTGGCAAAGACTTTGCAGATGCTACGGCTGCTGCAGAAAATTCGGTTGCTCTTGGTAGCAAGGCCAGCGTTGATAAACTCTCCAGCGGTTCGCTTGCTCTTGGTGTTGGCGCATCTGTAAAGGATTATAAATCCAGTAAGGATTCTGTATTTGGTTCGCTAAATGGAATTGCCTTAGGTGCAGGTGCATCTGTATCTGGTACTCATGGTGTTGCTATTGGCGCTGGCGCAAAATCTGAGGGTACATCTGCGTTTGCTCTTGGTGCTAATGCATTTTCCAGCACAGGTGGTGTTGCTATTGGTGTTTCTACAGAATCCATGGTGGATTCGATCGCTATTGGTCACAACGCAAAAACTAATGGCCAAGGCTCGGTTGTTATTGGTTTCAATGCAAAAACTCAGTCTGTTTCTTCGGTTGCTATTGGTGATGGCACACAAACTTTAGAACGTGATTCGATTGCTTTGGGTGCATATGCAAAGACTGAAAAAAACAGCAGATATTCTATTGCTTTTGGTTCTCAAGCACAAGCATCAGCTTATAATGGTATTGCTCTGGGAAGTTATTCTGTAGCTGATGTTGCAGGTGGTATTTCGGGTTATGATCCTAGACTTAGAAAGAACTCAAATGAAAAGGGCAACGCATGGGTATCCTCTTTTGGTGCACTCAGTATTGGTAGTGGCCAGTATAAAAGAACCAGGCAGATTGTAGGTGTTGCTGCTGGCTTGGAGGACACTGATGCAGTGAATGTTGCGCAGTTAAAAGCTCTACAAGACTCTATGAACCTAAGTTGGGAACTCTCTGTTAATGGTGCAAATGCGACGATTGTTAATTCAACCAACTCAATGGATTTGGTAACTGGAAGTAGCAACCTAAATATTACAAAAGGCGATAATGACAATAAGGTAAAATTTGATTTAGCTCAGAATGTTATAGTTAATAGTGTAGAAGTCGGGAAGGGTACTTTAGATACAAAAGGATTGAAAATCGAAGGGATTGTTTTAGATGAGACAGGTTTACACATTAATGAGGGCCTTCAGATAACGACTACTGGTATTAATGCTGCAAGTAGTAAGATTACAAATGTGGAAAATGGCACTGACGATAACGATGCGGTAAATTTTTCTCAGCTAAAGGAAATAAAACAGCAAGTAGCATCCAGTAGTTTTGTTAAACAAAATACCGAGACCAAGCATATCACGATTGGTGCGGAAACAGATGGCGATAAAATTGATATTACCGACAAAGATAAAAATCAGCGTACACTTACTGGTGTAAAGGATGGTGCACTCTCTGCAACTTCCACAGAAGCGGTAACGGGTTCACAACTTTTTAAAACCAATAATGATGTTACAGAGGCTAAGAGTAATATTACTAAGAACACTACTGACATAGAAAAAGCCAACAGTAACATATCGTCTATTGATAAGAATATATCACAATATTTAGGCGGTAGTGCCGATGTGCTTGAAGGTAAGAAGCCTAGTTATACTGTTCAAGGTACCATGTATGATAATGTTACCAGTGCTTTTGCTGGTGTGGACAGTTCTATTACGAAAATTCACAATGAAATTTCTAAAAAAGTTGATCAAAATGCTTTGTTGTGGGATGATTCTGAAGGATCCTTTGTTGCAAAGCATGGCGGGGACGGTGCAAAAACAAGCAGCAAAATTAAGTATCTTGCGTCTGGTGATCTCTCAGCGAGTTCAACGGATGCGGTAACTGGCTCGCAGCTTTATTCTACGAACCAGAAGGTGGATACTGTAACTAATAATCTACAAACAGCAGCCACGAATATAGCCAAATCCTTTGGAGGTGAAGCTAAGTATGAGAATGGTACATGGACGCCTCCTACATTCAAGGTTACTACAATCAAGGAAGATGGGAGTTCTGAAAGTAAGGATTATCCTGATATAGCTTCTGTTTTTGCAGGTGTAGGTAGCTCTTTCACAAATGTGAATAGTTCTATCACGAAGGCTAAAGACGAGATTAGCAAAGAGATTAATAATGCGATTACCGATGTAAAAGGTGATAGTCTTGTTAAGAAAGATAAGGAAACTAATTTTATCACCATTGGTAAAGAAGTAGAAGGTGATAAAATTGATATCACCAACAAAGATAAAAATCAGCGTACTCTCACGGGCATAAAGGCTGGTGAACTTTCAGCCACTTCCACAGAAGCAGTAACTGGTTCGCAGCTTTTTAAAACGGACAGTAATGTTTCCAAGAACACTACGGATCTAGCCCAAGCTAACATCGATATTTTTAGGAATGCTGCTGACATAATACAAGTTAGCAATAATATATTGATTCTTAATGAGAATATGTCACAATATTTAGGCGGTGATGCTGATGTATTGGGAGGTAAGGCGCCGACTTTTACTGTTAAGGGCGAAACGTATCGTGATGTTAGTTCCGCTTTTGCCGGAATTGATCAAAATGCTTTATTGTGGGATGATTCTGAAGGATCTTTTGTTGCAAAGCACGGAGAAAAAGGGAAAGAAACAAGCAGCAAAATTAAGTATCTTGCGTCTGGTGATCTCTCAGCGAGTTCAATGGATGCGGTAACTGGCTCGCAGCTTTTTGAAACGAACCAGAAGGTGGATACTGTAACTAATAATCTACAAACAGCAGCCACGAATATAGCCAAATCCTTTGGAGGTGAAGCTAAGTATGAGAATGGTACATGGACGCCTCCTACATTCAAGGTTACTACAATCAAGGAAGATGGGAGTTCTGAAAGTAAGGATTATCCTGATATAGCTTCTGTTTTTGCAGGTGTAGGTAGCTCTTTCACAAATGTGAATAGTTCTATCACGAAGGCTAAAGACGAGATTAGCAAAGAGATTAATAATGCGATTACCGATGTAAAAGGTGATAGTCTTGTTAAGAAAGATAAGGAAACTAATTTTATCACCATTGGTAAAGAAGTAGAAGGTGATAAAATTGATATCACCAACAAAGATAAAAATCAGCGTACTCTCACGGGCATAAAGGCTGGTGAACTTTCAGCCACTTCCACAGAAGCAGTAACTGGTTCGCAGCTTTTTAAAACGGACAGTAATGTTTCCAAGAACACTACGGATCTAGCCCAAGCTAACATCGATATTTTTAGGAATGCTGCTGACATAATACAAGTTAGCAATAATATATTGATTCTTAATGAGAATATGTCACAATATTTAGGCGGTGATGCTGATGTATTGGTAGGTAAGGCACCGACTTTTACTGTTAAGGGTGAAACGTATCGTGATGTTGGTTCCGCTTTTGCCGGAATTGATAAAAATGCTTTGTTGTGGGATGATTCTGAAGGATCTTTTGTTGCAAAGCACGGAGAAAAAGGGAAAGAAACAAGTAGCAAAATTAAGTATCTTGCGGCTGGTGATCTCTCAGCGAGTTCAACGGATGCGGTGAATGGTTCGCAGCTTTATTCTACGAACCAGAAGGTGGATACTGTAACTAATAATCTACAAACAGCAGCAACGAATATAGCCAAATCCTTTGGAGGTGAAGCTAAGTATGAGAATGGTACATGGACGCCTCCTACATTCAAGGTTACTACAATTAAGAAAGATGGGAATTCTGAAGAGAAAACTTATAATAATGTATCTGATGCTTTGGTTGGAGTTGGTTCTTCTTTCACGAATGTACAAGATAAATTTACCTCTGAGCTAACCACCCAGATTAATAATGCGATTACCGATGTGAAAGGTGATAGTCTTGTTAAGAAAGATAAAGCAACGAATCTTATCTCGATTGGTGCGGAAATAGATGGCGATAAAATTGATATTACCAACAAAAATAAAGAGAATCGTACCCTTACAGGCATAAAGGATGGCACACTCTCAGCGAGTTCAACGGATGCGGTAACTGGATCGCAGCTTTTTGAAACGAACAGTAACGTTACTAAGAATACTGCCGACCTAGCACAAGCTAACAACTATATTTTTAGGAATGCTGCTGACATAGTACATGTTAAGACTGATATATGGTCTCTTGATACGAATATATCACAATATTTAGGCGGTGGTGCCGATGTATTGGTAGGTAAGGCACCGACTTTTACTGTTAAGGGTGAAACGTATCGTGATGTTGGTTCCGCTTTTGCCGGAATTGATAAAAATGCTTTGTTGTGGGATGATTCTGAAGGATCTTTTGTTGCAAAGCACGGAGAAAAAGGGAAAGAAACAAGCAGCAAAATTAAGTATCTTGCGGCTGGTGATCTCTCAGCGAGTTCAACGGATGCGGTGAATGGTTCGCAGCTTTTTGAGACAAATGATAAATTTGCTACCTATTTTGGAGGTGGCACTAAATATGAGAATGGTACATGGACGTCTCCTACATTCAAGGTTACCACAATCAAGGAAGATGGGAATTCTGAAGATAAGGATTATTCTGATATAGCTTCTGTTTTTGCGGGTGTAGGTACCTCTTTCACAAATGTGAGTAGTTCTATCACGAAGGTTAAAGATGAGATTAGCAAAAAGATTGATAATGCGATTACCGATGTAAAAGGTAATAGTCTTGTTAAGAAAGAAGATACAACGAATCTTATCACCATTGGTAAAGAAGTAGAAGGTGATAAAATTGATATTACTAACAAAGATAAAAAGCAGCGTATACTTACTGGTGTAAAAGATGGTGCACTCTCTGAAACTTCCACAGAAGCGGTAACGGGTTCACAACTTTTTAAAACTAATAATGATGTTACAGAGGCTAAGAGTAATATTGCCAAGAACACTACTGACATAGCAAAAGCCAACAGTAATATATCGTCTATTGATAAGAATATATCACAATATTTAGGTGGTGGTGCCGATGTGCTTGAAGGTAAGAAGCCTAGTTATACTGTTCAAGGTACCACGTATGATAATGTTACCAGTGCTTTTGCTGGTGTGGACAGTTCTATTACGAAAATTCACAATGAAATTTCTAAAAAAGTTGATCAAAATGCTTTGTTGTGGGATGATTCTGAAGGATCCTTTGTTGCAAAGCATGGCGGGAACGGTGCAAAAACAAGCAGCAAAATTAAGTATCTTGCGGCTGGTGATCTCTCAGCGAGTTCAACGGATGCGGTAACTGGCTCGCAGCTTTTTGAAACGAACCAGAAGGTGGATATTGTAACTAGTAATCTACAAACAGCAGCCACGAATATAGCCAAATCCTTTGGAGGTGAAGCTAAGTATGAGAATGGTACATGGACGCTTCCTACATTCAAGGTTACCACAATCAAGGAAGATGGGAATTCTGAAGAGAAAATTTATAATAATTTATCTGATGTTTTGGCTGGAGTTGGTTCTTCTTTCACGAATGTACAAGATAAATTTACCTCTGAGCTAACCACCCAGATTAATAATGCGATTACCGATGTGAAAGGTGATAGTCTTGTTAAGAAAGATAAAGTCACGAATCTTATCACGATTGGTGCGGAAATAGATGGCGATAAAATTGATATTACCAACAAAGATAAAAAGCAGCGTACACTTACTGGTGTAAAGGATGGCACACTCTCAGCGAGTTCAACGGATGCGGTAACTGGCTCGCAGCTTTTTGAAACGGACAGTAATGTTTCCAAGAATACTGCCGACCTAGCACAAGCTAACAACTATATTTTTAGGAATGCTGCTGACATAGTACATGTTAAGACTGATATATGGTCTCTTGATACGAATATATCACAATATTTAGGCGGTGGTGCCGATGTATTGGTAGGTAAGGCACCGACTTTTACTGTTAAGGGTGAAACGTATCGTGATGTTGGTTCCGCTTTTGCCGGAATTGATAAAAATGCTTTGTTGTGGGATGATTCTGAAGGATCTTTTGTTGCAAAGCACGGAGAAAAAGGGAAAGAAACAAGCAGCAAAATTAAGTATCTTGCGGCTGGTGAACTTTCAGAGAGCTCAACGGATGCGGTGAATGGTTCGCAGCTTTATTCTACGAACCAGAAGGTGGATACTGTAACTAGTAATCTACAAACAGCAGCCACGAATATAGCCAAATCCTTTGGTGGTGGCACTAAATATGAGAATGGTACATGGACGCCTCCTACATTCAAGGTTACCACAATCAAGGAAGATGGGAGTTCTGAAGAGAAAACTTATAATAATGTATCTGATGCTTTGGTTGGAGTTGGTTCTTCTTTCACGAATGTACAAGATAAATTTACCTCTGAGCTAACCACCCAGATTAATAATGCGATTACCGATGTGAAAGGTGATAGTCTTGTTAAGAAAGATAAAGCAACGAATCTTATCTCGATTGGTGCGGAAATAGATGGCGATAAAATTGATATTACCAACAAAAATAAAAAGAAGCGTACACTTACAGGCGTAAAGGATGGCACACTCTCAGCGAGTTCAACGGATGCGGTAACTGGCTCGCAGCTTTTTGAAACGGACAGTAATGTTTCCAAGAATACTGCCGACCTAGCACAAGCTAACAACTATATTTTTAGGAATGCTGCTGACATAGTACATGTTAAGACTGATATATGGTCTCTTGATACGAATATATCACAATATTTAGGCGGTGGTGCCGATGTATTGGTAGGTAAGGCACCGACTTTTACTGTTAAGGGCGAAACGTATCGTGATGTTAGTTCCGCTTTTGCCGGAATTGATCAAAATGCTTTATTGTGGGATGATTCTGAAGGATCTTTTGTTGCAAAGCATGGCGGGGACGGTACAAAAACAAGCAGCAAAATTAAGTATCTTGCGTCTGGTGATCTCTCAGAGAGTTCAACGGATGCGGTAACTGGCTCGCAGCTTTATTCTACGAACCAGAAGGTGGATACTGTAACTAATAATCTACAAACAGCAGCCACGAATATAGCCAAATCCTTTGGAGGTGAAGCTAAGTATGAGAATGGTACATGGACGCCTCCTACATTCAAGGTTACTACAATCAAGGAAGATGGGAGTTCTGAAAGTAAGGATTATCCTGATATAGCTTCTGTTTTTGCAGGTGTAGGTAGCTCTTTCACAAATGTGAATAGTTCTATCACGAAGGCTAAAGATGAGATTAGCAAAGAGATTAATAATGCGATTACCGATGTAAAAGGTGATAGTCTTGTTAAGAAAGATAAGGAAACTAATTTTATCACCATTGGTAAAGAAGTAGAAGGTGATAAAATTGATATCACCAACAAAGATAAAAATCAGCGTACTCTCACGGGCATAAAGGCTGGTGAACTTTCAGCCACTTCCACAGAAGCAGTAACTGGTTCGCAGCTTTTTAAAACGGACAGTAATGTTTCCAAGAACACTACGGATCTAGCCCAAGCTAACATCGATATTTTTAGGAATGCTGCTGACATAATACAAGTTAGCAATAATATATTGATTCTTAATGAGAATATGTCACAATATTTAGGCGGTGATGCTGATGTATTGGTAGGTAAGGCACCGACTTTTACTGTTAAGGGTGAAACGTATCGTGATGTTGGTTCCGCTTTTGCCGGAATTGATAAAAATGCTTTGTTGTGGGATGATTCTGAAGGATCTTTTGTTGCAAAGCACGGAGAAAAAGGGAAAGAAACAAGTAGCAAAATTAAGTATCTTGCGGCTGGTGATCTCTCAGCGAGTTCAACGGATGCGGTGAATGGTTCGCAGCTTTTTGAGACAAATGATAAATTTGCTACCTATTTTGGAGGTGGCACTAAATATGAGAATGGTACATGGACGTCTCCTACATTCAAGGTTACTACAATCAAGGAAGATGGGAATTCTGAAGATAAGGATTATTCTGATATAGCTTCTGTTTTTGCAGATGTAGGTACCTCTTTCACAAATGTGAATAGTTCTATCACGAAGGTTAAAGATGAGATTAGTAAAAAGATTGATAATGCGATTACCGATGTAAAAGGTAATAGTCTTGTTAAGAAAGAAGATACAACGAATCTTATCACCATTGGTAAAGAAGTAGAAGGTGATAAAATTGATATTACTAACAAAGATAAAAAGCAGCGTATACTTACTGGTGTAAAAGATGGTGCACTCTCTGCAACTTCCACAGAAGCGGTAACGGGTTCACAACTTTTTAAAACTAATAATGATGTTACAGAGGCTAAGAGTAATATTACTAAGAACACTACTGACATAGCAAAAGCCAACAGTAATATATCGTCTATTGATAAGAATATATCACAATATTTAGGTGGTGGTGCCGATGTGCTTGAAGGTAAGAAGCCTAGTTATACTGTTCAAGATACCACGTATGATAATGTTACCAGTGCTTTTGCTGGTGTGGACAGTTCTATTACGAAAATTCACAATGAAATTGCTAAAAAAGTTGATCGAAATGCTTTGTTGTGGGATGATTCTGAAGGATCCTTTGTTGCAAAGCACGGAGAAAAAGGGGAAGAAACAAGCAGCAAAATTAAGTATCTTGCGGCTGGTGATCTCTCAGAGAGCTCAACGGATGCGGTAACGGGTTCACAGCTTTATTCTACGAACCAGAAGGTGGATACTGTAACTAGTAATCTACAAACAGCAGCAACGAATATAGCCAAATCCTTTGGAGGTGGCACTAAATATGAGAATGGTACATGGACGCCTCCTACATTCAAGGTTACTACAATCAAGGAAGATGGGAATTCTGAAAGTAAGGATTATCCTGATATAGCTTCTGTTTTTGCAGATGTAGGTACCTCTTTCACAAATGTGAATAGTTCTATCACGAAGGCTAAAAATGAAATTAGCAAAGAGATTAATAATGCGATTACCGATGTAAAAGGTGATAGTCTTGTTAAGAAAGATAAGGAAACTAATTTTATCACCATTGGTAAAGAAGTAGATGGCGATAAAATTGATATTATCAACAAAGATAAGGAGAATCGTACCCTTACAGGCGTAAAGGATGGCACACTCTCAGCGAGTTCAACGGATGCGGTGAATGGTTCGCAGCTTTATTCTACGAACCAGAAGGTGGATACTGTAACTAGTAATCTACAAACAGCAGCCATGAATATAGCCAAATCCTTTGGAGGTGAAGCTAAGTATGAGAATGGTACATGGACGCCTCCTACATTCAAGGTTACTACAATCAAGGAAGATGGGAATTCTGAAAGTAAGGATTATTCTGATATAGCTTCTGTTTTTGCAGGTGTAGGTACCTCTTTCACAAATGTGAGTAGTTCTATCACGAAGGTTAAAGATGAGATTAGCAAAAAGATTGATAATGCGATTACCGATGTAAAAGGTGATAGTCTTGTTAAGAAAGAAGGCACAACGAATCGCATCACCATTGGTAAAGAAGTAGAAGGCAGTGAAATCAATATCGCGAACAATAGTGGCGCAGATCGAACTCTTTCTGGTGTGAAGGAAGCGACACAAAACAATGAAGCTGTTAACAAGGGTCAGTTTGATAAAGGCTTGAAAGATTTTTCGAACAGTCTTCAGTCAGATGATTCAGCTGTTGTTCATTACGATAAGAAAAAAAGTGAAGACGATGCCATTGATTACACGAGCGTAACTTTAGGAAAAGGTAATGGTTCTACAGCTGTAGGTCTCCATAATGTTGCTGATGGTAATATTTCCAAGGGTTCACGTGATGCGATCACTGGTGGTCAGATTGATAAAATATCTCAGGATGTTGCGAAATACCTAGGTGGAGATGCAGCCTTTACGAATGGTGCATTTACGGGTCCTATCTATAAATTATCTAAGGTTGATATAGATGGTAATGTGGAAAATGCTACCTTTAACGATGTTGGTACAGCTTTTGATGGACTTGATACAAGTATCAAGAATGTGAATCAGCGTATTAAGGAAGTATCTCAAGGTGTTGCGCAAGATTCTTTATCGTGGAGCAAGAATGATAGTGCATTTGTTGCACAACACGGAGATGGATCAGAAAGAACAAATAGCAAAATTAAGTATCTTGCGGCTGGTGAACTTTCAGAGAGCTCAACGGATGCGGTAACTGGCTCGCAGCTTTTTGAAACGAACAGTAACGTTACTAAGAATACTACCGACCTAGCACAAGCTAACAACGATATTTTTAGGAATGCTGCTGACATAGTGCACGTTAAGACTGATATATGGTCTCTTGGTACAAATATATCACAATATTTAGGTGGTGGTGCCGATGTGCTTCAAGATAAGAAGCCTAGTTATACTGTTCAAGGTACGGAATATAATGATGTTGGTTCTGCTTTTGCCGGTGTGAGTAGTTCTATTACAGATGTTCATAATGAGATTAAAACTGAAATTAACAAAGTTATAAGTGACAGTCTTGTTAAGCAGGATGAAAAGACGCATGTTATCAATATTGGTAAAGAAGTAGAAGGCAGTGAAATCAATATTGCAAACAATGAAGGTGCAGAACGGACTCTTTCTGGTGTGAAGGAAGCGACACAAAATAATGAAGCCGTTAATAAAGGTCAACTTGATAAAAGTTTAAAGGATCTCTCTGCAAATATTCAGTCTGGTGATTCTGCAGTTGTTCTCTATGATAAAAAAGAAGGTGACAATGGAGAGACTGATTACACGAGTGTGACTTTTGGGAAAGGCAAAGGTTCTGCCCCTGTCGGTTTGCATAATGTAGCGGATGGGAATATTGCGAGTGGTTCACATGATGCAGTCAATGGTGGTCAGATTAATACAATTTCTCAGGATGTTGCGAAATTCTTAGGTGGTGAAGCAGCCTTTAGCAATGGTGTATTTACAGCTCCGACTTATAAAATTTCTAATATTACTGACGATGGTACGGTAACGGATAAATCCCATAACGATGTTGATTCAGCCTTTGCTGGTCTTGATGCGAGTGTCAAGAATGTGAATACTCATCTAACGAATGAGGTCAAAAAGTTTGATGAAAAAATCACTAATATTGCTCAACACGTCAAAGGCGATGCTTTATTGTGGAGCAAGTCTGACAATGCCTTTATAGCGCTTCATGGGGAAGAAGACAAAAAGACTAACAGCAAGATTAAGTTTCTTGCAAATGGAGATATAACTGATGGCTCTACGGATGCGGTCACAGGTGGTCAGCTTCATACCTTGGGTACTGGGGTTGCTTCAACTTTAGGCGGTAGCGCTAGCTATGAGAATGGTATATGGACAGCTCCTACTTTCAAAGTTAAGATCGTTAATGAAGCTGGTACTGAGGTTGAGGATAAAGATTATAGCAGTGTTGCAGCTGCCTTTGAGGGTATTGGTACATCTTTTGCGAATCTTCATAAAGAGGTTACTGAAAGCAATACAGAGGTTACTGAGCAGATTAAGCAGAATGCGTTGTTGTGGAGTGATGCTGACAATGCCTTTGTAGCGCTTCATGAGAAAGATGGAGCAAAAGTAAATGGCAAGATTACGCACCTTCAGGCTGGTGAACTCTCTGCAATTTCCACAGAAGCAGTAAATGGTTCGCAGCTTTATTCGCTTAATGAGACACTTGCGAAGTATTTTGGTGGCGGAGCTGGCTATGATGCGGAAGGAAATTGGCAAGCTCCTAGTTTTATAGTTAAGACAGTTAAGGAAGGTGGTGAGTCTAAAGAAACGAGCTATACGAATGTATCTGAAGCTTTGACTGGAGTAGGTAGTTCTATCACGAATGTTAAAAATGAGCTAACCGCCCAGATTAATAATGAGATTAGTAGTGTGAAAGACGAGAATCTTGTTAAGCAAGATAAAACGACGCATCTCATCAACCTTGGTAAGGAAGTAGAAGGCAGTGAAATCAATATCACGAACAAGAATGGTATAGATCGAATTCTTTCTGGTGTGAAGGCGGCTGAGAATGATAATGAGGCTGTTAACAAAGGTCAGCTTGATAAAAGTTTAGCGGAACTTTCTGCAAATATTCAGTCTGATGATTCTGCAGTTGTTCTTTACGATAAGAAAGAAGATGGAGAAACCAATTATACGAGTGTGACTTTTGGGAAAGGAAATGATTCCGCCCCCGTTGGTTTGCATAATGTGGCGGACGGTCAGATTGCGAGTGGTTCACATGATGCAGTCAATGGTGGTCAGATTGATAAAATCTCTCAAGATGTTGCGCAGTATTTAGGTGGAGATGCAGGTTTTAAGGATGGTGCGTTTACAGGTCTAACCTATAAATTATCTGAGGTTGATGCAGATGGTCAGGTATTAGATAAATCTTTCAATGATGTTGGTTCTGCTTTTACTGGTCTTGATATGAATATCAAGAATGTGAATAGTAATCTAACGAATAAGTTCAACGAACTTAATCAAAGCATAACGAATATTACTGAAGAAGTTAAAGGTGATGCCTTATTGTGGGACAAGGAAGAAGAAGCATTTGTTGTCAAACATGGCAAGGATGGTGCAAAGACGAATAGCAAGATTACGCACCTTGCAGATGGCAATATTGCTTCTGGCTCTACGGAAGCAGTCACGGGTGGTCAACTTTATTCGTTGAAGAGCACGCTTGCGAAGTATTTTGATGGCGGAGCTGGCTATGATGCGGAAGGAAATTGGCAAGCTCCCAGTTTTATAGTTAAGACAGTTAAGGAAGGTGGTGAGTCTGAAGAGACGAGCTATACGAGTGTGGCTGAAGCCTTGACTGGAGTAGGTAGTTCTATCACGAATGTTAAAAATGAGCTAACCACCCAGATCAATAATGAGATTAACAATGTAGTGTCTGAAAGCCTTGTTAAGCAAGATACGGATACACATGTTATCGCGATTGGTGCTGAAAAGAACGGTACTAAAGTTACTCTTGCAAACATTGATGGGGCTGCACGGACTCTCACAGGGGTAAGAACAGGAGCGCTTTCAGCGAATTCAACGGATGCGGTGAATGGTTCGCAGCTTTATTCTCTTAATAAGACGCTTGCGACGTATTTTGGTGGTGATGCTGGATATGAGGATGGAGAATGGAAAGCTCCTAGCTTTATAGTGAAGATTTTTGGTACTGATGGCACAGAAGATGAGAAAAGCTACGATAATGTAGCGGAAGCTTTTGCAGGTGTTAATACTGCCTTCACGAATATTAAAAATGAGGTGAACAATAAAATTAACAATGTAGTGGCTGATAGTCTTGTTAAGCAAGATGCTGACACAAAGATTATCAAGATTGGTGGTGAAAAAAGCGGCACTAAAGTTACTCTTGCAAACGTTGATGCTGCTGCACGGACTCTCACAGGTGTAAAAGCAGGAGCACTTTCAGAATTGTCAACGGATGCGGTTAATGGTTCTCAAGTTTATTTTCTGAATCAGACGCTTGCTGCTTATTTTGGAGGTGGTGCAGGATATAATGATGGTAAATGGACAAGTCCAACATTCAATGTTGTACACTTCAAGGAAGATGGTACAGCGGATGACAAGAAGTATGGGTACAACAGTGTAGCAGAGGCATTTGATGGCGTTAGTGGCAGTATGTTGA
Source organism: Bartonella sp. B39 (assembly GCF_053795145.1). Lineage (NCBI taxonomy): Bacteria > Pseudomonadati > Pseudomonadota > Alphaproteobacteria > Hyphomicrobiales > Bartonellaceae > Bartonella > Bartonella sp. B39. Next base: position 117,521 of record NZ_CP200036.1, read on the forward strand.
ATATCAACGATCGCATTCGTGGTGTTGAAAAGAATGTTGCCTCAAATGGTTTAAATTGGAATAAGACAGAAGGGGCTTATGACGGTCGTCATAATGAAGAAGACAGTAAGATTACGCATGTAGCGGATGGTAAAGTAGAAGAAGGCTCTAAGGAAGTTGTGAATGGAGGACAGCTTTGGGAGACGAATAAGAAGGTTACAGCAGTTGAGGATAAGGTAAATACTATTGATAAAAAGGTGCAAGGTGTAGCTGTTGCCGCGGATGGTGCTGTTAAGTATGATAAGGATAGTGATGGAAAGAAAAAGAACAGGATCACGTTAGTTGGTGGAGATGAAAGTGCACCGGTATTGATAGATAATGTTGGAGATGGCACAATTGAGACAGGTTCTAAGGAAGCGGTTAATGGCGGTCAATTACATGATTATACTGAACAGCAGATGAAGATAGTTCTTGATGATGCGAATAAGTACACGGATGAACGTTTAACGAATGCTATGGGTAATGTTCTGAATGATGTAACAGCTTACACTGATATGAAGTTTGAAGCGTTAAGTTATGATATTGAAGATGTCCGGAAGGAGGCAAGACAAGCAGCGGCTATTGGTTTGGCTGTATCTAATTTACGTTACTATGATACACCTGGGTCTTTAAGTGTTTCATTTGGTACAGGTGTCTGGCGCAGTCAATCAGCCTTTGCTATTGGAGCTGGTTATACGTCTGAAGATGGAAATGTTCGTTCTAATTTATCTGTAACGAGTGCTGGAGGTCACTGGGGAATTGGAGCGGGGATTACCCTGAGGCTGAGATAATATAATAATGAAAAAAACAGATATCATTATAAAAAGGCAAAATATTTTAGTAAATATTCTGTTCGTCCTTGCCTTAATAAGTAAGGGCGAAAGCCTTGCCGACGGGAACAACAGTGTTTATACAGTGCATCCACCACACTTATCTATTCCTAAAGGGGAACCTGGTGAAATACGCCGAATTATTATGCAGTTTCATTATTGGACTTTGATTTGCGATGAAAAACAAAATCTTAAGCAAGGTGTATGTAACGTGACGCAGACCGTTCATGATCAAGAGGATAATACTATTTTTAGTTGGTCTCTTGTTTCTACGAAAAATGGTCAACCAGTAATGCTCTTTCGAACATTACCAGATGCTGATACAAATGTCCCTATTCGAATGTTTGTGGAAGGTATTAAAAATCCTATCCTTGTTCATTATACGCAATGTAGTAAAACGGTTTGCTTGGCACAATCGCCTGTAGGATCGATTTTTAGCAAACAAATAGAGCAGAGCAAAAAAGTACGTATTTCCTATAAGGTTAAAGAAGGAAAAATATTTTCTTTCACTGTGCCATTTAAAGGGCTGAGTGCAGCACTTTATTCTTTACAACGATAGACTGTATATAGTGCTTTTAACAGGGGTTATTTTCTCATAAATCATTACATTGCATTTTCAAAATTTGAGTGAAGAGTGCAATGTAGCAAGAAGCTTTATACAACCATGATGTAGAGATATTTTATCCAAATTATGGTGCATTTTGCAGATATAAAATCACAATAAGTTGTTTATATATAATAGAAAATCAAGATAGAGCTTTCCACAGGGATTATAGAGTGAATTACGTTAGTGGTTAACAGTAAAAATTACTGAGAGTAAGCAGTCTAAAATAGTAAAAATACCCATACATCGGACAAGGGATGAGTTAATTTATTTCTGTAAAAGCTTATTATGGATTTTTATAGCAATCTTATTTGATATCAATAACTTTCAATTGAAGTACTATAGTAGTGTTGATAGTAATGGCATAAAGAGTTCAGTCATTCTGTAAAATGCAATTACAACGCTGTTATTTCATGAATACGAAGGAGGATTATAGTTCAAAAACTCTCTAGGAGTATAAATTTATCTTTTTACAATAGAGATGCACTCCATGTGAATTACATGAAGAGAGGCTAGCAAATTACAAAAACAGATGTAAATCTGAACGATTAATTTATAGTTTCAAGTACATAAATAGAGATACGACTTTATGGGAATAAGCAAAAGATTATTCAAAAAGCTGGATATGCTAGATCGGAAAATCTTGACGAGAAATAGATAATTTTTTCTTGATATTGGTAATTTGATGCCGCATTGTTGCATTTAGCTTTAATGTTAACAGAATAGTTCTCGTGTTTGATTATTTGGGGGAAGAGCGCTCAAAGGATAAGGAAAAATGACTCCGTTAGATTATGGTACAAAAAAGCCAAAGCGAGGGAGAGCGTACGATACTAGAGTAAAACAATTTTGCAGTCACTATGGTGGCAATCAAAATAATCATTCTGCATTGTTACAGACAGGGACGTGTTCTACTTCTGTTAATATAAAGGAACAACAGCGAAAAAGACATTGTAAACAGAAGCGGGTATTTATTCAGTCTGATACAGCTTTTGAATTTCACGATCGAGCAATTGTAGATATCAAAAAAAACAAAAGTTTCAACAAGCATTTTTTTCCAAGGTTCTCTCAATTAGAATCTCTGCCTCTTTATGCGGCACTTGATTTAGGAACGAATAATTGTCGTCTTCTTATCGCATCTCCTAGTAAGCCAGGGTATTTTAAGGTTGTTGATGCTTTTTCACGTATCGTACGATTGGGAGAAGGTTTAGTAAATAACGGTTTTCTTAATGCAAAAGCAATGGATAGGGCGATTGAAGCGTTAAAAGTTTGTCGTTTAAAGCTAAAACAAAGGCGTATTAGGCGTTATCGTTTGGTCGCAACGGAAGCTTGCCGTTCGGCAAAAAATGGTAGATATTTTATTCAACGTGTTTTGAATGAAACTGGCCTTGAATTAGAAATTGTTGATAGGGAAACAGAAGCGCGCCTTGCTGTTTCAGGTTGCGGTACACTTGTTGAGCCGAATACTGATGCAATTGTGCTTTTTGATATTGGTGGGGGATCATCGGAAATTGTGCTCCTTGATGTTTCCAAAAGGCGTTCTTTACGTTTAACTGAACAGATTACGGCATGGACTTCTCTTCCTGTTGGTGTTGTCACTCTTGCTGAGCGCTTTGGAGGAAATGATGTTAGCTTAGACGATTTTGAAAAGATGAAAAGTTATGTGCGAAGTTTGCTAAATAATTTTTCAGGACGTTATAAACTGGGGACTCTAGCTCAAGGATCAAGGTTTCATCTTTTGGGAACTTCTGGAACGATTACGACTTTAGCGGGAATGCACCTTAATTTAGAACGCTATGATCGAAGGCAAGTTGATGGCATTTGGATGAACAATGCAGATATTACTCTGATAATGGAGCGCTTATTGTCATGGGACATCAAAAAACGTGTAAATAATCCTTGTATTGGGCGAGGGAGAGCGGATTTAATTTTAGCCGGCTGTGCAATCTTGGATGTTATTCGAGAAGTTTGGCCAAGTCGACGATTAAGAGTTGCTGATCGTGGCTTGAGAGAAGGAATTTTGATAGAGCTGATGTTACGCGATGGTGTATGGTGTCGACATAGGAAGGGAAAAAGCTTCAAACGCTCTAGCAGTTAGCAGAATACGGAGACAATGAATAGCTATGAAAAAAACGATAAAAACCCTGACTGGCGGATATGGTGGTTCAGGATCGCGTGAATTGTATCAACGTGTAAAGAAAAAATCAGGAACCATTAAAGCATCGTCGCGACGATGGTTAGAGAGGCATCTCAATGATCCTTATGTTCATCAGTCAAAAGTGGATGGCTATCGTTCGCGTGCGGCTTATAAATTAATCGAAATTAATGAGCGCTATGAATTTCTCAAAAAAGGTCAAAAGATTATTGATCTGGGAGCGGCACCGGGTGGTTGGTGTCAGGTGGCTGGGCGTATAGTAGGATCAAATGATGAAAATCCTAGCGTGGTTGGTATTGATTATTTGCATGTTGATCCGTTGCCTGGGGTTGTAATGCTGGAAATGAATTTTTTGCATGCAGATGCACCGCAGAAATTAATTAATGCTTTAGGGACAAAGCCGGATGTAGTGCTTTCTGATATGGCTGCACCAACGACAGGTCATCGTCAAACGGATCATTTAAGGACGATTTATCTGTGTGAAGTTGCTGCCGATTTTGCTCTTTCAGTTCTCAAGCCTGGAGGACATTTTTTAGCAAAGGCCTTTCAGGGTGGAGCAGAAAATACCCTTCTCACTACATTAAAGCAGAACTTTAAAACAGTTCATCATGTCAAACCACCCGCGAGCCGAACAGAATCAGTGGAGCTATATCTTTTAGCACTCGGATTTAAGGAAAAAACAGGAAACCAACAGTGATTTCTTCTGTTCAGAAGGCTTAAGTTTACTTAAATATTTATAATGTAAGGGTGTTTTTAAACAATTGTCGGTGATATTATTGGTGGTTTTTCTTTTGTCAATAATGAAAAACTAGTAAAACTGATGCATTGCCTGTAGAGGTAGGAGGATTGATTCCTCAGTGAGCGTTTCCAATGAAATTTCTTGATCAAGCTAAAATCTATATTCGTTCTGGTAATGGAGGAGCAGGGGCAGTCTCATTTCGTCGTGAGAAATTCATAGAATTTGGGGGGCCTGATGGAGGAAATGGAGGACGTGGTGGTGATGTTTGGGCTCTCGTTGTTGACGGACTTAACACGTTGATTGATTATCGCTACCAGCAGCATTTTAGAGCAAAAACAGGGGGGCATGGCAAAGGGCGTAACATGACGGGTGAAAAGGGTGGTGATATTATCCTTAAAGTGCCGGTTGGGACGCAAATTTTTGAAGAAGATAATACGACATTAATCTGTGATTTAACGGAAGTTGGACAACGTTACCGTCTTGCAAAAGGTGGGAATGGTGGTTTTGGGAACCTTCATTTTACGACATCTACGAATCGGGCACCTCGCCATGCAAATCCAGGTTTGGCTGGAGAAGAGCGCATACTTTGGCTTCGCTTGAAGTTAATTGCTGATGCGGGACTGATTGGTTTGCCAAATGCTGGAAAGTCAACTTTTTTAGCTTCCGTGACAGCTGCAAAGCCAAAAGTAGCAGATTATCCTTTTACCACTCTCTATCCTCATCTTGGTGTTGTGCGAATTGATGCCCGTGAATTTGTTTTGGCTGATATTCCCGGTCTAATTGAAGGGGCACATGAAGGTGTGGGGATCGGAGATCGTTTTTTAGGGCATGTAGAACGTTGTCGTGTTTTATTTCATTTGATTTCTGCTCAAGAAGAGGATGTAGCAAGGGCATATCAGATTGTGCGTAATGAACTCGAAGCATATGGAAATAATCTAAGAAATAAGACTGAAATTGTAGCTTTAAGTCAGATAGATACTCTCTCTGTTGAAGAGCGTAAAGCCAAACAAGAGGTTTTGCAAAGTGCAACGGGTAAATCTGTGATGATGGTTTCTGCGGTTAGTCGCGAAGGTTTAGAAAATGCGCTGCGTGCTGGTGCACATATTATTGAAATGGCATGCAAAGAGGATGTTGATAGGGATAGCAGGATTGAGTAAAATGGCAGTTAGGTTGCAAAAGCTTTCAAACTATAAACGCATCGTGGTCAAGGTGGGATCTGCGCTTTTGGTTGATCCTCAGACAGGTTTACGGGCTGAATGGCTTAAAAGTTTAATAAGTGATATTGTTAAATTGCATCAAAATGGCGTTGAGATTTTACTGGTATCTTCAGGGGCTATTGCTTTAGGGAGAACGTTACTCCATCTTCCTAAGGGAGCTTTGAAATTAGAAGAGAGTCAGGCGTGTGCTGCTTTGGGGCAAATTGAATTGGCCAAAACATATGGTGATGAGCTTGCTCAATATGGATTAAAAACGGGTCAAATTTTACTCACTCTATTCGATACGGAAGAGCGACGACGGTATCTCAATGCACGTGCTACGATTAATGTGCTTTTGCGTTTTGGAGCGGTGCCCGTTATTAATGAGAATGATACTGTCGCAACAAGTGAAATTCGCTATGGTGATAATGATCGTTTAGCGGCACGGGTAGCAACAATGATGGGGGCAGATCTTTTGATACTTTTATCAGATATTGATGGTCTTTATACGAAGTCTCCACACCGTGATCCAACGGCTGAATTTATACCCTTTATTGCCTCAATTACGAGTGATATCGAGAAAATGGCAGATGTTGCTGCTTCAGAATTTTCTCGAGGAGGAATGAAGACAAAACTTGATGCTGGAAAAATAGCGAATTCTGCTGGAACGGCTATGATTATTACTTCAGGTAAGCGTATGAACCCTCTTGCTGCGATTGATAGAGGAGAGCGCGGAAGTTTTTTTGCTGCTGGTGAAAAGCCTATCAATGCTTGGAAAACTTGGATTTCTGGTCATTTAGAACCCTCTGGCATTTTGATGATTGATCAGGGAGCAGTTCAAGCCCTTGAATCTGGAAAATCTTTATTAGCTGCAGGAGTTGTAGCGGTTGATGGGGTGTTTCATCGTGGAGATACCGTTGCGATTATTGATGCAAATGGAGTTGAGATTGCGCGTGGGCTTGTGAGTTATGGCAAAGATGAGGTTGTGCGCATTATGGGGCGTAAAAGCGAAGAAATTGAATCTATCCTCGGATATGAAGCGCGTTCTGCTATGGTGCATCGTAATGATATGGTTTTACGCTGCTTGACCCATTCTTCTTAAAAAAGTTATCTTTTACCTTATTTATTGTTTTGGTAGAGTGGGTGATGATATGACTTTAGAAGAGCAAATGAAGGACATGGGGAGAAAAGCACGTTGTGCTGCCGCTGCGTTAGCGGTTATGTCTTCTGAACAAAAGAACAAAGCCTTGGAAATGATAGCTTTGTGTTTAGAGGATCAGTCAGATGAAATTTTAAGAGCTAATCATCAAGATTTAGAGAATGCTGCTCAGAATAATTTGAAGGTAGCGATGATTGATCGGTTGAAGTTAGATGAAGGGCGTTTGCGTGCAATCATAGACAGTGTCCGCCAAGTTGCTTGTTTGCCTGATCCTGTTGGACAAGTGATAAGTGAATGGACACGTCCAAATGGGCTTCATATCAGCCGTATTCGTACACCTCTTGGTGTGATTGGTATTATTTATGAGAGTCGGCCAAATGTTACCATTGATGCAAGTGTTTTGTGCTTAAAAGCTGGAAATGCTGCAATTTTACGTGGTGGTTCGGATGGTTTTCATTCTGCTCAGGCACTTCATTCGGCGTTGGTAAGAGGATTGGAGGAAGCTGGTTTATCTAAAGATGCCATTCAAATGGTTGAAACGAAAGATCGCGATGCCGTTGGAGAAATGCTAAAAGGATTGAATGGAGCGATTGACGTGATTGTGCCTCGTGGAGGAAAAAGTCTTGTTGCACGTGTTCAGTCTGATGCGCGTGTTCCAATTTTTGCACATTTAGAGGGAATTTGTCATATTTATATTGATAAATCAGCAGATTTAAATATGGCTCGTGATATTGTGTTGAATGCAAAATTGCGGCGTACGGGCATATGTGGAGCTGTTGAAACAGTTTTAATTGACAGCCAAGCATTACAAAAGTTTTTTCCTGTTCTTGTAGCTTTACAGGAAAAAGGATGTGAAATTCGCGTCACAGAAGACATCGTTTCGTTAATGCCAGAGGCTAGATTAGCCTCTGAAGAAGATTGGTCACAAGAATATCTTGATGCAATTCTTTCTGTTAAAACGGTTGAGGGTGTCGAGGGAGCCATTGCTCATATCAAACGTTATTCATCAGGACATACTGAATCGATTATTGCTGAGGATATGGCTGTGGTGGAGAAATTTTTTAATCATTTGGATTCAGCCATTTTATTGCATAATGCATCTACGCAATTTGCTGATGGGGGGGAATTTGGTTTTGGAATGGAAATTGGTATCGCGACAGGAAAAATGCATGCGCGTGGTCCCATAGGTGTTGAACAGCTAACATCATTCCAATATCATATTAAAGGAAATGGGCAAGTTAGACCTTGAAACAGCTATTTTTTCCATGGAAGGATCGTATGCCACATGTGGAAAGATCCAATGTTATTGGTCTTTTTGGTGGGTCCTTTAATCCACCGCATGCCGGACATCTTCTTGTTGCAAAAATTGCAATTCGGCGTTTATGTCTTGATCAATTATGGTGGATGGTAACTCCAAGTAATCCCTTAAAAGATAATACACATTTACCGTCTTTAGAAGAAAGAATGCGATTAAGTGTTGAACTGATTGATCATCCAAAGATTCGTATAACAGGTTTTGAGAAAACTATAGGCAGCACAGTATCGGTAGATACGATTTCTCATATTCTTGCGTATTGCCGTGGGGTACATTTTGTTTGGGTTATGGGAGCAGACAGTTTGGCGACATTTCATCACTGGTATCGGTGGCGTGATATCATATCTATGCTTCCTATTGCGATTATCGATCGTCCTTTTGTGCATATGGCGGCACTCTCTTCTCCTATGGCATACATTTACCGTTATTTTCGTTTAGATGAGAGCAAAAGTATACGATTACCCTTTATGAAACCACCGGCTTGGACTTATTTACATGGACCTTTATCTTTTCAGTCTTCAACGAATCTTCGTCTAAAGGAGAATGATTTTTCTTGAAAAATTTATAAGATTCTGCTTCTCTTTTTGAAGAAGTTCCTCTTTTTATCTATTATAAACAATAAGAAAGGATATTAGTCTGGAAAACATTTCACAAAAATATGCTCGCAATATTGTACCTCTGGCAGAGAAAAAAATCTTTTCTACCAGTCACGGTCTCAAAGTTATTCTCAAAAGTTTAGAGGATACAAAAGCAGAAGATATAGTCTCCATTGATGTTCAGGGGAGGTCGTCTTTAGCTGATTACATGGTCATAGCTTCAGGAAATTCACAGCGTCATGTATCTTATGTTGCTGATCATTTGTTATGTGCTTGGAAAGACAGTGGATACGGCCGAGCAAGCGTGGAAGGGCTTTCTGGAGGTGATTGGGTATTAATTGATACAGGCGATATTATCGTTCATCTTTTTCGTCCAGAAGTCCGTCTCTTTTATAATTTGGAAAAGATGTGGCTCGCTCCCAACTTAAATAATACAAAATCGGTTCTCTTCGGGGATCACTGATATGCAAATTTCTATTTTTGCTGTTGGTCGCATGAAGAAAGGGGCGGAGCACAAATTGGTTGATCATTATTTGGACCGTTTTTCTAAAAATTCTGGTGCAGTAGGGTTTCATTTTAAAACACTCTATGAGATATCAGAAAGTCGTGCTCAGACAGCCTGTCAACGCATGGAAGAAGAGGGGAGAAGACTTATTGGATTTTTGCCTGAAAAGTGCCGACTAATTGTATTAGATGAGCGTGGAAAGTCAATTTCATCATCTGCTTTTTCTGAAAAATTAGGGTTTTATCGTGATGAAGGTGTTCGTGATGTCATCATTGCTTTGGGAGGACCTGATGGGCATAATGAACAGATAAGAAATCGCGCTGATTTCCTTTTATCTTTTGGTTTTATGACGTGGCCCCATCAAATTGCGCGTATACTTCTCACAGAACAGCTTTATCGTGCAGTAACAATTGCGAGTAATCATCCTTATCATCGTGTTTAACATTTTTATGCAATTTTTTGCATCTATTAATACATTTATTAATGTTGTTTTAGCTGACACCATTTAAAGCATCACTACTGATTTATACGATGAGGCCTAATGGTTGAATAAATGAGGAAGCTTCTTCATAGAAAGATGCAACGTTTATATGAGGAATGCGTGATATTTATCATGCTGTTCTTAAGTGTAGTATTTTGCTTTTCTGTATCGCATGCTGAAGATACAATAAGTAGTGTAGAAGAAGCGCATAAAGCGTTGGTGGAAATTCACCAAAATATTTCACTATCGCGTGAGCGGGTGGCTTTTCTTACGAGTCAAGTTGAAGGTTTAAAAAAAGATCAGCGTGCTCTAAGCGATGCACTCATAAAAGCTGCTAAAGTAGAACGTGCGATAACAAATGATATTGTCGAAAGAGAAAAAAATCTAGAAAAAATGATAGAAAAGCGTGCACAAGTTCATCAAAATTTAAAAAGTCGTCGCGCTGAATTTGCAGAAGTTCTTGCCATCTTAGAGCGTATGGGGTTAAATCCCCCTCCTGCTCTTATGGTACGGCCTGAGGATGTGTTAGATTCTGTACGTAGTTCTGTTTTACTAGGGACTTTCGTACCTCAGATGCAAGAGAAAACACAGGCTTTAAAGGAAAGCCTTAAGGAGTTGATCAATTTGAGCAATTCAATTTCCATGGAATATGCAGCACTAAAGACTAAAATGCAAAATCAAGTAGAGGAGCGAAAGCGTTTAGAGCTTTTATTAGAAAAAAAAGCAAAATTACAAAAAAAATCAGAAGAAGAACTTACAGAGCAGCAACAAAAAAACATTGTTCTTGCTAAGAAAGCGCGGTCTTTAGAAGAATTAATTTTAGAGCTTGAGCGTCAATCAAAACTTAGTTTTGATGCATCAATACAGGTACGGAAAAATTTGCAATTGTTAGAGCAGTCCAATTTTGAAAGCCGAAAAGGTTCTTTACTTTTACCTGTTTTGGGAAAAAGAGTGCAGCATACCCATAATGGTTCTCAGATTACACGCTTTGGTGAAATGATTGAAACAGAAGCAGCCGCTGTTGTTATATCCCCTGTGGATGCTCTTGTTGCTTTTGCTGGGCCATTTCGTTCTTATGGGCAGTTAATTATTCTCAATGTTGGAAATGGTTATCATATTGTTCTTATTGGGATGTCGAAAATCAACGTAAGTCAGGGGCAGTTTGTTCTTGCTGGCGAACCTCTTGGAACGATGGGGATGCAATTTGTTGCGAACAGTGTTTCATTGGATATAGGCAAAACTGCTCCAATGCTTTACATTGAATTTCGAAAGCAGGGGAAGCCTGTGAATCCAACTCCTTGGTGGCGGACTGAAAAAACGAGAAGGAACCAAAATGATTCGTAAAGTTATTCTTTTGGTCGCTGGGGTATTGCTCGGCGCCAGTTCAATGATAATGGTGCAGTCTGTTGCTGCCAATAATGAAAATGATGCGTATAAAGAGCTGGCCCTATTTGGCGATATTTTTGAGCGCGTACGTATGCAATACGTAACGGTTCCAGATGATAAAAAGCTTATTGAAAATGCTGTCAATGGGATGCTCACCTCACTTGATCCCCATTCATCTTATATGAATGCGCAAGAAGCTAAGGAGATGCGCGATTCTACGAAGGGAGAATTCGGAGGTCTTGGTATTGAAGTCACTATGGAGAAGGGCTTAATTAAAGTTGTTTCTCCAATAGATGATACACCTGCCTCAAAAGCAGGTATTTTTGCAGGGGATCTCATTTCAAAAATTGATGGTGTACAGACGAATGGTCATACATTGAATGAAGCTGTTAATAAGATGCGAGGCGCTCCTGGAACACCGATTACGTTGACAATTATCCGTTCTGGTGTTGATAAACCGCTTGAAATTAAGGTTGTTCGTGATATCATCAAAATAAAGGCAGTGAAATACCGCGTTGAAGGTGATATTGGCTATTTAAGACTTATTCAGTTCTCGGAGCAGACTTTTGGCAATCTTCAGGCTGCAATTGAAGATATTCAGTCTAAAATTCCTCAAGATAAGTTAAAGGGTTATGTTCTTGATTTACGACTTAATCCTGGCGGGCTTTTAGATCAGGCTGTGAGTGTTTCGAGTGCCTTTCTTAATCAAGGTGAGATTGTGTCGACCCGCGGTCGTAAAAAGAGTGATGTGACGAGATTCGATGCTAAGCCAGGAGATATTATCAATGGAAAACCTCTCATTGTTCTCATTAATGGTGGTTCGGCAAGTGCTTCTGAAATTGTTGCAGGTGCACTACAAGATCATCGTCGTGCAACAATTTTAGGTACGCAATCTTTTGGTAAGGGATCTGTTCAAACAATTATTCCTCTAGGTGAAGATGGCGCTTTACGCTTAACAACAGCACTTTATTATACGCCGTCTGGTACTTCAATTCAAGGAACTGGAATTACACCTGATATTATTGTAGAGCAACCACTCCCTGAAAAATATCAAGGTTATGATGTAAAGATTGGTGAATCTGCATTAAAAGGGCACATCAAAGGGAAGCGAGAAAACAATGAAGGATCTGGCTCAGCTGCTTTTGTTCCACAAGATCCTAAGGATGATGTTCAATTGCGTGAGGCTTATAAGTTGTTACGGGGTGAAATGGCAAATGCCGCATTTCCACCAGATCCCAATAAGGATGTTTTAAAATGAGAAGGGGTGTGTGCAGTTTATGCTTTTTTGGGGGGGATTGAATGAATGCAGTTGTTAATTTGAGGGCTCTTCCTTATCGGAAATGTGTTGGAATCCTTGTCTTTAATCATGAGAATAAAGTTTGGGTTGGGCGTCGTTTAGTGGTGTGCGTTCATGCAGAGACCAAGATGTCTCATCGTTGGCAACTTCCTCAAGGGGGGATCGATGAGGGTGAAGAGCCATTGGATGCAGCGCGTCGTGAACTTTACGAAGAAACGGGTATTCGATCTGTAAAGTTGATTAAGGAAGCAAAGGATTGGTTCTATTATGATTTTCCACAAGAACTTGTTGGGTGTACGTTAAGCAATAAATATCGTGGACAAATGCAAAAATGGTTTGCTTTTCAATTTACTGGAGATCTTTCTGAAATCGCGATAAATCCTCCGCCAGATGGTAATAAAGCAGAATTCGACCAGTGGAAATGGATTAATCTGGAAGCTCTTCCTTCGATTGTTGTTTCTTTTAAAAAGCATGTCTATAGGAAAGTTGTCAATGAATTTCGAGGTAGCTTTAGGCGATTATAAAAGCTATATAAATACAGGAAGCTCTTTTTTATCAAGATGCTTTATAATATGTTTAATCATTAAAAGACAATAAAGATGTTTTTCTTTTATGTAAAAAACTGGAATATCAGATGAAAAAGTTATTTAATTTACTTATAGTTTTTACTCTTTTGAGTATTTCTTCTGTGGCATTTGCATTAGATTCAAAGCCGGCAGCAACCAAACCTGCAGCAGCTACGTTACCTAATGGTGCTTCTTCTTTAACTGAAACCTATGGTTTATGGAGCATTAACTGCGGTATACAAGAGGGGAAAAAGATTTGTTTTATGCACCGTCAAGAAGTGAATGATCAGGGTCGTGTTGTTGTGGCTATGAACGTTATTCTCAATAATGATGGTGTTGTTTCTGGTAATTTAACGGTTCCTTTTGGCATTTTGGTCTCTAAGCCTGTTCGTTTACAAGTTGATGAGGGAAAGGCTGCTATCGAAACCGGTATTCGGGCGTGTGTACCAGCAGGTTGTATTGTTCCAATAGTGTTTGATAAAAATCACGTAGCAGCTTTACGTTCTGGAAAGCATTTGAAGTTGGCTATGACAATTGCTGCTCCAGGCGAACCACCTTTGAATGATTTATTTGTTCAGTTGAATGGTTTTAGCAATGCTCTTAATCGTTTGATTGCTTTACAGAAATAATCTTAAAAATATAACAAAGACGGCCTTTAAAGGCCGTTTTTAGTTAAGGATTCATTGTAACATGCTTATGATGAACAAGACAAAATTATTGTGTAAATGATATTCAGAGTTTTTTTGAATATTCTCAGATTATTCACTGTTGTTTCTTTTTTGATTAGATATTTTTTGTTTCTCATATTTGTGTATTAGGTTCATCATCATTATAACATAGAATAGAGACAAAGAATTATGATGTTTTGATTTTTCTATTTATGGAAAAAGGGACGATGGAGTATAAAGCTATTGTTGCGTAAACAGGCTTATTTTAATGAAAACTCTATATACGATCTTTTGTTTCTTTGATTGAAAGGGGAATAAAACATGGCTTATGCATTGCTTCAAGTGATTGATCTCATTTTCAATATTTATATAGATATTTTAATCGCAAGTGTTATTTTTTCTTGGCTTTATGTATTTAATATTATAAATGCACGCAGCCGCTTTGTTGTTTTGATAGAGAGCTTTTTGTATCAGATGACGGAGCCAATTCTAAGTCGTATCCGGCGGATTTTACCAAATTTTGGAACAATTGATATTTCGCCTATTGTAGTATTTATAATTATTTATTTTATTCGTATTTTCATGTGGCGCGCTTATGCGGGCATGTATCTGTAGAAATACTGCATGAGATACATGAAAATGTTTTATCAAGGCGATGATACGAATGGCTTGAATCTGTTTGTGCACCTCACTCCAAAGGCTTCTATCGATCAAATAATGGGGATTGAGTGCAGGGATGACGGAAAGCAGTATTTAATTATACGTCTTCGTGCTGTTCCTGAAGATGGAAAGGCAAATAAAGCACTCATTCAATTTTTAGCGAAGCAATGGAAAATCCCATCTTCTTGTATTACTCTTAAGAGTGGCGCAACATCACGCTACAAACAACTTTATTTTTCAGAATATTTAGAAGAGTTAAGGGGTATATTACAATCTTTAGGAGATATACCTCTCCACAAAAATAAATAAAAGCCTGTTCAAAAAACAGGCTTTATTCTTTAGATATAGTTATATTTTGTTATTGCGCTCAATAGCTTCTTTAATTAAGTCGCGTGCACAGTTTTTATTTTGCCATCCCTCAATTTTAACCCATTTTCCAGGTTCAAGATCTTTATAATGTCCGAAGAAATGCTCAATTTGTTTTAGTGTAATTTCGGGAAGATCTGTGTAATCATGAATATTTGTATATCTTTGCGTTATCTTTGGAGTAGGGACAGCAATGATTTTTTCATCTTTACCTCCATCATCTTCCATAATAAGGACGCCGATTGGGCGAACGTTGATGACACAACCGGGAATAAGGGGACGAGTATTACAAACGAGAACATCAATTGGGTCACCATCGTCTGAAAGTGTATGTGGAACAAAACCATAGTTTCCGGGATAAACCATTGATGTTTGAAGGACGCGATCAACAAACAACACTCCGGATTTTTTGTCCATCTCATATTTTATTGGCTGACCACCAACAGAGACTTCAACGATAACATTGATGTCTTCTGGCGGATTTTTACCAATGGGTATTTCCTGAATATTCATATAAATATCCTTTCTAGAGTATAATTAAACGCGATACAAGAAAATATTTTATTGAAAAAGTCATAAAATTAGGTTGAAATTGATGAACGTGTTTTTTCAAAACGTTTGCGTTCATTGGGATCTAGATAGAGTTTGCGTAGACGAATATTTTTAGGGGTTACTTCTACAAGTTCATCATCTTGTATCCACGATAGAGCACGTTCAAGTGTCATTTTGATAGGAGGAGTTAATTTTACCGCTTCATCTTTTCCAGAAGCACGCATATTGGTTAGCTTTTTTCCTTTTAAAACATTCACTTCTAAATCGTTATCACGTGAGTGTATACCAATAATCATTCCTTGATAAACTTTAACGCCAGCATCAATCACCATAGGCCCACGGTCTTCAAGATTAAAAAGAGCATAAGCGACAGATTCACCGTTATCATTTGAAATCATAACACCATTGACGCGGCCACTAATGTCTCCTTTATAAGGTTCATAGGCATGAAAAAGACGATTCATAACAGCTGTACCACGTGTGTCAGTTAAAAGCTCGGACTGGTAACCTATGAGCCCTCGAGTTGGTGCGTAAAAGACAATACGGACACGATTTCCCCCAGAGGGGCGTAATTCAACCATTTCGCCTTTACGTTCAGACATTTTTTGAACGACAGTTCCGGAATATTCTTCATCAACATCGATGACAACTTCTTCGATTGGTTCGAGAGTTACTCCATTTTCATCTTTTTGCATCACGACACGTGGACGAGAAACACTAAGCTCAAATCCTTCACGGCGCATATTTTCAATAAGAACTGCAAGCTGCAGTTCTCCTCGTCCTGAAACATAGAAAGAATCTTTATCAGCTGATTCTTCAATTTTAAGGGCTACATTTCCTTCTGCTTCTTTCAACAAACGATCACGGATGACACGGCTTGTTACTTTATCGCCTTCAGTTCCTGCAAGGGGGCTGTCATTGACTAGAAAGCTCATAGTAACAGTGGGAGGATCAATTGGTTGAGCGATAAGAGGTTCATTGACCGTAGGATCACAGAAAGTATCAGCAACTGTGCCTTTTTGTAGCCCGGCAATTGCTACGATATCACCGGCAATACTCTCTTCAATAGGTTGTCGCTCTAACCCACGAAATGCCAAAATTTTTGAAATACGCCCAGTTTCTAAAAGCTTTCCATCTTGTCCAAGGACTTTAACACTTTGATTAAATTTTATAGAGCCCGAATGAATACGGCCTGTAATAATTCGCCCAAGAAAAGGATCTGCTTCAAGAATAGTTCCGATCATACGAAATGGTCCTTCTGCCACAATCGGAGAAGGGACATGGCGCGTTACGAGATCAAACAAAGGGCTAAGTCCTTGATCTTTTGGTCCCTCAGGAGATTCAGCCATCCATCCATCGCGTCCTGATCCATAAAGAATCGGAAAATCAAGCTGTTCATCAGTTGCATCAAGAGCAGCAAAAAGATCAAAAACCTCATTAATAACTTCATCAGCGCGCGCATCAGCCCGGTCAATTTTATTAATAGCAACAATAGGGCGCAAACCTACTTTCAATGCTTTGCCAACAACAAATTTGGTTTGTGGCATAGGACCTTCAGCGGCATCAACAAGCACAATTGCTCCATCCACCATATTGAGGATACGTTCAACCTCACCACCAAAATCAGCGTGGCCAGGAGTGTCAACGATATTAATTCTAGTATCTTTCCAAACAACAGACGTTACCTTCGCTAGGATTGTAATTCCACGTTCTTTTTCAATATCATTTGAATCCATCATACGTTCGCTGGTACGCTGATTATCACGGAAATTTCCTGATTGCTTGAGTAGTTCGTCTACAAGCGTTGTTTTTCCATGGTCAACATGAGCAATAATGGCAATGTTACGCAATTGCATAAATTTTCTTCTTTTCGCTTAATGAGACTTCATTTGAGGCAACGCTTTTGCGTTCCTTACCTTACTATTACGGGACCTTTTACATGTTTTTTTATAATTTTGGAAGAGGGGTGAGAAAAACAATTCAATCAATTACTGTTTCTTAGAAGTAAGGGACTTAGTGATTATCGATTCTATTATATTTTTTGAATTATTACCCCTAATTTTTGGGAGTTTTTAAGCGATTCAAGAGCGAGTTTTTATAATCTGTGTTTTGTATAAAAGGTTTTTGATGTTCTGTTGGTTTGATGAATTTTTTTCAAAAATCTTTGAATGTGTGAGCATTTTATATGAGGTATGCGCTAGAAAACAAATAGTGTAATTTGCTCACTATAATATCATTATCGTTTTCTTATTGTGTTGGGGTATTAAATACAGAGAATATTTTCTCTTTTATACGCATTTTATTATGAATTAAAAAAATCACTTATTTGCATATTCTTAAGAGAGAGTTATGTATGGATAAAATCCGTTTGAGAAAGAATTGGATATACCTCTCATGAACTGTCTTAATGCAAGAGCATTTGTAATATTGGAAGATGGTAAATAGAATGACGATGTCAGCTTATATTTGCTCTCTATTTAAATAGTGTGTTAGCATACATTAGATTTTTTCTAAAATTTCTTTTTCCTTTTGACTCGTTATTGAATAGTTCATGCTTATTCATAATAAGGGCATTTTAAATAATGAACGATGAGAATATTAAAAGATCTTATTTAAAATGTATAATGCTGTTTTATGATTTTAAAAAAATCAATGTGTTGCTTACAGAGCAGAAATTTTAAGTCGCATGAGATGTATTTTTGCTTTCCATATTAGAGTAGAGTTCCAGACAAGATAAAGGAGGCAACAGAAAAATATATCACGATTCCCATAACATCCACTAAAGTTGCTACAAGAGGAGCTGAAGCACTTGCTGGATCAAATCCAAAACGTTTAAGGATAAAAGGAAGCATGGAGCCGGATAAAGAACCGAAGGTGACAATTCCAACCAAAGCTGCGCCCACTGTTATGGCAATAAAAATCCAATGTTCACCATAGTTATAAATACCGAGTTCTTGCCAAAGAGCAATACGCATCATTCCAATAATTCCGAGTAAAAGGCCAAGGGATATCCCTGCTGGAATTTCACGGAGTATAATCTTCCACCAGTCTTCAAGTGTGAGTTCACGTAAAGCTAAAGCGCGAATAATAAGCGATGTTGCTTGAGAACCAGAGTTTCCTCCTGAACTCATAATAAGGGGAATGAATAGTGTGAGAGCAATGGCTTTTTCAAGCTCTGTTTCGAAATATTGCATAGCACTTGCTGTCAACATTTCGCCAAGAAAAAGTAATGCAAGCCAACCACCACGTTTTTTCATCATCCCTAGAAAGTTGATTTGCATATAGGGCTTATCAAGAGCTTCCATACCACCAAACTTATATGCATCTTCATTCATTTCCTCAACCATTGTATCAAGTACGTCGTCGACTGTTACAATACCAATAACATGATTACTTTCATCAATAACTGGTACAGAAAGAAGATCATGGCGCTGAAAAAGGCGAGCGATGTCTTCATGATGTGTGAAGGGCGATATTGTAATGGGGATGTCATGTGTAGAGACATTTAGAATTTGATCATCAGGTGAAGCAAGGATAAGGTTACGCAGTGAAACAGCCTTGAGAAGAGTTCCCGTTTTAGGATCAATGACATAGCTCGTGTAAACTGTTTCACGTGTACGCTCAACATCACGAATATGATCAAGAGTTTTTTTTACGCTCCAGTTTGCGGGGACAGCTATAAACTCTGTTGTCATCAGTGCACCTGCTGTATGATCAGGGTAACTTGTAAGTTTTTTTAATTCAGCGCGCGTTAAGGGTTTGAGTAACGTATAAAGCTTCTTGCGGGTTTCTTTATCCATTTCCTGAAAAACATCGGCAGCGGCGTCAGCAGACATGCCATCAAGAATTTCAACTGAACGATTAACAGGGAGAAGTTCAAGAATAGCTGCTGGTTGTTCAAGTTCTGGTTTGTCAAAGAGTTCAATGGCATAATCAAGAGGTAAAAGGCTAAGAGTAGCGACGCGTTCCGTGATATCGAGATCATTAATGATATCAATCGAGTCAGCAAAGTGATGATTTTTTAATTCCTCGGCGAGAACTTCAGGTGAAAAATTCTTGAAGTCGAAGGTCGTTTTAATTTCAGTCATAATAAAGTACCTTCCGAAGGATTGGAGAATATAGATTTATATCATGGATAGAATAAAAAAAAAGATATGGAAGATTTTAAAAAGTCTCCCCCGATTGTAATCCTCCAATTGTTAATATTTGAAATAAAGTCAAGGATAGATTACAGGTTATAAACAATTTCATAAATCAGACATATAGAAATTTTCATTTTTGTTTATTTTCTAATGGCAAAGATATCCTTGATGTCTGCTTTTAAGAGAGAGGTCTGAGAGGAATTTTTAAAGTTCACACAATAGTTTTAATATATTATCAATTTGTGTCGCAAAGTAATTATTATACATTGAATTTATAATGGAGATAGAGATTATTATGACAAAAGCAGCAGTGCTGGACTGGAAGGGATTTTCAGGGCTTCCTGATTTTTCTTTAATAAGTGATGAAGATTTTAAGCCCGCTTTTGAACAGGCTCTTCAAGAAGCAGAAGAAGAACTAGAGATGGTTGCGACGGTGCAAGAATCTCCAACACTTAAGAATTTTTTGCAACCTTTTGAGCTTTCTGGCAAAGCGCTTGATCGTGTGTGTTCAATATTTTTCTTGCGTTCAGGGGCGCATAGTAATGCGTTGATTCAGCAGTTAGAACAAGAATTTGTTGTAAAGCTTTCTCGTTATTCTTCGAAAATTATGATGGATGCACGGATATTTGCAAAAATAGATGTGCTTTATAAACAGTCACAACAGGGCATGTATGATAGTGAAACAACACGTGTGCTTGAATTATGGTGGAAAAAATTCGTTTGTAGTGGTGCAAAACTTGATGAAGAAGGTAAAAAACGGCTCGTTGAAATTAATGGAAAGCTTGCTTTTTTAAATGCTACTTTTGGCCAGAATGTTTTAAAAGATGAAGCTGAGTGGATTTTATTTTTAGAACAAAAAGATTTATCTGGTTTGCCTGATGATCTTATTGCTTCAATGAAGGAAATTGCACGCGAAAGGGGTAATGAGGGAGCCTATGCATTAACATTGACGCGCTCAATTATTGATCCTTTTTTGAAATTTTCTCATCGCCGTGATTTACGTGAGAGTGCATTTCAAGCTTGGTCCAAACGTGGTGAAAATAATAATGATAATGATAATCGAGCAATTATTTTAGAGATTCTTACACTTCGTGATGAGAAGGCTAAATTGCTAGGATATAAATCCTTCGCAGATTTAAAACTTGATAATACCATGGCCAAAAATATTGATGCGGTTATGGGTTTGCTCACTCCTGTATGGGAACGGGCAAGAACTAAAGCTTATAGCGAACAAATTGAATTGCAAAATTTTGCACACAATCAGGGAAGCAATGAAACTTTAGCAGCTTGGGATTGGCGTTATTACGCTGAAAAACTTCGCGCTGAAAAATTTTCTTTCGATGGATCTGAAATTAAATATTATTTTCAGCTTGATCGTATGATTAAGGCAGTTTTTTGGGTAGCAGAAAAACTCTTTGGGATTACATTTGAAGAAAAAAAGGCTGTTACACTTTGGCATCCTGATGCACGTTTATGGGAAGTAAAAAAGTCTGATGGGAGTCTACTTGGGCATTTTATTGGTGATTATTTTGCGCGTTCTTCAAAACGCTCCGGTGCGTGGATGAGTAGTTTACAATCACAACATAAATTAAATGGCGGACAAAAGCCTATTATCTACAATGTTTGTAATTTTGCTAAACCACCTAAAGGGGAGGTTGCTCTTTTATCACTTGATGATGCGCGTACGCTTTTCCACGAATTTGGACATGCGTTACATGGTTTGCTTTCTGATGTAACATGGCCATCTGTTTCGGGAACATCCGTTTCGCGTGATTTTGTTGAGCTGCCTTCTCAACTTTACGAACATTGGTTAACTGTACCAGAGATTTTACAGACTTATGCTACGCATGCAAAAACAGGACATTCTATGCCGCAAGCATTAATGGATAAGGTTTTATCAGCACAGACATTTAATGCTGGCTTTGCTGCAGTTGAATTTACTTCATCAGCTCTCATAGATATGGCTTTTCATAAAGGACAAAAGGTAACTGATCCAACAGTGTTTGAACGCCAAGAATTAGAAAAGCTGCAAATGCCTGATACAATTATTATGCGCCATCGTCCTCCACATTTTACGCATATATTTTCAGGTGATGGTTACGCTGCTGGTTACTATTCTTATATGTGGTCGGAAGTCCTTGATGCCGATGTTTTTCAGGCTTTTGAAGAAACAGGAGATGTTTTTAATTCAGAGCTTGCTGATAAGTTGAAACGTTTTATTTACTCTGCTGGGGGAAGTCGTGATCCAGAGGAGCTTTATAAAGCTTTTCGGGGATGGTTGCCTTCACCAGAGGCAATGATTAAAAAACGTGGACTGTAAATAATAACGGTATGGTCTAAACTATACCGTTATTTCCTTTCGTTTTTCTTTCTGTTTAAGATTACACAGGCCCCCATCATGGTCATATGAAAAGGGGGTTTTCTATTTTATTAGGTTTTTGTTTTATGAAGAAAATGAGACTCTCTGTTTTTAACAGATCATGGGAAAGAAAAATCATCAGCTCTCTCTTTCTGATGACCGTTTGGGGATGACCACGATTTTTTTATAAGGCTCTGATCGATTTTGTTGAGTAAATGTGTATTTTGTTGCGCCATCTCATCGAGGCTTATAGGTGGTTTGCGTTCAATATTATGTAAACCTTGTACAGGTCGCAGAGTATTTGCGTTGGTAAGGTGTGTGTCTTCATGAGAAAAGACAGGAAGATTTAAAATAGTTTCTAATGGTTTTCTTAAGTAAGAGACAAGTTTTCGCTTTCCTTCAAAAGTAAAATTAATGCCATCGTTGGTGCGAAGCTTGGTTATTTTTCCATTGATATCATAACCTGAAAAAGAAAATTGACCTTGTGCGTTAATAAAACCATCCCAAATATTGATAAAATATCCTCCTGCGGCTTCTGTTGCACTTTTATAAAGTTCATTAAAGGTTTTTATTTTTTGTGTTAAATTATTACTTTCAAAGGCTGGTTGTCCCATCCATATCCATGGTTTTCCAGAGGCATAAAGGCTTTCAGTAATTTCGACAACTCTTTGCCTATAGATATCCATCCATTCTGGCTGGAGAGGGCTGAATACGCCATGAGAGTCTGCGATTGGTTGGTTATCATTTGCGCCTATTATCATAACAATGGTATCAGGTTTATTTTTATCGATGAGTTGAGGAATACTATCTTTCCAAGAAGTGTGATCAGTTCGAACTAAGCCAGAAGATGGTACTGCATTGTTTATGATGATAATATCGGTATCATCAGTAAAAATTTTTTTGAGTTCATTGGCAGCAGTAGAAGCTACAAAATCCCCTATAACAAGAATTCGTTTTGCATTTGTATCTTTCAATGTTTGTACGGGTTTTTGTATGACAGCTTTTTTCTTTGGTCGATATACTTTTTGTTCCGTAGTTTGCGGTTGTTTGTGTACTTGCTCTTGTTTGTTACGTTCTAACAACCATTTAAAAAAGTTCGTCGCTTTACTTGGAGATGGTTTTATAACACTCGCAGTGAAGAGAGAAAAAAAAAGAAGATTAAGTGTATCGAGCGGAAATAAGACAAACACTTTACTCCAGATTATTGTTTTCGCAGAACAGAAAGAACTGCAGGGGTGGGGTATCCATTTGCCTTTAAACCATGGCGCAACTGAAAATCTTTAAGTGCTTTTTGAGAGGCTGTACCAATCTTGCCATCAACTTTCCCTTTATAGTAGCCAAGCGCCATTAAGCGAGATTGCAGTTCTTTGCGTTCATGGAAAGTAAGCGGTTTGAATGGTCTTTGCCAATCTTGAACTAATCCATGATGTCCAGCAATGCGGTTAGCGAGAAGAGCAACAGCAAAAGCATAACGATCTGCATTATTATAACGTTTAAGAACAAAGAAATTTTTTGTTACCAAGAATATAGGCCCTTTTTTTCCATCTGGATATTTTAATATTGCTCGTTCAGATGATGAAGGTAAAGGTTGTCCATTCGCGTGTTTTACGCCTAGCTTTGCCCATTGCTCAAAGGAATACCAATTCTCAGGGAAGTTTCTCCCTTGTGGCAATTTAACTTCTACTCCCCAAAGGAGTTTAGGTTGCCAACCATTCATGTGAAGAAGGTTAGCGGCAGTTGCAAGAGCATCTGGAACAGAGGTCCAGATATCACGTCGTCCATCCCCATCCATATCAATGGCATAAGCGAGATAACTGCTTGGAATAAATTGTGTGTGTCCCATTGCCCCAGCCCAAGATCCAGTAAGTTGCGCGCGTGTGATTTCACCACGTTGGAGAATTTGCATGGCAGCAATGAGTTGTTTGTGTGCGTATTTTGCACGTTTTTGATCAGCATAGGCTAGGGTTGCAAGTGAACGAATGGTATCACGCATCACACCTTTATTTGCTAAAATTTTTCCATAATTGCTTTCCATCGACCAAATAGCTAAGAGAATATTACGATCTATACCAAAACGTTTCTCAATTTGAAGAAGCCAGTCTTTCCATTTTTGAGCTTGGCGTTGTCCCTCCAAAATTGCAAAATCATGAATACGGTTATCAAAATAGTTCCATGGATGATCGACAAATTCTGGTTGGTATGCAGCCCTTTCTAAAACTTCTGGATCAATTGCATTAATGTTTTTAAAAGCCATGTCAAATGTAGAAGGTGAAATATTGTTGGCGAGAGCTATTTTTTTAAACTCTTTAATCCATTGTTTAAAGCCACTATCGGCATGTAAAAATGGTGTAAAAAACATTAAAAAAGCAGAAAAAAGAATGGCTAAACTTATGGTAAGAGTCTTCCGATTTATTGATTTCTCTAAAGGATAGAAAGTTTTAGATTCTATTTTTTGCATTTTAAAATTCCCCTCAATATCCAAATATTTTTATATGCAAGAACTTTATTTTGTATATGGTGTTATCAATAATATTATCAAACGAATAAGAAAGGCTGGGACGGATTATTTGTTTTGAAGGAACACTCTCAACAAATTATCATACTCTTGCATCTTTTTCTTGTCCATTATAACGGCAATCAAAACAATAAGGTATCTTTTTTACCATTTAGTAAAAATATATGTTAAATGAAATCAGTAAATTATATGATTAATGGGGAGCAATATGGTGAGAGTTCGCAAAATCCGGAAAGCAGTATTTCCCGTGGCTGGTCTTGGTACACGTTTTCTTCCTGCAACAAAAACAATTCCTAAAGAAATGCTGACGGTTGTTGATAAGCCTGTTATTCAATATGTTGTAGATGAAGCACGTGAAGCTGGTATTGAGCATTTTATTTTTGTCACTGGACGCAATAAAGCAGTCATTGAAGATTATTTTGATGCGCAAGTTGAATTATATACAACACTTGCTGAACGTGGCAAAAGAGAAGAGCTTGAGCATTTACAAGATTTACAACTTTCACCAGGGATGACTTCTTTCACAAGACAACAACAATCATTGGGGCTAGGACATGCTCTCTGGTGTGCGCATGAATTAGTTGGGAATGAGCCTTTTGCTTTATTATTACCGGATATGCTTATACACGCTAAAAAGAGCTGCCTTTCTGAGATGATCAGTCTTTATGAAGAAACCGGTGAAGGAAATATTATCGCGGTTCAAGAATGCGATCCTGAAGAAGCCCATAAATACGGTATAGTTGGCAAAGGCGAACAGATTGCAAATGGTTTTAAAATCACAAAAATGGTAGAAAAACCAACGAAAGGAACAGCACCGTCAAATCTGTATATCAATGGGCGTTATATTTTGCAACCAGAAATTTTTAATATTCTCTCCAATCAAGAACGAGGGGCAGGAAATGAAATTCAATTAACAGATGCGATGGTAAGACTTTCAAATGAACAGAATTTTTTTGGTTACCAGTTAGAAGCACTCACCTTTGATTGTGGCTCTAAAGCTGGTTTCATTGAAGCCAACGTTGCATTTTCTTTGGCGCGTGCTGATATACATAACCAAGTTTCTGCTGCATTAAAAAATTTACTAGAAACCATTAAAATTGAAAAATGATATAGATCTTCCATTTAATTTCATTTATCGAATTTTATCATGACAATACAATCTTCTCTTATACTGAATTTGCAGGGTGCTGTTACATCAGCGCTTAAAACACTTGCGAGTGAAAAACAGGGGCTTGAAGCCCTTGAAACTGCTTTTCTTGGGAGCCTTTCTTCTTCTTTTGAAGCTGCGGTTCAAGTCATTGGACGCGCTAGGGGTCATGTGGTTATTACTGGTCTTGGTAAAAGTGGTCATATAGGAACAAAAATTGCTGCAACCTTAGCTTCAACGGGAACACCTGCTTTTTTCGTCCATGCAGCAGAAGCCAATCATGGTGATCTTGGTATGATTGGATCTGATAATGTTATTCTTGCCTTATCATGGTCAGGTGAAACCTTGGAATTAAGTGGTATTATAAATCATGCTGCGCGTTTTCACACACCACTTATTGCGATGACATCGGGCGAGAGTTCTACATTAGGGCGACAAGCTGATATTGTACTCTTGTTGCCAAAGATAGAAGAGGCTTGTCCCCATGGGCTTGCTCCTACAACTTCAACAGTTATGCAATTAGCAATGGGAGATGCATTAGCTGTTGCTCTTTTAGAAATGCGTGGCTTTACTGCAACAGATTTCAAAATTTATCATCCTGGTGGTTCTCTTGGTGCAAGCCTTAAATACGTGCGTGATATTATGCATGGGGGTGATAGTATTCCTTTAGTTGTGCAGGGTACAACCATGACTGAAGCTATGAATGTTTTGGTTGAAAAACATTTTGGTTGTGTTGGCGTTGTAAATCAAAAAGGTGAATTAATCGGGATTGTGACCGATGGTGATCTTGCACGCAACATTCACTTTGACTTATCACAATTTAATGTTGATGAGGTGATGACAAAAAATCCTAAGATTGTGGAATCAAATACACTGGTTGGTGCGGCAATAGCTTTTATTAATGATCATCACATCGGTGCTTTTTTCGTGGTTGAGAATAAGAAACCGGTAGGAATTGTTCATTTTCACGATCTTTTGCGTATTGGTGCGGCGTAAGTTGGAGAATTCATATAAGATAAAGTTTTTATTTTAGGGTTAGATTCAAAAATAAGATTTTGTTGTGCAGTCACTTTATTAATGTTTCTTGGCAAAGACGGTTGTTTATACATTCTGCAGTGTTTGTGAGTTCTTCTGGTAGAGGATTGTATCGGTGCCTTTACTTATTTTAGCAAAAAACCCCCATCAAGAGGGGAGAATATCGCCTCTTGACATGTCTGTATTCATTATATTTTTAACAGCAATAGTAACTTTTATTTTATTTAAATGTTCTCCTAAGAGAAAATTGTGATCCCATATGTGATGTGCAGAGAAGGTGTGTTGCATCGCGTGATATCATACAACTGACTTTAGATATTGTTCCACGGAGAATGGAACGTATTTCAATTTCTATACGTTGGGTACTAACATAATTATATGTACCTTCTGATAGTTTTTCTTCTGTATCCGCTGCACGTGTTTCAAAAACACCATTGTGGAAAGAAGAAATGATACCGTTCGTATCAACCCATTCACCATCAATTCCAGCTGGTGTATTTTGGCCATAATATTGAGAAAAGCCACAGGCACCTAATGCCAAAGCGATGATTGCAAGATACATAATACGGCAGGTATGTTTCATTTGTTATACTCTATTTAATTTATGTTACTTTGCTCTTTAGCTTCTATAACATTGTTAAATTATTCTATGAGTTAATATGAAAAATTTGATGAAAATCAATGAAAAAGCAAAAAAAATGGAAAAAAATGCCTTAATGTTGTATTTAACTGACAGCTTGGTGAAATATCGTAGATAAAACACAAGAGGCGAAATATTTCTTATGGTTTACAACAATTTTGACATTAAGCTGTTTAATAGTCTCAGAGGAGATTATTAAAATTATGGTTGGTCCCATTCTTGTTGCGAGTGAAGATTATGGAAGACGTATAGAGCTTTCTGCTATGCTCCGAGGTTTTGGTCACCGTGTCATTGAAGCAGAAAATGGTCTCCGTACGATTGATCTTTTGCATAGACGTAGAAATATTGTGCTTGCACTCCTTGATGTTGCCATGAGTGATCTGAGTGTAGGTGATTTGATTAAAATGATTAGAGTTGCTGGTGTTTCTGTTCCTATTATTGTGATAGCACAACAAGAGAATCAAAATTTACTCCAGAAAGCTTTAACAGCTGGAGCTATTGATTATTGGATTTATCCAGTTACATCATTACGGTTAAGAGTTACTTTTGATACTCTTGCTCTTATTTCTGCATTAGAGCGTGAGGTTCGTTATATTCGGCGAAAAAATGAGAATCATTTGCGATTTTCTGACCTCTGCATAAAAAGTAGAGCAATGCAGATAGTTCTGGAACAATCGAGGAATGCGGCGGCTTCCTTACAGAATCTTTTGATAGAAGGTGAAGGTGGAACTGGTCGTGAAACATTAGCACGCATTATTCATCATGAGGGTTTGTCATCGGATGGAGCCTTTGTTCGCTTTCAATGTTCAGCTATCGTTGACTCAAAAGAAGAAGAACGTCAGTGGTTTAAAGAATTTCTACCATTGGTCTCTTCTCTTGAAAAAGGGACACTTTGCCTTTGTGATGTTGATCGACTCGAGCCCATACAGCAAAAGCGTTTCTCTGGTTATCTTCAAGAGAGGGAAAAAGCAACAAAGAACAATCCTCCTCCTTTTCGAATCATAGCTATTTCAACATCGCGGCTTTCAGATTTGGTTAAAGAGGATTATTTTTCGTGCAGTTTATTTGAACAGCTTTCCTCACTATCGATCACTGTCCCTGCTTTACGGGAATTGAGGGATGATTTTCCAGAGCTTACGCAACGTTTGATTGACCGTATTATTGCTGAAACGGGACGATCGCATGTACATGGTTTAGCAGGATCAGCTCTTTCCTTGCTTATGCAGTATGATTGGCCTGGTAATCGGGATGAACTTGAGAATTTTCTATTTCGTGCGGTTTTACTCAGTGAGGGGCCATTGTTAACTGTTCGGGATTTCCCTCAATTAATGGGGAATCCATTAGTAAATGTTCCAAATATCATTGAGAGTGATATCCAAAAAAATCATGAACAAGAATCGATACAATTTTTAAATGCTGATGGGCATGTTCGCACTTTTATAGAGATGGAACATGATATTATTGAGAAAGCGGTTAAACATTATAAGGGACATATGAGTGAGATTGCTCGCCGTCTTCATATTGGTCGCTCTACACTTTATCGAAAAATGGAGGAATTGAAAGCAATAAAAAGCCAGGAACGGAAGTAAAGCCCACAATAAATTCTCATTTATGAGAGGCATGATTTTTTAAAAAAGTATAGTGGATTTTAGTAAAAGCAGGAGAGGGGTTTTCGCTTTTAAAAGAGATGTTATTTCTTATAGAGTCTAGGTATTGACTATGATTTTGAAAACTCAATAAGTATCGATTTTATTTGATGGTACTCTTTTCAACTCCCTTTTCTTGTTTCAGTTTTTACAATTTTAGCTAAGTTTACATTTAAAATAAGAAAAAAAGCCTTTATGCTTTTTTAGCATTGAAACTAAAATTCTATAATCATTGGTATTGGATTTATATTCTCTTAAGCAAGAGGTGGCATTCTGTCTTTTGTGTGATTAAGATAGGATTATTGATTTTAGTATTGTGGTTCGTATCGATGGTGGTGCGATGGCTTAAAAATAGAAAGTTTATCCTCTTTGACTTTGTTACAAATTGTTATCGGTTTTATCGCATTTTTTTTTGTTGCGTCTATGTTGGCAATTTACACATATGGACGTTTTATTAAAAGCGCTAGGGGGGAGTGTTCTTATGCATTGACTGTTAAGAAAGATGAAACGCCGTTTGACCGTATAGTAAGTCAATTGGCAGAGAAAGCAGATGGGTTAGGGGTTGATAAAGACGCCCTTTCACTCATCATTAGCAATTTGGATGCTTTTTGTGTCCGTGCGATAGGAGCAGCACAGGCGGGGCGTAGCCTTGATCTGATGTATTATATTTGGGACGATGATTTAACAGGGCGCTTATTATTAAGTGAAATAGTGGAGGCAGCTGATCGTGGCGTTCGGGTACGCCTTCTTTTAGATGATATTAATGCTCAAGCCCGTGATCCAGCTTACATTGCGCTGGATAAACATCCTCAGATTGAGGTGAGAATGTTTAATCCAGGACGATCACGTAAGGGTGGTTTACGCCGTGGTTTAGAGATTATATTGCGGGCAATTACTGTTACACGTAGAATGCATAATAAAGCTTTTATTGTGGATGGTCGGGTGGCTTTTGTAGGAGGACGCAATCTTGCAGATTCTTATTTTGATGTTGGTGAGAAATCACATTTTCGAGATTTAGATCTAATGTTAATTGGCCCTTCTGTTAAAAAAGTAGAAGCTATTTTTGATGACTTTTGGAATAGTGCTGTGGTTTTACCGATTCATACTTTGGTTATTCCTAAAAATGCAAGAGACTTTCGCTATTGGAAGGATAAATTACGAGAATTTCGTGATTCTAGAGTTGCAAAAGTTTATTTAGATTATGTCAAAAAGCATATTAATTTTGATTGTTTTATTGAGACAGGAAAGCGGTTATTTTTGGCAGATAAAGTTGTTGTTCTTTCTGATCCTCCGGAAAAAGCATTGCGCAAAAAAGCGGGAAATTGGCTTATGAAGGCGCTCTCACAGGTTATAGGGGAGGCTAAAAAAACAGTTCAGATTACATCACCTTATTTTGTCCCTGGTAAGGCAGGCACGCAAAATTTTAGCAAACTGGTTTCAAAGGGTATTGATGTCAAAATTCTTACGAATTCCTTAGCTGCCACTGACGTAGCACTGGTACATGGTGGTTATGTACCATATCGTAAGGCGCTATTGAAAAGTGGTGTTAAACTTTATGAATTAAAACCAGGCGGAAATACGCACGGATTACGGCTCTTTCGATCAAGTAAGGCAAGTTTACATACCAAAGCTTTTTTAGTCGATCGTAAAACTGCTTTTATTGGGTCTTTAAACTTTGATCCCAGATCAGCTGCGCTGAATACGGAAATGGGCATTCTTTTTGAATGTGCGCCGATTACAGCGAGGCTAGATTTGCTTTTTTCTGAAGAAACAACCGGTGAAATGAGTTATCATCTCCGCCTTGGTGATAATAACCGTATTTATTGGGATTTTATAGAAAATGAAAGGCAGCATAGCGTTGATTATGAGCCAGAAAGCAATTTTTGGCGTCGTGCATTTGCTAAAATAATAAGTTGGTTACCCATTGAATCGCAATTGTAGATTTTATAAACCATAATTAGAAAATTATTTTAATTTTTCTTTTCATTTTGTTGTAAAATGGCATAATTCTGTGCCAATCCACGACTTATGAGAGCCGCAGCTGTATTTAAAGCCACTTGCGGTGCTTTTTTATTAAAGGAATTTGGTTATGGCAAAAATTGTTGAAACAGGGACGGGTGCACTGGCACTGACTTTTGATGATGTGCTTTTACAGCCGGGTCATTCTCTTGTTATGCCTAGCCAAGTGGATCTTAAAACACGTATCGCAGCTGATATTGAACTGAATTTGCCATTGCTTTCTGCTGCAATGGATACTGTGACGGAATCGCGTTTGGCTATTGCTATGGCTCAAGCGGGTGGCCTTGGTGTTATCCATCGCAATATGTCTCCTGCAGAGCAAGCTGAAGAAGTTCGTCAGGTGAAAAAATTTGAATCTGGGATGGTGGTTAATCCGGTGACAATTGGGCCAAATGCAACACTTGAAGAGGCGAAAGCTTTGATGCACTCTTATGGTATTTCTGGTATTCCGGTTGTTGAAAATAGCGCTAAAGGTGAGACTGCTGGACGGCTTGTTGGCATTTTAACCAATAGAGATGTGCGTTTTGCATCAGATCCCAAACAAAAAATTTATGAATTAATGACGCATGAAAATTTAATCACAGTGCGTGAAAATGTTCAACTCAATGAAGCGAAATACCTTTTACATCATCACCGTATTGAAAAATTATTGGTTGTAGATGAACAAAGTCGCTGTGTCGGTTTGATAACAGTTAAGGATATTGAAAAAGCACAATTAAATCCAAGTGCTGCCAAAGATTCGCAAGGTCGCTTGCGTGTTGCAGCTGCTAGTAGTGTAGGGAATGATGGGATTGAGCGGGCTGAACGATTAATTGACGCAGGCGTTGATATTCTAGTGATTGATACCGCTCATGGACATTCTCAGCGTGTATTAGACACGGTTGGGCGTATTAAAAAAATGGTGTCCTCTACAGTTATTATTGCTGGTAATGTCGCAACTCCACAGGCAACACAGGCTTTGATTGATAGTGGTGCAGATGCTGTAAAAGTTGGTATTGGTCCTGGTTCTATTTGTACAACGCGCATTGTTGCAGGTGTTGGTGTGCCTCAACTTGCAGCTATTATGAGTGCTGCAGAAGTTGCTGAAAAGTCAGGTATTCCTATTATTGCTGATGGGGGGATAAAAGCCTCTGGTGATTTTGCTAAAGCTTTGGCAGGTGGGGCTTGTGCTGCTATGATTGGCTCTCTTTTAGCTGGTACGGAAGAAAGCCCTGGTGAAGTTTATCTGTATCAAGGGCGATCGTTTAAAGCTTATCGCGGCATGGGATCAGTTGGTGCTATGGCGAGGGGATCGGCAGATCGTTATTTTCAGGATGAAGTTCGTGATACGCTCAAATTGGTGCCTGAAGGGGTCGAGGGGCAAGTTGCTTACAAGGGTCCTATAGCATCGGTTTTACACCAGTTGGCTGGTGGGTTACGTGCTTCGATGGGTTATGTTGGGGCAAGAAATCTAACAGAATTTCGTGAAAAAGCAACGTTTGTTCGTATTACCAATGCTGGACTTCATGAAAGTCATACACATGATGTTGCTATCACGCGGGAAAGTCCGAATTATCGGCGTCCTGTTTGATAGGTAAAATGATTACAGTCGTTTTGCGAGAGCATAAAAAACCTTTTAGAACATATCTGGAAATTACTATTTTTGCTTTTTGTGGTTTTTTACAATAATTTCAAAAATACAAA
The DNA here is from genome assembly GCF_053795145.1 of Bartonella sp. B39. Classification (NCBI taxonomy): domain Bacteria; kingdom Pseudomonadati; phylum Pseudomonadota; class Alphaproteobacteria; order Hyphomicrobiales; family Bartonellaceae; genus Bartonella; species Bartonella sp. B39. The sequence goes on from NZ_CP200036.1 coordinate 149,797, forward strand.
GAAAGGAATTGGAGGTTAACGCTCCAATTCCTTCCATGCGTTATAGGAAATTAAGGGAATTAACTTTTTGTAGTCTTCCACCCCGTCTTTGACGCGCGTTGGCGAGTGTTAGTCTGATCACTTTGGATGGATTTCTTTCCGTTGTTTGAGGGCGTTGTATTGTGACGGCTTTTAGATGAAGTTGTTTTCCCATTATTGTAAGTGTTCATTATTTTCTCCTTTTAAATTATCTGGTTTAAGACCAGTACAATAAAAACGGTTATGTCAAATAGTGGTTCCAAGCGTTTTCTAAAAAGTTAATATTTTATTAAGAATAAGATGCGTGTGCTGGTCTTAATATGTGTTGTTTATAGAGAGCTATGAAAATTTAATTTACGAATAAAATAAAGGAGGATGACTTTTGCGTATGTACATTGGAAGAGAGATTTTAAGGATACATCCTACCTTGTAGTATCAAGTGAGAAACTACGCATTTTAGAATGAGAGGAATGTAAACAGATAGCGTATGAGAAAAAGAGTTTTGATGCGCTAAAAAGTGTGATCGGAATCATAGAGTGTGCAATATATAAATTTGAGATAGTTTTGAGAAGATTCCACTGGCGGTAAGAGAGATAATGTTGTTCTTTACTTAAATTGTTTAGAATTTTGTAGAAATTCAATAGGAGAAATAAATGCGCTTAGGTGGGCGTTTACAGGCGGCGATAGATATTCTAAAAGAGATAGGAACTCGGCATCGCCCAGTAGGGGAAGCTTTAAAATCTTGGGGGATTTCTCATCGCTTTGCTGGAGCAGGAGATCGCGCAGCAATTGCTACAATCGTTTATGATGTCTTGAGACGGCGTTATTCTTTACAATGGCGTATGGAGAGTGATGATATGAGGGATATCGTTTTCGGCACCTTATTAGATGCTGGGAAAATGACAATTGAACAAATTGATAGTGAATTGGCAGGAGATCGATTTGCACCTCAGTTATTAGGGGTTAGGCAACGTCAATCATGGCAAAAACGAAAATTGGTTGATGCACCAGATTATATTCGTGGTGATGTTCCTCAATGGTGTCAAGCGCATTTACATCCTTTGTTAGCCGATAATTGGGTAACGGAAGCCGCTGCGTTAGCAACACGCCCTTCTTTGGATTTACGCGTGAATAGCTTGAAAGCAACACCGGAAAAAGTTTTTCAGGAATTAGCAAAAACTAAAGTCCAATCATTATCATGGTTTCCGCAAGCTTTAAGGATTGCACCGATTGAAAAGTTTGACCGTCATCCCAATGTTCAAGTTAAACCAACTTTTCAAAAGGGGCATTTTGAAATACAAGATTTGGGATCTCAAATTGTTGCTTACCTTGTAGAAGCAAAAGCCAGTATGCAGGTATTGGATTATTGTGCCGGAGCTGGTGGAAAGACACTAGCCTTAGCTGCTAGTATGAAAAATAAGGGACAAATTTATGCTTATGATTCAGACAAAGCTCGTTTGGCTCCTATTTTTGATCGTCTTCGACGCGCTGGTGTTTGTAATGTACAGCCATTGGTACAAAGAGACGAATTGAAACCATTAATAGGTCAGATGGACGTCATTTTACTAGACGCACCATGTAGTGGTACAGGAACATGGCGGCGGCGTCCAGATAGGAAATGGCGTTTGACATTAGAACAGGTAAGACAGCGCCAAGTAGAACAAAGGGCAATTTTGAATGAGGCTATAGACTATCTTAAACCAAACGGGCGCTTAGTTTATGTTACATGTTCTCTTTTTATGGATGAAAATGAGGAACAAATTTCTCATTTTCTTCAACAGCATTCCAATTTTGATCCAATAAATATGCACGCATTGTGGCAGCAACATTTTAGTTTTTCGCCTGTGCAACCGAACTTTTCAAATTATGGACTTACTTTATCGCCAGCGACAACAAAAACAGATGGTTTCTTTTTATCGGTGTTACAAAAAAAACAGTAATACATATTTTTAGCATTTTTTATTTTAACTTATTATGAAAACAATCTTTTTCTTAAACGAATAGGCTTGTGAAAAGTGAAAGATTGATTAATAAATCCCATTGGTTCTCTTTTACAATTACTGATTGGTTTTCTATGAGCGCATCACATTTAGACATTGTTCTTATCATTGATTTTGGTTCACAAGTTACACAACTCATCGCACGGCGGGTGCGAGCAATGGGTGTTTATTGTGAAATTGTTCCGTTTCAATTAGCTTTAGAAGGTATCAAGCGGATAAAACCTAAAGCGGTTATTTTATCAGGCAGCCCTTATTCGGTTCATGATGATGGTTCGCCGCGTGCTTCAATGGAAATTTTTGAAATTGGTGTTCCAGTTCTTGGGATTTGTTATGGTGAACAAGTCATGTGTGTTCAGCTTGGTGGAAAGGTTGAAGTCGGACATGAGCGTGAATTTGGGCGGTCTTTTTTGGAAGTGCGAGAAGAAAGTCCACTGTTTGATGGTGTTTGGGAAAAAGGCTCTTGTTATCAAGTATGGATGAGTCACGGTGATCGCGTAACGGTTTTGCCGACAGGCTTTCGTGTAATAGGAACATCAAAAGGTGCTCCTTATGCTGCCATTGCTGATGAAAAAAGGCGCTTTTATGCACTGCAGTTTCATCCTGAAGTTGTCCATACACCGGATGGCAAAAAGTTGTTGCAAAATTTTGTCCATAACATCTCTGGTCTTAAAGGCAATTGGTCAATGGCTTCTTATCGTGAGCAGGCAATTGCCAAGATACGGCAAAAAGTTGGAAAAAGTCGTGTTGTCTGTGGTCTTTCAGGCGGTGTGGATTCATCAGTTGTAGCTGTGCTTCTCCATGAAGCAATAGGAGATCAATTGACATGTATTTTGGTGGACCATGGATTGATGCGCAAAAATGAGGCTCAAGAAGTTCTTACATTGTTCCGAGACCATTATAATATAGAGCTTATTCACGTAGATGCTGCTGATATGTTTCTCAATGCTCTTGAAGGGATGATAGATCCAGAGAAAAAACGCAAAACGATTGGCCGCCTTTTTATTGAAGTTTTTGAAGAGGAAACGAAAAAAATAGGAGGAGCAGATTTTTTAGCGCAGGGCACACTTTATCCAGATGTCATTGAGAGTGTATCAGCGATCGGTAAGTCAGTAACAATTAAAAGCCATCATAATGTAGGGGGATTGCCAGAACGGATGAAGATGAAACTTGTAGAGCCGTTGCGTGAGCTTTTTAAAGATGAGGTTCGCTCGTTAGGGCGAGAGTTAGGATTACCGGAGCAATTTGTTGGCCGTCATCCTTTTCCAGGTCCCGGTCTTGCAATTCGGTGTCCAGGTGCAGTTACACGTGAAAAGCTAGAAATTCTACGTGAAGCGGATGCTATTTATCTTGATGAAATTCGTAAAGCTGGTCTTTATGATGAAATTTGGCAGGCTTTTGCTGTTCTTCTTCCTGTTCAGACTGTCGGTGTTATGGGTGATGGACGCACCTATGAATTTGTTTGTGCTCTCCGCGCAGTAACATCTGTAGATGGAATGACCGCTGATTTCTATCCGTATAGTATGGAGTTTTTAGGCAAAGCAGCGGCACGTATTATTAATGAAGTTAAGGGTATTAATCGTGTTGTTTATGATGTAACATCAAAGCCTCCTAGCACTATTGAGTGGGAATAATTCAAATCAAGTGCAGTCTTTTTAAGTAAGGAATGTTGTTCGGTATTTGATATTTTTGGAAGTGAGAAAAAAGAAATAATTTTTAAGAAATTGTTTTGCACTTTGTATGATTTTTAAAAAGTCATTATCTCACTTATATCGACCAGTATCGTTTAAAATTGAGAAGTGTGAATTTTGCATGTTTGAAAAAAAAATTGTTGCACATCGTGGTGGAGCTCATCTTTATCCTGAAAATACACTTTCGGCGTTTTGCCATGCAGTTGCGTTGGGAGTTGATGAAATTGAATGCGATGTTCATTTGCTTAAAAGCGGTGAAGTAGTTGTATTTCATGATTTTCGTCTAGAACAATTGGTTGGGAAAACAGGATATATTCATGATATTGATAATGAAACACGCAAACAACTTTGCATAAAAGGAAGCAGTGAAGCTCCTCCTTTATTAGAAGAAGTGCTTGATCTTTTGGAACCAACCAATGTTGCATTGCATCTTGAAATAAAAACATGTGGTGAAGTTGAGCGTGAAACAATTTTATCTCAAAAAGCACTTGCATTGATAAAAAGCCGAAATTTAGAAAAACGGATTTCTGCCATCAGTTTTGATCCTACAAGTCTTCGTCCCTTCATTGAAGCAGGAATCACATCTGGTCCATGTATTGATAGTTTTGAAGGAGATATGCATCGTCGTTTTTCTGAATGGAAACAATTAGGGTATTCTGATTTGAGTTTAGATGGCTCTATTGCATCACAGGACTTTATTGAATCGGCACTTGAGGCTGGTTTTACTGTGGGAGTATGGACAATTAATGGGAGAGCTCGGTTATCGCATTGGCTTGATATGCCCGTACACTATATCACAACAGATCAACCAGACCTTGCTTTACAATTACGTGCACAAAGATGACATACATCTATAATACAAAAGGAACTATATATTCTACAAAAATAAGGTTAATAGGAGAAAGTAAAAAAGTACTTGCCGAGAGTTCTAAGAAGAGTAAGACTTTTTACTTTATTGACTGATTACTCGTGCGCTTTCCAGTGGTTTTATTAAAAGTATGGAAGTTTTGATGAGGGACAGTAAAGCTCATTTTTTTACCATAATCGTTTGTAAGACGCTCTTTTATTTCAACAGTAAAAATAGCGCCATTCCAATGCGTTAAAACATGGCATCCCATTCCTATAGGCTTGATAAGTTCAATTTGTGTATGAAAGACAGGTCCTTTATCTGGATGTTCACCCAACAAGATTACTTCTGGTCTGAATGCCAAAAGATCAGTTTCTTCGTTATAAGAAAACGAATGATTTAAATGTTGTTCTAAGATTTTTCGATCAAGAAAATTCATAGGGGGAGAACCAATAAAATCAGCAACAAATGTTGTTGCTGGAGTATCGTAAATTTCCATTGGTGTTCCAATTTGCTCGATAGCTCCTTTATTCATAACGACTATTCTATCGGCTAATGTCATGGCTTCTAGTTGATCATGGGTAACATAGAGACTGGTTGTTTCTAGTGAACGCTGCAAAGTTTTAATCTCAATACACATTTGAGCACGCAATTTTGCATCAAGATTTGAAAGAGGTTCATCAAAGAGAAAGACACGCGGTTGACGCACAATCACACGTCCCATTGCAACACGTTGGCGTTGTCCTCCTGATAATTGCCGCGGTTTACGGTCAAGAAATTGCTCTATCTCCAAAAGTTTTGCAGCATGCGCGATACGCTTATTTATTTCGTCTTTAGGTGTTTTACGATTTTTAAGACCATATTCTAAGTTTCCACGAACTGTCATATGGGGATAAAGAGCGTAATTTTGAAAAACCATAGCAATATCGCGATCAGCAGGTTCACGATCATTGATACGCTCATTATCAATATAGAGTTCGCCTGAAGTAACTTGCTCGAGTCCTGCAATAATACGTAATAAGGTTGATTTACCACATCCTGAAGGACCGACAAGGACAAGAAGTTCGCTATCGGCAACAGTTAAATTTAAATCGTCAATGACCAAAATGCCGTTGTCATATTGTTTTTTTATATTTGATAACTGGATTGTGGCCACAGTCATTTCTCCGTTTCAATAAGGCCTTTGATAAAAAGCCGCTGCATGAAAATAACGACAAGAACAGGTGGTATCATAGCAATGACTGATACTGCCATGAGTATATTCCATTGAGGATCATGCTGAAGTGATTCTACGACAAGCTGTTTTAGAATAACAAGAATAGTTTGATGATTTTGATCAGTTGTAACGATAAGAGGCCAAAGATATTGTATCCATCCATAAATGAACATAATGATAAATAAAGCAGCAATATTACTTTTGCTAAGAGGGAGAAGAATATCTTTAAAAAATTTAAATGGTCCTGCACCATCAACACGAGCAGCTTCCAAAAGTTCATCAGGAACAGTCAAAAAAAACTGGCGAAATAAAAATGTAGCAGTTGCGGATGCAATGAGTGGAATAATCATCCCGCCATAGGTGTTTATCATGCCCAACTGTGCGACCACTGCATATGTTGGGATAATACGAACTTCGACAGGCAGCATCAGAGTGACAAAGATGAGAGCAAAAGCAGTTTTGCGGAAAGGAAAGCGCATGTAAACAATTGCATAAGCAGAAAAGAGCGAAATAATAATTTTTCCAATACTAATACCAAGTGCCATAATGAGCGAATTCATTAAAAGTGGCCAGAGGTTAGGCAAGCCGAGCTGCACAAGGCCATCACCAAAGATTGTTTTATAGTTTTCTAGAGTATGTGTTCCCGGTAAAAGAGGAAGTGTTCCGGAATTAAACGCCGCTGAACTATGAGTTGATGCAATGATAGCAATATAAACCGGAAAGCAAATAATGATAATACCAACAATAAGGATGAGATGGGTTAAAAATTTCAGAATAGGACGATTTTCAACCATGATTTTCTTCCTAATATTGTACGCGGCGTTCAAGCCAGCGGAACTGAACAAACGTTAGGATAATAACCATCAACATTAATATCGTTGATTGTGCTGATGCTGCACCAATCATTTGGTTTTTAAAACCATCATCATACACTTTGTAGACGAGAGTGTTTGTTGCACGTGCAGGGCCTCCAGAAGTTATGTTGTCAATAATACCAAATGTATCAAACATAACATATTGAACATTGACGATAAGAAGAAAAAAGGTAGTTGGCGAAATCTGCGGAAAAACTACTGTCCAAAACCGTTTAAAAGGCCCCGCACCATCAATTGCTGCTGCCTCTATTTGGGAACGTGGAATGGATTGAAGACCCGCAAGAAAAAAAAGAAAATTGTAGGAAATTTGTTTCCAGCTGGCTGCAATCACAATAAGTATCATTGCTTGAGTGCCATTGATACGATAATTCCATATAATACCTATTTCTTTAAGAAGAAAAGGGATTGTCCCGATAGTTGGATGAAAGATAAACAACCACAATATGCCTGCCAATACAGGGGCAACAGCATAAGGCCAGAGCAAGAGCGTTGTGTAAGCCTTTTTTGAGCGTATAACACGATCAACGCAGACAGCCAAAAGAAGCGATATCGTCATTGCCACAACAGTGACAGAGACAGAAAATATCGCTGTCGTGAGTAGTGATTGGATATAAGTAGGATCAGAAAGAATAGTCACATAATTTTCAAAACCTATAAAGGTTGTTGTAAAGCCAAAAGGATCCTCACGCTCGAAAGATGATTTTATTGCCTGGGCAGCAGGCCAAAAGAAAAACAAAAAAGTCACAAGTAGCTGAGGAAAAAGCAGCCAGTAAGAAAGGAGACTATTTTTGAAATACGCATGTTTTTCTTGCATTCGTAGGGGCTCTTTAAATAGAGAGTCTTTAGAAGGGTGAACAAAAAAAATATAAAAAACTCAACTGCCTAGTTAAGTTTTTACTCTTTAATAGCAATAATGAAGTTTTAATGATTGGCTTTCTCAAATTCACGTAAAAGTTTATTTCCACGTTTAATGGTTTCATCTAATCCATTTTTTGGTGTTTTTGAGCCGTTAAGAACAGCTTCCAGTTCTTGATCAAGAATGGAACGAATCTGCGGCATATTACCAAATCTTATACCCTTTGAGTTAACAGTTGGTTGGTTAAGAGTGATCTGTTGAATAGCAATATCCGCACCGATGTTTTTATCGTAGTAATGCTGTTTTTTGCTTAGTTCATAGGCAGCTTTTGTAGTTGGAAGGTAACCTGTTATCTGATGCCATTTGGCTTGGTTATCGGCTCTTGATAGAAACTTAAGGAAAGCAGCTGCACCTGCATATTCTTCAGAGGTATGACCTTTTAAAACCCAGATAGAGGCTCCACCAATGATTGAATTTTGTGGTGCTCCCTCTACATCATCATAGTAAGGGAGCATTCCAAAGCCAACATTAAATTGTGCTTCGGAAACAATACCAGCATGTGACCCTGAAGACTGCATAAAAATTGCACAATTTTGTGTCATAAACATTGGGGTTGCATCTAATGCACCGGCAGGTCCCCCATAGCGGAAAATACCTTGATCAGACCATTTTTTAAGGTCACTCCACATACGCACTTGTAAAGGCCCATTAAAAGTAAGCTCTGAATCAAGACCACTAAACCCATTTTCTTTTGTCCCAAAAGGAATATTGTGCAAAGCTGAAAAATTTTCCATGCCAATCCACTGAGAAGCATAAGCCATTGTGAAACCACAGTTTGCTGCTTTAGTTTCGAGAATTTTTTTGGAGAAATTTTCGATATCTTGCCATGTTTTTGGCGGTTTTTCTGGATCAAGCCCCGCTTTTTTAAAGATATCTTTATTGTAATAAAGGATCGGTGTTGAAGCGTTGAATGGCATAGAGAACATTCGTCCCTGAACATCGGAGTAATAACCACTTATAGCAGGTAAATAATCTGCAGAATCAAATTCTTGCTTTGTATCAGCCATAAGTTGATAAATGGGATAAACCGCGTCTTTTGCAGCCATCATGGTTCCAGTGCCAATTTCATAGATTTGGGCGAGAACTGGTTGTTGTTTTCCGCGAAATGCTGAAATGAGTGAGATCATACCTTCTTCATATTCGCCACGAAAGGAAGGAACAACTTTGTATTTAGATTGACTAGCATTAAAGTCGTTAATAAGATTTTCAGTTTGTTTTCCTAGCTCCCCGCTCATAGAATGCCAAAAGCTGATTTTTGTTTGCGCAAAACCCGCTGTTGCCACACTGATAGCAACTGTAAACGCTGCTATAGAAAGATAAAAACGACTCATGGTTTAGCCTTTCTGAAGTGATGGAATACAAATTTCCCCTGATTTATAGTATTACACATGAACATGCCATGACGATTTTATTACAAAAATATGTTAGTTCATTTAAACAGGAACCACCAAAAGGTCAAACGAATTTGTTTAAACTTATCAGTTTTTCCTTTATGAGTGCTATCGTGTGTTGATACGGTCACTGTAAACATTTGATAGAGAACGGAGATGGTGCAAATGAGAGAAGCAAAGAGCAAGCTCAAGGATAAAAACAATAAATGTTATTCAGTTATGGCTATCTTTATTTAAGGTTACTCTTTTTCAAAAGATTTTTTGGTTTTATGGTATTTATCTTATAATTTGCGAACGATAGTTTTGAGGCAATTTTTTGCATTCTAATTATGATAATGTTTAAGAGAGCGGGTTTTTTAATTTATTGCGAGGCTAGTGTTTTCTCAAATTCTCCAGTCCGATTATCGAAACATGCTTTGGATTCGTCTTTAGGAGCTGCCTAATGAGCCTTGTCCTTAAGGTTAAGGAGATCACTTCGAGGTGTCTAACGTTATTTTATCTATAACAAAAAGTGGTTTATTTAAGCGTTCCTATACGATTTAAAAACTATAGTATAAAGTGTTTCTACAGACATCAAACTGAAAAAATTATCAAGTAAATGAAATTAATTTTATGGGTAAAAAACAATTTTAAAATAAAATGTATAATTGTGCTCTGCAAAAATTTTGCATAAACGAGCTCTTTTCAGGAACAGATAAATGCGCATTTAGAAAATTTCAAAAATGAAAAAGTAAGCTCAAACCTACGTGGTGCTTTATTTGTACGAGATCTACTGATGATTTTGAGAATGGTGTTTTTAAAAATGATGAAAAAACGTTTTGTAATTTGATTATGGATGTTGTTGATTTAGTTCTCATAATTTCCATGATATTTTTAAAAAGCTTTGTGAGAGGTTTTTTAAAGCTTTTCTGAGTATTTTTCTATTTACAGAGTCATTGGATTTATTTGGGATGACTAAGGAAGAACTTTTCCCATAAGCATAATTTTAGCGTTGTATGAAAAAAGATAAAACAAACCATTTTTATAGGGTAACGTTACTGTAAGGTGTTTCAGAGAGATCTCTTTATTCCTAAGGATCAAGGTTAGTTAGTTCCTTCGTTAAGCACAATTAAGTGATCACACTTTTTATGAGCATGATGGAGATTTTGAGAGTGGATATCCTTTCAAATATCGTAAATACTGGCGATTTAGTTATTTCTAGTGCTAATTATAACTTTATTATTTTGTTATCTTCTCGCATGGATACGTCCTAGTGTTTTGCTATTGCATCGATAATGGTATTAACATTATGTTCCATCATATCGAGATAAGTTGCGGCAGGACCATTTTCGTTTGATAATGCATCAGAATAGAGTGTTCCACCGATTTTTAAGCCTGTTTCTTTTGAAATCTGTTTTATGAGGCGGGGATTAGAGATATTTTCAACGAATAAGGCAGTTGCCTTATTGGTTTTAATTTGTTGTATAAGTTCGGCCACATCGGCTGCAGTCGCTTCAGTTTCCGTTGAAGCGCTTTGAGGTGCAAGTATGGTAAAATCATATTCTTGAGCAAAATAGCCAAAGGCGTCATGAGATGTGATAATAATACGCTTATCTTTTGGGATGGTGGCAATTTTTGTTTTAAGTTTTTCTTGTGCTGTTTTAAGCTTTTGGATGTAGATTTGCGAATTTTTTCGGTAGTTTGCACAGGATTGTGTATCGATTTCACAAAAAGCAGCAGTAATATTTTTGACGTAAATTTCAACATTAGGAATTGCTTGCCAAGCATGTGGATCAACACCGCTATGGTGATGATGCTGTTGTTGGACGCTGTGTTCTCGAGTTTTAATTTCTAGAGGAGAAATGTTGGCACTCACTTCGACAAGAAGCGCTTTTGTATCACTTGCTGTGATGAGACGGTTCATGAAATCTTCTAAATGAAGTCCGTTGATGAAAATAATATGAGCATTTCTAAGAGCTTGTGTATCACGGGGGGTAGGTTCATAAGTGTGGGTATTCGCATTGGGACCGACAAGAGTGGTCATAGAAATATGGTCGCCTCCCACATTTTTCACTAAATCTGCAAGAACAGAAAAGCTTGCGACAACTTTAATCTTATTATGCGCAGAAGCAAAAAATGAAAAAAGGATAAGAAATAAAAGAGTTCCAAGTAGAACAAATTGTTGGATAAGTTTAGGCATATTATTTCCTTAAAGTGGGAAGAGACATATAAAAAAAGCGAGGAAACCATGCTACAATAAAGCCGCGTGGACTTACTAAGCAAGAAAGAAGATAAATAAACCCTGCGGCAATAATGATAGCTGGACCAGAGGGAAGGGACAGATGAAAAGAAAGCAGGAGTCCACATGTGCTTGCAATAATTCCTAAGAGAATAGAGAGTATGCAGATAGGGCCAAGACGCGAAAGCCAAAAACGGGCTGTAATAGCTGGAATCATCATAATGCCGACAGAAAGTAATGTTCCTAATGATTGGAAACCACCAACCAAATTCAATACGACAAGTACGAGCAATGATATATGAACGTATTTACTCAATGGAGAGAGAGATTTAAAAAAGAGGGGGTCAAAGCTTTCTAATACGAGTGCGCGCCAGAAAATACAAAGACTGCACATTGTGATCAGCATTATAGTGGTTATTAGCAAGAGGGCTTGTGTATCAAGTGCAAGCACTGAGCCAAATAAGAGATGAAGTAGATCAATCGTTGAATTTTTAAATGAAACAATAATGACTCCCGCCGCGAGTGCAATAAGATAAAAGACCGTCATTGATGCATCTTCTTTCTGAAAACTATTTCGTGAAATCAAGGCAGTTGCTAAAGCAACAATGACACCAGCTAATATGCCGCCAAGTGTCATAGATATAAGCGAGAAGCCACAAAAGAGGAATGCAGCCGCAACACCAGGAAGAATCGCATGGGATATAGCATCTCCTGTGAGACTCATCCCGCGTAACATCAAAAATACACCCACAGGACAGGCGCTGATGGACAGCAAGACTGAACCAATAAGAGCGCTTTGCATAAAATGAAAATCAACAAAGGGGGAAAGAAAAAATGCGTACACGTATTATAACCTAATAGAGCGGGAACCATTGATGAGAAGATGTTGTTTTAGCGCGCTGATAGGGAAAGAGTTGGATATAAGAGGTGACATAACGTGATGAATTTTGTCATGAAAAAACAGTGTTGTTTCTCCATAAAAGGCGTTTTGTTTATTAATTTGAATCATATAGGGGAAATATTCTTGCACGATAAGAGGATCATGGAGTGCGGTGAGAACTGTTCGTCCTTGTTGTTGCCATTGTGTGATCAACGCAAGAAGGTCTTTTTGAGTATTACGATCTATACCATTAAAAGGTTCATCAAGCAGGATAATATCGGCATCTTGTACAATAATACGTGCAAAAAGGGCGCGTTGTAACTGGCCACTTGATAATGTATCAAGTGAACGGGATGCGAGTGCTGTAAGGCCAACCATTTCAAGTGCATTCTGGATTTTAGAGTAATAAGGGCGATGATTTTTCCATAATCCACAAAAAGACCAAAGTCCTGTTTTTATAAGCGATTCTACATCAATCGGAAATGTTTGATCTATATCACATTGCTGAGCAAGATAAGCAATCCGAATTTTTTTCGGTTTTGTAATTCTACCGTTGATAGGTTTAATCAATCCAGCGATGGCTTTCAGCAGTGTAGATTTTCCAGCACCGTTATCACCCGTTATCGCTATCAACGAACCGGCTTTTAACTTTGCTGAAAAATTCTTTATTGCTATTCTATTTACATAACCTAATGTTGCACTGTCGAAATGCAGACCCATAATTTGTACCATCTTTGATTATTTATTCGGGTAAGTTATGTAATAATATAACATTTGTCAACAAAATGTTATATTATTACATATGTTTTAGTATATTTTTAGAGTTGAGAATTTTAGTGGGAAGATCGTGGAAAATTTAAAATAATGGTTGAATTTTCCTTGACGAAAGAGAGAGTGTGTATACTATATATAGTATCAAAATGATTGGTGATTCTAAATAAGCACAAGTGAGGGTATAGTGTGTTTCGTTTGGCGTCTAAGTTGTTTCCGTAATGTGATCACGAAGAGTTTATTGACTAAACAGTAGAGTAGTATTTCTACTGGCGCATCTCTCTCGGGGGAATTTCCTTTCGTTTTTGTAAGTTGATTTTTGTCATGAAAGATAACACTAAGGTATTGGGAAGCGGCTGTTGGGGGAGCATTGATTTCTTAGACAGCAGGAGGGAATTGTAATGCAAGAAAAAATTATTTTATAACTGAGGGGCTTTACCATTTAAGTTGTAGAATAATCATTTGTTCTTGCTGGAGTTTTTTTGCTATTTGATTAAGCGTATGGGGATTTAAGTTCACGAAGCTATGTGTTATTTAAACTAGAAATATGGCTCACGTGTTCGCGTACGATTGCTGGTTTTTGTTATTCTTGAGTATCTACAAAATTGTCAAGGTTAACTCTTTTTAGAGTTGATTTTTTTAGAATTGTGAAAGTTGAAGAAAATGCCGATCACTATTTATAGCAAGCCATCTTGCGTCCAATGCGATGCCACGTGCCGCGCCTTTGATGCTAAAGGCATTAATTATCGTGTTGTGGACATTTCCCGTGATGAACAAGCATACATTTTTGTTCAATCTCTTGGGTATCGTCAAGTTCCTGTAGTTGTTTGTGGTGAAAATCATTGGTCTGGTTTTAGACCAGATATGATTAGTGGTCTTTGTCTTTAATGGGACTTATTGTTTATTATTCGAGTGCAACGGGTAATACCGAGCATTTTGTCTCTCAGCTTGGTCAACGACTCTTCAAGATTGATAAAAAAAAGATGTCTGTGTTAGTCGATGAGCCTTATGTATTAGTCGTTCCTACATATGCAGATGGTGAAGGGAGAATGGCTGTTCCGAAAGCGGTTATTCGTTTCCTCAATGAAGTAGAGAACCGCAAATTAATTCGTGGTGTCATTGGTGGTGGAAATCGTAATTTTGGTCGTTATTATAATTTAGCGAGCAAAATCATTTCTGAAAAGTGTTTTGTGCCTTGCCTTTATCGTTTTGAACTTCGTGGAACTGAGGAAGACGTTATTTGTGTAAAAAAAGGATTGAAAAGATTTTGGAAACAATTGCTATAGAACAATCGCAAAAATCAGATCAGATTATGGATTATCATGCGCTGAATGCAATGCTTAATCTTTATGATGAAAATGGTCATATCCAGTTTGATATGGATCGGCTTGCTGCACGGCAATATTTTCTCCAGCATGTTAATCAAAATACGGTTTTTTTTCATAATCTTAGAGAAAAAATAGACTATTTGATAGAGGAAGGTTATTATGAAAAAGCTTTGTTTGAGCTTTATGATTTTTCTTTTATCAAAAGGCTTTTTAAACGCGCTTACGCATTTAAGTTTCGTTTTCCTACTTTTTTGGGTGCGTTTAAGTATTATACCAGTTATACACTAAAGACTTTTGATGGGAAGCGCTATCTTGAGCGTTATGAGGATCGTATTTGCCTTGTGGCTTTATATTTAGCACAAGGAGATAAGGCCCTTGCAGAGAGTTTCGTAGATGAAATTATTACAGGCCGGTTTCAACCAGCAACACCGACATTTTTGAATGCAGGGAAAAGGCAACGTGGGGAGTTGGTATCGTGTTTTTTATTGCGTGTTGAAGACAATATGGAATCGATAGGTCGTTCGGTCAATTCAGCTTTACAACTTTCGAAACGTGGCGGAGGTGTAGCACTTTGTTTAACGAATTTGCGTGAAGCAGGGGCACCGATTAAGAAAATAGAAAATCAGTCCTCAGGTGTATTACCTGTGATGAAACTCTTAGAAGATGCCTTTTCTTACGCTAATCAACTGGGCGCGCGCCAAGGGGCTGGTGCTGTTTATTTGCATGCACATCATTTAGATATTATGAAGTTTTTGGATACAAAGCGCGAAAATGCTGATGAGAAAGTCAGAATTAAAACGCTTTCGCTTGGTGTGGTTGTTCCTGATATTACTTTTGAGCTTGCACGTAATAATGAGGATATGTATCTGTTCTCACCTTATGATATTGAGCGCGTCACAGGTAAACCCTTTAGCGATATTTCTTTGACGGAGCATTATCGATCTTTTGTTGATAATGCAAAGATTCGTAAAAAGAAAATAAGTGCGCGTGTCTTTTTCCAGACATTAGCGGAAATTCAATTTGAATCAGGTTATCCTTACATTTTGTTTGAGGATACCGCTAACCGAGCCAATCCGATAGCCGGACGTATAAGTATGAGCAATTTATGTTCAGAAATTTTGCAGGTGAGTGAGGCGAGTGAATTAGAGACGGATTTAACTTATCGCACTATTGGAAGTGATATCTCCTGTAATCTTGGTTCAATGAATATTGCAAAAGCAATGGAAAGTCATGATTTCGGGCGGACTGTGGAAACCGCTGTTCGTGCTCTTACTGCTGTTTCCGATATGAGCGACATTGCATGTGTACCTTCCATTGCGAAAGGTAATGCCGAAAGTCATGCGATTGGTTTGGGACAAATGAATTTACATGGTTTTTTAGCGCGTGAACAGATTTATTATGGATCTCCAGAAGCGATTGATTTTACTAATATTTATTTTTATATTGTGACGTATCATGCAATACGTGCTTCCAATTTAATTGCACGTGAACGTCAGAAAGTGTTTGTAGGGTTTGAGAAGTCAGCTTATGCAGATGGCTGTTTTTTTGCAAAATATATTGAAAAAGAGTGGAAGCCGCAATTTGCGATTGTACAAGAGCTTTTTGCACGTAATAACATCGTTATACCAGACCAAAAAGATTGGCAGGAACTCAAGAATTTAGTTGTTGAGTACGGGCTTTATAATCGCAATCTGCAGGCTATTCCTCCTACGGGATCTATTTCCTATATTAATCATGCGACATCTTCTATTCATCCGATTGCTTCAAAGATTGAGATTCGCAAAGAGGGAAAAATTGGACGCGTATATTACCCTGCTCCTTATATGGATAATACGAATTTGAATTTCTACCAAGATGCTTATGAGATTGGCCCTGAAAAAATTATTGATACCTATGCTGCTGCTACACAGCATGTCGATCAAGGTCTTTCATTAACATTATTTTTTCCTGATACGGCCACTACGCGTGATATTAACCGCGCACAAATTTATGCTTGGAAAAAGGGTATAAAGAGTATTTATTATATACGGTTGCGGCAAGTAGCGTTGAGTGGAACAGAAGTGGATGGCTGTGTTTCGTGCAGTTTATAGGAGATAATCATATGACAAAGATTGCAACAAAAAACCCTGTTGTGTGCGCTGTCAATTGGAATAGATTGCATGATGAGAAAGATCTTGAAGTATGGAACCGCTTAACTGGAAATTTTTGGTTGCCTGAGAAAGTTCCACTTTCTAATGACATTCCTTCATGGTCGAGTTTGACGGAGGAAGAACGTAAACTAACAATTCGTGTTTTTACGGGATTAACTCTCCTAGATACGATTCAAAATACCGTAGGAGCCATTTCACTTATGGCGGATGCGATAACAGAGCATGAGGAAGCAGTATTGACGAATATTGCGTTCATGGAGGCAGTTCATGCACGTTCTTATTCCTCTATTTTTTCAACCTTATGTTTGACGGTAGAAGTCGATGATGCGTTTAGGTGGTCAGAAGAAAATATTCATTTACAGAAAAAAGCAAGATTAGTGCTTGAGCGTTATGAAGCAGATGATCCGCTGAAGAAGAAAATTGCTTCGACTTTGCTGGAAAGTTTTTTATTTTATTCTGGATTTTATTTGCCCATGTATTGGGCCAGCCGCGCTAAATTGACCAATACAGCTGATTTAATTCGGCTTATCATCCGTGATGAAGCTGTACATGGTTATTATATAGGTTATAAATTTCAATTGGGGTTTGCGAAACTTGATGAAGCCAAAAAGCAGGAAATTAAAGATTTTGCTTTTAACTTGCTCTTCGACCTTTATAATATTGAATGCAAATATACTGAAGATCTTTATGATGCTATTGGATTGACAGAAGATGTTAAAGTTTTTCTTCATTATAATGCAAACAAGGCTTTAATGAATCTGGGTTTTGAAGCTCTTTTCCCACCTGAGGTTTGCCGTGTTAATCCGGCTATTTTAGCAGCTTTGTCGCCGAGCTCTGATGAAAATCATGACTTTTTTTCAGGGGCTGGCTCTTCTTATGTTATTGGCAAGGCGATTGCTACCACGGATGAGGATTGGGAGTTTTAATGATTACATACAAAGAGCAGTGCGCGGGGTATACCGCTCAGGTCTTTGCGCATTTCTAGACACTGGAATCCATTTTTTTCAAACAAGCTGCAGACTTCTTTTTCTTGAGAGTAGCCAATTTCAACAGCGACATAGCCTTTTGTTTTTAAGTAGTTTGCTGCTTCACTAGCGAGTTTTCGATAAAAATAAACACCATCTTTTCCACCGATAAGAGCGCGCAATGGATCATGCAGGCGTACCTCTTTTGCAAGGTTTTTGATATCTTTTTCTGGAATATAGGGTGGATTGGAAACGATAAGATCAAATCGGCCTGTGACAGAATCAAACCAATCGCTAAGAAGAGGTGTAAAGCGGTTTATGACTTTGACATTTTTTGCATTTTTTGTAGCTGTTTTAAGAGCGTTTTCAGAAATATCGACAGCCACTGCATAGGATTGGGGAATTTGTTCGAGAATCGCAATAGCAATAGCACCACTTCCTGTTCCCATATCAAGCAGTGTTATTTTTTCTGATTTTTCTACCTGCTTTTGAAGGAGTGGTAAAACAAGATCTACAAGCGTTTCTGTGTCTGGACGTGGCTCTAACGTATCTTGAGACAATGCGAGTGATATGCCATAAAATTCCCGTTTTCCGATAATACGGTAGACGGGTTCACCAGAAATACGTCGTTGTACAGCTTTTTCCAATTGTATAATTTGCTCAGAAGATAGACGCATATCTGGTTGGCAAATTCTGTCAGATGCATTTGTATTTGTTATCCACTCAACGAGTATTTTTGCATCAAGGTTGGCTTCAGAAACTCCTTGAGTGTGCAATTTTTCTTGCGTTTTTCGGATGATACTATTGAGAGAACAATCTTTCATCTATTATCATTCATTTCAGTAAGAAGAGCGGTTTGATAATCGGATATGAGTGCATGAATAAGCTCATCAAGATCTCCTTCCAATATGCGATCAAGCTTATACAGCGTGAGATTAATACGATGATCAGTGACACGTCCTTGTGGAAAGTTATAAGTGCGAATACGTTCTGACCGATCACCAGAGCCAACTTGGTTTTTACGGGAAGCTGAACGTTCACGTTCCGCTTTTTGTCTTTCGATGTCAAATAAGCGTGCACGCAAAATTTGGAGAGCACGTGCTCGATTTTGGTGTTGTGATTTTTCTGCTTGCACAACCATAATTCCTGTTGGTATGTGCGTGATACGAACAGCTGAATCAGTTGTATTTACATGCTGTCCTCCTGCTCCAGATGCACGCATTGTGTCGATGCGAATATCTTCTGGACGAATTTCAATATCAATTTCTTCAGCTTCTGGAAGGACTGCGACGGTAGCAGCAGACGTATGGATGCGTCCACTTGTTTCTGTTTCAGGGACGCGTTGCACACGATGAACACCTGATTCAAACTTCAATTTAGAAAAGACACCTTTACCTGAAATGGTAGCAATAATTTCTTTATATCCACCAACTTCCCCCTCATTAAGCGAAACGACTTCAACTTTCCAATTATGAGCATCGGCATAACGTTCATACATGCGGAAAAGATCACCGGCAAAAAGCGCTGCTTCTGACCCACCTGTTCCTGCTCGAATTTCAACAATGGCACTTTTTTCATCAGCAACATCTTTAGGCAAAAGAAGAATCTGGAGTTCTTGCTCAAGTTTTTCCATTTTCTGAGATAATAATGGCAGCTCTTCTTGGGCGAGGTTACGCATCTCTGTATCTGTTAGTTTATCACTGATTATATTTTCTAGCTCTGTGATCTCTGTGTAAAGAGCATTTAATGCTTGTATGGAACTAACAATTGGTTGTAATTCCGCATATTCAGAAGCTAATTTTACATATGTTTCAGCATTTGGGTTTTTAGCCATTTGGCTTTCAATTATTTCAAAGCGCTTTTCAAGCTGTCGCATACGATCTTTTGGCAAAGAAACCATGATAATATTGGCCTAATTTGTTTATAATACTTTTTGTTATAACACTGGTAATCGATTGCTTTATAGCATCGGATAAAAGGGAGTAATAAAGCAGAAAAACTTTCTTTCCAATGAGAACTATAGGTTTTTAAAATGAACTTGTATAAAATTCGATTTGCATGAGGAGCTTTTTTGATGATACATACGAGATCAACTATCTAGGAGTTGTGTTTTTTCCCATAAAGTTCAAGACGATGGTGAATAATATCATAGCCAAGGGATTTTGCAATTTCCTCTTGCAGCTTTTCAATGATATCAGACTGAAATTCGATAACTTGTCCTGTTTCCACATCAATGAGATGATCATGGTGTTGTCCATCTGCTTGCTCGAAACGAGACGGTCCACCACCAAAGGTATGGCGATGAATTGTCCCATTTCCTTCTAATGTTTTCATGGTTCTGTAAACAGTCGATAGCGAAATACTGGAATCTATCTTGTGGGCGCGCTGGAAAATTTCAAACGCGTTTGGGTGATCGTTTGTATCAGTCAAAATATCCAGAATAATACGCCTTTGACGTGTTACTCTTAAACCCGCAGTGCGTAATTCTTGTTCATAATTTCGTTCTTTATTCATTTGAACTCTTTGCTTTTTAGACAAAGGCCCCATGACAGTGTTTGTATTTTTTTTCTGAACCGCAAGGGCAACGCTCATTACGTCCAACTTTTCCCCATGTGGTCACATCATTTGGATTACGATCTTTTGGGTTAATAAACTTATTTTCTTGTGTTCGTGCCCATAAGTTGGGGACATTTTCTTCCCCTTGACCATTAAAGTTAGAGTCATCAGCATTGGGCACAGACGTCAGTGATTCTGTAGGTTGTTGAATGATCTCGAAACGCATAAGCTTAGAAGTAACGTTTCTGCGTAAGTTTCTGAGCATGGACTGAAAAAGTTCGAATGATTCTGTCTTGTATTCATTGAGTGGATCTCGTTGCGCATAACCACGAAAACCAACGACAGAACGTAGATGGTCTAAGCTTACCAAATGTTCACGCCATAAAGTATCAATGGTTTCAAGTAATATGGTTTTGTAAAAATAAGCCATAATTTCTGGAGAATAGCGTTCAGTTCGTTCATTTTCAAGTTTGGTAACAGCATCTGATACGCGTTCTAAGATTTGTTCTTCAGCAATTCCATCTTCTTTTGCCCATTCTTCTATCGGAAGTTCGAGATTGAAGAGTTGTTGAAGTTCCTCTTGGAGAGTTTTCACATTCCATTTTTCAGAATATGTTCCAGCTGGAATATAGGTTTCCACAAGATCTTCAACCACTTCGTTACGCATTTCAAGGATCATTTCAGTGAGATCATCTGCGTTCATGACCTCCATACGCTGCTCAAAAATAACTTTACGTTGATCATTCATTACATCATCGTATTTTAATAAATTTTTACGGATCTCGAAATTTCGTGCTTCGACTTTTTTTTGCGCTTTTTCGATAGCTTTATTAATCCATGGATGGATAATAGCTTCGTCCTCCTTCAATCCGAGCTTTTGCAACATGCCATCCATACGATTGGAGCCGAAGATACGCATAAGATCATCTTGAAGAGAGAGAAAGAATTTTGAGCGACCAGGATCACCTTGGCGGCCAGAACGACCACGGAGCTGGTTATCAATACGACGGCTTTCATGGCGTTCCGTCGCAATGACGTAAAGACCACCAACAGCTAATGCTTTTTCTTTGAGTTTTTTGACATCTTTTTTGATCTCTTCAATTTTAGTTTCTCGCTCTGCTCCATCAGGCATATCCTCTAATTCTTGTCGAATACGCATTTCGACATTACCACCAAGCTGTATATCGGTACCGCGACCAGCCATATTTGTTGCGATGGTTAATGCCCCAGGAACCCCTGCTTGCGCAATGATGTATGCTTCTTGCTCATGATAGCGAGCATTGAGAACTCTAAAATTAGTAATACCTTCTTTTCGCAAACGTTCTGCTAATTGTTCTGACTTTTCAATAGAAGTTGTTCCAACAAGGATAGGCTGCCCTTTTTCGTGTGCTTGACGAATATCACGTACGATAGCACGATATTTTTCTTCTGCTGTTCGATAGATTTCATCATCTTCATCACGGCGCTGTACTGGTAAATTTGTTGGAACTTCGAAAACATCAAGACCATAAATATTACTGAACTCTTCTGCTTCTGTTGTAGCAGTACCAGTCATACCAGACAATTTTCTATACATACGGAAATAATTTTGAAAAGTGATAGAAGCTAAGGTCTGATTTTCTGGTTGAATAGCAACATGCTCTTTGGCTTCTAATGCTTGATGAAGTCCTTCAGAATAACGCCGCCCTGGCATCATACGGCCTGTAAATTCATCAATGATAACAATTTCACCATTGCGAACAATGTAATCCTTGTCACGAACAAACAGCTTATGGGCTTTTAGGGCGTTATTGATATGATGGACGATAGCAACATTTTCTATATCATAGAGACTTTCACCTTTAAGATGTCCTGCCTGTTCAAGCATTTTTTCAATTTTTTCAGTACCGACTTCAGTAAAGGTTGTTGTTTTTTGTTTTTCATCTATTTCATAATCTTCTGGAGTTAAGGCGGGAATAAATGTATCAATAAGGTTGTAGAAGTCTGTACGATCTTCTAGAGGCCCAGAGATAATAAGAGGGGTACGTGCTTCATCAATGAGAATCGAATCTACTTCGTCGACAATTGCGTAATGATGCCCACGCTGAACCATTTGACTATGATCAAAAGCCATATTATCGCGCAAATAATCAAAACCCAATTCGTTATTTGTTGCATAAGTGATATCACATGCGTAGGCCGCTCGGCGGGCATCATTATCAAGATCATGCAGAATCACACCTGTTGTCAGTCCTAGAAAACTAAAGATTTTCCCCATTGTTTCAGCATCACGACTGGCAAGATAGTCATTTACCGTAACGACATGAACACCTTTTCCTTCCAATGCATTGAGATAAATTGGCAGAGTTGCCATTAATGTTTTACCTTCACCTGTGCGCATTTCCGCAATGCCACAATCATGAAGCACCATTCCGCCAATGAGCTGTACGTCAAAAGGACGCATATCATAAACACGTTTTGCTGCTTCACGGACAGTTGCAAAAGCTTCTGGTAGGAGCAAGTCAATGGTTTCACCTTCCATGAGGCGTTTACGAAACTCATCAGTTTTTTGACAAAGTTGCGTATCGCTTAATTTCACGAATTGTTCTTCCAAAGCGTTAATTTGTGTAACTTTTTGGCGAAGAACTTTGAGACGTCTCTCATGAGCGGAACCAAAAAATTTACGTGCAAAGACACCTAAACCGACCATCTCTGGCCCTTTCTTTTAATTGTTATCACTATTTTATTGGGTAGATTCATATGCTCTGCCCATAACTTTGCAACCTCCAAGCAATCCCCCCAAGGCATTTAATATAATAAGATGCATGGTACCATTATATTTGTTGGTGTGCAATTTATCACTTTAATTGTAAAATAGAGATAAGAGGCTAAGTGCAGTGTGTCAACTTTAGTAATGCTTTTTAGTTGACACAATACAGAGTAATTTGGGATGCAATATGTCATTTTTTTATATTATCATGTTTTCCGTTAACATTAGATAGTATGCAATAAACTGAGATAAAAGGACAAGTTTATGCTTTTAAAAATAAAATTACTGATTTATTTATCTATGTTTAGAGGTTAAAATGTTACGGTAAAGAAAATAAGAATCTTGAACTGACTTTCACTTTTAAGGAGTATATTTATGAAATTCAACTTTATCACGCTGTTTTTTACATCAATTTTATTGATGAGTACGAGTTTAGGGGTGATAGCCCAAGAAAGTTTGAATTCACCATCCAATGATTTAAAGACTTTGGAAAAAGCTTCTGAAAAAACAGTTTCTCCTTCTCATGTGATGGCAGTTATTGACGGGAAGGATATTACGGCAGGGCAATTGGATGAGTTAGCTCTTGAAATAAATCCTAATTTAGCACGGTTTCCTGATGAACAACGCCGTGTAATGGTTTTAAAAGCTTACTTGGATATGCAGGCACTTGCTAAAGCAGCAATTAAGGAGGGCATAAATAAGACTGAAGCTTATGATAAACGTATGGCAGTTATGCGTGATAATGTTCTTCAGCAGCTTTATTTTAAACAGACAATCGTTGACCATATTTCGGATACTGACTTGGAAGCTCTTTACAATAAAGAAGTTTCTGCTTTACCCAAAGAAGATGAGGTTAAAGCGCGTCATATTTTGGTCAAAACAAGAAAAGAAGCAGAAGCTGTCATTAAGCGTTTAAGTAAAGGGGAAAGTTTTGAAGAGATTGCAAAAAAGAGTTCAACAGATGGTTCTGCTGCTGTTGGGGGCGATCTTGGTTATTTTAGCCATGGTCAAATGGTTAAACCTTTTGAAGATGCTGCGTTTGGCCTAAAAGTTGGTGAATACACTAAAAAGCCCGTTGAAAGCCCTTTTGGTTGGCATGTTATTAAGGTAGAAGATCGTCGTTTGAAACAACCTCCTGTATTTGATGATGTTAAAGAGGTATTGCGTACACAGTTGATAAAAGAGCGCTACCGAAAACTGATTGTTGATTTGCGCAGCAAATTAGACGTAAAATATCCCGATCCTAATGTCACAAAACTCATGCAATCACTTAATCAGAATGGGACACTGCTTCCGGATGAAACATCTGATGAAGAATACACGGAATAGTGAAGAAGAAGGAGCGAGTAGTATCTCTGCTGGGTGGTAAGAGATTGGTTTTGTTCGAAAAGCTTGAGGTTGTTTGCTAGAGGTTATTTATTTGTAATCATTTTATCTGTTTTCGTGGAAAGCATGCTGTGGCTTTAAAAATATCTCCTTTGTCTCCCCAAAACATACAAGAGCTTCCGCTGTTGTCTGGTGCGCGGATAGCAACAGCTGAAGCTGGGATTAAATATAAAGGTCGTACAGACCTTCTTTTCATCATATTCGATGAGCCAGCGAGTGTTGCGGGTGTTTTTACGCGTTCAAAATGTCCATCTTCTCCTGTGGAGCATTGTCGCGCGTCACTTCCCCATGGAGTTGCACGAGGTGTTGTTGTTAATTCTGGGAATGCGAATGCTTTTACGGGGCGTACAGGAAAGCAAACAACCGATGCGATAGTGCGTGCTGCGGCGAGCGTTTTGAAGGTTAAAGAGAATGAGATTTTTATAGCTTCTACCGGTGTTATTGGTGAGCCGATGGATGCTTCTTGCGTTGTGAATATTTTACCAACTATGGCGGAGACAGCAGAAGAAGGGAATTGGTTGGAGGCTGCAAAAGCTATTATGACGACTGATACATTTCCAAAACTCGCTACACGCAGATTTGATTGTGGGGGAGAAATTGTTACCATTAATGGAATTGCAAAAGGTGCTGGCATGATTGCACCAGATATGGCGACAATGCTATCTTTTATTGTAAGCGATGCAGGAATTTCTTCGGATATTCTTCAGTCCATGTTATCAGAGGCGGTCCAGGAGTCTTTTAATTCGATTACTGTTGATAGTGATACCTCAACATCAGACACGCTCATGATGTTTGCGACAGGCAAAGCAAAGAGAGATTTGCCACCTCTCATGAGTAAATCCGATCCGCGTTATGAGGTGTTCTCGAAGCAATTGAGTGAGCTTTTGCATGAGCTTGCGTTACAAGTTGTTTGTGATGGTGAAGGTGCTCGTCATTTAATTGAGGTTAATGTGATTGGTGCTACAACAGACAATGCTGCGAAGACTATTGCTTTCTCAATTGCAAATTCACCACTTGTAAAGACAGCTATTGCCGGTGAAGATGCTAACTGGGGACGGGTGGTTATGGCAGTTGGTAAGGCAGGTGTTGAAGTTGATCGTGATCTGTTGACGATTTGGTTTGGTGAACATCGTTTGGCGATCAATGGCGAAAGAGATCCTGAATATCGTGAAGAGACGATAGGGGCTTATATGCAAGGGCAGCACATCATAATTCGGGTTGATATTGGTCTAGGTAGTGGTAAGGCGACAGTTTGGTCTTGCGATTTGACGAAAGAGTACGTTATGATCAATGGCGATTACAGAAGTTAACTTGTGCACCGTAAATTTGGCATCGAATGTTTGTATATTTTGGGGAGAGGACTAGGTATTTTAACTCTTTTATCTTAGAGATGGGGCCATGATAGAATAGATGATTATCTTTACTGTTCCTGGTGGAAGGTGGTATGTGTACAAAAAATTTACTTCTTCTTGTCGTTGCATGCGCATTGTTAGATCAAGATAATCATGTTCTGCTTACACAGCGTCCTCAGGGAAAATCACTGGCTGGTTTATGGGAGTTTCCTGGTGGAAAGGTTGAGCATGGTGAAACTCCAGAAGTGTCATTGATTCGTGAATTAGAGGAAGAGCTTGGTATTCATGTTCAGCTAAATAATTTATTACCCTTAACATTTGCAAGCCATAGTTACGAAACATTTCACCTTTTAATGCCATTGTATCTTTGTTACCATTATAAGGGTATTGCGCAAGGACGAGAAGGGCAAAATTTAAAATGGATTTTTATTGGTGACCTTGATAAATATCCTATGCCTGATGCTGATAAGCCATTGGTTCAGGTATTAAAAAATCTCCTTCTTTAATAATATTTGTGAGGAGAAAATACTTATTACAAATAAGAGATTTCTATTTCATGAGATGCTAATGATAGATCAGATTTAAGAAGATTCTTTCGCAGAAAAGTCTTTCTGGCTTTTCTTTGTTAGGTGACCAACTCCTTAATCATTATTATGATACACCTTTATGATAATATATTGATTTATAGTATATATAAGCATAATGCATATTGAATCAGATCTCTTAATCTGTGTCATATTTTGTTATTTCAAATACTCTTACGCTGATCAAAAATTGTTCAATGACATATCATAAGGGGGAAGCGTAACTTGAAAAGCAATGTTAGAATGGATGAAATATACGGTTAATGAACTTTTTAAATATAAGAGTGTGTAACATCGGTGGTAGGTTAAAATATGATGAGGCTAGTATATGACTTCATAAACATAAAGATACTTGGACCTCAATAGATTTTGCGGTATGCATTCATTGGGTTTTATTGAGAGATGAGATTAGCAGAAAGTGAAGTATCTAAGCAGTTACGCACATAAGCAACGCAATAGCGTGAAGGTATTTTCACCAAAATCCTAGATTCCATGAAAGAATGCTAAAAACAAAAATATAAGGTGCGGCGCACTCTTCATTATTTTGAAATATCGCTCTGAACATTTCTGAAAGACGTGGAGCTGAATGAAAAAGAAATAGTAAGGCCAAGAAGTAATTTTTACCTTTATAATTTTATCTTCGAATAGTTTTTCTAATTCAGAATAAGAGTGTTTAACATAATGAAATATGACACAGATTAAGAGATTTGATTCAATATGCATAATGCTTATATATATTAAATCAACGTGTTGTGTTTAGCACGGAGTATTTTAATAAAAGCTATTCAGTAGACAAGTTACGATTTTTCCAATATTCCCAAAACGTGTGAATGTTGAATGCGAGGTCTAAAAAAAGACCAAGTGATTAATCCCATTCAACATAAATGATTTTGTGAAGGTACTTTTCTTTCATATGAGACCAGAAATCAGTCACGGTTTACCTTGTTATAAAGATTTAAAGCGAACTCATGAAAAAATATAATACCAGAGTTATTTATCTCTCGTGCTTATATCAAAAGCACGTACTATATTCTCAGTGTTGGACGACGTTTTTCTATAGGATATCGTTGATATTTTTGCGCAATACGTGTAACTGCTTTTTCCAGTGGTTCGACCATAACATCCATAGAGAAACCATTTGCATGAATAATATTTTCATGATCAACCATAATAGCGGCATGACCTTTCCAGAAAATTAAATCACCTCGTTGAAGTTCATCATCATCTGAGAGTTGTTTGCCTATAGTTTTTTGTTGCATGTCAGTATCGCGTAAAACCACATGACCAGCCATTATCATAGAAAGCTGGATCAGTCCTGAGCAATCAATTCCAAAACCACTAGTTCCACCCCAAAGGTAAGGTGTACGGATCAACATTTCAGCAACTGTAACATAATCTTTATATGCTTGGCCAATCGGACTGAGGTGATTGCTAATGATTGCTTTCCCATTTTCAAGTATAGAATACTTGGTTCCACGGACTTCAATTTCATCAACAACGCTTACCTTACTTCCTATAGATAAAGGATATTCTACTGGTCCACGCAAGTCAGCTTGGAAATATTGAAAAGTACGTGGGGCTGAAACAACATGTGTTTGTTTTACGGTTGATGTACAAAGCGCTTTTGTATCAATATAGCCAACATAACTATCTTTGAGAGATTGTCCCCACGACATAAATTCCCCGTGTTCAAAGACGCGAAGTTCTTCTCCTAATAAGCACTCCGTCTGCATTTCACTTTTTTTATTATTTTCTTTAAACAGTCCAGCAACAGGTACATTAACGCGTCTTATTTCACCTTGCACAAAACGCTGAGCTGTAACTTCCTTTTCAAGACGTTTGTCTGCTAGATCATCCCTGAATGCATGTAATCTTGGATCTTTAGAGAACATTTTTTACCTTTTATTTTTTGTTTTTTACCTTTAAATGACCTCACGATAATCAGCATTGGTATGATTTTTATCCTCAAATAAATTACAGGATACAATTATAAAGGTGAATAACAATCGCCCTCAAATTTCCATAATTATCTATTTATGTGTTCATTTTATGTCAAAATTAATTTTTAAAGAGATTATAAAGAGCACGAATGGCTTGTGCAGAACCACCAATGGGGTGGCCTGGTTTTTCCTTTGGAATCCACCCATAAAGGTCAAAATGGGCAAAATGTTCAGCTTTTTCAACAAAAGAGTTCAGAAACAAGGCAGCGACTATAGAGCCAGCAAAGTTATTTCCAGTTATATTGTTAAGATCAGCGATTGGTGATGATAACATTTCCTGATAGGGTCTCCAAAGAGGCATTTGCCAAAGAGGATCGGAAACAGAATAAGCAGCTTGAGAAATTTGTTGCGCCCAGATTGAATCATTACAATAAAATGCGGGAAGATCTGGTCCTAATGCTATACGTGCTGCTCCTGTTAAAGTCGCCATACAAAGCATGAATTGCGGACTTTCTTCGTCACCATAGGCAAGTGCATCAGCAAGGATAAGTCGACCTTCAGCATCTGTATTACCAATTTCAACACTTAATCCCTTACGACTTTGGAGAACATCACCTGGTCGGTAAGCATTAGCAGAAATTGCATTTTCAACGGCTGGAATCAAAACACGCAGACGAAAGGGTAATTTGGCATCCATGATAAGTTTAGCCAATCCCAAAACGTGAGCTCCACCTCCCATGTCTTTTTTCATAAGTGACATATTATTGGCTGATTTAATATCGAGGCCTCCAGTATCAAAGCTTACGCCTTTACCAACCAACGTTATTTTAGGATGGTTTTCTTGGCCCCAGCGCAGCTCAATGAGTCGTGGTGCAGTGCTGCTGGCTCGTCCTACAGCATGGATCATCGGAAAATTATGTGTTAAGAGCTCATCTCCACGAATGCTTTCAACATGAGCTTTGTAGGTTTCTCCCAGTTGGCGAGATTCTGTCTCGAGAGTGTCAGGATTCATATCATTGGCTGGAATATTAATGAGATCACGGACAAAAAAGACAGTTTTATAAAGACGTTGAAGTTCATCGAAATCAACCATGTCGTTGACATGAATTGAAAGTGATTTGAGGGAGGAATTTTGACGATAACGGTTAAACTGATAGCTTCCGAATGCCAACCCAAGATAGATATTCATTTCATGGGAGGCTGCTCCTTCTAAATGCCACTGACCAGCAGGGAGGTGTTTAGCAAGAAGCCCTGTAATAAAAGGCTCCTCACCATTGCCAAGTCCAAAGAACACCTTTTTTAAATGCCCTGTTTCATGAGGAACGAAGAGTATTTGTCCCGCTTTTCCAGTGAAGTCATTCACGTTCATCCATGTTCTTGTTGACACATTAAGTGATAAATCCGCAAGACTTTTTGGGGTTACCAAGAAGATCGGACAACTATTATCGGCACGTTTTGAGGTAAAATGAATAGGATGCATATACATATTTAAAAGAATCCTCACAGTCGTCGAAGTGCGACATATTCGACCAAATGGTTTTTTCCTTTTCGTAGAATGAGATTAGACCGTGGTCGTGTTGGCAATATGTTTTCTTGTAAATTTTTGAAATTAATCGTTTGCCAAATATTTTCAGCGATTTTTAAAGCTTTTTCTTCACTCAACAATGCATAACGGTGAAAATAAGATTCAGGATTTTTAAAAGCCGTTTTGCGTAAACGTTTAAAACGTTCCAAATACCAACAGCGAATCACTTCTGTTTCAGCATCTACATAGATTGAAAAATCAAAAAAGTCTGAAACGAAAGGAATGATTTTTCCGTCCTTAGGAAGATCACTGACCTGTAGCACATTAATACCTTCAATAATTAAGATATCAGGACGGTCAATGGTAATTGTTTGATTTTTGAGAACATCATAGGCCATATGAGAATAAAGCGGGGCACTGACATTACCGACACCCGCTTTTATAGCAGAAAGGAAGTTCAGTAATTTTTTGATATCATAGGAGTCAGGAAATCCTTTACGATTCATGCGATTTTTTTGCTGTAAGACAGCATTAGGATAGAGAAAGCCATCGGTGGTAATCAGATCAACTTTAAAGCTAGATGTCCAACGTTTCAAAAGTTCTTGAAGAATACGAGCAGTTGTAGATTTTCCCACAGCAACAGAGCCAGCAATTCCAATGATAAAGGGAGTTTTTGGAGTCTCTTTTGGATATAAAAATTGTTGACGTTTTTGAAAAAGTTCCTGTACTGCTTCAACATGGCATGATAACAGACGCGACAAGGAAAGATAAATGCGCTGCACTTCTTCAAGATCAATCGGATCACCAATTGAGCGTAAACGCTTGATTTCATCAAAGGACAAAGTGAGGGGTGTATCCGCACGAAATTGAGACCATTCCTGTGCAGTAAAGACACTATAGGGTGAATGCCGATCAGAAATGGGTTCGACCAGCTTATCTTTTTGATCAATTTTTGATAAAATCATATCAGTCATTTGTATTGGTCGAAGTCTTTTTTATGGCCACAATGATGAAGGTAAAAAAACAGCTTGTTTTGTGTTCAAACGAATTTTATTTTGCATATTCTCTTCTTTTAAAATTAGATAGTCTTTCATTAGCTTATAGTCCAGTCGTTCCAACGTGTGCTGATTTGTGCCAATGAGTATCCTTGAGCTAAAAAAGCCCATAATAGCAGACGTGCTTTTACTGCTGATAAATAACCAGACATGAGAACACCAGAGGCGATCATATCGACTTCTGAACCTTTATAACCATAAGTTGTGCGGGTTGTTGAGCCAGTGCAAGTACGGCTAGCGATAATGATTGGCATCTTTTTCGTATATTGTCGCACAATATCTGCTTCTTCGAAACTGCAATGTCCTGATCCGAAACCGGCAATGACAACACCAGCATAATACCCACTTTCAAAGCAGAATTTGATTAACTGTGTATCAGAGGATAAAGAGGAGTATAGGAGTGCAACTTGATGATCATAGTTTTTGGGAAGATCAAATGTTTTCGGGAAAAAATTTCGATCATTAAAATAAACTAGTTTTCCTTCCAAAATAGTACCTAAAATACCTACCAGACCTGATTGAAACGTTTCAATTTTGACGGTATGGTTTTTCTGAACCCAATAAGGTGAGTGAATGGTATCATTGATTACAACTAAGACACCTCTGTTTCGACTTTGTGGATGAGCTGCGACGCGAGTTGCTGCTAAAATATTAGCCGGTCCATCAGCACCTGCTTCACAAGGTATACGCATAGCACCAGTTATAACGAGCGGTTCCGCTCTATCCCAATAAAGGGAAAGAAAAAAGGCTGTTTCTTCCATTGTATCAGTACCTTGGGTTAAAACAACACCTTCTGCACCGTCCTTTATTTGCTGTGTTGCCCACTCTATTATTTCAAAAAGAATTTTAAAAGACAAAGATCCACTCGGTAATTGTGTTAGTGTTTGCGCATGAATATTAGCAACGTTATTTAATTCAGGAACACTTTTGATAAGGACATCTGAGGTTAATGCCGGTTGCATTTTACCCAAATTGTCAGCAGCCATTGCAATCGTTCCTCCCAATGTTCCTATGGCTATTTTTTTCATAATTTTTCCTTTGCAAGACGCAAACTGTTTACAAAAACTATTTAGCAACAATTTACATTGATAACAATGAGATCATTTTTTATTTCAACAAATTGAATTGTGCTGAATCATTGTGTTTTACAGTATATGTTCTTAAATAAAGGCAATAATGATTGGATTTTGCATTTGTTGAAAATAACTTAACATTAAGAATAGAAGTCAATATTAAGGAGTTTCCTTATGGCAGAACATAAGCCAGATATAATGTATGGTACAACTATTATTACTGTACGAAAAGGTGGCAAAGTAGTGATTGCCGGTGATGGTCAGGTCTCACTTGGGCAGACGATTATGAAAGGCAATGCACGCAAAGTGCGTCGCCTTGGGAAGGGTGGAGCTGTTATAGCTGGTTTTGCAGGTGCTACAGCAGATGCTTTCACTTTGTTGGAAAGATTGGAAACGAAGCTTGAACAATATCCTGACCAGCTCATGCGTGCATGTGTAGAACTTGCAAAAGACTGGCGAACAGATCGCTATTTGCGTCGTCTCGAAGCAATGATGCTTGTGGCTGATAAGAAAGTAACTTTTGCTTTAACAGGGCTTGGTGATGTCTTAGAACCAGAAGACGGAGTTATGGCAATTGGTTCTGGAGGCAATTTTGCTCTTTCGGCTGCTCGAGCACTTATGGATATGGATTTAGATGCAGAAACCATTGCCCGTAAAGCCATTGATATTGCCGCTAAAATTTGTGTTTACACCAATGATCATTTTACGATTGAAACATTGGATGCCGAATTATCTTCTTTAGAGAAAGCTATTTGAATGTGTGTTGTATTTTCCCCTCGTGAGACTGTTTCTGAACTTGATCGTTTTATTATTGGTCAAAATGATGCCAAACGTTCTGTTGCTATTGCATTGCGCAATCGGTGGCGTAGACAGCAGCTTGATGGTCCAATGCGTGAAGAGGTTATGCCCAAAAATATTTTAATGATAGGACCAACAGGTGTTGGTAAAACAGGCATAGCACGTCGATTAGCAAAACTTGCTGGAGCGCCTTTTGTTAAAGTAGAAGCGACTAAATTTACTGAGGTTGGTTACGTGGGACGTGATGTTGAGCAAATTATTCGTGACCTTGTTGAGATTGCCATTTCTCTTGTACGTGAAAAAAAACGGGATGAAGTCAAAGTAAAGGCTCACGTTAATGCTGAAGAGCGTGTTTTAGATGTCCTTGTTGGTAAGACAGCAAGCCCCGCTACCCGTGATAGTTTTCGTAAAAAATTGCGTGAAGGTGAATTGGATGAGAAAGAGATTGAAATTGAGGTAGCAGATAATAACAGCAATAGCGCTTCGACCTTTGATATTCCTGGTATGCCTGGTGCTCAAATGGGAATTATGAATTTGTCAGATATTTTTGGCAAAATAGGGAGTCGTACAAAGGTTCGCAAAACAACAGTGAAGGATGCTTTTAAGCCACTCATTGATGATGAATCTGAGAAACTCCTTGATCAGGATCAAATTATTCAAGAAGCGCTACGTGTTGCTGAAAATGACGGAATTGTTTTTATTGATGAGATTGATAAAATTGCAACCCGAGATGGTGGGGCAGGCGCTGCCGTTTCGCGGGAGGGAGTTCAACGGGATCTTTTGCCTCTGGTTGAAGGAACAACAATTAGCACAAAATATGGGCAAATCAAAACAGATCACATTCTTTTTATTGCATCAGGTGCATTTCATGTTTCCAAGCCATCTGATTTATTGCCAGAACTTCAAGGACGTTTGCCCATTCGCGTGGAGCTAAATGCTCTAACAAGGGAAGATTTACGACGTATTTTGACTGAACCTGAAGCTAGCCTAATTAAGCAGTATGTTGCTTTAATGGCAACGGAAGAGGTTCATTTAGAAATCACCGATGATGCAATTGATGCTTTAGCGGATATTGCTGTAGATTTAAACGCAAGGATTGAAAACATAGGAGCGCGTCGTTTGCAAACAGTGATGGAGCGCGTTTTGGATGAGATTTCTTTTACTGCACCGGATAAAGCTGGAACATCATTTAAAGTTGATGCTGCTTATGTAAAACAATCTATAGGCGAACTGGCTGCTGATGTCGATCTTTCACGTTTTATTCTTTAGAGTTATTGTTTGTTTTCGTCTATCGGCGTGCTTCGATAATTTTAAAACCATGAACTTTTTCATGTATGAATACCGTGCGAAAAATGCTTTTTAACAATGTTTCATAAGGCAGGTGGCGATTAGCGACAAGAAGTAAATTGCCACCTGGCTTTAGGTATTTTGCAGCATTTATAATGAAATGCTTTCCTAATGAAACATCTGTAATGTGTTGCGTGTGAAACGGTGGGTTTGAAATGATTGTATCATACAGATCTGTGATCGGTTCATGCACAAGATCATGCCAATAAAAATGAATCGGACAAGGAGCCGTTATGTGTTTGAGATGCTGTTTGGCTGCACTCAAAGCGTTGTAATCAGCTTCATAGAGGTCGAGAGTTGTTAGTTTTTCACTTCTTTCAAGTGCTACGTAAGAAAGAAAACCCCAGCCAGCACCAAAATCAGCAGTCTTTCCAGAAATAACCTTACACATATGCAGAGCAAGCGCGGCAGATCCCGGATCAATACGACCGTGCGAGAACATGCCAGAAGTGGTCTGAAATTTATTTTCAAAAGTAAGCGGTGGTAAGCGCAATTGTGCAATATTCTGTCTCTCTATCTGTTGTGGAACTTGAAGCCAAAACACCAATCCATGGTTTTTGGACAACTTATCAGCGATGGGAGCAAGCGTTTTGACCCATTTCATCATTGAAGCAGCACCGGCAGTTTTATTTCCACCGATAACAATCCATCCACCAGGTTTAACACATTCTAATAAATCAAGAAAACAATTTTGGTTTAAACCACGATATTTACTTAAGTGCAAAAGTGCACCATCATAGGTGAAAGTTTTGTCTATTTGAGGAGAGCAGTGAAACTGAGCATTGGCAAATTTTAAAAAATCTGGTCGCCAAGGCGTAACAACTTTTAACTTTTGTGCCCATTCTGGAGCAGGAATTTCTATCAAACCAAAACTCAACCAAGATTGGTTTGAATTAGGAAGAGGGAGGCTATGGTTTTCAAAAGGTAAAAATAGTAACACACGTGGCTCTTTCAAAGAAAAAATGCCATTCCGATATTAGGATGGCATTTTATTTCATGATAAGAGAAAAGATTACTCTTCTTTTTTCTTACGATGGTGCTTGTTTTCGGATTTATTTTTTTCATCCATGCACTTTTCCTGTTCTTCTTTTATAACCTATCACCTGTAATTTCTTCACCAGTCTGTTGGTCGACGATTTTCATTGATAACCGAACTTTACCACGTTCATCAAAGCCCATTAATTTAACCCAAACTTTATCGCCTTCTTTAACAACATCTGTTGTTTTTGTGACGCGTTCTGATGCGAGTTGAGAGATATGAACGAGCCCATCACGTGAGCCAAAAAAGTTTACAAATGCGCCGAACTCTGCTGTTTTTACAACTGTTCCTTGGTAGATAGCACCAATTTCAGGTTCATCAACAATGGAATGTATCCAGCGTTTTGCTGCTTCAATGGTTTTAGTATCGGCAGAAGCAATTCTAATTGTTCCATTATCTTCAATATTGATTTTTGCCCCAGTTTGTTCAACGATTTCTCGAATAACTTTACCGCCAGAGCCTATAACATCGCGAATTTTATCAACCGAAATGTTCATAATTTCGATGCGTGGAGAAAATTCGCTGAGTTCAGCGCGTGCACTGGTTAAAGCTTTGGCCATTTCGTTAAGGATATGAATTCGACCATCTTTGGCTTGTTCAAGTGCGATTTTCATAATTTCTTCGGTAATACCATCAATTTTGATATCCATTTGCAAGGCAGTAATACCATTTTCTGTTCCCGCTACTTTAAAATCCATATCTCCAAGATGATCTTCATCTCCTAAAATATCAGACAGAATAGCAAAGCGTTCCCCTTCTTTAATCAATCCCATAGCAATACCTGCAACAGGGCGTGCCAGAGGAACACCGGCATCCATGAGAGCAAGTGAAGTGCCGCAAACAGTTGCCATGGAAGAAGATCCATTAGATTCAGTAATTTCTGAAACAGCACGAATGGTATAAGGAAAAGATTCTTTAGTCGGCAACATGGGATGAAGTGCACGCCACGCCAATTTGCCATGTCCAATTTCGCGTCGACCAGGAGAACCAAGTCGTCCTGTTTCACCCACTGAAAATGGCGGAAAATTGTAATGAAGGAGAAATGTTTCCTTATACATACCTGTTAAGGAGTCAACATATTGTTCATCTTCACCGGTTCCTAATGTTGCAACAACAATTGCTTGTGTTTCTCCACGGGTAAAGAGTGCTGATCCATGTGTGCGAGGTAAAATACTAACTTCTGATTGGATGGGGCGTACTGTTGAAAGGTCGCGTCCATCAATACGCTTTTCCGTATCAAGAATGTTCCAGCGAACAATTTTTGCTTGCAATTGTTTGAAAACAGTTGCAATTTGATCTGCATTAAACTTACAGTCTTCTTCCGTTTCCGGCATAAATTTATTGATAATTTCTGTTTTCAGTGCATCAATTACAGCGTAACGTTCTTGTTTATCGGTAATTGTGTAAGCTTTTCGTATATCCTGTTCGGCCATTTCCATCATAGCTTTTTCGAGATCAGAGAGATCTTCGGGAACAAAATCACGTGGATCTTTTGCAGCAACTTCGGCAAGCTTGATGATGGTATCAAGAACAGGTTGAAGACCTTTATGTCCAAACATAACGGCCCCCAACATGATGTCTTCCGGCAATTCGTGTGCTTCTGATTCAACCATCAACACAGCACTTTCTGTTCCGGCAACAACAAGATCAAGTTTTGATTCAGGCATTTCATCGATATGAGGATTGAGAACATACTGTCCATTACAATAACCAACACGGGCACCAGCAATGGGCCCCATGAAAGGAATACCTGACAAAGTTAATGCGGCAGAAGCTGCAATCATTGCAAGGATATCGGGATTATTCTCGAGATCATGTTGTATAACGGAAACAATAACTTGTGTATCATTTTTATAGCCATCGGCGAAGAGGGGACGAATGGGACGATCAATCAAACGTGAAATCAATGTCTCATTTTCGGTCGGTCTGCTTTCACGTTTTAAAAAACCACCGGGGATTCTACCGACAGCATAGGATTTTTCTTGATAATTAACGGTGAGTGGAAAAAAGTCTTGATCTGGTTTTGGACTTTTTGCTGATACAACAGTTGCCAAGACAATAGTTTCTCCGTAGGTAGCAATCACTGCACCATCAGCTTGACGCGCTATTTTTCCTGTTTCGATGGTGAGTGGCCGTCCGGCCCATTCAATTTCTATCTTATGCGTTTTGAACATTTTTTATCCTTAATGACTAGCGCTCACATTCTGGTGTTGCGTAGCATATTTCAAAGCTATGGGCAGGACAACAAGACACTTCTGTCTTTTTTCAAGAAGAAAGGAGTAAATCGCAATTTAAACGCGAAGAAACTAGCAATTCTGCCCCATGATGATTATTCGTCAATTTTTAAGTTTTTAACTAAAAGCAGCAAGCTGAAAAAATGGATGGTTTTTTTAAAAAACCATCCACCCATTTTTCTTTTAGCGCCGCAAACCTAATTTTTTGATAAGTGTCTGATAACGATTTTGGTCAATTCCTTTCAGGTAATCAAGAAGGCGACGACGTTGAGACACCATCTTCAAAAGACCACGACGAGAATGGTTATCCTTTTTATGAGATTTAAAATGGTTAGTTAAATTAGAAATACGTTCAGAAAGTACAGCGACCTGCACTTCTGGTGATCCTGTATCACCGACTTTGTTTGCATATTCTGCGACAAGAGCTTGTTTACGTTCAGCTGTAATCGACATCGTGTTATCCTTTCAAAAAACAAAGAAACAAAAGTCACCCGTAGCCGAGATGTCGTCCAGCAAGGGTCTGTGAAGAAACAAGAAGAGTAAAAACTCCCACCTGCTTTAGCACTTATATAGGAAAGGATGTAAAAATACTAGTCCTTAAAAGAATCTTAAAGGCCTTACCTTAGATAAAGGATTTTGTTTTGAAATATTGATTTTAACAGGGGTTTGTGAGAAATTTTTAAAGAATTATGCATCCTTTTGTTACAAAGGTTACTGCTTTAGAGAGTGTGTATGGTAAAAAAGCGATAAATATCGATTGGAAGACAAAAGATGCAAAACATTTCAACATTAGAACTTTTTCGTAATTCGGTATTTCGGAATTTATGGTTATCCACTCTCATTTTTAATTTAGGAGGGCTTATACAGGCTGTAGGAGCAGGGTGGTTAATGGCGTTGATTAGTTCTTCGCATTCCATGGTCGGTCTTGTTCAAAGTGCTACCACATTACCGCTTGTTATGTTTTCTTTAATGGCAGGAGCTTTAGCTGACAATTTTAATCGCCGCCAAATTATGTTGTGCGCGCAGATTATGATGATGGTTATATCAATGAGCTTGGCTATTTTATCCTATATGGGATTTTTAACACCTGGAATTTTATTATGCTTTACCTTTTTGATTGGATGTGGAACTGCTTTTTATAATCCTTCTTGGCAAGCAACAATAGGAGATATTGTGAGCCGAGAAAATATTCCTGCTGCTGTTAGTTTAAACAGTGTTGGCTTTAATTTGATGCGCAGTGTAGGCCCTGCTATTGGTGGTGCTATCATTGCTGCTCTAGGTGCAGCCGCAGCTTTTTTATTCAATGCGATAAGTTATATTCCTTTAATTGGTGCTTTGTTTTTATGGAAACCAAGTTATGAAAACAACAGGTTACCACGAGAAAGACTTTTAGGAGCTGTCTCAGATGGTTTACGTTATGTTGCAATGTCGCCCAATCTTTTGAGCATTATGGTCAGAGCGTTCCTGTTTGGTATCGGGGCGATTTCGATTTTGGCACTGTTACCAATTGTTGTGCATAAAATTCTTGGAGGAAATGCACTTCTTTATGGGACATTGCTTGGTTTCTTTGGTCTTGGAGCCATGACAGCAGGTCTTATTAATTCATCTGTACGGCATTATTTTCGGTTAGAAACGATTATCACAAGTGCATTTATTGGTTTTGCCTTTTCTTGCTTTTTTTTAGCAATAAGCCGTTCATTGATTGTAAGCCATATTGCTTTGTTTCCTGCAGGATTATGTTGGGTTTTAGCATTATCACTGTTTAATACATCTGTACAACTTTCTACACCGCGCTGGGTTGTTGCACGTGCCTTAGCACTTTATCAAACAGCATCTTATGGAGGAATGGCATTTGGAAGCGTAATTTGGGGCGTTTTGGCTGATGGTTATTCTCCAACAGTTGCTTTGAGTCTTTGTTCTCTATTCTTGATTTTTGGGGCTTTTACAGGGATAAAATTTAGAATTCAGGAAATTCCCCAGATAGATCTAGATCCCCTTGATCATTTTAGAGAACCAGAGCTTTTACTTGATCTAAAAGCACAAAGTGGTCCGATCATGATTATGATCGATTATCAAATTCATGAAAATGATCTCGAAGAATTTCTCAAAGTGATGACACGTCGTCGTCATATTCGTTTACGTGATGGCGCTCGTCAATGGGTTCTTTTGCGTGATCTTGAAAGGCCTGAATATTGGACAGAAGCGTATCATATGCCAACATGGGTAGATTACTTGCGTCATAATCACCGTCGCATAAAAGCAGATGCAGAGGTAAACAAGATGCTGCGTCACTTAAATCGTGCGCCTGACGGCATAAGAGTACACCGGATGATTGAGCGGCAAACAATACCACATGCTAGTGAAATGCATTTAAAGCCCTCTGCCGATCAATTACCTTAATGGTATGAAAGCTAAAACAGCTTTTTGTAAACTATTAAATGTGTGCAATTTATTTTTATGGAATAAATTTGTCTGCATAAATAGAACAGCAGAAAAATAAGATATTGCAGTGAGCACTTTATTCCATTGGTGAGTTGAGGATAAATTTCTGCTAAACAAGCAGTTGGAAATCATAAATATTACAAATTTATTTAAGATAAATCCTGCGTTTCCTATTCTACAAAATCTTCTTAACATTATAGATATGCACGTGTATTCAGTAATAATCAAAGAGACAATTTAAAACGATAAAAAAGATACTTGTGCTTTATCGTGCAAGCTAGAATTAGACTTATGAACATATTACTGATTTAGGTTATGATATGAATTATCATAAAAAATTGAGTGTAGAGCGATATTGATCTGAGAAACTCTCTTTTTCTGAGAGATGGTTTGAAGAAAGAACAGATTAAATTGTAAAAATCCGCTTTGGCGTGAACAAGCTTTTTTCAAGAGTGCCTATAGCAAGAGGTTGGCCTTTGTAGATGACACAAACCTCATCTTCATCAATAGGTGCATTGTGATTGCAGAGGAGCACTGAATTGCCTATCATGACTCGCTGTGCTTGGGTTTCGCTAAGGGTATAATGAGAGAGGCAATCCAGCGCAGCACCTGTTTCAATTAAAAGTGTATCAAGTGTTGAAAAATTTCTTTTGGGAAGAGCATCATTTTCATTTGTTACACTTTTATTCAGCCCTACCGTTTTTAGCGTGTTCCATGTGATGAGATCATCTTCACAAAAAGGTACTACTGCGATACGTCTTAAATCAGCAATATGCCCATAACAACCGAGATCACGTCCCATATCGCGTGCTAAAGAGCGTACATAGGTTCCTTTTCCGCAGGTTACTTCAAAGATAGAACGTTCTTTGGTAGCAGTTTCTATTAATTTAAAAGTTTCTATTTCCACTTGGCGCGGCGGAATTTCAACACTTTCACCGTCACGTGCCAGATTATAGGCGCGGTTACCAGAAATTTTAATTGCCGAAAATTGTGGAGGTGTTTGCAAAATAACACCTGTATACTGGGGGAGAAGAGCGAGTATTTCTTCTTGTGTTGGACGTTTGAGAGATGTCTTCGTTACTTCTCCCTCTAGATCGTCTGTTGATCGTTCTTCTCCCCAAACGATGTGAAAACGGTAGGTTTTTGTGCCTTGCATAACGTAGGGAACGGTTTTAGTTGCTTCGCCCAATGCAATTGGCAAGAGACCAGACGCAAGAGGATCAAGTGTTCCCGCATGTCCTGCTTTTTGTGCATGAAAGAGCCATTTGATTTGTGAGACAGCTTCTGTTGATCTCATCCCTTTTGGTTTATCAAATATTACCCAGCCAGAAACAGAACGGCCTTTTTTTTTGCGTTGCCGTGCCATATTTTTAATCCTCAAGTTCATCACTACGGTGAAGATCGCGTGCTACCTCAGGTGAGCGAAGCAGGGCATCAATTTTTGAAAAATTATCAAAACTGCTATCGAGTCGAAAACGCAATTCAGGCATATATTTCATTTGTCGCAGCGCATGACTGATTTCTTTACGGATAAAACGGCTATGTTTATTGAGGACATCAACAACATCAATATGAGATGCGTTCTTAAGAGTGTTGAGAGGAGAAATAAAGCAGGTGGCAATTTTTAAATCTGGTGACATACGCACTTCAGAGACAGAAATTACCATATTTTTCAAGACATTATCGAGTAAAATACCACGCTGTAGCATATGAGCTACTGCGTGGCGCACTTGCTCTCCTACTCTTAACTGCCGTTGTGATGGCTCTGCATTTTTCATCAAAATGTTATCCTTGTTACAATTACTCTTCTTTTGATTGGCTTAAAAGATTAAGAAAAAACAGAGGCACTATGCATAAAATCCAATAACTTTTCTCATTTTACGAAAGAGTAAAGCCGTTGGGTTATTTTATAATGTGCGATTAATATGTTCGATGCGGAAGGTTTCAATGGTATCTCCTGCACGGATATCTTCATAGCTTTCGAATGCTATTCCACATTCTTGACCGCTTTGTACTTCATTGACCTCATCCTTAAATCGCTTAAGTGTTTTAAGTTTTCCTTCGTGAATGACAATATTATCGCGAATAAGGCGGACACCAGCTCCCCGTTCTATTTTACCTTCTGTAACGCGACATCCAGCGACTTTTCCGATTTTTGTAATGTTAAAGACTTCCAGAATTTCAGCATTACCAAGGAAAGTCTCACGCTGCTCTGGTGAGAGTAATCCTGACATGGCAGCTTTTATATCGTCAACAAGATCATAAATTATGTTATAATAGCGAATTTCAATTCCTTGTGTTTTTGCTACATCACGTGTTTGTTTATTGGCTCGAACATTAAAGCCGATCACAGCAGAGTTAGAGGCCTCAGCAAGAGAAATATCACTTTCAGTGATACCTCCAGCACCAGAATGCACAATGCGTGCACGTACTTCTTCATTCCCTAACTTTTCTAATGCCGAAGCGATCGCTTCAATTGATCCTTGTACATCTCCTTTAATAATAAGAGGAAACTCTTTGATACCAGTGGTTTGTAATTTAGTCATCATCTGTTCAAGAGAACCGCGAGAACCTGTTTGCCGAGCTACAGCTTTGTCACGTGCTAACCGTTGACGATATTCAGCAATTTCCCGTG
The DNA here is from genome assembly GCF_053795145.1 of Bartonella sp. B39. Lineage (NCBI taxonomy): Bacteria > Pseudomonadati > Pseudomonadota > Alphaproteobacteria > Hyphomicrobiales > Bartonellaceae > Bartonella > Bartonella sp. B39. Next base: position 191,775 of record NZ_CP200036.1, read on the forward strand.
CTTTTGCTTCATGGGTGACAACAGCAAAACGGTCACCAGCTTGTGGTGTTCCTTGCATGCCCAAAATTTCAATGGGTGTAGAGGGAACTGCTTCTTTTATATGGCGACCATGGTCATCAATCAAGGCACGCACACGACCCCATTCATTGCCAGCAACAATAATATCAGAAGGATGCAATGTACCTTTTTGAACAAGAACTGTTGCAACAGATCCGCGACCCCGATCCAATTTAGCTTCAATAACAACGCCTTCTGCTGTTCGTTTTGGATCTGCTTTGAGATCAAGGATTTCAGCTTGAAGGAGAATAGCTTCGAGAAGTTTATCAAGATTTTGACCGGTTTTAGCAGAAACTTCGACTTCCAAAGTTTCTCCACCCATGCTCTCAACAAACACTTCGTGTTGCAAAAGTTCTGTACGCACTTTTTGTGCATCAGCAGCTGGTTTATCAATTTTGTTGATAGCAACAATAATTGGCACACCAGCAGCTTTGGCATGATTGATTGACTCAATTGTTTGCGGCATAACACTATCATCAGCGGCTACAACCAGAACGGCAATATCCGTAACACGAGCTCCACGAGCACGCATAGCAGTGAAGGCGGCATGTCCAGGTGTATCAATAAAGGTAATTTTTTGACCGTTCTGCTCCACTTGATAAGCACCGATATGCTGCGTAATACCACCTGCTTCACCAGAAACAACATTTGCTTTTCGAATAGCATCGAGAAGGGAAGTTTTTCCGTGGTCGACATGACCCATAATCGTTACAACAGGTGGACGCTGCTGCATTTTTTGAGGATTATCGGCTATATTAAAGATACCTTCTTCTACGTCAGATTCTAAAACACGTTTAACAGTGTGACCGAATTCAACGGCAATGAGCTCAGCAACATCTGCATCAATAACATCGCCCGGTTTCATCATTTGTCCCTGTTTCATCAGAAACTTAATTACATCAACGGAGCGCTCAGTCATACGCTGCGCAAGTTCTTGAATAGTAATTGTTTCAGGGAGAACAACCTCGCGAGAAATTTTTTCCCTTGGCTCTTGGTTTTGTGCACGTTTAAACTTCTCCTGCCTGCGGCGCATTGCAGCCATTGAGCGCCCACGTGCATTGCCTTCTTCATCCAGAGCACTACTGAGGGTTAGCTTTCCACGGCGTCGCTCATCAGCACCTTTTACAACTTTTGGTGCACGCACTTCTGATTTTGCATGGTTAGCGCGCCGGCTATGTCGGTCATCTTCTTTATTTTCATCTGCCTTGCGTTTTTCAATCACAGTTGTATTTTTAGGCGTGATAGGGATATCTATCGGTTCTATGAGGGAGGGAGTAGAGGGAAGAGGGGAAGTCTGTACCTGTGGATTTTCTTCCTCTTGATGTATTTCTGTTTCTTGAATTTCCTGCTGAAAACTTTCTTCACGTTCTTTTGCACGTTTTGCTTCTTCTTCAGCTTGTTCACGTGTTATTTTTTCTTGGATATGTGCTTCTTCTAACGCGCGAAACCTTGCTTCCATTTCAGCCGATGAGAGATTGCTTTTAGCGACAGGTTCACTCTGCTTGGTTTCTTCGAATCGTGGTTTAGAGCGTTGGCGAGCCACATGTGGTTTCGTAATTGGCTGTTGTATTTCAGCTTTTTCATCAGGTCGCGTAATTTTGCGCCGTTTGGTTTCGACAACTACAGCTTTCGTACGGCCATGGCTGAAATTTTGTTTGACCGTGCTCGTTTCTAGGACTGACCGTTTTAGGGTTAATGTCCTCTTGACTGTTATTTTGTCGTTATTATTTTCACTCATTGTACTTCCTTCACGGCCTGTGCCGTCATCTCACCAGGCTTGCTGTGCTTTTCATCACGATAGGCGAGTAGTTTGTATATTGTTTTGAGAAATCCTTCGGCAACTTTAGTGTCTAATAAGGCTGCATGCATTACAGGATTAGCACCAAAGGCCACTCGCATTTCATCACTTGTAAATAAAGATATGATTTTTATATTTCGATTTGTTTGTTGTTGTATTGTATGGATAGCTTGTGCAATTTTTCGTTTCCCATCTTCTGTAGTTTCCTTGGCATGAAGTACAAGAATAACTTGACCAGAGCGGATAGCTGCATCGACTTTTGTTGCCCCCATCACAATGGCACCAGCTTTTCGCGCTATGGAAAGGCTTGAAAGAGCCGCTTTTACTAAAAGTGTATCAACAATATTCGCAAGATTTGGTGCAACCTCAACATCTGTTTTAAAATTTCTCTTAAAAGCTTTCTGTTTGATTGCTGCTTCAATGGCAGAATGGCGAGCAGAAACCCAAACGCCACGCCCAGGCAAATTGGATTTAAGATCAGGGACAATTTGATTATTGGGACCAATAACAAAACGGATCAGCGTTTCGGCTGAAGCATTTTTTCTTGTCACAATACAGGTCCGTTCATTCATCTAAAGTGTACCCACGTTCAAATTATCTGTTTCATCTTTTGCAGAGTTTTCACTTTCCGCAGGGGCTTCTGCAACAAGATCCACTTGATCTATCCAGCCAGCTTGTACACGTGCGGCTAAAACCATAGCTTCTGCATCAGCACGTGTAATATCAAATGGGGTCAAGACACCAGAAAAACTCTGTGTTTGACCTTCTTTGCGTTCTTTCCATCCAACCAAATCATCGACTGCATAACCAGCAAAGTCTTCCATTGTTTTTACACCATCTTCACCAACAGCAACCAACATAGCACTTGTCATTCCAGGAAGTGTTCGCAATTCGTCACAAACACCGAGTTTTTTACGCTTTTCATCAAGTTCTTCTTCTTTATGTTCGAGATATTCGCGCGCACGATTTTGGATTTCAGCAGCAGTTTCATGGTCAAAACCATCAATGGAGGCGATTTCTTCGAGATCAATATAGGCGATTTCCTCAATGGAGGAAAAACCTTCCGATGCCATAACCTGCCCAATCATTTCATCAACATCTAAGGATTCCATAAATAATTTACTGCGTTCAGTAAATTCTTTTTGGCGATTTTCAGATTCTTCCTGTTCTGTTAAGATATCAATATTCCATCCCGTTAATTGTGAGGCTAAACGAACATTTTGGCCACGTCGACCAATAGCAAGACTGAGCTGGTCATCAGGTACGACGACTTCAATACGTTCTGCGTCTTCATCGAGGACAACTTTAGAAACTTCAGCGGGTTGCAACGCATTGACGATAAATGTTGCAGCATCAGGGGACCAAGGAATAATATCAATTTTTTCGCCTTGTAACTCCGCAACAACAGCTTGTACGCGGCTTCCTCGCATTCCAACACACGCCCCAACAGGATCAATAGAACCATCGCGTGAGACAACAGCAATTTTAGCACGTGAACCCGGATCACGGGCAACGGATTTAATTTCTATAATACCATCATAAATTTCTGGTACTTCCATGGTAAAAAGTTTTACCATAAATTGAGGGTGTGTGCGTGAAAGGAAAATTTGTGGACCGCGCGATTCACGGTGCACATCATTGACGAAGGCACGAATGCGATCTCCATAGCGGAAAGATTCACGTGGAATTAATTCATCACGGCGCACGATGGCTTCGCCGCGTCCCAGATCAACGATAACATTGCCATATTCCACACGTTTTACTGTACCAGAAATAATTTCACCAATTTTATTTTTGAATTCTTCATATTGCTGGTCACGTTCTGCATCGCGCACCTTTTGTACAATAACCTGTTTAGCAGATTGCGCTGCGATACGTCCAAAGTCCATAGGAGGTAAAAGATCAGCAAAAAATTCACCAATTTTTGCGTCTGCTTGGCGTTTGAGTGCATCAGACAAAGTAATTTCAGTTGTATAATCTTCAACGACATCTACAATTTTAAGCAAACGTTGTAATTTAATTTCACCTGTTTTGGAATTGATTTCGGCACGGATATTGGTTTCTTGACCATAACGAGAACGCGCCGCTTTCTGAATAGCATCGGCCATTGCAGAAATGACAATTTCACGATCAATTGACTTTTCACGTGCAACAGCCTCTGCAATTTGCAGAATTTCAAGCTTGTTAGCGCTTGTAGCCATCAATTTTCTCCTTCTTTATGCCACACAATAGGGCATTTCCCAGTAATGTTAATTCTTGTAATTTAGCGTCTGTTCTGAGGCATTAGAATTATCTTCGGGAATTAATTGTTGACTCAAATCTTTATTTTTTTTTAATGCGTCGCGAATAAGCTCATCGGTAAGCACTAAATGCGCATTTATGATATCACAAAAGGGAATAAAGGTATACATGGCTTCTCCATAAGCAGCTTTATCAGTGTTTAAAGTAAATCCATTTTGCGTGATATTTGTGAGTGTTCCACGAAATTTTCGGCGCCCATCAATTGTTATTTTGGTTTCAATTTTTGCAATATGCCCTTGCCAATGAAAAAAGTCAGATTTTCTTACCAGTGGACGATCAATTCCAGGAGACGAGATTTCTAAATGATACTTGCGTTCAATAATATTTTGCACATCAAGGAGGGGGGAAACAGTTCGACTAACAGTTTCACAATCTTCCACGGTTATAGAGCCATCAGCGCGCTCAATCATAATCTGAAGTGTTAAACCATTTAAACCAAGGAGTTTTACACGAACTAAACGAAAACCTAAGGGTTTAAGCAATGGTATGACAAAAGCAGCAACGTGTGCTTCGATGCCATCTTCTTCAAATAGACGCGGTTCGTCAAGATCGCTTATTTTTTCAGCTTCATTCATACATTTTATCCAAGTCGTTTTCATAATCTTTATGATATTAAAAAAGAGCGGATCCAACGACCCACTCCTCATCATAAGACCAAGAATTTAGTTACTGATACTCCCAAATTCAATTTTTTTCAAGTTGTTTATAAGAAAAGTATCTCATCGTTTCCTTCTTGATAAAGGTAAGATATGCAGGTGTTCGTCCTTCGTGCAGAGCTTTTGCTTCATAGCGGGTACTTATCCATAGCGGATAAGGGGTTTTCCAGTCCTTAGGGCTTTCTGCTTTCCACTCAAAGCTATTATGTTGTGCACAATGGTATAGGGCCCAGTTTACGTAACTATCTATATCGCTGACAAAACGGAATTTTTTTCCTGTTTTAAGAACGCGAGCAAAACGGTTAAGATTTTTTATGTTGATAAAACGCCGTTTCCAATGTTTCTTTTTAGGCCATGGATCTGGGTAGAAGAGGTCTATTCCATCAAGTGATGCATTTGGGAGCCAATCAAGGAGGTGTGTGGCATCATCATCATAAAGGCGAATATTATTTTGATGCTGGTTATGCTGTTCAAGAGACATCAACATTTTTGCCATGCCATTGATAAAGGGTTCTACACCAATAAAACCAGTTTGTGGAAAATGTTCCATTTCATGAAGTAAATGCTCACCTCCACCAAAACCAATTTCAAGGCGGACTTCTCTTATTTTACTGGGAAATAAGGATGTTAAATTTAAGGGCGGAAGGGTATTTAAATCAATTTTAAGAGCTGGGAGAAGCATTTTTATACGCGCAATCTGACTGTTTCGTAGCCGTTTTCCTTGTCGGCGACCAAAAAAGGCTTCACGTGTGCGTGTATTGTGGTCAATCATGGTACTTTAATCATTTTTTGAAGCGTTTTAATCAGATCAGTTTTTTCCCATGAAAACGAACCATCACGTTTTGGCTTGCGTCCAAAATGACCATAGGCGGCTGTTTTTGTATAAATAGGTTTATTAAGGTCAAGATGTTTTCGAATACCAGTCGGTGAAAGATCCATTATTTTACGGATAGCTACTTCAAGAATTTTTTCATCGACTTTTCCTGTTCCATGGAGATTAAGATAAATGGATAAGGGTTGTGCAATGCCAATTGCATAAGAGAGTTGAATGGTGCATCGTTCCGCTAAATCAGCTGCAACAATATTCTTAGCGAGATAGCGTGCAGCATAAGCTGCAGAACGATCAACTTTTGTTGTATCTTTGCCTGAAAAAGCTCCTCCCCCATGGGGTGCTGCACCTCCATAAGTGTCAACGATAATTTTGCGTCCTGTTAGCCCAGCATCGCTTTGAGGGCCACCGATGACAAATTTTCCTGTTGGGTTAATGTACCAACGGCATTGATCCGAAATAGGAATATCATGTAAAGCTTGACGAATATAGGGTTCAACCACTGTACGTACTTTATTGGAATCCCAACTTTCATCTAAATGTTGTGTTGAAAGAACGATAGATGTTACCTCTGTAGGTTTTCCATTTTTATATCGTATTGTTATTTGGCTTTTAGCGTCTGGTCCTAATTTTCCGGTTTCTCCTTCATTTTTATGGCGGGCTGCAGCAAGAAGTTTAAGAATTTTATGCGCATAATAAATTGGCGCAGGCATGAGTGCAGGTGTTTCACGACAGGCATATCCGAACATGATACCCTGATCACCTGCTCCCTCTTCACCATGTCGATCTGTAGCATTATCAACTCCGCGTGCGATATCAGTTGATTGCGGGCGTAAAAGAACATCAATTTTAACAGTTTTCCAATGGAAGCCTGCTTGTTCATAACCAATTGCACGAATAGCACGACGCGCTACTGCACGAAAACGGGCAGGATTAATGAGTGGAAACCCCATTTCATCGTAAATAAATTTCTTATTTTTATCTCTTTTTAAGAGTGTATCAGGAACACGCACTTCTCCAGCGATAACGACACGGTTTACACTGACGAGAGTTTCACAAGCGATCCGCACTAGCCATGGATCAGTACTGGTTTTTTGAGCTTCTTTATAAATCATATCAACGATTTCATCGGAAATACGATCGCAAATTTTGTCAGGGTGCCCTTCCGATACCGATTCACTCGTAAAAAGATAATCTTGATGCGGCATAGGAACTCCTTCAAAAAAAAGAAAATCAACGGTTTATTAATTGTTTATTAAAGTTGCTCCTATTTGCCAATCCCACGGCAAATCGTCAATCCTGATTTATAAGATGAGTGAGAAAAGATATAATTTTTATTTTATAACTTGTTTGTCATATCTTCTTCAGAAAGCGCTTTTGCCAAGTCAATAATTTTTCGACGCACCTTAGCATCAGATATATTAGTAAAAGCACGCATGAGCTGGATTCCTTCACTGCTGGAGCAAAAGTCCATAAAATTGTTGTCACTTTCAGCAAAGCCTTCTACATGTTGCGTATTAATGCCTTTATCAAAAAAATAAGAAACAGGAACATCCATAATTTCTGCAATTGCTTGAAGACGACTTGCACCAATACGATTTGTACCTTTTTCATATTTTTGAATTTGTTGAAAAGTGATACCTAGCTTTTCACCCAATTTCTCTTGGGTCATTCCTAAAATATTACGACGTAAGCGTATACGAGTCCCAACATAGATATCTATAGGATCAGGTTTTTTTCTAGTCTCGGTCATAATGCAACTCTTTATTTCCAGCACCCTACTCTTAAACCAACATCAGATCTATATAAGGTTGGTTTATCATATAATTAGAATAATACGTAACACTTTTTCCCAATATTATACCGGTATACGCAACATAATACCTTAGTATATGGGCATCTGATTATTTAAGCTGTTTTGTAGAACCAAAACCGAAACGGCACAATAGCATAAGAATGAATAAGATAAAAGTAGAGAATATTCTGCATCCATTGCTTCCTATGGGGGTAATGGATGATGGAATCGGTGAATCAATAATGCCAACAACATTTTGTTGGAGAGCTACAATGATTCGTCCATAAGAATCAATAACAGCTGATATCCCATTATTGGCTGCTCGTATGAGGGGGATTCCCAATTCAATAGCACGAAGCTGTGCTTGTTGAAGATGTTGGTATGGGCCGGGTGTTACACCAAACCATGCATCATTAGTAACATTAATGATTGCTTGAGGAGAGAGGCCCTTAAAAGTCATTTCATTAGGAAAGATTACTTCATAACAAATCAGTGGAAGATAAGAAAATCCGTTTGGCATTATGACAGTGTTGCGCACACTCGCAGCACTGTATCCACCAATATTATCTGCAAGGATATGCAATCCAATTTTTTCTAATAAACTTTTATAGGGAAGATATTCACCAAAAGGAACCAAGTGAAGTTTATCAGAAGTGTTTAAAATATTACCTTTATTGTTAATAACTGCAATTGTATTAAAATATTGCATTTGTTGCGCATTGAGGGGATCATTGTTAGCGCGTATGGCACCAATGATAGCCCATTGTTTGGATTTTAGAAGAGAAGCAATGTGCATTGTGATTGTAGAGTTATCAGAGAGAAGGTAAGGAATGGATGCTTCTGGCCATACGATAAAGTCAGGTTCTGGATTGTGGTCGGCTGTTGGTGTTGCACTCAAGCGCATATGAGCTGCAAATATGGCTTCTCGTGTTGTATTACTTAATTTTATGTTTTGCTGGATAGAAGGTTGAACAATGCGCACCCAGTAACTATTCTCTGAGGCATCTGCTGTGTTGGCTACAGCGTTGAGACGATAAAATCCAAAGCCACTGTGAAGGAATATAAGCGCTAAGCAAAGAAAAAGAGCAAATTTCTTTTTTTCATTTGTTAATAAAACAGTGGGCAAACTGTAGACTAAGACGGCAAGAATATTCATTCCGTAAAGTCCAACAATTGCATCGGATTGCATGAACATAGGGGTTGGCATAGCTGTATAACCAAGAGCATTCCAAGGAAAGCCTGTGAATAAGAATGCGCGCAACCACTCTGCCAATCCCAGTGCAAAGGCTAAGACAAAGAAGCGTGCTATTCCTTTTGTCCATAATAAACCGACAATGAAACCAGCAAAAAACCAATAAAGAGAAAGATAAAGAGGAGGACAAAAAATAGCAAATGGCACCGCCCAACCAAAAGCAACAGGGTCTGTTAACAAAGCATTACACATCCACCAAAGGCTGCAAATAAAATAACCAAAGCCAAATATTCCACAACTTAGAGCGTAGATGAGAAAGCGTTTTTTATTGTTTTGGATGGTATGGATTGAGTCAAGGAGAACAATAAAGAAAGGAAAAGTTAAAAAGCAGAGAGGTGTTAAATAAAAGGGTGGAAGTGCAAGAGATGTTAATGCACCACACAGAAATACCCACATCTGCCGTTTCCAACCGGTTATGGAAAATAAAAAAGATGTGAGATTATTTAAAAACACTTGATTATTTTTCAAAGGAAGCATTTTTTAAAAATTCTCATTTTCTGGAATGCGAAAAATGCGTAGTCTCTTAATTCGACGTTTATCAGCTTCTAAAATACGGAATCGATAACCAGGCACAGCTTCAACAACCTCACCTTTTGCAGGAATGCGGTCAAGAATGGAGACAATTAAACCACCAATAGTATCAACTTCATCACCATATTCTCCCACGATGAAATCAGGGCCAAGAGCTTTTTCTACATCTTCTAGTTCGGTTCTTGCATCCACAAGCCATTTATTATTAGGCTCGCGCACGATAGCATTATCTACATCGTCATGTTCGTCTTCGATATCACCAACGACCAATTCGACAATGTCTTCCATTGAAACTAAACCGTCCGTACCTCCATGCTCATCAATAACCAAAGCCATTTGTGTTCGTGTGGTTTGCATACGTGTTAATAATTTGCTTGCTAGCATGGAACTTGGAACAAAGAGAACTGTTCGAATCAGATCTAATTTACCGATTGGGGTGTGCAAATGTGTATGATTTAACTGAAGCGAATCGGATTTTTTCTCGGTCTGGACTGAGTTAATAATAAAGTAAGTCACATAATTAAGGATATCACGGATATGGATCATTCCTCGTGGATCATCTAAAGTTTCAGCATAAACAGGTACGCGAGAATGGCCAATTTTTGCAAAACATTGAAGAGCTTCTCCAAGTGGAGTGTTTATTTCTAATGCCTTTATTTCAGAACGCGGAATCATAACATCATCAACGCGTGCTTCACGCAAGTGTAAGATATTATGCAGCATAGTACGTTCTTCAGGTGAGAAGAGAGTAGTATCTTTTTCATTGTCAGCAGTAAGTGCAACGGTAAGATCATCGCGCAGCGATGTAGAATTGCGTCCACGTAAAAACGAAAATAAATGATTCATCAGGGAGTATTTTTGATTTGCTTGGGGAAAGGAGGAAACTTCAATATTAGAAGGTGTTTGATTGTCATTTGGTGCATTTATTTTGTTTGCCATGATTTTGAAATCTTCAAACTTTCTTTTTGTAATAGAGGCATAAGAATTTTTAAATTGTATGATGGTGATATTAATTTCAAAAGTTAATTTTTATCATTTTTAAGACATTTTAGTGTAAGGGTCGTTTATGGAAAGCTTTCGAAGAATTTCTCTTTCAAGCTTTTCCATTTGATGAGCTTCGTCATCTGTTTCATGATTATAGCCAAGCAGATGGAGAACGCCATGCACAATCATATGTATCAAATGATCTTGAAATAACTTCCCCTCATTTTTTGCTTCAAGTAAAACAGTTTCTCGCGCAATAACAATATCGCCGAGCATGAGTCCGGGAGTTTGTCCAATTTTAAGTGGAAAAGCAGGAAAGGACAATACATTGGTGGGTTTATTTTTACCACGCCATTGCGCATTGATCTGTGCCATATGTTTATCATTCGTAAAAAGTAGGCTTACTTCGCTTACAACATTTTCTAATGAAAGATGATGCATTGTTGCTGTTAATACTTTTTCAGTGATATTATAAAGTGTTTCCTTATCATTCCACCCAGAACTCTCAACAGTTATATCAATAGTAATCATGAAAAATTGAACTCACTTTTTTATGAAGCGCTTGAAGATGGCATTTCTTGAATTTGTATACCAGAATCATGATCATAAGCACGGACAATAGCGGTAACAAGAGGATGGCGCACAACATCTTTTTCATTAAAACGAATGATTACAATATTTTCTACCTGTGATAAAATGCGTATCGCTTCAATTAAACCTGATTTTTGTCCGGCAGGCAAATCAATTTGGCTTACATCACCGGTGACGATCATACGTGTTCCTTCTCCAAGACGTGTGAGGAACATTTTCATTTGCATAGGTGTGGTGTTTTGCGCTTCATCAAGAATAACAGCTGCATGGGCAAGTGTTCGCCCGCGCATAAAAGCAAGCGGAGCAATTTCTATGACACCAGAAGCCAAAATGCGCTCTACTTTTTCGACTGGCATCATATCATAAAGGGCATCATAAAGTGGACGTAAGTATGGGTCGACTTTTTCTTTGAGATCACCGGGAAGAAAGCCAAGATGCTCTCCAGCTTCAACGGCGGGACGTGAGAGGATAATTCGTTCAATGATGCCACGCTCTAAAAGCATTGCAGCGTGAGCAACGGCAAGATATGTTTTTCCTGTTCCTGCCGGTCCTACACCAAAAACAAGCTCACTACGCTCCATTGCACGTATATAAGCATCTTGTGTTGGGGTCCTGGCATGGATTGTTTTTTTATGAGTACTTAATCGTGCAGGGATACGTTTTTTTGCAGGTTGGGTTATTTTTGGGGCTTCTTCCTGTTCCTGTAGCAAATTTGCCATAGCAATCGCTCCTTCTGTATCTGATAAAGTAAGCTCTTGATGTGTTTTGGCGTGTTCATAAAGCTGCTGTAATACATATTGTGCACGTTTTATAGCAGCAATATTTCCATGGATGAGAACTTCATTACCACGCGGATGAATGCTCAGTTCGAGTTTTTGTTCGATATAAGCAAGATTTTCGTCGAGTTTACCAAAAACCGCTTTCGCATATTTATTATTTTCAAAAATTAAAATAACATGATTAGTATCCAATGCGCTTGCTTTTCTCAAGATACCAGTACAGTCAGGATCAGCATTTATTTTCTCTTTAATGCGCTTGATCTTTTCGGTTGAAGCTTTCAACCTCTTCTCCCATATTTATATAAGTTTTGTATACGTTTTTAGTAAACTTTATAAAAAACAATCTATCTTTCATAGAGCATAGGCTTTAGATGTAATTATTTTCTTTAAAAATAAAAGGGTTTTCTAAAATCTTTATTATGAACAAGGCATTAGTAATATATCTATACATTTGCCATTTCACCGACAAAACTGTTTGAACTTACATTTTTAATGTGGATTGTCACTACGGTGCCTGTAGAGGCTTCTGTGTCTACGACAACAGGTAAAAGCCAAGGTGAACGACCTACCATTTGTCCCGAGTGACGTCCAGCCTTTTCGATGAGAACATCGGCTGTTTGACCAATTTTAGAACGCAAAAATGCATTTTGCTGTTCAAGAAGAAGCACTTGTAAATGTTGGAGGCGAGCATCTTTTACAGTTTCGTCAACATGATTCTTCATTGTTGCACCAACTGTTCCAGGTCGCGGTGAATACTTAAAAGAATAAGCGGAACTGTACTGCACTTGTTGAATAAGTTTAATGGTTTCTTCAAAGTCTTCATCTGTCTCTCCTGGAAATCCTACAATAAAGTCGCCTGAAAAAGCAATATCAGGTCGCGCGGTACGAATTCTTTCGATAAGTCGAAGATAATGAATGCTTTTATGTTGACGGTTCATTGCTTTTAGGATGCGATCTGAACCAGATTGAACAGGGAGATGCAGGTAAGGCATCAATATGTCAAGATCTCGGTGTGCAGCGATGAGGCTATCATCCATATCTCGCGGGTGGCTTGTTGTGTAACGCAGACGCTTTAAACCATCTAGTTTAGCGAGATGATAGAGAAGGTCGCCAAGGCGCCAAACCTTACCATTAGCACTTTGTCCGTGCCAACCATTTACATTTTGACCAAGGAGCGTAATTTCTTTGACGCCTGCTTCAATGAGTTGATGCGCTTCATCAGTAATTTGCTCGACAGATCGCGATATTTCGGCACCACGTGTGTAAGGAACAACACAAAAAGTGCAAAATTTATCGCAGCCTTCTTGCACTGTTAAAAATGCACTAACACCTCGGTTTCTTACAGCACGTTTATTATGAGGCGGTAAATGCGCAAATTTATCTTCAACAGCATAGTCTGTTTCGATAATTTTTTTCCCTTTTTTGGCTTTTTCTAACAAGTCTGGCAAGCGATGATACATTTGCGGACCAATAACGAGATCCACTGTTGGAGCACGGCGCAAAATTTCACTCCCCTCAGCTTGTGCCACACAACCGGTTACACCAATCATCAAAGGTTTGTCAGGTGCTCGTTCTTGACGCATTACGCGCAAACGTCCAAGATCAGAATAGAGTTTTTCTGCTGCTTTTTCACGAATATGACAAGTATTAACAAGAATAAGATCAGCATCATTTGGTGTTTGTGTCGTAACATAACCTTGTGAACTGAGACTGTCAGTCATTCGTTGGCTATCATAAACATTCATTTGACATCCATAGGTTTTGATAAAAACCTTTTTAGGAGAAATAGGAGGTATATTTTTAGGATTTACTTTATTCATAGCGCATGTCTAAATGTTTTCTACACAAATCTCAATCTATTTGCTTAAAAGTTTTTTGCATAATGATTGCATCTGTGCGACTGTTTTTTGACTGGTAGTAGGCAGGACGTTTAGCAATTTTTTCAAACTTGAAACGTTGATAAAGATTCAGAGCAGAAAGATTCGTTTCTTCTACCTCTAGGAAAAGTTTTATAGCTCCTTCGTGGTGAAGATGGCGAAGTATGCTATCGATAAGCAAGGTACCAATTCCTTGTTGACGCAAATGAGGTTGGACAGCAATTGTGATGATTTCTGCTTCATCAAGAATGAGACGGCATAGGCAAAAGCCTAAAATTTGATCTGGTTTACTAATGAAGAAGGCTTTATATCCAAAGATAGAGTGATCTTGTAGAAAATTATCAAAAGCTTGTTTTTCCCAAGCAGGGATAAAACAATTCTGATAAATTTTATGAAGGGGAGCGCTATCATCAGTTTGTAGCGGAGCAATCCCAAAATGTTTGTTTGTCAGCGAAAATTGAGACATTATTTTTTTCGTGGTAAAGCAAAATCGGTTTGTTTTTTTGTGTCAGCATTGCGTAAATAGAGGGGACGGGGCGAATCTTGAGGTTTTTTATTTGCAGCAAGGTGAGCATAGCTTACAACATCAGCTGCTTCGCGGAAGATTTGATCTTGTACGATTTTTCTGTTTAATTTATTATTTTTAATGTACAGTGCAACGATATCAGCTGCTGGACCGGTTAATATCGTTTGCTGTGGTAGATCTTCGAGGATATTCTCAATTGTTTTTAATCTTGGATCCCCCAAAGGGGTGAGGTCTTCGTTGAAATTTTGATGGTAGAACATATCTCTCCCTGCTTCAATAACAACAGTGATTGCTGATCTAGTGTTTTGATTGCTTGTTTGTGCTGCTAATGCTTCAAGTGCACTTACTCCAATAGCTGGTATTTTGAGCGCCAATGCCAAAGCTCTTGCTGTTGAAACACCTACACGCACACCGGTGAATGACCCAGGTCCAATATTGACAGCAATGCGATCAACTTGATTAAGAGTAATGTTGGCTTGGTCAGTTACTTGTGCAATGTACCCAATGAGTTTTTCAGCATGTCCTTTATTCATGCGTTCACTGATACGGGCAATAACAGATTTATGATGAATAAGTGCAACAGCGCAATAGATTGAAGCAGTGTCTATAGCAAGGATAAGCATAAAAATATTCTCGTTGAATAATGTGATACACAAAAGACTGTTGTATTTTTTAGTATTGTTTTTTTTGTTGGTGTACTTTGCAATATTTTTTAAGAAGATGCAGTTTCAAAATATTATATGGTTCAAATCGACCAATTTTATCATAACAAGGCTGCAAGTAGCAAGGATTACTATGGAGCAGGTTGAAGCTAAAATAATCCGCCATCCTGCTTTTTTTAATGAACGAATGTTAATGCCTAATCCTAATGCTGCCATTGAGATAACAGTGAACAACTGAGCAGTAAGTCTGATCGGGTTAATAGCCGTTTCAGGAATAAGCCCGCTTGAATGAATAAGCATCATGATAATGAAACCAATGATAAACCATGGGACGAGAGTGTGTAAACGAAAATGTGTTTGTGCTGATCGACGATAGATGATGGATAGGATAAAAATGACAGGCCCTAACATTAAAACTCGCACCAACTTGACAATTGTTGCAATTTGAACGCTCATGAAAGATATTGGCGCTGTTGCTGCCAAAACTTGTGGTACAGCATAAACAACCATACCTGCAAGCATGCCGTATTGACTAAATGATAAATTTAAAACTGGTTGTAAAAAGGGTAGAAGTAAAATGATAATAACGCTTAAAAGAGCGGTAAAGGCAATTGACGCGGCTACATCTTCGTATTTTGCATTAATGACAGGTGCAGTTGCAACAATAGCTGAATTACCACAAATAGCATTACCACATGCAACCAGCATTGCTAAATGTGGGGAAAGCCTAAAAAGTTTCCCAATGGCAAAACTGATAAGAATAGTTATGAATGTAATGAATACGATGCCAGCAAGCAAATTCCAGCCGGCTGAAAGAACAGCATGAATGCTAATGCTTGCACCTAGAAGAACAATAGCAATTTCGAGAAGTGTTTTTGCGCAAAAATTTATACCCTTTTGAAAATATTCTGGAAAAGTAAAACAACTACGCGCAATAGACCCCAGTAAGATTGCTAAAACAAGGCTTTCAAGCCACGTCTCTACAAAAAACTGTTTTTCAATAATTTCTAAACCATAAGCTAAGGCGGATATGAGCAGACACGCTAGAATACCAGGTCCAAAATCATTCAGAAGAGAGAAGCTTTTCTTGGGCATTTGGGGTATTTTCCTACAGAATAAAATAATGATGGACAAAAAGAACAATAGACAAGTGAGGGTAGTTTTAAAGATTGGTTCTTGCTTGTAAGGCAGCAGCTAATGTTCCATCATCAAGATAATCCAATTCACCTCCTACGGGTACTCCATGGGCAAGTCGCGTAATTCTAACTGAGAAATGAGAGAGTTGATCAGTAATGTAGTGAGCTGTTGTTTGTCCTTCAACTGTAGCATTCACAGCGAGAATAATCTCTGTAATTGGATTTTGTACAACACGCTGTATTAAAGAAGTGATATTGAGTTCATCAGGCCCTATTCCATCTAAGGGAGAGAGCCGGCCACCTAAGACATGATAACGTGCGGCTAAAGTTCTTGCGCGCTCAAGGGCCCAAAGATCAGCAATATCCTCAACGACAATAATCGTTGTAGCATCGCGGCGGGGATCTGTACAAATTGAACAGGGGTCAGTTGTATCTACATTGCCACAAACAGAACAAATACCGACTTTGTCTACAGCTGCTTGTATTGCCGCTCCTAAAGGTTCCAGTAATGCTTCTTTTTTTTTGATGAGATGAAGTGCAGCACGGCGTGCCGAACGTGGACCAAGACCTGGTATTCGTGCTAAAAGCTGAATGAGACGCTCAATTTCAGGTCCTGCGATGTATTTAGACATACTCTTATTCCAAGGGATTGGGTAAAATCCAGTTCATTAGAACGGAAGTTTGAAACTTGATGGGAGAGGTAACCCTGCTGTTACGCTTTTGGTTTTTTCTT
Source organism: Bartonella sp. B39 (assembly GCF_053795145.1). Classification (NCBI taxonomy): domain Bacteria; kingdom Pseudomonadati; phylum Pseudomonadota; class Alphaproteobacteria; order Hyphomicrobiales; family Bartonellaceae; genus Bartonella; species Bartonella sp. B39. The sequence goes on from NZ_CP200036.1 coordinate 208,282, forward strand.
CTATAGCTATTTCAATTTTCGCTCTGGCTTCATTATAGGCTGCCATAATCAAGTCTTCAAGGATTTCAGCTTCCTCAGGTTCGAGTAATGAAGGATCAATTTGCACCGCTGTTATAACATTTCGGCCACTTAGGGAAATACTAACGAGGTTACCTCCTGCATAGCCAACAGCTTGTATATTCGCTATTTCCTCTTGAATTTTTTGCATTTTTTCTTGCACTTCTTTGGCTTTTTTCATCACGTTCATCATTTCACGCATAGGAATGGGTATCCTTATTCATCATTAATATCACTTTCATTTTTACAAATATCAGCATTTTTAAAGTTATTGGGAATTAAATCAAAATCGTTTTCTTGTTTATTCAAACGAATATCGACAATTTTTGCTTCTGGGAAATAGTCAAGTATTTTTGCGATATCAGGATCTGTTTGTGCATTGGAAAAAAGAGTTTTTTGGATAGCCAAACTTTCTTCTTGTAGAGTTGGTCCGCCTCCTTCATTAACAAAGGTTATAGTCCAGCGTTTTTTTGTCCATTGGAAAAGATTTTTTTCTATATCACGTGCAAGCGAATGTGGAGCATCTTCAGCAAGTCTTAGGGTAATATGCCCTAGTTTAAAAGACACAGGGTGAACAAATTCTTTAACAAGGAGTTTGAAAGAAATCTCATTATACTGTTCGGCTAATTTAACAATGTCGTGCAAGGAATTAATAACTATGGTTTGGGGTTCAGTAATCTCTTTTGTTGTTTGCTGAGAAGAATGCGGTAAATTTGCAATATGTTTAGCCGAGACAACAAACGGAGAAATTTCAAGAGTTTCTGTTATTTGAGGGGTGTTACTGCTTTCGAGAGTATGAATTTTGACTGAATCTTTTGATTTTAAGGTTTGGTCCAATTGGTTTTTCAAGGGTGTTTTAAAATCTGGTTGATTTGTTGATGTATTTGAAACGTTTTGGAAAGAATGGGCATCTACAGCTGCCATTTTTGTTGTACTATTTGCACTTGTGGATTTTTGATGAGAAGAATTTTCGATAATTGTAAGAGAAGTTTTTTCTTGCTCAAGCTTTTTTAAAGCTTCATCAAGAGTTGGAAGATTTGAAGTATGAGCAAGACGAATCAAGAGCATTTCGGCAGCTTGAAGCGGACGCGCGGTTTGACTAATTTCCTGTAAGCCTTTGAGCAACATTTGCCAATTTCTGGACAAAACAGGAATGGAAAGTTTTTGTGAAAAATCTAAGCTTCTTAAACGTTCCTCTTCAGTAAGCGAGAGATTTTCAGCTATCTCTGGAGTGAAACGCAAACGTGTAACCAAATGATTGAAATCGGCCAGCTCTGTCAATACAGTGAGGGGATTGGCGCCTGCATCATATTGGTTGCGTAATTCATGCAATGCATTTACTACATTTCCTTTCATGATGAATTCAAAGAGATCAATAATACGTGCTTGATCGGATAATCCTAACATCGCGCGCACTGCAACAGCACTAACGTTGCCATTGCTATGAGCAATCGCTTGATCAAAAATGGACAATGCATCACGTACAGAGCCTTCAGCAGCACGTGCGATCATAAAGAGTGCTTTATCTTCTACTACCACGTTTTCATGTTGAGCAATTTGGCGTAAATGAGCGACCAAAACAGCTGATTCAATACGTCGTAGATCAAAACGTTGGCAACGAGAAAGGATTGTAATCGGAACTTTGCGAATTTCTGTTGTTGCAAAAATAAATTTTACATGCGTTGGTGGTTCTTCAAGCGTTTTCAATAAACCATTAAATGCCTGTGTTGAAAGCATATGCACTTCATCAATAATATAAACCTTATAGCGTGCGGAAACGGGACGATAACGTATCTGTTCAATAATTTCACGGATATCATCAATACCTGTATGCGAAGCCGCATCCATTTCTATAACATCGATATGGCGTCCTTCAATAATTTCTGTGCAATGCTCACCAATTGTGTTCAATACGGTTGTTGGTTGGTCAATATCTTTTGTTTTGTAGTTAAGTGCACGTGCCAAAATACGTGCTGTTGTGGTTTTACCCACTCCACGAATTCCCGTTAGCATCCACGCTTGTGCAATGCGTCCTTTTTCAAAGGCATTCGTGAGGGTGCGCACCATGGCTTCTTGACCAATGAGGTCAGAAAAATTCTGAGGTCGATATTTGCGAGCAAGAACACGATAGGTCGTTTCTACCGGCATATTTTCCATCAACGATTCCAACTTTGAAGCTCTTTATGCGTATATTTCAGTAACATAAAAACACAGGTTAATACTGTAGTCTAATATAAAAGGATTTTCTCTCAATCAATTTATTTTTTGAAAGAATTAGAACAATCTGCTTAAAGACAATTCATCTTCTTTATTTGCTGCATACATAACACAACTCTAAAAATTGAGAATTCTCCACTGAAAAACAGCAAAAACACGATCTATTCAACAAAATAGGAGGCTAGTACGATGACCCGTACCAGAACTCGTTGGGGCTGCTTCTTTCCAGACCTGACCCAGTTGGCGAGCAGTTCGTCCACCACCAACCTCCCACGCTCATATTGTCGATTTAAAATGAAAAATCAAGCTAAGAAACAAAAAGTATGAAAAAAACAACCGAATTTTTTCCGTTGCGCCTAATTTTTGTACTATAGGTGATAAAGAGGGTGGAAATCTATCAATTTTATTGAAGTAGTTCAACATATTAATTGGGTATGAAAAAATAGTTTTTCGTTCAACATTAAGGAGATACTCATTGACTAATATTTATTTAAAGATTTTAGTGTAGAAGATTTTTTTAATTTTCTCAATGAATTATGGAAAGTTTGTGGCAGTAAAAAACTATATGGAGCATACAGGTTATTCAATTAGCTGAAATTGGTAACTGAGAGGTAAATATTATTGCGAAATATTGGGCGTAGTCTGCACGATATCGCTTTAAATGGTTGATAAATTCTTGAACTGTGAGAGAAAAAGTAAAGTTAGTTTCTCTTATACTAAGTTTAAATGACTGTAGACTAAAATGCGGTACAATTACACGTTTTAGTATGACTAAAAGAATGAAATAGGATTCCCTGCACATGTATGTTGCGATATGCATTTTATTGTTAACAGAATATATCTACCATTTTACATCTTTACTCTATATGGCGACAAGATGTGAAACACACATACGGATCCAAGGCAGGACTTTTATTTTTTTGCTTATATATGATACAGTTTTTAAGAATTTTGATATAATCTTGCGGCACAAATGGATGCGATAACCTTGTTAAAAAATTCGCTTCGATAATGAAAATACAAACAATTTAATTGGCTGCAAAAATCACTTATATTTGGTTTTTAGATACAAACACTAAGAGTTTAAACCAACAAAAAACCTGGCATTAACAATTTATCACATCCGATTTTGAAAAAAATCTTATCTAAGCAATTGCATAATTCTGTATGAATCTCTCTGCTATCGGAGATACCATCAATCGTAATTTCCTGTATCGCAATCTGTTCCAACAACTTTCTTCTTAGTAATATTTTTAAAAACATGATTTCCTAATGAAGGGAAGCTTATATCGAGAGATTTTATACTTTTAAGTGTAAAGATTTCATGTACTTTATCATGTGTTATTTTTTCCTCATTATCAGCAACAATTTGTAATTTGTCTAAGTCAGAGGGGAAAGAGTATGATAAAGTAAAGGATGCTTTCTTGGGCTTAAATGCTTTGCAAGAGCATTCAGCACCTTGATGTCTTGTATCAGACACACCAATTGTAACACTTTCACATGGTGTAAAATCCCGTTTTTTCGCCAAATCCAGCAAATGCAGCACTGGAGAAAACGAGAGTGTTCGCGGCTAATAATCCTTTAGTGAAGATTCTTTCATTATTTTCCCCCTTTTATTCTAAAATACGAATAATCATAAATCAGTTTTCGTAAATATAAAAGATCAAACTTGATACAAAAAGCACGGTACAATTATATTTTGCAGCTTTATAAAAATCATATTGAATATTTCTTATATCTAAGACAATTAAAGCATTACTATTTGATGTATTATGAGAGAAATTTAAATTATTTTATGATCTAAATTGAAACATTTATAGTCATTCATTTACAATAAATTACCATAAAACATGATATGTATTTTCGACTTATATGAGAGAAATGGGATAGCAAAATAAAATTGTGTTTTAGTACTTGTGTTCTGTTTATCTTTTTTAAACGCATATCCTTCATTATATAACTCATGGAAGAATTTTATGAAGATAATTTAAGTATTCCATTCACAGGTGTTATTGCTCAGTTTCTTCTTCAGTGTCATTATGAAGCTGTTTTAGCAAAAAAGAGGCCTGTTTTTCCGAAGAAAGCTGTATCATAGCATTTTCATGATGTCTTGTGCGGTTCATGAAAAATTATGCAATTTAATTATTCTTCATACATGTGGCGTTCGATCGTTTTTAGCAGGATAAATACCGATAATGCGTAATTCAGCAGAAAAGAAAGCAAGCTCTTCTAGAGCGAGTTTCATCATGGGATCTTCAGGATGTCCCTCAATATCAACGAAAAACTGTGTTGCATTGAAATTTTCGCCAATTTGATAGCTTTCTAATTTTGTCATATTAATACCATTTGTAGCGAATCCTCCCAGTGTTTTATAAAGGGCTGCAGGGACATTGCGTACGCGAAAAAGAAGACTTGTGATGATCTTTTTGCCATTTTTGGGTTTAGGTACACGTTTTTGAGAACGCGAGAGGATAACAAAACGAGTAATATTATGAGGACTATCTTCAACATTTTTTTCAAGAATATCAAGTCCGTAGAGTTCTGCTGCAATCAGAGGTGCTAAGGCTGCTTGTGAACGTTTTGCATCTTTTTTAATAAATTTTGCGGCTCCAGCTGTGTCAGCAGAGGTGACAGGTGCCCAGCCATTTTCACGTATGATTTTTCGGCATTGTGCCAGAGCATGTGTATGGCTATGAACGGTTTTAATTTCATCATGTGTAACACCTGGTAGAACCATGAGTTGAAAATGGATAGGCAAAAAATACTCACCAATGATATAAAGGGAAGATTGCGGTAAGAGATGATGAATATCCGCAACACGGCCAGCAAGAGTATTTTCGATAGGAATCATAGCAAGATCAGCTTGCTCGTTTTCTACTAAGTTGAGCGCATCTTCAAAAGTAGCAGAGGGTACAGCATCCATATTTGGAAACATATTGAGGCAGGCTGTATGAGAATTGGCACCGTATTCTCCTTGGAAGGAAATTTTATTGTTTTTTTTAAGTGTTTTCATGCTAAAATTTTTCGTGCCCTTTCAAGATCACGTTGTGTATCGACGCTTAAGGGGACTGTATCCACTATTTCTACATCAACACGCATGTTATGCTCTAATGCTCGTAATTGTTCAAGTTTTTCACATTGCTCAAGCGGTGAGGGTTTGAGTGCTACAAATTGCTCAAGCGCCTCGCGGCGGTAGGCATAAATTCCAATATGGTGGTAAAGAGGACCATCTCCATAAGGCGCTGTTGCACGGGTAAAATAAAGAGCACGAAGGCGATTTTGAGAAAGTGGTGTACCAACAATTTTAACAACATTTGGATTTATTTTTTCATCGTCCTCAACAATTTTAGCGCCCAAAGTTGCAATATCAGTGAAGCTATTTTCTAAGGGGCGCAATGCACTGATGATTTCATGAGGCGTTATCGTTGGCAGGTCACCTTGTAGATTCAAAATGACATTGTAACGCCGTTCAGGATCAATACGAATTAAAGCTTCATAAATGCGGTCGGAGCCAGATTTATGATCACAAGATGTCATGATACATTCATGTCCATAAGCTGTAACAGCTTTAGCAATACCATGATGGTCTGTTGCAACGATAGTCCGACCCAATGCGGCTTTTTTTGCTCGTTCCGCAACATGAACAACCATAGGCTTTCCATCGATTTCAGCGAGGGCTTTTTGAGGTAGACGAGTTGAGCCTATACGGGCGGGAATAAGAATAATCGGTTCAAGTACCATTGCAAAGTTCCAAATGCTGTGTGTGCTGTATTTATAATTGTATGCTGCGTTTATAATGTTGTGTATTATATGGAAAAAGCTTAAACTAAAAGCGGTAATAAAAATATAAATGTTTGAATTTTTATGAATCGCTCGGCAGTCGTCTATTTTGTTTTTGCTTGTCTCTTTGTACTGATTATTTTGGTAGGAATTTTCACACTCAGCGATATGATTTACGATAATTCTACATCAGTTCAACCTTCTCATACAGTGATAAAAAATGATACATTCTCAGAAAAACAGAAGGTATCTGATAATTCTTTGTCACTAAAAGATCGTCTTCAACAAGGCAAACTTGAAAATGGGCGTAAAATTTTTCACCAATGCGCTATATGCCATACCTCTGGACGCAATGAATCCAGTCGTGTTGGGCCACCACTTTGGGAGATAGTTAACCGCCCTTTGGCGTCTGGAAAAGGTTTTGCCTATTCAAGGGCGTTGCGTGCGAACTCTGATCAAAAATGGGATTTTATGACTTTGGATCGTTATCTGCAATCACCGCGTAAAGCGTTTCCAGGAACAATTATGTCTTTTCGTGGGATCAAAAATGATCAAGATCGTGCCGATCTTTTACTTTATTTACGCAGTTTATCTGATCATCCTGTTCCTTTGCCAATGGATGGTAAAGAAGGTAAGTCAAGTCAGACAAAAGATAAACTATTTGAGAAATAAAGCATTCTAGAAAGAGATGTATTGGGGTTTCAATGTGTTTTTAATTCACTCAATCAATTTACTGTTTGTTGCATAGTGGAATCCACTACATAACACAAAACTATGTAGGTATTTGTCTTTAACGCGTTGGTTTATCATTGGCATATGTTGGTTTTTTATATAAAGGCTATTCCATTAAAACTTTGAGATTTATGCAATTAATGATGCGGAGGAGGAATATTGCTGCATAAGCAGATTTTCATTCTCAAGAATAAAAACTTATTATCTCAAATTTATTAGATAAAGAGGTGGGAGAATGCGTTGAGTTCGATAGCCACTTAAAATTGTGCATTGGTGATAAAGGTTCTGTCTGTATTCCTTTTTTTTTCTCTTGTTGGCAATGAAACAAAATATGCCTATAATTGATTGGATCAAAACAATCCAATCGAAGTTGGAAAATACAAGCATCAGACAAAATTCCATTGAAAATTTCACTTGAAAATAAAATTGCGACCATCTCCAGTTAGCGCTCTATCAACGAAAGTGAATAAATAGTTGCGTGGTACGTCATTTGAATTTTGTTGAAGTGAACCAACTAAGTGCCATAGAAGATAAAACTCGATAAAACTAAGCTTCGCTTATATTCCGAATACAAAAGAGAGTTTTAATATGCATTGGGGTATTTTCTGTTTTTTAAATAGCGCCATGAGTATTGGTGTAAAAATATTCATGAGTGATAAATAACGGAAATATATAAATATAAGGGGGATGTCATGGATCATATGGGTTTTAATTGATAAAAAGGATTCTTTTCCCTGGAATAACTTTTCAGAGAAAAGTTTATTTAATGAATGAGTGGGGGGAGCAATGAAACAGCAATATATTTTGGGAAAATACACCCGTGTTCTTGTCTGTAAAGAGGATGCAATTTTCGGTGCTGGTTCAAAGCAGTATGTTATCAATAAGAAAAAAGACTGGGAAAATTTTGTACTTCTCGCCGCACAATTGATCGAGAAAAATACGGCAGAAGAAGCTTATAATTCGCTATCGTCAATCATGTTAAGGGAAGATTTTAATCATGCATTTAATTTTCTTTTTTCTAACCATTTTCTTATTTTAGCAGAGACATCAGACAATATCTTCAATAATCGATATTCCAGAAATCATCTTCATTATCAAAGTTATGGTATGGATCCAGAGTCTGTTCAATGTACTCTTTCACAAAAAGTGGTGGTTATCTTAGGGTGTAGCGGAATCGGTAATCATGTATTAGCGATACTTGTATTCTCTGTCGTGGGAAAATTAATTCTTGTTGACAATGATGTGATCGATATAACCAACCTTACCAGACAAGTTCTTTTTACTGAACAAGATGTTGGATTTCCTAAGACAACCGTTCTTCGACGTGAGCTGACACGAAGAAACAGTCAAATAGAGATTAGTGAATTACAAATGTCGATCACTGTGAAAGAAGATATTAACAAATTGCCCAGAGCCGATTTGTAGAGCATTTCTGTTGATGAACCTGACCATCTGGTACCATGGATAAATGAATGGTGTGTAAGAAATCAACAAGCTCATATAAATGCTGGTTATGTCAATGACATTGCTGTATTTGGATCTTTTTACATACCTAGAAAAATAGGTTGCTATGCATTCAGCTCATTCATAGAAAATCTCTCTCCAAAAAGCGACGGTTTAATCTATGAGGCTTGCGCTGCTATTAATGATAATTTTAAAGTTGCGAAGTTTTCTCCCGTGAACGCTCTTTCAGCTGCCATGTGTGCTAATGATGCTCTTAAATTTTTTGGTGGTTATGGTGATCTACTTGCCGCGGATCGCTGTGTGAGGATATGGAGTAGCAAACTTTTTATAGAAGAGCGTTCCCTAAAAAAGAACCCTCACTGTAAAGTTTGTGGAACAAAACAATGAACAGACCTCGAATACTTGCTATTGTTAATCGGTGTTTATCACGCCATTTTTTTAATATCTATGGGGTTAGCCTTTTCCAATTGGCTTTGCTTCAAGTTGCATTTTCGGTAGCTGTTTTGCTTCTTGATTTCCTTTCAGATATCGACGTAAATATTCCGTTACGGCTGGAGTTTTTATGACAGGAGCGTTTTATCTTCTCTGTCTTCAAGCTCCCAATATGATAGTGCTTATGATTGCACAAATTCTCTATGCAGCGGGAATTTGTCTCATTGCCAGCGCCATTGACGGCTGGATTTACCATTCTCTAGGCAACAGATAAGATCGCTTTTCGCATTATGCGCATCTCTCTCACCAAATAAACTCTTTTGGTAGCATTATCAGCGGTATTATAGGAAATGCAACGATATATTATACCAAGCAATATTTCATGGGATATATTATCTCATGTCTGATGATGGGAATAATTTTCTTTGTATTTCTTATTGTTCCTGAAGAAAAAAATCTGTAAATGAAGGAACAAAAACGAAAACGATCTTGCAAAATGCTAGGGGAACGCTCTGGATATTTCAGAACCTCGTAGGAGGAGCATAGTTTATTTTGCTGATGTGTCTTTTCAGCGCTGGTATTCAGGTTATTTATCACTTCTGGAAACCAATAATACTCTCTGATAGAAAAATTGACCACCTCAACAGTTCACAAATGCTGGTTCTCATGTTCTGCCACATCAGAGCCTTCTCAGCACAATATTTTTCCAATTCACTGATGTCTAAGTATCACGTGTTTGATAAAAAATACAATAATTCTATAAAGTATTTTTCATTCTTCTCTGCCCTTATGTGTATTACTCTTTATTTTTTTCGTTCATAGCAATCAAATTGCTGCGTCAGTTATCGCATTTTCGTTAATTCATGGATTTATTTGCACTCTACCGATATGAGCAAAGGGTTTGTTTTTCTCAGAGCTTAACCAAAAACAAACCCAACATATTTCTAGCATCATCGGTACTGTATCTTTTAGCGGAAGAATATTTTCAATAGCGGTGTTAAGCGTCGTTTCCTTTTTCCAGCAAAAATTTTATCATCCTATCACTTTGTATTACCGACTTTAACCTTTTTCCTGTGCGGGTTAGTTACAATCAGGTGGATGTCGTTCTCTGGTAAATCTATTTTGAAAAAAACTATATGACAAATACAATTAACGTGATTGTTTTTGAAGTTCTATAGATCAGGAAAACGATCAGGATCTTTTCCTGAAGAAACAGGATAATCTGCGACCAAAAACGTTTGTATATCGTAAATTACTTAAGTGAAGCACACTGAAATCATACAGAATTTTGTAATGTTAAATCTGGTTTATTTCACCGAACATAGTTTCTGAATTTTTTTGAAAAAATGCAATTTTGCTTTTATTCAAGAGTGTAGAGGAAAAAACTTTCTTAGAAGTCGTGATGATACGGAAAAGAGGAGATTATTAATATATTGAAGCTTTGTATGAGGTTGGTTCTGTACCTTTTCTCCACTACGTTATTCGCAGGCGTTTTTTCGTAGTAGACAGAGACAGAACATTGTTCTCCTACGTGCAATCATTTTCTCCACTCCGCGCTTTATTATGCGTGATAAGCCAACCCTTTCTCTTGATATAAGTGTGCAGGAATAGGGTATTGATCTTTTGTATCATCTGCAGCAAAGATATCATTTGGCTTGTCTGTTTATCAGTCATAATTTGAAGGCTGTTAAAGTACTGACACATGAAGTGATTGTTAAGCGCGGGGAAGAGATGATTAAGTACGGTTTTGCTTAGCGTATTTTCCTCGTCTTCAAAAATTCTTATACGCAAACCTTTATGGTTTCTGCATTTGCATTAGAACCTGACCGCTTATAGGTAATGACACGAAATTGCGCTAATAATCCATTGTAGAGAAGAATTTTTCCCACTAAGGGTTCACCAATATTTACGATAAGTTTAATGGCTTCCATTGCTTGCAGTGTCCCGATGACTCCAGGTAAAGCACCTATGATTCCGATTTCAGCACATGTTGGGATAGTCTCGGCAGCTGGTAGGTTTGGGAATAAATCGCGATAGTGAGGATTGTTGTCTTTATAAGGCATGAGCACTGTTAGTGAGCCGTCGAAACGTTCCACAGCACCGCTTATTAAAGGTTTTTCACATTGGGCAGCGTGATCAGCAAGCAGACAGCGTGTGGCAAAATTATCACTACCATCAACAATGATGTCGTAGGCATTTAACAATTTATCCACATTACTTTTATCCAATCGTAGATTATGTTTTTCAACTGCAATATAAGGGTTTATTTCTTTTATAGTGGTTTTAGCACTATCAATTTTGAATTGATTAATTGTGCTGGTTTTATGAATAACTTGGCGTTGTAAATTAGAAAGCAAAACGATGTCATCATCAACAATTCCAATGGTTCCAACACCTGCAGCAGCCAAATAAGTTAGGACAGGAGCGCCAAGACCACCGGCGCCAACGACAAGGACACGTGCAGTTTTGAGCTTTTGTTGACCCGCGCCACCAATTTCAGGCAAAATGATGTGTCGTGCGTAGCGTTCGATTTCTTTATCGCTTAATTTTTTATCAACTTCTTGTATCATAGGAGTTCTCTTGTCATAGTTCTTTTATTGTTTACTAAGTTTATAGCGCATAGACTAGTCTGCTTTTGGTATAGGGAGATTTTATTCATGAAAATTGCCATTCAGATGGATCATGTTTCAACACTTCGGATTCAAGGAGATACGACATTTGCACTTGCTTTAGCAGCACAAGAACGTGGACACTCTCTTTTTCATTATACACCAGATTGCTTATCGATGCGCGATGGTTGTGTGATTACTCGATTAGAGCCATTGATTGTACGCGATGAAGAGGGACATCATTATCAATTAGGGAAGTCTTTCCGTACGCAGTTGATGGATATGGATGTGGTTCTTTTACGCCAAGATCCACCTTTTGATCTTAATTATATCACCACAACGCATTTGTTAGAACGTATTCACCCTAAGACATTGGTTGTGAATGATCCAGCATGGGTGCGCAATAGTCCAGAAAAAATTTTTGTTACTGAATTTCCTGATTTGATGCCAGAAACATTGATTACAAAAGATATTGAAGAAATAACGGAATTTAGAACTACGTTTGGCGATATCATTATTAAACCACTCTATGGCAATGGAGGAGCTGGTGTTTTTCATTTAAAAAAGGATGATCGCAATTTAGCATCGCTCTTGGAAATGTTTGCACAAATTTATCATGAACCTTTTATTGTTCAGCGCTATTTAGACGCAGTACGAAAAGGGGATAAACGGATTATTTTGCTTGATGGTATGCCTGTTGGAGCGATTAATCGTGTTCCGATAGAAATGGATGCACGCTCTAATATGCATGTTGGAGGGCGGGCAGAAAATGTTGATTTAACTGAACGTGATCATGAAATTTGCGAACGCATTGCTCCCGCTTTGCGCGAACGTGGTCTTCTTCTTGTGGGAATCGATGTGATTGGAGATCATATAACAGAAATCAATGTGACATCTCCTACTGGAATTCGTGAAATTAAACGCTTTGGTGGTACAGATGTTGCTCACCTTTTCTGGGACGTTATTGAGTCCAAACGTTCAAATTAAATTTATTTGAGCCGAGAGCTAAAACGTGGTTTTGTCAGAAAAAGTCTTCAATGCTGCTTTATTTTATATTTGTTATGATGCAAATGTAGACTAGAATTATCATATGATACAAACAGAAGATACTGATTCACATTCTAGGGAGTCTATGGATGAGCAAATTGTTATCAGTTGGAGTGGGACTGGTTTTTACGATATTGTTGTCCGTTAATGTCGTCAATGCACGCGATCAAATTCAAATTGCTGGTTCATCTACAGTTTTGCCTTATCAAAAGATCGTTGCTGAGATATTTGGAGAGATTTATCCTCATTTTAAGGTTCCAGTTATCGAATCGGGTGGTTCAGGTGCTGGGATTAAGGAATTTTGCCGTGGTATTGGGGAGAACACAATAGATATCGTTAATGCTTCACGGGCAATAAAGCCAAGTGAATTGCAGTCTTGTTTTGATGCTGGTATAAAAGATGTTGAGGAAATACGCATCGGGTACGATAGCATTGTTTTTGCAACAAATATTAATGGTCCTGATTGGAAGTTGCAGCCAATAGATGTTTATAAGGCACTTGCTGCTCAGGTTATTATAGACGGAAAGTTACAGTCCAATAACGTTTCAAAATGGAATGCTGTCAATAGTGATTTTCCTGATTGGATGATAGCAGCTTATATTCCTGGAGAAAAGCATGGAACACGTGAAGTTTTTGAAGAAAAATTGCTAGCTGAAGGCTGTAAAGCTAGTGGAGCGGTTGAGGTAATGAAAACTTTAGGGATGGATGATAAAGCGATTCATGCTGCTTGTATTGCTGTACGTAGAGATGGAAAAGCTATTGATATTGACGGAGATTATTCTGAAACTTTTGCGCGGTTGATTTCTAATAAAACAGGAATTGGAGTTTTTGGTTTATCTTTTTATGAAAATAACGCTGATAAGTTAAAAGTTGCAGATATTAATGGTTTTGCGCCAACCGTTGAAACAATTTCTCGTGGCGAATATCCAGTTTCTCGCCCACTTTTTTTCTATGTTAAGAAAGCGCATTTAGATATTGTTCCAGGTTTGCGGGAATATGTTAACTTTTTTCTTTCTGATCAAATGATTGGTCCAGATGGTCCATTGGCTGAATATGGTTTGGTTGTTGCTTCTGAAAAAGAAAGACAAGCACAGCGTTCTGCTTTTTCTTCTGGCAGAGTGATGAGTTTGGAATAATTCTCTGAATTTGCGGTATAGGAGTTTTCTGTAGTGCTTTTTTGTAAAAATTGAAAGACAATATGCGTATTTCCTTCATTATTTTTCTCCTATTTTTTCTTGGTTTTATTGGCTTTTGTATTTCTTATATGCGGGCTCGCACTCTTGAATACGCACAATATAAAATGCACTCTCGTGCGTATTATTACGGTTGGTGGACATTCTTGTTAACTGTTATTCCAGCACTTATTTTTTTATTTTTTTGGGATTGTGGGAGTGCAATTTATTTGGAGTATAGCGCCTCTCGAGAGGTTGGGGCATATAGTGCGCGGGTGATAGAGGTTATTAATCATGACCTTGTTTTAGAGGCTATTCGAAGTCTGGTTAAAATTATTCATCGCTTTGAGGGGGATCTTGCTTCCGTTTCGTATGAAGAAGTGCGAGCACAATTATTCGCAAAAGGGTTTGCTTTGCCTTATGAAGCACCAGATGATGTGTTAAGTATAGCGCAGTCATGGATCTCTTCTTCTCAAAGGCTACAGTTAATTGGTCATTGTTTCCTTTTTGTCATTGCATCCTTTGGTTTTATTTTTGGAATTATACAAATTGCTCCGCACCAGCGTGCGCGCAATAAGGTGGAGTGTTTAATTGTTATGGGGTTGATTTGCGCATCTACAGTTGCGGTTCTAACAACAGCAGCCATTGCACTTTCCATGTTTTTTCAAACGATGAGTTTTTTTCAGTCTGTACCCCTGTCAAATTTCTTCTTGGGAACGGTTTGGGATCCGCGTTTTTCAGCCAGCGGTTCGGGCAATGAAGTGGGGCAATTTGGTCTCATACCACTCCTTGCCGGCACGCTTTATATTGCGTTTGTAGCGATGTTTTTTGCTGTTCCTATAGGATTATTTTCTGCCATTTATATGGCTGAATATGCTTCTACTCGATTGCGGTCAATTGTGAAACCCTTGTTGGAAGTTCTTGCTGGTATTCCAACCATTGTTTACGGTTTTTTTGCTTTGAAAGTTGTAGGACCATTTTTACGTGATCTCTCTGTTTCTCTTTCTGGTGGTTTTGGTTTTATTATGTCCCAAAGTGTTTTAACAGCTGGATCTGTTATGGGAATTATGTTGATTCCTTTTGTTTCTTCTTTGTCCGATGATGTTATCACGGCTGTTCCACGTTTTTTGCGCGAAGGCTCTTATGGGTTAGGAGCAACGCAATCTGAAACGATTAAAAAAGTTGTTCTGCCGGCAGCGCTTCCGGGGATTATGGGAGCCATTTTGTTGACAGCATCACGTGCAATTGGAGAAACAATGATTGTGGTTTTGGCGGCAGGTGTTGCAGCGAACTTAACTCTTAATCCATTTGAAGCAATGACCACAATGACAGTCAAGATTGTTAATCAATTGACAGGTGATTTCGAATTTAATTCTCCACAAACTCTCGTTGCCTTTGCTTTAGGGATGACACTTTTTGCGATGACTCTTTTGATGAATATTCTTGCTCTTTACATCGTGCGTAAATATCGGGAACAATATGAATGAATAAAGATTTTCTTTTTCCTCGTCGCAATATTGGTCTTAAACGCCGATATTGGGCTGAACGTCGTTTCCGAGCGTATGGTCTTATTGCTATTTTTATTGGTTTGTTTTTTTTATTTGCGCTTTTATGGTCTATTATTGGCCAAGGCTATACAGCTTTTTTTCAAAGTGAAATGGTATTATCGGTTTATTTAGATGAAAAGGTAATCGATCCAAGTGGTCAACGTGAGATAAGTCCGCAGGTACTCATAACTGCTAATTATCCTCTTCTTGTACGCAATACTTTGGCAAAAAAGCTTGATATAGATCAAAATGATCGCGCATCTTTGCGGGATATTAACCGTATGTTTTCAAACAGCGTACGCGTTCAACTACGTGAAATGGTTACAGAGAATCCAAAGCTAATTGGAACAATGCAAAAAATCAAAGTTTTAGCAGCAGCGGATATTGATTCCGCTTATAAAGGGCAGATTAATTTGCATGTAGCAGAAAAAAACCGCAAAGTTTCTAATCGCCAAGTAGAATGGATGAGACGCTTAGCTCATGATGGCACGCTTTATAAAACATTTAATTTTGGTTTTTTTACATTTGGTGCTTCAAGTCGTGCTGAGACTGCGGGACTAGGGGTTGCGATAATCGGCTCTCTTTATATGATAGCCATAGTTTTAGTGTTTTCACTCCCAATAGGGATAGCAACGGCTCTTTATCTTGAGGAATATGCACGCAAAAATAAGTTTACAGATTTTATTGAGGTTAATATCAATAACCTTGCAGCTGTTCCTTCGATCGTTTTTGGTCTTTTAGGACTTGCTGTTTTTGTTAATTTTTTTGGGTTACCCCGTTCGGCTTCTTTTGTTGGTGGGCTTGTTTTGGCTCTTATGACTCTCCCAACAATTATTATTGCAACGCGTTCTGCTTTGCGTGCAGTTCCTCTGTCTATTCGCGCAGCAGCTTTAGGGTTAGGAGCATCGAAAACACAAATGGTTTTTCATCATGTTGTACCTTTAGCAGCACCTGGTATTTTGACTGGTACGATTATTGGTATAGCTCAGGCTCTAGGTGAAACTGCGCCTTTACTTTTGATTGGAATGGTTGCTTTTGTTGTCAATATTCCTGCTACCCCCATGGATCCAGCAACAGCTTTGCCGGTTCAAATTTTCATGTGGGCAGGTGAAGCAGAGCGCGCTTTTGTTGAAAAGACGTCGGGCGCTATTATTGTATTAATGATGTTTCTCGCTGTCATGAACATTTCTGCGGTTTTTTTACGTCGACGATTTGAATGGCGCCAATAGTTTGGATAAATTGGCTGCTTCGATAAGGTTTGTATTCTAAAGTAAGGTAAAGTCTGTAATGAAGATTAAAATGCGTGGTCAGGATGTGAAGGTATTTTATGGGGGAAAAGAAGCTCTTCATGGTATTACTCTTGATATTCCTGAACATCAGGTCACGGCTTTGATCGGTCCTTCAGGTTGCGGAAAATCGACTTTTTTGCGTTGTTTCAATCGTATGAATGATATGATTGAAGGGGCTAAAATAACGGGTCTTATTACCTTAGATGGGGAGAATATTTATGACTCGCAGATTGATGTTGTAGAATTGCGCGCCCGTGTTGGAATGGTTTTTCAAAAGCCAAGTCCTTTTCCAAAATCTATATTTGAGAATGTAGCCTATGGGCCACGCATTCACGGTTTAGTCAAATCGCGTGCAGAATTGTATGATGTTGTTGAAAAGAGTTTGAGGCAGGCAGGTTTATTTGAAGAAGTAAAAGATCGTCTTCATGAGGCAGGCACAAGTTTATCAGGAGGACAACAACAGCGTTTGTGTATTGCGCGTGCCATTGCAGTTAGTCCTGAAGTTATTTTGATGGATGAGCCATGTTCAGCTCTTGATCCAATTGCGACGGCACGTATTGAAGAGCTTATCGATGCATTACGACAAAATTATACAATTGTTATTGTGACACACTCCATGCAACAGGCAGCACGTGTTTCTCAATATACGGCTATGTTTCATCTGGGACATTTGGTAGAAGTTGGTGCAACTGAAATGATCTTCACCTCACCAAAAGAACAACGTACGCAAGATTATATTACGGGGCGTTTTGGATAGGCGAATTGAGGAGTATAAGATATGTCTATGAACCATACTGTTCGTTCTTACGATGCAGAACTAAAATATTTGAAAGCAAGGATTACAGAAATGGGGAGTTATGCAGAAAGAATGATTGAACGTTCTGTTGCATCAGTTGTGTGTAGTGATCTTCAACTCGCGACAGCAGTTATTGCCGATGATTTGTTTTTAGATGAAGCAGAACGTGATATTGATGAAAAAGCGATTACCGTTATTTGCAAACGCCAACCGATGGCTGTTGATCTACGTGAAATTATTGGTGCTATTCGTATTGCTTCTGATCTTGAGCGGATTGGAGATATGGCCAAAAACATTGCTAAGCGAACGGTAGCACTTTCAGAAATACGTCAATCTGCTGCTTTTTATCATGGGCTTGAAACGATTACAGCTTTAGCACTCAATCAGTTAAAGGAAGTATTGAGTGCTTACACGGGCCGTTTATTGGAACGTGTCGAAGCAGTACGTGAGCGTGATGGTAAAATTGATGCTTTATATACTTCTCTTTTTCGTGAGCTTCTGACTTATATGATGGAAGATGTGCGCAATATTACGGTTTGTACGCACTTGCTTTTTTGTTTAAAAAATATTGAACGAATTGGTGATCATGTTACCAATATCGCGGAAATGCTGCATTATATCATAACGGGCGATCATATGTCTTCTGATCGTCCTCGTGATGATCTTACCTATAAAGTTGGGGTAAGTGAGAAGAAAATAGATTAAAATTTTTCTCTCAGATGTATAAAGTGAGCTTGTTATTAAAGATAACAACCATTTTAGCACTTTCTTGCAGTATGGCTATTGGCAGAGCATTGTATACGGATTATGAGTGAGTGCAAAGAAGCAATATAGAATTTTCTTAAGGTAATATTGCGGATTTTTAACTCCTTATTTGATAGGTTTGATTCAGAGGGAGTATCATTCATTTAGTTTGGGGCGGAGGAAAAACTTCTTTTTGGTCATTTTCTCAAATTTGTATTGAAGGGGATATTCGTATTAGTTTTTTCTGATGCAGACAGTTTTAGTATCACAACCTTTTTGTATGTGAAATCATTGGAGAATTTTCGGAGGCATAATATTTTATCGCTATTAAAGCGTTAGGATTGATATTGAGAGGCTTCATTTTTCATAATAATAACAATATTGATTGACAAATTAATAGTTTTTTATTTTTTATTTCGCATAAATAGCTTTTAATTACTACCTGTATTAAAATTTTACCAAGTAGTGGCAATTAATCATATACTTTCTTTGAAGATGCATTTAAAACCCATTCAAATTTTGAATGCTTCAAAGATGTGGGAATGTGTTGTATAAGATGAAAAAAAACTATTGGACTGTTTTTGTGACCTGTTTTCTAGCACCATTTGTTGTTGTGGGGTGTTCTTCGAATCATGTTGGTATTGGTAGAGTGAATGAAAATAAGAAGACAAAAGTAGTAATGTATCCACTGACTGAACGTCAATGCCTTATGCGTGCAATGTATTTTGAATCAAATCGGACAAGCTTTGAAGGAATGGTTGCTGTTGGAACGGTTGTTATGAATCGTGTTAATTCAAGCGCTTATCCAAAAACGATTTGTGGTGTTGTTGGTCAATACAAACAGTTTGCTCCCGGTGTTTTAACGCGTCCTATGACGGAGCCGGCATCTGTTGCTCGTGCTAGAGAGGCCGCTGATGCTGTTTTACGTGGCAGAAGAGATAAGAAACTTAAAAACGCTAAATTTTTTCATACAGCAGGTTTATCTTTTCCTTATAAAAATATGCACTATGTTCAGGTTGCGGGGGGAAATGCCTTCTATGAAAAGCGCTCACGTGATGGATCACTTCAGGTTCCTACTAATGATCGTCCTTATGATGTTGCTTATGCTTTTGCTCAAGAACGTTCCAGCAATCCATTGGGTTTCATGGATGTAAGTGTAGCAAGTAAAGAAATAAAAGCAGAGGAAAAACAAAAAGTGTCTTCTTCTATAGAAGTAGCACAGGCGAACAAAGTTCGTACTACGTCTTTTGTTACAGTACAACTTGATAAAGTTCCTATTCCCACATATGCACCTCATCGTGTAGATAAGGAAGCGGAAAGCAAGTCGCTTGTGGCCTATGCTATGCCCTCATCATATCAGTTAAATGCGATTGTTGCAGTGTTAGAAAAACGGTACAGAAGCCGGTAATTTTTTCACAATCAAAGAAGGACATTGGTAATGTACTTTGACATTCATGAGACAATTTCGCCTGAAATGCTTAATCGTCTTGCAGAGATTACAGTAAAAATCGGGCTGAATTTACAAGAGGGGCAAGATCTTGTTTTGACTGCTCCAGTTTCCGCATTACCTTTTGTTCGGCGTATTGCATATCATGCCTATAAAGTCGGTGCTGGTGTAATTACACCACTTTTTAGTGATGATATGTTATCGCTTACACGTTTTGAAAATGCGCATGCTGCTAGTTTTGATCGCGCACCTTCTTGGCTGTATGAAGGAATGGCGAAGGCTTTTGAAAATGGGGCTGCGCGTTTAGCTATTGTTGGTGATAATCCTTTGCTGCTTTCCAATCAAGATTTTGATAAGGTTGCACGTTTGAATAAGGCCACTTCAATGGCTTACAAGCCTGCTCTCAAAAAAATATCGAATTTTTCTATAAATTGGTCGATTGTTGCTTATCCAACAATAGGGTGGGCTGAGGCGATGTTTCCTTCTTTGCCGCTTAATGAAGCGATTAAGAAGTTAGCTGATGCAATTTTTTCTGCTTCACGTGTTACAGAAGAGGATCCAGTATATGCGTGGACTGTGCATAATATGACTTTGAAGCAACGGTCATCTTGGCTTAATGAGCAGCGTTTTTCTACTTTGCATTTTAGAGGGCCAGGGACTGATTTAATGGTTGGTTTGGCAGATGATCATGAATGGCATGGTGGTGCATCAGCTGCTAAAAATGGTATTGTCTGCAATCCTAATATTCCGACAGAAGAAGTATTCACCACTCCTCATGCTCATAAGGTTGAAGGTTTTGTTCGTTCGACTAAGCCTCTTTCTTATCAAGGAGCGCTCATTGATAATATTGAGGTGCAGTTTGAAGCAGGGCGTATTGTTAATGCACGTTCTTCGACAGGTCAGGAAGTTTTACAACAGGTTTTGCAAAGTGATGAAGGTGCAAGTCGATTGGGTGAAGTTGCTCTCGTTCCACATTCTTCACCGATTTCTAAGAGTAACCTTCTTTTTTATAATACATTATTTGATGAAAATGCTGCATGTCATATTGCTTTAGGGCAGTGTTATTCGAAGTGTTTTTTAGATGGGGCATCATTGACGGCAGAGGAAATTGCAGCACGTGGTGGTAATAAGAGTATGATTCATATTGACTGGATGATTGGATCAGATGACATGGATATAGATGGCATTACGCAGGATGGTATGAGAGTTCCAGTATTTCGTAAGGGTGAATGGGCTTAATATTATATTTTTTCAATGGTATTGTTGGAAAGCGCATAATTATTAGGAAGATAGATGCCTGAGCTTCCTGAAGTAGAGACAGTTCGTCGTGGACTTGAGCCTGTTATGACTGGTGCAAAGATTATATCTGTCATGCTTAATCGTAGAGATTTGCGATTTCCTTTTCCTGAGGCGTTTTCTCAGCGGCTTATGGGCAGGACGATCGTGGAACTTGGTCGGCGTGCGAAATATTTATTGTTTCATCTTTCGCAGAATGAAACGATTTTGAGTCATTTAGGAATGTCAGGATCATGGCGTGTAGAGAATGATCTTTTAAGAGAAACGTCTTCTTCTAAAAGTAAATTTGTCACGCATGATCACTTTGTCATGGATGTTTTAGCACAAGACGACAAAGTTTATCGTCTCACTTATAATGATCCTCGTCGTTTTGGGTTTATGCTTTTAGCAGATACAAGCAGACTTTATGAGCATCCGCTTTTAAAGAAGCTAGGGCTCGAGCCTATGAGTAATGCGTTTTCTGGTAGCTATTTACAAGAAGTTTTTGTTAATAAAAGAATATCCCTTAAGGGAGTTTTGCTTGATCAGTCTATCGTTGCGGGTCTCGGGAATATTTATGTTTGTGAAGCTCTTTGGCGTAGTCGCTTATCTCCACAGCGTGGTGCATTTACATTAGCATTGAAAACTACACGTGCACGTGAATTTGCAGATTTTTTAGCACAGAATATACGCAATGTGATTGCTGAAGCAATTTTGTCTGGTGGATCTTCTTTGCGTGATTATATGCATGTAGATGGCTCACTTGGTTATTTTCAACACACTTTTTCAGTTTATGGACGAGAAGGCGAAGAATGCTTGCAATGTGGAACGCCTATTGTACGTATTTTGCAGTTTGGGCGTTCAAGTTTTTACTGTCCACAGTGTCAAAAATGAATAAGGTGTCTTGCAAAATCCTACAAGAGGCTTAAAGTCATATTTACAATTACACAAGGCTTGAGGGTTTTTTTATGCTGAATAAAGTACTGACACATCTTGATGAGAATATAGAAAAGAGCCTTGAGCGCCTTTTTTCTCTTTTGCGTTTTCAATCGATTTCTACAGACTCGGCTTACAAGGGTGCATGTCGTAAAGCGGCTGATTGGTTAGTGGATGATTTAAAAAGCATTGGTTTTGAGGCTTCACGGCGTGATACACCGGGTCATCCAGTGGTTGTTGGGCATCATCCAGGGCCTTCAGATGATTGTCTGCATGTTTTGTTTTATGGACATTATGATGTTCAGCCTGTTGATCCGCTGAATTTATGGGAAGATGATCCATTTATACCTTCTTTAAAAGAGAGAGATGGAGAGAAAGTGATTTGTGCTCGTGGGGCCTCAGATGACAAAGGCCAGCTCATGACGTTTATTGAAGCGTGTCGTGCATTTAAGGAAGAGACAGGGCAGCTCCCTGTTAAAGTTACTATTTTATGTGAAGGTGAAGAAGAAAGTGGTTCTCCTTCACTTGTTCCTTTTTTGAAAGCAAATAGTGATGAACTTAAGGCTGATTGCGCATTGGTTTGTGATACGTCGATGTGGGATGCGGATACACCATCTGTTTCTGTTGCTCTTCGCGGGATTCTAGGAGAAGAGATCATTATCACAGCAGCTAATCGCGATTTGCATTCTGGTTATTTTGGGGGAGCAGCAGCCAATCCCATTCGTATTTTAGCTAAAATTTTGGCAGGACTTCATGACGAAAATAATAGGGTGACACTTCCTAATTTTTATGATGGAGTAGAAGAAACACCTCCACATATTTTGCAATCATGGAATGAGCTTAATTGCAATGCTGAAAATTTTCTTGGTCCTATAGGGCTTTCCGTCCCTGCTGGTGAAAAAGGACGGAGTATTTTAGAACTGGTATGGGCGCGTCCTACAGCAGAAATTAACGGTATTAGTGGTGGTTATGAGGGAGAAGGAATCAAAACGGTTATTGCTTCTCAAGCGAATGCAAAAGTATCTTTTCGTTTAGTGCATAAGCAAGATCCAAAGAAAATACGCCAAGCTTTTCGTGATTATGTGCGCAGTCTTATTCCTGCTGACTGTACAGTCGCATTTAAGGAGCATGGTTCTTCTCCAGCAATTCAGCTTCCTTATGATTCTCCTTTTATCGAGGCAGCGAAAGATGCTTTATCACAAGAGTGGAGAAAACCGGCTTTATTAACAGTCATGGGTGGCTCGATTCCAATTGTTGGAGATTTTCAGTCAATTCTTGATATGGAAACTATTTTGGTTGGCTTTGCACTGGCGGACGACCGTATTCATTCGCCTAATGAAAAGTATAACCTAAAATCATTTCATAAAGGGCAGCGATCTTGGGCGCGTATTCTTGCGACTTTAGCAAATAGGAGGGCAAATGACTGAGATTCGCGTTCATCAAGGTGATTTACCAAACTTAGACAATTATCAAATTGATTCCGTTGCGATTGATACAGAAACTTTGGGATTACAACCACATCGTGATCGTTTATGTGTTGTTCAGCTTTCTCCTGGAAATGGTACTGTTGACATTATACAGATTGCTAAAGGACAAAAGAGTGCGCCCAATTTGGTCAAATTGCTTGAAGATAAGGCAATCACCAAAATATTTCATTTTGGGCGTTTTGATCTTTCTATTTTAGCGCATACATTTGGCGTTATGCCGAATGTGGTTTTTTGTACAAAAATTGCTTCAAAACTCACGCGTACTTATACGGATCGTCATGGATTAAAAGAAGTTTGCAGCGAACTGCTGAATGTGAATATCTCTAAGCAGCAGCAATCTTCAGATTGGGCTGCTGAAACTTTGTCACGCGCGCAAATTGAATATGCCGCGTCGGATGTTTTATATTTGCATCGTTTAAGAGATATATTTGAAGAACGCTTAAGACGTGAAGAGCGGGAAAGTGTTGCAAAGGCATGTTTTCAATTTTTACCTATGAGAGCCAAACTCGATCTTTTGGGATGGTCGGAGGTTGATATTTTTGCACATAGCTGAATTTTAAAATGAGCTTTTAAAATCAGAGTCAAAAGAAGTATAATGCAATAGAACACAATGCCCGTATATTACGGGCATTGTGTTTTTTATCTCTTCTTATGAGAGTATTCTATGACATAATTTTTAGTTTAATGAGTGTTATTAAATTTAAAGATTATACAATAAAAATAGAATTATGAGGATTTGCTTTTTTGTGTTTGTAACAACCGTTGGTTAAAAAAATCGACAGTTTTATGGTGGGACTACTGGTAACACATTGATTGAAGATTTTATGTATTAACACTACCACAACGCATTGAGCAATTAGGATGAGAAAAATCTCTGCGAAAGAAGTGCGTTAGTGAACATTTGCGTAAGTTGGTTTTATATTTAACGGTACATTGTATTCTTATTTATTGCAAAATCAGTGATTTTTGTGTTGGCATTGAAAGTGCATAAAGCCTGGTTTTTTAGGAAATTTCACTTTTTATCTCTCAATATATTATTTTCTATGGAAATTTGAAGTGAAGGCACTAGATAAAACACATTATGATACTTTGAATGGAGAAAGATTTATGAATCTAAGATATTTTATCGCAGCTTTTGCTATTTTCACTTCAGTTTCTGTCGCTCAGGGTGGGACTTCTATGGTCGCTCCAAAGCTGGAACAAGGAATAGCTTCTGCTATTTCTTTTAAAAGCTCTCGGTTTAATGAACAGGTTAGCGGTGCATTATCCGAAGTTTTTCAAAAGAAGTTTTCTTGTATTGGTAATAGCAAATGTGAAGCAGCTATTGAGTTTGTAGCTGCATCACGTACTGTTAAAAAAAGAAAGGTTCGGAAACCTTCAAAGAAAAAGAAAGTACATATAGAGGTTTTCAATGTACCTCCTTTATTTTTCTAAGACAACTATTTTAACGCGCTTCCTTTTTAAGTGAAGAAGCGACGTTAAGAAGTATAATTTAGGGGGGGGATAGCTTAAAAGTTTTCATTTATCTTAAAATTGAAAATGCTATAGGGCTTCATTTTTTAAGGGTTTTCACTTCAGTTTCTGTCGCTCAGGGGGGGGCTTCTATGGTCGCTCCAAAGCTGGAACAAGGAATGAGTTCTGTTGTTTTTTCTAAAAGTTCTCTTGTTCAATGAACGGGGGGCAGTGCGTTACCTAAGATTTTTCAAAAGGAGTTTTTTGTATTGATAATAGTAAATACGAAGCAGTTATTCATTTTGTAGCTGTATCATATCCGGTTTAAGTAAAGAGTCCTAGGATATAGGAAAAGCCCAAAGAGGTCAAAATGATCGTAGGATGAGGTGAGTTTTTAATAAGCGAATCAATGATGTTAAGAGGTATAATTTTGTGTAGCTAGTAGATTTTGGAGAAGCAAGGTGTTTTTTCGAGTTTAAAAGTGGGGAAGGGGTGCTGTTTATTTGTGCTTTTCGTTATAATGCCAGTTTTGTGATGCGAGAAAGTATAACAAGTCAAGCTGTTGAGTGTGGTAATGTCATGGTTAAAGCTGGGTACGTTGCTTGTATAGTTTTGGTAGGCATTGCATTTTATAATAACTGGCAGTGTATGTTTTTCATGAAGAATGTTGTTTTCAGATTTTGGAGCACGCGCATAAGACAGTATTGAATTTCATTGAGAGAATAATAACTTCTGCGTTGGCATAGCTTACAGATTCCCATTTATAGATCCAAACGACTAAAGGAGGGGAATTTGTGGGCTTTTTGTTTTTTTTATGAATGTATCATTTTTACTACAGATATCTGTAGAGGGGGCTCTATATGGAATTGCGTGTTCAAATATTCAGCTATGGAGGAAAATTATGAATATGAAATGGTTAATAACAATTTCTGCTTTCGCTTTTGCGTCAGCTTCAGCAGCACATGCGGCAGATGTTATTGTTCCGCAGAATCCTACACCCGTTGCGCCGGTTATTGTTGCTCCTACTTTTTCCTGGACAGGTTTTTATATTGGTGGACAGATTGGTAGTTTTTCGAGTAAAAATAAAGTGGACATTCTTATCACAGGAAAAAATATTCCTGTTGGTGAAAATTTTGTACCTAAACCATCTGGCTTCATGGCGGGTCTTTATGCAGGTTCTAATATTGATATCGGCAATGGCCTTGTTTTAGGTGTTGATACAGATATCATGTGGTCTGATAAAGGTGATACCAAGACGCTAACAGCATACGAGATTGCTAAAAATCACTTAGTATATGTTAATAAGATTCTGAAAGAAGCTGGTATTAATATTGGGGACAAAGTACTTAAAGAGGGTGATAAACAAGTGCACAGCTTCACTTTTAAAGAAAAGTGGGCTGGCGCTACGCGGGTGCGGATTGGTTTTGCTGCTGAACGCATTATGCCTTATGTTGCTGGCGGTATTGCCTATACACAGCTTCAAGATATCGCGTCGATATCAATAACAGAAAAAGAGACAGGTAAAGTAATAGCTTCTGGTAACTTGTTTGATGAAAGCAAGACGTTTGTTGGTTATACCCTTGGTGCTGGTGTTGATTTTGCAATGAGCAATAATTTTATTGTCCGTGCGGAATATCGTTACTCGGATTTTGGTAAAAAGAAATTCTCAAATGATAAATATGAAACTTCTTACAAAACCAATGATTTCCGTGTTGGTGTAGCTTACAAATTTTAACGTATTGTAAGTTAGATTATTAAGAGGTTTATTTGGGCAGCATTTTTGGTGTTTTCTGTAGCTATTATGTTACATGATGCATATTATTACATGCATAGAATGTTGCTGTATGTTGGTTTTAGTAAAGGAAATGTGTAAACGACAAGCAGGAATTTGACTGTAAAACCAATGAGTTCCGCATGTGTGTAATTTACAGGCTTTCGTACAAAACGAAATTGCTAGGAGGCTCCGTTTTTGAGCGGAGCCTTTATTTTATGGCTGTGCCATTTTTGCTACAGATTTTTTTTACGCTATTGTATAACATTGCGTACATAAAATAATTAGGAGCAAAATTTATGAATATAAAATCTCTAATAACAACTTCTGTTATCGCTTTGGTTTCCGCTTCTGCTGCGCAAGCTGCCGATGTTATCATTCCCCATGAAGCTGCGCCAGCAGTTATTGCTGACTCTGCATTTTCTTGGACAGGTTTTTATTTCGGTGCCCAAATTGGGAATTTTTCAAGTAAGTCTGAGATAAGGGTTCCAGAAACTAGTACAACTTTTACTAAAGGTGAGACACCTAAACCTTCGGGTTTCATAGGTGGTATTTACGCAGGATCCAACGTAGATCTCGGCAATGGTTTCATTTTAGGGATTGAAACGGACGCTGTTCGGGCCGGACGTGAGGAAGCAAAAACGAGAAATGAAAGAACCCTTGCTAATGATAACGCTGCCACAACTCTGAACACTCTATTCACGGATGCTAAAATCAAGCTAAAAGAAGCGTCTCAATTTAAAAAAGATGATGTCGTAAAGGATCATAACACTTACAAAGAAAAATGGTCTGGCGCTACACGGGTACGTCTTGGTTTTGCAGCTGCTGATCGCTTTATGCCTTATATCGCTGGTGGTATTGCTTATGCGCAGGTACAGGGCATTCAGGAGATTTTAGGAACAAGAACTGATGATGGTAGAACGGTTTCGTCTGGTGGTAAATTGTATGATGAAACAAAGACAATGGTTGGTTACACCCTTGGTGGTGGAGTTGATCTTGCAATGTCCGATAATGTTATGTTCCGTGCTGAATATCGTTATTCAGATTTCGGTAAAAAGAAATTTGCAAAAGAATCACAGAGATTTAGCTATAAGACCAATGATTTCCGTGTTGGTGTAGCTTACAAATTCTAATTTAGTGCAAAACTAAGTTATTATTACAAAATGAGATTTCTAAGAGGCTCCATCTTTAATGGAGCCTCTATTTTTGTAGACTGTGTTATTTTTGTTACAGATTTTTCATAATCTTTATTTTATCGTATTCGGCTCTAACCAAATAGGAGCAAAAATTTATGAATATAAGATCTTTAATAACGACTTCGTTTGTCGCTTTAATTTCAGCCTCTGCTGCTCAGGCTGCGGATGTAGAAATTCCCCATGAAATAGCACCAGTTGTTTCTGCCCCTGCATTTTCTTGGACGGGGTTTTATCTTGGTGGCCAGATTGGGAATTTTTTAAGTAAGATTGAGCTAAATGAGGTGGGTGCAACAAACACTAAAATTTCTAAAGATATGACACCTAAGCTTTCAGGTTTCATGGGTGGTATTTATGCAGGTTCCAACATAGATCTTGGTAATGATCTCATTTTTGGGGTTGAAACGGATGCCGTTTGGGCTGATAAAGGAGAGACAAAAACAAATAGGCTAGTGGAAATTAAAATCATAGATGAGGTTGACGCTATTAAAAAAGAGCTTGAAGAAGCTAAGATTACAGTAGCTGAAGGGAGCACTCTTTACGTTGGTAAGGAGTATGCGAGGAGTACTACCTATAAAGAAAAATGGTCTGGAGCCACACGTGTACGTCTTGGTTTTACAGTTGTTGATCGCTTTATGCCTTATGTCGCTGGTGGTATTACCTATGCTCAAGTGCAGGGTATATATTCGATTAAGGTACAGAAAAAAGCAGATGGTATAGTAGTTGCTTCTGGTAATTTGTCGGATGAAACAAAGACATTGGTTGGTTATACCCTTGGTGGTGGTGTTGATTTTACAATAGCCGATAATGTTATTTTACGTGCAGAATATCGTTACTCAGATTTTGGTAAGAAGAAATACTCAAAAGATAAATACGAACTTGACTACAAGACCAATGATTTTCGTGTTGGTGTAGCTTACAAATTTTAATTTAGTGTTTTAGTTTAGTGCAAGACTGAATTATTATTATTGCAAAACTAAATTTCTAAAGAGGTTTCATCTTTGATAGAGCCTCTATTTTTTTGTGAATGTGATATTTTTGCTACAGATATTTTAAAATAGATGCACTATATATGATCCATTTTGGATACTCGGAGATATTTTATGAACACGAAACGTTTAATAACGGCATCTATTTTTGCTTTAATTTCAGCTTCTGCAACACAGGCAGCAGATGTGGTGATTCCACATCAGCCAACACCGGTTACTTCATCAGCTTTTGTCGCTCCTGCTTTTACTTGGACCGGTGCTTACATTGGTGGTCAAGTTGGTGGTTTTTCAAGTAAAACTGATACCGATGTTATTGATGAAGGTAAGAGTGTACCACTGATTAAAGATTTATCACCTAAACTTTCAGGTTTTGAAGGTGCTGGCCTTTACGCAGGTTCTAATATTGATCTTGGTGATAACTTCGTTTTTGGTGTCGATACGGATTTAATATGGTCTGGACAAAAATACACAAAGGCCGTTACCCTAAATATATCTGATAATACTACAGTGGAAAGAGCAGTGGCAAGATCTGGTAGATTAGTACGATCAGCACCAGAATCGCCAGCTTCGGAGCGGCCAGCTCCAGAACAACCAGGAACATCGGTGAGACATGCTGCTGGTGGGGTGGGTGCTGATCGCGGTCATCATGATGGTTCTCCTGGTGGGGTAGGGGCTGGTCATGGTCATTATGGTGGTCATCCAGGTGGAATGGGTGCTGGTCATTATGGTGGTTATCCACATGGCGCTCATCCGCATGCTGTTGGTCATAATCCTCACAGTGCAGAGGGAATGGTTAGAAATGGTGCGAGAGCTCTGGGTAAGGACAATGGCAGTGGAAGTCTATATGGTTTAGAGCAGTTGAAAAGAGAGATTTCTGAGCTTAGCCATGGGCAAGATGGTAGAATTGAAGCTTTAAGCCATACTTTGAAGCAGAATTGGGTTGGTGCTACACGGTTGCGTATTGGTTTTGCTGCTGACCGCTTTATGCCTTATATTTCTGGTGGTGTTGCTTATACGAAGCTTCAAGACATTGTATCGGTATCATTTAAGAAAGAAAATGAAAGAAATTTAGAATCCAATAACTTAGTTGATGAAACAAAGACAATGGTTGGTTATACTCTTGGCGGTGGTATTGACTTTGCAGTTCTTGACAATGTTATTTTGCGTGCAGAGTATCGTTACTCTGATTTTGGCAAAAAGAAATTTGCAAAAGAAAAATTTGAAATTGACTTTAAAACCAATGATTTCCGTGTTGGTGTAGCTTACAAATTCTAATTTTTTAAAGTAAATTGCAGAGAGGCTCCACCTTGGTGGAGCCTGTATTTTTTTAAGAAAATCATTTTTGGGTTTCCTTTCTTGATAGTTTCGTGATAAAGCCCATAAAATATAATGACATATCTTCTTGATCGCTGCTTAATACGAATGATGAGCTCGGCTTTCCCTATAGATTAAAAAACCAGAGTTGCAGGGTTCGGGGAAGTTATGCAAAAATGAAATCGTAAAAGTGGACAGGAATATTTCACAATGGCTGTGAAAAATGAAACAATAGATTATTCAAAAACTCTTTATTTACCACAAACAAATTTTCCTATGCGTGCAGGGTTGCCACAAAAAGAGCTTGAGTTGATGGCGCGGTGGGAAGATATGGGGCTTTACGCTCAATTGCGCCAACAAGCAAAAGACCGTCCACTTTATATTCTCCATGATGGTCCACCTTATGCAAACGGACATATTCATATAGGGCATGCTTTGAATAAAGTTCTAAAGGATGTGATTGTTCGTTCATTCCAAATGCGTGGTTTTAATGCAAATTATGTTCCCGGTTGGGACTGCCATGGACTTCCGATCGAATGGAAGATTGAAGAAAAATATCGTGCACAAGGGAAAAATAAGGATGATGTACCCCTGAACGA
The DNA here is from genome assembly GCF_053795145.1 of Bartonella sp. B39. Classification (NCBI taxonomy): domain Bacteria; kingdom Pseudomonadati; phylum Pseudomonadota; class Alphaproteobacteria; order Hyphomicrobiales; family Bartonellaceae; genus Bartonella; species Bartonella sp. B39. Next base: position 238,631 of record NZ_CP200036.1, read on the forward strand.
ATTTCGTCAAGAATGCCGTGAATTTGCACAACATTGGATAACTATTCAAAGTGAAGAATTTAAACGTCTTGGTGTTGTTGGGGATTTTAAGACGCCCTATACCACAATGGCTTTTCATGCAGAGGCGCGCATTGCCAGTGAATTGATGAAATTTGCTATGTCAGATCAGATTTATCGTGGTTCAAAACCTGTGATGTGGTCTGTTGTGGAACGTACGGCTTTGGCTGAGGCAGAGATTGAATATCACGATCATGAATCAGAGGTTATTTGGGTTAAGTTCCCTATTTTTGAAACAGATTCTAATGACTTATATGGTGCTTATGTTGTAATTTGGACAACGACTCCGTGGACAATTCCTGGTAACCGTGCGGTTAGTTATTCGTCGCAGATTTCTTACGGTATTTATGAAGTTGAAAGCGCGGAAAATGATTTTGGTCCTCAAGCTGGGGAACAACTTCTCTTTGCTGATGCGTTAGCTATGAGCTGTGCGGAAAAAGCGAAACTTGTTTTGAAGCGTTTACGCGTTGTTTCTCCTGATGAACTTAAAACGCTTGTTCTTTCTCATCCACTCAAAGGTTTGGCTGGGGGATATAACTTTAAAATTCCACTGCTTGACGGTTCGCACGTAACAGAGGGTGCTGGTACAGGTTTTGTTCATACGGCGCCAAGCCATGGGCGTGAAGATTTTGAAATTTGGAATGCTTATAAGCCTTTATTGGAGCAGATGGGTATTGATCCCTCTATACCTTTCCCCGTTGATGATGCTGGTTTTTATACGAAGGATGTTCCCGGTTTTGGACCAGACCGTAAAGAAGGGGCTGTGCGCATTATTGATGATAATGGGAAAATGGGTGATGCTAATAAAGAGGTTATTAATGCTTTAATTAAAGCAGATCGGTTGTTTGCACGCGGTCGTTTAAAACATTCCTATCCTCATAGTTGGCGTTCGAAAAAACCTGTTATTTTCCGTAATACACCGCAATGGTTTATTTCAATGGATAAAAATCTTGGCGATGGTTCAACCCTACGTAGTCGTGCTTTAGAGGCTGTTTCGAAGACGCTTTTTGTTCCTTCTTCTGGTCAAAACCGTTTAGCTTCTATGATAGCAGATCGTCCTGATTGGGTTCTTTCTCGCCAGCGGTCTTGGGGCGTTCCAATTTGTATTTTTGCCAATGAAGATGGTGTTGTTTTGAAAGATGAGCGTGTGAATGAGCGTATTTTGCGGGCTTTTGAAGCAGAAGGGGCGGATGCATGGTTTACTGAAGGAGCGCGTGAGCGTTTTTTGGGTGATCGTGCACATGAGTCTTGGGTTCAGGTTTATGATATTCTTGATGTTTGGTTTGATTCTGGAGCAAGTCATAGTTTTGTACTAGAAGATCGGGCTGATTTGAAATGGCCTGCCGATGTTTATTTTGAAGGGTCTGATCAACATCGTGGGTGGTTTCAGTCTTCTCTTTTGGAAAGCTGTGGTACGCGCGCTTGTTCTCCTTACAAGACGGTGATTACACACGGTTTTACTTTGGATGAGAATGGCAAAAAAATGTCTAAATCTTTGGGAAACACGGTTGTTCCGCAAGAGATAATTAAAACATCCGGTGCTGATATTTTTCGTCTTTGGGTCATGACAACGGATTATTGGGAAGATCAGCGTTTAGGTAAAAAAACTCTTCAGACAAATGTGGATTCATATCGTAAATTGCGTAATGCGATTCGTTGGATGCTTGGGACGTTGGCGCATGATGAAGGAGAAGAAATATCTTATTGCGCATTACCAGATCTTGAAAAATTTATATTGCATCGGCTTTTTGAACTCGATCAATTGATTAATCGAGCCTATGATGAGTTTGATTTCAAAAAGATTATGCGTGCATTGTTAGATTTTTCAATCATTGAGTTATCGGCATTTTATTTTGATATCCGTAAAGATTCTCTTTATTGTGACGCACCTTCATCACCAAAACGTAAAGCTTCTTTACAGGTTGTCCGTGAAGTTTTTAAACGAATGGTAACATGGCTTGCTCCAATGTTGCCTTTTACAATGGAAGAGGCTTGGTTGGAGCTTTATCCCGAAAGTTATTCAGTGCATTTGGAGCAATTCCGTTCTGTTCCAAGGGAATGGAAAAACGAATCTTTGGCTGAACGTTGGAAAAAAGTTCGACAAGTTCGTAAAGTTGTGACGGGTGCCTTAGAGCTTGAACGAGCCAACAAGCGTATTGGATCATCTTTAGAAGCCGCACCTGTTGTTTTTATTTCTAACCCAGCTTTACTGAAGGCGTTAGAGAATTTGGATATGGCGGAAATTTGTATCACAAGTGCTTTAACAATTAGTCAGGATGTAGCACCTGCGGATGCTTTTAATCTGGGTGATGTTGAAGGTGTTGGTGTGTATCCAGAGAAGGCGCTGGGAAAAAAATGTGCTCGATCATGGCGTTATACACAAGATATTGGGAGTGATCCAGCTTATCCTGATGTATCTGCTCGCGATGCGGCTGCTTTGCGGGAATTGCAAATGCTTGGCAAGATTTAAGATTTTAAGATCAATAGGTAGAAATACAGAGTTGTGCAGAGTATCATTACGGTTTGAATTCTGTCATTGATGCATATAGTATTTTATGATAGTGGTGGAACCTATTGTTTTTCCGTGGGGGTTGTGTGTGTTGACCAGATCTCCGATAAATTGCGGGAAGAGCAGTCAGTTGTATACTTAGGAAAATGGGATAAACAGTGAAAAAATGTGCAGTAAAAATATTGCCAGCAAGCATTTTGAGCATGTGTTTTATTTTAACAGGATGCGGTCTATCTGCTCCTACTTATGGTACAGATAAGGCAGTTTCGTTACAGTTTTTTGAAGATGTTGCTAACCTTGCCTCGCTAACATCGGCAAATGACAATAGTCAGCTTGTTATGAAATCTCATCCGAAACTTGTGATGCCGAAGCCCGGTTCGCTCAGAGTTTTACCTTTGCCACAGCAGGATAACTCTTTTGGTGGAGCAGAAACATCGAAGCAGCATTTTGATGGAAGGAGGGGTTCTGTTCTTCCCAAGAAAGTATCATCAGTTGATGAGCATGCTGATACTGTTGATTCAGAAAGTATTTCACGGTTGAATGTGAAACAACGGCAGGAATATTTACGTCTTCAGAGAGCACGGGTCGGAAGTGCAAAATATCGCCGATATCTCACTGAGCCACCTTTAAGTTATCGTCAGCCGGCAAAGATTGCGCCTGTTGGCAAATGAGAGTCAAGGCGTTAAGAGGGCATCAAAGAAAAAGTGCTCTAGAAATGGAGTCTGATGAAAAGAAGAGCTATAGCCAGAGATTTCTCATGTTTTTAGAGATGAGCGTTGGTAAGAAAAGGAATTGTTTTTAACGCCGCTTTTGTGCAAAAAATTCTTGAAGAAGTTGAGCAGCTTCTTTTTCCTTAAAACTAGAATAGATCTCAGGTCTATGATGGCAGGTTGGTTGCTGGTAAAAGCGTGGACCATGTTCAATAGCACCTCCTTTTGGGTCGCTTGTTGCATAATAGAGACGCCGTATGCGTGCAAATGAAATGGCTGCGGCACACATAGCACAAGGTTCGAGTGTTACATACAAGTCGCAATCAGGAAGTCTTTCGCTTTGGAGTGTTTCACAAGCCATACGGATTACCCGCATTTCTGCGTGTCCTGTAGGATCATGCGGGGTTTTTATGGAGTTACCAGCGCGTGCAATAATTGTTTTTCCGCGCATGATAACGGCACCTACAGGGACCTCGTCTTTTTTTTTTGCCTCTTGCGCTTCTAAGAGGGCTATTTCCATGGGCGTCAAAGTCATCATGTTCTTTCTACTGAAGTGTAGGGGATCGAAAAGGTCTCTCCATGGAGAGAAGAGTACTGTAAAACAAATAAGCTATAACCCTTTTTAACAAAAGGGTATTATTTTTTAAATATTTAAAACCAACTTGCAAGTAAACAGGTGCATTATTGCTGCTAAAGGATAGAAAATGATAAATGATTGTGTTCTTCCCCTTTTCAGGATAAGCGGTATAGTGCAGGAAGACGATTTTCTGAATGTACTGGAAAAGATTGGTGTGAAGAGCAAATGGATGAAAATGAAAGTGAACGGATTGCCAAAAGGTTAGCACGTGCTGGTGTTGCCTCGCGTCGTGACGCAGAAATGATGATTTCTGCTGGTCGTATTGTTGTTAATGGTAAAGTTGTGACGACGCCTGCTTTTAATGTTACCCGCTCTGATGTTATTAAAGTTGACGGCAAATCTTTGTCTCCTATAGAACGAACACGGTTATGGCTTTATCACAAGCCAGCGGGTCTTGTCACCACGAACCGTGATCCTGAAGGTAGACCAACAGTGTTTAGTCATTTGCCGAAAGGAATGCCTCGTGTTCTTTCTATAGGCAGGCTTGACATTAACACGGAAGGGCTTTTGCTGTTAACCAATGATGGTGGTTTAGCACGTGTATTAGAGCTTCCTTTAACGGGATGGGTGCGCAAATATCGGGTTCGTGCTCATGGAAGAGTAAAACAGAGTGCACTTGATAACCTTAAAAATGGTATCGCGATTGATGGTATTTTCTACGGTTCGATTGAAGCATCGATTGAACGTGAACAAGGGTCAAATCTGTGGCTTTCTGTAGCTTTACGTGAAGGAAAAAATCGTGAAATAAAAAATGTTCTGGGTGCATTAGGGTTATCAGTTAACCGTTTAATTCGTATATCTTATGGTCCATTTCAGCTCTCTGACTTGGAAGGGGGAGCAGTTCGTGAAATAAAAGGTCGGATGTTACGTGAGCAATTAGGTGAGCGTTTAATTGTGCAAGCCAATGCAGATTTTGATTCTCCTATTCTTAAGCCATTTTCAAATTCTGCTATTGTTTTGGAAAAACAAAGTGATAAAAATCTTGCTGTCACCAATGATAGCTGGATTTTCTCGAGTGGAAGAGATGTGCAACGTAGACAGCGAGGTGGTTCTGTTAAGCATGATCAATCAAGATTGGGTACAAAATCTGATGAGAAGTTTATGCGTAAGGATAAGAGTGAAGAAGAAAAAGCAGAGCGTGTTTTGCCTCGTTCGCGCCGTTCTAATGTTTGGATGGCTCCTGGTGCACGTCCGCAAAGCGCGCGTAAAAAGTCTCCCCTTAGTGAGAATCCCCCTCATGAACATAAAAGCAATTTAGCTGGTCGAGGATTTGCTCATAAAGGTAAGGAAAAGCCATCAAAAATTCAGCTGCAAGAAGAAAGGAGCAAGCATTTTGATAAAAAACATGGTAAAAAATCTTATTGTGAGGCGCGTGTTTCTAGCAATAATGATCGTTTTTTAAAGAAAGCGGGGAAGTTTATGAAAGGCGATCATGATGAGTGTTTTTTTGAGAATAAGCGAAAAAAGAAATCATTTGATGGTGCGATGAAAAAATCCAAACCATATAGTAGTGATGCAAAAACATCGAAGCCATTTGGAGGACCGCGTGCGGGTCGTTAGCGGTAAGTTTGCTGGGCGTGTTTTGTTTGCGCCTGTGGGGCAGTCAATTCGCCCAACGAGTGATCGTACGCGTGAAAGCCTTTTTAATATTCTTGCGAGCCGAGAAGAACAATTTTTGACCAATAAACGCATCCTTGATCTTTTTGCTGGGACTGGTGCCTTGGGCATAGAGGCTCTATCGCGTGGTGCAAAAGCAGCAGTTTTTGTTGAAAATTCAGTTGAGGGACGTGGACTGCTTCAAAAAAATATTGAAGCTTTTGAATTGCAGTCGATTGGACGTATCTTGCGTCGTGATGCAACAAAATTAGGCAATATTGGGACAATGCTTCCGTTCGATGTTATTTTCGCAGATCCTCCCTATGGCCATTATTTAGGTGAGCGTGCTTTTGTAGAAGCCTTGAGAGGAGGGTGGGCAAAAGCTGATACACTCTTTGTGCTTGAAGAAAAGAAAGATTCAATTATTCATTTACCTGATATTTTTTATCTAGATGATGAACGTTTTTATGGTGAGACAGCAATACGTTTTTATAAACTATGTTCATAACTTCAGGCTCAAGAAAGTTCTCATTTTTATCCGATAGGATGAGAGAGATTGTTTTGTGTATCTTTTTTCATAGCACTTTTTTATGAAGAGATTACTTCATTAATTAACAGCTGTTTTTTTAAAACCATGTAAAGATGTTGAAAGCTTTTATGCGCTTATTTTCCATTACCAACGTACAATTTCTTATTTTTAACACGGTATATCTAAGGATATATAGCGTGATTTGAGTGATTTTCTCCTGATCATCACAGTATGCTAATTTCAGGTGGGAAATATAAGTAGTATTAAAAGTGTAATTGCCCTTGCAATGTTGTTGCACACGTATAAAACTCTTGACAACATTATATAATAATGCCCTTTTAAAATCGATATTTTAATAGCTTTTTATGCTTTTGTAAAAGATATCGACGCAATACATAAAAAATTATTTTTAAAATAAATCTGCTGTTTTTGTATCCTTAACATACTATCTGCAAAAATTTTATCAGACACAGTATCTTTTTTATCATGAAAATTATTTTACACGTTCAAAATAAGAGATATGTAGTGCATAAAATTATAATTTGAGATCATTATTTATAAATCTTTCACGGGGGAATAATGTATGACTTATACAACCAATAAAGCAGATATTGACGATGCAATTTATGCTCTTCGCTTACGCCTTAAAATACTTGATCTCATTAAAAAAGCAAAATCCGGTCATACAGCTAGCAGTCTTTCCTTCGTTGATTTCATTTATATCTTATACAAAATATATTCTGCAAATAAATCCAACACATATCCATGATCCCAATCGCGATTGATATGTTCAAAGTAAGAGGTATGCGGTTGAAGCGTTGTATATTGTATTATCAGAAATGGAGTATTTTGATCCTCAACTTCTCGATACTTATTTAAAATTTTGTTCGTATTTTATTGGCCATGTAAGCAAAAAAAATCTTTGTATCGAATAAAGCACAGGTTCTCTTGGTCATGGCTTATCTCTTGGTGCGGGAATAGCTCTTTCTGGACAGCTTAATTCTCAATTCTATCGTGTTTTTGTGCTTCTTGGTGATGGCGAAATGACAGAGGTATCAGTCTGGGAGGCTATACTGTTCTCAGTGCATTATAAACTCAGTAATCTTATCGCGGTTGTCGATAGAAATAGGATCCAACTTACTGACACAACTGATGTTTTAATGAAAACAGAGCTTTTAGCAGATAAATTTACAAGTTTTGGTTGGCATGTTGTAGAAATTGATGGTCACGGTATAACGCAATTGAAAAAATCCTTAGGCTCTTCTCTATTTCATAAGGATAAACCAATAGAAATACTGATAAACACAATAAAGGGGTGTGGAATTTCCACCATGGAAAACGATATATGCTGGAACCGTAAAGTTTTAACAGATGAAGAATACAATATTGTTGTTGATGAAATTCAGACAAAAATTCAATTAATGGGGGAATGAGCGTGGATACTCCTCATAAAAAAACGCGAACTGTCATGAAATTTTCAAACCTCGAAATTGTGAATAAGACCTTTATAAAAATAGCGCAATTTGATAAGGATATTATCGTTCTAACAGCCGATTCACAAATATCTGAAAAGATTGATCAATTCGCGAAGCTCTATCTAGAACGTATTATAGAGGTTGGTATTGCTGAACAAAATTTGATAGGCGTTGCTGCTGGTCTTGCCTCGTGTGGAAAAAGCCATTTGTTGTTTCGCAAGCTTGTTTTTTGACAACACGCGCACTTGAACAAATAAAGGTAGATGTTGCTTATTGTGAAAATTCTGTCCGATTGATCGGTATTAGCGCCGATATTAGCTATGAACCACTGGAGGCTACACATCATGCCATTTCTGATTTTGATTCGCTTCGTGCTATTTCTAACATACACATCATTGCTCCGGCGGATAATAAAGAAACAGAAGCTGCAATCCTCTTGACACTTATCAATTCTATACATGTTTATAGGTTTAGGAAAGCACCCTGTTACAAATATTCATAAAGATTCTTCAAAAATCAATATCAGCAAAGCTTCTGTTATAGAAAAAGATATTCTCTTATTTGCCACTGGAGAGACTGTTCAGATTTGTCTCGATGCTGCTGAAGAACTCGAAAAATATAAAGTTATAGCAAAAGTTGTAAGTATACCAACAATTCTACCTTTGGATGATACATCTGTGTAAAAACTATGCAAACTTCACAGATTTGTTATTGTCCGTGAAGAGCACAGTATAAATGGAGGAGTTGGAGATGCAACTGCTAGATTACTTATGGAACAGGGAATTGCATGCAAATTTGTATCGCTAGGAATACCGAATGAACCAATCTGTAATTGAAGCCAATTAGACGTTTTAGCAAATTATGGGATCAGCCAAGATAATATAAGGAAAACTATTTTAGCAATGAAATAATACATAAAAACGTTAAATTGCATCTAAATATACTCACTAGTTAAAATACCATAAATCATTAAGAATATGAAAATCAGACACATAAGCATATGAAACTGTGCTTTTCCTACTTTTAATGAAACAACACTCTCTGTTTTCTAAAGAGAGTATAATGCACTTTCTTCATTTTGCAAAAGCATCCATGTTCACTAAACTCTCACCTGTAATCTCCTTAACCGTTTGTGCACCGGTCAACGTCATAGCGACTCGCATTTCATTAGCAAAAAGATCAAGGAGGTGAGCAACGCCTTTCTCCCCTGCTGCCGCAAGCGCGTAAACAAAAGCACGACCAATCATAACGGCATCCGCACCTTGTGCTATCATGCGTATAACATCAAGCCCAGAACGAATACCAGAATCCACTAAAATGGTCAAATCACCCTTTACAGCTTCTACAATTGTTGGCAATGCGCGTGTAGTTGATAAGACACCATCAAGTTGACGCCCTCCATGATTGGAAACAACAATACCATCAGCACCAAATTGTACCGCTTCTCGCGCATCCTCTGGATCAAGAATACCTTTCAAAATCATTTTTCCCTTCCAAAAGTCTCGAATCCATTGCAGATCGCGCCAACCAATTGATGGATCAAAATTAGCACCAAGCCAACCAACATAGTCGTCCAATGCAATCCTCTTTTGTAAGTAGGTAGAAACATTTCCAAGATCATGAGGACGCCCCATAACACCAATATTCCAAGCCCAATGGGGATGGGTAAAAGCTTGTAAAATACGGCGTAACCCAGCATAAGGCCCTGACATCCCTGAATGCGCATCACGATAACGCGCACCAGGAACCGGCATATCGACTGTAAACACCAATGTTTGCACACCAGATGCCCAAGCCCGCTCCAATACATCACGCATAAATCCACGATCTTTAAGCACATAAAGTTGAAACCAAAATGTACTTCCAACTGCTTTCTGGACTTCTGCAATAGAACAAACTGAAACTGAGGATAAAGTAAAGGGAATACCTTTTGCAACGGCTGCATGTGCAGCTTGCACCTCACCACGGCGTGCATACATGCCCGTTAATCCAACGGGAGCAAGTATAATTGGCAAATTAAGTGTTTGATCAAAAATTTTGGTTGAAAGATCAACTTTACCGATTTGCTTCAGAATCCTTTGACGTAGTGCAAGCGCTTGAAGATCAGTACAATTACGTCGTAGCGTTTCCTCAGCATAAGCTCCACCATCAATATAGTGAAAAAGGAAAGGAGGAAGTCGACGTTCTGCTGCTTTGCGGTAATCAAGTGTTGAGGAAATAATCATGAGTAGCACCAATATTCCTGAATGAAAAGTATAAATACATTTTAAAACTAATAAGGATTAACCCGCACGCCTCCTATTTGACGTCCTCCCAAAACACTCCATTCAGTAGATGCAAGCAATTAAGATTGCAACTCAAAAAATACATAAATGAAAACAAAATTTTTATTGCTCTTTTTTTAGATTAAAAATCTGTGGGTGCAAAACCTTAATCAATAACTTACAAATGCACATGTTATTAATATATATAGAAAAATCAAGAAGTAAGACGTGATAGCATTTTTGTAATCAATACCCTTCGAGAGATGTTTTTTAGTCATCTATTCCAATTTTAAAGCGATATCCTCCTTGCATAGTTGTAAAGATATCTAACATTACAGCTCATAAAAGTTGTATAGTTAACTATTGAGTATATATTACAAAAGCTTTCTACAAAGCTAGAAAACCGTTAATAGAAAGGAATCAATTTGTTACAGGCATACAGAATGTTTTTTTCGTAAGTCTTCTGCTCATCAAAATTTATCAAAACACATACTCCTTGAGTTACTTAGGATATTTTAAAGAATTTTAAATATGAGTATGTATAAACAGAAAAATATCATTTTTTTCAAATAGTCGCTTTTTTATCATTTAACGATATTTTATATGGAAAAATACGTGATTCCTTTATTTAAATTTTTTAAAATAGAGCGAGTGCTAACAACCGATTTTGCATATTCAATTTGAGAAATGAATATGCCAACAGTGTATCATATTCGTAAAAATGAAGTTTTCTCTTTATTGAAATACGCGCTTCTTGCAAATGCTTTATCAAAGTTCGTGTTTTTAAACTATTTAAAATGCTTAGATAGCTTTAATCCTTGAGCTTGATAATGAGATCCAGCATTATGTCCGTATAATGTAAAGGGTTTATTGAGCATATGTTCATACACTAAACGGCCAATAATTTGACCATGCTCCAAGATAAATGGAACTTCACGGCTGCGTACTTCTAAAACCGCTTTTGCTCCTTTCCCTCCTGCCTTCATATGCCCAAAGCCTGGATCAAAAAAACCTGCATAATGCACTCTAAACTCACCAACTAAAGGGTCAAAAGGTTTCATTTCAGCAGCATAAAGCGGAGGAACATGGACAGCTTCTCGCGAAACTAAAATATAAAACTCATCAGGATCAAGAATCAGTTCCTTTTGACCACGATCAAAAAGGGGTTCCCAAAAATCTAGAACGTGAGCGGCAGCACGTTTATCAATATCAATAACACTTGTATGGCGTTTACCACGATAGCCCACAAGCCCGTTTTCATCTCCCTTCAAATTAATGGAAAGCCCAATACCACCCTCACTAATATTAGGCAAATCATCTGATATCAGTGTTTCATTTTTATGCAAAGCATGCAGCTCAATTTCATTTAAATAACTTTGCCCCTTGCGAAACCGAAGTTGAGATAAATGCGAACCGGTACGTACCAAAATTGGGAATGTACGAGGGCTAATTTCAAGATAAAGCGGACCATGATAGCCTGCACAAATTTTATCAAACTCCTGAGCATTATCTGTAATTACACGCGTAAAAATATCTAACCGTCCCGTAGAACTTTTAGGATTGGCAACGGCCGATAAAGTTTCGGGTAAAGCCAAACTTTCTAAAATAGGAACAATATAAACACATCCTGTTTCTAAGACTGCTCCGTTTTGCAAATCAAATTCGTGCAATTTTAACCGTTCGAGTTTATCTAAAACTTTTACATCAAGTCCCGGCATAAAGGAAGCACGTATACGATAGGCTTTGTCCCCTAAGCGAAGATCAAGACTTGCAGGTTGTATTTGAGCTGCATCAAACGGCCAAAGAGCTTTGAGAATGTCATTATCAATTAAAGCTTGTATATCACTATCTGCCAAAATACCGCTCATACGAACCATATGTCTTGCCTTCCATCTTTAGTTTGCTTCTTTTTTGACCTAGATAATCGATTGGTACAAAATGTTTTATGATGATAAAAATGACTTCCTCCCAATTTTGCCAGTTAATTTGCTACCACAATCAATAATAGGATGCCACAAACAATGAAACAACATTTTGTAAAATATTCTTTGAAAGTAAATAATAGTTATTTTAAGAATAATATTTCTCACACACTCTTATTCTTGAATGTTGAGCAAATAATGTTATTATGTTAAAGACTCTTGTAGAGTCCGCAAGAGTCTTGCTAAGATTTATTATGACCATACGCCATCTCAGCGAAAATATTATTAATCAAATTGCCGCCGGCGAGGTTATTGAACGGCCAGCAAATGTTGTCAAGGAACTTGTCGAAAATGCTATTGACGCTGGAGCAACTCGAATTGAAATTGTTACAGCAAACGGCGGGAAAAATTTTATAAAGGTGAGTGATAATGGCTGCGGCATTCCGGCAGACCAGTTGACTTTAGCAGTTTCTCGTCATTGTACCTCAAAAATTACCAATGACGTGCATAATATCTGTTTCCTAGGATTTAGAGGAGAAGCCTTACCCTCTATTGGTTCTGTTGCTAAACTTAAATTAATCTCACGAACGCAAGATGCTGATAGTGCTAGTGAAATTACCATCACAGCAGGAAAAATTATCGGACCAAAGCCGGCTGCTGCAAATTCCGGAACTATCGTTGAAGTTCGTGACCTTTTTTTTGTCACTCCAGCACGGTTAAAATTTATGAAAACTGACCGCGCTGAAACGAATGCCATTACTGATATGGTTAAACGAATTGCTATTGCATTTCCGCATATTCGTTTTTCTCTTTCCGGTTCAGATAGAACTTCTATGGAACTGCTTGCCACGCAAAATAACACCAAAGGGCAATTACAGCGTATTACACAAATTATGGGAAATGAATTCGCTCCCAACAGCATCGCACTTAATGCTGAACGTGAAACAGTGCGTTTAACCGGATTTGCCTGTTTGCCATCCTTCAACCGTAGCAATAGCCTTCATCAATTTGCTTATGTTAATGGACGTCCAGTGCGCGATAAAGTTCTCTGGGGAGCAATCCGAGGAGCCTATGCTGACGTCATAGCTCGGGATCGTTATCCTGTATGCATTCTTTTTATTGATCTACCACCCACTGATGTGGATGTTAACGTGCATCCAACCAAAGCTGATGTACGATTCCGTGATCCAGGATTAATTCGCGGTTTAATCGTTGGAGCAATCCATGAAGCATTGCATCAGACTGGTGTGCGTCCTACTTCAACGAGCTCTGAAGCAATGCTGTCTGCATTTCAGGCACCAAAGCCGTTTGGAACTTTTAAGAGCACTCACCAACCGTTTTCTTATAGCTTACAGTCCCATCATCCTGCACCAGCAGCTGCATCAATGATTCATAAACCACTAGATATTACCAGCTCTTTTGGTTTAAAAGAAGATGCTACTTCTCTTATAGAGGGCTTAGATACACCAAGCGGTGATGCCTACATTCCAAGCACTGCATCATCATCAGAAGAGTTATCTTATCCATTAGGAGCAGCTAGAGCGCAAATTCATAAAAACTACATTATTGCCCAAACCCAAGATAGTTTGATCATTGTCGACCAACATGCTGCTCACGAACGATTGGTTTATGAAGCACTTAAGAATGCACTTTATTCCAAACCGCTTCCGTCACAATTGCTGCTTATCCCTGAAATTGTAGAGCTCTCTGAAGAAGATGCAACATGCCTTTTAATGCACAAAGATGCTTTACAGAAGTTTGGTTTGGGAATAGAATCATTTGGGCCTGGTGCAATCATTGTGCGCGAAACACCCTCCATGTTAGGGGAGATCAACGTACAAGCGCTCATCAAAGATCTTGCAGAGGAGGCCGCTGAATATGATACCACAGACAATTTAAAAGCAATGCTTGATTATGTTGCAGCGACTATGGCTTGTCATGGTTCTATACGGTCAGGGCGTCTTTTGCGTCCTGAAGAGATGAATGCATTGTTACGACAAATAGAGGCAACCCCCAATACAGGAACGTGTAATCACGGGCGTCCTACTTATATTGAACTCAAGTTGGCTGATATAGAGAGGCTTTTCGGTAGAAAATAAATTTCTATTCACTACTTTAGCAAGAAAGAAATATTTTGAATTCATTCTAGACTTTATAGGTATCTTATGGCACTTTAATTTTTAGAACCTCTCACAACAATAGAAAGAGAGTATAAAAGAATGTTTTCTAGTGATGAACGTGAAGCAAAGATTCGTTATTCTAATAATGGATATGAAATCATAAAATATGGAACATATACTCTTTGTGCTGTTAGTGGACAAAAAATCTCGATAGATGATTTAAAATATTGGAATCATAACCGCCAAGAAGCATATGCTAGTTGTGAAATTTCCTATCATCGTGAACTTGAATGCAATCCATATCTCAGCCAATTGTTAGAAACACAGAAAAAATAACCAATTGAAAACTATAAATTCAGCCTTTTCTTTCAAAAATGCAAATTAAAGAAGATGCTTGCGCTCTCTAAAGCGAGTCATGACCTCCTCAAGGAGCATACGGCAAAAATCTTTTTGAGCAAAATCGACTTTGACATCAAATACAATAAGATTTTTTAAGTTTTTTTGCGCACTGTTTGTTTGTATGCGTGTGTAATCTTTCGCAGTTGTAGCCAGCCATAGGTTTTGCATTTCTGCCTTTTGTGCAAGATTTTTAAAATCTGTGTCGGTAAAAAAATAGTGATCAGGATAAGAGTAAGTTTGCACCACATGACCGGAAAGTTCTTTAATGGATTTAAAAAATTTATCTGGATTACCAATACCTGCAAATGCCAAAAATGATTTTCCTGCAACCTCACCAGATGCTAGTGATGTAAGATGTGCATGATGCAAAGGTTTTCTAGTACGTGTGACAAGAAAAGCGATTTTATCATACGCATCTGAATGACCAATTAATAAAACACTATCCGTTAAAGAAAGCTGTGTTTCTAATGGTACACGCAAAGGTCCTGCTGGAAAAACAGCTCCATTACCAAAACCACGCATCGCATCTACAACAAGTAGTGCATAGTCCATATAAAGACGGCGGCTTTGGAATCCGTCATCCATTAAAATCAGATTACATCCTTCTTTCTTCAGTCGTTGTGCTGCTGCATAACGATCAGCTGATATGGCAACAAAAGCGTGCTGTACAAGTAAAAGTGCTTCATCTCCAACATCGCGCGCATTGTCACATTCTTTATTTACAAGATGTACTTCCTTAATTGCTCCACCATAACCACGTGATACAATTCCAGGCACAAAACCAAGCTCTTTAGCCACTTGAGCAAAAGCAATAACAACAGGTGTTTTACCAGCACCACCACATGTAAAATTGCCAATACACAAGGTAGGAAGATCAATAACAGGGAGCTTTCTTGCCATATGACGACGTGAAAAATAGCCATATATCCAAGAAACGGGGGTTAGCAGAATACGCAAAAAACTTTTATCTTTCCACCAAAAATGCGGAGCGCTAATGTGCATAGTTATCCCGATGTTGACTTAAACCTGTTTGTATCACAAGAGGTTGCAAAAAGGGATCAAGAACTTTTAACGTACGCTCGAGTGCACCTGCCATACTTGTTGCGACTTCATAGGCTTTATCAACCATTTCTCGTCGCAAGGCTTCATTTGTTAAAAGTTTATACACTTGAATAGCAAGCTGTTTTGTATCTTGAACCATATATGCTGCATCATGCTTTAAGAATTGTTCAAACATCTCTTGAAAATTTGAGACATGGGGCCCCGTTAAAATCGCTGAATTCAGTAAGGCCAACTCCAATGGATTGTGTCCACCATTCCCACACAAGGACTTACCGATAAAAGAAACTTTCGATAAGCGAAGAAAAAGTCCCATTTCTCCAATCGTATCGCCCCACAAAATGTCTGTATTTGCATCTGGAACAGCATTGTTACTTCTACGGATAAAATGCAAGCTCTTATTGTCGCATTTTCTGATAAGATTTTCTAGCCGTTCAGGATGACGGGGAACAATAATCGTCAATAAATCTGGCAAATAGTTTCTAAGAATCTTATGGACCTCAAAAGCAATTTCTTCTTCCCCTTCATGGGTTGAAATAGCTGCCCAAACTGGGCGATTTCCAATAGCACCACGATAATGTGTAAGCAAATCTTGATCTTCAACCGGTAAAACATCAGCCTTAAGATTACCAGAAAATGCAACAGATTTTACTCCAAGTGCGTAGTAATAAGCGACATCTTTTTCGTTTTGACAAATGGCTAAGTCGATATGCCTAAAAACATATTTAGCAAGAACAGAGTGCTTTTGCCAAGCTTTAAAAGAACGTTCCGACATATGGGCATTCACCAAAATCTGTGGAATGCGCATTTTGGCAAGTTCTTTAATACGTAGAGGCCAAATTTCCGATTCACAAATCAGTACTAAATCAGGCTTCCAATGATTAATAAAACGACGTACTGCCAAGTCTAAATCCAATGGAGCATATTGATGAATTAACCGATTACCAAAATGCTTTTTCACGATGGAAGAAGTTGTCACGGTCCCTGTTGTCAACAATATATTGATTTTCAATGATAAAATGTAATTAATAAGCGGAACAAGAGAAAGTGTTTCTCCAACACTTGCTGCATGTAACCAAATCAACGGATTTTGAGGTCGCGCCTTATGGCTTTTACCCAAACGCTCTTTTTGGCGACTTCGTTCTTCTTTTCCACGTACAGCACGAAGAAACAAATAAAAAGGCACAACAGGATGTAAGCAAAAACCAACCATCCGATAGATTAAAAGAACCATATATGCCTTTAGTTCCATCATTAAAACCACTTCATTTATCTGTTTTGGGACGTCTATAAACTTCTTCCATTAAACGATTTATTGTTCCTATTTATTGATTCATTTTTTTAGCTAATAAAAGGATATCTTGCGCATTTTAGTCCATAAAAAACACTGTAGGGTTGTAGGAAAATGGAATCACATTCTTATTCCCTATTTTTCAAGAATATTCTCCCATAAAAATGCATGTACACAGAATATGATAGAACAGGTAAATAATTCAGCTAATAACACAATCTGTTTTCTTATTCTACGCGCTTTATATCCACAATTATATTGTCTTTTGTTAGATTTAAAAGCATTTTGAGCATTAAAAATTTCCATACGCATCGTTATAAACATAAGATATTTTCTTGTTTTCTTGAACTATACATAAATTGAAGCTTTCACTTTTTGTAAATTGGACATTGATTTTTGAATGAGTGAAACGAAAAAATATGGTAGAAAATTTTTTATTTTGAAAACAAAGAAAGATATTTCAGATACGTTGTTCATGCAAAAAAATGATAAGAAAGTAAATTATAGACGTTTTCTAATTTCGCAACGCTATCTAAATTTTTTCACCCATCCCGATATTCAATCTCTCTTTATGCAGAAAGTTTAAGAAAATAATGATTAAATATTCAACTTTTCTTACGTATCGTCTGTTTCAGTATCAAGAAGTCGATACAAGTCTAAAATGTAATAACGTTGTAATGCATTATCCACACTGCTTTGTGCTTTTGCTTGCCATGCCTTTTGGGCAGATTGGTAATCTGGAAAAATACCAACCACATCTAAATCATCAATATTCTTAAATTGGTTACTGCTAAGACTTTTTAATTCCCCACCAAATACAAGATGTAAATATTGTTTCTTTTCGTTGGTTTTGGACATATGTGCCTCCATATCATTAAGAGATTTTAGTGCATTTTTACGTGGTTAAACTAACTTTACGTGACGAACAACATCTATCATATCTTGACAGCAATTATTTTTGCCAGCGATTAAAAGTCCATACTGATAAGGTTTGATTCCATAAGATATAAAAGATGCATCAAGCGATAGAAGACATCCTCCGCATTCCTGTAAAATAAGATCAGCTGCAGCAATATCCCATGCATGACAATTTGGGCGAATCAATACGATATCGATCTCATTTTGAGCAACAAGAACAATACGATATGCAAGTGATGGAATGTGACGATAAAAACTGAGCTGACTGCAAAAATTATCCGGCAATTTTTGTGCTAACGATTTATCAAGTGAAACTTTATATTTTCTATTCGTCTGAGATGTCAAAAGAGGAATCTTTATGTCATTTAATGTTGCCCTTCTACCAGTAACAGCTGCGTAAACATCCCTCTGAGCTGGACATTGCACAACGCCTACGATAGGGCGCCCGTTCTCAATAATAGCAACTGAGATACACCAATATGTGCTGCCAGAAAGAAAACCACGCGTTCCATCAATAGGGTCAACAACAAAATAGCGCGCATAAGCTCTTTGTCCTCGATCATCTTTTGTTTCTTCTGAAATCCATCCATAATTTGGGCGCATCCCAAGAAGCCTTTCCTTCAAAAAGCGATCAACTGCAAAATCTGCTTCACTGACTGGTGAATTGCCTTCCTTCATCCAAACATCCAACGCACATCCAAAATACCTCATTGCCAAATCCCCTGCTTCTCGACAAACATCAAGCAAAAGGTTTAAATCAGAAGAATGATGCGTGTTATCTTCCTGCAAGTGTCATCCCTTCAATTAATAATGTTGGAGCTGCTGTACCATAACGCCGATCAATATCGTTTGCTGGTGTTAAATGTGCTAACATATGGAGCAAATCAGAACCTAGAGTTACTTCGCTTACCGGATAAGTGATTTCGCCATTTTCAATCCAAAAACCAGAGGCACCACGACTATACTGACCCGTAACAAAATCAATGCCATGCCCGAATAATTCTGTGACATAAAATCCACTTTGCAGATCTTTTATCATATCATGAGGCGATATTAAACCCGGTTCAATAGCAAAATTTGTGCTGGATGGCTGAACCAATGACGCTGAACGTACACCGTGCCCATTGGTTTTAAGTCCCAATTCGCGAGCTGAAGACGATGAAAGAAGCCAGTGCTTTAAAATACCATTTTCAATAATGTTCAATGTTTGCCCTTCTACTCCCTCTCCATCGAAAGGACGAGAAGCATTTCCACGCAGGCGCAAAGGTTGATCTGTCACATTAACATCCGATTTCATTACTACTTTTCCCAAGAGGTTTTGTAAAAGACTCGTTTTGCGCGCTACAGATGCTCCATTCACCATAGATGCGATATGCCCCGCAATTCCACGAGCTGTACGCGGATCAAAAATAACATTTACCGTCCCTGTAGCAGCACGAACTGCTCCCAAGCGTCGAACTGCTCCAACGCCTGCATTTCTTCCCACATTTTCTGCAGATTCCAAATCAGAAAAATGTAAGGCAGTTGTATAATCATAATCGCGCTCCATCGCTGTACCCTCACCAGCTAGGGCACTGCAAGAACGTGAAAAACAACTGGAGTGATAGGCTCCACAAAAACCATCGCTGGTCACAAGAACAAATCCGCTACGACCATAAGCTGTCGCGGCTCCACCAGAATTGCTCACTCCTCTAACATCAAGAGCTGCTGCTTCCATTTTCAAAGCATCCTCTGTTAGAAAATGACTGTGTGGAACAAAATCATCAAAAAGATCAAGATCTTTAGGATGTTTAACCAAAGAATCTTTATCTGCTAAACCTTCAAATAAACTGTCAGGAGAGGCTTTCGCCATTGCAACAGCACGTTCCGCAAGTTCTTGCGGAGAAGCCGCTAAATTAGCAGAAACACTCGCTACTTTTTTGCCGACAAAAACCCTTAATGTGAAATCATTGCTCTCTGAAGCTTCTGTCGATTCGACTTTTCCAAAACGAATCGACACACTTGTAGAATGGGTATGAACAATAATAGCATCAGCAGCATCTGCCCCAGAACGTCTTGCTGATTCAACTAGTGAAGCAGCCTTATCAATCTGGTTCTTGTCAGTCATCATGGACTCCCTTAATATTTATATGGTTAAGCCATTTGGCGAGCTTACATAAAATGTAGGTTTTGTATGTTGATCAATAAAAAATTATGCGTCATTAACGCACTCTTTTTCTTTCAATGAATTAAGCAATTTCTCTTTTAGCGTCTTTTCAAAAAGGTGCAATATGTTCTCAATTTTTTGAGTTCCACCATTACAATACACTTCATATCATGACACAAGCTAAATCTGCATTTATAATTCCAAAAAGATGCGATCACACGATGATACTTGGCTTTTTAATCAAATATTCAAGTGTTCCGATAATTTGCAGATATCCTGAACCACGGGTCTCTTGGCTACTAAATACTAAAGAAATCTTCGTATTATCTGGCCTATAACATTCTTTAATTCTCACGCAAGTGTAAGAAATGTCTTACTATAATACTCCTTCTTGATGCTTATGAGCTCTTTCTTCATGAATGTAATAATCTTATGAATGAAACAAAAATTAAAGATAGTGTGAAAAACAACTTCTTTCGTTATGATTTTACCAACATCAACAGTTATATATTTTCTTAATCTTGCGTGCGATGTCAGCCTAGACTTTCTATTATTTATTTTATCAAAAATAAATTGTAATCATGACATTCTTTTTCGCTACTACAGGGTCAGGTGGTGATAGTACTTTGTTATTTCTCATGCGTCGTAATTAATCAGCTACTGTGTTATTAAAGCGAAAAGATTGATTAGCTTCCTCTGTATACATTCCACAATTCAGTTCGGAAATCAGCATATATGATCCAATGAATACTGACAAAATCACAAGTTATAATCGTTTTAACAGGCACAAAAATCTGTACCAGTAATGAAACATCTCTGCACATAAAAAACCAACCATTTTTTGAAGAGATAGGCCCAATGGGATAAGGCTAATTTTTATAGAGTGGATATTGCTCTTATTTTATTACTTCGTGTCTTCAAACAGCACACTCTAAAAGAGATAATAAAGAAGAAATGAGCTATTTTTTATGTTTTTATAGGATAACAGTTAACAGTTATAATTTTCTTCTTTTCAACAAAAGAAGCACATTATAAGCTTCTTTTATGAGAAAATAGAATAAAGTTTTTTATAAAGGCTTTAGTGTATAATGAATTTTACACAAGAGTTTGATTGGTTTTAAACACATAATTCCAGAATGTTTTGTGGAGGGGTATAAAACATCTGTAGTACAAAGGATCTACTCTCGCATAGGCTATGATATCTACATCATTTATTTTTAAAAAAAATACCAATTTTCTTTATGAATGAAGCATCGCTATGAGATAGTTTTATTGCCAGTAAGAGCACGCTGGCTCATTTCAATCATTGCATCGCGAAGCGGATCTGTGCGTCGTCTGCGGACTTGTTATACCTGCAAGGAAGAGGCGCTAGCAGCAGCGGCATCAGAATCAGACCGACTTTGCCGTGCTGTGGAAAGTGGTTCTTTGACCCTTGAGGGTTATCCAGAAATCATGGCCGATCAACCTCTTTTGCTACAGGGGTTCCGCAGCGAAATCAATGGTTCATGGAAAGCCGCAACCGTCACCCATCGCTATGAGAAATCAAGCGGATACACCACAGAAATTACACTGGAAGCACCAAACAAGAGGGAGGAGAGATACAATAAATAAAGGCTGGAAATAGAGGCTGGTAGGAAAAAAATCAAAAGTGCACCTTGCACCTTTGATCTGTCGTGATGCCTCCTGAAATCAAAATGCAATGTTTGCATTTTGGGTGGGAGAGAAGAATAGGGACAACTTGATCCAATTGCATGAGTACAGCAATGGGGTAATGTTTATCCAATTCCTAAAAGAGCAATAGTGCAAACATTGCACAATTGCATACTGAAGAGCAATTCGGTCAACTTGACCCAATTGCTTAAACATTTGTCTCTTTAGTAATGTGCTTATGATACAGAAAAATTATCAGTCAATTTGACTAAAAGAGGTCACTACATCTTATAAAGGCTGCTTCTCAAATAATCCGACTTGGGCTCAAGAACTCATCATTTTAAATCGTGATTTTTAACAGAAAATAAAGACTCATAAAAAGGGTCTTTAAGTGACCTTTGAGAACCCTTTAAAAAAACCCTGTGAAAAAAATAAATTGGTGCAAAACTAGGTGGCAAATAGTGCAAAACCCGCTGGCAAGCTACAGCTACATACAATTAAAGAAAAAATCTATATATTAAAATAATAAGATGGTGCCGCATGCCGGCAGAGCGGGCTTTATTAGCAAGAATCAAATTATATAAAGAAGCGCAAGGATGTATTGATGTCTATAGCTTTTTATGATTCAATAAAAAAATTAAGTATTAAAGAAAAAATCTCAAATCAGAAATTAAAGGTGGTCTAAAAGGTGGACCAAAAAAGGTGGACGAGAGGGGACGTTAAGTGAGGGCGATTCATCGGTTATCAGCATCATTCGTAAAGACGTCTCCGCAGGGTAAATATTGTGATGGGGCAGGGCTATGGTTAAATGTTCGAAAAGACAATACACGCTCTTGGTTTTTTCGTTACACATACCACAATAAACGCCGTGAAATGGGGCTTGGTTCTGTTACGAAACTCTCTTTAAAAGAAGCGCGTGAGCTTGCTAGGCATTATAGTGATATTCTTAAAGAAGGCAATGATCCTATTGTCTTTCGGGAACAAACTATCTTAAAACAGCAAAGCAACATATTCAGTGAAATTGCAGAAGCGGCTTTTGAAAGCAAAAAAGCAGAATTGAAAAATGAAGGTAAAAACGGCCGCTGGTTTTCTCCACTAGAGTTGCACGTTATTCCACACATAGGCAAATTACCTATAGAAAAATTAACAGCCAATATTATTCGCAATGTTCTCGCGCCCCTTTGGCATGAAAAAGCAGACACAGCACGAAAAGCGTTAAACCGTATTAACATTTGCTTGAAATATGCGGCGGCTCTTGGTTTGGATGTTGATCTACAAGCTTGTATGAAAGCACGCGCTCTTTTAGGAAAACCACGTGCTACATCAACAAATATTCCTGCTATGCCATGGCAAGAAGTGCCGGTTTTTTATCAAAACTTAAAGGATGATATCCTCTCAAATTTAGCACTGAAGTTACTAATTTTGACTGGAGCACGGTCATATTCATTGCGATATTTGCGTCTTGAACAAATTGACAAAAATATATGGACGATACCAAAAGAAAACATGAAAGGTATTGTAGGGAAAGTTTCAGACTTTCGCGTGCCACTCAGTGATGAAGCTTTGAGAGTCATTGAAAAAACTCTCCCCTTTGAAAAGAATGGTTTTCTCTTTTCTGGTCTTACAGGCAAGCCAATTTCTGATGCAAGCATGGCAAAATATATGACAGTTTGTGGTTTGACTTATCGTCCACATGGTTTTCGTTCAAGCTTACGGGATTGGATAGCAGAGACAACGTCAACACCCTTTGAGATTGCAGAAACTGTTCTTGCGCATTCAGTTGGGAGTTCAGTGACAAAAGCTTATATGCGAACAGACTTTTTAGAGCAACGCTGTGTCCTCTTAGAACAATGGGCGTCTTTTATATCAGGAGAGGCTTGATAATATGTCTATTGTCGAGTCAGGTGTCTAAGAAACACTTAAGCGATTAGCGGATGGATTACGATATAATCTCTCTTTCTCCGTTTTGAAAGCGGAGAGGGGATAGAGCTTTCATTTTTTTGAGAGCCATTGCTTTAAATGGGTGAAGATATCCTCTATCGCATCTATGAGACGTGCAAAATCAAGGATCAACAAAAAGATGAAGAATGCTATCCACTTCATCAAGCGAGACATCATTTTCACACTTTGGTAAGTAATAATCATTTCTTGAAGCATTTCTTTTTCTGCTTCCGTAAGCTCTGTTGTTTTTTCAGTTTTTTTTCTGACCATGTTTCCACCCACACAAGCGCTCACCCTGTTTGTTATGTTTTAAGATATCTCTTGCTAAGTGCGTACTGATGACGTTTATATCTTGTCTATCTAAGTAAATGGGCAACCAACCTACACAAGAAGAAGCATATTTATTGATCGCGCAACCAGTCAGAGAGCTCAGTACGCACATCAGCATCACTTTTCTGATTAATTTCATTCTCTATCTCCAGTCGCGTTGTCTCTGCTTTTAAGGCTTGCTCTGCTTCCTTTTGCTGCTCACTCTTCTTTCCAAGGGTAAAAGCTCTTGCAAGAGCGATAAAAAAAGCGGCTAAAGCCGCACCGGTTACCATCAGATTTTTTTTCATCCACCAGATCATAAGCGTTGTTCCTGAAAACGTTTGGTGACAAAGAAAATTCCAGCACAGGCGGCTAAAACCATAACAACAGCTAAAGCCCATTGAATAGGACCATTGCCTGCTAGCAAACCTCCAAGCCCAGAAAAAGAACCAATGATCGGGGCAAGGGCTTCGGCTTTGAAAAGCCCTGTTGGTGCTTGCGTTTCAACGGTTTGGTAGTTGGAAGAAACATAAGCCCCTTTAGCCCATAACCCTGCTTCTGCTGCACGACGGTGTACGAGACCTTGTAAAGATTTTCCACCGGCTTTGATCCATTTCTGTAATTCAGCTGGTACCGCTTCATATTCACCTCTATTGAGTTTTTTTAGAAGGGTCGAGTTGCAAAAAGCTTCTGTTCCCACATTATAGCAAAAGGATACGAGTGCTGCGAATTGTTCATCCGTTAAGGAAACCTGAACCGCTTGTTCAACAGCATTCTCAAATTGTCTTAAATCTTGACAAAGAAGCTCTTCGGCTTGCTTTTCGGTGATTGTCATGCCTGTGTGAACAAAAGGTTTTCCAGCACTGTTTGTATGTCCATAACCTATTGTCCACACTCCGACGGCGTCTTGATAGGCACTCAACCGCAAGCCTTCCCATTGTTTAATCAGTGCTAGCCCTTCTTGTGATATTTTTCGCATATGCTTCTCCATAAAAAAAGCCCCATACAAGGTGAGGCTGAGTGAAAATCTAAAAATAACTTTATTTCCATCTTGACAAATATTCGTTTATAAACGAATATACATTATGTTTGAAATACGTCACTACCTTGCCTCTGATGGCAAAGACTTGATAGCTGATTGGCTGCGAAAGCTCTGTGATGTGCAGGCTAAAACTGCAATTATTCGCCGTCTTAATCGTTTAGAGCAAGGCAACTTTGGCGATTTTAAGCCGCTTCGTGATGGTGTCTATGAACTGCGTATTAATATTGGTTCTGGTTACCGAGTTTATTATGCCCAATCTGGAAAGACAGTATTATTGCTATTATGCGGTGGTACCAAAAAAACACAAAACTCTGATATCACTCGTGCATGTGCTTGCTGGCGTGATTGGCAAAACCGTGAAGATTAAAGGAGTGCGAGAATGAAAGACCGTAACCATGATGATGCGATGGCAGAAGTATTCCATGATGACCCTGAGTTGGCAGCAGCTACCCTTGATGCTATCTTAGCAGATGGAGATCAGGGTGAACTGCTTGTAACGCTTCGTCAAATGGCAAAAGCCTATGGTGGTGTTCAAGCTGTAGCTAAAGCAGCCAACCTGAATCCAACACAGCTTTACCGTACACTTTCAGAAAAAGGTAATCCAGAGCTCCGCAGTTTAAATGTTTTACTGCGTACTATGGGATTTCGCTTGGCTGTACAACCTCTTGAACGATCAGTTCCACATATTTGATATCAGTGTTGAGTGTATTAAACATTTTCTAGACCTAAACAATAGTGTTTTACGGCAAGTTATGGCAACCTATCATGTATCCTCTTTATCCATATGGATAACGCCGTCTCCTTCGTCGTATGCATCGGGTGGAGCGCTTGGGTCAAGGGTATCGTCTTTGTCTGGTGTTGTATTTGCTACGTTTTTAGCAGTGTCTTCTTGCGCTTTGTCAAAAAGTTCGCACTCTATTTTTGTTGTGTAACCGCCGGTTTTATCAAGTTTGTGCTTGACGCTTTTGATACGCCATTCTGCTGGGATATAAGGGCGGAAAGGCGGCTCTTGAACAAGCTTTGCTTCTGCTTGCACAAAGGGATCACCACCGATATCACATGAGAAAGAAGATTTTCCGCGCAATGATTTATTGCGATAAGAAGCAATAGCTGCAACCGCTTCTGATTGATTGTGGTAGGTATATTTTAGTTCATGAAATGGCGGTTTACCAACTTTTACCTCTTTTTTCTCACCACTGCGGATGTCATGATAAGTTGCGAGAACACCGCCTTTTTTCTCTTCTTCTTGCTTTTCAGGCTCTTTTCCGCCTTTTTCTTCTGTTTTTGGTTCAGGCAATTTTGGCATATCACTATCATTCATATGGATAATGCCTTCACCTTCCTCAATTTCCGCTGGTTTTCGTGCATCAGCAGCGGTTTTTTGGTCATCCCCCGCATCTGTTGCTAAACCATTGGCTGCACCTGCTTCATCACGTGCACTGTACTTAAAATCCCAAGAAATACAAAGTTTTTCGTGGATTAAAACGACGGGAAGCGTCTCACCAGTGATGGCTTTACCTTCCCCCCGTTTGGCAATCACCAGTTTGCCGTCAACAGGCTTTGCTACCGCGTCATATTCTTCTGCAAGACGTGTGGCAAAAGCCATATCGCTCTCAGAAGTTTGGTCAATGTGACGCACAACAATTTTTGCAAGTGCAGGATCAACTTTTGGTATATAGCCATTGCGCTGTGCTATCTCTTGAACAATATTGCCTATTGTTTGTTGGTGATAGGATTGACTTTTAGGTGTTCTATAAGATGTGTTCATGGAGGCGGCGCGTCCTGTAACACTTAAGCTCTGTGGTGGGCTGCTCACAGAGATTTCATCAATCAGATAGGCTCCCATATCGCGGTTTTTACCACCTTCATAGCCAAGTGTCACGGAAATAACCGTCCCAATTAAAGGGATATCAAGAAAGCCGTTATCGCACTCACGGGCGCGGTCATCAAGCTCTATGGTGATACGGTCGCTTTTGTCTTCTGCTTCATCGGTAATTTCAATTGATAAAACATAATCCATGAGCGTTTTTGTGATGTCTTCTCCATTTGCCAAAACCGTGCAAAAAGGTTTCATTTTATTTGCGTCCCCAAATTCTGATTACTGGTGTGGCTTTAGGATAGGGGAGGGATGGCAAGAGTATCGTGATGCCTGCTTTTAAGATTGGTCCATAGTCTGCAAGACCAAAATTTGCTGCATAGACGCGTTCAACGGCAAGCGCTTGCTGACCTTTGGTATAGTATTTCCAGCAAATGGCATCGACCATATCGCCTTCTTTGGTTACATAAAGGTCATTCATTGGTCTTCACCATATTCTCTTAATTTCACGCTAAATTCTTGTTTTTTCGGGGAGCCGTTATGATGAAAAACGCTTTGTTTTTCCTCTACGGAAAGAATGACAAATTTGCCTAAGATTTTGCCTTGACCGGTCACAAGGATGTGAGGTCCTTTATGTGCCATTTGTCGCAAATATTCGAGCTGTCTGTGACCACCTTTGAAATCTGGATAAATCACTCCTGCTAAAGAAAATTCCGCATTTGCAACAGCTGGCAATTGAAGAGCAGCCTTTCTTCCTAATCGCCCTTGCTCCACCCATGGAACCCCATAAGACATATCAAGGGTTTGATAAGCTGCTGTTTCAATCGAAAAAATAAAACCTCCCAAAGCTAACATCATGGTATCTAATCCGAAAGGCTAGAGGCTATGGCTAAACGTTGTTGCTTCGCATAGCGTTCAAGTGCTTGATTGACTGCGTCTCTGATTTCGTCCTTGAGACCATTTGGTACGGAAATATTTAAATTTGTAATGGTCACGCGGGCGTCTATTTCAACAGGCTTATGAACCGTAATTGGCTTGGAAACTTTGAAGGCACTCACTTTTGCATTTGGAGTTTCTATGTGTCCTGTTTCGACTATGCCTGTATTAAAACCACTTTTGCCTTTTCCAGATAGAATATTTGGAACAATTGCTGTGCCAACCATTCTCTTTACGCGCGCATTGGTTTCATTGGCAAAGGTTTTAATTGTTTGGGTTGAAGTTTTGTTGATTGTAGCCTTAAATTCTGACTTTTTCCCTCCCCAGCCAGGTATCCAGCTGGTTAATTTGCTTGTCATGCCATTAAACCATTCGGACAGCTCTTGCCACTTGCTTTTTATGCCCTCCCAAAGCCCGTTAATTAGATTGGCACCTGCTTCCATTAAATCGACGCCAAACAACCATTTAATCAGTTCATTGATTTTTTTTGCTATCCAATAGAGCGGGGAAAACTTTTTAAACAGAGTAAAGAGTTTATTGAAAACATTACTGAATAAACTGGCAAAAGATTCCCATAATTTGCTTATGAAGTTCACTACTGTATCCCAATTTTTGTAGAGCAGATATCCAGCACCTACAAGGGCTGCAATACCGCCGATAATCCAGCCGATAGGTGTGGTCATGATAGCAACACCAAGCGATATAAAAGCAGAACCAACGGCTGCTATTGCTGGAATAGCTGAAGCTATAAGAACTACTCCAACTGCGGCTAAAGATGCAGCCACCCAACCATTGAGTTTGTCCCAATATTTATAGAGTACAAAGAGCGCTGTAATACCGCCAATGAGCCAACCGATAGGCGTGGTCATAAGAGTATAGCCAAGCGTGACAAACGCTGCTCCCGCTGCAGCTAAAGATGCAATCAGTGGACCAAAAATAAATGAACCAAGGGCTACAAGGCCAACCTTAAGGAGGGTTATTTCACCAATCAACGGCTCTAGCCATTGAAACCAGCCTTTTATTCTCTCTGTGAGATCGCTTATGCCTCTTCTCAAATCAGAGGTAGGATTAAGCAAATCATTAAAGACTTTTCTTAGGTTTTTTGCCCATCCCGCAACGGTTGTTTGAATGAGGACACGGTTTTCATCAATCAACTTTGAAAAAGCATCAATCATATCATTGAGAATGGGCATAAAACGTGCGCCAATAAAGCTCGTGATACCGCCTATTTTTTTCTTAAAAGCACCAAGTTTGTCACTTAAATCTGCTGCATAGCGTGCGACATCGGCACCTATCAGCCATTTTCCTTTCCGCGCCTTTGCAAACAGTTCTTTGATTGGTGCCATGCCTTGCGCAAGCATGGCCGCCATTTCCTTGCCATCACCACCAAACAGCAGAGCGGCAATATGTTGTCTTTGTGCTTGATTTTTCATCTCACTCATCTTGTCGGTAATTTCTTCCAACAAAGCCGAATTTGATTTGAGTTTTCCAGAGGCGTCTTTTACAGAAATGCCAAGCGCCTCAAAGCCCATAATGCCTCTTTTTTGTCCGGCATATGCTTGTGCCGAACGCCTATTTAAAGTTGCCAAGGATTGTTGAAAAAGCTCGGCAGAATATCCTGAATTATCAGCAGCATCACCCCATAACTGAAGCGATGCAACACTCATGCCTAAATGGCGTGAGGCATGGTGAAGACTATCTCCAAGATGCATGGTTTTCATGGTGAGGGCGGTCACACTTGCCACAAGACCACCACCAGCAAGCCCTAAAGCACCGGTAAAGACCGAAGCACGGCTTGCCGCCGTGCTAAGAGCACCTTGAACACCATGAAGGCTTTTTGTCATGTTCTTTATAGCAGCAGAAAAGCGTGGCATACTTAATGTATGCGACAATTTCTGAAAACGCTCTTGTACACGTTTAAGAGGTGCGGTGAGTTTGTCTTCAAGAGACAATTTCACCTTTGCATCGGCAACTTTTTCACTCATTTTGTTTTATACCTTTCTACTGCTTGATTTTGCCAAAAGACCAATTCTTCCAGCTCCATTTCCATCATGTCTGAAAGTGGCCAATGAAAAGCAATGGCAATATCGGCTATGAGTTTCGTGGCAGTTTCCCAGTCTCGGAATCCTGCCGTTTGGTAAAAGACTCTGTTTTCTTTACAATAACATCCATATCGTAAGAATCGATTCCCTCAACGGCATCCATGGGCCAACCAGAAAGACGCGAAATCATTTCTAGTATTTGTGTAATATCTGGCTTTTTCTGTTTATAGACCTCATGCACATCTTTTGTTTTGGGGCGCCGTAAAGTAATTTCAGTGTGCTCTTTTCCTTCAAATGTAACAGGTACAAGTAATTCATATGTAAAGCTTGTTTGGACTGTCATTTTTATACTCCTAAATTTTCTCTGTGTTCTGCTAATTCATCAACGCCATTAAATTTTCTCACCATGTTGAGGGCGTCTATCTCAACAATTTCAACGTCTTTCTGGACATATTTAAAATAATGCAATGTAAAGGTAGCCGTGGAGGTTGCTTTGCTTCCCGGTTGCCATTCTGCCATTTCAAAACCTTTGCAAAGTCCTCTCATGGTAATGACAGCACCTTCTGCGGGTGTGCCTTGCGCTTGCATTGAACTTCGCAATGAAATGTTGACATCAGATCGTCCCAACAGCACCATCAATTCTGGAGAGCAATCAGAAATGGTCATGCTAAGCGTGAGAGTTTCAAGACCAAGGTCAATTTCAATGGGGGTTCCCATGCCGCCACCACGATAACTTTCAACAATCAAGTTCAAATTCGGTAACGTCACGCTTTCACATTTTGCTTGATAAGGAATGCCGTCGACAAAAATGTTAAAATATTTCAAAACTCTTGGTAAAACAGGGATAGTCATTAAAAAATCTCCTCTAAATAATCATTCACAATGCGTGAACGGAATGTGATGTGTTCTGCTGGTGTTGTTGGTGTGAATTCAACATTGAAATAGACTCTGCCGCTCTCAATAGCGCTTGCTGTGTTGAGCTCTGGATCAGGAGTACAATGCCCACCAAGGATGGCGCCTTGCGCTTTTAAATCACGCAAATAGGCATTGACGCTTTCACTTACGTCATTCATGTAAGTTTTTTTGACATTGCGGTCGACTGCCCATAGATGCCCGCGCAAAATGGCGTCATTAATCATATCGGCAGTTCTCACCACCGATAAAAAAGCAAATTTCGTATCGCTTGAAAGCGTACGGTTTCCCCATAAGCGATAACCATTTTCACGAATGATTGTTGTGATGTTTTGTTCATTGAGAAGGTTAGCGCGACTAGACCTGTCACCAATGGAGAAATCAATCGGACGCGCAGTTCCAACAATGCCATTAATCACTTTATTTGAAGGGGAATGCCAAAAACCGTTGTTAAAATCTGTTTTGGCAATGACACCAGCAACCGCTGCACTTGCAGGCTGCTCTACAATTTTTCCAGCACGATTCACCTTTACAAATGGATCAACCATGATAGCGCGCTTTGAATCAAAATCCTTTGCTGAGACAAGAGCTGCTTCATCCGTTGTGTTTGGTGCGTCAATCACTACAATGGCGCGTAGGCGTTCAGCAATGCCAATGAGTTCTGCTGCGACGGGGTTAGAGGTTGCTTGAATTTCAGCCTTAGCAGTCGCACCAGTGCCATCACCTTCAATCGTAATACTTGGGGCTGTTTGATAATCAAAACCATTTTCCTTGATGACAAGTGAGGTGATTTTCCCATCGGTAAGGATTGCTTCTGCTTTAGCACCATCAGCAATTTTAACGCTTGCTTTGGTGTAACCACTCCCTTGGTTTGTAACATCAATCTTGCTAAGGGTTACAGGGCGTTTATGCGTAAAACCTGGAGCAATGAGAATGCGTGGTGTTTGTCCAAGAGTGGATTGCGCTCCAATCAAAGCGTGAACACCTTCATAAGCACCATTTGCGTTCACACCGCCTAGAATATTAGTCAATGTTGTATTTTCATTGTCGCCTTCTTCTACCCGGACAACAACAACAATGGCACCTACTTGTTTGAAAATCAGATCAAGAGCACTGGGCAAAGTGCCACGTCGTTTCCCTGTTTTATCCAGTTTAGCTGCTTGTGAAAGAGAACCCGTTACCAAAACGGGTGTGTTAAGAGGAAATGCTTGTTCATCTGCATCGGGTGCTGTACCAACAATTCCGATAACGGCCGATTGTACCGCGCGAAGGGGACGGGTGCCGTCGTCAACCTCGACAACTTCAACACCATGTAGAAAACCTGTTGCCATGCTTTATGCTCCTTTAAATGAGGGATGAATTAAAATGAATGGGAAAAAATGAGGGGCGAAATGCTGTATTTTTTAGTGCTCGGCACCAAGAGATAAAAAAACTATCGGAAGCTGCTTGACATTATTTCTGTAATGTGTATTTTCGAATCAGGTGCTTGAAAAACACCTTAGAACCATAAGCGGATTGGTTACCGAAATAATCAGTCTTCTATACATTAAAGACTTTGACTCATTATATGCTACGTGCGTATAATAATATCTGTCGGGTGTGGTTACGCTATATAATACCCTCACGGGAAAGGTGTAACGACGGACTTATGGCCGTGTTTTTCAGCACCCGGCACTCTTTTCAGAGTGTCAATGAAAAACATCTAACCATAAGGAATTCATTATGAATACTCTTATAGAAATTAGAGAACAGGTTATTGATCAGGAAACTGTTCAAACTGTTAACGCTTGTGATTTGCATGCGTTTTTAGAAGTAGGTAAAGATTTCTCTACTTGGATTAAATATCGCATCAACAAATATAATTTATTAGAAAATCAGGATTATTTAGTTTTCACCAATTTTGGGGAAAACCTCCAAGGCGGTCGTCCCTCTAAAGATTATCATCTAACTTTAAGTGTAGCAAAAGAACTCTCTATGCTTGAGAATAATAAGAAAGGTAGAGAAGCTCGTTTATACTTTATCAAATGTGAACGGCTTTTAAAACAAGTAGCAACCCCACAGATAGCAACACCACAAGCTGACTATTCCAAACCGGAAGCATTACTTGGTGTTTTGAATCACTTACAAAGTCAAATAGAGCAGAAAGATCATGTTATTGCTAAATTAGAACCAAAGGCAAAAGCACTTGAAGGTTTAACACGCTCTGACGGTCTGTTCGGTCTTACAGAAGCGGCAAAGGTATTGGAGGTACGGTCAAAGGATTTAATTGACTACTTACGTAGCAATGATTGGGTTTATCGCCGTGCTCCAGGTTCTTCCTTGTTGCCTTATCAGGATAAGATAAAGAAGGGGCTTATGGATTGCCCGACCATTACCATTCAAAGACCCGATGGCACAGAAAAGGTTCTACCTTCAACCAAGATCACCACGAAAGGCTTGGCATGTTTGAGAAAACAAATCCATGGAGGTGTGCAATGAATACTAATATCGATTCTTTGTGTGATTTGTGGATAGCATTGTTTCAGCTTTGTAATCGTGATGGCATTGAAGGCGAAGAATCTAAAGCCATAGTTAATGCCATGAGTGTGATAGAAAAAGCTTTGGTTTCAAAGATCAAGAAAGATGCGTATATTGTTAAGCTTCTAGTAGTTCTTACAGATTTTGGAGATTCAGAGTTTCCTCGTGGTATCGATCCTTTGCTAAGAGCTTACGATCCAACGTTAGAAAGCCCTGTTAAGAAAGTGGCTTAGACTTAAAACATGATTTTATCTCCTCGTCTTTTAAGGCGGGGAGAAGATCAAATGCTTTCAAAATGGCACCTTCTTAACGGCTATGTTCCATTTGCACATCTACTTTTTTACTAGCTTCTAGTGTTGGAATAGAAGAGACATCTATATCCCGCAATGCATGCCATGTATCATAATTGGCTTGAAGTTGTAGCCATAAGGCAGGTCCATTGCCTAATAATTTGCCAATGCGAGCCGCTGTTACAGCCGTGACAGGGCGTTCTCCCTTAAGAATGCCATGGAGATGTTGACGTGATATTTGAAGAATCCGAGCAATTTCAGTTTTGCTTGTGTCTAAATGCTCCAAAGATTCTGCCAAAATTTCTCCTGGATGAGTAGGACAACGATTAGGATTGCGTGTGGTCATGGATAGTTTCCTTTACAATTGATTTTAAAATTTTCAATGGTATTGCTCTAGATCAACATGGTAAACGTGTCCGTCTTTAAATTCAAAAGTGATACACCAAGGACCATTGATATGGATTGTGTAGCGAGTCGGAGTAAAGCTTTTAAGCATATGAAAGTTATAACCTGGTATATTGATATCACTAACTTGAGAAGCCGCATCAAGGGTATCAAGACGGCGAATAATACGCTGTTGAAGTCTGCTATCAATTTTACTTTTTCCTGTTTCCCAGAGAGATTGTAGGTTTTTATTTTTAAATGTTTTGATCATAGCAAACTCAATAACTTTATTTTGAATAAGATGTAATGTATTAAGTGACAATTGTCAACAAAAATGTTACAGTTAAATATTGTTAATGCGAACACTGTAGAACTAAAAGAATTTAAGAAATGAATATCAAGCCTATACGCACTGAAAAAGATTATCAAGAAGCTTTAAAAATTGTCTGCAATGTTTGACAATCAGCCTCAAGAGGGGACTCCAGAATTTGATAGAATGAAAACTCTTGTTTCGTTAATTGAATCGTATGAAGCAACACACTATCCCGTTTAAGCTTTCTCTTGTGGTTTTTCCCCTACGCACACACAGCGTTAATCACATCAACAGCCGTGCCTTTTTGCTCAAGCTTGTTGATTTTGTCCACTTCATGCGTGAAGATAAGTACAGGTTCATTAAGGGGATAAAGTTGTGCATCGGCATCAGGCGCCGTGACAACGGCACCAATGGCCGTCTGACTAAACATCTCCAACGGCCGCGATTCTTCACCAGCCTCAACAAGGCGAATCCTATGATTAAATTCTGTTGCCATTTTGCTCTCCAAATCAATGAAGAGACCATAACAACAAACGAATGAGTACCATAAGCCTGACACTGTCAGTCAAAAAAAGACCTTTTAAAGGGCTTTTAAAGAGCGATAAAAGGGCTATAAAGAAAATATGCAAATCTATAAGTTATGAGAAAACAACTATCCATTAAACCATACCATAAGCAGTAAAAGAAAAAGACAGGTAATGCTTATAGGTTCCGTTACTGTCTGCATATATCCTGTGACTTCTCTTTGGTCAGCCGTGCATCTGCTTAATCTTTCCATAATCTTATAAGGACAGCACCATCAGCTCCAGCACCGCTTGGCGAAGAATCAGCATGCGAGCCAGCACCGCCGCCGCCAAAACCACGCCCTGCTTTTCCTGAACTATAGGAACCTTGCCCTATTCCTCCAGCGCCACCCCTTGATGTATCGCCTCCAGCATCGCCGCCACTCCCGCTTGTTTTTCCAGTGATGCCATTCATTCCAGGATTGCCACTCCCACCATTTGCAAAACCGGGCTTATCGTCCGTCGCTAAGCCAAAGTTTCCGCCATCTCCGCCAGAACCGCCAGAGCCTGAATAAGATGAAGAAGCACCATAGCCGTGGCGCCCTCCTGTAGCGGTAATAAAATTCTTTCCAACGATTGTTTTTTCTCCAGATTCACCTGAATAACCTCGACCTGCTTTACTAATACCTCCTTTCCCAATTACTATATCCTCATGCCCATTTAAACTGGCTTTATAGCCGTACCACACGGAACAACCGCCTCCACCACCTCCACCACCCAAATATGGAGTATCAGATCCACCACCACTACCGCCACCACCCCATACTTGAATTTCTACCTTGGTTTTATCTGTTACCCAATCGGGCCACTCAATTTTTCCATCTTGCGTATAGAGTAATTCAGCATCAGCAAGTGCCGGCCAATTTATAATATTCTCAATCAAATCTTTTTTAAGAATCTTTATTCCTGCCAAGATGGCCGCATCCACTTGCGCTTTTGTATAAACAAGATCACCATCGACTTTGAGTGGTCCTTTCAACGCGCTTCCTGTTGCGTTTAAACTTGTGATGACTTCATTATTATGGGTGAGATTCAGTGAGGTGTTATCCAAAAGCTCTAACCCACCACTCATGGTGACTTTGCTGGTAAATTTGTTGTAACTTCGCCATTCATTTGGCCGTGCTAAGCGGCCATAAGCTGTCATATCTTGATTAATCTTGGCTCTAAATTCATCCAATCCCACAATATCTTCGCTTTTGTGTTGGTGTGCTCCCAACAAGGAAACAGCACTGCCAAAGGTAAAGTTCTTGTTGCTTGATTTGTAGAGAACATAATTGTTGGCCGCATCACTAGCACCCTCGACATCGCTTAAATCAGCAAAAGTAAAAGTTTTGTCCGCTGCCATCTTGGCCTTAAGAGCCGCTTCAAGGTCTGCGACATCATCTATGGTGTGCGTATGCTTTGAAGGTGCCTTTTCATCTATCTTTTCCTCAACGTCCATTATGGCTTGATCAATTTTGCTTAAATTTTCCCGCAAAATTGGAAATTCAGAACTGATAAAGCGGCCTTCTTTGGGCAGTTCCATCTGCAATTTTTTTGTTTTGTCCATCTCTTTTCTCCCCTCACAATATGCCGGCACCAAAATCACGCACCATGGATCGTGCTGATGGATCACCCGTGAGTGTGAGTTTTAAGCGCGCCTGTTTGGCTGTTTTGTCACCACTGATGAATTTTCTCTCCACCCAAAGGGGCTCGGACAATTGTTCTGTATCCTCTAATGTGAGAGGGACAAAAGCACCATCATCTACTTGCATCTCCATGCTAAAAGATGAACCGCCCGGCAAAAATGTTTTGATATAGCTGGTCAATCGCGCCTTTTCGCCAAAGACAAAAGCACGGGTAATATAGGTTGCCGTTTTATGAATTTTTCCCGCAATCAACTGAACAGGAGCAAATAAAACCGGTGAGAGTTTTTCAGTGCCCTTGAGAATGGCACGAAGCTGAACCTTTTCACTGATATATTCGGTAAGGCTCAACAATTGAAAGGGTAGGAGTTGATAAATTGTGCCGTTGCTTCTTTCAATTTCAAAGATGACAGAACAATCGCTTGAAGGCAATTCAATGGCCGCACGAACTTGCAAATCAGAGCACTCAACAAGGTCAAAACTGCCAAGATCAATGGTTTTTTCTGTTTGTGTGTAGCGCGCAGCCAGCACCCGGAATGTCAAGGCCTCATCTTGATGGGCTGTCCAGCTTTGCGCATTAACAGAAGAAAAACGCGGCCCCGTCACATAAGGATGGCTTGAGACATATCTTTGCTTTTCTTCATCAAAGCCTCCAAGTTTTGCCAAAGAGACAGCATGCTCACCATCATCGGTTTTCATGACAAAGGCCGTTAAGCGGTCATTTGGTACCGTCAAGGGAACATCATAGCGTGCATGTGCCCATCCTGGTTCAGCTTCTTTCATGGAATAAGACGTTTGTGCTTGAATATCAGCTGTCGGATAACCGTTTTGAGTGGTGACCAAATCAATCACCAAATCATGGTTTCGATTGCCAATTTT
The DNA here is from genome assembly GCF_053795145.1 of Bartonella sp. B39. Taxonomy (NCBI): domain Bacteria; kingdom Pseudomonadati; phylum Pseudomonadota; class Alphaproteobacteria; order Hyphomicrobiales; family Bartonellaceae; genus Bartonella; species Bartonella sp. B39. Next base: position 275,482 of record NZ_CP200036.1, read on the forward strand.
ACAAAGATGAAAGTCAATGCCGGTTATTTGCCGTGTTTCATCGGGAGTAAACACTTGCGCTTGTGGATCAAATTGTGTCCATATCCGCACCGTTGTTATGCGTCGCATCACTTTCACATCAATCACACCTTGACCGGTAAAAAGACCCGTAGCAGTCGTTCCACCTTTACCAACAGCCACAACGCTTTTTGTGCCAGAAAGAATGTTTTCAGGAATTTTAAACCTGCCTTCAATGCTACCGTTAGCATTGGCAACGAGGCGGTTCTTTGGCAAGACATTGACGCCATCAAAGGTAAGGCTCTCTAAGATTTCACCTTTGGCAAAGCCTTCAATTTTAAAGACAAGCTCTATTTTCCTTAAAAAATCAATTTGTTCCTGATGGGCATTGACCAATTCATCTTTTGTTTCCCTTGTCCGGATAGTGCTGCCACGATTCCAGCCCATATTCAGTTGATTGGTCACGCTTGAAAGCCAATGGGTGCGCTGTTCATGCCAAAAATCTGTCGCGGGGGTAAGTGTAACCGTACCGGGAAGTGGTGCAAAATTTTGGTAAGGGTTGATTTTTTCGCAAGCTGTTGTCAACTCTTGGGCGATAATCACTTCGTTTGTCCAGTCAAGCGTGACAGGCTCTTTCAGAGATGCAGTGTAAAATGTTGGATCAATGGCAAGCTGCAAAATGCCGTTGCCCACAGCACCTGTCTGCGTAAACCCTTCATCTCTGTAAGAGTCATCCAGAAAAGGGTCAGCAAACATACCTTTTTTAGCGACAGGTTCTTTAGAGTCAACATTGCTTTTAATGCGCTCTAACTGCATCAACCGGTCAAGGGAAAGTACCCGTTGAAAATAGCGCCACATCTCATCATAGGGGGCAACCCTAGTGCCATCATTGACAACAAGCGGCGTTTCAAGCCAATTATTGCTAATGGTTGCAAGGGATAACACATCCTCAGGGACACTTGGTGCCATGGGCTGATCCGCTGAGATGCCTTTGATATAGACAACTTTGCCTTGCGCATTCAACCCTATGCGATCAATACGCGGCAATTTGTAAGTGTAACTGACAATGATGTCACCGCCCTCAGCACCACCCGATACGGTAATTTCCTGTGCTGTCACTTTATCAGCACTCACCTGTGCACGATAGCGGTAAGTCACCTTATAGGTGCTGCCCGGGCGCGGTTCATCCCCCACGGGAGCCCAATCAATCGTATCGCCGGTCTTTTTAAAGTCCGTGCCTTCTTTAAATTCTTTATTCCCTTGAACAATTTTGACAAAAGAGGTGATACTTTTATCGGGAACGCCATCACGTCCTGAGACAATCGCACCGCGCGTTAGCGTGACGGTTTTTTCCTTTGTCAGCAAAACAGAATGAATATGTGCAATGGGGGCGTAATAAGTTTGAAAGGTAAAGCTTGTTTCCCCTGCTTTTGTCGAAAAGAGATGTGTTTCACTGGGAACCGCGCTTGTTGAAAAGTCCTCGAGTTCTTCATATCTCAAAGCTGCTAAGCGTTTGCGCTTAAAGCCGTTGATATTGGCTTCCCCTTCTTGAATGCTGAACCGTTGATTTTGTTCCTCTTTGCCCAAAGCTGTCACACGGCAACCGCTTACAATATAATGCCCATGGGCACGGTCGTAAGTGGCAATGGCTTGCATGGCCGGTTCAAGCAGCGAGGGTGATTTTTGATCAATCAGAACGCCATCTTGCAAAATATAAACCGGAAAGAAAGTGCCTTGCTGTGGATCATCTTTTAGTGCCCAAACAAGCTTTGCGACTTCACGCGCTGCTCCTGCTTCACCTTCAGCCAAGGTGCCTGGAACTTGCCCCAACAATTCTGGATCATCCTCATGGGTTATCCATTGTTTTTGCAGTTTAACACCAATTTCCATGCGCCCAATCATGGAAACATTGTTGAGTACAGCGGGTGCAACGGGAAAGATATCCCCTGCGATATAAATCTTGCCATCGGTTAAAGTGACCGTTTGGCTCTCTTTGTTCACAAAAGCATCAGCCCGTTCAACACGGTCACCTTCTTTGGCCACAAGACGCCCCAAGCGGTTATGCCGTCCCCTTATGATGGTTTGAACTTCATTTAGTTCCCCACTTTGAAGAAAGGAGCGTTCTCCATAAAACACAACACTTTGTTGCTCCTCTTTGCCGCGAGATCGGTCAATTGCAAAGGGTAAACCACTTTCATGCTTCATGTTAAAACCTCAATAAAATCTTGAATTGTTCACGAACATCGGCGCGCAAAGGAATGTTGATGGGCGTCTTGAATATTTCCACACCACCACTCAGTTCATCAAGCTTTAACCAAAGCTTGCCAGGGGGTGTCTGCTCTTCTAGGGAACCATGAATGAGAAGGGAAACAGAGGCGGCTTGTTTGTCCTCAACATCCTTAAAATCTGTACGGGCAGCAAGAAACAACATTGTGCCTGTTTTAGAGGGTTTAAATCTGTTTCCTGAATGGTTATAAACGCCGTCCAAAGCCTGTTCGACAGGCTGTACAGCATAGCATCTGCGATAACCAATCACCGCATTTTGAGTGTCTCTTAACCCGAGATAAAGCGTGCGGTTGCTAAACCACTCTGCCATGAGTATATCGCGTTCATGCTTTTTGACCGAACACCACGGAAAATTTGCCATGTCCCATGGATAATCAATAAGGTTCCAGCTTAATTCTTCATCCCCATCATCCATCCAATTGCCAATAAGTTTGCCTTCTTCTTCTTCGAGAATATGGTTAATCTCTGTCGTGCGTCCAAAGGAAAACAAAGTGCCACCAGCTGTTATACGCACACCGCTCTCATACTCCAGCATACTGTTATCAAGCCTCGACATATTACCTTCCAGGGCTTGCACATCATAACCACTGACACCACGGCGAAAATCAGAGCGCAAACTTTTGGAAAGTCTCACGATTGCTTCAATGGCTTCAAGGAGCGTTCGTTCAGGAAGGCGGTCAAACTCAAGCTGAAACGCGTTCCACCATGCGCGCCCCGTCCATGCGGGTGTAAAGCGTGCTGTAATCCCAAGCCATTCAAGCCCCAACTCTATTGCCGCAAGGGAACCGCGCAAGCGCTGCCAGGAAAGACCCCGATCAATCAAATCATAGAGGTTTTGGACATAAGGTGTAAGCTCTCCAAGTCCGTATTCTTCAATCAGCCATGGTAAAAAGCGGGGAGGGCGCGTAATCAGTTTAGCACGTGAAATCTCCAAAATAGATCCATCAACATCTTGATGAAAATCACAAGCATCGGCAAGGCGTTTCTCAAATTCTGTGGCATGTGTGGGGAGTAGAGAGCCAACCATTAGCGGGCACGCCCTCTAAAGTTTAAGGTGATTTTACCAATCGATAAAACTTCTTCATCACAAACCGTACTGTCCCTTGTTGGTGCAATGGCAATCACTTTCTGAACACCAGCAATCATCAGTTTTGAAATCCACCATGAGAGGCTTAATTCACGACCAATGGCTTGTTCTTGTCTCCATGCGGTTCTTAAATTTGCTTCCATTTGCGTGAGAATTTTCAAAGATGTTTCCGGTAGCAGCCAAACATCTGCTTCTAAGTCCAATACTTTTTTAACAGCAGCGTGAACAATGATTGTATCATTGGTCATGATGATATTTTTTCTGTGAAGAGCCTCTGAAACTATTTGTATAAGGTCTTCAGACGCCGTTCCTTCTTCATTGTTGCCAAAAACCGCTACATAGATGGTTGGGTCTTTACTTTTACGATAGATAATGGCATCCTTGACACGACTATCTGCAGTTAAGGCTATAAGCTTGTAATAGGGCTCTGTCCCGCTACCCTTGCCACCACGGGCATGAAGTTGAATGCGTTCACGGTATCTTTCATCACTTTCATCCTCCATGCGTTGAACACCATGCCAATTTCCTAAAGCGTCAAGAGAAGAGCCGGTGGCAAAATCAAGAATATTGTTGCGTGCTGCTTCATTAATACGCTGCCTTAAAAGCAATTCTCGATAACTAAAAGCCTCAATGACTTTTACGGCTGGATCACTTTCGAGAAACGTATATTCAGGCAAAAGCTCTTTTAAATGGGCAAGAGCCGCGGCACGTATTTCCTCAAAAGAAAGTTCTGTGATAATTTCAGGTTTTGCAAGCACTCCATTCATTTTATCAATAATCCTTCCATGGTGATGGGCTTGCCTGATGGCAAATAAATGCCTTCAAAGGACAGAGAAACTTGTCCAGCCTCAACCACTTTAAAATCAATCTTTTTGAGCTTAAAACGTGGTTCCCATTGGTCTAAAGCCTCAGCAATGGCGGCATAAAGCGTAACCGCAAAAGCATCATTAATCGGTGCGTCAATCAATTCAGGAACCCGTGAACCATAATCACGACGCATCACCCGCGTGCCAATCCGTGTTGACAAAATATCAATAATCGACTGCCGCAAATGATCGATGCCAACCAATGGTTTTCCTGTTGTGCGGTCCATTCCTGTGTTCAATTGGGAACTCCTGTCATGGAGCCACCAGGGGAAACACCCCCGTGAACATGGGTTGCTCCTACATTGGTGCCGTTATGCTTTAAGCCACTTGAATTGATGGAAACCTCATTGCTTGAATGAAGAGAAACACCATCTTGCGAATTGAGTGAAATGTTTCCATCTGCTTTTACAGAAATGTTGCCCTTTGCCTTTAAACTCAGGTCACGTTCTGAGGTGATTTTTATACCATCCGGTGCGCTAAGCTCTAGCTTACCACCATCCCCTTTGAGTGACACGCCATCAGAGATTGTCAGGATAAACTTTCCTCCTGATTTGATATGAATTCCATAAGTGTTTTGTTCATCATCATATTCAAGGCTGGTACCATCGGGATAAATGGTTCGGTGAATGCTCCCCTTATCGGCTGCTTGGTTAGTATCGGTATGAATAGAGCCAACAATCACCCCTTGCGATAAATCTCCTGATGAAGACACAACAACAACTTGCTCTCCAACATCGCGTCCCTCGTAGGAACGCGTTTTACCAGCACGGGCTTGGGTGTCTGCAATCCAGTCACTGATAAGGTTGCCACTTTTTACCCGATAGCGGGCGTTTTTATGGTCGACATGGCTAATCTTACCCACCACAACCATATTGGCTACGCGTCTTTTTAAATCGGTGATTTCTTTATCGCGCCGCTCAAGCATGACTATCCTTGATTTTATGGTATTTGTCTTTGTTTCTCACACCTGTTTCTGGTTCAAAACCTAGGAAAGGTTCAATGAACTGTGCTGTTACACTGCCTTCTCCTTCATCCATGTTGGGAATATTCGTCACATAAATGACCTCAAAGGTTAAAATTGCACCATGGAGCGCTACAACACCGTTATCACCAAAGGCCATCGCAATATTTTGCAGGCGGCATGTTTCAACTGTGTTGTTAAGATTGGGATTAGCATAGAAAATCTCCTCAACTTCCCATGCTAGTTGGTCAACAAAATGTGCACCGTTTTCTCGTGTGTCGTAGCACTCAACGTCCACTGTTAAAACACGCCGCCTTGCTCCAAAATCATGTCCATCTTCAATTGTTTCACTTTGTGTGGAGATATTAATGGCCGGCGTGTTCTCAGGGGAAAAGTTGAAATCACGCATATTGAAAACATGCTCACCAGCAGCAGTCTTTGCTGCCTTTATCAACGCAACAAAGCTTTCCCTGATCGTCTCTCTCGGCTGCATAAACGCTCCTGTTTAATAATGGGATTTTTATTTATTTTGTTGTATTTGTGGATACATTTTAATATACATACGTTATGACATTAAACATCAAAATTCATGGCATAAACTGGGATAAAGGAAATTGACCTAAATGCGCTAAGCACGGTGTCTCCAAAAAAGAAATCGAGTATTTGTTTACTAGTTCCGGTAATCTCTTCATGGAAAACGATCCAAGTGATAAAGAGGAGCGGTTTAGAGCTATTGGAAAAAGCTATAACGAACGGTACATTTTTTTGGTTTTTACCTTAAGAAAAATGAATAACGAATTATTTGTGTGCCCTATTAGTGCACGTTATATGCACCAAAAGGAGGTCAATTTTTATGAAAACAACTAAATTAAAGAAAATACCCGTTTTCAAGACGGATGAAGAAGCAGAAAATTTTATTGATACTGCTGATCTTACTAATTATGATTTAACCAACTTTAAGCCTGTTCATTTCGAATTTCTACCAAAAGAAACATCTGTTAACGTTCGATTGCCTCAGGCACTTATGAAAGCTTTAAAGGAAAAAGCTAAAAGTCAAGCTGTTCCTTACACACGCTACATCCGATATCTCATCGAACAAGATTTACAAAAAAGTCATCGGAACTAGCTTTGTCTCTATAAAACGGATAAAGGTGATTTGGTGATTGAATCCTTTGCTGATAAGCGGTGTAAAGATCTTTTGGAAGACAACCCGCCAAAAGGCTTTCCCACGAATCTAGTGCGGATAGCCCAAAGGAAATTATTTATGCTTGATAAAGCGGTTGATCTCAGAGATTTACGTAGCCCTCCTGGCAATCATCTCTAAGCATCGAAAGGTAGTCGACAAGGACAATATTCTATCCGTATTAATGATCAGTTTCGTATTTGTTTTGGATGGCGTTCTAATAACGCTTATGAAGTTGAAATCGTAGATTATCATTGATCTATAGGAGAGCGAGATGAAAAATTATATAGCTATTCATCCCGGAGAAATTTTACGAAAGGAATATTTAAAAGAATATGCCCTTTCTGCTTATGCCCTTGCAAAAGCGTTAAATGTTCCACGGACTCGGATAGAACGTATTGTTGCAGAAAATAGTCCAATAACCCCTGATACAGCACTAAGATTAGCCTATTTTTTTGATACAACAGCTGAATTCTGGCTTAACATGCAAGCTGCTTACGACGTCAATGTTTTGCAATCAGAAAAAGCAGAAGAATTTGCCAAAATCAATAAATTTAAATGTATGCTTTAATTCTCCTTTCTTATTTTTTAGGATGAAGAAAAAATAGAATATACCACAAAGAGATTGGTCTTTATGAAAACTTCTAAATTAAAACAGATACGCATTTTCAAGACAAATGAAAAATTTATACGCCTTAAGAAAACAAAAAAAGTTTTATCTGCTTCCTTTTTTAAACATGTGTCAGAATAACTCCATAAACGTGGACGCTCACTCGTTGCATCTCAAAAATAACTCTTTAAATATTTTCAGTTTCTCTAACTTCCAATTTTGGAAGATTGCGAACAATTTTTATTGTTTCTAAACTTACAGTGATAACCCGTTGAAACAATTCTAAGGGATAGGATGGATTACCAACTGTTTCAATAGCATAGCGATTAGCATCATTGACAAGACCGCTTGCTTTGTCGGTCTTGATAATCTGCCGTTCCATAACCCATTCGAGAGCAGGTCTGCCATTCACCACATAATCATAAGCCTCTATAGGAATATTTTGCATAGTGATGTTTGCATTATAAATCACTGTACTTTTATCAAGTGCATCTCGTTTGCCAGCAAATTTCATCGCTTCGACACGATAAAAACTTACCTCATCAGAAATAATCCAAGTGCTTGGATCACCTTGTTTATATGTAACGGGATATGGCTCAACCTCTTCATAATTCATATGCAAATCACCAAGCTTTCGACCCGCTGTAACAAAAGCCCAAAAATCTTCTACCCTTTTAACTGTTGGAATACGCGGCAATTGTTTGTATAGATTATGCGCATAACGCACACGATAATCCTCAGAATGCAACACCCCATAAACATAATAAAACAAATCATCCTTTGTAATCATCTCACCAGGATAAGCCGCTTTAAAATATGCCAGCCCTTCATCAGTAATTGCATCACGCCGCTGCAGGCCATCTCTCTTAGTTTGCCCTGCAAAATTTGCAAATAAATGAATTTGTTTCTCTTCTTTATCATCTAAGGACTCAACATTTTCATAAATATACCGCGGAAAACATTGACTAGTATCCATTGTATGAAAATTAGGTAAATTTTTAGTCATAAGAACAGAAAATCCACTGTTTGCTCCTATACCTGTGACTTGTATTACCCTATTTTCAACCACTTCCTCTAGAGGAAATATCCGTGGTATTTGTAAAACTCTTTCGTTAAAAGTACGATTATAATAGAGCCACTGCCGTGTAAAAGGACGATAAAGACTTTGAACTAAGCAACCGCTTTCAAATTTAAAAACCCTTCCTTTTACTACTTCTTGTTTAATATGAGAACTCCAGCTAATCTTTTTAGCATCTGTATTGACAAAATTGTTTACAGCATTTGCACGCGCTTTACGGTCAGAATGTAAATGCGCAACATTAAAACGCGCTACTTCACTATTATAGAAGGCGATCATATTGCTCATATTCTTCGCTAAAGCTTCACGGCTGAAATTATATGCCCAAGAATCACGATTAGTTTTTAGACCGCCAGAAAAAGTTTCAAAAAGCTTCTTATCGCCACCCTTCTTATCACCTAAGGATAGAAATTTTTCAAAGTCACTGTTGCGTTGAGCCAACCAATCACCATGCTCATCTGGCTTAATTATCTGCCAGCCATGTTCGCGTTTAATACCGTCAACACTGCCAAAACGTTGAAGTTCAGATAATTTCTCTTTTGTTGCGAGATTATCACCAATGTTATGATAGTAAATTTTACACCGCTCAGTGACATTTGGATTTTTAATAAACAATGTCACAGCAACACCTGCCATACTTCCACTTCCAAAAACATTTTGCCCCTCTTGAGCACGCCCTTTGCTCAACATATTTTTGCGAATATCTCCTCTCAAATTAAGAACATAAATGCTCGAAAATTCTTTACTTAATTCTTTTCGCAAACCATCCATAGAATATCCATTGATAAAACCTGCATTTGTAACGAAACCAACAACACCACAATCTTTTATTCGATCACTTGCCCATCGAATTGCACGAATGTAACTGTCATAAATCGCTTGCATAAGACTTGCTTTAGATTGAGCAGCATAAGTCTCACGAATACGACGATCCAATTTTGCATAGCTGATATTCTTTGCATTGTCGTTTTCGCTTTTTTGTCCAGTAGAATAAGGAGGATTGCCAACAATAACACGAATATCCAGTTCCTTCTGGCGCGAACGACGTGTACTATTATCCATCATCAAATCACTAATCAGGTCTTTTCCCTGCTCATAAAGCTGAAAAGTATCGGTCAGACAAATTCCCTCAAACGGGATATAATCACCCCCCATAAGGCCATGATACGTCGTTTCAATATTAATAGCGGCAATATAATAGGCTAAAAGCACGATTTCATTGGCATGAATCTCATGACAAAATTTGTGTTTCATCTCTTCTGGTTTTATCAAACCTGACTGTAAAAGCCGCGTGATAAAAGTCCCCGTTCCCGTGAAAGGATCCATGATGTGAACACCAGATGAACCAAGCGTTTGCTTAAATTCATTTTGTAACACCTCATTCACTGAGTGAATAATAAAATCTATAATCTCAACGGGAGTATAAACAATCCCTAATTTTTCTACCGTGCGTGGAAAAGCGCAACGGAAAAACTTATTATAAAGCTCTATAATCAAGTTCTGCTTGGCTTTTGGATCCGTAATTCCACTTGCTCGTAATTTTACACTTGCATAAAAATTTTTAAGATCTTTAGATTCCTTATCAAGGTTCGCCTCATCAAGAACATCGAGCATACGCTGCATAGCACGCGATACAGGATTCTCACGCGTAAACTGATATCCTTCAAATAACACCTGAAATACAGGGCGCGTAATGATATGCTGTGCCAACATCTCAATCGCATCAGTCTCTGTGACAGTATCGTTTAAATCACCACGCAGTTCTGCTACAAATTTGTCAAATGCTTGACGCACTTCAGTATCTGGTTCAGCTAAAATGCCTGTTAAGCGCATGATATGATTCTGAGCAATCTCAGCAATATTACTCGCCCAATCTTCCCAATAATCACGCGTACCGCATTTTTTGACGATCTTTGCCATGATTGCACGAGAAAGTTCATCGACAGAAAAAGAAAGTTCCCCTTGTACATTTTCTGTGATCGTGAAATCATACTCCGGTGTTCCAATTCCCGATTGTGCAGATTGTGATCGAATAGGAAGATCCTCTACAACAGCAGTAACAGCCTGTAATTCGGAACTTTGAGTGACACCAATAATCTCAATCACATTGCTCACATCTTGCCCTAAGGATGCCTTATTAATCGTAGCATCAAAACGATCATCATGCGCACGCAAAGCATTCAAAATTTGCCAAACAACTCGATACTTCTCGTTATTGTTTAAAGCCTGTTCTACCGAAATACCAGAAGGAATGCCAATCGGCAAAATGACATATCCCATCTTTTTGCCTTCAGAGCGACGCATTACCCGCCCAACAGATTGAACAACATCAATCTGACTCTTGCGTGGATTTAAAAATATGATTGCATCAAGAGCCGGAACATCCACTCCCTCAGACAAACAACGGGCATTGGTCAAAATACGACAAACATCATCACCACTATCCGCTTTCAGCCAATCGAGCAATGCACCACGCTCCTTCGCATTGAAAGTGCCATCAACATGCTTGGCGTCACACTTCAGAGAGTACTCCTTTTCAATATCCTTTTTAGTATAATCAAGATATTCTTTAACAACTGCAGAAAATTCATCACGAATTAATTTGGAACTTCGAATGTCTTTACAAAATGCCAAAGCACGATGCATAGGATGTGGATCAGCACCAACATCAGACCTTATGTCTTGTTTGGTGAGCGCCTTATAACAACCAATAATCTTCGTTGCATCATCAAGAACAAGTTCAGACTCACCGTCACTAAGACGTTTCTGAACAGCTGAACTGACTAATTTTTCATCCACTGCTAAGACAATAACCTTATAATCTGTTAAAAGATTATTTTGTACTGCCCATGAAAAACCACGATAAAAAAGTGTTTTACCAAAGAGCTTTTCATCATCCATCGAGGTAAGAACTGCATCAACTTCATTCGCACGACTTTTTGCATTATCACCAAAAATGCGTGGTGTTGCTGTCATATAAAGGCGCTTCTTGGCACGAATAACGTCATTAGAATGCACTTTAACAAAATTGGATTCATCCTCTCCAACCAGCGTTGCACCTGTTGTACGATGAGCCTCATCACAAATGATAAGATCAAATGTCGGAAAACCATGCTGTTTCTGAGCATCCGCAATAACCTGAATGGATTGATAGGTTGCAAACACAACTGTCATTTTATCTGCGATGCCATCTCTCGCACATTCTGCAAGTTTAGCAGCATCGGTTGTCGCCGGAAAAGCAAGATCAAACACATCAATTTCGGCAATATCATGAATATTTTTACGACGCTTTCCAACCTGTGTATCTGAACACACAGCAAAGGATCGTAATCCGATTTCTGTATCCGCTGTCCATTCACGTACCGTCTGTGACATCAAAGCCAAAGATGGCACAAGAAACAAGACAAACTTCCCTTCACCAGCTAAGTCCTCAGCAATCTTGAGACTGGTAAATGTCTTACCTGTACCACAGGCCATAATGAGCTTGCCACGATCTGCTTCAGCAAGTCCAGCACGCACGCAACATAATGCATCCTTCTGATGTGGAAGGAGTTTCTTTTTATCCGCCAACACAACTTTGCCTTTGGCTGCAAAAGTTTCCCAACGGATCGGACTTTCTTGCATATCGGAAAGATTAATTCGTATAACAGGAATATCCTGTCCTCTTATCATTGTCTCAGCGTTTTCACTCCAAGCTTTTTCAGTGCTATCTATAATAACACGCCGCTTGAACGGATCCTTACCTGATGCTGCAATGAAACTATCAATGTCTTCTTTTCTAATCCGATACGCTGCATTATAAAATTTACATTGAATTGCTGCAAAACCCTCTTCATTACGAATCTTGGCAACAAGATCGATACCAATATCACGACCATCCCAACCATGTTCGTGAGCCCAATCTTTAAAAGTTTGAACCTTTTCATACTGATCAAACTGCAGAGGATCATGGGTCAGATAAGCAAGAGCAAAACGCTCAAAATATGTACCTTTGTCCCGTTCGGTGAGCGCTTCATCACGATATGTCTGTAAAAGCGATTGTAGCGTCGTCATGTTTCCTCTCAATCATCCTCATTAATTATGCCTTCAACTACTGTATCTAGACAAATTCTTCAATGCTTATTGTTTTGCCTAGAAGACTTAAAAACAGCTTAATCTACTGATTATGTACAATGAAATATGATTCTAAGAAAAATAATCAAAACTGCTTGCTAGGCGAAGACGTCTCCCGCAAAATCAGCTTATACATTCCGGATTCTGAAGCTTTCACATCTGCCACAATGAAATGCTCTTGAAGGGCATTTCCAGTGTTTTTAGAAGACATAACAATGACACTATCCTCGAGCTTTGGTGGCAATCCGCCAATGTCATTGATATAAACATTAAGTTCTTTTCTTGGGATTGTTGTGGGGATTCTGCCACCAGCTTCCGATTCTGAATGCTTGATGCCATAAATCGCTGTAATACGGAAAGATTGCCCTGTTTCCTTTCGTGTATAAATGATGGGCTGCCCGAAAGTGTCGCGCACATTTTCAACCATTTTATCCAACAGCCCATGCCATAACATCTTATTTTTCCCCTATAACGGCTTTAAAGAGCATTTCAGGACGTGTGCAAATATAAAGAGGATAGCTGTACACTTCAGGCTTGACCCATGCGTTACGATCGTGATCAACTATCAACATAGTGTAAAGAGGCTTCCCAACCGTATTAACAAAGTCTAGACTTTCCCCTGGAGCAAAGGTTTTCTGGAACACACCAGGTGCATCAACGGGAAAGAACTGACATTCATCAGGCTTAATCCCTATTGCACGTTTTGTCCCAGCTTTAGCGCTAACGTTGTAATTGTGAATGCTTCGGTAATTAATAAAAGTTACCCCAGCAAAATCAAAACTGCCAAAGCTGCCCGATCCAATAGCATTTGGTGTTGCAACACCCCCTGCACTATTCAATGTCTGTGCCAAGGCTGTATTTAAATAGGTTTCACGAATAGTTTTGTGGTTTTTTAATTTGGAAAAGAATTCATTTCCGCAAAGACCAACAATTCGTGAACGATCCGTAAACGCACCCTTTGAAGCCTCAATCATTTTCATAATGACTTGATCAACGTGGTCAGCAACATTTGTCTCATCTTTGTTCAATTTAAAATCAAGTGGCTTTGGTGGTATAATCTCCCATTCCTTATACCAATCAACAATCACTGATCCATCAGCATCGAGAACAACACCTTGAATAGCCCCAAGCTGCATATTTTCCCATGTCAATTCAATTTCAGAAATAAGCTTTTTTTGTTTTTTAGCGATATATTTCATCGCACTCTCAAGTTGATCCTCTGTTCCAAATTCTCGACGATTTTGGATTTCTTCTGCTTTCACCGTGTCACTTTTGGCAATCCGTGTTGTTTTGAAAAATCGAAGATTACGACCATCTCTGTCTCCTTCAACCAAGGGGGCACCACGTTCACTTGTCTGAATCAATGACAATGTATTGTCACGTCTCTCAATACCAACCACTGTGGTGCTTGTTTCCACTTCCTCAAAAAGATCAAGAGAACTAATGAGACCAGGTTGAAACTCATAGTTTTCGATGGCTTTCATCATGGTGATGCTTGAGAAAGCATCATGTTTAAAAAAGTTCATATCCATGGGTGCATTCTCCTATCGCAACATTATCTTGTTGTTGTCTTCTAAAGACTGAATGGCTGCTTTCTTTTGCTCATCCGTGATGGCATCTGGCCATAGCAGTTCAGAAGCTTTTACAGTGCATAAGCGTGCTGTAATCACCGCGCGTTGATCTGCCTCTGTCACATCAACAGTCGCAAAAGAAATACCCGCCGGCACTTTACTGCCATCTGAGGCTGCTGGATTAAGGGGAACGTATTTTCCCGTTGCTGTCACCTTTCCCATAACAGTGCCAGCCTCAACAATTGCTCCTGATGCAAACACCACTTCTTCGTTTGACATGTCAGGGTTGTAGGGTCCAAGATAAGCGCCATTGCGTACGTCGTCATAAATAATATTTGTCATTTCACTGCCCTCCAAGCTGCTTCCCATTTTGCATGAATCTTTGCCTTGCTCGCCCCATCACTATGGGGAGCATAAGGCGATAGTTTTAAAGATGCGCTTTGAGAGCTAGCAGCCGCCAAAACACATTGGCGTGCCTTCTCAACATTCATGCCGTCCTTAATTGCTTTTGCGGCATCAAAAGAAACGCCTAAGCGCTTTGCTTGCTTTTCAAGATTTGTCAGTGCGCGTGCGCGTTTTCTTTCCTTTTCAAGCACGGCTTTCATGTCTTCGCGCTTGTTTTCATTATCCTCATTGTCTTCATCCTCATCTTCGTTTTCTTCTTCTTCGTCAAAGATTTCGGCGTTTTTGTCGACGTCACTATCGTCTTCTTCCTCGTCATTGATGGTGTCGACAATCTTTTCATCGTCCTCTTCTTGGGCGCGGTATTGTGTGCGTGCCATGTGTTTTGTCCTTCTTTTGTTGTTGATGTTGGGGTTTGTGATATGGAATCCGTTAAGGCTTCCAAAGCTTGCGCAAGTGTGCCTTGCGCATCTGCTAATCCAAGCTTGAGAGCTTGGCTGCCTATAAAAGTTTCTGCTTTTGTGTCACGAATTGCATCAGCACTTAAGCGTCTGTTTTTTGCAACCAAATCGACAAACATCTCGTAGAGCAGGGCGCAATCGGCTTGCATTTTTATCTGTGCCGTATCGCTCAATGGTTCGTGAGGATTGCCATGAACTTTGTGATCGCCTTCAAAAACAAAAGTCCATTTATGCCCGTGTTTCTCATCCGCACGGGATTGGTCAAGATGGGCGCAAACAACCCCAATCGAGCCCACAACACCGGTGCGTGCAACCCAGATTTGAGAAGCAGAACAAGCAATGGCATAAGCTGCAGAACAGGCAAATTCATTGGCATGTGCCCAAATAGGCTTGGCATATTGTTTTGAGAGTGTTTGAAACTCTTCAACTAAATCAAACACGCCGCCGGCTTCTCCACCACCACTGTCAATATCAAGTAAAACAGCGCAAACATCAGGCTGTGCAATGGCTTCACGAAAAGAAGCCCCCAAACCTTCATAAGAAGTTAATCCCGATAAAGCCCCAAGCCATGCACTGCGGCGCACAAGCGTGCCATGAACCGGTATTATGGCAATATTGTTTTGCACCACATAAGTTTCAGGGGGTCTTAAAGTAGCCCCATTCCTTTCCGAAAAGGCTCCTATGGGAAACTTTTCCCCTTCAAAAAGACGTGGCGCAAGGGCATTGAGAATAATATCAAGCTTTGTGGCGGCAAGCATGTGTGGAACCCCAAAAAGCCGTGATGCCAAAAACGGCATATCAAGATTATTCGCCATTTGCATGTGCCTCGCTGCCTTGATTGCTTTCATAAGTCTCAGAATGATCTGAATCTGTGGTATCAATTGTTTGATTGTCACCAGAGGGCGCTGTTATATCCGTATCAAAAGATAAGCCGCGCGCGCGAGCATCTGTGTGCTCTTCCTCAAGTTCGGCATGAATGCTGTCGATATCAAAGCCGCGTTCGGCAAGTGCCATACGTCGTGTCTTCAAGCCTGCACGGATTTCTTCTTTTTCTGCTGAAATATCCTTGTTTGGATCAATCATTTCAAGCGGGGGCGCAAAGCTTTCACATTGAAGCCATGGCAAGGGATTTTCTTCCCACCCTGGCAAATTGACACATCCAGAAAGCACTGTCATTTCAACAAAACGCTCCCAAACAATGCGGTTAAACTGAAAGGCAATGATATGTTCACGCCATTGTTTGACGTGCCGTCTAAACTGAATGATGGAGGTTCGCACATTGGAAAAATTCCCCCGCGTAACATCCCCTGTCACAACGGCATAAGGCATATTAAGTGCTGCACAAATTTTCAAGATATTGCGAAATTGAAAAGCCTCATAAGAGCCACCAACCTCAACAGGATTTGAGAATGTAACCTCTTTATTCTCTCCTAAATAAATAGATGCACCGGGCGCAATGACAGGTGCTTTGTATTCTTCTTCAACGTTGTTTTTATCACGATTATCGGGTAATTTTTCGACGTTTGGTGAATTGTCCTTGACAAACGCCGCGAAAAGAGCCGCCGTCCTTTTTCGATCAAGTTCTGCGTCGTCATAGGATTCGAGTTGAAAGATCTTTGTCATAGAGCGCGTTATTTTGGGAGAACCGCGCAATTGTCCGGCAATACGGCGCTCTTTGATATGAATGACCATTTCAGCAGGGACACGCACGCGCTCTTGACTCTCAAAGACTGTGCTTGCAGAACAATCATCATAGGGGTGATGTTCCCAGAAATGATAAGCAACACGCTTACCACTGGCATTAAATTCAATCCCCATACGAATGTAATTGCCTTCAATCTCAGCCGGTCCATTGTAGGAAAGGTCCAACATTTCGGTGGGATAAACTTGCAATTGAAGAGGCACACCAGAGCGCCCGTAGAGATCAACATAATGTAATCTTACAAAGCATTCTCCGGTTAAAAAGACTTCTCGTGCAATGGTTGCTTGAAGTCCATAAAAATTGGCATCTTCATCATAGTCCGCCTCATCAACCCATTGCCACCATAAGTCTAAAAGCTTTTTCTTCTCTTCTTGAAAACCTTCAATACGAGGATAAGGTTTAATCCCATCACTGACAGCTGCAGAGACCCATTCTTCTGTTGCAGACCCATAAAGAGATTCATTGTCATAAAGCCATCTTGAACGGGCAACAATGGTATCGCCGCATTTTTCAATTGCTTTATTGATATGTTTTTTTGCGGGGTCAAAACCACTCATGCGACGGCTTTTACTTGCAGCTTCAAAATGGGGATTGTGTTGACGAGAAATTGTAAAAAAGCCCGTGAGTTTATTGATAAAGCCAGCCATTAATAGCCTCGTGATATATTAAAATAGAAAACGCGTGAACGCTTGCGTCCTTCAAGGTCCGCTATTTGTGTGTTCAGCATCTCAAGCGCTCTGCGCAGTTCCTCAACAGAACGATTGCTTACTTGCTTATCGCCATGGCGGACTGATTGCGCTCCCGAATAAAGAGCTTCTTCAATTTGCTCACGCCGCCTTTTTAAGTTTTCAAGTCTCGCAAATTTGCTGTTAAATTGTCCTAAAGTTTCATCCACAAATTACCTCCAATCCCCTTGCATATAAGGATTCATCACCGTTCTGGATTGTTTCCTTTGAGGTTGTGTTATCTGAGATCTTTTTGGAGCAGGAGAGGGGGCATGTCTTGGTGTTGGCTGCTCTAAAGAGCCTTCAATTTTAAGTCTTTCCAGACGCTCTTCTAAGATATCGACTTCTCGATTAAGATTTATCCCTGCTGAAATAAGACCTTGTAAAGCAGCATAAGCATAAACCCTACAGTCCAAGGCTTCATTTCTTGCCTTTTCGCTTTTTTGCCATTCAATGCGCTTAAAGCCTTTAAAATATTTGATGACTTTTCTTTCAGCGGTCAGTTGGTCAAAATATTCCCGATCAAGGTTTTTGTGAAAATGCGTTGCACCAGCACCCGATGCTTCAGGACCGGATTTTTTAAACCGTGCTGTGATAATATCTTTTGCTGCATCAACCCCAACAATATAGAGATTAATCTGTCCTTTGTTGTTTTTACTTGGACGGCGCGGCCATACTGCACGCCATCCCGCTTGTCCCTTAATCCCCCAGATACGTCGTCCCTCACGCGGGCGCACATAATTATAAACCGCCTGTGTGTGTCCACCACCGGTATCAATACAAGCAGCCGTTATCCTGATACCATCTTTGTAACCTGGGTGTGGCCAGCGTCTTGTAAGATATTCATCTAGCTGGTCCCATACTTCAAAAGAAGAGGGATCACCAAGGATGACCTGATAATCAATATGCCAGCTTTCTTCACTGCGTCCCCATCCCACCACTTCAAGTTCCAAGCGGTCATTTTGCACATCAATGCCTGCTGTCAACACGACGGCTTGTTCTGGTGCTAAAGGATACTCTTCGCGTTTTGCATAGAGGCTCTCAGGATCAATAACTTCACCCGTTTTATCTTCCCATGGTTCTCCAAGTACTGTATTGACAAAAGGCTGTAGAAGGGCTGGATCATCCTTGGCATTTAAAAACTCTCTTGCACATTCCCCCCATGTAAGCCAAGGTGAATAGAGTGCCGAAATATGATAAGAACGCAAATTCGGTCTGCTTGATTCACTCGTAGGCACCCAGCACGCACCTCTTTCCTCACTCATGAGATCTGTTTTTCTGTGCTCGGCATGTTCATGACCACAATGGGCACAAACAAATACAGCTTTTTCGGGGGCGCCTTTTGGCCACTTAATTTGTGACCAAACAATGGGCTGTAGAACACCACATGCATCACAAGGGACATTGTAATATCGCTGGTCTCCTAGCACAAAATCCTTGGCAATACGGCTTGTGTCACGGTGGGTAGGGGTGGACAATTTAAAAATCTTTCGTTGCACAAAGGTTGAGGTACGCTTTTCCGCAATCATCACTGGATCACCTTCGTTATCGACACTAAGAGGATAAGCATCGACCTCATCCAAAATCAGATAACGAATAGGCATGGAACGCAATCCAGCAGCACTGTTGGCTCCTGTAAGCATCAATGCACCACCAGCAAATTCTTTCGAAAACATTGTATTACCGCTATCACGCGCACGGGCAGGGGCTATGCGTTCACTTAAAACGGGACTTGCCATAATCATGGGATCAAGCCGCGTCTTTGAAAGCTTCTTGGCTGTCTCAACGGTCGGCATCACATAAAGGGCAGGTCCCGGACTATAATGAATGGCATAACCGCAGAAATTCAATCCTGCCTCTGACATGCCAACCTGCGCACCTTTCATGACAATGGTTGTTTCAATAGGCACGTAAGAGGAAAGGTTATCCATGATTTCGCGCAAATAGGGGGTACGCTTCGTTCTCCAAAGCCCAGGCTCAGCACTTGCTACCGTGCTAAGGTACCTATTCTTGTCCGCCCATTGCGAAACCGTATATGGTGGGTCCGGTTGTCTTGCATCATTGGCATTGGCGAAAAATTCTTCGACTGCATTTTCATCCATTATTCGTTTCTTGCAAGTTCTCTAACTCTGGAGAATGAGGATCATGAAAAGGAACTGGAATATGAACAGCTTCAAGCAAAGCTTTTCTCATATAATAATCAATGGCACCTATCAGGCTGGCGGCATCACAGCCAACCTGTGCGGCAATACTCGCACCAAAACGATGCGCAAAATTCAACATCGCATCACGGTGCGCTCTACCAAACTCACGAGCTGCTCTCTTTACTTCTTCTCGATCAACAGTTGTTTCACGTAAGCGTTCAAGGGCAATCTTTTCGCTTTCGAGTGCAACTTGCATTCTCTCCAGTTTAATTTTATATTCATTGGCACCATCTGTAGAGGCTTGTTTGATCTTTGTACGATGTTGGCCATCAGGTGCTAAAAATGGAGCTGGACGTTTTGTTGGATTCTCATTCCAGATGGCTGTTGCAAGCGCTTCATTGACAGAACCATCTTCAAAAAGAGCTGCATCAAATTTGCCTGTCTTTATCCGAGAAACAACCGCATTTGCAGACACACCCATCTTTTTGGCAAAAGCACGAACCGAGAGACCTTTACGAGATTTCTTATTCATGAAATATTTGCCTGTTCTGAATAACTTAATAGCTTTGAACATTGATAAACATAAGCTTGATTTTGCAGATGTTATTTACTTTGACTGGGAACATACTTTCATTGATGCAACATACTCAAACCGTATGAAAGCTATCGGATATTTTGCTGATGGTACAACAATTGTTGTCTTTGCAAAACTTGGCACTGAAGCTATATCCATTATCAGTTTCCGTCATGCAAATAAAAAAGAAAGAGAGGTTTTCAATGACTATCAAAAAAACCTTTAAAAAAGAATGTGGTTACACAAAAGAAGACTGGGAAGAAGTGAATTCACCACCACTTACAGATGAAGAGCTTGCACGCTTAAAACCTGCAAAAGAGGTTTTACCGGATTCTTTTTTCAAGTACATAGCAAAAGAGCGCCGTAAGCGTGGACGTCCTTCGATTGAATCTCCTAAACAAGCCATAACCATACGTCTTGATCCCGAGGTCATTGCCTTTTTTAAGAAACAAGGCAAAGACTGGCGCACACGTATGAGTGAAACACTAAAAAAAGCAAGTGATAAATTTAAATGTACATCTTAACTTTCTTCCCACCCATGAAGATGGGAAGATATAAGCTTCATGATAAGGTTAAGCCACTTTCTTAACAAGGCTTTCTAAATTTGGATTATATGCTTTCAAAAAAGAATCCATACCTCGAGGAAACTCTGAATCTCCAAAGTCTGTGAGAACCACTAAAAGCTTAACAATATGCGCATCTTTCTTGATCTTTGAAACCAGAGCCTTTTCTACTACGTTCATGGTATTGACTATAGCAGTACACTCCTCATCTTCAACACTACCACGATTGCAAAGCTTAAATAACACCAACCACAGATCACATAAAGAGTCGATATCAGTATTCATTGTATACCTCCGTGGATTTGTTCTCTTAAACATGCCAAGCCTTTTGCGGTAATCTTGGTTGAAGGCAGGATCTTTTCTGTTCCATCAGATTTTTGAATCGTGATCGTAGGGCAATCCATGAGGCCTTTCTTGATCTTATCCTGATAAGGCAGTAACGGAGATCCCGGAGCACGACGATAAACCCAATCATTCCCACGCAAATAATTCGTTAGATCTTTTGGTCGTACCTCCAGTACCTTGGCTGCTTCTGTAAGACCAAACAGACCATCAGAGCGGGTTAAACCTTCAAGTGCTTTTGCCTTGGGAGTTAATTCTGCAATAACATGATCTTTCTGCTCAATTTGATTTTGTAAGTGATTCAAGACACCAAGTAATGCTTCGGGTTTCGAGTAGTCAATCTGTGGTGCAGCTATCTGTTTTTCCAATTCTTGCCAGCGGTCAACTATCTTAGCTCGCAATGTAGTGCTATAGCCTGATACAAGAATCAGACATTCGCGTTTTGGAAGGTGGTAACAAGGAAGCATACGACCCGTTGAATCCTTGTATAATCCTGTAAATTCACTCAGCCCAAATTTGGGCTCAGTATCTTTATTGAATAGCTCTTCAAGCATTTGCTTAATATCACGCATGACATGTTTATGTTGCTTGCCGCATAATTCCGCAATCTCACGACTAGACATAGTCTGAACTGCTGCACCATTGCGGGCACTTTCTGTAATTTTCATAAAAGTATTCATGGATAAAATCCTATTGGCTAAAGGTTTCTTATTGACACTCAAGAAGAGTGCCGGGTGCTAAGAAACACGGCCAATAGTCCGTCGTTACACTTTCCCCGCAAGGGTATTGTATAGTATAACCACACCCGACAAGGTCATTGTACACTTGTAGTGCATAACGAGTCAAAGCCTTTAATGTGCGGAGGAGAGATTGTGTCGGCAATCTATCCGCTATTGGTTTAAGGTGTTTCTTAGGCACCTGATTCGATAGTAGACATACTGCTGAAATTTTGTCAAACAAAAAATTATAATTCCCACGCAAGTAATCAATTAAATCTTTTGGCCGCACTTCCAAAAATTTTGCTGCCTCTGTCAGACCAAACAGACCATCAGAGCGGGTTAAACCTTCAAGTGCTTTTGCCTTGGGAGTTAATTCTGCAATAACATGATCTTTCTGCTCAATTTGATTTTGTAAGTGATTCAAGACACCAAGTAATGCTTCGGGTTTCGAGTAGTCAATCTGTGGTGCTGATACTTGTTTTTCCAATTCTTGCCAGCGATCAACTATCTTTGCCCGTAATGTAGTGCTGTAACCTGATACAAGGATTAAACATTCACGCTTGGGAAGGTAATAGCAGTTTTGGAGCTTGCCCTGCTTATCTAAATAGGTGCCCCCAAATTTGGGGAGACCTCCTTCAAAATACAATTCTTCAAGTATTTTCTTGATGTCACGCATAACGTGGTCATGCCGTTTGCCACATAATTCGGCAATCTCACGACTAGACATAGTCTGAGTGGTAGCACTATTAGCAGTGCTTTCTTTAATTTCTATAAGAGTGTTCATGATGAACTCCTTGTAGTTAGACGTTTTTCATTGACGCTCTAAAAGAGCGCCGGGCGCTGAAAAACACGGCTACAAGTCCGTCGTTACACTTTCCCCGTAAGAGTATTGTATAGTGTAACCACACCCGACAAGCCATTTATATGCTACAAGCATACAATGAGTCAAAGTCTTTAAATGTCCAGAAGATTGATTATTTCGGCAATCAATCCGCTTGTAGTTTGTAAGGTGTTTTTCAAGCACCTGATTCAAGAATAGACACACTTTTATTATATTGTCAATTAGTAAAATTGCTTTACGTTCATTTTCATCTTTTAAATGCGTTAAAACACCAAGCATTACTTCAGGACTGGAGTAGTCAATCTGTGGAGCAGAGATTTGTCTTTCCAATTCTTGCCAGCGGTCAACTATCTTGGCTCGCAATGTAGTGCTGTAGCCTGATACAAGGATTAAACATTCACGCTTGGGAAGGTTATAGCAGTTTTGAGGCTTTCTCTGCTTATCTAAATAGGTCGATCCAAATTTGGATTGACCCCTTTCAGGGTATAGTTCTCCTAACATTTGCCGAATATCACGCATAACATGTGCATGCTGCTTATCGCATAATTCGGCAATCTCGCGGCTAGACATAGTCCGAACCACTGCACCATTTCTGGCACTTTCTGCGTTCTCTATAAAAGTGTTCATGATTGAACTCCTTACTACTTAGACGTTTCTTATTGACACTCCAGAAGAGTATCGGGTGCTAAGAAACACGGTAGTAAGTCCGTCGTTACACCTTCCCCGTGAGGGTATTGTATAGTGTAACTACACCCGACAGAATCATTATACGCAGCAAGCGCATGACGAGTCAAAGTCTTTAATGTGCGGAGATAGATTGTTTCGTAACCAACCCGCTTACTATCACGGTGTTTCTTAGGCACCTGATTCGAGAATAGACAAACTTTTGTTATATTGTCAACTAGTAAAATTGCTTTCTGCTCGGTATTTTATTAATCTTAGCTACGAGATGAGCCCTTTTCTTCTTCTAATGACTCGCAAAATATTGGCTTAATCGATGTTTTCAAAGAAACTGCCATGGATCAATAATAGCAACACCCGTGTTTGCAAAATCTTTTACATTGTGCGTCACTACTGTGAAACCATGAACTAAGGCTGTAGCAGCAATGAGCATGTCACTTGCGGGTTTTGGATCAGGAACATGAAGCTTTGCACATTGGCGAACAACAGGCAAATCAATAGGCAAAATCTTATTGGCAAAAAACGGTAAGACATACCCATCGAGCCACTGACGCAACAATTTCCCTTGTATTTTATCCTTTCGCTCTACACGTAATATACCATGCTCTAGTTCAAAAATTGTCATAACAGAAAGATAAAGATGCGCACTATGCATCTGTGATAGCCAGTGACAAACATTCTCGTTGGCTCGTCCAGTACTTACTTTGCGCAATTCAGAAATAACATTCGTATCAAGGAGAAACATTAAAAAACTTCTCGTTTCTCATCAAGGAGAGGCACTCTCTCCGTCTCTAAATCAATATCTGCAAGGTCAATATCTGAACGGGTGGGCATCGCCAAACGCTTCAGAATATCACCGACACCTTGTTCCGTTATTTCCTTATAAGCTTCCATCGACATTAAAACATGTGTAGGCTTGCCTCGATCAGTAATAAAGACTGTATCTTTACAAGCAGCTCGTTTTGCTTTGCTAATTTCGTGGTTAAAATCGCGGCTTGTAATAATAACAGGCATGATCAATTCCAATTCTCTTATGTAGCTATGTTACTACATAAGAGATAGCATCGTCCAGAGTAATTTTCAACAATATAAATAATTCCTCATAAAATACGGCCGCTCTCCACCATAAAAATGGAAAAGTATGTTATATTCCTTTCAATAAAAGGTATCAGACTAATCGTCGATCTGGTATATGATGGAAACTATAAATTAACTATCTTTCCCAAATTTGCTGCAACAGTCCGATCACACTGTACAGCCTGTGCATTAAAATTGTACAGTCTGCACATTAAAATCAGTTATTTTCAATGACTTATGTGTACAATGCACAGTCATTTTTAAAATTCTGTCGCTAGCGATAGGTCGCGCTGTCCTGCCCCGCAACAGATCCAACCCGCCGGGAAGTACCTTTTGCATTGATTTTATTGACTTTTTGGGAAATAGGAGATACATAATTGGTAATCTTCTTTAAATTAACATCCTCTCCACTCTGAAAGTGAAGAAGATGAGATCATATTTTCAATTAAGCAGCTTTCACTACAGACCTTTCTAAAACCTGTTTTGCTTCTTTGATTAAGGCTTTATAGTGTTCAAGTTCTTCTTCAAGACCGTTCGCATCCAACAAACGTCTCATCATCACCCCTAAGATTTCTCCAACACCGGCAGGTTTTTTAAAACACTCATAAGACAATAATTCATAACTAACAGATTGGCTTTTTAGTTTCTTTTCACACTCAATAAAGTAACGACGAGCTTGACGTCCTTTTTCATTGCGTTCAACCATCGAGAGCTCTTTTGCCATATCAAGTGTGAGATGGTATTCCATACTTGGACGACCACCTTTAGGTTTTACTCTTTTTTGAGTAAAACTCATAGAGTCTTGATTTTCCTGAAAAGTATTAGGTTTCGCTAAAATTTTAGCGAAACTTATAAAGTCTTTATTTTCTAAGAAACCATACTCTTTAATACGGTTTTTTATCCAATCTCTAAAATTAGAATTGACTTCCAAAAATGTATATAACTCGCGTGCACTGACGGTTTGAACAGATTTCTGATCAATTGTTTGTTCCGTAATTTTAATAAGAGTGTTCATAACGAACTCCTTGCTGATTAGGTTTTCATTGACACTCAACAAAGAGTGCCGGGTGCTGAAAACACGGCAACAAGCCCGTCGTTATGCTTTCCCCGCAAAGGGTATTGTATAGCATAACCACACCCGACAAATACATTATATGCGTGTAACATACAATGAGTCAAAGTCTTTAATGTGCGGAAGACTGATTATTTCGGTAACCAATCCGCTTGTTGTTTTAAGGTGTTTTCAGGCACCTAGTTTGACGATATACTTTTTCCGTGAATCTTGTCAAGAAAGAAAATCTCATTATGTAGCACATAGGTACAACTTAAGAATATGATCTAGCCTTTCTTATTGGCAGCATATTCCTGACGAGCAAGCTGTATCTGTATATTTTTGGTTAATCGTTCACTGGCATATTGTGCGATAGCACTTGCAATTTCTGGCTTTGACATAACTTTAGCAATTGAAGGTCCCTCTTGTTTTGCAATGGGGAATTGATCTCCATCTGCTCTTTGAAACACATTGTTCTCCATCTTTAACGTAACACGCTTAGGAAATTTACCGCCGCAAATGAAAGCATGGGGTAAGATTTCTTTTTTTCCAAACATTTTGTATGTTACGCCGCGTTTTGTTTCTTTTGCTTGAAAAAATTTAAGAGGTATCGGTGTTCCAGAACCAATGATATCTGTCTCGAGAAACTTTGCTGTCGCTTTTCCTTTAATATAAACGCCTTGCTTGATACGCTTTGATTTGGCGGATGTAACATCAGAAACCTTCTTTTCGGCAAAGCGTTCGACTTGTTTTGCTGCGGTGTTTACAGCATTGCGTAGAGCCCAATTAAGGCGAGGGGCTTGAAGATTGGTAAAAGTATCATTCACCTGTTGAAGATACCATTTTTGGTGGATGATTAATTTCAACTTCTAAACCTTTTTAGGAGTAGATGTTGATGACTTGGAAGCTTTAGATTCTTTTGGTTTTTCGAGTGAGGTTTCTTCTGTTGCTGTTTCAGATGATGTTTGTGCGGCTTCTTGTTCTATTTGCTTAATGTGTTCAACTGCCTTGTCAGGCTTTGCTGTTGTTTTGACGTCAATAAAAGGTTTTGCAGCATTGGCGCGCTTGAGACGTGCGTAGACTTGATTGGAAACCTCTACAAATGGATTATTGGGTGTTGATGGTTCAAAACGAACAGTGCTTTTGTTGTCACCAACAACACACATTGGCTTAGTGATGATTGCCTTCATCTTCGCTCCTTTTGAGGAAATTAATTAATGACAGAATTAATGACATCATTGGTCAATTATTAACTTTTATTATTTGAAAAAAGAAAGAGCCCGTTTTCTCAAGAAAACCGGGCTTTCTAGCCATATTAAAGGCTTGATATTTTAATGAATTTTAGGGGAAATTTTTGAATTTTGGATACAATACGACCAATGCAGTGGTGTCATTAAATACGATTTTTCACATACTGTCAACAGAAAAATCATGATCTTGTGTTTTTTTATTTTTTTGATCAAAATTTGGTATTTTAAAAGATGTCCTTTATTTCTCTTTAGTACAACATTTATGTTGTATTGAAACATTTTAGATGTTATATTATTATAATGAATAGCCAAGAATTGAAAAGATATCTTATAAAACATGGTTGTACTTTCGCCTCAGGGAAAGGTGGTCATTTGCTTGTAAAGCGTGGTTCTAAAAAATCTGTTTTACCTATGCATGGTACGCGAAAAGAATTAGGAACAGGATTAGTCCAGAAGATTCTTAAAGATCTTGACCTAAGATAAGCCTGAATATGGAGATGTAAATGAAATATGCAATTAAATTTATCAAAGATGACAATGATACTCTTCTTGTTGTCTCCAAAGATTTTCAGGAATTTATTACCTACGGTAACGACGAAAAAGAAGCTTTGGAACATGCTAAAAACGCGCTTTTAACAGTTATTACGGGGCGTTTTCAAGATCGTGAACCTATTCCCTTTGGACATCGTGATATTGCCTATCCTTTTGTTGAAGTATCTTCATTGGTGACTTTAAAAATTGCAATACATAACGCTATGATTGAAAAAAACTTACGCAAAGCTGATCTCGTACGTCTTTTAAAACTTCATCCAATACAAATTGACCGATTGTTGGATTTAAACCACTCAAGCAAATTAGATGCCTTAGAGTCCACTCTCATTGCTCTTGGAAAAGAGGTTGCCATTAATATCCAAGATGCCGCTTGAAAACTACCGGTTTTGCGTAAAATGTTTATAAAGCACATTAAGAGCAATACGCAATGAAAGCACAAGGTGTGGTAGTGATTGATCTTCTATAACAAGATATTGTAATGCGGCATGAAGGTTATATTGACGGTGTAAACACTGAGCTTCTTGAACAACACCTTTTACAGCTAAAAGATGTTGTTCTGCCATTTGTACCCATTTCTCTCTTGCCCCGTCATCAGAAGTTGTAGGCATTTCATCATAAATTGCATTAGGCAATCCTTTTGCACATAGGTAATTGTTTCTCACTTCGAGATATTTTTGCGCAGCATCATATTGATCTTGTTCAATCACACCTTGCAAATAAAGCCGTCCGATATAAGTACCGGAAAGCGGATTTTTAGCGTCTTCTATGGTCAAACCAAAGCGCTTGGCACGTATTTCTATGGCCAATTTATCAACCGGATCACGCGGTGCTTTTGCACGTGAAATACGGCCATTTTTCTCTCTCATACATCCCTTAATCCGTGGACGGCCACGTTTTGCACGTTTTTTTCTCTTTGTCATATTTTTTCAATCAGAATGGAATAGCATCATTGACTGCTGTACTATAATCAGCAGCACCTGAAGCAACAGCATAATTTTGAGACGTGCTGGGTGAAGGGGTAGGGGATGCCGATTGATTTTTCTTTGCATCAAGTAAATACAATTCACCTTTAAACTGTGGCAAAATCACTTCTGTAGTATAACGATCGATGCCTTTTTTATCTTGCCATTTACGTGTTTGTAATTTGCCTTCTATATAAACCTTTGAGCCTTTGTTGAGATATTGAAGAGCAACCTTTGCCAAATGTGGATTGAAAACCACCACTGAATGCCATTCGGTTTTTTCTATTTTCTGATCGGTATTTTTATCTTTATAACTTTCAGAAGTGGCCATACGAAAATTAACAACCTCAGCACCAGAAGCCACTGTTTTGCTTTCGGGATCAGCACCAAGATAACCAATGAGAGTCACTTTATTGAGCATATTTATATATCCATAAGATTTGCATTTTAAACAACAGATATTGTAGCACGAATTTCTTTGTTTTTCAAAGAGATATAATAATATATTAACGTATAGATTTATGTTTTTGCATGACAAAATAGTAAATAATTGATTGACATAAACGCATGGTGTATCGTATCAAGTACCAAAGGGGAAATATATGGCAATCGTTAGTTTTAAGCATAAAGGGTTGAAATTATTCTTTGAAAGAGGATCTTGCAAAGGCATAAAATCCGCGCATGCTAAAAAATTAGCAAATATTTTGGTAATTTTAGATACGATATCTACTCCTGAACAAGTAACAATTAAATCATATCGTCTGCATGCACTTACTGGCGATTTAAAAGGCTATTGGTCGATGCGTGTAAATGCCAATTGGCGTGTTACCTTTCGTTTCATTGGAACAGATATTGAACTTGTTGATTATCAAGATTATCATTAATTTTTGAGGTGTTATTATGATGTACAATCCTCCACACCCCGGTGGCATTTTAAGAGAAGAGTTACTGGATACACTAGGATTAACGGTAACAGAAGCAGCAAATCGTCTTGGTGTTGCACGTTTAACTTTATCACGTGTTTTAAACTGTAATGCAGCAATTAGCATTAACCTAGCCTTACGCTTGGAGATGGCCGGTTTAAATGATGCGGAATTCTGGCTTAAATTGCAACAAAAGCATGATCTATGGCAAGCACGGCATAACAATCCGATTTCGCATATTGCACCTTTAGAGCAAACAGGACTTTGAAATTAATATCTCGTCTGACCTCTACCCCGCTTAGAGGTCTCACTTTTAAACTAAGCAACTTTCACAACAGAGCTTTCTAAAACCCGTTTTGCTTCATCGATTAAGGCTTTATAGTGTTCAAGTTCTTCTTTAAGGCCGTTTGCATCCAACAAACGTCTCATCATCACTCCTAAGATTTCTCCAACACCGGCAGGTTTTTTTAATACTCATAAGACAATAATTCATAACTAACAGATTGGCTTTTTAAATCATAGAAAGCTTTAACAAGTGCTTTTTTAAATGCACGCACCATATCATTGTTGCGCATATAGGTCATGAGTAGAGTTGCTTGTGGTTCATTGAGGATAGCAACCTCTCTCTTTTGTTTTCCACCTGTAGTTTCAAAGGGTGCGATTTCAAATCCAACCCTTCCAAATTCCTCAAAGTCTTTGCAATTATTGCGTACAAGCTTGATAACAGTGGCATGGCTATTTCCTATACCTTCAGCAATTTTCAAAGAGGTTGTGACAGCAATGCCAGCATCATTTATTGTTACTAAATTATTCATGGCTAACTCCTAGTTGTAAAACGGTTTCTATTAACAGCCCTATAAGGGCGCCGGGTGTTAGAAACACGGCAACTAGTCCGTCGTCACATTTTCCCCATAAGGGTGTTGTATGGTGTGACCACACCCGACAAGATCATTGTACACTTGTAGTGCATAATGAGTCAAAGTCCTTAAAATGCGGAGAAGAAACTGTATCGGCAATCTATCCGCTAGTTGTTTAGTGTTTCTAGCACTTGATTCGATATATTCACATGTCTACAACATTGTCAAGCATATTCCGATAATTTTTTAATATTTTTGTTGATTTCTTCTATGAGAGGTTCGAGATTCAAAACGCTTTTAGGCACCGCACCCCCATAAACCCACGCTTTCACCTGCGCTTTGGTACTGAAATCTGTTTTCTCTGGCATGTCATAGTACTGACAGCCTTCAAACTCCTCATATTCTCTAGAACCATCCTCATGCTCATAAAGGTTATAAAAATACTCAGCACAACCAAGCCCCCATGGCACGTGACCAATAGCTATTGCCACAAACTTTTTTTGCATGGGCTGTTGACGTTTTGTTAAGAACATGTGTTTTAAGATTTTCATATCTTAAATCCTTAATTTTACCATATGGATTTATTTACCTCAAATTTGACCGTACAGTGGCGTTTTAACTTCTTATGTAGAATTTATCAAAAAAACTTTAAATCGCTCTGTACGGTGCATTTTTGTCGATTTAAACGCATATCTATTCCAAAAAAATCAGCACTTTTCACTATTTTGCTAACCTGCAATGTTTTTCACTGCTCCCCCAATCCCATTTAAAACCTCTTCAAGCTTTTGCTTTTCAACCAACGTGAGTGGTCTTGAATTTTCTCTCAATGCCTTTTCTTTCAGTCTTTTTTCACGGGTGTTCAAGACAGCCTTGCGGACAAGATTGGCTTTCGTCAAAAGAATGTTTTCCAAATCACGACATAATCTTACTAACTCACGGGTGCTTGGGAAAAACGTATCCGATAAACCTTCTACCTCATCGCATAAAATCCGTTTAATCGTTTTCATCAGTGACCACGCAGAAACACTTTCCAAAACCATTCCATAGGTAAGAGCCATACCTTCATGATCTGCCTGTTGCGAAATTTTCAAACCACACGAAAGCATCCGAATTGCCTTGGCTATGTCCTCTTTACTCGCTTTCACTGAAAACAATTCGTGAAGTTGATCACAAGCATCTAAGGCAATCATTTCCTTCTGTCTCGTTAATTGCTGGCCATCCTTCAAAGCCAAGGGAAAGCCCGATGCTATCATCTCGTGAA
The DNA here is from genome assembly GCF_053795145.1 of Bartonella sp. B39. Lineage (NCBI taxonomy): Bacteria > Pseudomonadati > Pseudomonadota > Alphaproteobacteria > Hyphomicrobiales > Bartonellaceae > Bartonella > Bartonella sp. B39. The sequence goes on from NZ_CP200036.1 coordinate 306,321, forward strand.
TTTGATTCAAAGTAGCCTCGAGATCTGATATCAAGGATGCTGTCTGCGATGCGTTCACCAATGCTTTTTTGCCTTTGAGAGTGATTTCCATTGTTTCCACCTTGTTTATTTTTTTGATAATCTTTTGAATTTCTTACCCAGTTACGCCATGTCGCTGGCCAATCACGCTTGGTTGCATCCTTTCCAGATTTGGCAGTCCAGTAATCTCGAAATTTTGCGATCTCGACTTTGATCCGCTCTGGAGGTAAGCCCTCTGCAATTGCAAAATCGTAATCGGGTTCGAAATCAGCTGGTAATCGACAGCCACGGTCATCTCTCACCCGCTTTGCTTTTTTGGGAACGTTCTCTTGCTCGTGAAGGGATGGTTGGTTGTCTGCACCTGTTGCGATTTGTTCTGGTTGGCTCTCAACAGCATCAACCTCTGTTGGCTCGTGAACCAAATCGATAGTTTCTGAATTCTCAGAACAAATTTCTTTTTTTGCTAAAACGATAGTTTTAGTTTTTTTATATATATTCTTATTCTGGTTCTTTATAGCTTGATTTTGCTTAGCGTTTGCTTCAGCAAAAAAAACGTTTTGCTTATCATTTGCTTCAGCAAAATTGTTAACATGTTGTTTTGTATTGTTTTTTGTTTGCGCACCCTTTTTGCCAGCCTCACTACGAACTTGCGATATGTGCTCTTTTTTATCAGAAAAATCTTTTAGTTCTTCTTCAACGCGCATATTCCACAATCCATTATCGGTCTCAACAAGTTTATCATTCCTCATTAAGTATTCGACAAGAGTTGCAAATTTTTTCTGCGAGCAATTGCAAGCACGTGCAAGCGTTTCAAAATCTTCTTTGATTGGTGCTTTTTTATCGTACATGCGAACGAGAAGCGTCATATAAGCGCCCCTTTGCTCCAACGTCATTCCATCTGTACCACTTATCCAGTCATACAAATGGAATCTTATCCATGGCATTGCATTAGACATGCGCATCCCCTTCTTTCATTAAATATAAAATTGCTAAAGCATCTGCTTCATTATCATCTTGCGGTGCGTGCCCTTTGTCACACATCGCCTTAATCATTTCTTCTTTTGAGGCATTCCCCTTCCCTGTTGTCGCTTTCTTAATTGTGCCAACAGGAATGCCTTCATAAGGAATTGTGTGATGCTCACACCACGCTGTTAAGGTCGCTAACAAGCCACCATAAATATGAGCAGCATCAGTGCCCACATGACGGCGTACCTCTTCAAAATACACCGCATCAATTTGACCTGCTGCCATCGTGATTTCTGAAAGCCACTGCTTAAACCGCAAATAACGCATTCCCCCACCTTCAAAACGGCGTGATTGAAAATTGGCTATTCCACTCGTTATGTGACCATAAGTGCCACAGATCGCCCAACCTGTCTTGGTACCTAGATCAAGGCAAAAAATAGTTTGTGAAGAACTCATAATCCCCCCTAAGGCTGTTACATATTTACATGAACGCTATGACAGAGCATGTCATGATTGGATCTCTTACGAAAATTATGTTTTCGGTATTTCTAAAAAAGTGGATGAACTCATTTAGTAAACATGTTGAATGCGCGATTTATGAATTTGATTTCTTTTTTTCTTTTTTCGATGAGTTGATCCCTTAGGCTATTAAGCTCATTTTTGACTATAACCATAAAAAAGACCAGCTCACTTAAGCGATCAAAAGATAGCAAATCTCTAGAAAAATAATTGTCAAACCAAGCAGTAAAAGCTTGCGTAAACACAGATAAAAACCATTGGTTAAAATCATCATACGGATATAATGTAAAATAACTTCTATCATCATTCTCAAAGATACTGTGCAGCGTATAGAGAATAAAACTGGTTGATGGAAAATATGACGTTACTTGACAAGATGGTTCATTAAGCGAATGAGCATTATAACACATATCGCTCTGTTCAATCTTATTAATAAGGTCGATCAGCTGGACTTTACTTATAGTGATCTGATGCTGATTATTTGCCATGTCTACTCTTTCTAGTGCAATTTATTCAAGTGTGTGAATTGTGTTGTTTTGACATGCTACGCTGTTGGCATGTCTTCACATGAACAGGGGAACCGTTAACAAAAGAGGTCCTTGGAGGTAACTTCCCTATCTCCATCAAACCTCGCAAACGCTCAGGATAAAAGAAATCCTCAGGGCGCAAGTCAATGTTGTGTTGACGAGCATAGTTTAAAAGCTTCACCTGATATTTAGCCGGAATGATCCCACCCTTACCTTCTCGTTTTTCAAAAGGATAAGCCCATTTTCTAACCACAATAACATTGCGATTAATGATATTCGCAACCTTATGATATCCACCAAGATATGTAATTATAAGTTTTGCTGTTTCTGTATAAGTTTTTATCATAGTCATCAAAATACGATATAAGGAACATTTAGTCAATACGATAAACGTATTTTTATGTTTTTTAATATTGTAAGGTTTTTAAAAATGATAAATAACTCAATTATGGTTAAACAAAGAGAGCTAAAAATTTGGATAAAGCGAGAACTCGATAAAATGGGCCGTGGCAGCCAAGCAAAACTCGCAGCCCATCTTGGAGTACGCAGACCAGCTATATCTAATATTGTCAATCTTGACCCTAATAAAGAAATGAGAGACGTTAAGGCTGATGAGCTTGTTAAAATTATGGAGTTTTTTAAGGATTCTTCGCCTGTCTCCGGATTTTGTTCTGATGATTTTCTTTATTTGTATTCTCAGGCAAATGATTCTGAAAAAAAAATTGTCGAGGATCTTTTAAAATCTTTGCTCGCAGCACGAAATCTATAAAAGCTATTTTTTCACTTTCAGTTAATTTATTTAACATTACAGATAGTTGTTCATTTCTTTCACGGTCCAACATAAATTCCCCATTTAAACTTTAAGATAATAAATAATTATGTGGATTATAAATATAAAAAATATGTTTATCGTATTTTTTTTCTTGACATTTAATTACGAAAAACGTATTTTATTTTTATAAACTAAACAGAATTAATTGCTAAGAGGCGTAATGGAGGGGAAATTATGGGAAAACCAATTTTTATAAATTCAGATGAAATTCTCTTAGTCATATGTGAAAATGAGGTACAAAATCTCGCTCAGTCTGGACCATTTTACGAAGAAAATGACATTATCGACTTTATTGACGAAGCTGATAACGCTGTCCAAATCTTTCGCATTGAACCAGCTATGAACCGTTGTGAAGATATCTCTGAAGATATTGCCGATTTTTACCTTAAAGAACGTGAACAACAGTGTTTTGACGACATCATACCTCATGACTTTATTAAACACAGTGCAGCATACGGATTTTTTTTAGACGATATAAAACAGCAGCGATATGAAGATGAAATGTTTGGTACCTATGAACAGCAGCACCGATTGCGTCCTTGTGATGTGCTTTAAAATTTCTAAGGGCGTTTGAAAAAGCGCCCCCTTTCTCCATCAATCATTAACGAGAACAAATCTATGAACAGTCATGCTAAAAGTAAAGATACTGAACGATACATCACACCCAAAAACGAGGGAGAAGATAAAACCGGTTACATCCCAATGGTCAATGCCCATGTAATGCATAGGCGTTTACATTTGAAACAAGATTTTTCCACTTGGTTTAATGATTGTGTTGAAAAGTTTGATCTGAAAGAGGGGGTGGATTTTGTTTTTACAAAAGAAGAATGGAACAGAAAAAAGATTTGTCCAAAATCTGAAATAAAAACAGATGAAATTGATAATCATCACTTCACAATTTACGCAGCAAAGAAAATTGCCAAAACAAAATACCACAGAAGCAAAAACACAGCATTATATCAAACCTTGTGTTTTGGTTAATTAAGGCAGTGATGATGCAAGACTTTATTAGAACATCTGAAAAAAATACGAGCTTCTTGAAAGGAGTTCATCATGCATAATCTTATGACAACAGCAGAAAACGATTTTAATAACCAAACGGTTCAAACTATGTCTAGCCGTGAGATTGCAGAGTTATGCGGTAAAAGACATGACAATGTAAGACGCGACATTAAGCAAATGTTAGGGGAATTATACTCTGAAGGGGGTCTCCTCAAATTTGAGGGCACCTATTTAGACAAACAAGGCAAGCCTCAAAATTGCTATCATCTCCCCAAGCGTGAATGCTTAATTCTTGTTTCTGGTTATAGCACTACTTTACGTGCAAAAATAATTGATCGTTGGCAAGAATTAGAAAAGCAGGTGGCGGTTCCACAAATCGATTACTCAAGTCCAAAAGCTATGATTGGCTTTTTGAATTACCTACAAGGGCAAATAGATCAAAAAGACACCATCATTGAAGATTTAAAGCCAAAAGCAATGGCTCTTGAAAGCTTACAACGCCATGATGGACTCTTTGGTCTTACAGAAGCCGCTAAAATACTCGAGATGCAACCAAAACAGTTCATTCAATTCTTACAGCAAAAAGGTTGGGTTTACAGACGATCAGTAGGTGGAAATTTGCTACCGTACCAAGACAAAATCCAAAAGAAACTTATGGATTGTCCAACCATCACACTTCAAACCGCAAGTGGAATAGAAAAATTCATTCCTTGCGCAAAAATCACAGCAAAAGGAATTGGTGTGCTGTCTCAAGAACTTAAAAGACAAAGCATGCATTAACAAAGGAGAAAAACTATGGAAAAGAAATACGAACTCACTGATAAGTGAGCACGGTCTCAAAAGACCAACTTCTAACAGCACAAACAACCATTTTTAACAAAAGCGTGATTCACGCCACGGGTGAGTGATGCGTAAATAAAGGAAACCAAAATGACAAATTCTCCTTTAGCCCTTATATCGCAAAAATATGGCTTCTCAGAACAAGAATTTCGAAAGACTATCATCAAAACCTGTATCAGCCATAACTTCTCTGATGAAGAATTTGCTGCTTTTATTTCGGTAGCTAATACTTATGGCCTCAATCCACTCACTAAAGAGATTTATGCTCTTCCTAAACGAGGCGGCGGCATCATCCCTGTTGTCTCTATTGATGGATGGATCAAGATCATAAAGTCAAATCCTAAATTTGACGGCATGACCTTTCAAGATCAACTCGACAATAACGGCAATCTCATTGCTATCAAATGTGCCATACGCTTGAAAGAGATTAAAGACCCCATTGAAGTCACTGAATATCTCAACGAATGCAAACAAAAAACAGATCCTTGGCAGAAATACCCTGCTCGCATGTTGCGCCATAAGGCAACCATACAATGTGCACGGTATGCCTTCGGATTTTCTGGAATCTATGAAGAAGATGAAGCTGTGCGGATTAATGAAGGAAACAACAACACACAAGAGCAACCAATTTCTCATGAAATGCTTGTACAAATCAAAAAACTCATGGAACAAACACAGACAGATGAAGCAAAAGTACTCTCTTTTGTAAAAGGACAAAGCCTCATCGATCTCTCTTATGAGAAAGCACAAATGGCTTTAGAGGGGTTGAAGAAAAAGCAATGCATGCAAATGGCTGCCGCACAACAATCCTTGCAACCACAAGAGCAAACCGATCTTCTTATACAAGATGCCGAATGCATACATATTCAAGATATTGAATCTGCACCAAGACAACAAAAACAACAAACGGCGGTGTGAGATGGAACAAAGAACAGCAGAGTGGTTTCAAGTGCGGTTGGGAAAAATCACTGCTTCTAATATTTACAACGTACTCAGTAAGACAGCAAAAGGTTTGCCGACAAGCAAATATGATGACTACAAAATCACACTCATCACAGAGCGCTTAACAGAGGAAATAAGCCCCCATTATGAAACTGAAGACATGCGATGGGGTATTGACCATGAAGAGGATGCAATCAAAGAATATGAGTTCATTTATGATACTCATGTTACAAAGTGCGGTTTTATCCAACACCCCACAATGGAGATGGCCGGTGCAAGCCCTGATGGTCTGATTGGGGATCATGGATTAATAGAGGTCAAATGTCCAAGATCAAAAACGCATATACGCTTTTTTCTCGATAACCAGATCAAGCCTGAATATCTCGCACAAATGCAATTCCAAATGGCTTGTACAGGACGTCAATGGTGTGATTTTGTGAGTTATGATCCACGCTTTACTGGCCAATCGGCGCCCTTACGGATCAAAGCAAAACGCGTACACCGTGATGAAAAACAGATCGCATATATCAATAAAGCTGTCGAAGCCTTTTTAGTAGAGATAGAACAAGAAACAGAAAAGATATTAGCAAAAGCTGCTTAAAGTTATGGGGGTGCTCTCTCCTCCAAGCATTCCCGCCCATTTAATTAATATAAAAAATAGAAAGGTAATGAGATGATATTTGATGATGGAGATAGATATGTAACGACACGTGAGTGTGCACAGCTTTTTAGTGTATCCACAACAACGATTCGCAATTGGGTGCTTCAAGGGTTGTTTCCTGAACCCTATAAATTAGGTAGAGCAGTGAGGTGGAGAAAAAAAGAGATTTTAGCACTCACTCCAAAGAAAAATAAGGAGCAAATAAGAACAAATTAGGTAAAATTATATAAACTGTATAAGGTGGTCTAAAAGGTGGTCTAAAAACAGCTCTTTAAAGAAAAAATCTATATATTTCAATATATTGAATACATAAAATGGTGCCGCATGCCGGATTCGAACCAGCGACCCCATCATTACGAATGATGTGCTCTACCAACTGAGCTAATGCGGCGTATGCTTGTATATTAATTAGACAAAAGTTAGCTCGAGGGTAATAGCCAAAAGTTCACGTAAAAGCAAGTATGCATTTTTTTCAATAATTTATAAGTACTATAATTATTGAGATAGAAGGTGAGGTGGCGCAAAGAACAAGAGTGGAACAGTATTTTTTGGTCTTGATGCTATAAAATGCTTTCTAATTTGAGATCGCACTTAAACTTAGAAGATTGTATGAAAAATGCATCTTTGGAGTAGAAAATGGTGTCAGGATTTCCTCATAAAGATAAAAATATCTTCTGTTTCTATGGAAGTGAAGAATTTTATTAGGTAGGCAATGGGAGGAAATAAAAGATATCATCAACCTTTATGAGGTGAAGATAAAATCATAGAATTAGTAGAAAAATTACTTTTCATTCTTATAGAAATTAGAATAAAAATGGTGGATTAATGAATTAAATACGTTTTTTATTTAAGATGGAGCAAGAGCCATGTCGGATGAAAATAGGCTGATAGAATTAAAAACGAAGCTAGCTTATCAAGAAAAGCTTATTGACGAGATTTCTTGTATCGTAACTGATCGATGAAAAAGTTTGAATGAGATATCTAAAAAACTTAATATTTTAATGAGGAGATTTTCGGATTTAGAAGAACAAGGTGTTCCCTAAGATATTATTTCGCCATCTTTTAATCAATAGAGATATTAGATATTTTGGTAATCTTTCAAATTTTTTCTAGTAATCAGCTCTTGAGTTTTTTCAAGATATAATAGGGCACAAGCTACTATGATGTGGATTTTTTATCATAATTATAAGTTAGTTATTGCTCATTCTTTTATTTAATGCATTCTGTTAGACATGGAGCATGGCTTTTATAACGTTCAGAATCTTCTTCATTTTTTCAAGAAATTCCAATCTTATAAGGAGCTCTGATATTATTAAGAGCATTTCCTATATGCGGTTCCGTGGTGCTGAAAAACAGAGAAAATTTTTTGGAACACTTCATTAGTGGTTATGGGCAAATTAGCTATTTCGAAACCTTCTGGCTTTCCTATACAGGCTTTTTTATAGGTAGGATGAGAGATTACATTTAGCCGCTAATTACTTTTAATTGATAAAAATGGGTCGATACGCAGTCACTTACAGCGATCATGAGCTAGTTGTGTTCATAATAAGATGCTTTTAATCTGCTCCTCTTAACAAAATAGTTTTCGGCTATCTTACAAAATCCAATTTGCTAAAGTGTATTAATTGCGTATGGAACTATAAATTCTAGAGGGGTTTTATCAAGATCAAATATATTCTTCTGTATATAATATTTTATGAAAATGCTTTTGTTTTTTATGATTCAACACACAACATATTATTGCGAAGGCACCCAAGATAGACCATGCTGGTAAATAAGTAAGAGCAATGCAAATTGAGGATAGGGAAGCTGGTATGGTATTACATATAGACTGATTAAGACGATAGATATCTGTTTGCAGGAGGTTTGCTAACATTTTATTTAAAGGAGTTGTCATCCAATGTGATGCACTTACAGAGTGTGCACTATCAATGACGAATACTATAATTGTTAGTGTAACGAAAATGAAAGCCATTAATTTGAGTAAAGGACGGAGCATATTTCTTCCTATAATTTTAACGGAACATTCACATAATGCACACCAAAATAAGGAGTTGCATTATAACAGGAAAATAAATTTACGTTCGTTTTGTATTTTTTTGAAAAAGATGCATAAAAACCATGATTGTTTTATCTTGATAAAAATTTATGTTGAATTCAACAAAGGTAATGAGGAATGATTTTTGAGGAAAAGCACAATGAATTGAAGCGTAATCTTCAAAACCGTCACGTTCAAATGATTGCTTTAGGCGGGGTTATTGGAACAGGACTTTTTTATGGGTCAACAGAGTCCATCAAATTAGCTGGTCCTTCAACCGTTCTGGCATATCTTTTTGGGGGACTTATTATCTATTTCATCATGCGAATGCTTGGTGAGATGTCAGTAGAAGAGCCAACATCAGGTGCTTTTAGTTTCTTTGCCTATAAATATTGGGGGAGTTTAGCTGGCTTCATAACAGGTTGGAATTATTGGTTCCTTTATATTCTCGTCAGTATGACTGAGCTTACCGTTATTGGATTTTATCTAGATCATTGGATTTTGGTTGATCATTGGAAGTCATCCTTCATCATTCTTTTGCTTGTGACATTGATCAATTTGTTGAATGTTCGTTTTTACGGTGAATTTGAATTTTTCTTAGCTTTAATTAAAGTTGCTGCTGTTGTTAGTATGATTATTTTTGGAATTTTTCTTATTATCACTGGAATAGATGGATATCAAACAGGCATTCATAATCTTTGGTCCCATGACGGTTTTTTCCCCTATGGTGCAACGGGAGTTGTTTTGGCTACGTGCGTGGTGATGTTTTCTTTTGGAGGAACAGAATTAATTGGTATTGCTGCTGGAGAGATATCAAATCCACGAAAGACAATCCCAATCGCTATTCGTAAAGTTATGTGGAGGATTGTAATTTTTTATGTTGGCTCTATTGGTATTATTATGATGATAAGCCCGTGGAATATGATCGGGAACAATGGTAGTCCTTTTGTTACAATTTTTGAGACAATAGGAATTCCAGCTGCTGGTCATATTTTGAACTTTATAGTCATTATGGCTGCTATTTCGGTTTACAACAGTGGTATTTATTCTAATGGTCGTATGCTTTATAGTTTAGCTATACAAAAAAATGCTCCACATATTTTTAGTAAACTTAGTTCTGCCCGTGTTCCTTATATTGCTATCCTTTTTTCATCGATTTGTACTGCGATGATTATCGTTGTTAATGCTCTTATCCCTGATAACAGTTTTATGCGGATCATGGCTCTTGCAACTGCAGCAGCGGTTATTACTTGGGCTATTATTGTTATTGTTCATTTGAAATTTCGAAAAGCACATAAGAATAGAAAAGAGGCTTTTATTTATGCGTTTGGTTTATATCCTTACGCTAACTATCTTTGCCTTTGCTTTCTTGCTTTATTATTTTGCATTATGTTTGTAAGTGGTTTTGGGAAAAATGGATTAATGGCTCGATGTTTTGATACGATAGGGGTAAGGACGTCTTGTCTTGAAACATATATCCCTGTGCAGATGCCTGATATGAGTTTAGCAGTTATTATTATTCCTGTATGGTGCTTGTTTTTACTCTTGTGTTATAAACTAAGCGATGGCGGTAGAAAAGGTAATAAAAGAGATTGATTGGAATAAATCTTGGGGATTATAAAGTTTGATAAAGTAACGCAAATTTTTGGAGATTTGTGTGTTTTAAGAAATATTACTGTACAGCTTACTGAAAGACGAATCGCTGTTATTGGTGCGAATGGTTCTGGGAAAAGTACATTTGTTCGTCTTATCAATGGGCTACAATTGCCTTCTCATGGTTTTGTAAGCGTTGATGGGCTTGATACAAAGCGCGATGCAAAGGCAGTAAAGCGTAAAGTAGGATTTGTTTTTCAAAATCCTGATAATCAAATTGTTTTACCATTAGTGGAAGAAGATTTATCTTTTGGTCTCAAAAATCTAAAACTTAGTAAAGGTGAAATTAAGGAGCGTGTAGATGAAATTTTACAGCGCTATGATCTTCAAAATTTCAGAAATCATGCAGTTCATTTGTTAAGTGGTGGGCAAAAGCAACTCGTTGCCATCTCCAGTATAGTAGCAATGAAGCCAGACTATATTGTTTTTGATGAGCCAACAACATTGCTTGATTTGCGAAATAAGCGCCGTGTTACGCACGTTATAGAAGAATTATCACAAACGGCAATTGTTGTATCACATGATTTGGAGTTTCTTAAAAAGTTTGATAGAGTGCTAGTCTTTGAAAAGGGAGAAATAGTTGTTGATGATGTACCTTTTGTTGCGATCAAAGAATATATAAGAAGAATGTCGTGATCAGCTTATATTTTCACCAAGATACATTTATTCATAAGCTCAGGCCAGGAGGGAAGCTGTTATTCCTTGCTGTATGTGCGACTGGCCTATTTATGGTATCATCGATATCTATCCTTTTGCTCTTTTTGTTATTTGTAGCTTTATTGTATAGAGTTGCGAAAATTCCTTTTAAAAATGTATTAAAACAACTTAAAGCAATGGGCTTATTTTTAGTTCTTATATTTGTTTTTCAAGTTATTTTTAAAAATTGGTTTACAGGTTTTGAGGTTATATTGCGTCTTCTTTCTCTTGTTTTTTTGGCATCACTCTTATCTTTAACAACCAAAGTTTCAGATATGGTGAATGCAATTGAAACATGGCTTCAACCATTCCGACGCTTTGGTATAAATCCATCAAAATTTAGTATGGTGTTATCTATGGCAATCAGATTTATTCCGGTTGTTAGTGAAAAATTCAATGAAGTGCGTGAAGCACAAAGGGCACGCGGATTTGATACAAATATTGCTGCTCTTGCAATGCCATTAATTATACGAACAATAAGGATGGCTTCAGAAGTTGCTGAAGCACTAGATGCACGTTCTTATGATTGTGATTCTGATGATAAAATATCTAATGATGATAAAGTTATTCATAATAAGGGGATAGTTCAATGAATACAAAAGATCTAAGTTATATTGCTTTATTTGCTGCTATTTACGCGATTTTAGGACTTTTTCCTCCTATTTTCCTTCCTATTTTTCTTGGGCTTCCTATTACTGCTCAGTCAATGGGACCAATGTTAGCGGGGTCTATACTAGGAGCGAAAAGAGGAGCCTTAGCATCTCTCCTTTTTCTTGTACTTGTCGCTATTGGTTTGCCTCTATTAGCTGGTGGGCGTGGGGGAATCGGTGTTTTTTTAGGGGCTGGTGGAGGCTATATGATTGGTTATCCAGTAGCTGCATTTTTTATTGGTTTTATGGTCGAGTTACTTTGGCGTCGGCTGAATTTTATTACATTGTTTGTGATAAATACTGTAGGTGGAGTTGGGATTGTTTTCCTTTTTGGAATACCATGGATGGCTTATATTACCCAGGTTCCTTTGCTAACAGCTTTAATAAGTTCATTAGGTTTTTTGATTGGCGATTTCCTGAAAGTGCTGATTGCATCTTTTGTTGCACTTACAGTTAAAAAATCTACTCCTCTCATTACCCCAAAGGAAGGGTAGTTCTTATTTTGAATTGAGGTGGTGTATCGCGGTTTACATGAAGACAAAAAGAGAAAACATGCTATAGAGTTTTTTTGTTTTATTTTTTGTGCTGTAAATGAGAGGGTATGTACTAAGATAAAAAAATCCTATTATACGACTACATAAATGGCCGTATAAAAATCGGTAGTATAAAGTTTATATAGAGTATTATATGAGATATAATAAAAAAGTAAAAAATAATCTCTGCTGTTTATCATAGATATTTTGTGATTTTTATTTGTAATAAATTTACTGTAGAAGCTTTAAGTATTTTATTGAACACAAATCGTAAATTTAAAATTTTTCTATCAACGAATTTGTAGTTTTTTAACATTAAAAATTAACAATTAGAAATAATGATTGTATTTTTATCAGTGGCATATTTTTGTAGTTTTATAGCCAACACTCCATAATATAATTTATTCCAAGAATATTATTTTATATATTTGTTTAATAAAATAAATATTGAAATATTTTTATTCTTTTTGTATTATATAATTCTTGATATATATGTAAAAATGATATAATATTATTTTAACATTACGTGTTTTTCTTAAAGAAGAATAAGGATAAAAATAAAGCTATGAATATAAGATACTACCTTGCTGTGTGCATTATTATTTTAGGTTTTTTGTCTGTTGTAAAAGCGTCTGAGCACGTAGTTTTTCAAAGAGAAGAATCTGTTGCTATTATTCCTACTGTTTTTGCGACAAATATATTTTGTGATGATCATATGAATTCTTTATTAAATAAAGTTATTATACCTGCTCATCCAAGTAATAATAATATTTTTTGGAAAAGGATGGTATCAGTCTTTCAGAAAGTGGCACGTGTATATGCTAATTTAGGGTCATATTTATACAATTCCATATTCTCCATATTCAATTGGTAGAATGCAAAAGAATACATTGTTTGGCTTTTGATAGTCTGGGTGGTTTATTTTTTTTAACCACTATAGCTTACAAGAAAGGGTATTATAGCTCCGGTAGTTTTTTTGAAAAAACTCTGAAAATGATACTTATTCTCAAGGCTGTCAAAGGAAAGTTTGAAAATCCCATTTCGTCACTTTTATTTACTCATCCCTCACATTTAAAAATGCTAGTGAAAATAATAGACTACATGTGATGAAAAAGCATGTCACTAGACGCAGCAAAACACAGCAACGTGAATAAAATTAGATAAAGACACAACCAGGATATTTTGATGTCTATAGTTTTTAATTTAATAAAAATTAAGTATTAAATAAGAAGATTCTACATAAAAAATTAAATCTTGGCAAGATTGTAGTAACCTTTCAGATATACCGAAAGTAATAATATTTGAAGAAAAAATAGAGATAGACATTGGAAACGCTGTTGAATCTTCAGGACTAGCATTATATAAAGTTATCCTATTTGTGGCTTTCTTAGTACTCATTCTACGGTAGTATAAAGACCTTTTAGATTTAACAATAGATGCATAGAATATCATTAATTTAGCAGTGCTAGAAGTTTTTGATGAAACTGATATTACAAAAACAGAATTGGCTAGTCGTTTAGGTAAGAAAAAACATAAACGAAATGTATTTTTAATCCAATTCACCCAATTAAATTTCAAACATTGTAGCAAGTACTGATTATTCTGAGTGAGCAGGTTGTTATTATAATTAAGGATACGGTTTGAGATATTTTCTTTTCTTTGAAGCAGAAAGGGGGAAACATGCTTCTTTGAAACTAAGCAGCTTTCACAATAGGGATTGTAAGACAGATAATTAAATTTTATCTTTTAATTTTTTACGGTTGGTATAATTGCATGATATATCGTGTTGTGCACCACGCGGTGAATGCGTAGCAATTGTTAGTTTTAAGTACCAAAAATTGAAGCTATTCTACAAAAGAGGGGGTTGAAAAGAAATACAGCTCGCACACGCTAAAAAATAGAAATATTGTGGTAATTAATAGATTCAAGTATCTGTACTTAGACAAGTAACAATTAAATCGTATCGTTTATATGAGCTTATTCGTTGATTCTAAAGGCTATAGACTGATTCATATTAATATAAATTAGGCGTGTTACCTTTCATTTTTTGAACAAATATTTGAGCCTGTTAGTTACCAAAGTTACCATTGATTTTTTTTAGGTATTATTGTGATGCATAATCCTTTTAACCTTGGCACTATTTTAAAAGATGAATTGCTTTATGAATTAGGATTAACAATAACAGAATTTGCAAATCATCTTGGCGTTGCACATTTAGCCTTATTATGTGTCTTAAACTATTATGCGGTGATTACAGCGTTAATCTAGTTTTACGATTGAGAAAGTTAGGCTTAAACAACATGAAGTTTTGGCTTAAATTGTGGTAACAGTATGGTCTATGGTAAGCGCATGATAATAATCTATTTTCATGTATTTCACATTTAGAACAAGCGAAGAATCTTTAAAGAATAAGATCCAGTTTGAATTCATTTACAAATAATCAAGAATATACAACAAATATTTAACTTGAAAGACTCAGGAGATTGTTTGTTAAGCCGTATCTTTTAAAGATAATAGTGAACAAGAACAGTCAAAAGTCATTTCCAAAAAATATTTTCTACATTTAGTTGAAAAAATTTGGAAAAATTAATAAAAAAGCGCCATAATAATCAGGTACAGAAAATTATACAAATATTTGCGCAAACAATATATTGTAACACATAAATCTATTTTGTATTGACGTTTTAGGTTATGATGTAATTCTGAAAAAAGTCAAGGATTTTAAAAAGCCTCTAGAAAAGCGATTATTACTCTAAACACCATAGTTGAAAATATTAAAATAGTTTGAATGAATTAAATGTTTCTCTCTATTTATAAAAACTGAAAACCAAAAAATTCTATGCTGTATATTTTTAAAATTCCAATTTTTTAAACATATTTTATAGCTTCCGATATTTTTTATTCCTTTATTAATCTCATTCATAAGTGGTTCATCATTGGTAATAATTTAAAGTTACGATTATGTTATAAATCTACATTTTTACTTACGCTTTTGTCTCAAAGTCCATGCCATCAGGTATATTGCGGTATTTTCTACCGTCTTGTTCCTCATATTCTCTACAATTTTCTAGATGTTCATAAAGGTTATAAAAATATTCAGCTACTCCAAATTTTTACAGTACGTAATTGATAGCCATAGCAGCAAATTTTTTACATTTATTGTTTACGTTTTATTAAGAACAGATGCTTTAATCCTTAATTTATTAGTGAGGTTACTTGCCTCATACTTAGCTGTACAGGGCAATTCTAACAGCTAATATTGGTATTCAAACTACTCAATTGCTTTGTACGATGTCTCTTTACCGATTTGAGGGCATATCTCATCCAAAATGATCAGTACTTTTCACTATTATACTGTTCTTTAGAAGAATTTCAAGAAAGTTCAGGGATATTGAATATCAGCTTCAGCTTATCAAAGCTTTTCTATTCTCGTGAATGAGATGCGTTTACCTTCCAAAGCCTTGTTATGTGTGTTTCCGACGCTTATAAATATTTTCTCAGCTGTTTCATAGGGAGCAAATTCTAGATGGCGACAAATTTTTTACAAGACTAGCAGAGGAGGGTACAAAAATGATTGATATATTTTTGTTATATCACTCATAGTATTTTTTATGGTTTGCAATAAAAACCACGATGAAATGGCGCTAAGAGCTTTGATATAAGCATGAGTATTTCGTTAATAATTTTTTGTATTGTTAGAATGTCTTCCAGTACATCAAGGACATTGGCGATATTATCAATAGAAACTCTCAACACAAATAAATTTTGAATAGCCTGATATACTTCAAAGGCTTGTCTTTCTGGTTCTGGTATCAGTTTTACTCAAGAGATTAAGGTTAATGGATGTTGCTATGTTCACATATCTTGGCATCTGCTCAGCAATGTTTTTGGAAGGATCTACTAAATCTTGCACCACTAAAGTTATATACTACGATTTAGGTCTCATTTCCACAATGGAAATGGTTGATGCAACCCTTGATTAGGCTCATTGGTGAGGACGAATTACTTGAAGCCAAATGCTCGCAATCAACTATTCACCTTTGCTTTTTTCTCGATAATCAGATCAAACCTGAATAGATCACGCGAATGCAATTCCAGATGACATGCACAGGGCGTGAATGGTGTGATTTTATGCGTTATAATTCGCAATTGGTAAGTAAATAAGAAAATTTTTGTCTCAAGACTTAGCAAGTTGACCCTGATGATGAACAAATTGAATAGATCAATAAAGCTATTGAAGATTTTTTAGCGGAAATAGAGCAAGACATAAAATAGATCTTGACACAAGTTGCTTAGCACTATGGAGGCGCTTTTTTCTCAGCACCCTCACCCATTTACGTAACATAAAAAAGAAAAAGGTAATTAGATAATATTTGATGATGGAGAGAGATATGTAACGGCATGTGGGTATGCACAGCTTTTTAGCGTATCAACAAAACGATTCGCAACTAGGTGCTTCAAGGAGAATTTTCCCAACCCTATAAGCTAGGTGGAGCAGTGAGGTGAAGAAAAAAAGAGATCTTAGCATTCACACCAAAGAAAAATAAGGAGCAAATAAGAACAATTTAGGTAAAATTGTATAAACCGTAGAAAGTGGTTTAAGAGGTGATCTGCAAATAGTTATCCAAAGAAAAATCTATACATTCCAGTATATTAAAACACAAAATGGTGCCCAGACGCGGATTCGAACCACGGACACGCGGATTTTCAGTCCGCTGCTCTACCAACTGAGCTATCTGGGCACGTTTTATAAAACACGCGAAATGTGTGCGGTTATAACATTAAATTTTTCTCTGTCCAGTCATGAAAAGAAAAATAATTGATTTTTTATAAGTTTGTTTCCGTACTCTGGCAATATAATTACCCTTTTTATAAAATAAACTTGATAGGTATATTATGACACATTAGTGTATCGCTATCGGGATACTGTCTTATCGTGGTGGTGACACGGGGAAATCTCTTTAAAGAATCGAGCTAGAAGCATGACTTAAGAGAAATGTTTTTTACAAGATTTCCGCGTGTTTTAAGCTTATGAAATAAAGGGAAAACATTTTTGATCTTTGTCTGAGGTTGCTGGCACAGCCTTTATAATGATTAGCCTTTCTTTAAAAAAAGGCAAGCCATCTAAAAGGGGAGAAATAATGATAATATTTCAAAAACCGAGTTGTCGGCCAAATAATCCTAATTTTTCTTCAGGTCCTTGTAGTAAACGACCTGGCTGGACTATTGAAGTTCTTAAAAGTGCATTAGTTGGGCGTTCGCATCGATCTAGAGAAGCAGAATTAAGACTGGCTGAGGTTATTGATTTAACTCGTGAGATTCTTGAAGTGCCTTCTGATTATCGTATAGGAATTGTGCCTGCTTCAGATACTGGTGCTGTTGAGATGTCTCTGTGGTCCTTATTAGGTGAGCGTGGCGTTGATATGGCGGCTTGGGAAAGTTTTGGATCGGGGTGGATTGCAGATGTTGTTGAGCAATTAAAGCTTTCTGATGTACGTCTTTTTGAAGCTCCTTATGGTGAATTACCAGACTTAACACAAATTGATTTTGATCGTGATGTTGTTTTTACATGGAATGGAACGACTTCAGGTGTGCGTATTCCTAATGCCGATTTCATTCCAGATAAGAGAGCAGGGTTGACAATTTGTGATGCAACATCAGCAGCTTTTGCGCAAAACCTTAATTTTTCAAAATTAGATGTTGTTACTTTTTCATGGCAAAAAGTTCTTGGAGGAGAGGCTGCCCATGGTATGTTGATTTTAAGTCCCCGTGCTGTTGAGCGGCTTGAGAGTTATGTGCCGTCTTGGCCCATGCCACAAATTTTCTGTTTGACAAAAGATGGAAAATTGATCGAAAATATTTTTAGAGGGGTAACAATTAATACCCCCTCTCTGCTGTGTGTTGAAGATTTTCTTGATGGGTTGAAGTGGGCAAAGTTACAGGGTGGTTTGCAGGCATTAATGGCGCGCGTTGAGAAAAATTTTGCTGTACTTGATGCTTTTGTTCGCAAAACACCGTGGTTAGAATATTTGGCAAAAGATCCTCAAGTACGTTCTAATACATCTGTTTGCCTAGATATTGTTGATCCGGTTATTACTTCTTTGAATACTGAAAGGCAAATATCTTTTATAAAAGCAGTAGAGAATCGTCTTGACGAGGAAGGGGTTGCTTATGATATTAGTTCGTATCGAGATGCTCCTCCAGGACTTCGGATTTGGACAGGTATAACAATTGAGGCTTCCGATCTTGAAATTTTAACACAATGGCTTGAATGGGCATTTCAGGTTGAAAAGGCCCAACTTTAAGCAACTGTTGGCAATTCTTATAACGCGTTTTCTTAGAAAAAAGAATACGGAGAATTATGATGGTCTTTCGTATTCTTGTATCAGACAAACAACCTTCAAATGCCGCACAGATCACAAAAGATCACGAGGGAATATGAATGATTTTTCAGGTGTTGGCTAAAGCAATAATCAAAAGCTCTAAATTTTTTACTTTTTGCGGCAGAAATGACTGATTGAAAATGAAGATATATTTTATATCTTGATATTTTTGCTTTTATTATCATGAATTTGAAAATTTAATTATAAAGATTAGAAAAAGCTGAAATGAAGAGTCGCACTTGCTCTAAGGTTTCGTTATAAAGAGGCATTTGTTTTGAATGCTGGTTTTATTTGACAAAACACGACGGAGAAAGTTATGGCCAATGTAGTAGTTGTCGGTACACAATGGGGAGATGAAGGCAAAGGTAAAATTGTAGATTGGTTGTCTGAACGTGCAGATATTGTGGTAAGATATCAGGGAGGGCATAATGCAGGCCACACATTGGTTGTTGATGGGGTTAATTATAAATTATCACTTTTACCATCTGGTTTAGTTCGTGGGAAGTTATCAATTATCGGTAATGGTGTTGTTGTTGATCCCCACCATTTTGTAACAGAATTAAAAAAGCTACGTGATCAAGGTGTGAAAATTACACCGGAAATTTTACGTATTGCTGAAAATGCTCCGTTAATTCTCTCTTTGCATCGCGATCTTGATGCAATTCGCGAAAGCGGTTTATCTGGTTTAAAAATTGGTACGACAAAGCGTGGTATTGGGCCAGCTTATGAAGATAAAGTGGGACGTCGTGCTATTCGCGTGATGGATTTAGCGGAAGCTGAAACGCTTATGGCTAAGATCGAACGACTTTTGAGACATCATAATGCTTTACGTCGTGGGATGGGTGTCGCAGAGATTGATTCCGAAGTACTTTATGATGAGTTGATGCAAGTAGCGGATGAAATTCTACCCTTTATGGATTGTACTTGGCGCCTTTTAGATGAAAGCTATCGGATGGGAAAGCATGTTCTTTTTGAAGGTGCACAAGGTGCTTTATTAGATAATGATTTTGGGACTTATCCTTATGTGACATCATCCAATACAATTGCTGGGCAGGCATGTACTGGTTCAGGTATGGGACCTAGCTCAATTCATTATGTTTTAGGTATTGCAAAAGCTTATACAACGCGTGTTGGAGAAGGACCATTTCCGACAGAGCAAATAAATGACATTGGCGAATTTCTTGGAATGCGTGGGTGTGAATTTGGCGTCGTAACTGGTCGAAAACGTCGATGTGGTTGGTTTGATGCAGTTTTAGTACGTCAGATGGTAACGATTTGTGGTGTTCAGGGGATAGCACTAACAAAACTTGATGTTTTAGATGGTTTGGAGGAAATTAAAATCTGTATTGGTTATGAGCTTGATGGTAAAAGAATTGATTATTTACCCTCTTCCATGGGTACCCAAGCCCGTGTAAAGCCTATTTATAAGACATTAGAAGGTTGGAAGGACGCGACAGCACATGCGTCAAGCTGGGAGGATTTACCGGTGCAGGCTATTAAATATATACGCTATATTGAAGAACGGATTGGTACACGGATTGCTTTATTATCCACTAGCCCTGAGCGTGAAGATACTATCCTTATTACTGATCCTTTTGCAAATTAATCATTATTTTTAAATTGCTGTGTAGATTTTTGGTTTTTCTCGATGCTTTTCTACGAAGAGAGAGAGTTAAGAGCGAATGAGAGGAAGGTGAAAAATAGCATTGTTTATTTTTCATATTCATTTTAAACTATTACGATAGTTGTATCAATACAAATGACAATCGATTTAGAAGGCTAAAATAAAGGCATTTTTGACCTTATGGCTGGGATTTCTTTTCTCAGTGTGAGAAAGATTATAGAGGATATGGTAGATTTCGTTGGAGTCTTAAAAAGGGCAATCAATGCGCAAAGTAATATTACACTGCAAGTGCGTAAACGGATTTATAAGCGGGCTATCGAAACATTAGAGCATCAGCTTATAACAGCAAAAGTACCACAAGCAGTAGCAGATGGACAAAGAAGAATTTTACACAGTGCGATTGCAACTGTTGAAGAAGAATATTTAGCAATTGAAAAGAATTTATTTTCTTCAGTTATTGGATGGAATCCTACAAATATAGTTAAAGCTAACAAACACACACAAAATTCTACCTTGCAGCGAGATAATACCCTTTCAGAGGTAGAAACAGAAGAAGGGCATGGTCCTGTTACAAGTTCAAAGGAAGACAAAGTACTTGATAAGCCTTGTGTATCAGTTATTCCAGATGCAGAGCCTGTCAATATGGAAGCTTATTTAGTTTCTCAGCATATTGACGACAATATATTAAAAACTTCTCCTTTAGCTTCTTCTTCGAAAGGAGATAATCCTCACATTGTTTCGCATATTTTTTCTCAGGCTTTGCGTCGCGCTAACCGGTCGTCGATGCAAAGACGTATTGTGATAGGTGCTGCTGTTGTTGCTAGTTTTGTCATCTTAACTATTGGTATTTGCTTCGTTGGTGGTCGTATGTTTGTATTAGATGATCATCAGTTGCTAGGGGGAAATCTTCAAGTTTCTCATGCTTTACCAAAGGCACTTTCGGTTAACCGAAAATTAACGAAACGCTTACTAGAGGATGGGAGAGAAGTTGATGTTGGTTTAGATCAAACGGCAGATTCTTCTAGCAAAAAAGGAAATTCAACAGTTGTTGCTAGCAATTTACAATCGTTTGAACAACTAGGTGAAGCTGTTTTTTATCAAGCGCGTACAAATTATGATGCAGAAAAAGTGGCAACGGGGAGTGCTCACTGGACACTTATAAAGGAGTCTCGTGTAAAGGGGGCTGTAGAAGAATCGGCTATACAAGGTGATATAACAATTCCAGATGAAGGGTTATCATTACGGTTGATTTTACGTCGTAATACCGATGTGTCTTTTCCTGCCGCATATGTTATGGATCTTGTTTTCATTCCTTCTGATAAATTTTCAGGTCAAGCTATAAGCAGTGTTCAAGCATTCACTTTTAAAGCAAGTGAACAATCCATTGGACAAGCTTTAACAAGAACTATCGCAGCAAAGATTAACGATAATCTCTTTCTTGTTGCTTTGAACGGCAACCAACCATTTCTTGACCGGAATTTACAATTGATGCGGGAATTGGATTGGGTGCGTTTAGTGTTAATTGATAAAAATGGACGTATAAACGAATTAACCTTTGCAAAAGGGCCAACAGGCAAATCTATTTTTAATGAAGTTGTTGGACAATGGCTTACGCAATCAGATAAGCGAACAGTTCTTGGTCAGAAAAAATAAAGTACCAATGTATTGGAAGACAAAAAAACTACACTGAGACCTCCTTCAATCAAAAGGGCTGTGTATCTCAAGTTAAAAATATAGAGCAAACACATACCACTCTTGCTCCCCTTTAAGAAGGCACAAGCAATTAGGATTATACTCAATTTCGAGGGTTCTACACTTGACTTTGGGATAAAACAGATGCCCTGATATAATTTTGTACTTTTTCAAATGCACGCATTTCGATTTGTCTTACACGTTCCCGACTGATACTAAATTCACTTGAGAGTTCTTCTAATGTCAAAGGCTTATCGCTTAAACGACGTGCTTTGAATATACGCTTTTCACGTTCATTTAGATTATCCATAGCATTTATGAGCATAGAACGACGATTTTCCAATTCACTTTGTTCAATCAAAATCTGTTCCTGATTGTTGGAGTCATCTATCAACCAATCCTGCCATTCACCGCTTTCACCTTCTTTTGTGCGAAGAGGTGCATTGAGTGAAGTGTCACCACCAAGTCGGCGATTCATTAGAATAACCTCATCTTCTGTGACATTCAACTTTGTTGCAATTTCTTTTACGTGTTCCGCATTAAGATCACCACTGTCAAGCGCTTGAAGCCTACTTTTTAATTTACGAAGATTGAAAAATAGGCGCTTTTGATTAGCAGTTGTTCCTATTTTCACCAAGCTCCAAGATCGCAATACATATTCTTGGATTGATGCTTTAATCCACCATATTGCATAGGTTGCAAGACGAAAACCACGTTCTGGCTCAAAACGCTTAACTGCTTGCATAAGTCCAATATTGCCTTCTGAAATAACCTCCCCAATAGGCAATCCATAACCCCGATAGCCCATTGCAATTTTGGCTACGAGACGCAAGTGACTGGTTACCAATTTATGTGCAGCTTTTAGATCATTATGTTTACGATAACGTTGAGCCAACATATATTCTTCTTTTGGCTCAAGCATTGGAAAACGACGTACCTCCTCTAGGTAACGATTTAATCCTCCGTCACCTGTCGTTACTGATAGCAGATTCACATGGGCCATAGAGCACCCTCCTTTTGTATGAATTCCCTGATGAGGCAAATTCTATTTCCAGATATTATAAATATCTTTCTAACTTTATACTAGCATAATCTTCAATTTTGTTCAAAAAGAGATATTTTATTGTGAAATCCTGAAAAGGTTAAAAGTTTCAACTTATTTTTTAAAATGCTTAATAAGTTCAGCCATATCTTGAGGAAGTGGTGAAGAAAAAGACATAATTTGGCCTGTAGCAGGGTGTTCAAAAGTAAGGCTAACTGCATGGAGTGCTTGTCGGTTAAATTGATCGATTGCATTTTTAATTACGGGACTAAGCGTATTTGATTTTGTTTTAAAAGCATTTCCATAAACACTATCACCTATGAGAGGGTGTCCAATATGAGCCATATGAACACGAATTTGATGTGTGCGCCCAGTTTCCAAACGACATTCCAGAAGACTAGCCAAGGAAGTTGTATCTGCATGAGTTCCATATTTTTCAAGGAGAGAAAAATGTGTAACAGCATGGCGCGCATGCGGATTTTGATTATGGATGACAGTTTGTTTTGTTCGGTTATGAGGAGAACGGCCAAGGGATGCATCAATCGTCCAAACATTACGACTGGGAGATCCCCAAATCAAGGCATGATAGCGCCGATCTAATGCATTGGTACGTCCGTGGTTAGAAAATTGGATACTGAGGCTTTTATGAGCAAAGTCATTTTTGGCAACAACCATGACTCCACTTGTGTTTTTATCGAGACGATGGACAATGCCGGGGCGCTTAACACCACCGATACCAGATAAACTATTACCACAGTGATAGATAAGGGCATTAACCAATGTTCCGGTCCAATTACCATTTCCGGGATGAACAACAAGACCAGCCGGTTTATTGATGACAATAACATGATCATCTTCAAAGAGAATGTCCAATGCAATGGCCTCACCTCCCGGTTCTGCGTCACGAAGAATAGGCATTGTTAATTCGATAATTTGATGGGGTCTTAATTTTGTTTTTGGCTCCTTTATTAATTGACCATCAACTTTAAGATAACCTTCACGAATGAGAGTTTGCAAGCGTGAACGTGACAGCGTATCGTGATGTTGTTTAGCAAGCCACTGATCGAGTCGTTGCCCAAGAGCATTTTCATCCGTTATTCGCTGTGTTATCATACAATTCCTATTAAGCTGTAATATCCTTTTACCAATACGAAATTGCTTTGGTATCAAGAAATTCTTTAATTCCCCAGTGACCACCTTCACGAGCACGTCCAGAAAATTTTACACCTCCAAAGTAACTACCACTGGGTAATCCATGTCCGTTCACTTCTACCATACCAGATCGTATTTGCGCAGCGATACGGCGACATTTATCACGATCTTGTGATTGTATATAATTTGTAAGACCATATTCTGTGTCATTGGCTAAAGCTACGGCTTCATCTTCTGTTTTAAAGGGAAGAATCGAAAGAACTGGACCAAAGATTTCTTCTCGAAAAATACGCATATGAGGTTTCACATCGGCGAAGACTGTTGGGCGTACATAATAACCGCGCTCCAATCCTATCGGTAAACCGGTTCCACCTGCGACAAGAGTTGCACCTTCATCAATTCCAGATTGAATAAGATCTTGAATTTTATTGTATTGTTGTTTTGAAACTACGGGGCCAATATGATTTCCTGCTTGATGGCTCGATCCTACTTTTGTTTGTTCAGCAATATCTTTGGCTGTTTGAATAGCTTTGTCATAGAGTGCTTGTTCTACAAGCATACGTGTTGGTGCATTACAGCTCTGACCACTGTTATAAAAGCAGTGTCGTACACCACGTTGAATAGCGTCTGTATCAGCATCGGCAAAGATGATGTTAGCTCCTTTACCTCCAAGTTCCAAACAGACCCGTTTTAAAGTGCTGCTAGCATTTTTAGAAATATCTTTTCCTGCTCTGGTTGATCCGGTAAAGCTGATCATCTCCAGATCTGGATGAGCAGACAGGTACGAGCCAACGTTGGCACCATCACCGTTGATTAAATTAAAAACGCCAGCAGGGAGTGCGGCCTCATCCAAAATTTCAGCAAAGAGCATAGCAGAAAGAGGAGCAATTTCAGAGGGTTTTAACACCATAGTACAGCCAGCTAAGAGAGCAGGGATAACTTTAAGAGTTACTTGATTCATGGGCCAATTCCATGGGGTAATTAATCCTACAACGCCGATAGGGTCATAATGAAGAATCGCCTGCTCATTTCCTTCTATTAAAACGTCTTGAAATGAAAATTCTTTGTAAGCTTTAATAAAGTTGCGAATATGGGAACTGCCGGTTGCTGTCTGCGCATTGAGCGCCATATCAATCGGTGCTCCCATTTCCATTGAAATGGTTTTTGCCATATCACCTGAGCGTTTTTCATAAATCTCTAGAATTTTTTCAACGAATCCAACACGCTCACTAGGCAAGGTTGTTTTCCAACTTTGAAAAGCTACTTTAGCAGCGTTAATTGCTTTGTCGGTATCTTTTCTGCTGCCAAGGCTAATGACAGCACAAGCCTCTTCTGTTGATGGATCAATGACATGTAGATCGTGGGGAGTGCTTGGGTCATCCCATAGACCATTGATATAAAATTTCCTCTTATTAAACATGATTCGCTCTCTATTTTTTCTATTTTCGTGTTATTTAATTTTTTCCTATTTGAACCTTTTTAAACAAGAATAACAAGGATAATTTTATAAAAGAAAGGAATTGATTTGTTTTATGACAACAAGGCACAGAAATTTGAAAGAGCACTTATTATACTAACGTTTGTATTATTGTGCTCATGGTTTTTTATGAAATAGGCGGGAAAGAGAATAATTGGCAATTTTTTATCGTAAAGTTTTCTTCAAAACAAAAGGATTATAGCTCTATGACATCATGAATTTTGCAATTTATCCAGTGTTTGTCAAGAAAGTCTCGTTGAAGGGAATGATGGTATTATTTTTGTTTAAAAAAGTGACGGTCAGCAAAAGGTTATTAACCTTCGTACTATAAGTTTCTACGTATCCTTTTTGAAGGGGCAATCGTTCTTATTATTATAAGCTTGTTGGGTATCATGCATAATTCGAAAAAAAAATCGATTTCTACGTCTTCTTTTTCTGATGAGAGTGTACAAAGTGTATCAGAAGGGAAATTATCTACTAAGATTGCTGAGATATTTCCTTATCCGGAAGTATGGAAAAAGGCATTCATGCTCGGACAGAATGTGCGTTTTACGCGAACACCAGAAGTTGAGATTTTGCGTCGTCGCATAGAAACAGATCCCATTTTTGCGAAACAATTTAAAATTTTTACGAAGAAAGAACAAAAAAATCCTATAAATGTTACACAAAGTAATAAGAAAACAACAAATTTTTCATCAACAAAAAGAATTATTAATCCTCAGTCGATAGAGAATAAAGCGTCAGTTTGTCATTCAACGGTTTTGAAGCAGTTATCACGCCAAGCTGTTGGTGCACTGCCTGAGGAGGATACAGAGGAGCATAAATTACAAGTAGAAAATGTAGTGCAAAAAATGAAGCCTGTTCTTCATCTTTCTGATGATGCATTTTTTGAGTGTGAATCCTTTATGTTAGAACAGGCTGATACTAAAATTTCAGGCGGAGCTTTAACATCAGTTGACTGCACGAGTAATGTGCTTACATCCGATACGGATTCTGCCTTTGATGAGTCAATTATTGCTCTTTATCGTGTTCTTGAATATCGCTTTCCACAGTTTTACAATTCAATTACAACAGAAACTCCAGCGGAAGGAATTCGGGGAATTGAGCAAATTTCTGATTTAATGTATGCAAAGAATAGTACTGTTAAAGGGAATCAAAAGTGTTGTTCTGAACTAGCTGTTGAAGATTCTGCTGATGAATTAAGCAATATTGATGCTCCTGTAAAAAAACAAAATACCAACAATATTTCTGGTTGTACAACAGGAGGTATTGCAAAGAATTCAGAAGAATTTTCTGCAATGAAACCAAAAAGTAAAGTATTGGGATCCACTAGCACGCCATTAGGCAGTTATGATTCTGTTTTTACGTCAAACATTCAATCTCTTGACTATGGCACTTATGAATTTCCTCCGATCAATTTATTACAAGAACCCGTTTTTCATGAAGACACGATGATTTCGCAGGCAACACTAGAGCGCGGTGCTGGACTTTTGGAAAGTGTTTTGGAAGATTTTGGCATTAAGGGTGAAATTATCCATGTTCATCCAGGACCAGTGGTAACAATGTATGAATTTGAACCTGCAGCTGGAGTAAAATCATCGCGTGTCATTAATCTCTCTGATGATATTGCTCGTTCTATGTCTGCTATTTCTACACGCGTTGCTGTGATTCCTGGACGTAATGTTATAGGGATTGAGTTGCCAAATGCGGTTCGTGAAACCGTTTATTTACGGGAATTAATCCAATCAAACTCTTTTCGTGAAAGCCAGTTTAAATTAGCTCTTGCTTTGGGGAAGGGGATTAACGGTGAACCTGTAATTGCAGAATTAGCGAAAATGCCTCATTTATTAGTTGCAGGAACAACAGGATCGGGCAAATCCGTTGCGATTAATACAATGATTTTATCGATTCTTTATCGAATGACCCCAAAACAGTGCCGTTTGATCATGGTTGACCCTAAAATGTTAGAACTCTCTGTTTATGATGGCATTCCACATCTTTTAACGCCTGTAGTGACTGATCCAAAGAAAGCTGTAACAGCTTTAAAATGGGCAGTTCGTGAAATGGAAGAGCGTTATCGCAAAATGGCTAAGTTAGGTGTACGTAATATTGATGGTTTTAATGCACGAGTTGCGCTCGCAGCACAAAAAGGCGAAACAATCATGTGTACTGTACAATCGGGTTTTGATAAGGAAAGTGGAGAAATGCTTTATCATGAAGAAGCGATGGATTTAACACAGCTTCCCTATATTGTTGTGATTGTTGATGAAATGGCCGATCTCATGATGGTCGCTGGTAAAGAAATTGAGAACGCCATTCAACGTTTAGCGCAAATGGCGCGTGCAGCAGGTATTCATCTTATTATGGCTACCCAGCGTCCTTCTGTTGATGTGATCACTGGTACGATTAAAGCGAATTTTCCTACTCGTATTTCTTTTCAGGTAACATCGAAAATAGATAGTCGTACAATTTTGGGAGAGCAAGGAGCTGAAACACTTTTAGGTCAGGGAGATATGCTTCATATGGCTGGGGGTGGGCGCATTGTACGCATTCATGGGCCTTTTGTTTCTGACGAAGAGGTTGAATCCGTGGTTGCACATCTTAAAGTACAAGGAAAACCTGATTATTTATCAACAGTAACCGATAGTGAAGATGATAATAAAGATGCGGAGTCTGCTGATATAGTTTCTGGAATTTCTACGGCAGAAAATTTTGATGAGGATGGTGAAGAACTTTATATGCGAGCTGTAAAGATTGTCATGCGTGATAGAAAATGTTCGACATCTTATATTCAGCGCCGGCTTGCGATCGGTTATAATAAAGCAGCTTCTCTTGTTGAGCGCATGGAAGAAAAAGGCATTGTTGGAGCAGCTAATCATGTTGGGAAACGTGAAATTTTGCTCAATGAGTACAATAATAATCAAGACGATTTTAGAGATATATGACGGTTGTTATTTTAAAGGTTAATACTTGATTTGTATTATGAGAGTGGGAGCTATCCTGTTCTTGTTTTTTATTATGAAATATTAAAAAAGGTTTAAAGAGGAATGACAAAACAGAAGCGGTATTTTGTATTAAGGCTACTGGTGCGTAGCATAGGGTGATACAAAGAAGGCTTAGAGATATCTTTGACATTTTTAGATTATCTGAAATGTGAAGAAATTAAATAAACTCTCATGCGAGGACAGATGGCCTTCGTTCTTTTCTCTGATTGTAGAAATATTCCTTTGTCAAATGGTAATGCGGCGTATTTTTTGTTCTTCTTCTGTAGCGGCTATGGTTCAAGAACAGTTTTTTTGAGCAAGTAGAGCAGTACAAGATACTAGTGTGCAATATGCAAGCCCTATTGCATTGAATGGTTTAAAGCATACGGCTAAATTTTTTGTCGTTGCTATTAATGTTATTGGTGTAAGCAAAGCGTTTTTTGCAAGCCTCTAGGGAAGAAGATATTTCTTTTATCGCTGGCTTGGATGGTGCAACGATATTCGTTGCAATAATTGATGAACATGCAACAGTATTGGAGGCTTCTTCTCATTTTTCTTTTATTGGTGAAACGGTCAAAATTCTGCTACAGACAGTTGATAATGATATATCAGTCAAACCATTTTACATAGCAGGTGTGTTTACATAGGTTGATGCTATTCACTTAGAAATAAAGTCAGTCGGTTTTTTGATTTTGTGCATGTCATTAAAAGCAGATCAGTTGAAGAATAAAAAGGGATTTTTTCATTCTATGCCAGGATTTTTGCCACAACGGTTTACTTGGAAAATGGATAAAAGTGGTTGATTTTTGGATATTTCACAAGAATTATCTGAAATTGTTGGACCTATATGATCTTCTACTTTAAGATCTAATTTTGTTGAACTTGCCAGTATATTTAATGATGAACGGTATCAAATATTAAGTAGCTTTACCTTGGAGCAAATGGGCCGTTCAGTAGCCTATTGATGATTATCCAGAGTGGCTTGATGTTCAATTATCTGCTGTGCCAATTTTTGATGAAAAACAGCAGCTTGAGGGATATTTCATGGCTTTGGTGTTTTGAAGATGCAAGAAAAAGAACAAGAGAAAAAAGATGAAAATCCGGATGCAAAAATATCAAGTCTTTCGGAGATAGAGCTTTCAGCTTTTCATGAAATTGCACAACGATTGCGCGGAGAATTGCATTCATCTCTAGATTGCGAGCATTTTGGTAAAGAAACAATAAAGATGTTACAAAGTGCACAGACTTTGCCGGAAAATGCTATAAAACAAATTCTTATAAAAGAACCAGCAGTCATTTTATCATTATTGGATACAGCAACTGATGGCATTTTTTGGTTGGATGGACAGGGTTTTATTCAAGCGGTCAGTAGTACTGCTCTGGCATTAACTGGCTATGAAATCAATGAATTATTGGCACAGCCATTACCATCATTATTTACTTTGCAAAGTCGATATTTGATTGAAAAGTATTTTAAATTAATCCATGTGAAAGGAAAAGATCAGTTTTTTAATCGTAGTGAGACAGTTGAGTTGGTGACGAAAAGTCATAAAAATATAACGGTTTCTATAACGATTATGCCTTTGGCACGGCAAGACAATTATGCTGTTATAGTGCATAATATGACAGGAGTAATTCTGCCAGTAGATACAAAAGCAGAAGAGAATAAAATGGTTGGAATTGTTCATGAAATACGAACACCTTTGAATGCTCTCATCGGTTTTGCAGAAATTATGAAGGATGGTCGCTTTGGTGCGATAGACAATGAGCGTTATCGTGGGTATTTACGTGATATTATCTCATCTGGAAAACATATATTATCACTGGTTAATCAGTTGCTGGAATGCTCAAAAGCAAATTATTCTGGTTTAAATAACCAGATCAAAACGCCTCTTATAGCCAAAGCGTTTGATGTGATAGCTTGTTTGCGTGCTAGTATGGCTTTTCTTGAAACGCAGGCTAATCATAGTGGCATTATAATGCGTATTGCTGCTCCAGTTCATGTGCCATTTATTGGTGTATCACAACAGACATTTCGGCAAATTATATGGAATCTTCTTTCCAATGCCATTCGTTTTACACCCTCGGGTGGGCAAATTATTGTTCACGTTTCTTATGGAAAAAAAGAACGCGTGAAGATTTCAGTGAGTGATAACGGTATAGGAATGAGTGATGAAGAGATCGTGCAGGCATTGCAACCTTATGGTCAGGTAGCGCGCAAAGATGGACGATCTGGTGACAGCGCTTTTGTTGGAACTGGTTTAGGACTCCCAATGTGCAAGGCAATGGTAGAAGAAAGTGGTGGTCAATTCTTGTTATTTTCAAAACCCAATCATGGAACAACCGTGGAGATGTTTTTCCCTGTGTTCCATGAGTAGAGTTACGAATAAAATTATTTTTTCTTGGCCAAAAGATCTCTAATTTCTGATAGAAGCTGTTCTTCTAGAGACATTTTTTTTGAACTTTCATCTTCTTCTTGTTTTCTGCGTACTTTATTCATGCCTTTAACAAAGAGGAAAAGGACCCAAGAAATAATGAGAAAATTAATAAGTAAAGTTATAAAGTTTCCGTAGCTAACAGTTGCTCCCGCTGCTTTAGCAGCACTTAATGTAGCTTGTTTTTCACCGGCTAGCTGAATAAACATGTTAGAGAAATCGATCCCACCTGTAATAAGTCCAATGACTGGCATAAAAATATCATTGACAATTGAATTGACTAAGCTACCAAAAGCACCTCCTATAATTACACCGATAGCAAGGTCAATCATATTCCCTTTTAGGGCAAATTCTTTGAATTCTTTAAGCATTGCGTCTTCCCCTTTACATAAAAGATATACGACGGTTTTAACTACCGCTTTTGATGAAAAAGGAAAGAGCGGTTTTTATTTTCTTGGTACGCATTATACTATATTACAAAGATTAAAATTTTTTCCAAAGAGTATTATGGCATGTTAGAAGATTTAACGCATGGTTCTGTTTGACTTTAAAAATAAGAGTATCTCCATGGAGTTCAAAGTGATGGAAAGCTTCTAGCAAAAAGGCTCTATCTCCTTTTCTTACTAAAAGTAAGAAATCGTTCTTAATTTATAAAAGCGTTACAAAATTTTTTTATGACACCATATTGAGAAATAAATCTATTTTACAGGATCTTTGTTTTTCTTTTTTACAGATGATTTCAATTTTTAATGTTTGAACAATTGCGAAAGGGTGAGAAAGATTCTTTTTCTGCTCAGTGCACATAAACATAAACGTGAATGGCGAAAATATTATAAACTTTCTTGTAGTTATATTATAAACTTTCTTGTAGTAGAGTGAGCGTTTTTATTGAGATGATATGCTGTCTTTATTGGTAATCTTTTATGTTAAAAGATTTACGTGAGGTGCTGCGGATCAGTTTTATTTTGGAGAAGGATTGATGAGTTTCTTTCGTTGTATTGGTCGTTCTGCTTTATTTATGTTGGATCCAGAATATGCACATCGTTTAGCCATTGTTGGGTTAAAAAGTGGATTGAACAGTTATCAAAAGGTTGTCGATAAGCGTTTGTGTGTGACTGTTGCAGGTCTTGAATTTGAAAATTTTATTGGTCTTGCTGCAGGTTTTGATAAGAATGCAGAGGTTGTTGATGCTGTTTTTCGCTTAGGATTTGGTTTTACTGAAATTGGTACAGTTACGCCAAAGCCCCAAGCAGGAAACCATAAGCCACGACTTTTTCGCTTAAGAGAAGATGAAGCGATTATTAATAGAATGGGTTTTAATAATGATGGGCATAAAATTGTTTACGATAGACTTCACATGCATAAAAAGACGGGTATTGTAGGAATTAATATTGGTGCTAATAAAGATACGGTTGATAAGATTAGTGATTATACTGCTGGTATTGCCCATTTTTATGATGTTGCTAATTATTTCACGATCAATATTTCCTCGCCTAACACGCCAGGCCTACGCGCTTTACAGGCTCGTGACAGTTTGCATTTTTTGATGAATGCGATTTCGCAAGTGCGCAATGAACGAAAGGAAAAACACGGATTTCTGGTGCCCATTTTTTTAAAAATTGCACCCGATTTATCAGAAAAAGAATTGGATGGTATCGCTGAAGAAATGAAGCTTTCTGATTTTGATGGTCTTATTATTTCCAATACCACTCTTTCGCGTCAAGGAATTAAAAATAGTCCACTAAGCAGTGAGGAGGGGGGACTTTCTGGGCGTCCACTCTTTGAACGTTCTACTATTGTACTTGCAAAAATGCGTCAAAAATTAGGTAAGGAGATCGCAATCATCGGCGTTGGTGGTGTAAGGGATGCGCAAACGGCTTTGGAAAAAGTTAAAGCTGGTGCAGATTTGATCCAATTATACAGTGGGATGGTTTATGAAGGGCCTGATCTTGCTATAACGATTCTAAAAGAGATTTTGCAGTATATACAGAAAGATGGGGCTGATAATATAAAAGCTTATCGTGATCATAGTGTTGAGCATTGGGCAAAGCGTGCTCTTCCTTTGTAAAAAACTCTTTTTTTTGATAAAAGATGCGAGATTTTTTTAAATGGGCTTGCAAACTCTTTTGATCTTCCTTATGTCACACAAACAGAGAATAAGTGTTTATGAAATAGTAAACAGTAATGATAGATTTATTTTTATGCGGTTGTAGCTCAGTTGGTTAGAGCGCTGGTTTGTGGCACCAGAGGTCGTAGGTTCAAATCCCACCAACCGTACCAATTTTTTCACTATGTTTGATATGATAAGCAGCTTATAATGATCGCAAGGTCTTCTTTACCTTGATGGAAGTTGCGGCATTCTTTAAAAATTAAGTTGATAAAGTTTTTTCGTAACATTCAGGTATGGGATGATGCCATAAGAGTGAGGCTTGACTGTTTTTTTAGTTGGTGTGTTATGGCTGTGAAAAATGATAAACAAATGAAAAAGAAGAGCTCTAAACCTGTTTCTGGTTTTCTAAAAAATTTACGTGGTGTAAATAATTGGGAACAGGTTTCGCGGTGGCTTGCTTTTCGTAATGTAGAAGATATTGAATGTATTACGCCTGATCAAGCAGGTGTAGCACGTGGCAAGATGATGCTTTCTAAAAAATTTATATCGGAAACATCGTTGGCATTACCTTCAGCTGTTTTTATGACAACAATTTCAGGAGATTATCCTGAAGATGGTCGTGGTTTTGAATATCCTAAAACAGATGGTGATCTACGGCTTGAGCCTGATCTTTCCACGTTAAGCATTGTGCCATGGGAAGATGCCCCTACTGCACAAGTTATTTGTGATCTTGTGTATCAAAATGGGCAAGTTGTGGATTATACACCAAGAAATGTTTTGCGAAAAGTGATTGATTTTTATACGCAAATGGGTCTAGAAGCGGTTGTTTCACCAGAAATTGAATTTTATTTAGTACAAAAAAATCCTGACCCTGATTATCCTTTAGTTCCTCCAGTTGGTCGTTCTGGACGTTCAATTGGTGGGGGGCAGGGCTATTCGATTGCCGGTGTGAATGAATTTGACGATCTGATTGATGATATTTATCATTTTTCAGAAGCGCAGGGGCTAGAAATTGATACACTCATTCATGAGGAAGGGGCAGGACAGTTTGAAATCAATTTACGTCATGGCGATCCGATTGAATTGGCTGATCAAGTTTTTATGTTTAAACGCACAATTCGTGAAGCAGCGCTTAAGCATAATATGTACGCGACTTTTATGGCCAAGCCTATTCAAGGGCAGCCGGGTTCTGCTATGCATATTCACCAATCGGTTGTTGATAAGAAAACGGGTATGAACATTTTTACACAAAAGGGTGGTGAGGAAAGCATCTGTTTTCGCCATTTTATCGGTGGACTGCAACGACATATGGCAGGAGGACTTGTAATGCTTGCTCCTTATGTAAACTCTTACCGGCGTCTCATGCCTGATATTTCAGCACCTGTTAATTTGCGATGGGGATATGACAATCGTACCACAGCTTTTCGTGTACCTCGCTCCGCTCCACAGGGACGGCGTGTTGAGAACAGACTCCCTTCGTCAGATGCTAACCCTTATTTAGCTCTCGCAGCCTCTTTAGCTTGCGGCCTTATTGGATTACAGCAAAAGCTTGAACCTGATGAACCAACAACAAGTAATGTGAATGCTGATAGCATTGAATTGCCACGTGGACTCATTGAAGCGGTTAACTTATTTGAACAAGATACGGCAATACGTGCTATTCTAGGAGATGTGTTTGTAAGTACTTATGCTGCAATCAAACGACAAGAATTCGAAACTTTTATGGAAGTGATTAGCCCGTGGGAGCGCGAATATCTCTTGCTTAATGTTTGAGGTTTGTCACTATGATTGATTATAATCCGATTTCCCCAGGAATTTCTTGGTATGAGTCTTCTTTAGAAGACCGTCCCTCTTATCCTTTTTTTGACGAACAGATACAGTGTGATGTGGTGATTATCGGAGGTGGATTTACGGGGCTTTCAGCAGCCTATCATTTAGCTAAGGCTGGAGTGCATGTTGTCTTGTTTGAAGCTTCGCGTTTTGGTGATGGTGCTTCAGGGCGTAATGGTGGACAATTGGGAACAGGGCAACGGCAATGGGTGGAAGAACTAGAAAAGAAATATGGTTTTGAACGAAGTAAGGTGCTGTTTGATTTAGCTGAAGAAGCCAAAAGAGATATTCTATCTTGGTGTGCAATGCCCGATTGCCAGTGTGACTTTATGGCAGGGCATCTTTCTGTTACCCATAAAAAACGCGAATTAGCATCTTATCAACGGCATGTTGAAACGATGCAGCGTTATGGCTATCACAGTCTTACTTTTATAGACAGGGAGGAAACAGTTAAGCGGCTTGGTTCTTCTTTTTATCATGGTGGTATTTATGATTCGGATACTGGACATATAAATCCCTTAAAGCTGATTGTTTGGTTGGCAAAGAAAGCAAAAAGTGCTGGAGCTAAACTTTATGAAAGGACACAAGTAACTACTGTAGAACGCAATGGTAGCTATTGTATGGTGAAAACAGGACGAAGCAACATAAAGACTGAGCATGTTTTATTGGCAACCAATGGGTATAAGCTTGAGGGACTTCAACGTTTTGTTGAAAAAAATATTGTTTCTATCCGCTCTTATATTGGAGCAACTGAACCATTATCAAAAGATAGTCCTATTCTTCAGGGGGGCGAATCGGTAGATGATTCCCGTTTTATGGTTCGCTATTTTCGCAAAAGCATTGATAATCGTTTATTATTTGGTGGAGTAGAAAGTTATGATAATCAGTACCCCACAAATTTAGATGAACGTATACGACGGCAGATTTTTGAAATTTATCCTCATCTACAATCTATAAATTTAACTCATCGTTGGGGGGCGACGGTTGCTATCACGGTTGAACGTATGCCTTATGTTCGCCAACTTTTCTCCGGTACAACTTATTGTGGTGGTTATTCTGGGCATGGAGTTATTCTTGCCCCTTTTATAGGAAAATTATATGCTGAATGGTTGTCTGGAAAACGTCGGCGTTTTGAGTATTTTCAGGACTTAAAGATTTCATCCTTTCCAGGTGGGAGAGTTTTGCGTTATCCGCTTGTATTTTTGGCAATGCATTGGTTTTCCTTGATGGATCATTTTTAACTGAACACCGTTTAAAATGAAGAAAATTAATGGCTTGTTTAATGTCTATCTGCTTTAATGGTGGGAGTTTCTATAAGTTGTTTAAGCTTTTATAATTGAATAGGAAGATAAACGTTTATGGTGAGTAAAATTACTCCAGTCTCTCCCTTTGATTGTATTATTTTGGTGGTAATGGCGATTTAGCATCACGCAAACTTATACCTGCTCTCTATCATTGTTAGTGCATTGGGCAATTTAGTGAGCCAACGCGTATTATTGGGGTTTCACGTTCTTCATTAATCCGAAGAGTATCAAAGTTTTGTTCGTTTTCTCTAGAAAAACATGTTCAATCAAAAGATCTCAATCAAATTGAAATTACGCGTTTTCTTGCGCGTCTAACCTATGTTTCTGTTGATATTACATCAAATTGGGTATGGCAAAAT
Organism: Bartonella sp. B39; assembly: GCF_053795145.1. Classification (NCBI taxonomy): domain Bacteria; kingdom Pseudomonadati; phylum Pseudomonadota; class Alphaproteobacteria; order Hyphomicrobiales; family Bartonellaceae; genus Bartonella; species Bartonella sp. B39. The sequence goes on from NZ_CP200036.1 coordinate 342,590, forward strand.
CTCGCTCTTGTGCTGTCAAAAGATCCAGTTGATATTCGGGCTTTTTATTTAGCGGTTGGTTCGCTACTTTTTGGTGATATCGCGATGGGATTAGGGTAAAATAGTTTGGTGACGCAGCAAACACGGATTATCATTGAAAAACCTATTGGCGGCGATGTAAAAACAGCAGTTGAACTCAATGATATATTTGCAAGAGTATTTGATGAAGACCAAATCTTTCGTATTGATAATTATCTTTACAAGGAAACAGTCCAAAATTTAATGGCATTTCGGTTTGTTAATACACTTTATGAACCGTTATGGAATTCCAATTATATTGATCATGTTCAGATAATGGTTTCTGAATCTTTATAATTGGAGGGGCGTGCAGAATATTGTGAAAGTGCAGGTGCGCTACGTGATATAGTACAAAATCATATGCCGCAATTACTCTGTTTGGTTGCTATGGAAGTACCATTTACCAACAGTGCAAACGCTGTGCGTGATGAAAAATTGAAAGTTTTGCATTCTTTAACGCCTCTTGATGTTCATAATGTAGAGCAATATACTGTACATGGGCAGTATCTTGCTGGTGTCTTGAATGGTATTTCTGTAAGATCTTATCTTGATGATTTGGGAAAAAAGTTAGTGAGAGCGAAACATTTGTGGCACTTAAGGTTAAGATTAATAATTGGCGTTGGGCAGATACACCTTCTTATTTACGAATTGGTAAGCACATGTCCGCGCGGATATCTGAAATTGTTATAGTTTTTAAACCCATCCCTCATAATATTTTTGATGCGAATTCAGATGATTTTTTTTCTAACCAGCTTATTATTCGTCTCCAGCCTGATGAAGGTGTAAAGCAATGGTTGATGATTAAGGATCCAGGTCCTGGTGGTGTGCGATTTCGTTATATTCCATTGGATATGAGTTTTGCATCTGCATTTTCTCAACGTAATTCTGATGCTTATGAACGTCTATTGATGGATGTTATTCGTGGAGATCAAACACTGTTTATGCGTCGTGATGAAGTTGAGGCTGCTTGGCATCGGATTGATCTTATTCTTGAGGGATGGCAAGCAATAAAGCAGCCGGTTTATGGATATAGAGCTGGTTCATGGGGGCCATTTGCTTCGACAATTTTGATGGAACGTGATGGGCGTATATGGAACAATCTAATTTAGAGTAATAAGTATGCACGGAATAAATATTGATCGTTTAAATTTTGAAACCCCTACTACCTTAGCTTTAGCATTGGCTGATCATGTTGCAGCAGAACTTAGTGTGGCTGTTCTTGAGCGTAAGCGCGCAGTCCTAGCAGTTTCTGGTGGTAAAACACCAGAATTGTTTTTTCATTATTTATCAAAAGCTGATATTGATTGGCAAAATATTATCATCACTTTAGTTGATGAACACTTTGTACCTGCTCATCATGAGCGTTCAAATGAACATATGGTACGCCGTCATTTGTTACAAAACTTTGCGGCTAAAGCACATTTTGTAGGACTTTATCATAAAGCAATTACTGCTGAACTTGCTGCTTTTTCGGCTGCTAGTCGCATTAATAGTTTGCCTAGACCATTTGATGTTATTGTTTTAGGAATGGGGAGTGATGGACATACGGCTTCCTTTTTTCCTGATGCTGATCGTCTGAAGCAAGCGCTTGATCTACGGACTCAGGCACTTGTTTTACCGCTTCATGCGAAAAGTGCTCTTGAGCCAAGACTCACGCTGACTTTGCCAGTGATAATACAATCTCGTTGCATTATTCTCCATTTTGAAGGTTTACAAAAACGCGATTATTTTGAAGCCGTTTGTCGAGATGAGTCTGAAATGGAAATGCCTGTTCGCGCGGTTTTACGCAATGCTCATCACCTTGTTCAGGTTTATTGGTCTCCAGATGAAAATGAAATTAAGTGAAGTGAAAGCATGATACAGATGTAAGTGACACGCAATCTCTTTGTTAATGGTGGGAAGCGTAAATGATGGGGTAAAAATATAGCACTTTCCAAGACAATTGCTACGATTACATGAAGGATTTATGAACGTTCTCTACTAACGCGAGAAATTTATTTAGATCGTATTGCTAAGGCACAAGAAAATCGTCCCAAGAGAAGTTTTTTGGGATGTGCCAATCAGGCTTATGGTTTTGCAGCTTGTGGTCAAATAGACAAAGAGCGTTTCAAGCATAATATCGTTGGCAATGTTGCTATTATCACGGTATATAACGATATCCTTTCAGCACATTAACCTTTTAAGACTTTTCCTCACTTAATTAAAGAAGCTGCCCGTATGGTTGGTAGTATGGCACAAGTGGTAGGTGGCGTTCCTGCGATGTGTGATGGTATAACACAAGGGAATGCGGGGATTGAGCTTTCTCTTTTTTTTCACGTGAAGTGATTGCAATGGCGACAGCTATAGGTTTATCACACGATAGGTTTGATGCAGTGCTGTACCTTGGGGTCTGTGATAACATCGTACCTGGTTTGGTGATTGGAGCACTAACATTTGGTCATTTATCAGGAATTCTTATTCCCACTGGTCCCATGACAAGTGGTCAAGGCAATGATGAAAAAGTAAAAATACTTCAGCTTTACGCGGAAAATAAGATAGATCGACAAATATTGCTTGAATCAGAAGCCCGTTCTTATCATAGACTTGGAACATGTACGTTTTATGGGATTACTAATACCAATCAGATGGTACTGGAAATAATGGGGCTACAGATTCCGGGAAGCTCTTTCATCAATACAAACACACCGTTGTGTGATGCGTTAACAAAAGAAGGCACCAAGCGTGCACTTGAAATGATAGCACTTAGCGATGATTACAGATCAATTGGTATGATAATTGATGAGCGCTCTTTCGTGAATGCTATTGTAGGATTAAATGCGACAGGAGGATCTACCAATCATGCGATTCATTTAATTTCCATGGCTGCTGGTTATGGTGTACGCTTAACATGGCATGATATTGCAGAAATTTCGTCAGTTGTACCTCTTTTAGTACGGATTTATCCTAACGGTTTGGCTGGTATAAATCACTTTCATGCCGCTGATGGGATGGGATTTGTTATTCGCGAGCTCATTGAGGCAGGGTTGGTACATGAAGATGTCTCTACAATTTTTGGTAAAGATCTTAATGCTTATGCAATTGAATCAAAGCGTTATCCTGATGGTAGTTTGGTGTGTGAGCCTGCTCTCAATAAAAGTGGTAACCATAAGGTGTTAATGGGATGGAGGAAACCGTTTCAGCCTGATGGTGGTATTCGTGTTTTGTCGGGAGATTTAGGTACAGCTATTATTCAAGTTTCGTCTGTTAAATCTTGGCATTGGCGAATCGAAGCTCCACTCCTTGTCTTTAATGATCAAGAGGGACTGTAAAAGGTTTTTAAATCTGGCGCGTTAAATAACAAAGATTTTATCGCTGTCATTCGTTATCAAGGGCCAAAAGCGAATGGTATGCCAGAGCTTCATAAATTAATGACAATTTTGGGTATTTTACAAGATCGAGGTCAAAAGGTCGCATTGGTAACGGGCGGGCGTATGTCAGGTGCGTCAAAAAAAATTCCTGCTGCAATCCACATGACGCCAGAATCTTTGGATAATGGTCCCATTGCATGTTTGCAAGATGGTGATATTGTTTGTCTTGATGCTCATATGGGTAAATTGTCTATTTGGGGAGATTTATCAAAATTTAATGCACGAATGATCGTACCTCCTGACCTTTCCAAGAAGGAATATGGCGTTGGGTGTGAGCTTTTTCGTGTTTTTCGCCAATCGGTTAATCGTGCAGATCATGGGGCGTCTGTCTTTATGATGTGAGTAAAATGATATTTATGCAATGCAGATGTATCAAACTTCTTAGAATTTTAGTATAGGAAGGTTGTGTGCTCGAGCAGCAGCCTTAAGCGTATTAACCATGAGCATGGCAATTGTCATAGGTCCAACTCCTCCTGGAACAGGGGTGATTGCGGCAACTTTTCCTTTTATTTCTTCAAAATCGACATCACCGACAAGACGCGTCTTGTCCACACCTTTTTCTGGTGCTGCAATGCGATTAATGCCAACATCAATAACAATAGCGCCATTTTTAACCCAATCTTTTTTAACCATTTTTGGGCGGCCTACAGCTGCAACTAAAATATCGGCGCTACGACATACATCATCAATGTCGCGGGTACGGCTGTGGGCGATTGTCACAGTGGCATTGGCTGCTGTTAAAAGGGCAGCCATAGGTTTTCCGACAATATTAGAGCGTCCAACAACAACAGCATCAAGACCAGATAAATCTCGCCCACATTGTCGTTCAATCATCATCATGGCACCAGCTGGTGTACAGGGAATTATAGCATCTTCAAGGTCATTAGCAGCAAGTTTTCCTACATTGATATAATGAAAGCCATCAACATCTTTTTGAAAAGCAATGGCTTGTGTTATGCGGTTTGTATTAATATGGGGAGGCAAGGGAAGTTGCACCAAAATGCTATGGATTTTAGGGTCAGAATTTAATACTGCAATGAGTTGAAGGAGTTCTTGTTCTTGTGTTTCTTTGGAAACCATATGTTTGATTGAAAAAAAACCACATTCTTCAGCCTTTTTGCTTTTCGATGTAACATACACCTGACTTGCAGGGTCGTCTCCGACAATAATAACGGCGATACCAGGTTGTATATTATAATTATTGCGGAGTCTTGTTGTTTCAGCCTTCACTTGCATAATAATCTCTTCAGCAAGCTTTTTTCCATCGATAATATTATTCATTGAGAGAGATCCTTTCGGTAGAGGGCTGTTTATTCTTTTGTAGAGCATTTGCTAACAATACAATAGCGTTTAATAGTAATATTCACATGAGAACGGTAAAATGGTTTGAATAATAGTTTGTATTTTATAATTTTTGACATCCTCTAAAATAATTGCTTTGTAAAGAAGCAGCAACATTGCTGTTCTAATAAACTTTGGATAAGAACAAGAATAATTAAGTTATTAAATGAGATGTAGTGAATTTTAGGACTATAAGAAGTTTTTTAACGTTCATTTAAGTTTGCTTTTAATCTTGTTATAAGAGTGAAAGTGTAGAGGAAGATTGTGCGCGTCAGAATAATAAAATTTTTGAGCGGAACTTTTGTTACAATTATTTTTTTGTTTGGAGTTGGTATTCTCATTTTACCTTATCTTGTGTCTACAGATACGATTCGTATTCGTTTGGCCCAAGATTTGAGTGCGTGGACGGGTTATAATGTGCAATTACGTGATCCACCGCGGTTGAAGCTTTTTCCTTACCCTAAAGCATTTCTTTCTGGTGTTACCTTAACATCAAAAATGAACAATTCTGCACCGTTGATGGAAGCTGAATCAATAGAAGTTGATCTTTCTTTGATGGATCTTCTTTGGGGGCGTGTTTCTTTTTCAGAGACGCGGATTGTACACCCTCAATTTATTATAGAAAAGCCTGTTAAAACAGTAGTGGATTTTTTTGATAGATTCTCGCGGTCACAAGGTGCATTAGGATTAGCGATACGCAATGCTCGTGAAATACTGAAGCATAATCCGGATCAGCCAGATATGGAGCGTCTTTTAAAACAGCCTTTTGGACGTATTGTGGTCGAGAATGGCGTTCTAGTGTATCATGATAATACTTCAAGAGAAGCAGAAAAAATCACGGGGTTACATGCAACTTTAGATTGGCCCGAATCGACGCAGAAAGTGCAGTTTCGCGCAGATGCTCGTTGGCGTGGAGAGTTTACCAAATTATCAATTGATGCCGATCAAGCATTATTGCTTTTAGCGGGAGGGAAAAGCCAAGTTAAGGCAAGTCTCAATTCTGTGCGTGGTGGTATTACCTTTATAGGGCAGGCACGATTATCTGAATATTATATTTTTGATGGAAAGGTATCAATGCGTTCTCCTGGGTGGAATCAGACATTGGTTTGGATTGGAAGCAATAAGTTTTGGGGGCATAGATTGAAAACACCTATTGTATGGGAGTCTCATTTTTTAGCGCAACCAATGCATATCAAAATGAATAATGTGACATTTACGATGGGTAAAACAAGCGCACGTGGAGCTTTAGAGTTTGATTTTCAGGATTATGTCCCAATCGTAATTGGATCTTTAGCATTTGATAATCTAGACTTTAATTTCTTGGAATCACTATTTTCTTTAGTTGAAGAAAAGAAGACACTCTTTGATATGAAGATTCTTGATCGTATTGGAGTAGATGCACGCCTTTCTTCTCCTCAAGCGAAAGTAGGTAATATTACACTGACTAATTTAGCTGCTGCGGTACAAATAAGAAATGGACATATCATTTTTGATCTTGGACATGCGAATGTTTTTGGTGGATCACTTCAAAGCAACATTCAAATTGCACTAGTTGATAAGAAAGTACGCATCAAAGGACGTGCTTCAGGTACTTCCATTGATATACAAAATGCTTCAGAGTCTCTGGGAATTACTCCATTTGCGCAGAGCAAAGCAAACTTTACCCTGACGATACAAACGCTTGCTCGTTTTTGGTCAGAAATTTTTGCGAAGATGCAGGGTAAATTAACGCTGAACATGTCTTCTGGTCGGCTGTTAGGATATGATTTGAATGATTTGCAGACAATGCTTTCAGAAAAGGAACAATTTCTGTTAGTGACTAATGACTCATTATCCACAGCCTTTGATCGTTGGGATATTCAGATAAGATTTTCAGACGGCATGATGATGATAGCAGAATCATTGATGCATACGGCGAACTGGGGCTTATCAATTCAGGGGGCAATTGCAGCTGCTAATGCTCAGGAGCAGCAGAAAAAATTCACATTACAGGCACAATTACGAAAAAGCAACAGCTCAGAAACTCTCTGTGGAGATGTCCAGTGTCTTGCCAACAGTCTTACATGGCCTATTGCTTTTTCTCTTAGTTCTAAAGGGCGGCAAAGCGGCAATTTTTGGATAAAAAAAAATATTAATACAGACTGATCGTTGTTCTCCAATATTGATAAAGATCTTAAAAAATTGTTGAAAAATATTGTGTTGATATAAAAATTTGAATGATATGTAGTTTAGGCCTATTGAATTTGGGAGGAGATTCCGTAGCCATCTTCAGCGATTGTGTGTTTTCCATCTGCTCCAACGGAGCCAATTCCTACCGTAATCAGAATAAAAGCCAGAAGGGTGGTGATAGTAATAACTGTAGCTTTTTTAGCGGACATATTTTTCCTCCAATCATGCAATAAATCACAAAACATAATGATGAATGATCTGTTATTGTAAGTCTTTATAAGAGAAGAATCACTTAGCCTCCTATTTGTTCCGATCATTGTCTCATAAAGCTAAAAAACTCTATATTCCTTTATAAATTATAGTTCTATAGATATAATTTTTTCTTTTTGTTATGTATTTTCTTTCATTTTTTGATGAGTATGGTTAGCTCTGGCACAATTTTTATGCGTATAAATTATAAAATTAAAAGATTGTTTATTCGACAGCCACTTGCTTTGAATAAAGAAATAAAAATAGAGGGGTCGCAAGCTTCTTACCTTGTACATGTTTTGCGCATGCAAGAAGGGGCCGAGATTTTACTTTTTAATGGACAGGATGGTGAGTGGCTTGCTAAACTTACCACCATTGGGAAAAAATTTGTTGTAGTTCAGCTTACCCATCAGGAGAGATTACAAACGACGCATACGAATCTCATTTATTGTTTCGCTCCACTTAAAAACGCGCGTTTGGATTATATGGTGCAGAAAGCTGTTGAAATGGGGGTATCGGTTTTGCAGCCTGTTATAACGCATCACACACAAGTTACGCGTGTCAATGTGGCACGTATGGAGGCTAATGTTATTGAAGCTTCTGAACAGTGTGGTATTTTATCTTTGCCTGAATGTGCCTCTCCTGTTTCGTTAGTAGAATTTTTAGCATGTTGGGATGAAACACGCCTTTTATTCTTTTGCGACGAAGCGCACAAATCACATAATCCATTACATCTTTTGAAAAAGTACGAAGTTATTACAACGTCTGGTGTCCTCATTGGACCAGAAGGCGGATTTAGTGAAGGAGAGCGGAACCTTTTAAAAAAATACCCTTTTGTGATTCCGATATCTTTGGGACCGCGTATTTTACGTGCTGACACTGCAGCTGTTGCTGCTTTGACTCTTCTTAATGTTACTGTGGGGGATTGGTCAATTAATTGAGAAGTTTGTAAAATCATTCTAAACGATTCATTTAAAATGATGGAACTGATGATAGGATATAATAAGTTATGGCGCTTGATATAACTGATGAAAGTGAAATTTATAACTTAGATTCTCTGGTTAGCTATTTCCAAGGGGGGTGTAAAACAGAAAATGATTGGCGTATTGGTACAGAACATGAAAAATTTCCATTCTATAGAGATGGTTTCCGTCCTGTTCCGTATGATGGTACAAGGGGAATCCGTGCGCTTCTAGAGGGAATGCAAAAAGTTTTAGGATGGACACCCATTTTAGATGAAGGAAATATTATTGGGCTCGTAGGATCAGTTGATCAAGGTGCTATTTCTTTGGAACCTGGAGGGCAATTTGAATTATCCGGTGCACCACTGGAAACAATTGGTCATACTTATTGCGAGGTGATGAAGCACTTAACTCTTCTCAAGAGAGTTTCAGAGCCATTGGGTATTGGTTTTCTCGGTATCGGTGCTAGTCCAAAATGGACATTAGCTGAAACTCCGCGGATGCCAAAGTCACGTTATCAAATTATGACCGATTATATGCCGAAAGTTGGTACAAGTGGCCTTGATATGATGTATCGAACATCAACTATTCAAGTCAACCTTGATTTTTCCTCTGAAACTGATATGCGGCGAAAAATGCAGGTATCGATGAAGCTGCAGTCCATTGCAACGGCATTATTTGCCAGTTCACCTTTTACTGAAGGGCGCCCAAATGGCTTTTTATCTTGGCGTTCTGAAATTTGGTGCGATACTGATAATCAAAGATCTGGGGTTCTCCCCTTTATATTTTCTGAGCATTTTGGCTTTTTGGATTATGTTGAATGGGCTCTTGATGTGCCAATGTATTTCGTTGTCCGCAATGGTCATTATCATGATTGTACACATGTAACATTTCGCCAATTTATGAATGGGGCTTTAAAAGGGCAGATTGTAAATTCAACTCCAAATATAGGAGATTGGATCAATCATTTATCGACTTTGTTCCCCGAAGTACGCTTAAAACGATTTTTAGAAATGAGAGGTGCTGATGGAGGATCTTTGCAGCGTATTTGTGCGTTGTCTGCTTTTTGGGTTGGCCTTCTTTATGATAGTGAAGCACTAAATGAGGCAGAGGCGTTGACAAAAGATTGGTGTTTTGAAGAAGTTTTAGAGTTGCGAAAACGTGTCCCAAAAGAAGGTTTAAAAACACCTTTTCGCCAGACCATTATTTTAGAATTGGCACGTCAGGTTATTGCTATTTCGCGCAAGGGTTTAAAAAATCGTAGACAGTATGATGTAGATGGTTTGGATGAAACACGTTTTCTCGTTCCTTTAGAAGAGGTCATTGCAATAGGCCAAACAGATTCTGATAAATTTTTATCTCTTTATCACTCTATTTGGGATGGTACTGTGGAACCTATATTTTTAGAATGTGCCTATTAAATTTTAAAGAAAAAGAGCTGCTTTGCACTTTCAAAAAAGGGTATATTATTGTTGTTTCTCCTTCACGGTTTCTCTTTAGAGATATCTCTCATTTTGTTTTCAATTCTATTTCTCTGTGTCGTTCATGAAAGGGTATAATGCAGGATTTATTCGGCATTGTCATCTGTAAATGACAAACTTGTACTCTTATAATATCTACTTAATCCAAAGTTGTGTATCTGCTCTTGCATTTGAGAGCATTCATAAAAGAGGCATTTTTGTTCTTTTCTTTAACGGTTTCTACCCACACGCTAATCTTGGTTGTGACGTGCGAACGGATGATTTCCATTGATTCAATATGGAAGAGCTTAAAATGAAGAAACTTTAAGATATTTAAACTTCTTATTCAATATGCAAAACAATGAATTATCATTATAAATCAAATTTTTATTCCAAAAAAATGCTGTACATTTTAAACGAAGTGGCAATAAAAGCTGCTGAGAATGGCACTACTACACTGGTAGGATGATTGAGTACTGTATAAAATAAGGCATAGAATTGTTCGTCAGTTTATTTATTTTTTGAAGAAAGCTCTTATTGCTTTAAGTGTCCGGAGAGGATGATAATATCATTCACATAGTAATAGGTATTTAAATTATCTTTTATAATATGCAGATTCATAGGGCTGTTTATATTTCATCTTGTTAAAATTATTTATTATAAATAATAGTAAAATAATTTTATTTGATTTTTTATCTTCTTTAAACAGTTGTTAGTAGAGAAAAAATTCTCTTCTCACCGATAAATTAAAAAATAATGATTTTTTAAAAACCTCGTAAGCTTTATATTTTACATCCAGATATCAGGCATTGATTTGAGCTATGCATATTATTCAACATCAAGCATGACAGTAGTGGACATAAACAATGACATTTAACTTTTTCATCAATTTATTTTTATTTGTTATTTTTTTGTTATGGATTGCTCAAAGTAAGAGGATGGAATGGAGTCTCTCATTGCGTGTCATGCTAGGACTTATCCTTGGATTAATTTTTGGAAGTATTTTACAAATCATTCATGGAGAAGGTGAAACCACTTTGTTGAAATCCGTTGAATGGTTTAATATTGTTGGTGATGGCTATATTTTATTACTACAAATGGTTGTTATGCCATTGGTTTTTGTCTCTATCGTCTCAGCGGTTGCTCATTTGCATTCTGTTTATGCTGTTGGCAAAATGAGTATAATAACAATTTCAATATTGCTCTTTACAACTGCTCTTTCGGCGTTGGTTGGCGTTTTTGTGGTTAATTTCTTTGGATTAACAGCAAATGGTTTGGTACATGAAGGGCAAAATGTTTCTGCTATTCTTGATGATCGTATTTCTCAACTTGGAGATATGAATGTTCCAAAGATGATTTTATCTTTGATTCCTAAAAACCCATTTGCTGAATTAAGTGGAGCCAAGCGCACATCAATTATCAGTGTTGTTATTTTTGCATCCTTTTTGGGAGTTGCAGTTCTTCTTTTAAAGAAAGATGATCCAGAAAAAGGAGACAAAGCGCTTTTATTTATTCAAGTGTCACAATCTTGGATTACGCGGTTGGTCCGTATCGTGATTGCTTTGACTCCTTATGGTATTTATGCCCTTATGACAAAGGTAGGAGCAACCTCGCATATTACAGATATTTTAAATTTATTGGTTTTTATTGTTGCTTCCTATGTTGGTATTATCCTTATGTTTGGGATCCATGGCATATTGCTCGGTATATCTGGAATTAATCCGTTTCTTTTTTTCAAAAAAGTTTTGCCAGTTTTGACATTTGCTTTTAGCAGCCGTTCAAGTGCGGCAAGTATTCCTTTAAATATTGAGGCTCAAACGCGATGGATTGGTGTTCCGCAATCCGTTGCGAGTTTTGCAGCCTCTTTTGGAGCAACAATTGGACAAAATGGTTGTGCAGGTCTTTATCCAGCAATGCTTGCGACTATGGTTGCACCCTCTATAGGTGTTAACCCCTTTGATCTTACTTGGATTGCTACTCTTGTTGGTGTTGTAACATTGAGCTCTATTGGTGTTGCTGGTGTTGGTGGTGGTGCTATTTTCGCTGCATTGATTGTGTTGCCAATTATGGGGCTTCCTGTTTCTTTGGTTGCTGTACTCATGTCTATTGAACCTTTAATTGATATGGGACGTACAGCTTTAAATGTAAATGATTCAATGTTGGCTGGGACTATAACCAGTCAGATGTTAAGAACAACGGACAAAAGCGTCTTTGAAAAATAGTTTGCATGTTGAGTTTATGATTTTTTTTGCTGTTTTACTAAAACATTTGCAAGAGATATTTGCGCTGAGCCGGGCTTTATAGGTTTTTGCTGATTTGGGTGAGGGGCCCAACCAGAAAGCCAAATGAAGGAAAAATGTGCTCGAATACGGCCATCAGAATCGCTAAATCGTTGTGCATAGATTTCAGCCGCACGGAGAAAAAAGCGCTTGGATACAGGGCGCCGTGAACGATTGATGAGCGCATTTTGCATTCCCATAGCTTTAAGATCATGCATAAGATCAAACATTGTATCGTAGCGTATTGTGACATCTTCAATATCTGCGACAGGTATAGCAAAGCCAGCACGCTGCAAAAGGGTCCCTACCTCACGAATGTCGGCAAAAGGATAGATTCTAGGGCTTGCTCCGCCGTAGATTTCAATGTCAGCTTGCAACAAACTTTCGCGCAATTCTCTTAATGTACCAGCTCCAGCCATAACGGCCAGAAATAAGCCATCTGGTTTCAGAATATTTTTTATTTGGCTGAGAACGCCAGGGGTATCATTGGTTATTTGTAATGAAAGAAGTGAAACGATAAGGTCACAATAACTTTGAGGAAAATCAAGCAATTCTCGATAACGTAAATGAAATTTTTTGTCATGGCTTTGATAGAGCATATCAGTTTCAACACGTTCTATAGAATGGACTTTTCCAGATTTTATCAAAGCTTGCGCAGCAAGGTCTGTATGGCTGTGTAAATCGAGAGCTAATGCAAAGAGGCGATCAACAGTACAAAGACGTTTATAGAGATCTTCAGCCATGTGAGACAGTAAAAAGTCATATCCCTCTTTTGCTTTTTGGAAAGCACGTTTACGAAATTGTTCAATGCGGTCGTGATCAAAAATTAAAGGATGCGACATATCGTTAAGGTCTTTCGATCTGTAATGCGTATGTTTTGAGAAAGTTCATTTTACACAAGCTCTGTCAAGTTTATGGTGTGAAAGAAAAAAATTATAAAGAGTAAGAGTTTATAAAGGAATTAAAGTTAAGAGATACGAAAGGTTTTTTTATACAGGGGAGCTATAAAAGGCTAAATTAACGATGCTATGTTTTCAAGAAGTGGCTTTAAATGGCAGGAATATATTAAATAAGTTCATTGAGCGCTTGCTAACAATTTTATATCCGCCAATTTGTCCTGGATGTAGGCAAAGAGTTTCTGCTTGTGGTACGATCTGCTCTGAGTGTTGGAAAGGTCTTCAATTTATCACAAAACCTTATTGTCCTGTTATGGGAATTCCTTTTGTTTGTGATATGGGGGATGGTTTTCTTAGTGGTGAAGCTCTTAAAAATTCCCTTCCTTTTTCGCGTGTTCGCTCGGCTATTGTTCATAAAGGGGTGGCGCAAGCTTTGGTGATGCGATTGAAATATAGTGATCATATAGAATTAGCATCTTTTATGGCTAATTGGATGGTATCTGCTGGGCGCGAGATTATTGATGATTGTGATGTTATCATTTCTATCCCTTTGTATTTTCGTCGTTTTTTGAAACGGCGTTACAATCAATCTGCAGAGCTTGCTCGTTATATCGCAGCAGTGCAGAACAAAATTTTTAAGCCTGGCTGGCTTGTTCGTTGTCGACATACCCGTCCACAGGTGAGTTTATCTGCCGGGGAACGAAAATTAAATATGCTGAATGCATTTGAGGTGCCACATAAAGTTAAAAAGTATTTAAAGGGGCGTTCTATTTTATTGATTGATGATGTTTACACAACGGGTGCGACTGTTACAGCGGCGGCTACAACATTAAAGCGTGCAGGTGCACGGCAGGTGGATGTGCTAACATTTTCGCGTGTACTAAAAGAGGATTCCATATTACCTGATTCTTAAGAAGAGATTTAGGTTGACACTATTTTGAAAACATTGGAGGATAATACTATGAAAGAAGTAATACTTTATACACGTCCTGACTGTCCTTATTGCACGAGAGCGCGTGATTTGCTTGATAAAAAAGGGATAAAATATACAGACATTGATGCATCAACTTCTCTTCGCCAAGAAATGGTGCAGCGAGCGAATGGGCGTAATACATTTCCACAAATTTTTGTAGGTGATTATCATGTTGGCGGTTGCGATGATCTATACGCTTTAGAAGATGAGGGGAAGCTCAATTCTTTGTTGCAAGATGTCCAGAAATTGTGAAAACATGTTCATCTAAGATTCTTTGTTAAAAGAAGATAGTTAACATCCATATCTCTTGAGCGATTCCAGCTGTCGTTTAATGGATTATAAGTAATACCGACTTCGTCAATGACAGTGAGAGCATTTTTTGATAAGAAATTTTTAAGTTCCTGAGGTTTTAAGAATTTTTTGTAGTTATGGGTCCCTTTCGGAAGCCAACGTAGAATATATTCAGCGCCTATAATAGCTAGTCCCCACGCTTTCCACGTGCGGTTGAGTGTTGAAACAAACATCAGTCCTTGTGGTTTAAGCATTTTTGCTGTGGCTTCTATGAAGAGGTTAACATTGGCTACATGTTCAACAACTTCCATATTGAGGATGATATCAAATTGCTCTCCTTCATTGGCTAGTGCTTCTGCAGTAGTGGCACGGTAGTCAATGGAAAGGCCATTTTGAGCTGCGTGGATTTTTGCTACTTCAATATTGGTTTGTGCCGCATCAGCTCCTACAACCGTAGCACCAAGGCGTGCCATTGGTTCGCATAACAAACCACCTCCACAACCAATATCAAGAATCCTCAAATTTTCGAATGGCATAAGTGAAACGGGATCGCGATTAAATTCTGAACAGATTTTTTCTCTGATATAAGCAAGACGTGCTGGATTGAATTGATGAAGTGGGCGAAATTTCCCTTGTGGATTCCACCATTCCGCAGCAATACGTGAAAAATGATCAATTTCATTTGGATCGATGGTGGTACGCATTTCATTTATCATGTCGCATTCCTTTTACTTTTTTATGATCAAGACAGGTAGATTTTGTTATAAAGTCAAGAGAAATTAATATAAACATAACTAAACTTGCACAAATTGTAGATATTCGGTATGTGAAAAAACAATTTTTGATACGGCAGTAAGATCTTATCCACATTATCGTTTGAGATAAGAAACGTAAAGGTGGGAGTGTTATTGATGGCACGCATTGTCATGAAATTCGGTGGGACGTCTGTGGCAAACATTGAACGTATTCGTAATGTTGCACGGCATGTCAAAAGAGAAGTAGAAGCAGGCAATGAGATTGCTGTTGTGGTATCTGCGATGGCTGGAAAAACCGATGAACTTGTTCAATGGACACGTGACGCTTCACCGATGCATAAAGATGATTACGAATATGATGTGATTGTCGCTTCTGGTGAGCAGGTAACAGCGGGCTTATTGGCTCTTACACTCCAAGCAATGGGAGTGAATGCTCGTTCATGGCTCGGTTGGCAAATTCCTATCCATACAGATAGTGCGCATAGTCGTGCACGCATTACAGACATTGATGGATCTTTTTTAATACAGTGTTTTCAAGAAGGTCAGGTAGCAGTTATTGCTGGTTTTCAAGGGATAGCTCCGGATAATCGGATTTCCACCTTAGGGCGTGGCGGATCAGATACGAGTGCTGTTGCTATAGCGGCGGCTATACAAGCTGATCGCTGTGATATTTATACAGATGTGGATGGCGTTTATACAACGGATCCGCGTATAGAACCTAAGGCACGTCGTTTACCAAAAGTTGCTTTTGAAGAAATGCTAGAAATGGCTTCTCTTGGAGCAAAAGTTTTACAGGTTCGTTCTGTTGAATTGGCAATGGTTCATAAAGTTCGTACCTTTGTGCGCTCAAGTTTTGAGGATCCCGATGCTTTAGGTATGGGTGATCCAATGAATTCTTCTGGAACACTTATTTGCGATGAGGATGAAATCGTGGAACAACAGAATGTTACTGGTATTGCTTTTGCTAAGGATGAAGCACAAATCTCTCTCCGTAGACTTGCAGATCGTCCAGGGATTTCCGCAGCAATTTTTGGTCCTTTAGCTGAAGAGCGGATTAATGTCGATATGATTGTGCAAAATATTTCTGAAGATGGCTCAAAAACCGATATGACTTTTACTGTACCATCAACAGATGTAGATAAAGCCGTTGCGCTTCTCAAGAAAAATCGTAAAGAGATAGGGTTTGACGTTATTCAATTTGAAAGCAATCTTGCCAAGGTATCTGTTATTGGTATTGGAATGCGCAGTCATGCAGGTGTTGCGGCTACAGCATTTAAGGCTTTGGCGGAAAAAGGCATTAATATTCAAGCAATTACGACTTCAGAGATTAAGATTTCTGTTTTAATTGATAGTGCTTATACTGAACTTGCGGTCAGAACATTACATGCCGTTTATGGACTTGATAAGGGTTAAGCATTTTTTTATTCCTAAAAAGATTTTCAAATAATATGAAGCATTCATATATGTAGGGAATCTTGGAGTTTCTACTTAAGCGTTTGGGGGAAGAGAAGAAGTTGCTACGTGTTCAAATATGTCTGTTCGGCAGGAATTTTTGTAAATATTCAGTGAAATTATAGAATCCTTAGATTTGATTTTATCAGATTATTCATGAAATTATGCAAAATAGAGTTGATGAGATATTTTCCATTGATGTTTTGCTTTTCTCAAATGATTGTTAAAAATTTTCTGTGTATCGCGTGGGAGAATTCTCTCCTTTTCGAGGGTAAATAAGCATCGAGAGTAAGGATTTATTGAGCAATTGTTCATAAAGAGATATTCTCAATTTACAAAATGCGCAAAAGCTTGCTTTTTTCCCTGCATATGGATTTTGGGGTTATAATCGATCTGCTCTTGTAGGCTTTGGATATATCCTTATTTATATCAAGCACAATAAAAAAGTGCTCCATAATTCTCAATGAAGAAGATGATAATCCACTTGGTTATGGAAACCACAGTTTTCATAATTAGAGGAGTGATAAAGATTGAGACATTCGAAAACTGGTCAGCGATAACCTTAGAAAAAGACATTGATAGATAATTTGTTCCGTATCTCTTACTTGTTGGTTATCTTACATATGTAGTTTATCTACATGAACCAGTTGGGATCTGAATGATGAAATAAGATGAAGATACATTATTTTACAAATCATACATCATTGTAATGGATTTCTTTCATACAACTGCACAATAAAGTTGAATAGATTAAAGAAAGGCAATGCACTTATTCATTTATGAAGAAGCAAAATATGTTAGGGCACTTTTCCTTATTCGTTTCTGTGATTATGCTAAACTATAGCTCAATAAATGAACCAAATCGCTTTTGAAAAGGTTAGCATAAAGGACATTGTCCTTTGGTTTACTAAGGGCTATGAGAATTTTTTTTATTATGCTTGATGTAAACAAACCCATATCCAAGGCCGAAAAGAGCAGATAAACCAGATCCACAAAGGACACCAATTTTTGCAGAATCAAGTAAGATGATATCTTTAAAAGCAAGCATTGAAACAAAGATGGACATTGTGAAGCCAATTCCCGCTAAAAATCCAATGAGCAAAACACCTGTCCAAGTCATTTGAGGAGGCAGGCGGCACAATCCTGATTTTACTGCCAAATAACTGGCAATAACAATACCCAAAGGTTTACCAACAAAGAGGCCAATAACAATACCAAGCACAATGAAGAATGGTTCATGAGAAGAAAGGTCGAAATTTGCAAAACTAACACCGGCATTTGCAAAGGCAAAGATTGGCATAACACCGTATGCGACCCATGGATGCAATGCTTTCTGAACACGCGTCACTGGTGCAATCATATCACGTTGTCCTTTACGCATTTTTTTCAATGCAGTTGAGATATGGTGCAAATCCGTTTTTACATTTTTTTCTTGGAGAACTTGCATCGCATTGCTTAACATGGTGAGTGGCGCTACTAAGGTTCGGGTAGGAAAAACCGGAGTCATCATGCCTAAAATCACACCGGCAAGTGATGGATGAACACCTGTTACCATTAAACCCCACCAGATGATTGCACCAGGTAAAATGTAAAGCCATGCCGAAGCAATACCAATCCATTGAAAAAATAATACCAAAGAAATGCCTGCTGTGGCAATAATTAAACCACTGTGATCAATGTTCGTTGAGTAAAAGAAAGCAATAATGAGAACAGCAATAATATCATCAATAATTGCTAGGGATAAGAGAATGATATGAAGGTTAGAGGGAATATTTTTTCCAAGAAGAGCTAAAATTCCTAGCGCAAAGGCAATATCTGTTGCTGTTGGCACAGCCCAACCATTCGCATGCCCCCCGTGAAAGTTAAAACTGAGATAAATAACTGCAGGGAGACAAACTCCACCTATTGCTGCAACAATTGGCAAAATTGCTTGTCTAAAATCAGCGAGAGCACCTTCATGAATTTCTCGCCGGATCTCCATTCCTGCGACAAGAAAGAAAACAGTCATAAGAGCATCATTAACCCAGAAATGTAAATCCCATGAGAGGCTGAAACGGCCAAAGTTAAAGCCAAAAGGTGTATGCCAGAATGATTCATAGAGAGAAGCATATTGAGAATTGGCAAAAACAAGTGCAGCAGCAGCAGCTAATAAAAGAACTATACCGCTGAGAGCTTCAATATGGAGAAAACGCTCAAGAGCAGAAAGCGCTTGATTCGTGACACGAGAAGCACGGTTAGGCAAGCGATTCGAAGATAAATCAGACATGAACAACTCCAACCATCGGCGGTTTTATTAATATATATTTTTGCATAAACTCCCTACACGATGTCCTTTTGTATCATACAAAAGAAAAAAGAGAAATAAAGTACTCAATTACAGCCAAGACCATCATATTAAAAGCTGAACACGTCTTTTAAGGTGATGCTTCATTCTTGATAGTGAGATGTACTTTGTTCAAAGCTGTGGACAAGTCATTTTGTAGTACTCTTTCAAGATCAGTTATTGTGAGACCTTTGTTGTCTTTCGCTTTAATTTTTATGGTCAATGTTTGAGGATTTTTAGCGAAGTCACCCAGAGATTTGGAAATATTTTCAGCTTCATCATGATCTTTTAGAAGTATTTTTGGACTTTGTGTCATCATCAGATAGAAATTATCATAGAGTTCTTTTTTGAGATCATGTTTTGTATCGTGAAGATTTAGCGCAAGATAAGAAAAAAGCTTATCAATAAAACCAGCATCCGTATAACGGATATCAACATCCATGATACCAATGTCCTGAGAAGCAGCAACCATTAAGTCTTTTTGGGCAGAAAAGAGCTTTTCATCAACATTAGCAATCTTCGCCGATATTTCTCCAGATCCAACATTTTTCACGTTAAAAGACATTGTATTAAGAGAAAGTATACGCTTTTTTTCATCGTAAGAAATATCCAATTTTTCTGAAAAATAAAAATGTTCAATACCTATTTTTTTAAAGAGTTTTAAGTCTTTTTCTTTTATTTTTTTAGGTAAAATTGAAAGGTTATTGAAAGAGATAAGAAGTTTTTTTGGTATAGGCTGCTCCCATTGGCTTGGTTTGAATTCGAATGATTCAAGTGCTGCCTTCAGCTGCGGCACATCAATGGCGACTTTATCAATTTTGGCATCAAATGAGGTAACAGCGAGGAGGATGTTTATGAGAATAGCATTTAGTGCTGTTTTTTCAACAGCCTGATTATTTTCTTTTCTTGCGTTAAGATAAGCTTTGATCAATTTTTCAGGTGTTTGTTCGAGCAGCTTCATCTTCAGACCAGATGTTTTAAATTGTCCGAGAGATAAAGAGGCGCTTTTTTTTGTTTCTTCAAAAACATCGACCATTATATTACTCAGAGAAACGGGACCAGCAACGGTTTTTCCTTGATTGAAAGCGCTGTTTTTTCCCAAAATGATGGAATAGGCGTAGTTGATATCAATATTATGCGCTTTTATTGTATCGCTTTTGGCGATAAGATGCATCTTCTTGGCACCATTTGCGGCTATCGCTGTAAGATTCATGTTTTTGATGCCAACAGAACGGATATAACCATTTTTAAAATCAGAAAGCTGAAAATTCTTTACTTCAACTTTTTCGATTGGTTTATTTTTATTTTTTATAGAAAGCCGTATATCCGGAGCAGCAATTGAGGAAAGCTCAATACGCATAATTGATTGCAAAAGGCGTGATGTGATCGTGGTATCCTTTTCTTTTAAGGATACGCTCTTAAGAGAGATTTGGGGAATTTGTACGTGAATATTATCGTGCTTTAAATCAATATTATAAAGCGTGAAATTGCCAGGAATAAAGGAAATAGGAGGGCGGGCAGAGATAGCACCAATTTTAAGCGATGTGCCAGAAGGAACTGGTAGCGTAACATTTGTTAAATTGACTTTGCCCATGATACTGACTTCGGATGTCTCCGCTTTTATAGAATGACGGGCTATTTCTCGTCTGACAAAACTGTCAATGTAGGGTTTTGCTATATAAAAACCCCCAACAACTACAATTGCTAAGACACCAACAAATCCAAGAATAAAAGTCAGCCAGTATTTTAGATTACCTCGATACCCACTATTCAGATTAATCATCATTTCTTCTTTCGCGTTTATTACTCTCTATGAGGATGGAGAGAAATTCCGTTAAAGCAACAACAAAGCTTCAGATGTTGTGTGTATCAGTTTCAACAATCTACCTTCACCCTCTTTTACACTATGTAGATTCATTTTCATCTTATTTGCAACACGTTTATTAACTGCCACCAATTTTCTCTAGTTTCAGTATCTTATAATAAGCACGTATAACAGACAGAGGGAAGTATATGCTTAATCATAATTTTACCACTTTAAAATCGTTCTAAAGTAACTTCATGTTTGCTTTTATCTTGCTGCTGTTTATAGGAACAGTTAAAACATAAAAGATATGTTGCTCATTGTAATCTAACGGGGAGAGATAGGTATCATGACCGAAAATCAAATAATGGCTTTTTCTATTATTGGCCTCATGATGGTTGTTTTTATTTGGGATCGATTTCGTTATGATCTTGTCGCTATTTGTACATTATTGATTGCTTGCGCCGTTGGTCTTGTTAGCCCGAAGGAGGCATTTAGCGGTTTTAGCAATGATATTGTTATTATTGTGGGGAGCGTGTTTGTTGTCAGTACGGCTGTATCGCGTTCTGGTATAATGGAATTCATTATCCAACGAATATGGCCAGACGTGAAATCAGTGCGCTTTCAGTTAGCTTTTTTGGTCATTTCTGTAGTGTTTTTATCAATGTTTGTTAAAAACATTGGTGCTTTGGCTATCATGCTTCCTATTGCTTTTCAATTTGCTCGTCGTTCTCAGGTTTCACCTTCTATCTTTTTGATGCCAATGGCATTTGGTTCTTTGTTAGGTGGTCTTATGACACAGATAGGAACTTCCCCCAACGTTGTTGTTTCAGCTATGCAAGAACGTTTAACGGGGGCTTCTTTTACCATGTTTGATTTTACGCCGGTTGGTGCAGCTGTTGCTACGGCTGGTATTCTATATTTGATCTTTTTTTCTTGGCGTTTACCTGTGCGTGTACGTTCGGGTGTTTCGTTTGATGATGCTATTGATATTCGTAATTATGTTTCGGAAGTGCATATTCCAACAAATTCACCGATTGTGGGGAAAACCATTGTTGATCTCGTTAAGCCTTCTGGTGGTGATGTTATGGTTGTTCAAATCATTAGAAACGAAGTATCCATTTCGCCACTTCCAGATTTTGTTTTGTCTGAAAGAGATATTGTTTTACTGGAAGGTTCTCATACAGGGCTAGATAGTGTTATGAGTGCTGCTCGTTTAGAATTTTCTACGGATCGCACTATTTCCACAGGTGATAAGGATAGTGACATTGATATTGTTGAAGCAGTCATCACACATAATTCGCCTCTTATTGGCATCAGTGCGAAAAGTTTTTCACTCTTTGATCGTTATGATGTGAATTTGCTTGCGTTAAGTCGCCAGCATGAAAGGGTACGGGGCAGGCTTGGTGATATTATTTTCCATCTTGGAGATGTGATTGTTTTGCAGGGACAGGATATGGTTATTCCAACTTTGTTAAGGGAACTGAAATGTTTGCCCTTAGCAAAACGTAATATTGTGTTTGGCAATTTACGACATGGTTTCGTATCTTTAGCTATTCTTTTTATAGCAGTTATTTTTACGGCTTTTCAGATCGTTCCAGTTGCATTTTCTTTCTTTTCTGCTGCTGCTGCAATGGTTATTTTTCGGGTTTTGCCAGCGCGTGACTTGTATCAGGTATTAGATGGCCAAATATTAGTGTTATTAGCAGCCCTTATTCCGGTGAGTGAAGCACTAGAAAAGACAGGATGCACGAACCTCATCGGTCAGTGGCTTAGCCAATTAGCAGTGTTTTTTCCACCATCTGGTGCATTAGCACTTATGTTGATTACATCTATGTTAGTAACGCCATTTTTGAATAACGCAGCAACAGTGATGATGGTAGCACCAATTGCGTCAAGTTTTGCCCATTCTCTCCATTATAAACCGGAAGCTTTTCTGATGGCTGTTGCAATTGGTGCGGGGTGTGAGTTTCTCACTCCTATTGGACATCAAAGTAATATGCTCGTGATGGCACCAGGGGGGTATCGTTTTAGTGATTACCCACGTTTTGGTGCTCCGCTGGCGGTATTAATAGTCATTGTTGCGGTTCCAATGCTTATGTGGATTTGGCCATTACAATAAAGTATTTTAGAAATTGTAAGTATCAATCATAAAAAGTTCGCCAATCAGATAAAGATTAAGTTTAAAAAATATATTTTATGCAAAGAGTTTTGCTGAAAGTTTTGATTTTGAATTGTGTTCTATTGTAGCACGTTAGAACCCCTTTTATGTTAAGGGCAAAGTTTGTTTATTTTGTTGTAGATATTTTCAATTATGGGAATTAAACGATGCCTTTTTTGGTAAAGATTTTTTAGTAAATTGCTTTCCCCACTGTAATTCTACAACTGAGAGTTTTAAAAAGTGCAATACAACTGTTGATCTTAAGGCTTTTAAAGGTAGTTTCCTGCATGTGGATGATGGGGCTTCAAATAGCTCTTAAGATTATAGGCAAGCATAAATGAGAGGTATGAAGGAAGTGATAACTTTTTTGCAAAATAAAAGAGACATAAAAACTATAATATGAACCAAAAACGGTTACATCATTTTTTATTGATGCAGCTGTAAAAGTTCAATCGATTTAGATACACATTGATTTGAGACTAATGAGTAAGAAATTTTAAGTTTTTTAGTTAATTAGGACTACCATCTTTGTTTATTTATGCGTAAAAACACAGAAAAGAATTTTTTTCAAGGTATGATATATGTCGTATGATAGTTTTATTGCTGAAGTTAATGCAGAATTTCGTCAGGAAAAGGCTCTTGCTTTTTGGAGACGCTACGGTTTTTCGATTATTGGGGCAGTCATTCTTTTTATACTGATGATCGTTGCCTATCAGATTTATCATCATGAACAAATAAGGAAAGTCGATTATATTGGTGATACATTTGTAAAAAGCCTTGAGTTTGCAGACACACGTCATTTTGATGAGGCGATAAAGCACTTAGAGAATGTTAAAGCTTCTAATTTTGGGGGGTATCCTTTTCTTGCTCGTTTGCGTGAAGCGTCTTTACTTATGGAACAAGGTGATGCTGTTAAATCGGTGGAGCTCTTTGATTCTGTTGCAGCTGATGAAGGGGCACCACAAATTTTACGAAAAGTGGCAAAAATTCGGGCAGCTTATATTTTGGTTGATACAGGGAACTTCGATGATGTTAAAAAGCGTGTTAAAGATATGACGAATGATATTGATCCTATGCGTATGTCCGCGAGAGAGGCTCTAGGTTTAGCAGCGTATAAAGCAGATAAAATGGATGAGGCAGTTGCTTATTTTCGAAAAATTTCTGAAGAAGATGTTTTAGGATCAAAAGTGACGGGTCGGGCTCGAATTATGCTTGAGCTTATACAAGCTGAGGGCAAGGCAAATAAGGAATAATTTATGAGCCTTACCATTGCTATAGTTGGTCGCCCAAATGTTGGGAAGTCAACGCTTTTTAATCGTTTGGTTGGACAAAAATTGGCTTTGGTTGATGATAAGCCAGGCGTTACGCGTGATCGGCGTATTCATGCGGCGAAACTTCAAGATCTACGTTTTGATGTGATTGATACAGCTGGGTTGGAAGAAGCGGGCGATCATACACTTGAAGGTCGTATGCGTTCTCATACAAAAGCTGCTATTGAGGAAGCTGATCTTATTTTGTTCGTGTTTGATGCAAAAAGTGGAATAACACTGAGTGATTTAAATTTTGCTTCATTGGTTCGCAAATCAGGAAAACCGATTGTGCTTGTTGCCAATAAATCTGAGTCAAAAGCAGCAACAGAGGGAGAGTATGAGGCGTGGTCATTAGGTTTTGGTGAGCCCTGTCAAATATCCGCTGAACATGGTTTGGGTCTTTCAGATCTTCGTCATGCAATTGTGGATTCTCTTGGTAAAGAGAGAGATTTTGAAAGCAAAAACGAAGAAAAATATATTACTACACAGCTGACATCTGTTGATAATTATGTGAATGATTTGGAGGAAGAAGGCTCTGTTTATGATGAAAGTAAACCCCTTCGGATTGCAATCGCTGGTCGCCCAAACACGGGGAAATCTACCCTCATTAACAGGATGTTGGGACAAGATCGTTTGTTAACGGGACCTGAAGCGGGGATTACACGTGATTCTATTTCTGTAGATTGGGAATGGCGTGGTCGACATATTAAACTTTTTGATACGGCAGGATTGCGTCGAAAGTCGAAGATTCAAGAAAAATTAGAAAAACTTTCTGTTGCGGATACTTTACGTGCAATCCGTTTTGCAGAAGTGGTTGTGATCGTTTTTGATGCAACTACGCCTTTTGAAAAGCAAGATTTACAAATTGCTGATCTTGTGATTCGTGAAGGGCGTGTTCCACTTATTGCTTTTAATAAGTGGGATCTTGTTGAAAATAGCCAGGTAACATTGGTCGATTTACATGAAAAATGCGCCCGCCTTCTTCCTCAAGTTCGTGGTTTGAGAGCTGTTCCTTTATCGGGTCAATATGGCCAAGGGATTGATAAAATGATGGAAAATATCACTATGATGCACCGTGTGTGGAATCACCGTATTTCCACCGGAAAACTTAACCGATGGCTTGAAACTGCCATCGCACATCATCCCCCACCTGCAATTTCGGGGCGCCGACTTAAGGTTAAATATATAACACAAGTTAAAACACGTCCGCCTGGGTTTGTGATTTCTTGTTCACGACCAAAGGTAATGCCCCAATCCTATTTGCGTTATCTTTCCAATGGATTACGTGATACATTTGAGATGCCAGGTATACCAATTCGCATATCATTACGGGCATCTGAGAATCCTTTTGCAGCACGCTCCAAAAAGAAATAGTCCCTTCCTGTTATTAAAGTTCATGAAATATGCGTTGAAAAGAAAGTAAAAAATAAGATTTTTCATGAAGTACAGAGTTTTAATATTGAAAAGCAATAGGTCATTATCAAAAGATAACGACTTTATCTTCGATAAATAAGGAAAATAAAATTTATTTTTGCGACAAGAACCTTTTTACCATCTTACCATCAGTCAGTAAGATATATTAGTAGACAAAAATGCCATTATTTATAGCTGTTTATACAGAAAAGAGAAAATGGCAATATTTGCAAAGTTTATCATTGCAAACCAGGAATAAATACATGATTCAAAGGATGGATAATCCTTAAGGCTTATTTTATTTATGAACGATGGATAAGCATGTACGACAATTGATCTATTTCAGGAGATGTTTTCTCAATATGTTTTTAGAGTTGTCATATGAGGATGCGTATAGCTTTTTAAGGTGAGACAGTCACATTTTATCACACAGATGATGGTGATTATTTGAAGGTACATGAATGGCTAGAGTTCATAAAATTGAAGGATATGTTATTTATGCGATAAATTGTGATAGATTTCTTTTAGTGGCTTGACGAATAAATTTGAGAACAATATGTTAATGACGGTCTTGCAAGGTGCGTTTTGACTTTGCTTTTTTATTAAGGAGCCAATTATGGCGAAGGGCAACGAACACGTTGTACCAGAAAAGGAAGCTGAAGAGAAAAGGCAAGAAGACTGTTTTCATTCAGAGGATTTAGAATGTCGTAGTAAGAATTTAGGTTTGGCTTTAATGCGCAAAGAAGCATTAAAGAAGCGGAGATGTGAGAATGAGGAAGAAGAGCCACAAAGGACGGTAGCTCGTGCAATTAAGCTTTCCAGTGAGTTTTTGGCAAGTGTTATTGTGGGCGTTGTTTTGGGATTGGGGTTTGATAAGCTAGTTGGATCATTGCCATGGGGTTTGGTGTTTTTTCTTTTTCTTGGATTCGCCGCGGGTGTATTGAGTATTCTTCGGTCTGTGGGGTATATTGCTCCCAGCCAATTAGAGAAAAAAGGCGCATTGCGCAAAGATAAAGGGGCCGATAAGAGGTCCGATAAATGAGGTTGAAGTGACATCGCACGCTCCAGATCCTATCCATCAGTTTGAGATTACACGGCTAATTAATATTTCCATAGGAAATATGGATTTTTCGTTTACGAATGTATCGTTTTTTATAGTGGCTACAGTTGTTGTGACTTCAGCTTTCCTCTTCATTTCATCATCAAGTCGTGGGTTAGTTCCGACAAGAATGCAATCTCTTTCAGAGATGGCGTATGAATTTGTAGCATCGACTTTGCGGGGATCATCTGGGGTGCAGGGAATGCAATTTTTCCCTTTAGTTTTTTCCTTATTTACTTTTATTTTAGTTGCTAATTTTATTGGGCTTTTTCCCTATTTTTATACGATTACCTCTCAGATTATGATCACATTCTCACTGGCGATGTTGGTGATTTTGACGGTTATTGGTTATGGTTTTTATAAGCATGGGGTTGGTTTTTTGAGACTATTCGTTCCCAGTGGTGTGCCTGTTGTGATTTTACCTCTGGTTACGATGATTGAGGTTATTTCTTTTTTTTCTCGCCCTATTAGTCTTTCACTCCGTCTTTTTGCTAATATGCTTGCTGGTCATATTACCCTTAAAGTATTTTCTGGTTTTATTGTCTCAATGATTGGAGTAGGGATCATGGGCATTGGTGGTTCAATTTTACCGCTTATCATGACCGTAGCAATTACTGCTCTTGAATTTTTGGTTGCATTTCTTCAAGCTTACGTGTTTACGGTTTTAACTTGTATGTATCTTAATGATTCAGTCCATCCGGGACATTAACAAAACTGGCGGGTTTCCGTCGAATTATACAATTTTGCTTTAAAGGAGAATAATATGGAATTAGTGCTTGCAGCAAAATATATTGGTGCTGGTCTTGCTTGCTTTGGTATGGCGGGGACAGCTTTGGGCCTTGGCAACATTTTTGGTAATTATCTTTCTGGTGCATTGCGCAATCCATCGGCAGCAGATAGTCAGTTTGGTCGTCTCGTTTTTGGTTTTGCT
This sequence comes from Bartonella sp. B39, assembly GCF_053795145.1. Taxonomy (NCBI): domain Bacteria; kingdom Pseudomonadati; phylum Pseudomonadota; class Alphaproteobacteria; order Hyphomicrobiales; family Bartonellaceae; genus Bartonella; species Bartonella sp. B39. Next base: position 369,922 of record NZ_CP200036.1, read on the forward strand.
GTAACAGAAGCTTTAGGCATTTTTTCATTGCTTATTGCTTTGTTGCTTCTTTTTGCGGTTTAATCATTTTAAAAGGGGTATTCCTGCTTTCTTCATGAAAGGCGGGTATGCTCTTTGGATTTTGCATTAGAAAAAACCATTAATCAGCTGTCATTTGTTTTCAATTAAAGGGCTTTAGTAAGCTGTTTGAAGGATGAGATAGAATGCTTGTTTCTAGCGCTTATGCACAGAACACTGAAACACCGATAGGGCATATTAAAAATGCAGCAGAGCATGCGGATCGTGTGTTTCCACCTTTTGATTTCGTGCATTTTGGGTCACATCTTTTTTGGTTAGCGATTTCTTTTGGGCTTTTTTATCTTTTCATCTCTCGTGTAATTGTACCACGTATTGGTGGTGTTATTGAAACACGTCGAGATCGAATCGCATCTGATTTGGATCAGGCGATGCGTCTGAAGCAAGAAGCAGACAGTGTAGTTGAAACTTACGAGCGAAAATTAATGGAAGCGCGTTCACAAGCCCATGTTATAGCGCAGGCAGCTGGTGAGGAGATAAAGGAAAAAGTTGAGTTTGAAAGAAAAGAAATTGAAGCAAGTTTAGAGAAAAAGCTAGCAGATGCTGAAAAACAGATAGCAAAGATTCGGGATAAAGCTATGCAAAATGTTGGTTCAATTGCTGAAGAAGTAGCTCTTGAAATTGTAAAGAAATTGATTGATGTTGAAGTCAGCCAAGAATCTGTTAGTTCAGCTGTTAAAGCTGTAGATTACCAAAGGATACAAAAATGACAGATACTTTTTGGGCTTTTGTTGGGTTAGTTCTTTTTTTGATTCTTTTGGTCTATTTCAAAATTCCACAGTTGGCTGTGCACCACCTTGATGCACGGGCAAAGCGTATTAAAGATGAGCTTGATGAGGCTCTTCGTCTTCGTGAAGAAGCACAGGAGGTGTTAGCTGAATATCAGCGAAAACATGCGGAAGCAGAAAAGGATGCGCAAGAGATTATTGCAGCAGCTAGGCATGAAGTTGAGGCTATTGTCTCTGAAGCTCGTACAAAAGCAGAAGAGTATGTAAAAAATCGCAATAAATTGGCAGAGCAAAAAATTGCTCAAGCAGAAGTTAATGCAATACGTATGGTTTCTTCATCTGCTATCGATTTGGCGGTTTCCGCTGCCCGTACGCTTATTGCAAAAGAACTAAATTCTCATAAAGCGAACGAACTCGTTAAGGATTCTCTTTGTGAAGAATCTCTTACTAAAATGAAAACATATCTTAATTAACGGCAGTTTGAAGTGTTGCAAAGTACTGATTTAAGATTAAGTACTTTAGTCTTTTTCGGCTTTGTTTTGCACTATTAATTTACGCACTTAATTTAGAGAGGCATCTTTACAGCTTCCAAGTCTATTTTTCGCTACTGCCATGGGAGGTATAACGCAGGATTCATAGGCTACTATTATCTTTACGCTTATGAAGGCACAAACTGGTATATTATCAGCTCAAAGTGTTGCGACTGCTCTTGAATTAAGATGCTCTATTAGAATGCCTCTTTTCTAAAATAGTTTTTGTGAATATGTTGATTTTTTCTATGATGCGCAAGCAAATGATTTTTATTACACAATGTAATGAGGGAGTTTGAAGTGGGAGACTCTTACTATGTTTGATATTTTAATTTAATATAGAGAATAATAAACTATCATTATAAATCAAATGCTTGTTGTTTAATGATTTACTTAATTTTTTTATCAATATTATAAAATATCATTTACGCTACAAATTCTACAACAGCTTAAAATTGTCTCAAGCTCCATACTGAAATTTTTCATAATATTTTTTCAATTTATAGATTTCAGACTACAAGTTTTGAGAAGTCTGCAACCGCTTGTGTAATACGATGGATACGCCTGAGAAGCGCGAAACGGTTAGTACGCACATTGGGGTTTTTATCATTCACCAATACGTTTTCGAAAAATGTATCAATAAATCCTCTCAGCTGCGCCAGCGTATTGAGTGCACCTGATACATTTTGAGCATTGATGTGGTCACAAACCTTTTTTTCTATTTCAATGACTGCTTGATACAGCTGTTTTTCTTCTGTTTCAATAAAGAGCTCAGGGTTAATTTCATTTGCTATTGTTAAGCCTTTTTGACATTCATTTTCAAGAATGTTTATAGTACGTTTTACAGCGCCTAAAAAGCTGCCTCCATCATTTGTATTGATAAAAGCGATAAGCGCCTCGACACGTCGCGCAATCAATAACAAATCCTCAGCATCTTTGTTTAAGACTGCTTCAATAGCATCATAACGAGCACCTTCCTCTTTTAGATAGATTTTTAAACGTTCATGAAAAAATGACAACAAATCTGATAAAATATATTCTTTTTTTTCCAGAAGTCGGTTTTGTGATTGTTCAGATTCTATTTGAGATGTTTCATATGTGGCTTTTTGTTGTAAGAAAAAATTCATTGCCAGATTAAACAGTGACATAAGATTAATTTCCCAGTCACGCGAAAGTACAATCCTGATAATTCCCAATGCTGCTCGTCTTAACGCATAGGGATCTTTTGAACCAGTTGGTTTTTCATTAATGAGCCAAAATCCGACGAGCATGTCAATTTTATCCGCCAGAGCAACTGCTATGGCAAGAGGTTCTTGTGGAATACGATCTTTTGATCCTTGAGGCTTATAATGGTCTTCGATTGCCTCAGCTACGCGAGGATCTTCTCCTTGAAGGAGGGCATATTTTCGTCCCATGACTCCTTGCAGTTCAGGAAATTCTCCGACAACTTCTGTTTGTAAATCAGCTTTTGCAAGTATTGCTGCACGTTTAGCTAAGAGAGGTTCTACTTGCACTAAAGGTGCAATTTTTTGTGCCAGAGCAGCGATTCGCTCTACTCTTGCACCCTGTGTACCTAGTTTTGCATGAAAAGTAACATTTAAATGATCAAGCCGTGCCATTCTTTGATCGAGAGGTTTCTTTAAATCAAGATCAAATTTCTGACTGGAGGGTCTCAAATTTTTAATATCGGGCACATCATGCTGGTCTATTTGCCAAAAATAAAGTGCATCAGAAAGACGAGCACAGACAACTTTACTATTTCCCTTAGAAATTTCTTTTCCTTCATCGCTTGCCAGAATATTAGAAACAAGAATAAAATGGCGAGAAAGTTTTATTTTTTCACCTTGTTTTCGTGTTACAAAACATTTTTGATTGGCCCGAATAGTCAAGCGAATAATTTCTGGAGGAATGTCAAGGAAAGATTTGTCAAAGTCGCCGATAAGGGTAACCGGCCACTCAACAAGTCCTGAAATTTCTTCTAAGAGAGCACTATCTTGCACCAGTTCCAAGCCATTTGCAAAGCACAAATTTTGAGCATCAGCCAAAATAATATTCTTTCGCCTTTCTGCGTCCAGAATGACTTTATGTGCTTCAAGTTTGGTGATATAATCCTCAAAACGACGGATTTGGAGTGGTTTCCCATCACTTAAGAAACGGTGGCCATAGGTTAGATTGTTGCTTTTGAGAGAACCAATTGTAAATGGAACAACATGCGTTTCACCAATTTCCGGTCCAAAAACGCAAAGAATGTTTTGTAAAGATCGGATCCACTTCAGTGCACCACTTTTTGCTGAATCTTTGCCCCAACGCATAGATTTTGACCATGGAAAGTTGCGAATAATATTTGGTAAAATATCAGCAATAATTTCTTCTGCACTTCGTCCTTTTTTGATGATTTTAGCGATATAAAAATCACCCTTTTTATGATCACGTGCAATGTGTGCCTCAGAAATATCATTCAGTCCCGTTACACGTAGAAAGCCATCAATTACATGTTGTGATGATTTTGTACTAGGTCCTTTGCGTTCTTCATAGATATCCTTTGAGCGTATAGAAAGACCGCGTATGTCTAATGTTAGTCGACGGGGTGTCCAATATTCGCGAGCAGCTTTATAGGTTAATCCTGCATTTACAAGTTGATCTGTAACACATTTTTTAAGGTCAATAGCGGCTTTCCGCTGCATGCGAGCAGGGATCTCTTCACTGAAAAGTTCAAGAAGAAGATCAGACATTAGACTTCTCCTTTGTATGCATTTGACCAGCCTCAGTGAGTAAGAAGGCTTCTCCACAACGGCGCGCGAGATCGCGAACGCGAAGAATATAACTTTGTCGTTCGGTCACAGAGATAACGCCACGTGCTTGCAAAAGATTAAAGATATGGCTGGCTTTAATACATTGATCATAAGCTGGGAAAACACACCGATGTGAACTATTTTCTTTATTTGGTTTTCCAGCTTCAAGGAGTGCGATGCATTCACGCTCTGCATCAATAAAATGTTGGTGCAGCATTTTTGTATCAGCAAATTCGAAGTTATAATATGAATATTCTTGTTCTGTTTGTAAAAAAACATCCCCATAACTTATTTTATTTTCTCCATCCAAACCATTAAAATTAAGATCATAGACATTATCAACACCTTGAATATACATTGCTAAACGCTCCAATCCATAAGTGAGTTCTCCTGAAACTGGGGCGCATTCGATGCCGCAAACCTGTTGAAAATAAGTGAATTGAGAGATTTCCATCCCATCGCACCAACATTCCCATCCAAGACCCCAAGCACCAAGGGTTGGGCTTTCCCAATCATCTTCAACAAAGCGAATATCGTGTAGCTTTGTATCAAGACCGATAGCTTGTAGAGATTTAATATAAAGCTCTTGTAAATCGAGGGGAGATGGCTTGAGAAGCACTTGGAATTGATAATAATGCTGTAAGCGATTCGGATTTTTACCATATCGGCCATCCGTTGGGCGTCTGGAGGGTTGGACATAAGCCACTTTCCAAGGGCGTGGTCCCAATGAGTGCAGCGTTGTTGCTGGATGAAAAGTTCCAGCTCCGACTTCCATATCGTAAGGTTGCAAAATTGCACATCCATACTGGGCCCAATAATTCTGTAAAGTTAAGATAAGTCCCTGAAAAGAACGCATAGGATTGAGATATTCAGGCAGTTTCACGCTTTATACTCTTTAATGTTCGATCAACAGATAGCGACTAAAGGAATTTCAGCCTTCATGACTGTCTATTGTTTCATAAGGTTGTGGTCAAGCATCATTATTTATTGCAAGCCAAATTTCAGCTTTTCTTGGATTTTTTTGGAATCTTTTGCTTCTCCATCAATTGCGTGATTCCATTGAAATATTGCTTCACGTTTACGCCCAACTTGCCAATAGGCATCACCTAAGTGATCATTCAATGTTGGATCTTCAGGTTGTAATTTGACAGCGGATTCCAATATTTGAACAGCTTCGTTATATTTTTTGAGTTTGTAATAGGCCCATCCCAGAGAGTCTAGGATGTAACTATTCTTCGCTTGTAAGGTAGAGGCTTTTTGCAGCATATGGAGTGATTCTTCAAGTTTTTGACCACGATCAACAAGTGAATAGCCTAGATAATTAAGGACTTGGGGTTGATTGGGGAAAAATTCAAGTGCTTTTCGTAGGTCGATTTCGGCTTTGGACCATTGATCTAAACGTTCAAAAGCAACACCACGCTGATAAAAGAGCTTCCAATCCTCTCGTTGAAATTTTTTTATTTGTGTAATAGCATGATCTAAAGTTTTGGTAGCTTCAACAAATTTATTATCTTGCATATAAAAAGCGGCTAACGTTATCAAAATAGGACGATCTTTTGGGAATTTTTTCTTTAATGAGTTAAGTAATTTGATAGCTTCGTTGTAATTATTTTGATCTGCAAGCAGAAATGCAAGTTGAAGCTGTCCATCTCTATAATAAGGGGATTTAGGTGGTAAAGCTTGGTAAAGTTTAATTGCTTGGTGAGGATCACCTAATTTAGCAGAAATATGTGCCAGTTGAAACAGTGTTGCATCATTTTGAGGATATAAAGCAAAAGATAATTGCTTGAAAATGCGAGCAATTCGTCCTGAGTTTTTGTGGTTGAGGGTTGTTCCGAAATTGTACAATACTTCACCTGCTCCCTGTTGAGGTGTTTTAACCAATCTTTCTAAGGAAGCACTTTTTTCAATTTTTTCTCGGATATTCTTGAGTACTTCTCGGCCTGATAACATTTGTTCGCCATTCTTAATAGTCTGGAGAGCTTGATTACGCATATTATGGCGCAATTGGAATGAGGCATAGGCTATGATAATACGTTCATAAGTATTAGGGGCTATAAGATTCCCTTGTTTGTTATTAAGCGCTTGAATGAAATATTTTTTTGCATCTTCTGTATGTTCTGCAAGGTCGCTCATAAGCGCGAGATGATAACTTATAAAAAGGCCATACCAATCAGGTCCTTTGATTTTTTCAAGATCAGTGATTGCCTGAGATTTTTGTCCAGATCCGAATGTCGCCCATGCACCGATGAGTTCAGCTATTGGGTTATTGAGCGCAGGAGATTCTTTTAATTCTAGAAAAAATTTTGCATTTTTGTAGTCTTTTTTGATAAGACTTTCTACTGATAACGCTAAGGAAACAAAGGGGGTTATAACGCCTTGCTCTTTTAGTTTTTGAGCTTGCTGAATAGCTTCTTTGAAGGCTCCCATGGAGAGCATGGCTTCAAGGAGCTCTTTTTGTGTTTCTATGTTGTCAGGTTTATAAACGAGCGCTTGTTTAAAATAATTTATGGCAAGATTTGTTTTATTTTCACGATTTGCAACTCTCCCGGCTAGATAGGCGCCTGTAAATGATGCTGTATTTGTAGTAGTGTTTATTTTACCGTAAGTAACAGCGGGCATCAGCATAATACCCACGACAAAAATAGCAAAAAAGCGGGATATTGTTGCACTGCACATAGAACTAACCCTCTTCAAGATAATCAGCAAATTGTATGGTTTATAGATCATATCCGATTACTTTGTTGAAAAATATTGTGATTCTTACAAATACTCAGTTTATACGCGCGATACAAAAATCAACAGTCTCAATAAGAGCATTGCGAGCAGGGCTTTTGTTTATCGAAGCAAGAGCATCTGTTGCACGTTTACCATAGATGCGTGCCTGTTCTATTGTGTCTGTGAGGCTATCATATTTTTCTATTAAGTGTTGTGCATGTGCGAAGGCTTCATCATTGTTATTGCCGTTTTCAAGAGCTTGTTTCCAAAATGCCTTTTCTGCCGCGTCACTTCGTGTGTATGCGAGGATAACAGGCATTGTAATTTTGCCTTCTCTAAAATCATCGCCTATATTTTTTCCCAAATGTTGAGCGGTGCCACCATAATCAAGTGCATCATCAATCAATTGGAAAGTTAATCCTAATAATGATCCATATTCACGCAATGCAGAGCGCTCTTTTTCTCTATAGCCAGCAATAATTGGCCCTACTTCAGCGGCAGCTGAAAAAAGTGCTGCTGTTTTTGCGTTAATGATTTTGAGATAGTCTGAAGTGCTAGTTGCTATATTTTTTGCAGCTGAGAGTTGCATAACTTCTCCCTCAGCAATAATTGCAGCAGCATTTGCTAGGACAGAGAGTGCTTCTATAGAACCAACATCAACCATCATTTTAAAAGCTTGTCCCAAAAGAAAATCACCAACAAGTACGCTTGCTTGATTTCCCCAAATCATTCGTGCAGTAGGTTTTCCACGTCGTAAATTACTTTCATCAATTACGTCGTCGTGTAATAAGGTTGCGGTATGCATAAATTCAACGGCTGTTGCAAGTTTTATATGCCCACTATCTTGATAACCAAACATAAGAGCGGAAGCTAATGTGATCATTGGCCGTAACCGCTTTCCACCTGATGAAATAAGATGGTTAGAAATTTCAGGGATCATTTCAACCTCCGATTTTGCCATAGAGAGGATGAGTTGATTTACGCGTTCCATATCATGTTGGGTAAGATTGATGAGGGATTGGAGAGACATTTGATGATTTCTTGTCTGGTCTGGTTTTGTGGCTACACTCAATGTGTTTACTCCTAGAGTATTGCAATGGACATATATGAATTTTATTTTCTCTGTTATCATAAAGAGGGTTTTGTTTTGACACAAGCTTTTGATAACGCTTTAAAATAGAAGTCTTAAATGATAACTGGCAAGGAATGTTTTTTAATTTTGTGTAATGTTATTATTCCAAAGTTATAGAAAAAATTTGAAAAAGCTTTTTTTAAAAAGCATTTGATAGGCAAAAGTGCAGTTTATTAAAGATGAACATTAGGTTTTTAAATGGATGAAATAACGAATCAGAGTGATGAAACAATTGATAGTTTTCATCGCGGAAAGTTTTATTTGGTTCAACCACGTAAATATGGTCATCGTTCTGGCATGGATGCTATGTTATTAGCCAGTTTGGTTCCCAACAATTTAGAAGGAAAAGTTGTTGATTTAGGTGCTGGTGCTGGTGCAGCAGGATTGGCAGTTGCTTCGCGTTGTTTGAAAGTTCATGTTACATTAGTCGAGCGATCATCTTTTATGGCGTCTTATGCAAAAAAGACACTTATGCTAAAACGAAATGAAAAACTTGCTGAGCGAATTTGTTTGTTAGAAGCAGACATTACTTTGAAAGGAAAGAATCGCTTAACAGCAGGATTGACGGATAATTCCTTTGATTTTGCTATCATGAACCCACCTTTTAACAGCCCTGTAGATCGCAAGACTCCTGATCAACAAAAGTCCGAGGCACATGTTATGCCTGAAGCGATGTTTGATAATTGGTTACGGAGTGCAGCAGCAATCGTTAAGCCAGGTGGATTCATAGGATTAATTGCACGTCCGCAATCGCTGTCTGATATCTTGAATGCTTTAGAAGGACGTTTTGGTAGTATCTATATAATTCCTGTTCATGCACGTGCAACATCGGTGGCAATTCGTATTTTATTTTATGCAAAACGGGGAAGTAGGGCGGCTTTATCTTTATTACCTGCATTGGTTATGCATGAGGGTGATGGTCATGCTTTTTCACCGCGGATTGATGCAATCAATAACGGACGTATAAGTTTGTGGGAACTTTTAAAATGATATCTTGTGTTTTCTAGTTTATTGCTTAAATTTAGAATGAGTCTTTAGTTCCTAGGGAGACTTTTGATTTGGATGAAGTTTTATTTTTAGCTGTAATGTGGGGATTGATTGCTGCTTTTGGTTATTATCGTGTTCCCCATTTCTGCTGTCCTTGCTTTAATTTATGAGGAGATGTTGTTTTGATGAACGTTATCAAAAATATTATTCCATATCGTTTTTGTCCTAATAAACTCGAGATTCCTGTTGTGCGCCTTCATGGAGCAATTATGGATTCAGCTACATTGATAGCACGGTCGCTTTCATTAGGCAGGTATGCGAATCTTTTAGAGAAGGCTTTTGCGTACAAAAAAGCACCGGCTGTTGCACTTATTGTCAATTCTCCTGGGGGCTCGCCTGTGCAGTCACGTCTTATTTTCAAGCGTATTCGTGATTTGGCAGAGGAAAAAAACAAGCAGGTTCTTGTATTTGTTGAAGATATAGCCGCATCGGGTGGTTATATGATTGCTTGTGCTGGAGATGAAATTTTTGCTGACCCTTCTTCGATTGTTGGTTCTATTGGAGTTGTTTCAGCTTCCTTTGGCTTTCCCGAACTTTTGAAGAAAATTGGTGTCGAGCGGCGTGTTTATACTGCGGGAAAAAATAAGGTTACATTAGATCCATTTCAGCCTGAAAAGAAGGCAGATATTGAGCATCTGAAATCTTTACAACTCGAAGTTCATAAAACTTTCATTGATTTGGTTAAAGAGCGACGTGCAGCGAAGTTATCAAATGATCCAGATATTTTTACAGGAATGTTTTGGAGTGGAAAGAAAAGCCTTGAACTTGGGCTTATTGACGGACTAAATGACGTGCGTTCTGTTATTAAGGAGCGGTTTGGGGATGATGCCAAGCTTCGCTTAATTACACCTCCAAAAAGCCTTTTAGGTCCTAAAATTCCTTCAGGAGTCACTGCTCATACGGTTTATACAGCAGTTGATAATGCATTGATGGCAGCACAAGAACGTGCGCTTTGGCAACGTTATGGTTTGTGATTGGACGTACAATTTGATAGATACTCAAGAGAGTAAATAATTTTACCTAAAAACGGTTGTGAGAAAGAAAAAAATTGAAATGGTACGTATGGTTGCATTCAGTTTATTGTGTATTATGGCTTCTTATGTCTGTTGTTTGTTGAGGAAACGATTATGTAGGGGGGTAAGGGGTTTTTGTCATGCAGAATCTAGGACAAATATGGGGAAGAGGGACACATTGGTAAAAGATCCCTGTACGGGTGAATATTACGTCAGATGATCTTGGATGTACAAACTTCGTTCAAAGGGTATTCTTATGTATTTACTCCCATTAAGTTAAACTTGGCCTTGCATGTTGTAGGTCAGTGTGCTGATGGTTATCATTTATTGGAAAGTTTGGTTTATTTCAGTCTCAGTGGTGATTGTTTAGGCTATAAACCTTTTAAGAGTGATAATTTTATTTTAACAGGTCCTTTTGCAAATGGGCTCGGTTCTGATACAGGCAATTTAGTTGTTCGTGCACAGGACTTTATGTGTAAGACGTTTCCTAAGTTCGCTAAGCCTGCCTTTTTTCGTCTTGTTAAAACATTGCCGGTTGCTTCAGGAATTGGTGGCGGTTCAGGAGATGCGGCTAGTGTTCTAAACGTATTGCGTCAGCAATGGAATCTTGATTGTTCTTGTGAAAAATTAGCGGAAATGAGCTTAGTGCTTGGTGCTGATGTGCCAATGTGTCTGTTTGCATTGGAATATCAGCAGCCGCTTTTTGTTAAAGGAATTGGTCAAGATATAACACGGCTCAAAGAAGCTTGTTCTCTTGCAGTGGTATTAGTTAACCACGGTCAACAAATTCCAACGCAAGCTATTTTTAATGCTTTGGAGAAGTCCGATCATCCTCATTTAATAATTGATCCAAAGGTTCTAAAGAATGTTTATTCATTGGTTGAAGCTTTACAAGAAACGCGTAACGATTTTTTTACTCCTGCATTAAAAATTGCACCTCAATTAGCCGAAGTGTTATCCACATTAGATGAGTGTGGCTCTCTTTTTTCTCGTATGTCTGGGACGGGGGCGACTTGCTTTGGTATTTTTAAAGATCAGCAAGCAGCCAAAAAAGCAGCTGTTTTTATCAAATCGATGCATCCAAATTGGTTTGTGAAACCTATTATGACTTTAGGAAAGATTTGAGAGATAAACATAAAGGTAAAAGATTTTATTTGGTAATGATTCTATTATGTTGAATGGAGCTATTAAGCGGTAAAATGATTATTTTTCTATTTTCTAGATCGAATTGGCACATGCTAGGATAATATTTTAGCAAAGAAAGTAAATAACAGTGAAGGAGCATCCATAATTTCGTTCTGTTATTTTTGTGCTTGTGCGAGAGTTCATTATGGTGTTTAAAAAGCTATTTTTACTGTAGAGCTTGCAGAAAAGAAGTAATCTGTAAAAATGGGTACATGTTTCATTGTATTTGTGATTTATAAAAGATGTTTAATTTACCACTTCAACCAAATTTCTTGTGTGAAATGGATTTACAGAAGCAGGGGTTTTTTCATATAGCAGGTGTTGATGAAGTGGGACGTGGTCCTCTTGCTGGACCTGTAGTGACAGCGGCAGTCATTTTGGATAAAGACTATATTCCTGAGGGGCTAAATGATTCAAAAAAGCTTTCTATTTCACAACGTGAGAAGTTGTACAATGAAATTTTGGGAAGTGCATTAGCGATTTCAATTGCCAGTCTTTGTGCCCATACGATCGATCAGTCTAATATTAGAAAAGCAACTTTAGAAGCAATGCACCGCTGTATTACAAGACTGGCAATTCCGGTCCATTATGCACTTGTTGATGGACGTGATATTCCCTCTGAGCTACCATGTCCAGCAGCTGCTTTGATTAAAGGCGATCAACGTTCGGTTTCAATTGCAGCAGCATCTATTATTGCCAAGGTAACGCGGGATCGAATGATGGAATGTGCGGGACAAGTTTATAAAGATTATGGTTTTGAGAAGCATGTAGGGTATGCAACGCTGGCGCATCGTGAAGCTCTTGATAAATATGGACCAGTTACGGGATTACATCGTTATAGTTTTGCACCACTCAAAGAAGGCAGGAAAGGTGATTAAAATCAATAAGTTATTACAAGAGTAGAGGGTTTTATAATCATTGATTCTATTATGTTTTTTTGGTGTCTATCTCTCACTTTTTTGGAGCTTTTTTATTGTTTCAAGAGCGAATTTTCAGCGGTCTGCACTCGTCGTATAAAGAGATGCCATATTATCATTTGTCCAGCCAAAAATTGCTTTAAGCTGTGAGATTGTTGCACCTGTATTCGCTGCGTGTGTTGCTACCAATTTTCTCAATCTATGTGCTGCTTTATTAATTCCTACCGCATTACACGCCTCACGAAACAAGTTTCCAAAATTTTCTTTAACGACCTTATTTCCGCTTTTTCCGCAAATAAATGCTTTATCTCTGATGGGATCAGTTTTAAGTGTTTCTGTTAATTCTGGTAAAATAGGAAGAAAGACATTATAATGGGGTGAGCAATAGCGGACTGATTTACGCTCAGAAATCCGCAACACTCTCCTTGGATGGCTCTTTCCTCAATTAGCACGGTGATGTCATTGCCGAAGACAATTTAGCTGTTCGTGGGTTTAATGGAGAACGTGCTGGCTTTCGGGGCTTTTAGAAGTCGTATCCGGTGATATAGCCTTCAATGTTTTGGCACTTACCAATATGCATGAAGGTGGGGTCGAGGTCACCGATAAAGTGTTTTCTCACAGTTGTGTACGAGGAAAATAGAGAGGCACTAATGTTTGACACTATCAGATCAAGGAAGATGTTGATACCATGATCATTCGCCAGCACTCTCATTTTATCAATAATGCTGCACAAATTTTGGTAGAACGTCATCTCACGGTTCATGCCGGTAATATCCGCAATAGTTACAGTTTGATTGCTGCTAATGGCAACATTGAGATGTAGGGCGATACGTTGCTCAATGAGGAGCACGATCTAATCGAAACAACCAAGATTGTGACTGAAACGCACCGCAGGAAAAACACTGCACACCACTCAACGTAGGCTGTTCTTTGGGAAGCATAACAGATTATGGGAGTACTACCAATACCAAAATAAAATCCGCACCTATGATGCAGTTTACGGCATGATTGAAGCGGGTGGTACGCTTGATGCCAAGGTGATGGGCTATATTGATGATCATATAGTGTGTGAGGGAGCAGATCAAATTGGTTTAAGCTCTGGCAAATAAAGGCTTGGCTGGAGTTAAAATCAACGACTTTGACGGCTTCAAATCGCTGATCAGCAATGATTTATTGAACGGTATTATCAATGGGTTAACGGGGCACAAGGAGCTTTTTGCGCCAAGCGCAAAAACATCTGCACCAGAATCTATACAGGTGCTAATGCAAGATGGGCTTGGCTCTGTCAGGACAGAGTTGGTTGCCAGTCAATTACTGGATGTGCCGTTTTTAATCGAGACGTGACAGGACTTTATCAACCCAAGTAAATTTTTAGCATCAGACTATTACTTAAAAAAGATTGGCAATTATAAGCCTGAGTACGTGTTTAAAAGGTTGGGGGATGCTTATTTTGAATATCGTCTGGTAAATGAGAAAATCTTTGAGCTGACAGGAAATCGTACTCTTCTTGACGGCGAAGTCCCAATGCTCAAATGCAAAGGTTCTATGACAATGCTGTGGAGCAGCAAGACCCTTTGGAATTAGAGCTAGGCAAGTCATTAACGCCCCAGAAGATCGCTGGGATTAAAAAGGATATGATCTGGCTTTAGATCAATTTTGTCGATGGACAAAAGGTCTTAGTGCATTACGTTTATTTAGCGCCAACATCCTCTTCAGAACAAGGGATAAACAATGCACAAGGATTGCAAGGAAATTTTGCCAGTGCACGTTTGAAAGGTAAAGGGGTCACCTTGAGTGCGGACCATCTTACCAGTAGCGGTGCTGTGGTAAGTGAGGGTACTCTGCATGTGGCGACCACACAAACTCTTTATTCAATAATGATGGATTTTTGGATGCCACTGAAGCTGTAGAGCTTACCAGTGGTGATCCTTTTAGCTAATTCTTCCGGTGCTATTCATGGTGATACGGCCACCATGACGGGTGATATAATTTTCAATAACACCGCTAAAATCCGTGACATGAATGAATATGGTTTTGTTGATCGGGCTGGGCAGAAGGGACAAATTCTCTCTGATCATGAATTAAACATTCACTCCCTTGGTGATCTTGGCTCAGAAGATGGGGAATTCACCAGTGGCGGTTCAATGATGATGATTATCGGTGATTCTGCCACATTTATTGCATTGACGCTAGAAAGTGAACATGCGCAGACATTAGAAAAAGGGCATTATGATGCTCAAAGCAGTGAGCACCGTTTGAGTGAAGTCAACAGTGGGAATGATCTAACCGTTGTTACGAACGGCGATCTCACCATGGATGTGGCTAAGGTTAAAGGAGAAGGTAATGGGAATTTCACCAGTGATAGTGCTCTCACTATAACTTCGGTGCAAGATTTTAGCAATTCTGACTTGGGCCTTAGGGGCAAAGAAGGCGACAAATCGCAAAAAAATAAATTTCGTCAACAATCAACTGAAGTCACCACCAATAAAATCACGGTGGATATTAGCAAAGACCTTTCAATACATGCGCAAAATGGGGACCTCACACTTGGTGCGGCAGGGCTATCAAGTGGTAGTCAGACGCATCTGGCATCAGATAAGGGAAACATCAAGTCTTGGACTAATAAAGATCAAGATTTTAAAGACACTTATCTGCGTAACGAAAAACTTGTGTGGTGGAGTGAGAGTGACAAAGGGTATTTGAAGGAGATTATCGAGCATGTGACCACAGATGCTGGTGGCCGTATTAAGATTGATGCGGGCAATGGCATTGTTGTTGAATATGAAACAACCGGTGATTTTGATCAATCTCTAGAGTAATTATCTCGCTCCCCAGGAATGGCATGGATTCAGCAACTGCGTGATGATCCCGTGTTATCCAAGCAATTGGATTGGCAAGCTGTTAAGGCTGAATTTAAACAGTGGGATTATAAAGCCCAAAGATTGACAGAAGCCGGTGCGGCTATCGTGGCATTAGCTGTTACATCTGTCACAGGTTGAGCAGCTTCTACAGCTTCCGGTGCTTTTATCAGTGCTTTAGGGGTTGGCTCTAGCACGGACATGAATGCTGCAATACAGGCAGGTGTCCAAGCACTGATTAACAAAAGCGCTGTAGCTCTCATCAATAATCATGGTGATATTGCTGCGACATTGCATGAGCTTGGCTCTTCCAAGATTGTTCTTAGCATTATCTCGTTGATGATGACATTTGGTCTTATCAGCCAAATAACGGAAAATGCTGTTTCTCAAATAATGCGATTCTTACTAAGGGGTTGACCATCTCAAATTTTGATTTTTATAAGAAGAAAAAAAGATTCATGAAAGGGGTCTGAAATACCCTTTGAGAATCTCCTGAAAACTCTTTGAAAAAAATAAATTGGTACAAAACCTAGTGTCAAATTGTGTAAAACCTGGTGTCAAGCTATAGGGGTATTGTATAATATCTCTTAAGTTTGACCGTTGATATAGGCCGCCCATTTATCCATAAAAGCACGACTCTGTTCTAAATAGTCAGTACGACGGGGTGTTTTGCTTTATGAAATAGAGTGCGTTTTTATTTTTTTGCTTATCCTTGATTTTGCATGCCTCATGAATGCGATAGACAATATCTCCGCTCATTTAAAACAATGGTTTTCAAAGAACTTAACAACTGCCATAAAAGAAAAAACTTCGAAAAACTCTTTTTACTATGAATTGGAGATCCAATCAATAAGCGTAGTTCAGAATGGGAACCAAATCGTAAGAGCTCTAGTGTTTTGGTATCTGGCTTTTGATAGATCAAAACTAAATTTGGCTTGATATGACAATCACGACAATCAAGACAATTGCGCCACCGACCTGTTAGTGCATGATCTCTCCAATGCACCCTTAGCGGTTCATTCTCTGCTAACGCTTTGACCACAAGCAGCAAATACTCTTCTAGTGCATTAGCATATCTACCTTTGCTTTCACGTTTAAGGTCGCGGCGGAATGAACACGCATAGACAATTTCCTGCATAGCAAGATTAGGTTTGCTTTTCAGATTTATGCGTTTCGGTTTTATCTTCGCGAATCATGGTTCGTAAGCCATCTAATGGCGTGCGTTTGACGTGTCCCATTTCGACATCCTAGATAGCTTGTAATGTTTCCAGATTTGGTTAGAACAAATCAAGCGGTAACGCTCGATCTCTAGCAATGCGGGTTATAAACATGCATGCTGCATCAAATACAGTCAAACCCGTAGACTTAACAACTGCACTTGCAATTTCTTAAACGTCACCAGGTATACGGGCTTGAATTTTTCCCATTACTAAATCTCCTGTTTAATTATACCACAATGCACCACACTTTAAGAGATTTATCCATCACGCCGCACAACCTTGTGTATTAAGGAGGGTAGGAAGTCAATTTTTAAAAGGTAGCTAACCAAAACCTGAAAATTTCTGCTAGAATCACGTGAGAGCTTCTTTTTTTAATAGGATTTCTTTAGATGCTAACACCATTTGGTAAAACCTTACGTATACTTCGTATTGATCATTCTGAATGTTTTTTAGATATGGCTAAGAAATTAGATATATTAGATATATCTGTAGCGTTTTTATTTTCTGTAGAGATTGGCGAAAAATCTGTACCTGTTGGCATGGAAGAAAAAATCATAGAGCTGTACGTTTTAGATCAAGAGACAGCGGCGTGTTTAAGGAAAGAATCAGATGCTTCTCGCAAAAGTTTTACGATCAAGCCTTCTGGTCCATTGAGCCGCGAAATTGTTAGCATGTTCATGAGATCATTGAATAGTTTTTCACAAGAGGATAGAGAAAGTTGGCAAAAAGTATGTGCTTTGTAGAAGCATGTTGAAAAATTCTATTCCCTAACCTTTATTTACGGACCACGAATATTAAAAAATATATAAAATCAATATGATACATGAATGAAAAAGAGTATAATATCACTCAAAGGGGGTAGGAAAGATATCTCATGACGATTTTGCCTCTCAACAGTGCTTCAATAAAAGAGGCCATTGCACTTTTGGAACAGGGCAGATTAGTAGCACTGCCAACAGAAACTGTCTACGGATTGGCTGGTGATGCAACCAATGGAAGGGCAGTAGCTTCTATTTTTTCTGCAAAGAAGCGACCACACTTTAATCCTCTTATTATTCATGTGAGTAGTATCGTTATGGCTGAACGCTTTGTAAAAATCGATTCTCTCTCGCGTCAATTAATGGAAGTGTTTTGGCCAGGGCCTTTAACATTAGTTTTACCTTTAAAGGCACATCATAACATCCATCCTTTAGCGACTTCAGGTCTTGATACATTAGCTGTCCGTTTTCCAGCGAACGGTTTTGCGGAAGTTGTACGATGTTTTGGTCGCCCCTTAGCCGCTCCGAGTGCAAATCAATCGGGACGTCTTAGTCCTACTTCAGCTGAAGCTGTTTTTGCATCGTTAGGCGTATCTGTTCCTTTAATCCTTGATGGGGGACCCTCTAAGATAGGGCTTGAATCAACAATTATTAAGGTTTGTGATGAAAAGATTTATCTTTTACGTCCCGGGGGGGTTGCTGCTGAAGAAATTGAAGAAGTAGCAGGGAAACCACTGAAACGGCGGGATCAGTGGACAGCAATTGAAGCACCGGGTATGTTAAAGTCACATTATGCGCCCAATGCTGTGGTTCGTTTAAATGTACAAAAGGTAGAAAGTGGTGAAGCACTTTTAGCATTTGGACCTAAACGTATTACAGGCGTTGAAAATGCTGTGACTGTTTTAAATCTTAGCGAGAGAGGGAAGTTGGAAGAAGCAGCAGCGCATTTATTTGAATATATGAAACAATTGGATTCACTCAAAGTGAAATGTATCGCTGTAGAATCTATTCCATTGTACGGATTGGGTGAGGCTATTAATGATCGTTTAATACGTGCTGCGGCTCCAAAGGAGGAATAAAGATGGAGCAGGGTTTAATTGAGTGCTTTAGAAAAATTGTTGGTTCTGCGCACGCTATAACAGATCAGGCATTAATTGCACCGTATTTAGTTGAAGAGCGTGGACGGTTTCATGGAAAAACACCGTTGCTTTTACGGCCATCTTCTTGTGCAGAGGTCTCATCAATTATGCAATTAGCTAGCCAAACGCACACATCAATTGTACCACAGGGTGGAAATACAGGTCTTGTGGGCGGTCAACAACCAGATGAAAATGGGTGTAGTATTCTTTTATCTATGGAACGATTGAACAAGATTAGATGTATTAATCTTGAGGGTAATTTTGCTGTGGTGGAAGCTGGTGTTATTCTGCAGGATTTACAGAAAAAAGCTGATGAATCAGATCGTCTTTTTCCTCTTTCTTTTGGTTCTGAAGGTTCCTGTCAGATAGGGGGAAACCTTTCATCTAACGCTGGAGGGACAGCTGTTATAGCTTATGGCAATATGCGTGAGCTTTGCCTTGGTTTAGAAGTTGTTTTGCCTGATGGACGTATTTTAGATGATTTGCGTTTTGTGAAGAAAGACAATAGCGGTTATGATTTGAAAAATGTTTTTATTGGTGCGGAGGGTACTTTAGGAATTATAACTGCTGCAGTTTTAAAGCTTTTTCCAAAACCCAAAGAAATGGCTGTTGCTTTTGTGGGATTGCGTAGCCCAGCTAAGGCGCTAGAACTTTTATCTCTTGCTCAATCTCGGGGAGGGGGAATGTTGACTGGTTTTGAGCTTATGTCAAAACTCAGTTTGCAAATGTCTTTAAGCTATAATATGTGCGAGAAATCCCCTTTTGAACATGAGCATGAATGGTATGTATTGATTAATATTGCATCATTGCAGGGTGATGGTGAAGCATTATCAGTGCTCAGTATTATTTTGGAAGAAGCTTTAAATGATGCTGTGATAGACGATGCGGTTATTGCGCAATCGTTAAAGCAGCAAGATTTTTTTTGGCAATTGCGTGAAAGTATATCCTATGCACAGAAATTAGAGGGAGGATCCATTAAGCACGATATTGCGGTGCCTATTGCGTCTATTCCTGATTTTATCGTTGAGGCGGCACATATTGTTGAAGATATTGTTCCGGGTGCACGGGTGGTTTGTTTTGGTCACATGGGTGATGGAAATTTACATTATAATATTACACAGCCCGTAGGAGCTGATACTGCTGTATTTTTGCAGCTATGGTCACGAATCAATCATAGCATTCATAGTTTAGTGATGCACTATCAAGGCGCATTTTCTGCTGAGCATGGAATCGGTCAACTTAAGCGTGAGGAACTTCGCGCTTTTAAATCACCCGTTGCATTGGATATTATGCAAGGGATTAAGAAAATTCTTGATCCTTTAGGGATTATGAATCCTGGAAAAATATTATAATTCAAGAAAGATGAATTTTGTCATGTATTTTTGTTTAGATTTTAATAACCAAAAAAGAAACCTGTTGTTTTTTATTCAATCTTTTAATAATCCAATGGGAAAAAGCTGTTAAATGGTGTATATTGTCAAGATAAATTGGGACACTGTATATGGCTAATCAATGCTTTAATCAGGCAAAAGCGGTGCTTGAATTTCGGTTAGATCCGTGCCATTTGCCACAAACAACGGCGTATTTTTCATCAAAAACGGGCAATAAAATTATTTGTTCGTTAAGTGAGTGCGGTGTTTTTTTTAAAACGGGTACTTCTTCAAGCTTGTCACGTTTAGTGCCGTCTTATCATTTTAAGGGAATTGTGGCACGCACTGTAAAAATGCGTTCAGGTGAGAGAGCCGTTGCATTAGAATTGCTTCATGCAGCTGAGGAAGCGTGCATCCCGCTTTTAGTTTCTAGGGATTTAAATAATGTTCTTCTAGATTGGCGATTATGGGCGGATACTTATGATCTTCCTATGCTTATGATCAACGAAAATAATCGCATTATGGTTGTCAAAGATCGTTCTGATTTACGTCGATTTTTTTGTACAACACTGCATTCTAAGCAAAAGTGCTTTTTAATTCGTTATGATCGTTCGTTGGGTTTACGATTGGTGATCGCGAATCGGGTCGTGCTACAGAAGTCTTGATATGCATTCATTTTTTTCCATTGTGCTGCTATGTGCGTTTATTTTGTTTTATTTTGTATTTTTAAGAACTTTGATTTGACAAGATAAGTTTGCAGTCAGCATTTGCGTTAGATCTTTCTTCCTTTGTGATTTTCACAACAGTACCTTTTTTCTAAGGCAGCTAAGCCATTGGATTTTTGATGATAATGGAAACACCTTATTAAAAAATGGAGGCTTTGATTTTGCCTCATCATTAAAGCATTGGTACGTTAGAATAGAAGAGATTTTAGGTTTTTTCTATGCAAAGGCAATGATAGATCATGGTATCTGTTTTCAAGTTTGGGAAAGCAAAAGACTATTTGTAAATAAACGTATCGCAAATGCTATATTCTCACTGCGAAATCTGTTCAATTTTATTTCATCTGGCGGACGTGGATAACCCCATCTATAATATGTTATTTTTCAAGCAGAATTCAATATTTTTTCAAAATTACGAGAAATACAGAATAATTGGCAAATTTATACAGCACGTTATCACGTAAAATTATAAAAAAGACTTTTCAAAAAATTTAGCTTTCTCGTGCAACGGCTCGCCATCCGATATCACGGCGAACAAAACCTTCTGGCCAATCAATACAATCGACCGCTTCATAGGCACGTTTTTGTGCGTGCATGACAGTTTTTCCTATTGCTGTTATATTTAAAACACGTCCCCCATTGGCAATGAGTTCTCCATTGCGTAATGCTGTACCGGCTTGAAAAACTTTCACATCAGAAAGAGTATTCACCTTATCAACATTACGAATAACAGTGCCTTTTCGAGGAGAGTCTGGGTAACCTTTGGAGGCCATAACAACAGTCAAAGCAGTTCTTTCAGACCACTGAAGAGATTTTTTTTCAAGATTTCCTTGAGCTGCTGCAAGAAGAAGTGGAAGAATATCATCTTTGAGACGCATCATTAAAACTTGACATTCAGGATCACCGAATCGCACGTTAAATTCGATTAATTCAGGTCCCCTTTGTGTTATCATCAATCCGACGAAGAGAATACCTTTAAATGGAGATCCCATTGCGTTCATGCTGTATAGAGTTGGTTCAACAATTTCTTTGAGAGTACGATTAACCATTTCTTGTGTCATGATAGGAGCTGGTGAATAAGCACCCATACCACCGGTATTAACTCCTGTATCACCATCACCAACGCGTTTATGATCTTGAGCAGATCCAAAGGGAATGGCGATTTTACCATCACAAAGACAGAAGAAGCTTGCTTCTTCACCTTCAAGAAAAGATTCTACAACAATTTTTTTTTCTGCATCATTAAAGGCACTTTCGAAGCAGACATCAACTGCGTTGAATGCTTCTTCTATTGTTGTTGCAACAACAACACCTTTACCAGCAGCTAGGCCATCGGCTTTAATAACGATGGGAACACCTTGTTGACGGATATAGGCTTTGGCTTTTACAGAATCATTAAAGCACTGGTAAGTTCCTGTAGGAATGTTATTCTTGTAGCATAAATCCTTTGTAAATGATTTTGAACCCTCTAACTGAGCCGCTTTTTGAGTAGGTCCAAAGACACAGATATTAGCGTTATTAAGAGAGTCTGTTATACCAGCAACAAGTGGTGCTTCTGGTCCAACAACTACAAGGTCAATAAAATGTGTTTTACAAAATTCAATGATGGTAGGATGGTCATCAATGTTCAAATCAATATTTTCACCAAGTTCCATTGTTGCAGGATTTCCAGGAGCACAATATAATTTTGTTAGTAGTGGAGATGCTGCTATTTTCCATGCTAAAGCGTGTTCTCGTCCGCCTGAGCCGATAAGAAGAATGTTCATTGCTTGCTCCTATCACAGAAGAAGATTAAAAGGATTTTCTTGTCATAAGAATGAAATATCTCTATCGCAAGATCAAAGGTAAAATTATTTGATGAAAAAAAGTAAAAATATAGCACATATTCAGTCCTGTGAGAGTCAGGGACGAGTGATGGATGCATCTTCCAAACAGTGGGTATACCATTTTCTTCCTTCTTCTTTGTGGTTTTATGCTCAATTGGCGCGTTGGGATCGACCTATAGGATGGCAATTGTTGATGTGGCCCTGTTTCTGGTCAACAACAATGGCCTTTCTCTCTTATGAAATGCATCGATTGCCTCTTTTATCAATGTTCTTTCATTGGATTTGGTATCTTTTTCTTTTTTTTCTGGGCTCTATAGCGATGCGGGGTGCTGGGTGTACTTGGAATGATCTTATTGATCACCAAATTGATTCTCAGGTGGAGAGAACACGTTCTCGCCCATTGCCAACAGGGCATGTGAGTCGGTTTCAGGCAAAAGTTTTTATATTGGTGCAATGTTTGGTTGGTTTAGGTGTTTTATCGCAATTTAATAGATACAGTTTTTTTCTAGGGATTTCATCACTGATAGCAGTTGCCTTTTATCCTTTTATGAAACGTGTAACCTATTGGCCGCAATTTTTCTTAGGTGTTGCATTTAATTGGGGGGCATTAATGGGATGGGCAGTGGTGTATGGAAGCTTGAGTTGGGCACCAATCTTACTTTATATAGGATCTATCTTATGGACGATAGGGTATGATACAATTTATGCGCATCAAGATAAGGAGGATGATGTTACTGTCGGCGTACGTTCCACGGCACTTCTTTTTGGTAAAGCCACCAAACGTGCGTTGGTATTTTTGTATAGTGGTTTTGTGATATTCGTCAGCTTAGCGTTTTATATGGCACAAGTTCCCCTTCTAAGCTTTTTGGGAATTTTTGTTGCAAGTGTCCATATGTTTATTCAAATTAAAGTCCTTGATATAGATGACAATTCACAATGCTTAAAGCTTTTCAAATCGAATTCATTCATTGGTTTTGTGATTTTTGCTGCTTTAGCATGCGGTGGTATATGGATGATATTTCATCATGCTGTTTAATAACAGGGGTAAGAATACCCTAATAAACCACTCTTGCTTGAATTCAAATTGTAACTTCTTATTTATGTCGCCAAGATTGAAATGTGCAAGATCGTTTCACCTTTTCTATGCTCTGTTTT
Source organism: Bartonella sp. B39 (assembly GCF_053795145.1). Lineage (NCBI taxonomy): Bacteria > Pseudomonadati > Pseudomonadota > Alphaproteobacteria > Hyphomicrobiales > Bartonellaceae > Bartonella > Bartonella sp. B39. The sequence goes on from NZ_CP200036.1 coordinate 393,107, forward strand.
TAACACTGCTGATTACTTTATTAAAGGATTTCTGAAGCAGTTTTTAATTGGATAGACGTGTAACTATAACCTGTTTTCAAGTTATGCAGGAGCAACAGATTGTTATCAACCAAGTTTCGTAGTGAAGATGTAATTTTCTATTTTAAAATAAATTCTATCGATTTCTTGTTATTTTGTAAAGAGTTGTTTAATCGTTATGAGAGCAAAGTCTTCATACTTTAAAGCTTGAAGGATTAGGGATAAAGTTGTTGTCTTTGCCAATCGTCATGTTCAACAGAATCCCGTGTAAAGAGTAGGCGGTCATGTAAACGAAATGGGCGATCACGCCAGAATTCGATAGAAAGCGGCTTAACACGAAATCCAGACCAATAAGGTGGGCGCGGGACATTCCCTACCGCATAGCGCATAGTATATTGAGCAATTGCTTTTTCGAGGTCAAAACGGTTTTCTAATGGCTGAGATTGTTTGGAGGCCCATGCACCAATTCGACTGCCACGTGGTCGTGATTGGAAATACGCATCTGCTTCTTGAGTACTAATTTTTTCAACGATTCCCCGAATTTTGACCTGACGGCGGAGCGATTTCCAATGAAAACATAAAGATGCCTTCATTGATTTTAAAATTTCTTGTCCTTTGCAACTTTCATAGTTTGTATAGAAGACGAAGCCTTGAGGACTGAAATCTTTAAGAAGAACCATACGAACATTGGGTAAGCCCGTTTCATCAACTGTTGCTAATGCCATAGCATTAGGATCATTTATTTCGCTTACCGTTGCTTCTTCAAGCCACGTTGCAAAAAGTGCAAAAGGTTTTTGCATTTGCATAAAACCATCGTCTGTTTGTACTTTATTGTTCATAATATCTCCGAATATCAGCGAGTATGAGTGAGGATCTTTTTAATTTACTTGCTTATCAAGAAGAAAAGTACTGTTTTTGTTTCAAGAAGCCAATGCCGTCATGTACTATTATAAAGTATTTAATCATTTTTGTTTTTAGCATGATTGTAATGAGCTATATTAAAATAAAATATTTCTTTATCTGGTATTTTTGTTTCTTTGTAGACATATAAAGAGAGGAAAAAGTATTCTTTAGAGATAGCTTGATGAAGCTGTAATGGATATTGAGCAACATATCAGTTGATATTTTGAAAACAGAAAAATTGAAAAGAGGATAATATGCGTGATCCGTACGCAATTCTGGGTGTGGCACGTACCGCGAAGCTGCAAGAGATTAAATCGGCATTCAGAAGATTAGCAAAGAAGTATCATCCAGATCACAATATGGATGATGCAAGGGCTAAAGAAAAGTTTTCTGAAATTAATCAAGCTTATGAAATTATAGGTGATAAAGACAAAAAAGCACAATTTGACCGCGGTGAAATTGATATGGAAGGAAAACCGCTTTATCAAGCCTATGGTGCTGGTGAAAATTTTAGCAAGAGTCACAATCCTTTTTCAGGAGGGGCAAAAGGTTTTGATTTTAGTTCTTCAAGCGGTGCAGGTTTTGATGCGAGCGATATTTTTCGCGATTTGTTTGGTAGAGGAGGTAACTTTGCAAATTCTGCACAATATACTCATCCTCAACAAGGAGCTCATGTTCGTGCCAATCTTACAATAACATTGGAGCATATGGTTGGAGCAGAAAAGGTTGAAGCTATTTTTCCTAATGGAAAAAAGTTAAAAATTAAACTTCCAGCTTATGTTGAAGATGGTCAAACTATTCGTTTAAAAGGTCAAGGAGAGGAGGTGCCTTTGGGGCAAGCAGGGGATGCGTTTATAACCATCCAGATTCAAAAACATCCTCGTTTTCGTGTTGAAGGAAGGGCGCTCCATCTTGATTTACCTGTTCCCCTTAAACATGCTGTTCTGGGAGCAAAAGAAGAAGTTGAGACTTTGGACGGGCGTGTGGTTTTAACTATTCCCGCTTGGTCAAGTTCTGATCGTGTTTTACGATTGAAAGGAAAAGGGCTTCGTTTAAAAAATGGCACAAGAGACGATCTTTATGTGCACGTTCGTATCATGTTGCCGGAAGGTAGAGATACAGCGTTAGAGCAATTTTTGCAAATGCAAAAAGATTAATTTTTGAATTATATAAAAGCATAGTTTTTGTTTGATTTTAAACCAATTGCTTGAAGAAAAAGTTGACCTATGCCATAGGCAGATAAATAATATTAATTTTAAGTAACAATGGGGCAGTGCTAATGGCTAAGAGTAATGGTTTATTGTACGGCAAGCGTGGTTTAATTTTGGGATTGGCCAATAATCGCTCTATCGCTTGGGGAATAGCTAAAGCAGCGAGTAGCGCAGGAGCAGAGCTTGCTTTTACTTATCAAGGTGAGGCAATGAAAAGGCGTGTTGAGCCTTTGGCTGAGGAAGTCGAAGGGTTAGTTTGCGGTCATTGTGATGTTTCTGATAGTGCATCTATTGATGCGGTCTTTAAACTAATAGAGAAGAAATGGGGCAAGCTCGATTTCTTAGTTCATGCTATTGGTTTTTCTGATAAGGACGAATTAAGTGGTCGTTATATTGATATTAGCGAATCAAATTTTATGATGACCATGAATATTTCCGTTTATTCCTTAACAGCCCTAGCTAAGCGTGCAGAGAAATTGATGCCAGATGGTGGTTCAATTTTAACACTGAGCTATTATGGTGCAGAAAAGGTTGTTCCAAATTATAATGTGATGGGAGTTGCGAAAGCGGCTCTTGAGGCGAGCGTGAGATATCTAGCAGTGGATTTAGGTCCTGGGCATATTCGTGTTAACGCTATATCTGCTGGGCCAATAAAAACGTTAGCTGCTTCTGGTATTGGTGATTTCCGTTATATTTTAAAATGGAATGAATATAATGCTCCCTTACACCGCACGGTGACAATTGAAGAAGTAGGTGATTCTGCTCTTTATTTTCTTTCTGATTTGTCTCGTTCTGTTACGGGTGAAGTGCATCATGTGGATTCAGGTTATCATGTCATAGGTATGAAAGCTGTTGATGCACCAGACATTTCCGTCGTTAAAGAATAGAATTTGGTTTACAAAACTTTCTTTGACAGCGGTGATTTAGTCGTGTCTAAGATAGCCAGTAGTGTTTATAGTAGGGGGCTGTTTGTATACTACTCAGCAGAAGCTGTAGTTGCGTATATTTTATAAAGAAACGAGTCATTTTTCATGTCGCATAATACATTTGGACATTTGTTTCGTGTAACAACATGGGGGGAAAGTCATGGTGCTGCTCTTGGCTGTGTTATTGATGGTTGTCCCCCAGGGATTACTTTTACTGTTGCAGAAGTTCAAGCCTATCTTGATAAACGCAGGCCAGGACAATCCAAGTATACAACACAGCGCCGAGAATTAGATCAAGTAGAAGTGCTTTCAGGAGTTATTATTCAAAATGATGGGACGACATTGGTGACAATGGGGACACCAATTTCTCTATTAATTCGAAACACAGATCAACGTTCGAAAGATTATAGCTCAATTGCCCATCAGTATCGTCCTGGTCATGCGGATTATACTTATGATATTAAATATGGCATTCGTGATTTCCGAGGTGGCGGACGTGCTTCAGCGCGTGAGACGGCAGCACGTGTTGCGGCAGGTGCTATTGCGCGTAAAATTGTTCCTGGCTTGATAATACGGGGAGCTGTGATAGCAATTGGCCCTCATATGATTGATCGTGATCGTTGGAATTGGTCAGAGGTTGATAAAAATCCTTTTTTTACGCCTGATGCAGAGATGGTGCAGGTTTTTAGTGATTATATAAATAAAGTTCGTAAAGATGGTTCATCTGTTGGTGCTGTTGTTGAGATTGTTGCTCAAAATGTTCCGGCAGGTTTAGGGGCACCTATTTACGCAAAACTTGATCAGGATATTGCATCATTACTCATGTCGATTAATGCGGTGAAGGGGGTTGAAATAGGCGATGGTTTTGCAGCAGCTCGCTTGAGAGGAGAAGAAAATACAGATGAAATGCGGATGGGAAGTGATGGAAAACCAATCTTTTTATCTAATCACGCAGGCGGTATTTTAGGTGGAATATCAAGTGGGCAGCCGATAGTTGCACGTTTTGCTGTAAAGCCTACTTCATCAATTCTCACACCTCGTCGTTCAATTGATGTTGATGGTAATGATGTAAACGTTGTAACGAAAGGACGTCATGATCCCTGTGTTGGGATTCGCGCTGTTCCTGTTGGAGAAGCGATGGTGGCTTGTGCTATTGCTGACCATTATCTAAGGCATCGCGGTCAGGTTGGGGGATTTAAAAGGTGAATAATGGCATATGACGAAAAAAAAATTGTTTCTGCACTTCAAGCTTTTGAACGTGGTGAGATTGTTGTGGTTACCGATGATGATGACCGTGAAAATGAAGGTGATTTGATTGTTGCTGCTGCCCATTGTACAGAAGAAAAGATGGCGTTTATCATTCGTCATACAACGGGCATTGTTTGTGCACCTATGCCAAAAGAAGAAGCGCAACGATTTAATCTTGCTCCTATGGTATCAGATAATGATTCCACGCACCGTACCCAATTTACTGTTACTGTGGATTTTAAACATGGGATAACGACGGGTATTTCTGCACATGACCGCACATTAGCAGTTCGTAATCTTGCTAATCCAAATGCTGGTGCGAACGATTTTGTTCGTCCAGGACATATTTTCCCTTTGATTGCGCATGAAGGGGGGGTTCTTATGCGTTCAGGTCACACGGAGGCAGCCGTTGATTTATGTAAATTAGCTGGTTTGCCGCCAGTTGGTGTTATCGGTGAGTTAGTCAATGATGATGGGAGCGTTAAACATGGAGATGAGATTACAAAATTTGCACAAGATAATCAATTGCATATAATAACGGTTGCAGATTTGATTGCTTATCGCCAACGCAAGGAAATATTGATCAGATATGTTGGAGAAATGCATATTGAAACATCAATAGGACCAGCTGTTGTTCAAAGTTATCAATTGCCTTGGGGAGCAGTTCAACATATTGCAATCGTTTTTGGTGATATTTGTGATGGTGAGAATATTCCTGTATGTTTGTATCGTGAAAATATTGTGAACGATGTTTTCGGTCAATCTTCAGATATTACAGATATCATGCAATGTATGATGAAAAAAGAAAAACGTGGTGTGTTTATTTATTTGCGTGAAGGATCTGTTGCTGTGCAATCAGCTATTGGCATTCAGGAGATGGCGAGAAAAGGTTCAGAAAACCACGTGCAAGCAATTGAACGTGAAGAAGAATGGCGCCAAATTGGTTTAGGATCACAGATTTTGAAAAATTTAGGAATTCGTTCTGTTATTGTTTATGCTTTTAAAGGGTGCCATTATACAGGTTTAGAAGATTTTGGAATTCGTATATTCAGAACAGATATTTTGTGAGGATTGTATGAAACAAGAGATAAAAAAAGGGGATATTGCAGCGTTAAGTTTTGAAGAAGCGCTTAAGCAACTTGAGGTGATTGTCGAGAATTTAGAACGTGGGGATGTTCCTTTAGAGCAATCAATTGATATTTATGAGCGTGGTGAATCTCTTAAAAAACATTGTGAGAAACTCTTGAAAGTGGCTGAAGCTAAAGTTGAGAAAATTCAACTTTCGGAGGAAGGCTCCCCAGTAGGTATAGAGCTTCTTGATTCTGAATAATATTTAAGTAATTTGGGGATATTTACTGCAATGTAGGAGATACAGGAGTTTAGTTTAAGGGGACGAGTTTTATCGGTTTCTTTTTTATGAAATAAGTTAGAAATGAGAAAAGCTATAAATCATTACCAATAGAGAGCATTTTTCAGTAAAAATAGGCGAAATTATAAATGGAAGAGGGGAGAAGACATATTTTTACAGTTTTACTCTCTTGATAAGATAATATTTAAGGAGCTTTTTTTGTCTCGGACATTGACGCCACTACTTGATTGTATTTGTTTACCACATGATTTACGGGCATTGCCTGAGTCTGACTTGGTAAGATTAGCTAATGAGTTGCGGCTGGAAACAATTGATGCGGTTTCTGCAACAGGTGGTCATCTTGGTGCAGGGCTTGGTGTTGTTGAGCTTACTGTTGCATTGCATTATGTTTTTAATACACCTGAGGATAGGATTATTTGGGATGTTGGTCATCAAGCCTATCCACACAAAATTTTAACGGGGCGTAGAGATAGAATTCGCACATTGCGTCAAGAAGGTGGATTATCAGGTTTTACGAAGCGTTCAGAAAGTGTGTATGATCCATTTGGTGCGGGTCATTCTTCTACTTCTATTTCAGCTGGCCTTGGCATGGCGGTGGCTAGTGCTTTGAAAAAAGAGGAAAGGCGGAACATCATTGCTGTAATTGGTGATGGTGCTATGTCTGCTGGTATGGCTTATGAAGCGATGAATAATGCTGGTGCTTTGGATGCACGTTTGATTGTTATTCTTAATGATAACGATATGTCTATTGCACCGCCTACGGGTGCTATGAGTGCTCATCTTGCACGATTGGTTTCTCGTCCCGCTTACCGTAGTTTACGCGAACGAGTAAAGGTATTAGGCAAAAAATTGCCCAAGTTCTTTTTAGATAAAGCACGTCGTTCAGAGGAATTTGCACGTAGTTTTTTAGTTGGGGGAACCTTGTTTGAGGAACTTGGCTTTTACTATGTTGGACCAATAGATGGTCACAATTTAGAACATTTATTGCCCGTTTTAGAAAATGTTCGTGAATATCCTAATGGTCCTGTTTTGGTACATGTAGTCACGCATAAAGGGAAGGGATATGCACCTGCGGAAGCATCATCTGATAAATATCACGGTGTTGATCGTTTTGATATTATAACAGGTAAACAGGTTAAAGCACTAAGCAATGCTCTTCCTTATACTAAGGTATTTTCTAAGGCTTTAATAGAGGAAGCTACGCATGATGATAAGATTGTTAGTATAACGGCGGCAATGCCAACGGGGACAGGTCTTGATGCTTTCTCTGAAAAGTTTCCTGAAAGGATGTTTGATGTTGGTATTGCTGAGCAGCATGCTGTAACTTTTGCTGCGGGTATTGCCTGTGAAGGATATAAGCCTTTTGTTGCGATTTATTCTACTTTTTTACAGCGCGCTTACGATCAGATTATTCATGATGTGTCGATTCAAAAATTACCGGTACGTTTTGCAATTGATCGAGCAGGTTTTGTAGGTGCAGATGGTCCGACTCACGCAGGCAGTTTTGATATTGTTTTTTTGGCAACTCTTCCTGAATTTGTTGTTATGGCGCCTTCTGATGAAGTTGAACTGATGCATATGGTGCGTACCGCTGCAGCTTATGATCAGGGGCCCCTTTCTTTTCGTTATCCGCGTGGTGAAGGTATTGGTATAGCTTTACCGCAGCGCGGTGAGTTGTTAGAAATTGGAAAAGGACGTGTTCTGCGTGAAGGAAACAGGATAGCTCTGGTTTGTTTTGGAACGCGGATGTCAGAAGTGTTGGTGGCTGCTGATGAATTGGTGGCAGAGGGGTTGTCTACGACGGTCGCGGATGCACGATTTGCAAAGCCTTTAGATAAGGATTTAATGCGCCGTTTGGCATGTGAGCATGAAGTATTGGTGACAATTGAAGAGGGCGCAATAGGCGGATTTGGAGCGCACTTATTACAATTTTTGGCACAAGAAGGGCTATTAGAACATGGTTTAAAAGTTCGTACATTAAAACTTCCTGACGAATATTTAAACCATGGTTCACCAGAGAAAGTTCTTTCGCGTGTTGGACTTGATGCTGTTGGTATTGTTAATACCGTTTTTACTGCTTTGGGACGCAAGATTCGGACAGTACAGAAAATTCGAGTATAAGATGGCCGTTAGGAAAAGGCTTGATATTCTTTTAGTTGAAAAAAATTTTTTTACGACGCGCTCACGGGCACGTGATGCTATTATACGCCAGACTGTTAAAGTTGACGGCGAAATAATTTTAAAAGCTGGGCAAATCATTTCTGATGACGCACAGATTGTAGTTTGCGATCCAGCACAGAATTATGTTTCACGTGCAGCGTTAAAATTAATCAGTGCGCTTGATGCATTTCCGATTGTAACGGATAAAGTAACGGCTATTGATATTGGTGCATCAACAGGTGGTTTTACACAGGTTCTCTTAGAACGTGGGGCGGCCTATGTTATTGCTGTTGATGTTGGTCATCATCAGTTTGATGAACGTTTATCTGGAAACAGTGCAATAACTTTATTAGAAGGCTTAAATGTTAGAGATTTGAAACAGGAACATTTAGGCGGACGGGAAGTTGATCTCATCGTTTCAGATGTCAGCTTTATTTCTCTTAAGCTTGCATTACCTCCTGTTTTGTTTTTAGCCAAGAAGGGAGCCCAAGCCGTTTTATTGGTCAAGCCTCAATTTGAGGTCGGACGTAAGAATCTTGGTAAGGGTGGGGTATTAAAAGATCCGTCAATGGCTAAAGAAACTGCTGAAAGGCTTTTTAATTGGCTGGACACTCAAGCAGGGTGGAGTGCAAAAGGTTTACTTCCTTCACCTATTGCAGGCAGTGATGGTAATTTGGAATATTTGTTATTCGGAGAAAAACAAGAGTGAGTGATAATGTCATAATCGACCATATTGGAGCGAATGGTAATGGTATAATTAAAACATTGCATGGCTTGGTTTATGTTCCTTTTACTTTACCAGGAGAGTCTGCTGAAATCGCTGTTCGTGGAAAATATGGTACACTTATAGCATTAAAGAAAAAATCACCAGAACGTGTTAATGCTCTTTGCCAGCATTTTGGAGAATGTGGAGGGTGTGCACTTCAGCACTGGCGTTCTGATGCTTATCGCGTATGGAAACGACAACTGGTTATTGATGCGCTTAAAGGGTATGGAATTGATGTTGTCGTTTCGCCTTTAATCGAATGTAAGCCCTATAGCCGCCGGCGAATTACTTTAACAGCATCCATGACACCGCAAGGTTACAGAGTCGGTTTTAATCGTCATCTCTCTCATGATATTGTTGTTCTTGAAGAATGTCCAGTGAGCTGTCCAGAGCTTATATCTCGGTTGAGTGATATTAGGATGCTATGTTCTTTTCTAAGTAATCATGCTAAACGATTTCATGTTACGATAACATCTGTTCAAAATGGTTTAGATGTTGCTTTAAGTGGTTGTTTTGTGCGAGATGAACTTATTCGTCAAAAAATGGTGCGTGCAGCTCTTTCATGCGGGATTACGCGGTTGTCTGTTGAAGATGAAGTTTTGGTTGAACAAGAAAAACCATTGGTTTATTTCGGAGATGTCTGTGTTGAATTCCCGGCTGGCGGGTTTCTCCAAGCAACTTACGCAGCTGAAAATATCATAAGCAATATTATTTTGACTCATTTAAAAAAAGCAAAGAATGCTGCTGATCTATTTTCAGGAGTTGGAACTTTTACGTTACGTATGGCTAAAAAAATGAATGTTCATGCGGTTGAAAATGATAAGACAGCCTTAGAAAATCTGAATTTAGCAGCGCGTTTTGCGATCGGTTTAAAAACAGTAACTTGTGAAAAACGTGATCTTTTTCGCCATCCACTTTCTACAAAGGAACTTGAGTGTTTTGATAGTGTCGTTTTTGATCCTCCACGCACCGGTGCAGAAGAACAAATACGTGAATTGGCCAAGACAACAATACCACGCGTAGTAGCTATTTCGTGCAATCCTATTACATTTGCTCGTGATTTATCTCTCCTTGTTGCAGGTGGTTATACAGTGGAAAAAATCATACCGATTGATCAATTTTTATGGTCACCACATGTTGAAATTGTTGCTGTTTTGAGCAAGCGCAAAGCAAAGGCAAGCTGGAATCTTTAGCCTAAATTGAAAAGTTCTTCTAAATTCCTTTGATAATTTTTTAATCAGGTTGATTTGGCATATTTTATGAAAGTGCTGTTCCACCAATTGTCATATTATTAATTCGCAGATGAGGTTGCCCAACGCCAACAGGAACGTTTTGTCCGGCTTTTCCGCACATACCAACACCATTATCAAGTTTGCTATCATTCCCAATCATCGTAATACGTTTCATGGCATCTGGTCCGTTTCCGATAAAGGTCGCACCTTTAATTGGCGCAACAATTTTTCCATTTTCTATTCTATAAGCTTCAGTACATTCAAAGACGAATTTTCCAGAAGTGATATCAACTTGTCCTCCGCCAAATGAAACAGCATAGATACCACTTTTTAGTGAGGATAAAATTTCTTCAGGCGTTTTATCTCCCCCTAGCATGATCGTATTCGTCATTCGCGGCATTGGCGCATATGCATAGGATTCACGCCGTCCATTTCCGGTTGGATTAACCCCCATAAGCCTGGCATTTAGCCTGTCTTGCATAAAACCAATGAGTTTTCCATCTTCAATAAGAATGTTATATCCTGATGGGGTGCCCTCATCATCGAAAGTGAGTGAGCCACGACACTGGGGAATCGTGCCATCATCAACGACTGTAACACCCCTTGCGGCAACTTGTTTGCCCAAAAGTCCAGCAAAAGCTGATGTTTTTTTGCGGTTGAAGTCACCTTCCAAACCATGACCAACAGCTTCATGAAGCATGACACCAGGCCATCCATTGGCCAAGACGACATCAAATGTTCCTGCTGGTGCTGGTTCTGCTTCTAAGTTTATTAAAGCCATACGCAAGGATTCATCAGCAGCCTTTTTCCAATTTTCTTCACTAATGAATTGGCTAAATGCTTGCCGTCCACCACACCCATAGAAGCCATTTTCACGCCGATTACCCTCAGCAGCAACTACAGATATAGAAAGTCGTACAAGAGGACGAATATCACGAACTAGGTGCCCATCTGCGCGTAGAATTTCAACATGCTGTAGTGAGCCGGAGAGAGAAACAGTAACTTGATGCAATTTATCATTTTTTGCACGCAAATAGGTATCAATTTTTTGCAAAAGTGCACTTTTTTCTTCAAATGATGGGGCATCAAGGGGATTATGTGGCTGATAAAGTCTTTTATTTGTTTTTTGAGGAGCTGCGTTATAAGGTCCTGCATGATTATTATAGGTAACAGCTTTCGCTGCTTCACTGGCACGTTTGAGTGCAGCAGCGGATAATTCACTAGAGTGTGCATATCCAGTGGCCTCTCCAGCAACAACGCGCAAACCAAATCCCATATCTTGATGAAATGAGCCATTTTTAAGCTGTCCATTATCAAATAAAAGGGTTTCGCTTTCTGTATACTCTAGGTAAAGTTCACCATCATCAGCGTGATGAAGCGTTTCTTGTACCAGTGATTGTACTTTAGATGAAGCAATATCAAAATGGTCAATCAGTGATTTCATAGTGGTTATCCTATTTTTATGAGTGCTTGGAAAATTTCCATTTGTTTCCATTTGTCTTGTTTAAGAAGCTGTGAAGTACACTATGAGGTTTTAATCATTCAATATGCGTAAATTTTACTATGTTGGTAATGTTGCATAGGCGTCACTAAGACCATGAAGATCAATGATGCCTCCAATTGCTTGCTCAGGAGTTATGAAAATAAAGTAGGTTGCCATTTTACCTTTAAAAAAAAGCTGTAGTACATCTTCTTTAAGAAAAGCTTCAGCAACACAATTATCACCAAGACAACGGCGATATTCTACTCTTCCCATGTTTTTATCGTCAATTTTAAGTCCAACACCAGGACGCAACTCAACGCGGATAGGAACAAAAACACGCATTAAAGCTCCTTGATTTTTAGGGAGTTTATAAAACGTAACGCGGAGAGTAACATCATGACGACTTTGTGTGTGTACGTTTTGTACGACTTCACATTGTACATTTGGTGTACCTGGTGGTAGAGAGCAAACCTTTGTCCATGCACCGTAGGTTTGTGGAGCAGGGACATTTTGCACATGAGGTACCGCTGCCAGTACATGATAGGCAGGAATATTGTAGAGCGTATAGATAATCATACCAGCAAAGAGAGTCTTTTTTATTAATTCATAAAGTACCACAGAAAACCCCAACCACCTCAACACTACATCGTTATGCATAGCTCTGTATAAAAAATCAACTCTCAAGCTAGAATTATAACATAAAACCATTATCTCTCCAAACTATTAATCCATATACACAAAATAAAAGTAGGAAAAATAGCATGTCATAGAAGACAAGGCTTTTAGCGTTACTTTATGATGTTTAGTATAGTGTATATAGTACGCTTTTCGTATGAGAAATGATGTGTGTTTGAAAAATTTTGTTGCAAATATTTCGGTTTGTTTTTGGGGAAGAGGAGGGGTATCCTGCATGTTTTCAAAAACACTGTGCTATTAATTGGTGATTCCCTTATGCTAGACAATATTTGTTTGTGGATGATAGAAATGGAGGAGGTCTTTGAGTGGAATGTCTGTTTCAGGAGAATTATCGGCTGCAAGTGGTAAATCAATTCCGCCAAAATCCGGTATTGGTGATTATATCACGTTATTAAAACCACGGGTTATGTCACTCGTTATATTTACAGCTCTAGTTGGACTAGTTGTATCTCCAGTTCCGATTAGTCCATTTTATGGTTTTTTAGCAATTTTGTGTATTGCTATAGGTGGTGGTGGTGCAGGGGCACTTAATATGTGGTATGATTCTGACATTGATGCAGTGATGGAACGTACTAAAAATCGCCCCATTCCTAGTGGAAAAATCAGCTCTAGGAAGGCATTTATCTTTGGCATGGTTCTTTCTGCGCTTTCTGTATTAATTATGGGGATTTTTATTAATTGGTTTTCAGCTCTTTTTCTTGCGTTCACAATCTTTTTTTATGTTGTTATCTATACAATTTGGCTAAAGCGCATAACGCCACAAAATATTGTTATTGGTGGTGCAGCTGGAGCCTTTCCGCCAATGATTGGATGGGCTGCGACAACGGGTACAGTAAGTATTGATAGCTTTCTATTATTTTTAATCATTTTTATGTGGACCCCACCGCATTTTTGGTCTCTTTCTTTATTTTTGTCTCTTGATTATGACGCAGCAGGCATTCCTATGATGCCTAATGCAAGAGGCGAGTACTCAACAAAAAAACAGATATTATTTTATACTGTTCTTATGGCAATATGCGCTGCTGGGCCTTATATTACCAGCTTTGCGGGAATTTTTTATGGTATTTGTTCAACAATTTTGAGCATTATTTTTGTTTATTTTTCTTATCGTTTGTGGAAAGCTGACACGCATGACGCAACTATTTTAATGGCAAAAAAAACGTTTTTCTTTTCGTTATTCTATTTGGCTGCTCTCTTTGGAACTCTTTTAATCGAAACCCTAGTTTGGCATTTTATCAATTTCTAGCACAGTGAAATGAAAAGAGCGAACTTTAAAAATAACTTTGCTTGAAGAAAATGTGATAAGAGAGCGTCAGATATGGGTAATATTACGGGGGAAGGTAGTATTTTCCCGTTTTTTTACACGGCTGATGTCATGCATAACGATAATCTGTTTGAAACTGTGGTAAAAATTATAGATATTATTAAGGATGATTGATGACTGTACTTCCTCCTTTAACAATGCGTCTTTGTGGTCCGCGTGGATTTTGTGCAGGGGTTGATCGTGCTATTCAGATTGTCCTTCTTGCATTAAAAAAATATGGTGCTCCAGTGTATGTTCGTCATGAAATTGTGCATAACCGCTATGTGGTTGAGGGATTACAGCAGCGTGGAGCTATTTTTGTTGAAGAACTTGATGAAATTCCAGAAGAACACCGCGGTCAGCCAGTTGTATTTTCTGCCCATGGTGTGCCAAAATCTGTCCCAGAAGAGGCGCGTCGCTATAATTTATTCTACCTAGATGCGACATGTCCTTTGGTTTCTAAAGTTCATAAACAGGCGATACGGCATCAACGTCATGGCCGTCATGTTATATTGATTGGCCATTCTGGTCATCCTGAGGTGATAGGAACAATGGGACAGCTTGAAAAAGGGGCTGTGACATTAATTGAAACGATTGAAGATGCTTTACACTATAAACCAAATAATCCAGATAAATTAGGATTTGTAACGCAAACAACGCTTTCTGTTGAAGATACAGCAGGGATTCTCGATGTGTTACAACGACGTTTCCCTACATTAGAAGCTCCATCTTCTGAATCAATTTGTTATGCTACCACGAATCGACAAGATGCTGTTAAGGCAGCAGCAAAGGGGAGCGATTTATTTTTGATTGTTGGAGCACCGAATTCCTCTAATTCGCGACGTCTGGTAGAGGTTGCTGAAAGGTTTGGTGCACAGCGGGCTGTTTTAGTTCAGCGTGCTGATGAAATTGATTTTGATCATTTAGGAGCTCTTTCCGTTGTAAGCCTTTCAGCGGGAGCTTCTGCTCCTGAAATTATTGTTGATGAAATCATTTCAGCTTTTCGTGAGCGCTATGATGTTACAATAGAATTAGCTGAAACTGTAGTGGAAACGGAAACATTTTTGGTGAGTCGCGAACTACGTGATGTCACTTTAACTCCTCAAGATACAGCTTTTGTTAATGGTCGAGCTGAGACGCTGAAAAATGAAAATTAGGATACATACATGCCTATAACGAAAGAAAAGTAATGGCAGTTTATACAAATATTCATCCTAATGATTTGAGGATATTTTTGGCACGTTATTCGATAGGTTCACTTTTGTCCTATCAAGGTATCGAGGAGGGGATCGAGAATTCTAATTTCATGCTGTATACGACAGAAGGGAGATTTGTTCTAACACTTTATGAAAAACGTATTTCAAAAGATGATTTGCCTTTTTTTTGTAGTCTTATGCAACACTTAAGGCAGCGTGGAATTCCTTGCCCTCAACCAGTTGTACAAAATGATGGAACAATGATTGGTGAATTAGCAGGACGCCCTGCTGCTATTATTACTTTTCTGGAAGGAATGTGGGTTCGTCGACCCAATATATGTCATTGTGGCGAGGTAGGAACTGGTTTAGCGCAATTGCATTTAGCAGGACAGAGTTTTTCACTTAGCCGTAAAAATACTCTTTCTATTATGGATTGGAAATTATTGTGGGAAAAGTGTCAAACGAGCAAAGATAAATTGTTAAAAGAGTTTGAGCAAAAAATTGATATGGAGTTGTCTTTTTTACAAGAAAATTGGCCATCAAATTTACCAATAGGTATTATTCACGCTGATTTATTTAATGATAACGTGTTTTTTTTAAACCATCGTCTTTCTGGTATTATAGATTTCTATTTTGCTTGTAATGATTTTTTGGCTTATGATTTAGCTATCTGCTTGAATGCTTGGTGTTTTGAACCGGACCATTCCTATAGTCTTATCAAAGCACGTAGGTTATTAGAAAATTATCAAAAAATAAGACCATTGATACCTTTAGAAATGAAGGCTATTATTTTATTGGCGCGTGGTGCTTCTTTACGTTTTTTACTCACGCGTCTTTATGATTGGTTTAATACACCGCCAGAGAGCTTTGTCGTTAAGAAAGATCCACGGGAATACTGGCATAAGCTTTGTTTTTTCAGTAATGTAGGTTCACTGAGTGAGTTAGGTTTTTGAATTTTATGTTAGATAAGCAAAAGGTCGTTGAAATTTATACAGATGGTGCTTGTTCAGGAAATCCTGGAGTTGGAGGGTGGGGAGCAATTTTACGCTGGAATGGTTATGAACGTGAACTTTATGGTGGAAAAGTGCACACGACCAACAATCAAATGGAGTTGATGGCAGCGATTCATGCGTTGAAAGCACTAAAAAATCCCTGTGTTGTCGATATTTATACGGACTCAGTTTATGTACACAACGGTATCTCTATGTGGCTTGAAGCTTGGAAGAAAAATAATTGGCGTACTGCGTCAAAAAGTCCCGTGAAAAATAGAGAGTTATGGCAGGCTCTTGAAGGAGCCTGTTGTCATCATACCGTCAGATGGCATTGGGTAAAAGGGCATGCTGGACATCCAGATAACGAGCGCGCAGATGCACTTGCCCGGAAAGCAATTATTGAATATCGTGAAAACGGATGTTTTGAGAAATAGTCTTTTTGCAATCCTTTCTCTTTTATCATGGAGCAGTAAGAAGGGTTGGTTGTGTATAGAGTGTAAATGTACCACTCAAAGCATGATTTTTAAAAGAAACTGTATAAAAGATTGAGTGTTTTGTTTCATCTGGTATGAAATAGAGTGGAGCGCAAAAGAGTGTGTACTCTGCGTTTTCACTTACTTTTTTTGCTAGTCCAATTTGCATTTCTCCTCCATCTAAAAAGAGAGAAGAAGGTATTATTTTATTGCTATTTTGTATTTTTATGAAAAGGCTGTTTGTATCTTTTTCAGCACTTATTTTAAATTCATGATTCGTTGTATCGGGCAGAGAAGCTTGGGCATTTTTTAATAAGAAAGCAGGAAGACGTTTATTTTTGAGAGCAAGTGATGAAAAATCAAAATTAACAGTAAACGGAAGACAGATTTTATTACATAATCCAAGAGTTAAGGTACCGCTTAAATTTTTACTTGAACCGGAAAGACTGAAAGGTAATACCACCTTATCTTCATAGCCTAATGACCAGTCATTTGCTGTTTCATAAAGCTGTGGTGTGGGATAAAATATTTCATAAGAAACCTGTTGATTGAAGTTAAAAAATGGTGCCATGCCTGAATTACCTGGATTACGCCAATAGGTTTTCCATCCTGGTTTTAGAATAATTTCAATAATACCATCTCTTGTTTCAGAAAGAGAAGGTTCAGTAATAGCTAATCTGACACGGCCACCATCTGATTCATACCAGGATGTTGCAAAAAGGTATGTATTTTGTTCTGTTTGAGCACTGACAGAAATGTCAAATAATTCTAAAATTATGAATGTTAAGCTTAAAGTAACTAAAAGTTTTTTATAAAGGGAAACTGCGCTATTCTGTAAACTTGTAAATGTTTGAATTTTTTTCATTGGAGCTTTGTTTTCCTGTTGTACTAGCTAAAGTGAATTTTATCATGTAAATTATGGAGAATAACAGATTGATGAAGCAATGTAATGGCTTTTTGGGGGGGCAGTTGCTCATAGCAATGCCAGGGATGAATGACAAACGTTTTATGCGTTCTGTTATTTATGTCTGTGCGCATTCTGATGCTGGTGCCATGGGGATTATTCTCAATCAATTGCACCATATTGATTTTCCAGAGCTTTTGCTTCATCTTGGAGTCATAAACAGCGGTCAAAAAAAATGCCTTTCTGAACCAATAAGAAAGTTTCCAGTACGCTATGGTGGGCCTGTAGACCCTTCACGGGGTTTCGTGTTGCATTCTGATGATTATGCTTGTGAAGAAACTGTTTCTATTGCAGATAAAATCTGTTTTACAGCAACGATTGATATATTAAAAGCGATCAGTTGTGAACAAGGTCCACAACATGCATTGATAGCATTAGGTTATGCTGGATGGAAAGCCGGACAACTCGAAGCAGAAATTTCTACGAATGGTTGGTTAATTAGCTCTACGTCGCCCAGTTTTCTTTTTGAAAGCAATCTAAGTCGTAAATATGATGAAAGTTTGATCCGCATGGGGATCAACCCGACCTATCTCGTTTCTGAAATGGGGCACGCGTAGAATTTCACTCTTTGTCGAATTTTTTGATTTTATACAATGTCGCATCTCATTATGTGCTGCCTACCCATTATGTTTTGGCTGTATAAGGGAAATGATTTTGAACGAGAGTAATTAATTCTTCGAGAGTAATTGGCTTAGTCACAAGTGTGCTTTGAACATATTTACAGCCTTCTTGACGTAGGAAGATTGCTTCTTTTTCATTTTCAACGCCCTCTGCGATGATTTGCAAATTAAGATCAGTTGCCATATTAATAATGGACTTGAGAACAAGTTTTTTCTTGAGGGAGTCGATAGAAATAAACGAACGATCCAATTTAACCATATCGAATGGATAACGCACGAGATAAGCAAGTGATGAATAACCTGTTCCAAAATTATCGAGTGCAAGATTCATTCCGAGTACTTTAATTTGTTCAAGAAAGTGTGCTGATTGTTCAGGATTTTTTCTTAAGACAAACTCGGATATTTCGATCATCAACCCCCCCTTGTTGAGCGGGTAGCGAAGTAAAGCGGAGCGCAATTGACTGATGAAACGAGGATGAACCATTTCCGAGCTTGGTAAATTAATTGAAATAAAGAAAGATTGTTGGGAGAATTTTTCTTGTACATTTGTAAGATCAATAACAGCATTATCGATGATAAATTGGGATAAATCCATAACGATTTGTTCATTTTCTACGATTTTGATAAAATCAGAGACATTTAAATTTCCATAACTTGGATGATGCCATTCTACAATTGTTTCAAAACCAATAATGTGCCCGTCTGATAAATTAAGGATAGGATGATAAAGGATTTTTATTTCATTACGTTTTATGGCGTAATGAATATCCTTCCCCATAGTGTTATGCTCAATGCTGAAAGTACGAAAATTGGGGCGAAAAGGTTCAATATGATTGCCACCCATTTGTTTTGCGCGGATCATTGCTAGTTCGCTATCATTTAAAATATCTTTAGCAGTCGACCTACTTTCACTCCATGTAACTAGTCCAATTGATGTTGAAAGCGTTATTTTTTTTTCTGTAAGTGAAATGGGTGCTGAGATTGTTTTGTGCAGATTATCTGCAAATTGTGCAATTTTCTGTGGTTCAGTTTCGCTGAGTAAAATGATTGCAAAACGATCTGCGGAAAGACGTGATAAGGTATCTTGAAAGTTAATAAGGCGGCTTAAACGGCGTGCTATGATGAGCAGTACAGTATCACCAACAGCTATGCCTAATTTGCGATTAATTTGACGGAAATTGTCAAAGTCAATCATAAAGACAGTTGGTCTAATTTTTATATTTGCTTTAGCCAAAGAAGTATAGTTTTGTAGTCTGTCAAAGAAAATTTGTTGGTTAGGAAGTCCTGTTAAGCTGTCGTGAATAGCATCATGCAACAAACGTTCTTCAGCTTTTTTGTGGTTAGTAATATTGACAATGGTTCCAATGACACGCGTAATTTTTCCATCTTTTTGCATAGCTGGTCGTGCACGAAGGGAGAACCAATGATAATAACCACCACCAGAAGATAACCGAAAAACTTGATCAATACGCCCTTTCTTATTTTTAAGAATAATGTCCAATATGGCTTGAAAGCGTTCACGATCATCGTGATGCAAGGCTGAAATCCAGTTGCGCATAGGACCATTGAGTTTGTCGGTTTCAATACCAAAAAGGGTTGCCATATTTGGGTGTACAACAATGCGGTCACGCTCAATATTCCAGTCCCAAATAATATTTCCAGCTCCCTTTGCTGCAAGCACTTGTTGTTCAAGGTCGGAAAATATTCCTTCGTGGAAAGCATCACTGGAAAAAGTTTGTTGCATGACAGTAAAACTGATGAGGAGCACAATAAGCACTAATCCCCCTGCTAATGCTGGCTGGATAATATCATTGTTTAAATATCCTGCTATGCAGGCATAAGCTCCAATACACCAGAAGCTAATGAGCAACCATGTTGGGATAAGCATGATTGCACGGTCATAGCTTCGGATCGAAAAATAGCCGATCAAAATTATACCAAGCACGGCAGTAAGTCCAAATGACAGACGGGCGATGCCAGCTGCTCTTGTTGGATCATAAATAGCAAATGCTCCAAGACCACAAAGAGCAATGGTCCATACGATTGCACCATAACTAAAGTGATAGTGCCAACGGTTAAGGCATAGATAGGTAAAAAGGAAAATGAAGAGTGTAGCGGCAAGTGCTACTTCTGTACTAGCACGCCAGATCGGTTGTGTTGTCAATGTCACTGCAAAAAATTTATTTAAAAAGTTAAAGTCGATGCCGATATAAAAGAGTACTGCCCAAGCGATAGCAGCTGTTGCAGGAAAGAGTCCTGTTCCACGAACGACAAAAAGAACGGTTAACAAAAGTGCTAAAAGACCTGATATACCAAGAAGAATACCATGATAAAGTGTATAAGAATTGATTGCATCCTTATAGGCTTCAGGCTGCCATAAATAGATTTTCGGTAGATTTGCAGAGTTAAGTTCAGCAACAAACGTAACAACAGCACCAGGGTTCAGTGTAATACGAAAGATATCAGAGTTTGCACTAGCTTGACGATCGAGAGAAAAGCCTTCACTTGGAGTAATGGATTGAATTCGTGCTGATCCGAGATCTGGCCAAAGAAATCCTGAATGAGCCATACGATAATGCGGAGCAACGATAAGACGGTCGATTTGTTCATCTGTTGGATTTGCAAGAGAAAATACTGCCCAGTTTCCAGAAAATTTTTCACTTTTTGCCTGCACTTCAATGCGCCATACAATACCATCTGGTCCTGGTGCTGTACTTGTTTGAAAGATAGAGTTGTTTGTATGGTAAATTTCGATCGCTTTTGAAAGGTCAAGAGCTGCATCATGAGAAGAAATTTTAACTGGCTCAATTGCCTGTGCTGACGTAAGGTGGATAAAAGAACTGACGATTACAATGAAAATGATGTCAATGATTTTACGCAAATTCTTCACAATGTCCCACTCTCAGTATTTTAGGATGTTTAATTTTAATTAGATTTTCGAGAAAAAATATCCACCTTTTATAAATTGTTCTACATAACAAGCGGTTATTATTTTCTTTTAAAAAGTTGTAAGATTATACAAAAATAGATCAATCCCTCATTTACTTTAGTAAAGCTTGAAGCTGATAGATTTTTATATTTTTGTAGGGCAAAATTAAACCATGAGTTTTCAGATTTCATAGAGATACTTTCGCTCATAAGCCACTTTATCACATGAAGGAGGAATTGGGTAGTTTTGTACACCTCTTTGATAAATATTTCCCAAACTTATTTAGTGAGAAGAATGTTTGTGGTAAATTTTAGCATAAAACTTGTGCATGTTATTATGCTACTGCTTTTAAAAGCAATTTTTATATCTCCAATATGTACGAAAGCATTTTGGGAAAACCTTGTTTAATATTACTTTATTTTGTATGAAAGAATTGATGTTAAATCATCAAAATTCATAAGGGATCCAACAGGTCCGACAGCAGCTAATGTTGGAATGGAATTGATAAAAAGACGATGAGCTAAGTCAGTTAATCTTGCAGGAGTAATGAGATCTAAACGTTCAATTGTTTCAGATATTGGAATTGGTCGACCGTAAAGAAGCATTTGACGAGCAATGAGATGTGCTTGACTCGATGGATTTTCCTGCGACATTGTAAGGTTAGCGCGATATTGCGCTTGTGCTCGTTTAAGTTCATTGGCATGAATATTTTTGCTTGTCTTCGAAAGCTCATCAAGAATCACGGGAAGCAGTTCTTTTAGTCCTTTTTGTCCAGTGGCGGCATGGACTCCAAAGAGCCCAGTATCTGAAAATCCCCAATGAAAAGCATAAACAGAATAGCATAATCCACGTTTCTCTCTCACTTCTTGGAAGAGGCGCGATGACATGCCTCCGCCAAGAATAATTGAAAGAATTTGGGCAGCATAAAAGTCACGTGCATGATAAGCACGCCCTTCAAAACCAAGAACAACTTGTGTATCCATTAAATCACGATATTCACGAAAATCGCCGCCGACATAATTTGCAAGGTTGGTGAGGGGTGCTGTTGAATGGGAGCGAAAAGTGCTAAGACGGCTTTCAACCTCTTGCAGGAATTTTTCGTGCTGTACAGCTCCTGCTGCAACCACGATCATACGGTCTGCACTGTATTGTTTATTCATAAAATTATGAAGGTCAGCAGATGTAAATGATTGAATTGTTTTTGGCGTTCCTAAAATAGAGCGACCAAGCGACTGATGACGAAAGGCTGTTTCAGTAAAGTGATCAAAAACAATATCATCAGGAACATCATGGGCAGCACCAATTTCCTGAAGAATTACTTGTTTTTCTCGTTCTAATTCATCTTCGTCAAATTGTGAATGCATCAAAATATCGGCTAGAATGTCAATAGCAAGTGGGATATCGCTTTTAAGTACACGCGCAAAATAGGCAGTTGTTTCAGTACTGGTTGTGGCATTGATTTCACCACCAACATCTTCAACATCGGTTGCAATTTGAAAGGCTGTACGGTTTTCTGTTCCTTTGAAAGCCATATGTTCAAGAAGATGGGCAATACCATGTTGTGCGAAAGTTTCATTGCGTGAGCCAACTTTAACCCATATTCCGAGTGCTACACTGTCAATGTGTTGCATCGCACGCGTGGCGATCGTCAAACCATTACTAAGGCGACTGATATCTACACCCATGTGTTTACGACTCCATTAAACAAGCCAAATACTTCATTTAAGGGCATTGGAATACTCCTGATTTGAATTAACGCAGCTAAATTTAATAAGATGCACGCGATTTTAAAGAAATATAATCTTTTACTATTTTTTCATCATTAGCAAGACCTATAAAATGTTCTTCTCGTTCCATTAAATCATTGAGACAAGAGGGCCATGGGGCATTAAGTCCACAGGCACTTTTGATAGCATCAGAAAATTTTGCAGGATGAGCGGTGGCAAGAACGATCATTGGAATGTGTGGCTGCTTGTTTTCGCGCGCTACTTTAAGTGCAACAGCTGTATGTGGATCAGCGAGATAGCCACTTTCCTTATAAACACTCTCAATTGTTTGTGCTGTTTCATCTACGTTACTCTTTCCGGCAGAAAATAGAGAGCGAATATTCTTGAGCTGTTTTTCGTTAAGATTAAAATACCCTGATTTTTTCAAGTTTTTCATCGCATTGCGAATCCACATTGAATCACGATCGCCACTTTCAAACAACAAGCGTTCAAAATTAGAAGAGATTTGAATATCCATAGAAGGTGATGTTGTCTTGGTTATAGGTTTTGTTTCGTAAATGCCGCTAGCCAATGTGCGTGCAAGGATATCATTGTCATTCGTTGCAATTACCAGTTGTGCAATGGGCAATCCCATACGGGCAGCAACATAGCCTGCAAAAATATCACCGAAATTTCCAGTAGGAACAGTAAATGAAATAGATCTATCAGGAGCGCCTAAGGAAAGTGCAGATGAGAAATAGTAAACAATTTGCGCCATGATACGCGCCCAATTTATAGAATTAACTCCCGAAAGCGCTTTTTTTTGACGGAAATTATGGTCGTTAAACATTGCTTTGACGAGTGCTTGGCAATCATCAAAATTCCCTTCAATGGCGATGGTATGAATATTTGTGCTTTGATTGGTGGTCATTTGTCGCTGTTGAACGGGTGATACGCGTCCTTTAGGAAATAAAATAAAAACATCTGAGTGTTCTCTTCCTGCAAAGGCTTGTATTGCAGCACCACCGGTATCACCTGATGTAGCAGCAATAATCGTTGCGTGCTTATTTTTTTTAGTCAGAATATGATCCATCAGTCTAGAAAGGAACTGCATTGCGACATCTTTAAATGCTAAAGTAGGGCCGTAAAAAAGCTCAAGGATAAATTCATTCGCTCCAGTTTGCAGTAACGGACAGATTGCTGGATGATGAAAGGAAGCATAAGATTCAGCAATCATATTTTCAAAAGAGGTATATTCGATCTCGTTATTTACAAAGGGCCAAAGAATGGTTTTAGCGATCGTCGTATAGGATTGACCGCGGAGTGCTCTCAGTGCGTCGAATGATAATTGGGGAAATTTTTCTGGAAGATAAAGTCCACCATCACTAGCCAACCCCGTCATAATAGTTTCAGTGAAGCCTAGAGCAGGAGCTTCACCTCTCGTACTGATATATTTCATAAATCTTTTCCTTCGTTTATTTCCGGCAAGTTGGTGAAGTTATTTATTTCATGTTTTTCATAGTATTTAAATTACTAAATGAATAGAAGTTTGTTTGCTTATTCTTATGAATAATGAAAATAAATGCTATTAGTTCTTTTTGATTTTTTATATATAACACATTGAGTATTAATGAAAATTTTTCATAGTTGAGAGGATTTTTTCTGTTATTTACTCGCTTATTTTATAATTCGTGTCAACTTATGCATTTTCCTGAATATTGAGATCAATATACAAGATAGTATTTATCGAAGATATTTCTTGCAAAAACTCAATCTTTCATAGTTGTTTTTTTGTTCTTACTTTGTAGAATCAAAAATCCATATGACAATTAATGTCTCCGAAATGGCATATTATGACTCATGTTGAATGATTTATGAGATAATTGCGTGGCATTTTGTGCATAAATTATGTATCTTAAGTAATCTTTGTCTAGTCTAAATTATCAGTTTTCATGCTAATAGGTATTATATTTGTGCTACACAGTATTACTGGTGATGAGCAAGGTTATCCATAGAAAGCACAAAAAACAGTCTGCCCAATTGTTTGAGGCAGACTGCATTTTAAGTGTTACTTTTTAAACAGAAAAAAGTAACCGAATAACTTTGGATTATTTGACTTTAATTTTGCCTATTGCCCATCCAATTACTGCGGTCACAACGGCCATAACAGATCCAGTTAAGGCGCCAAAACCTAAAGCTCCTAATGTAGTAAAAAAACCTAATGTAATGGGCTCAAATACCCTTTCAATTTTTCCTTCAAAGTCAGTTTGACTTTCTGCTCTATAATTTAAACTTGGAACATAAAAGGCAGCTGTACTGATTTCTTTTTTCTTTTCTTGTCCCATTACGAAGACAGAAACATCTCCTCGTTGAGGACTACTCCTCAAATGATTTGCATTAACATTTACAATTTGTGAAAGAAAAAAAGCAACCGCCACAAAAATACTTAACACATAATTTTTAAGCAATTTAATCATAATTTTACCTCAAATATTCTTTACTGTTAACATGAATAAGCAAACGTATTGATGGGATAGTGAATGCTTTGAAAGAGATAATGCACAGAAGCGTTCACGATTCTCTTAATTTACGATAGGGTGGTTTGTTGTGTTTTTTATTATCAAAAATCAATTTGAACACATAATGCGATTATATTTTTGACCTTTTATGCTGAAAGATTTTATTTTCATAGGCTTCCAGTATTTAGGCGGCAAATTTGACAGCTTCCACTATTTTTCCTATTATCCACCCTAATAGCATGCCTGCCGCACTTGCTGCATATCCAGTCAATACCCCAACACCAAAAAGGCTTAGCGTAACGGGCTCAACCACCTTTTCGATTTTTCCTTCAGTGGGGATTCCATTTTCCACTTCATAACCAAAAGTTGAATCATGGAGAGCGGTCATAGTAACTGCTTTAGATATCGTATTTCCCGCTTGTTTCATTAAGAAACCAGCAACCTCTTCTTTTTTATGGCTATTTCTTAAATGATTTGCGTTAATACTCATAACTTGTGAAAGAAAAAAGACGATCACTATAAAAATATTCAATACGTAATTTTTAAATACTCTTGTCATAATTTCACCTCAAATACTTTTTACTTTTAACATTAATGGATGAATGCATCAGTGTAATACATGACCTCAGTGACTAGAATGTATTACCTATGTTTACTATCTACGGCGATGGGATAATTGTCCATTATGTATTTACATACATAATGCATTGAATAACATAATGAGACTATTTATCAAAGTCCTATACGGAACGATGTTGTTTGATCATCAATAATATGTCCTTTATCCATCCTATTACCGCGCTTATGAAGCTTACCACATGTCCGGCAATCAGAATTCCTGTTCCTACCGTGATGGGTTCAACTATCTTTTCAATTTTTCCTTCAACAGTATCTCCGTTTTTCACTTCATAACCTAAAATTGGAGCATAAAAAGTAACCATAGTAACTGCTTGAGATGACGCATTTCCCACTTGTTCCATCAAGAAACCAGCAATAACCTCTTTTTGATGGCCGTTTTTTAAATGATTTGCATTAACACTCACAATTTGTGAAAGAAAAAAAGCATATGCTATAAGAATACTTAATGCATAATTTTTAAAAATTTTTACCATAACTTCCACCTCAAATATTTTTTACTTAAATAAGTGAATAAAATACTATTATAAAAATTGTGACAAAAAATAACCTACTTTTAAACACTATATGCCATTATGTATTTTTAGTCAATAATAAAAATACATAATGATGTACAATTGTAATTTTTAAAAATATGTTTCAATATTATAGTAGTATTTATGAAAATTGTGAGAAAGATATGATGCATAAGGAAAGATTATGGATATTTATAATGCACGTGTGAAATATGTTTTTGAAATATTTTACTGTATATAATATGTTACATCGATAGAAAAGTATTATTAAAAAATATTAACCATAATAATTTTATTATATTACACAATAAATACATGATGTATCATTTTTATATTATCTGATCATTAAAATAGATAATGTGTTTTGTTATTTGAGATTACATCACTTTTTAAAATAAATGTAATTATAAATCTTTTATAATATATACTTTATTTTTATAGGATAAAATTACGAATGCATCTTTTATTATTCAATCTTTATCACATAAGAAACATGAAAATGATAATGGGCTGTTTCTCACCAGATCAAACACTAAGTTCATTAATAATTTTTTTCATAATATTGATCATTATTGGGGCATATATTCTACGATACAGTATTGAATCGTCATCTGATTATTGTATGTATTGGTATCGTTAGGATCAAAAGGTATATCGTGCTTCATAACAAATTTTACGATAAATCGCACCATACTGCCATTGCCTCTAAAACTTCTAGCAAATGGGTATGCTTGGCGATAACCGTTTCAGCGCCAGCTTCTGCAAGTGCATGAGAATGTCCAAGATAACTATGTGATCCTCCAGTAAAGCCGATGACGCGCATGCCCGCTGCAGACGCAGCATGTACGCCATGAATTGAATCCTCTATAACAATGGTGTTTGTTGGCTCTGCACGTAATTGTTGTGCAGCAAAAAGAAAAACATCAGGGGCTGGTTTAGTTTTTTTTGTGCCAACTTCAGGGGCAGAAAATATTTTATATTTATCATCAAAAAGATCATAAAGATTAACGGCAGAGAGCATCTCTTTTATATCTATGCTTTTTGCATTAGAGCAGATACAGTAGGGATAGCGAGTTTGAATGATTTCTATTGCTTCTCTTATACCATCAAGAGCACGTAAATCCGTTGTTATTTGCGCGCGAAAAAGATTTGACATTTGATCTATGAGATGAGCAGAAACTGGCTTTTCTGTTTCTTGTTCAACTTGTCTAAGAATATCGCGAAAAATCAGCCCCGCATAACGTTCACTTAATTCTTCAGGTGATATTTCATATCCTGTTTGTTTAAGTAATTGAGATCCAATTTTTGCCGCGAGATATTCAGAGTCTACTAAAACTCCATCACAATCAAAAATAATGAGATCTATCTGATGCATGAGATATTCCTTTATATATTATTTACTAGATTGAAAACGTTTATAGAAATGTCACAGAGATGATTTTATTTCATAAAAATATGCTTTAAAAGTGATTCCTATTCATCTGACGAAATAAAAGATACGAGAACAGTACGTTAAAGGGAAGAAAATAAGGATTTATCGGATGAAATTTCTTTATTTTTCCTGAAATAGCAAAAATACCTGTCAAATTTTAGGATTTTAACGATACATTTACTCTATTTTGTAAATATGGATTGGTAATGCGGGCCTATAAACCATTTTGATTGATTATAGGGCAAATTCAGTTCATTTCGTTGGGTTTTTCATGACAGTTATTCAGCTTCAAAAAGATTTCGTTCACACTCTTTCACGGATATCATGGCGCAATAAAATTTTCAAAGGAGATTGTGTTGCAGTGTTGGAAAAACTTCCAAAACATTCAGTTGATGTGATTTTTGCCGATCCTCCTTATAATTTGCAATTAGATGGTGCTTTATATCGTCCAGATCATTCGCTTGTTGATGCGGTTGATGATGAATGGGATCAGTTTGAAAGTTTTGCTGCTTATGATGCTTTCACGCGTGCATGGTTGCTTGCTTGTCGTCGTGTGTTAAAACCAAACGGGACGCTTTGGGTTATTGGATCCTACCATAATATTTTTCGGGTTGGTACGGCATTACAAGATTTAGGTTTTTGGGTACTTAATGATATCATTTGGCGCAAAAATAATCCTATGCCTAATTTTCGGGGGCGTCGCTTTCAAAATGCTCATGAGACACTTATTTGGGCTGTCCGAGATCAAAAGGATAAAAAGTACACATTTAATTATGATGCCTTAAAAGCTGCGAATGAAGATTTACAAATGCGTTCAGATTGGCTTTTTCCTCTCTGTACTGGTGCTGAACGTTTAAAAGATGAAGCAGGGTGTAAATTGCATCCAACACAAAAACCACAAGCGCTATTAGCTCGTATTATTATGGCTTCTAGTAAGCCTGGTGATGTCATTCTTGATCCGTTTTTTGGTTCGGGAACGACAGGTGCTGTTGCTAAACTTTTAAGGCGTGATTTTGTAGGTATTGAACGCGAGCAACACTACATTGATGCGGCATGTGAGAGGATTGCTGCGGTTAAACCTTTAGACAAACCAGAATTGGCAATTTTGGATAAGAAAAAAGCAGAACCGCGTGTAGCATTCAACAGTTTACTTGAAGCGGGTTTACTTTATCCAGGAGAGATTCTTTACGATTGCAAGAAGCAAGTATCTGCTATTGTAAGGGCTGATGGTACGATCATGCACGGTGGTGAAGCTGGTTCTATTCATGCAATGGGGCGAAAAGCCCAAGATTCACAAAGCTGTAACGGTTGGACTTTTTGGTATTATGAAGAAAAAGGACAGTTGAAATCCATAGATAATTTAAGAATGATAATACGTTCACAGATGTTAAAAACCGGTGTTTTGTGAAGTGCTAAATTGATAGCATAATCATATAGATCAGCTTTCAATGCTGCATTTTTGTACTCGGAGATTAATAAAGAGGGACACTTATTTTATTTTTAACATTTTTGTCTGCATACAAATTCCGCTTGTGATGTGCAAGTGAATGTTTTTATGATGATTCATCATAAAAGGAGCGGAAATGAGAAATTGTCATTGTATTTGAGGCTCTCATTTTTAATTTGCAAACAATAAAGGATCATTATAAACTAGCACGCTTTGTGAAAAACAAAACATGAAATATTGCGTATTAAACTAAGAAACCCATTGATGAGGGTTATTGAGATCTAAAAGAATTGGGAATCGCTACAGAAATAGCCTTTTTCATAACAGTAGGTAGTGCTTCTTCAGCAAGATTGTGGATATCGCACCACCAGCCGTTTTCACGATTCATTTTATGAACACTGTTAGTATAGTAAACGTCGAGTTTTAGGGAGAAGTGAGTAAAGACATGCGTAATCTGTCCTTTAAATTGCCAGTTGGCGATAAAGGGTGCGTTCTGGAGACTTTCTTCGTTGTTTATTCCAATGTTGTTAGGAATTTGGGTCATTCCCCCGAGAAGCTTTTTCCCCTGTCGTTTTTCTAAATAAATTTGTTTATTTTCATTAAGAACAACAAAGGCAACACCACTTTTTGAAGGGCGTTCTTTTTTAGGGGCTTTGACTGGAAAAGCCTCTGTCATTTGCATCTTTTCTGCTTTGCACGAACTTTGAAGAGGGCAGAGGTAACAAGATGGTTTGCGTGGTGTACAAATGGTTGCTCCCAGATCCATCATTGCTTGAGCAAAATCACCAGGACGATTTAAAGCGGTAATTTTTTGTGTTTTTTCTTTGATTTCAGTTTTTGCTTTTGGCAATGCTAAAGCGATAGCAAATAAGCGGGTCACAACGCGTTCCACGTTGCTATCAACAACTGCTACAGGATGGTTAAAAGCAATTACGGCGATAGCTGCAGCAGTATAGTCTCCAATACCCGAGAGAGTTCGCAATGCTTTTACAGACTGTGGAAATTGTCCTCCGTAATTTTCCACAAGTTGTCTAGCACAATTTTTAAGATTACGTGCACGGGAATAATAACCAAGTCCAGCCCATGCTTTCATGATATCATCTTGTGAGGCTTTTGCTAAAGAAGAGAGATCAGGCCAAAGTTTCAGAAATTTTTGAAAATAAGGTTTTACAGCTTCGACAGTTGTTTGTTGAAGCATGATTTCAGAAAGCCAAATGCGGTAAGGATCAGGGCGAATGCCTTGTATTTGTTCTTCAGGGGTGATCCGCCATGGTAAAAGTCTGTGCTTCTGATCGTACCAGGAAAGGAGGCGCGAAGAAATTTCATGCATGTTTTTTTTCAATCATATGATGATATAAAATGCAAAAGAAAAAACATTTGTTTTAAAATTCATATTTTATTTTTATTTTTTATTACCAAAACTTTAGTTATATGAGAATTAGGTTTTGTTGGTATTTAGTCAGGTTTGAGGAATAGTTTTTTAATAAAATAAATTGCCATAATTTAGCAAATAAGTGAATGATGATCTAGAAAATGAGCAAACAATTTAAAAAGCGCCATTTTTATTCTCTTTCTGAGACGGTATCCAAAATGCTTGATCCAGTTTTACGTAAACGGACAGGGCTTAATGTCGCACTGATAGAGCATTGGTCACAGATTGCAGGTTATGATATCGGTGAGCATACAATGCCGATTAAAATTATTTGGAAGCATCGTTCGGCTCAAGATGAAGTGTTCCAACCTGCAACGCTTATTGTAGCATGTGAAGGGTTTACTGCCTTGAAATTGATGCACGGAACAGATGAATTACTCCATAGGATTAATGTTTTTTTTGGGTATATTGCTGTTGATCGTATCAAGATTGAGCAAAGATGTATATCTGATCCAAAAAATCACTTGCCGATGATACCTGTTCCGAATGAAAAAGATAAAAAACGTATAAAAAAAATGCTTGAGGAAGTTAAAAGTAAGAATTTACGCCAATCACTTTATGAACTTGGCTGTTGCATTTTTGCAGAAAAAAATAATAAATAGTAAGATATTTTATATATTCTCCTTTAGTATATAAGAAGGTGTTGAATTTTTATTCGTTTAATAACAACAGAAAAGTATTATTTATGATAAAGTGTCGTTCTTTTTTGGCGTTCGCGATTATTTTTCTCTTAGTGGTAACTGTACAGATCAGTTCAACTGTTGTTGATGCTAGTGGAACTAAACCAGTTTCAACTGTTGATATGGCAGAGGTCCTTCAATCGGGAAAAGTGGAGGATCGGTTTGAGGGAGAGGTGAATGCACCGGTAACAATTGTCGAGTATGCTTCGTTGACTTGTATTCATTGTGCGTATTTTTATAATGATATACTTCCCCAAATTCGTAAAAAGTATATCAAAACAGGAAAAGTAAAACTTATTTTCCGAGAATATGCCTTTGATCCTAGGGCAACAGCAGGTTTTATGTTGGCGCGATGTGCACCAAAAGATCGCTATTTTCCTTTGATAGAAATTTTGTTTCAAAAACAGCATGGGTGGGTTTGGGGACAAGATGCTCTAACACCGTTGAAGAAAATTGGCTTGATGGCGGGTTTTACAGATGAAAGTTTTACTGCTTGCTTGAAAAATCAAACCCTTTTAGATGAAGTAAATGCATCCTTTGAGCGTGGCAAAGAGCTTGGTGTTACAGCAACACCTACATTCTTTATTAATGGTAATAAGTATGAAGGTGTGATGTCAGTAGAATCCTTCTTTTCGGTGATTGATAGTTTTCTCAAAAAGTAAATTTTCCTTACAGAAGATGTGTATTAATATTTGTGGTTATTTCCCTATTGGGAAGATTGGTTTTGTGCATTTATGAAGCAATATTTTCTTTAGTTTGACCAATTATGAAGCGAAGCATTACTTGTGATGGTGAACTTAGAGATCAAATGATATCTTGATGCTGATAGAGAGGGCTTGTGCTGTGACAAAGTGGGTTTATAGTTTTGGGGATGGTAGTGCAGAAGGAAGTGCGGATAAGCGAAATCTTCTCGGTGGCAAGGGAGCTAATTTGGCGGAGATGAGTAATCTTGGCTTGCCTGTACCTCCCGGCTTTACTCTTACAACAGAAGTTTGTAATTTTTATTATGCACATGACAAATCATATCCAGATGAATTACGGGGAGTTGTTAAGCAAGCACTAAAACGAGTTTGTGAACAAACAGGGCGTGAATTTGGTAATGAAAAAAGGCCACTTTTACTTTCTGTTCGTTCAGGTGCTAGAGCTTCTATGCCAGGGATGATGGATACAGTACTTAACCTTGGTATGAATGATGAGACTGTAAAAGCAATTGCTTTACAAGCCAATAATGAGCGCTTTGCTTATGACAGTTATCGTCGTTTTATTCAAATGTACTCTAATGTGGTTCTGGGATTAGATCATTCGTATTTTGAAAAAATTCTTGATGATGCAAAAGTACGCAATGGTTATACTATCGATACAGAAATGACAGCGGCTGATTGGAAAGATGTTATTATTTCTTATAAAGCATACGTTGAAGAAAAGTTAGGGAAACCTTTTCCACAAGATCCTGAACAACAATTGTGGGGAGCAATTGGAGCGGTTTTTTCAAGTTGGATGACAGCACGCGCAGTCACTTATCGTCGTTTACATGATATTCCTGAAAATTGGGGAACAGCAGTGAATGTACAAGCGATGGTGTTTGGCAATATGGGTGAGGATTCAGCAACGGGCGTTGCTTTTACCCGCAATCCATCGACAGGTGAGAAAGAACTTTATGGCGAGTTTTTAGTGAATGCGCAAGGTGAAGACGTTGTGGCAGGCATTCGAACTCCCCAAAATATCACAGAAAATGCGCGTATTGTTGCAGGTTCAAATAAACCATCCTTGGAAAAAATTATGCCGGAGGCTTTTTTGAGATTGTGTCGGATCGCACAGAAGCTCGAACAGCATTATCGTGATATGCAAGATCTCGAATTTACAATTGAAAAGGGTAAATTGTGGATGTTGCAGACTCGTTCTGGAAAACGAACGGCACGTGCGGCTCTAAAAATGGCTATTGAAATGGTTGAGGAGGGGTTGATAAGCCGAGAAGAGGCGGTAATGCGCATTGATGCAAAATCGTTAGACCAACTTCTCCATCCCACACTTGATCCCAAGGCAGCTCGTTTTATTATTGCCCGTGGTTTACCTGCTTCTCCGGGGGCGGCAACTGGTGAAATTGTTTTTACTTCGGAAGAGGCAGAAACAGCAGCAACAGAAGGGCGCAAAGTGATTTTGGTACGCATAGAGACAAGTCCAGAAGATATTCATGGTATGCACGCAGCAGAAGGAATTTTAACGACGCGCGGTGGCATGACAAGCCATGCTGCTGTTGTAGCGCGTGGTATGGGAAAACCGTGTATTTCTGGTGCAGGGAGTGTACGGATTGATTATAACACAAACACGATGTTTGTTTCAGGACAAAGCTTTAAAAAAGGTGATGTCATAACAGTTGATGGTGGTAGTGGAGAAATTTTTAAAGGAAAGGTTGCGATGTTGCAACCTGAGCTTTGCGGAGATTTTGCAAAATTGATGGAGTGGGCTGATGAGATGCGGCGTCTCAAAGTTCGCACCAATGCTGAGACACCGTCTGATGCACATATGGGGCGTTCCTTTGGGGCTGAAGGTATTGGTCTGTGCCGTACTGAGCACATGTTTTTTTCTGGGGATCGTATTGTCGCCATGCGTGAAATGATTTTAAGTAATGATGAAAGCGGGCGTCGTAAAGCACTGGATAAGCTTTTGCCAATGCAGCGCTCAGACTTTGCTGAATTATTTAAAATTATGTCTGGTTTGCCTGTTACTATCCGCTTGTTAGATCCTCCACTCCATGAATTTCTACCAAAAACCGATGCAGAAATTCTTGATGTTGCAAAGGTTATGGGAGTTTCTGCTGAAGTGCTTGCTGAACGTGCGCAGCAGTTGCACGAATTTAATCCTATGCTTGGGTTAAGAGGATGCCGTTTGGCTATTACTTATCCTGAAATTGTCGAAATGCAAGCGCGAGCAATTTTTGAAGCAGCAGCAGAAGCTGCTCAAAAATCTGGGTCCCCTGTTATGCTTGAAATTATGGTACCACTTGTTGCACTTAAATCTGAGCTAGATTTTGTAAAAGCACATATTGATCAGGTTGCTTGTGAGGTGATGAAGGAAAAGGGAAGCACTGTTCAGTACATGGTTGGGACTATGATTGAGCTTCCAAGAGCGGCTCTTCGAGCGGATGAAATTGCAGAAACTGCAGAATTTTTTTCGTTTGGAACAAATGATCTGACGCAAACTACTTTTGGTATTTCACGGGATGATGCCGCTCCCTTTTTAGCAACGTATTTTCAAAAAGGACTTTTGGAACAAGATCCTTTCGTATCTATTGACCGTGATGGAGTAGGAGAGCTTATTGCCATTGCTGCACGGCATGGACGCTCAAAGCGTGCAAAAATTAAATTAGGAATTTGTGGTGAACACGGAGGGGATCCTGATTCTATTAATTTGTGCGAAGAAAATGGTCTGGACTATGTTTCATGTTCTCCTTTTCGAGTGCCAATTGCCCGCTTAGCAGCAGCCCAAGCTGCAATAGTAAAAAAGATATAGAGGTCTTTTCGTTGTGTGGATGCATAAGAGGTATATTTATTCCCTTCCTAAATATTTTTATTCACATATTCACTTCTCTTGTTGTATGTAAGCGATGTTTATTTTGGTTTATGATAAGGAGAGATAAGGGAATTTCTATATAAGGTATTTCCTTCCAAATTGCCAAAATGATGCGTTATCTTTATAAGTCAATATATTGATTGTGGTGCACAGAGTAAATTGTATGTACTCCTCATTTTTTCGTAAAAAGGAAAAAGAAGTTTTTAGGATATGCAGTGAGTTGTATGCATGAAAGAGAAGAAAATATGCCTTTTATGTGTTGATAAAAAAAGCATAAGACAGAATAGTACGTTACCGCCATATTTTCATTGTTTGCTTTGTGAGATAGAGGTTTGCTCTTAATTCAACAAGCCAACTTCATACATTTTCATCAAAACTGCGTGATCAATTTTACCTGTTATAGGAAGGTCAAATATTTTTTGAAACTGTTTTAAGGCCTCTCTTGTCTTTTGGTCTTCTACGCCTGAGACAATGACTTCCTGATTGCCAAAAGTGCGTAAAGCTTTTTGTACTTGTGTAATATCTGTAGCAAGAGGTTTTAAAATAGTTTTTTTTGAGCGCGATATATCTTTTGTCTTTGTTGTCTCATTTGCCATTTCCATTTCACTCTGCTTAATTAATACCGCAATTTTATCGGTCGTGGGGTTAGGTAAAATATCGTTTTGTATCTCTTGAGTAGCTTGTTGTTTCCATAGCACTATGGCCTGACGCATTTTAGGTCCCTCTATTCCATCTAAAGGGCCATCGTAAAGTCCTAGTTTTGCGAGTTTCTTTTGCATCTTTAGTGTGCTTTCTGATGGAGAATGCGATGATGAGTTTTTATGTAGATGGTTTGAAAAAGGTATGGAAGTAACACGAGAAACTGCGTGAAGTTTTGCTTTTTTTTCGAACAAAGGAGAATTTTGCTCTATATCTGGGGCAAATGTGAATTTCATTCTAGTAAAGATATCCTTATGTATTATCATTTGTAAAAATAAGGCATTAAATGAAACAAATCCAAAACTAATTATAAACAAAAAAGCTCCCGCAAAAAATAAAGTATTTTTGCGCGTATAAAAATAAAGCGTTTTTGCTATCCAAAAAAGAAAACGACCACTCAAAAGAAAAAACGTTACAACAAGGCTACTATATTGTTTACGTTTTTTCACGGTTTTTGTTCTGCGTGTCTTTGGTTTTTTTGCCATTATTTTTATTTTTTATTCCAATTGCAATTGTTTACTACAGAGAAATGAATAGAAATGATTCTCACTTCCAGTGAAAGGGAGACGCATCCATATTATCGCTCTCTCCTTACAAATTGTTAAATAAATAAGTTTGTCATATACACATATAAGCTGATAAATGAACAATAGCTCTCATGCAGCTTTCTTAGTTTTATATTCTATAGCATTTTTAGTATGTATAAAAAGAGCTGCCAACTATGTGATAACCTTTTGCACTTAATAAGTCACACCACCACATATCATCATTTAAACGGAAAGTGCTACGTCATTTCCTCATTCTTTTCGCACACATATTTGGTGGTATTTGAAATCAAATTGCAACACATTCGCTCATCACGCTGTACAGTTGAGAGTAGGGTGTATTTATTTCAATATTTTACATATAAAGAGGATAAAACTTCTGTACAATGTGGTGTACTAAGCATAATATTTCCCAATATCTTATATATTTTAGTATAAATATCCCCTACTAATATTAAATAAATTTTATAAATGTTAACAGAAGTGATTTTTTTAATATTTGCAATAGAATAAGCTAGCTACTTAATCATTATAGTTTTACAACTGTAATTTCTTTTAAAATGTAAAATTATACTATTTTATTGTACAATATTCTAATCTTCGCGCATTACCATGGTTATTACCTATAGTTTTTTCTTTTTTAATAGATTTTCGCTCATTATATGTAATGAGAGTGTAAGATTACGTATCTTCAACACTCTTATTTTTTACTGTGTAATTTTAACGCTAATTTTATAATCGAAAAATAATGTATCTCATTTTTGTACAGCTCCATCATGCAGCATGTAAATTTGCTAAACAGATGTTCAATTTCATAACATACTAATTTTATAAATTTTTTATAAAGAAGAAGAGTATAGAATGCCACTTTTGTTTCATTTACAACTGCAGTACATTGGTTGCCTATGATACGTTTTTTGATTAAATCGTCACTATTTTTGTTTTTTATTTTTATTATCATTTCATTGTTTTTAGCAAAGCCGAGCAGTAATCATTTCTCTTCCCAAAGAAATAGCGAGGCAACAATGAGCGATGTAATTATTGCTTTTAAGGAAACTTTAAATGATTTAGGAACATTCTGTGATCGTAATATAGAAGCTTGCAAAGTTGGAAAGTCCTTTTTAAATTCACTTGGTGAACGTGCATATCATGGCGCAAAAGCAGCTTACGAATATTTAGGACGTATATTGGAAGAGAAGAATACAGTAGCTTCTTCAAGTGTTACTCCCAAAGTGGAAACACAAGAACCCACACAGAAATAGAAACATATAGTATTATCCTGAAATGAATTTTTTAACGTTCATCATTGGGGTTATGCTAAGAAGAATAAGTACTTATCTATCAACCAATTGCGTTTAACATGATCATCAAAAAAAGACAGGATTGAATTTATGGCAGAAACGATCGATAATATTATAGAAAATTTTTCATTTTTGGATAGTTGGGAAGATCGTTATCGTTATGTGATTGAACTTGGTCGCGAATTACCACCTTTTCCTGAAAGCGCTCGAAACGATGCTCACAAAGTGTCTGGCTGTGTTAGCCAAGTATGGCTTCTAGCCTCACGTAATAATTCAGAAAATCCAACATTAACATTTCAAGGTGATTCCGATGCCCACATTGTGCGCGGGCTTATCTACATTCTTCTTGCCTTCTATTCAGGTAAAAAAGCCTCTGAAATTCGTAATGCTGATGCTGAAGGACTCTTTGAAACACTTGGTTTAAATGAAAATCTTACACCACAACGATCAAATGGTCTCAAATCAATGATTGAACGGATTCGTAACGAAAGCTACGTATAAAACTGAAATCCCATAGCAAAAACTATAAAAAACCTCTACAGAAAACACGCCTGCCAAAAACACATTTATGTGTCAGAGGTATCTACTTTTTTGCAAAATTGCAATTACTTGTTTTTCTTCCGTTTGCTTTTGCGGCCAAGTCCCATTTCTTTTGCCAAAGCTGAGCGTGCTTTTGCATAATTAGGTGCCACCATAGGATAAGAACTGTCCAACTGCCATTTTTCACGATATTCTTCTGGCAACATTCCATAATGTGTCATGAGATGACGCTTTAAAGATTTAAACTTTTTCCCATCTTCAAGGCAAATGAGATAATCCGGAAAGATTGAACGTTTTGGGTTAACGGCTGGCCTTTGCTTTTCAACTTCGACTTCTGTTAATTCTACATTCCCCGCTTTACGAAAAGCGGCATGAACATCAGCAATTAAACTTGGCACTTCAGTCGGTCGGATAGAATTATTACTCACGTAGGCAGCAACAATATCAGCAACCAATGTAATAACTAAATTGCTTTCAGTCTCTAAGACTGGGCGATGTTCCATTCTTGTTTCCTTTAATTTAAAATTGAGTAATTTAAAATCGAGATACGGCATATATACTCATAATACAGAGATCGCATGCACGTAGGTTTCATATTGTACAAAAATCTTTTTTGTCAATTCAATTATTCTATAAAATCGCAAAAACACAAAAAAATCAAATAAACACCCCTTTTTAGTCATAATATTCAATAAGAAGAGCTAATTTCTTACCTGTTATAATATAGTATTATTATATAAAACAGCATGTATGATGCAAAATATTATCATAAATATAAAAACTTATATAGCATAAAGTTATTTCTTTTACAGATAAAATATAAATAATAAAAATATTATATATAAATTAATAGTTTTATTTTAAATATTTATTATTTATTTTAATTAATTTTAACTTTATTAAATAATAATTTATTATAATATAAAAATTATCTTATAATTTTTTTTAATTTAAAAAAGTATATTTAATAAAATAAAAAATATATATACTAATATAAATATAGTATCATTGATAAATACATAATAACGTACCATAATGATACATGAAGTACTTTTTATTTACATTACATAATAGCAACATTATAGGTATGTTAATAAAATAAATTTTATTGTATATATCCAAAAGCTATTTCTACTGTTTGAAAAAAAAATCAATTTTGCTACAAAATAGCCTTATTTCCTTGACCTATTATCTTTCATAAAGGCAGCATTACATGTTTAGAAGGCAATACCTATGATACGCGATGAATAGAAATACAGAGTGCCATTACGGAAACTGTTGTAGCTATATTTTTGTGAGTAAGTGAGTGAAACTTGCAGATTGAAGCGCTTGCATAAGTGGTATGATTCTAACACATAAACAAAACTGTCAACATCTTTTAACATAGGACCGTGTATGACCAGCTCTTCTGTAATTCCCCCAAAAGCATCTAAAATCACTCATAAAGAAACACATCACGGTATTTGTCGTATTGATCCCTATCATTGGCTACGTGCATCTAATTGGCAAGATGTTTTTAAAGACCCTAATTGTCTTGACGCAAATATCCGACATCATCTTGAAAATGAAAATTCTTATCAAACTGCTCAAATGGCTGATACAAAGCTATTACAGGATTTGCTTTTTACTGAAATGAAAAGCCGTATTCAAGAGAATGATAGTTCTGTTCCTATAAAACATGGTCCTTTTGCTTACGGATTCACTTATGTTACAGGAGGTCAACAACCACATTATTTTCGTACACCAAGAAATGGCGGAGAAAAAAACGTTTACCTTAATGGTGATGCTTTGGCTGAAGGTAAAGAATATTTTAATTTTGGTTCAGTTCAAGAATCTCCTGATCATACACATGTTGTCTGGAGTTATGATGATAAAGGATCAGAATTCTACAGAGCTAAAATTCGTAATTTGGAAACATTGTCTGACTGTATGGACACAATCACTGATACATCCGGACAAATCGTATGGGATGCTAAATCTGAAGGTTTTTTCTACACTAAGTTGGATGAAAATCACCGGCCTTCTGAGCTCTATTATCATCGATTAAAAACAGACCAATCGCAAGATAAGCTTATTTTTCGTGAAGATAATCCAGGATTTTTTTTACACGTAAGTGGTTCTAAGCTTAATGACGTTATTTACATTAATATTCATGATCATGAAACGTCAGAGATCTGGTTGATCCCTGCTGAAGCTCCTTTTACTGCTCCCCAATGTGTGCGGAAGCGACAAAAAGGTATTGAATATTCACTCACAGAAGGCGGTGATATCTTTTATATTCTGACCAATCTAGATAATGCAAAAGATTTCAAAATTATGGTAGCGCCATACACATCTCCACAATCAGAAAATTGGTCTGAATTTGTGCCACATCAGCTCGGACGTTTGATACTATCCCACGATGCTTATCAAGATTTTCTGATTTGGATGGAACGTTTTGAAGGGCTTCCTCGTATAAAAGTAATGGAGCGTGCCACTAAGAAAATTCATTCTATTGCTTTTACTGAAGAGGCTTATTCTTTAGGTTTACAAGGTGCTGCAGAATATAACAGTCCAACCATTCGTTTTTCTTATTCATCTATGACAACACCTGATCAAGTGTTTGATTATGAGATGAGAAGTCGCAAACGAACGCTTTTAAAGACGCAAATAATTCCCTCTGGGCATAATAAAGATGAGTATGTAACGCGGCGTATTACAGCAATAGCAGACGATGGTGAGAAAATCCCTATTTCACTTTTTTATCACAAAACTACAGCTCTTAATGGTAGTGCACCCTGTTTTCTTTACGGTTATGGTGCTTATGGAATCTCCATTCCAGCTAGTTTCAATAACAATGTACTTTCTTTGGTTAACAGAGGTTTTATTTATGCCATTGCTCATATTCGGGGAGGAAAAGAAAAGGGAGTTGAATGGTATGAGAAAGGAAAACACCTCTTTAAATACAATACATTTACAGATTTTATTGCTTGTGGGCGCCACCTTGTAAACAATAAATTTACTTCTCATGATCGACTCATTGCTCACGGTGGCTCAGCAGGAGGAATGTTGATGGGTGCTATCGCCAATATAGCTCCACAGGATTTTGCTGCAATCGTGGCGAATGTGCCTTTTGTTGATGTCTTAACTACTATGTTAGATGCTTCATTGCCACTTACACCCCCAGAATGGCCGGAATGGGGAAATCCTATTGAATCAGAAGAGGATTATAAGTTTATTGCTTCCTATTCACCCTACGATAATGTCAAAGCTCAAAAATATCCCCCTATGCTTGTGATAGCAGGATTAACGGATCCTCGTGTAACTTACTGGGAGCCTGCGAAATGGGTGGCAAAATTACGAGACTTAAAAACAGACAATAATGCGATTTTATTGCGTATTAATATGGACTCAGGTCATGCAGGTGCAGCTGGACGTTTTTCAAAGCTAGAAGAAGTTGCATATATCTACGCTTATATTCTAAAAATAGCGAAAAAAACTGTTATTAATTAAAACATCTTTATTTTTTTGAAAGGCTCCAATCGCTTATGCGATTTTGGAGCCTTAATAAAAAATAGAAAACTACACTTAAAATTCACAGTCTTCATAAAGTTTCAAAACATAGTCCCAGTTAATTAAACGATCTACAAAGGATTCAAGATATTTTGGGCGCGCATTACGATAATCAATGTAATAAGAATGTTCCCATACATCGACACCCAAAATAGGTTGAGCATCGTGAACTAAAGGGTTTTCACCATTAGGCGTTTTCATAATTTCAAGCTTCCCATTTTTAACAGCAACCCATGCCCATCCGGAGCCAAATTGTGCGACGGCAGTAGCAATAAAATCAGCGCGGAATTTGTCATAACCACCTAGATCAGCATCAATAGCTTTTGCTAACTTTTCAGGAAGTTTTTGACCACCACCGTTTTTTTTCATCCAAAGCCAAAAATGGTTGTGATTGTAATACTGCGCTGCATTATTAAACAACCCAATATTTTTTCCAAAACTTTTTTTAACAATATTTTCAAGGCTTTCATTTTCTAAGCCTAAATCTTTCACAAAATTATTGGTGTTGGTAAGATAAGCGAGGTGATGCTTATCATGATGATATTCAAGTGTTTCGCGTGACATATAAGGCGAAAGAGCATCATAATCATAAGGCAACGGGGCCAATTCAAAAGCCATTTAAAATCTCCTCGATTCTAATTGTTAAGTTTACTTCACAAATCCAATTTGCCATTTACAGAATTTAAAAGCAAATGTTGAATACCCACTTGCGTTAAATTAATTTTAATGATCGTTCTTTATAAAGGTATTTCTAGATATATGCGCTTAATTAATCAAAATACCATTGATTTATAGCATCCTGCTTTTAAAGAGTTTTTTCCGTCTATGAACTAATAAAAAATATCATTATCTTATTTAAGAATGGTGTACCGCTTCATTAAGAGCTAGAAAGGTGAATTTGGATAGTTATAAGA
Source organism: Bartonella sp. B39 (assembly GCF_053795145.1). Taxonomy (NCBI): domain Bacteria; kingdom Pseudomonadati; phylum Pseudomonadota; class Alphaproteobacteria; order Hyphomicrobiales; family Bartonellaceae; genus Bartonella; species Bartonella sp. B39. The sequence continues at coordinate 435,084 of NZ_CP200036.1, forward strand.
TATTTTTTTGTTTCCCAAAATATCTCTATAAATATCATAAAAGTATCTTCGATGTTTACACAATTTTTCCTGTTCTATTTATGAGTATACACCGCTTTATCATAGTGTTTGTAAAAGAGTGTTAGCGATTATTTTTTCAGATATTATTGATTTTTGCATAGACTTTGAAATTTTATATAAGATCAATGGCACCTGATAGTTTGCAGACATTGATCTTAAATGCACTTATTCATGATAAGCTAATTTATGTTTGTTATGCATTATTCATTTAATCTATAAGTAAGAGGCAGTGCATTATTGTATATTGAACAGCTAAAGATCGATAATATGATTAAAAGAAAAAAATCATCAACACACAAAGCCTGTTTATTCTCCTATCTCATTTAAATGTTTGGATTTGAGTATATGAAGGAAACATGTGATCCATGGTAATCTATAAACACATTACAGTAAGGCATAAAATCTCCATTTTATACTGCCTTAAAATGAATAAATAAAATAGCAGAATACGAAAAATGCAAAATAAATGATAGATTAAGAGCTGTTACTTGTGTTAACTTTATAGGCCAATATGAGTTTTTGTTACAAGTTTTACGTCAAAGCAATCCTAACAAAAAATTTATGATAAAAAAGTAAAAGCTTTGATTTTCAGATATTGCGCATAATCACGGGAATCGCTATAAGGTGCAAAAAATAATTGTGAGCGTGTTTTTCTTTTGGGGTATAGCCAAGCGGTAAGGCACCGGTTTTTGGTACCGGCATTCCCTGGTTCGAATCCAGGTACCCCAGCCAGTTTTTGATGAATTACACCAATTTATAAATTATAAGTTCAAAGATCTTAGATTCTGAAAATCTTATATTTTTTGAATTTTGTTTATTTTTCTACTTTAAGCTTTTTCGTAGTTTTTTGATTGATTTCATGACTAGGTGCTTTCTATCACCTAAGAAAAACAAAATAATAACTATCGTAAGGGCAACGATAGACTAAAGATTTACTGCACGCTGAAAAGGTAAGATGCGATTAATAATCTCCTGATAACAAGTAGAGTTGTTTAATACCTGTGTACAAAACAATGAAAATAAGCTTGAACTCATCAACAATGTAAATGTAATTTTTATAATTTTTTATATAATAATATATTAATTATTTATAAATAAATTTATTTTTTTCTTAAAAACTGTCTTTGACAATTATTTTAAATACATGATGGTATATTTAGAATCTGTTATTATAATGTATTATTTTAAATAGATAAAATGTTTAGTTCAAATTTATAGAGTAATATAATAGATTTTCTTCACTATGAAGGGGATAATAAAGGTAGTTATCTCTATGAAACAAACATAAATGATCTCGTAGGAAGAGGATTAAGTAGAGAAATGGTATATTCTGTCACGGGAGCAAGCCATAGGTTCTGTCTTTGCCGATGAAGTAGTAAGAGGCGCAATATTAGGATCTAGGGATGCTTTGGTAGATAAATTGGATCAAATGCTATATCGGTAAAGCGAAGGAATGCTGTTTCTAATTTGTTAGAAAATAGCTGGAAAGATGTTTCTGAGATCAGTAGTATTGTAAACATAACTTAAAAGCTATAGATACAACTGATTTCAAGTATATTTATTATAATAGATATTTTATTTTTTATTATATTTATCTTTATTGAATCCTTAGTGACAACGATTATATTTGGATTTTTGTTTATACTATATAATATGATTAAATGTAATGATTTAAAGGTAAAAAAAGAAATATTATTAATAACTATATTATTTTATATAATGAATTTTTTCATTATATATAAGATGTTTTTAATAATTATTTATTATATATCGTATAAAATTAAAATTGTTATAAATACCCATTGTATTTATCTTGTAAATTTTATTTTTTTACATAGAGGTTTTCGTTGAAAAAGCGTGAATTGTATCAACATATTTTCAATATGCATAAATAATTTCCCCATTTGCCAGTGGCGCAAAGCAGGCAGGGGTAAAACTAAAACATGGATGTAAATACGCACTCAAATTTCTAATGTAATCCACTTGGCGAAGATAACTCCACTAAGTGCCTCAACCGGCAAAGGCGATATGCTGATTCTAATTTATAGACAATATTTAGAAAGATATCTATGAAGTCAATATTGCTATAGTTGTTGGTTAATAAATGTACTAAAATTAAATGATCGCAGCTATACATAAAACCATCAGGGATATCTGCATTTATATTAATATATATTTTATTTTTAAATTTATTATGATAGACATTTTAAATAGTGTTAAACTCGCGTTTGTTTTGACAATTGTTTATTTTTTTAAATTTTCTCTTATGTTTTTAAAAGCAGAAATTTTAAAAAATATAAAATTAGATTTATTTGAGTTAAATTTATTATTTGTATTATATTATATTGCTATGTATGTGTATATCTATATGCGATCATTGGTAAAGTAGATGAAATTTTTGAATTTATTTTATATAAAAATATTTTTTATATGTTATAATGAAAATTATCATTTATGATGTTTGTCGTGTATATTAGTAATAGTATTATTTACGCTATTAATTGGTATTATTGTTTATGTATTGTATTCAATATTTTTATTTGTATTAATGTATAGATATTACGATTACAATTGGAAAAATATTATTAAGTAATGCTTAATATATTTAAGTTATTATTTTTATCATTTTTTTATTATTTATATTTCATTTAAATATATTATATATTAGTTTTTCATTATATTATTATGTGTTTTGTTTACAAAACCACAATCATAATTTATTGTGACAATTATCGGTGAATTTGTGTGTACTGTACTATTTTTTTCGAATATTTAATGCTTACAGTTTTAGAAAACTCTGTAAAATCTTATCACCGATGATAAATGTGTTTTTATTGTTAATTTTTTCTATAACTATGTGAGATTACATCAGATTAGATAAATATATTTCTCTATCTTGATGGAGATATGATTTTCTGTTTTCATTAGAAAAATAAATCTGTATGGAATGCTTAATTTCCTTATTAGAGAAGTCTTCTTTCCTACCCTTATGATGAGATTTTTGAGCATAAAAATATGCGTAAATCAAGTATGGTATTTAAGTTTAGAATTTGAATTCAGATATTTTATTTACGTGTGATGCGCTAAAAAGAGGCTATAAGTTGCTTTAGAGCAGTCAAGAACACGTAAATTACTTATAGTCGGTGAGAGATGATAATCGATTTGTTCGTTTTTGCACGTCTCAAAATTTATTTTTAAATGAGTTGATTTACTAAATGTAACTTACTACGTTTTGAAGTTTTACTCATCATCTTGAGAAAGAGGGAGAGAAGCGACTTCTGTATCAAGTGCATCCATAAAATCGATAATAAAAGCAGCATTCGTTCCCAAATCTCTTGGCAAATAACGCGAAGCAGAACGCATATCAACAAAAGTTGTATCCCCTTCATCAGTTAAACGAATAACAATATCTGAAATAAAGCCAAGGTAAAAAGTTTTTGCCATTGTTTCAATATACAGTGTATCCTCTTTACCTTGAAACTCTCGTTGCGCTACAACAGGCCAATCATAAGCTGCTAAAACACTGAGAACGGATTTGCGAATACGCTCAGGTGAACCATCATAACGACGTCCTGACATTTCCGGCCATGATGACATCTGTACAGTTGCTTGTTTGGTTAAAACGTTCTTAAGCGGTAAAGCATCGCTGGGACGTGTCGTGCGAAAAAAAGCTGGTGGGTTCTGTGTATCAGTAGAAATATCATGAAGAGCTGGAAAAGAAAACCAAAATCCAAAGAATAATACCAATGGTGTGGCTGTTACCAAAGAATAAATGATACCTCTTAAAGCTTTCATTCCACCCAGAGCACCATACACCCATAAGCTATGAAGTGCTTTTACAGCAAGAAAAAGAGAAACAGCGACACAACAAGCAGAAATGATTATTAACAATATAAAGTCAGTTACGTCAATCACAGAAAAGCGCTGTAAAAACATTGAAAATAACAAAATAAAGAACGCTAATCCGCCAAAACGGGGGGACCATACTGCTGCCCTCGAGACTAACCGAACGTATATCTTCTTCATGAATCTCTTTCCCCTCAACTATGAACCATAAGCAAAACTCTCCTCAGATTTCCTATCTCACAGAAAGCTTCCAGTCATATGACAAAAGTAAAGCACTTATTTTTAAGGTCAAGGATGCTCTATCTCCCATCAATTTCCAATGGTTACTCTCACCAATTCATTTCGGTAACTGATAACACCTTTATAGATTGATTAAATTTTATGAGAAATGATTGTAACGACATAAAAATAAACTCAACTCGCAAGCTTTGCGATGCGTGTGTTTATCCAAAATTAGGGCTCTTACTTTTATATTGCCTTCTGCTTGAAGTTATATTACCTATCCAGCACAATACAATCTAAGTGCGACACAGATCGTCTTTATTTCATAGTTTTTATCAATATATTTATTCATTATATATAATTCTGTAAGCAGATGACTGCTTCAAAACAAGAGCGTTGCACGGATCATTTTTAATGATTTTTATCTTAAGAAAAAATCAGGTGATTTAAAGTTGCAATAAGGATTGCATTCTCATTCTCATATTTAGCTGATTGTGTTTGAATATGACTATTTGGGCACGCTTTTACCCTCTCTTGAAAAATAGAGCTGTTGTATAGACAGAAAGCGGTGTAATTTTCATCCATTGAATATGCTACAGGTGACAGATGAAAAGAAGGCTTCGCTTTCTTTCTTTGCAAGTAAAGAAGGGGCAAAAACGCGTAACAGTGCAAAACCTTCATTCAAATTTTGAGCGATTAAAACTGAATTTGTATTTCTTGTAGACTTTGACTTTTTGAGTTCTATGATTTGTATAGGTTTCCCAATGATAAGATCGAGTGTCGTATCAGGGGCTGTCCGGTCATTAAGATTGTAGAAAATAATTCCCTCGTGTGTGTAGGCAGCGAGTGACCAAAATTGGGTTGTCTTTAAAGCCTTTAAGTGAACAGGGCCATTTTCGAGATTAAATCTACAGACTTTAAGAAGAAAAAAGGGATCAGTAGTCTGCTGAATAGGATTGTGGGCATCCAAGTTAACAAATTGATAAGGATCTCCAGATTTTTTAAGCTGTTTCCATATATTATTTTGTGCCCAATAGGGCGTTAGAAATAAAATGCAAACATGAACAATGATAGCACCAATGCTTGCAAGAAGTGCGGCGTGAATAAATCTAGTCACAGTTTTTTTGTCCTGTTGGAATTTGTTCTACAGAGGGCATCGTAAGCTTTTGTAATGCCGTTGCAGAGATAATTGACGTATCGTACAAAGTAAGAATAAGTCCGAATTCTTTTTGATTGCCTGTTGCAAGCCAATTGCCAATTTGTGGTGTAGGTGCGATGTTTATGCGCAAAGAGCCATCACTTTCATAGGTAATGTTATCGGTATAAAGTTTGAAGGGTATTTCCTTGGATGAAGTATAAGGTTTGAGAGATTTTTCAGCTGTATAAAGGGTAAAGAGACGTGTTTCAGGGATGTGTCCTTTGAGCAAATAATGGCAATGGGAGCGTAGTGGACGCCCATGGTTATCTTTCCAAAGTTGAAAAATAAGCCCTTCTGTACGCCCAATTGAAATTTCGCCTCTTTTGGCAGTGCGTGCGCGGGTATATGGGTCAGTTTTGGCGGTTCCTGCTTCTGGGTAAGCACTCCATTCACCAATTGTAAAACGTCCTAAATTGTTAAAGGAATTGAGTCCATAATCAACACTGAGTGTTCCAAAAAAAATGGAAAAAGTAAAGATGAAAAAGGGAATGACAATGTTAACAAACATTCTAGAATATTTTGAATTCAATGTGTTAAAGCTCCAAGTGCTTTCAATTTCAAAGAGATTGCAGATGTCTTTTTTAAATCTTTGTTAATCAGTTGCACAATATTTAATATTTCGCGGGAGAGCGTATGGGGTATTTGGAGTGTAGGCTCAAAATCACTACGGGAAGAGAAGGGTGGTGGCTGATAAGGGAAGAGAGAGTTTTCGACACCATAGAGCTGTTTGAGCATGATATTTTGGTGTGCAGAGAGCATGATACGGTGCCAGATCATGGCAGGAACACCACCACCAAAAGCGCGATTCATCGGTGAAAAATTATCATTACCCATCCATACAGCTCCCGTATAATTACCGGTGAAGCCAACAAACCATGCATCGCGATAGGATTGTGATGTTCCAGTTTTTCCGGCAACAAGAGTCATGGGTAGCGCGGCACGTTTACCAGATCCTCGTGTTGTGACACCAACCATCATTTGGTTCATATAAGCTGCTGATTGTCCGCTGAGGACCCGGTGTGGTTTATTCCCGTCATGCTCGAAGTCCCACACCACATGCCCATCTGGTGTGCTGATTTGTGTGAAACCATGGCGATTTCCAGCTATACCCCCATTAGCAAAGACATTAAAACCGGTCGCTTGATCCATGGGTGTCATATTGGATGTGCCTAGAACCATAGTTTTGTGTGATAAAATATGCGCATAAATTCCCATATTTTTGATCAGATCTATGATGGGTTGGGTATCGCGGTTAAGATATTGATAGGTAAGATAGACAGGCACTGTATTGATAGAAAAGGCTAAAGCAGTTGCTAAATCGATTTTACCAAGATAACGACCGGAATTATTTTTGGGCGACCAACCTCCCCAATTGATGGGGGCATCTAAGACTATTGTTGAGGGAGATAGACCACGTTCCATTGTGGCTGCGTAAACATAAGGTTTGAATGAAGAACCAGGCTGTCTTCCTCCTTGTGTTGCTCTGTTAAATTGGCTTTTACTATAATCCAATCCTCCAACAATTGCACGCACAGCTCCGTTATTATCGAGTATGACTGTAGCAGCTTGTGTTACGCGGTATTGTTGGCCGTATTGGTGTAAATGATAGGCGACGGATTCCTCTGCAGCTTTTTGAATATCTGGATCAAGGGTAGTTTGAATGATCAAACTATGGCTTGGAAGCTGGTCACTCATTTTTTTGACTTCGTCGAAGACCCAATCAAGAAAATAATCAGGCTGACTATTTTTTATTTTTTTCAGAGCGATGGCAGGATGGCGATGGGCGTTGATAATTTGGCTCTCAGTTATAAATCCGCCATCAACAAGGTTAGAAAGGACCACATTGGCACGTGTTTGAGCGGCAAGCAGGTTATTATGAGGAGCATATTTGCTTGGGGCTTTGAACAGTCCTGCTAACATAGCGGATTCGCTAAGGGATATATTGCGTATATTTTTACCAAAATAAAATTTTGCAGCTGCTGCGATACCAAAATTATTTCCTCCCATATATGCGCGATCAAGATAAAGTTGCAAAATCTGTTTTTTGCTAAAATTTGCTTCGAGCCAAAGGGCAAGATAAGCTTCTTTTATTTTGCGTGTTATGGTTCTTTCATTTGTTAAAAACAAATTTTTAGCCAATTGTTGTGTAAGGGTCGAACCGCCTTGAACCACATTTTTAGCTTGCATGTTTTTTGAGATTGCCCGCGTGAGACCATGCAAATCAATGCCCCAGTGATCGAAAAAACGGCGGTCTTCTGTCGCAAGAACAGCTTTAATAAGATAATCGGGCATCTCTTCAACAGGAACAGATGCAGCTGGTGATGCACCACGGTGACCGATGGGATTTCCGTACCGATCTAGAAAAAGGATGGAAAACTTCTTAGGAGAAAACCAGTCTTTTTTAGTTAATTCAAAAACAGAAATACCATTTATGGTGAAGAGAGTAAAAGCAATTAATCCTAATGTCATTGTTTCATCAAGAAATTCGACAATAAATCGTTTCCACCCTTGTATATGAAAACACTGTGAAGCTATTTTTGCCTCGTTCCAGAAGAAACTGTTGGTAGAGCGGATGCGATAAAGTGCAGTGTCTAACCATGCATCTAATTCAATGAGTGCAGGACTACGAAATGGCTTATTATTTTGTGCTTTCTTTTTTTTAAAAAAATGAAACATTTAAAAGAGAGCCTGTAACAAAATGATAGGACGAAACAAATCTCTCATGATTATATGGAGTGAAAAGAGTTTTTTGCTATAGTGTCAACAGAGAAAGAATTTATTTTGGAATTACGACAATTAAGTCCTTGTAGATTTTCTTTTCCAATTTTTGATGTGATCTTTAAGAAGATTTTATTTTAAAACCATTAAAGCTCGAGGGAACATCCACGCGTTATTTTGTTGCATAGAGATCATGTATTGTTCCTGCGTGATTTTTGAATGGACAAAAACATTATTCATTTTATATTCATCTACAGTAGATTATAAAATATTTATGATAAAAAAATCTTTTTTATTTATAATGACAGTGGTTCTTTTGGGAGCAGATTCTGTTCTTGCTGCTGATTGCGCCGAAATGGGTAAGAAAGTGGCTGTCCAAAAAAGTGGGGTGTTAGTACGTTCAATCCCCATTATTCAGGATGGAAGAAATATGTGTGAGGTTGTGGTCATTGTGCCTGCCCATGGGGGTGAAAAGTTGCGCCGTGTTGAAGTTTCTGTTCCTCTAGATTAGTATTTAGCAGATATCGTGATGCGTATTTTAATTGTTGAAGATGATAGAAATCTCAATCATCAATTAGCAGAAGCTGTGAAAAATGCGGGATATGTTTCAGATAGCGCTTTTGATGGTGAAGAGGCTTACTTTTTAGGAAGCACAGAGTCTTATGATGCGGTGATTCTCGATATTGGTTTGCCACGTCTAGATGGGATTCGTATTATTGAAAAATGGCGCAAAGAAGGGTATTCAATGCCTGTTTTAGTGCTAACAGCGCGAGATCGCTGGTCTGATAAGGTACTTGGCATTGATGCAGGTGCTGATGATTATGTTGTTAAGCCATTTCATTTAGAGGAAGTGATGGCGCGGTTGCGGGCGTTAATTCGTCGAGCTGCAGGCCATGCAACGAGCACGTTACACTGCGGAGAGGTTTTATTGGATACTAAAACGTCTCGTGTTTTTGTTAATGGTCAGTTGATTAAATTGACATCATATGAATTCAGGCTTCTTTCGTATCTCATGCACCATTGCGATAGGGTGGTTTCAAGGATGGAGCTTACCGAACATCTTTATGATCAGAACTTTGACAAAGATTCGAATACGGTTGAAGTTTTTGTAGGACGGTTACGTAAAAAGCTTGGGGTGGATTTAATTGAGACTATTCGTGGATTAGGCTATAGAGTGAAAAAGCTAGGTGATCAATGAGAGTTCTAAAAAATAAGGGCTCGCTTAGGGGAATGATTTCTCTAATTGTTAGATCTCTCAGCTTGCGTGTTATGATTTTATCAACATTATGGGTTGTTATTTCGCTTTCATTGATTTCTGCAGTCAGTATTTTATTTTATCGGCGTTCAAGTGAAGAAAATCTAGAGCGTATCCTGTCTACTCAACTGTACAGTCTTATTGCAACAGTGACTGTAACACCTGATGGGAACTTGAAAGGAAGTTTTGGAATTGATGATATTCGCTATTTAGATCCAACATCGGGATGGTATTGGGAAGTCGTTTCTGTATCATCTAATCTACAAGGAAGACTGACATCTCCATCATTAGGAACTGAGAGAATATTTTCACCCAGCGATGTCGATATACCTTTTGACAACAAATTTTTTCGTTCTTACCGGATAACGGGAAAAAATGGTCAGAATCTGCAAGTGATTGAGAGTGATGTTGTTCTTGATAATCAAAATCATGTTGCGCGTTTTCGCCTTGTTGGGAATATCGATGAAGCACATGCACAAGTGCAGGAATTTAAGCGGACTTTACAAATTTTTTTGTGGAGTTTTGGTATAGGGAGCGTTCTTATTAACATTGCTATTATGTTCTTTAGTTTTCAACCGTTGAAACTTATCCGACAAGCGTTGAGTGATATTCGTGAAGGCAGGGTTAATTACGTGAATACGGATTTAGTAAGCGAAGTTATGCCGTTAGCACAAGAGATGAATGCTCTCATCAATAATAATCAGCGTATTATTGAACGGTTTCGCACACAGGTTGGTAATCTTGCACATTCATTGAAGACACCTTTGTCAGTGATTGTGAATGAGATTGATAAGATGTGTGGAGAACAGGCTCTTTTATTGAAAGAGCAAACGCAAATAATGCAGGACCAAATAAATCATTATTTACAGCGTGCTCGGATTGCCGCACAATGCGACAGTGTTGTTTATCACACATCAGTTCGCACAGTGATTGATCGTTTGGTGCGGGTTATGGAAAAGCTTAACCCTGAAAAACAGTTTAAATTTGTTATGGATGTTAATGATATTGTTTTTTCTGGTGAAAGAGAAGATTTAGAGGAAATTGTAGGAAATTTGATTGAGAATGCTGCTCAGTGGGCTCTTACAAAAGTTCTAATCTCCTGTCAGTTAGAGGAAAATGTTGAAGAAGCAGAATGTTTTAGTATCCTCATAGAAGATGATGGTTCTGGTTTAACAGAAGAACAAATTGATGAAGCATTAAAAAGGGGGCATCGGCTTGACGAAAGTAAGCCGGGGACAGGTTTAGGGTTAGCGATTGTTTCAGATATGGTCAACGAATACGGTGGAAGTCTTTTATTATCGCGTTCTAACTTAGGTGGGTTATATGCAAAAATTGTATTACCAAAGAAATGAACATATTTTATTTCTATGCAGGGCATGTATATATTAAAATTTGTAGGAAGGAAGTAATGTTTGTGCGTATAATACATGAAGTAGGGAATGATTTCAGGATTTTGAATCCGTATCTATCTGTCTATAAATGAGAATAGAAAAATAAGCTTTTTAGAAAAATTTATGATAAAATTCATAATTTCATATGTGAAAAAATAGTGTTCTATCATTTTACATCAATGTTCTAACGAATGAGAGAGGTAGGATAATTGATTATGCTTTTTAATTCTTGTGTTGGTACCAAAGTGATATGCTATTGTTAATTTTGGTTGCATTTTTTTTATTTTGTTGACGATTTCTCTTTTTTTCTCGTTACATTTTAACTGTAAATTTTTTCAAAACAAGAGCATTTCAGCTACTAATATTTACAGAAGTTGTACGTGTTTTGTTGAATCTGATAAGTCTTACAAGCGTTGTAAAACTATGCGAACTATTAAAATTCTTAGTATTTTGTTTGTTTTTCTTATGACATGGAGCATTTACGCTTTAACAGGAAATCCAGAAGTTAAAAGTTATTTTTTTAGTGCGTTAATGGATAAGGATCCAAAGACGCTTAGTAAGCGTGAACAACTCGTTCGTCTACAAGTCCTTTTCTTTCGTGCACCTCATGATGGCAAGCTAGCGGATGCGTTGGCAGTAGGATACCTCGAGGAAGGTCAATTTCAGGATGCAGTGAATATGTATTTAGATGCGCTTCGCTTGAATGGGGAAACGGCTCCAAGGCTTGTTGGATATGGGTTGGCATTGGTTGGTTATGAGGGCGGAATGATTACGCAAGAAGCACAAAATGCTTTCCAAAAAGCAGCGGATTTAGCGCCACAAGACTTTTATCCTCGTTTATTACTCGCTGAAGCACTTAGCCAAGAGGGTAAGTATGCACAGGCAGTACAGTTTTTAGAAAATTTTCTTGATAAAATGCCTAAGGATTTTGTAGGGCGATTGCGCATTGAAGCGAAGATAATTCAGTTCCGTGATTTATCCAAATAGAATACTCAGAAAGTGAGTATGGACAGTTTAAGAGTATTAAAATCAGGAGATCATCACTCGGGGAAGAGAGATATTGGATAAGAAGTTGCACCCGTATACAAGATGTGCGAAGCTCTGACTAAAGATAAAGCACAAGAATAATGAATGAATGTTTATACAGCGCATTTATAAAAGTATTTTTCGTAGAGTATCTATGAACAGTCAATCTTTCGAGAAACCTCCTTCATTGAAGGTTATTTTAAAGCAGCGAAAAAAAAACCGATTACTAATGATTTTCTTATGCTTTTTCGTCGTGGGAATTGCGATAAGTCTTATTATGTATGCAATGCGCAATACAGTCAGTTTTTTTCGAATGCCATCTGAAATTACAAAAGAAGATATTCTAATGGGGCGCCCTTTGCGTTTAGGAGGTTTTGTTGAGAAAGGAACGGTTCAATATCTTGGGAAGATGAAAGTTACTTTTTTTGTAACGGATAATGCAAGACACGAAAAAGTTATTTTTGATGGTATTTTACCCGATCTTTTTCGTGAAGGACAGGGAGTTATCGTGGAAGGGTATTTCGATAAACGGGGGCTGTTTATTGGTAAGCGCGTTTTGGCAAAACATGATGAAACTTATATGTCTAAAGAAACAGCTGATCGCTTGAACAAACATAAAAGTGTGGAGAAATAATTCGATCGTGCTCGTTGAACTGGGTCATATTTTTTTAGTTGCAGCCTTTGCAGTGAGTTTATTAGGAGCATTTTTGCCTGCTTTAGGTGTTTGGTGGAAAGAGCGTTCGTTGATGCAAACGGTAGTTCCCCTAACATATATTACTTTTGCATTATTACTCTTATCTTTTTTGATTATTGTTCATGCCTATATCGTATCTGATTTTTCTGTTTTGAATGTTGTTGAGAATTCTCATTCGGAAAAACCCATGCTATATAAAATCACGGGGGTTTGGGGGAATCACGAGGGGTCCATGTTGTTATGGGTTTTAAGTCTCGCTTTTTTTAGTGCATTGATGGCGTTGTTTAGTCAACATTTGCCAGAACAGTTTAAAGCACTCATTTTAATATGCCAAAGTTGGATTACAAGCGCTTTTCTTTTGTTTATTCTTTTTATGTCCAACCCGTTTTTACGTGTTAATCCACCGGCATTGCAGGGAAATGATCTCAATCCTCTTTTACAAGATATCGCATTAGCAATTCATCCACCACTTCTTTATTTAGGCTATGTTGGTTTTTCGCTTTGTTTTTCTTTTGCAATAGCAGCATTGATTATGGGACATGTTGATAGGGTTTGGGCGCGTTGGGTTCGTCCCTGGCTTCTCCTTTCTTGGTGCTTTTTAACATTGGGTATTACGGTTGGATCCTATTGGGCTTATTATGAGTTGGGATGGGGAGGGTATTGGTTTTGGGATCCAGTTGAAAATGTTTCATTTATGCCTTGGCTTTCAGGTACAGCCCTTTTGCATTCTGCTCTTGTTCTTGAAAAGCGGGAAACATTGAAAAGTTGGACTTTATTTTTAGCACTTCTAACTTTTTCTCTTTCTCTTATGGGAACTTTTCTTGTTCGTTCGGGCCTTTTAACATCTATTCATAGTTTTGCTGTTGATCCAGCACGAGGGCAAGCAATTCTTGCACTTCTATTCTGTTTCACGGGGGGAGCTTTTCTTCTCTTTGGATTGCGCATACCTGTTTTCAAAACAGGGAGATTATTTCAGCCAATTTCGCGTGAAGGTTTTATTGTTTTAAATAATTTGTTGCTTACAACAATAACAGCGACAGTATTAATTGGTACACTCTACCCTTACTTTATTGAGTCATTCACTGGACAAAGAATTTCTGTAGGTGCTGCTTTTTTTAACCTTACTTGTGGGCCTTTAATGGTGTTATTGTTGCTGTTGGTTCCGTTTGGATCAATGATAGCATGGAAACGCGGTGATTTTTTCGCAGTTTTTGAGCGGTTATGGTTTGTTTTTGCATTAGTTTGTGCAGTTTTTTTTATAACATTTTATGCAACATCTTTTCGCGATATTTTTGCAGCTTTAGGAGTGGGGCTTTCAGCTTTTGTTTTTGTAGCCAGTTTAGCTGATCTTTGGGGAAAGAGTGGTCATCGAAAGATGGCTTTGTCAGTGAGGGTCAAGAGATTTATTGGATTACCATGGTCCGCTTTTGGTGCTGCAATGGCGCATATGGGGTTAGGTGTGACATTACTTGGTATTACTTGTGTTGCAACTTTCACACAAGAACGTATTCTAACCATGCATATAGGAGATATGGTAACGATAGCGGGTAAAACTCTTCATTTGGATGAAGTGCGCGATGGCGCTGGCCTGAATTATTCTGCAATGGAGTTTCATTTTACAATATATGAAAATAAAAATGCTGTGCGCAATGTAATAGCTTCAAAGCGGTTCTATTCAAGCCAAAATACCTCAACAACGGAAGTTGGTATTCAAAATCATGGTTTATCTCAGTTATATATTGTGCCAGGACATATAGATGATCAGGGGCTTGTTGTGCATATATGGTGGAAGCCTTACGTGATTTGTGTTTGGTTAGGGGCTTTGATGATGGCTATGGGCGGATGTCTTTCTCTTTTTGGGTATTGGTTCCGTATTGAGTTGCATCGACGTATAGCCTCCTGCTTTAAATTTGTTGAAAAGGCATTGAGATGAAAAATGGACTGTTTTTGGCTTTACTTTTTTTTATTGCTTTTTTTTCTCTGTCGTTAGCGATAGCCGTGGAGCCAGATGAAATTTTACAGGATAAAGCTTTGGAATCGCGTGCACGTGAGATTTCATCATATTTGCGTTGTCCAGTTTGCCAAAATCAAACAATTGATGATTCAGATACTTCACTAGCACGTGATTTACGGCTTTTGATCCGCAAAAGACTGAAAATGGGGGAGAGCAATCAGCAGGTGATTGATTTTCTTGTTGAGCGATATGGTGTATTTATTCTCTTGAAACCACCATTTAATAAAACAACGTGTTTTTTATGGTTATCGCCTTTTATCATTATCATCATGAGCGCAAGCACCATCTTTTTCCGGATAAGACGGTACAGATACGAAAAAATAATTACTTTAAATACTGATAAAAAAACAGTCCAAAATACCGTTGGGTTAAAAGAGATATTACATAAAGAAAAATGAGGTCGTTGAAATGAGTCACTCAGCTTTATTGATAATTATGCATTATTGTGACCTTAAATCTTACAAAACTTTAATAATTTAGACAGAAAACGGTAATGTCTAGTGTTTTATAAGTGATCGGAATCTGGATAAAAAATATGACTGAATAGGAGTATATACCAAATGGTTAAAAAAACTTTCTTCACAACATTAGCGGCAGTAAGTTTTTCTGTTGTCTTAGAAACTGCATTGTTTTTTAGTGGAAGTGGATCAAGCTTATGGACGACAGAGGTTCGTGCAAATTCCGTATCTACTTCGTTAGGGCAACAGCAGGGATTTGCAAATATTGTTTCTCAAGTAAAACCTGCTGTTGTTTCAGTGCAAGTGAAGAGCAATAAAAGGAGAAAAGATCGGTTTTTTAGTGAATTTTTTAGTGGTCCAGGGCTTGACCAATTGCCAGATCAGCATCCGTTAAAAAGGTTTTTTGAAGAATTTTATGATCGTGATAGGTCTAAAAATAAGCCTTTGACACGTTCGCATAGGTTTCGTCCTATAGCTTTTGGATCGGGTTTTTTTATTTCATCTGATGGTTATATCGTAACTAATGATCACGTAATTTCTGATGGCACAAGTTACACTGTGGTTCTTGACGATGGTACAGAAGTGAATGCAAAGCTCATTGGAACGGATAAGCGAACCGACCTTGCAGTCTTGAAGGTAGATGAAAAAAGAAAATTCCCCTATGTTGATTTTGGTGATGATTTAAAGCTGCGTGTTGGTGATTGGGTTGTTGCTATCGGTAATCCATTTGGTCTTGGTGGAACTGTAACAGCAGGTATTGTTTCTGCACGTGGCCGTGAGATTGGCGCTGATATTTATGATGATTTTATTCAAATTGATGCTGCTGTTAATCGAGGAAATTCTGGCGGTCCAACTTTTGATCTTAATGGAAAGGTTGTTGGGGTTAATACAGCAATTTTTTCTCCTTCTGGAGGAAATGTTGGGATTGCTTTTGCTATTCCGGCAGCGACAGCCAAACAGGTTGTAAAACAACTTATCGAAAAAGGTTCAGTTCAGCGTGGTTGGTTGGGGGTGCAGATTCAGCCTGTAACGAAAGATATTGCTGACTCTGTAGGTTTGAAAGAGGCTAAAGGCGCTTTAGTAGCTGATCCGTCAAAGGGACCAGCAGAAAAAGCTGGTATTAAGGCAGGTGATGTGATTATTTCAGTGAATAGTGAAAAAGTTAATGATGTTCGTGATTTAGCGAAGCGTATTGCAAGTATGAGTCCAGGAGAGACGGTGACGTTGGGTGTCTGGAGAACGAGTAAAGAGGAAAATATAAAGGTTAAACTTGCTTCAATGCCTGAAAATGTAGGTAAGCAAGAGGGTTCAAAATATTCAGATCAACGCAGTGATTCAGATGAAACATTAGAAGATTATGGTTTGATTGTAGCGCCTTCTGATGATGGTTTAGGATTGGTTGTCACTGATGTAGATTCAGATTCAGATGCTGCGGATAAAGGAATACAACCAGGTGATGTGATTGTGACAGTAAATAATAAATCTATTAAAAAGGCCTCTGATATTACTGATGCAATCAAAAATGCGCAAAAGCTAGGGCGGCCAGCGATACTCCTACAAGTGCGAACAAAGGATCAAAATCGTTTTGTTCCTCTGCCGGTTTTCAAAAAATAATATCTTTTTAATGGTAGGATAGGAGTTTTGTAGACTTCTATCCTACAACACGATTTAATAAAATAACGGAGATGCGTTTTATGAAGATACTCGTTATCGAAGATGATCATGAGACGGGGCGTTATCTCGAAAAAGCTTTTGGGGAAGCAGGGCACTCAGTTGATGTTGCGTATGATGGGGATACGGGATATGTTCTAGCCGAAACGGAAAATTATGACGTTATGGTTGTTGATCGGATGCTTTTGCATCGTGATGGTCTCTCTATTATTACTGAATTACGTTCTAAAGGCAACGAAACACCAGTTCTTATCCTTTCAGCTTTAGGGCAAGTGAATGATCGCGTGATGGGTTTACGTGCAGGGGGTGATGATTATTTAACAAAGCCTTATGCTTTTTCTGAGCTTCTTGCTCGTGTTGAAGTATTGCAACGGAGGAAAAATCCTAAAGAAGCAGAAACTGTTTATTACGTAGGCAATCTTGAACTTGATAGGCTAGCACATACAGTGAAACGGGGTGATAGAAATATCGTATTGCAACCACGAGAGTTTCGTTTACTTGAATATTTAATGCGGTATACTGGGCAGGTTGTCACACGCACTATGCTTTTAGAAAATGTTTGGGATTACCACTTTGATCCACAAACAAATGTCATTGACGTTCATATATCCCGTTTAAGAGCAAAAATTGAAAAAGATTTTGATGTCCCACTTCTTCATACAGTGCGTGGAGCTGGTTACATGTTGAAAGCACCAGATAAAAAAAGATGAATCGTTTGATCAATATAATGCGCACAACTGCGCTAAGACTTTCAGCACTTTATATTTTACTGTTTGGGTTAGTTGCAACAGGGCTTTCTATTTATATAACGGCATTTTCTATTTCATTGTTAACCGAACAAACCGAACAGGCTTTGCGTGAAGAGTTAAAACGTATCGAAAATGCTTATAACTACGGTGGATTACCTTTATTGATACGCACGATTGATTATCGTTCACGACAACCAGGAGCTTTTCTTTATCTTGTTACTGATCCTATGGGGCGTATTTTAGCGGGCAATGTTGCGCGTATTGAATTAGGTATTTTGAATCAAAATGGTTTTCATTCGAATTCTTTTTTGTATTCACGTTTTGGAGAACATGGAAAAACAAGTAAACATCATGCTTTGGCAATTATTGTTGATTTACCCAATGCTATGAAGATTCTTGTGGGGCGGGATTTGGATGAACCAGAACGTTTTGCAGCAGTTATTCGTAAAGCAGTCATGATTGCTCTTGCAGCAATGGTTGGTGGTGCTTTACTTATATGGTTTTTCGTTGGTAGGCGTGCATTGCAAAGGATTGACCATGTGACGGCTGCATCACAGCGCTTGATGGATGGAGATTTTAGTGGGCGTTTACCTGTTTCTGGGGTAGGGGATGAATTTGATCGCTTGTCTGCTAATCTTAATGTTATGTTAGATCGCATTGAAGAATTAAATATTGGTTTGCGTCAAGTCTCGGATAACATTGCTCATGATCTTAAAACACCGCTGACGCGTCTTAGAAATCGTGCTGAAGAAGCACTTTCGGGGCAAAAGACAGAGTTTGAATATCGACAGGCACTCGATGGCGTTATTGCTGAATCAGATCAACTTATTCGCACTTTTAATGCTATTTTAATGATTTCACGCATTGAAGCCAGCAAGGCAATTGAGCATCTTGAGGTTATGAATGTGAAACTGATCCTTGAAGATGCCGTTGAGCTTTATGAACCTT
The DNA here is from genome assembly GCF_053795145.1 of Bartonella sp. B39. Lineage (NCBI taxonomy): Bacteria > Pseudomonadati > Pseudomonadota > Alphaproteobacteria > Hyphomicrobiales > Bartonellaceae > Bartonella > Bartonella sp. B39. The sequence continues at coordinate 453,334 of NZ_CP200036.1, forward strand.
TTGCTGAAGAATCGGGTATTCTGCTTCGATTAGGAGATACATTTGATAAAGAGCTCAAGTTGAATCGTGAGCTTATTGCACAATCAATTTTTAACCTTATTGATAATGCGATTAAATATGCGCCCAAAGATGGAAGGAAGGCAGAAATTTGCTTATCGATGGAATATCGTGGTGAACATTTGTTGGTTGTCGTTAGCGATAATGGTCCAGGAATTGCAGTAGATAAACGTGAAAAAGTAACAGAACGATTTGTTCGCCTTGAAGAAAGTCGTACACAGCCAGGTTTTGGTATTGGGTTAAGTATAGCAAAAGCTGTTATGAAATTGCACGGGGGAGAATTATTGCTTGAAAATGCAAATCCAGGGCTTAGGGCTGTTTTATTATTTCCTTGAATTTAGCCTTAATTCATTATTTGATTTTAATACCGATGACTATTTTTCTTTGTAGCATAATGCATAGAAAAAGGGCAAAACGCCTTTCAAGGGAGTGCAGATGAAAAATGCTTTTTTAAAAACACAGCTTCTCCCTTTATGTCCCCTTGATGAGAGTGGTTCTCAATGGTTAAAAGACATGGAAGAACAAGCGAGGAAAGAAAATTTAGAACCGCTTGTTTCTTATATTTCAGACAAGGGAAAACAAATTGATTTCATAAGTGCGGTCATGACCTTATCGCCTTTTTTACGTGAGGTTTTAATCGCTAATCCATCCTATCTCAGTCCCTTATTGAATATTGATATAGAAACAAGACTGAGCGAAATTATAGATGATATTGCACTTATTGATAAGAATGAATCTATGCATGAAACGTCATTGATGGCGGCTTTAAGACACAAAAAACGGGAAGCACATATTCTCATCGCTTTAGCTGATTTGAGTGGTGTTTTTACTTACGAAATTTCATGCGCTTGGTTGACGCGTTTGGGCGAAGTGATATTAGGCGTAGCTCTCCGTTTTCTTTTGAGAGAAGCACATGATCACGGTAAGATAAGTTTATCGAGTCGTGATGATCCAGAAAAAGACAGTGGTTTAATCATTTTAGGAATGGGAAAATTAGGAGCAGGAGAACTTAATTATTCTTCTGATATTGATCTTATTGTTTTCATTGATGAGACATCACCGCATATTGGGAATCTTTCTGAAAGTATCGATGTATTCTCTAAAATGGTACGTCGATTAATCCGTATCATTCAAGAACGTACTGCGGAGGGATATGTTTTCCGTCTTGATTTTCGGCTTCGACCAGATCCAAGTTCAACTCCTTTGGCTTTACCGGTAAGGACTGCGTTGCGTTATTATGAGGGACGTGGGCAAAATTGGGAAAGAGCTGCTATGATTAAAGCACGTCCAGTCGCTGGCGATAAAAGAGCAGGATTCAACTTTCTCAAAGAGATTTTTCCTTATGTGTGGCGGAAATATTTAGATTATGCTGCGATTGCTGATATTCATTCGATCAAACGTCAAATCCATGCGTATAAAAATTATGGTCAAATTGCTGCTTATGGTCATAATGTAAAGTTGGGACGGGGAGGTATTCGTGAGATTGAGTTTTTCGTCCAGACACAACAACTTATTGCTGGTGGGCGCTTTCCTCAATTACGTGGACGTCAGACAGTTGCAATGCTAACAGAACTTCAAACGCTTGGTTGGATCAGTGAGAAAACAAGAAATAGTCTTGTAAAAAGTTATGCTTTTTTACGAAATGTGGAACACCGTATTCAGATGCTTGCAGATGAACAAACGCATCTTCTTCCAAATGATGTTTTGCAATTTACCAGTGTCGCATATTTGATGGGTTATCAAGAGAGAAGAAGCTTTATCCGTGATTTGTTAAAAACACTCCGAGTCGTTGAAAAACATTATGCGGCGCTGTTTGAGAATGAACAAGAGCTTGGTTTAGAAATTGGCAATTTAGTTTTTACAGGAGAAGAAGATGATCCAGAGACATTAATAACGTTAAGTCGTTTAGGTTTTGAAAGAGCAAGTGATATTTGTCGTATTATGCGCACACTTCATTGTGGGCGTTATAAAGCAACGCAATCTGCAGAGGCGCGTGAGAGATTAACGGAATTAACCCCAGCTCTTTTGAAAGCTTTTGGTGCGACAAAACGGGCTGATGAAGTGATGTTATGTTTTGATAGTTTTTTACAAGGTTTACCTTCAGGAATTCAGCTTTTTAGCTTATTACAATCTAATCCCTCTCTTTTGGATATGTTGGTGCTTATCATGGGAGCTGCTCCACGTCTTGCGGAAATTATTACACGTAAACCACATGTTTTTGACGGAATGTTAGATCCAACTATTTTTTCAGAATTACCAACGAAAACTTATCTAGAAAAACGGCTTGAGTGTTTTCTTAAAGGTATAACTTCTTATGAAGAAATTCTGGATCACTTAAGGGTTTTTGCTGATGAGCAACGTTTTTTGATTGGTATTCGAATTTTAAATGGTGCAATTACGGGAGAAAGAGCAGGTTTTGCGTTTACCGCACTTGCTGATATTATGATTGCAAAAACATTTGCTGCGGTTCAAAAAGAATTTTCAAGTCTTCATGGAAGTATTAAAGGAGGACGTGTTGGAATACTGGGTATGGGAAAGCTTGGAAGCCATGAATTAACGGCTGGTTCAGATGTTGATCTTATTTTGCTTTATGAACATGATGAGGATGCAGAAATATCTGATGGAGAAAAACCTCTCTATATCCCTCAATATTATACCCGTTTGACACAGCGTTTGGTTGCAGCTTTATCTACTCTAACAAGCCAAGGTATTCTTTATGCTGTTGATTTAAGATTGCGACCATTAGGAAATAAAGGGCCTGTTGCTGTTTCTTTTCAATTTTTTAAAAAATATTATCGCAAAGAAGCGTGGATATGGGAACATCTAGCTTTAACACGGGCACGGGGCATTGCAGGGGATCCTGATTTTTTACAAAAGTTAGAAAAAGAAGTGTGTGAGATTATTTCTTTTCCTCGTAATAAGAAGGATGTGGCGAAAGCAGTATGTGAAATGCGTACTTTGATTGCAAAAGAAAAACCCCCGGAGAATCGATGGGATTTGAAAACAATGCCTGGTGGTATCATGGACTTAGAGTTTATTGCCCAATTCGCTCTTATTACGCATGTGATTGTATTTCAAATTGGGGCGACTACAGCGGATATTTTAGCCCAGTTACCAAACAGTTTTCTTAATCAGTCGTTTATTTCTGATTTACACCATGCCTATAGACTCTATACAAATTTAAGCCAAATTATACGGCTTTGCTTAAATGCTTCCATCAAATCTCATGATATGCCACCTGGATTAAGTGATCTTTTGTTGAGGTGTGTTGGAGAGCCTGATTTGCTTCGTGTCGAAAAATTACTTGAGGAAACTGAGCAATCAGTATGTTCAGCTTTTACATGTGTAATGAAATATTGAGTATCTTATAATAATTTTATGGAATCATTTTGTATGATTGTTAGATAAAATATAAGAGACTAATATATCAATATAGATAGTATACAATAGGAAAATATTGAATAATATAAAATAAACATTGTAAAATAAATAATTTATTGAAAATAATTTTCTGTCTTTTTTATATTTTATTTAAGTATGGATTTTAAGAGAATAAACAGCAAAACTTATTTGTATTTCCTCTCTTACACTGGTTTTGATGTCTTTTATGCTAAAATTAGTTCATTCTAAGTGTTGTTGTTCATGCAGAAAATTTGAAAAAGCTTTTTTCTGCCTTTTAGTGGATAGCACTCTTTATCAGTTTTTCTTAGTTAATGTGTATCCATGATTCATCATTCACCTAATTATAGAAAAGCATATTAAATCATATACATTCATAAGCCCAGAGATGCTACAAAATTTCACACAGACTGTAGTTATGTATGCTTTTAACACATGAATAACGGAAATATATTGAGCAAAGGAGGATAACAAGCTTTACTGACTACGTAAGAAAATCTTATTTCCTCTTTAGTAATTGGTATTATGATTACATGCCTACTGCTGCGCAATGATGAGAGATAAAACAAGTACAGTCTAGAAAATTTTAGAAATTATCATAAATTTTTATTATAATATTTTTAAATATAAATTTTATTTATTATGTAATTGTATCATTTTTACTACAGATTTTTTGAAAAAAATATGAAAAAACTTAATTATTAGTTGTCACATTAGCTTTTAGGGGAGCAATTATGGCTACAAAATACTTAATTACAGCGTCTATTTTTTCTTTAACTTTAGTTTCTGCAGTACAAGCAGCGGATTTTACTATACCAGAACATCCCGTGCCTATTGTTACGGTTCCAGCGTTTTCTTGGGAGGGGTTTTACTTTGGAGGCCAAATTGGTGGTTTTTCAAGTAAGGTTAATTCAAGTTATTTAAGAGATCAGAGTGTAGGGAAGTGGATTCCAATTAGGAAGGAGTTGTTGCCTAAACTTTCTGGTTTTGTAGGTGGTGTGTATGCAGGTTACAATGTTGATGTCGATAATGGCTTTATTATAGGTATTGATACGGATGTAATGTGGTCTTATAAAAAGGACACAAAAGATATTAAGTCGCCAAAGAAGGACAAAACCGCCGTCGTATCAAAAGAGCTCAGAAAAACGGGTTCAATAGAAAATCTTATGGAAGATGATAGGGTGATGCCTGGCCAAGTTGTGCATCATACTTTAAAACAAAAATGGTTTGGTGCTGCGCGCGTGCGAATTGGTTTTTCTGCTGATCATATAATGCCTTATGTTGCAGGAGGCATTGCTTATACGCAGCTTCGAAATATTTATGAGATGACAGACGATACAACAAGTAGAGCGGTTATTTCTCATGATTTGCAGCATGATGAGAAAAAAAAGATGATTGGTTATACCATTGGAGGTGGTATTGATTTTGCAATGACTGATAATTTTATTGTACGTGCAGAATATCGTTACTCAGATTATGGTAAGAAGAAATTAGCAAATGAAAAGGTGGAAATTAACTACAAAACGAATGATTTTCGTGTTGGTGTAGCGTACAAATTTTAATTTGTTGCAAGTTTGAATTTTTAAAGAGCCCCATTTTTGAATGGGGCTCTTATTTTTTCAAATATATATTATGAAACATTCTTTTTTAAGAGAGAAGTTATCCTGTTTGGAGTACCTTTGGTGGGACTCATTTTTCTGTTCTCTCAGGAATTTGTTTTGTTTTCATTGTTATAAATGCTTTGTTTAGATGGAAGAAAATGCAGCAATATTTGCTCATTTTAGCTTTTAGCAAGTGTAAAAAGTAGCCACTTGCGTGTTATAAGAAGGATCGGTGTAAGGATAAAGCCTGTTTTAGAACGTGTTGAATAAAATTTTATAAATCATCTTAATCTAAGATTTGTGGCAATATGAGGGGACAGAAAAAGGCAATGATAGTATTGGTTTATTACTCCATGAATGTAAGAAATCGTTGTATCAATAGTTCTTCCATATAGCATTGCAGATGTTATGAAGGAGGGAGTTTAGGGAAAGATAAGATTTTTTATTCTTTATGTAGAGCGGGTTAATAATTTACTTTAACATGCTAGAACTGTACGCCTTAGAATGCATCATCATTTGTCTTCTTATAGAGCTATTGGATTGAGGTATAAAAGATAATTCGGATTCTGGCTGTTCTATTCGCTATTCTATAAAATAGATTAAGTGCGATTTTGAGTAATGCTTAAAGAGATGGATTTTAGGGGAGATTTTGTTTTACCTTGTAAAGGGTGTGATGAGGAAATCTCTTTATTTTATTTATGGTGTTTAAATTTTTTAGAAATATAAAAAAGGCTAAAATGTTGAATATTTCCCGAAAGAGAATATTTTGTTTGAGAAACGTCTCAATAGGAGGGCTTTTGGTAGCAAAGTCTCAAAAAGGGGTTTGTAATATAGCGTTGGGAGATACTACAGAACAATTATTACAGGAATTCATGGTATGTTTTGGTAATGCAAAACAAGTGGATAATGACAATACATTTAAGAGGGAAGTTGCACATATTATAGCAATGATAGAAACTCCTAAGTTAGTAAGGAAATATAATTTTCCCTTAGATATAAATGGTACAGTCTTTCAACGGAAAGTATGGGCGGTATTATGTAAGGTACCGTGTGGGGAAACAATTTCATATGAAGCATTGGCGCAACATATCAATATGCCTAAAGCTTTTCGTGCAGTTGCTAATGCTTGTGCATGTAACGAGTTAGCGTTGGTTATTCCTTGTCACCGTGTGGTACGCAAGAATGGTTTTATTTCTGGTTATCGTTGGGGTGTCAGGCGAAAAAAGATTTTGCTACAAAGGGAACAAAAAGGAGAATTTAACTTTGTTTAATGGGCATTGTAATGGTTACAGTTGTGCCTTTCATTTCTTTAGAGATAATTTCAAGTTTTCCTTTATGGAGTTCTAGCAAGGAGCGTGAAATGGCTAGGCCAAGACCTGAACCAGTATGGGTTTTAGTAAGTTGATTTTCGACTTGTTCAAAAGGTTGCCCAAGTTTTTTTATCGCTGATTGAGGAATACCAACTCCTGTATCCTTAATTTTACAAATAAGGTTATTTTTTTTACCAAAAGCGCAGATATCAATACTTCCTCCAGAAGGTGTGAATTTAACAGCATTAGAGATAAGATTAAGGAAGATCTGTTTCATAGCACGGATATCAACTTCTGCGTGCAGTTCTGGAGCAATATTTGTTGTAACAGAAATATTTTTTTCTTGAGCTTGGGGTGTAAGTGTTCGCACTGCTTCGCTGATGATGGGCTCGAGATTGATATTTTTACAATCAAGGGAAAATCTACCAGCTTCGATTTTGGACATATCAAGGATATCATTAATAAGAGTTAGCAGATGTTTTCCTGAATTGTAAATATCGTGCATATATTCTTTATAGCGTTCTGAACCAAGAGGGCCAAAGGTGGATTGCAACATGATATCTGAAAAGCCTAGAATAGCGTTAAGTGGAGTGCGCAATTCATGGGACATATTAGCCAAAAACTCTGATTTAGCTTTGTTAGCACTTTCAGCACGCTCTTTTTCTGCCTTGAGACTTTTATTAAGTTTTTCAACTTCTGTTGCACGTTGTTGAGCATTTCCTCGAGCACGTTTGAGTTCTTGAATGAAAGAAAAAAGGCGTCTTTCACTGTCTTCAAATTTTTCCTGTTGTTGTTTAAGCTCAGAAATATCTGTACCAATACAAACAAGCCCTCCATCTTGTGTACGCCGTTCATTAATTTTGAGCCAACAACCATCTGCAGTTTGGCGAATACTGGTTAAGTTACCAGTACCATCATCTTTGAGGGGATATTCACTAATTGCAGGGCGAGCCATAGCTTCTACGGTTACACGTTGGATACCTGATTGTAAAACCTGTTTAGGGATCGCTGCATATTCGCAAAACTTGCTGTTGGACATGACTAAACGCCCTTCTGAATCCCATAACACAAAAGATTCAGAAATATTTTCAATCGCATCGCGGATACGAAGATCGGCTTGTGCTGTTTCTTCTGCAAGCTGGCGTTGTTCACTAATATCGAAGGCAATACCAACCAAATGAGGTTCTTCTTCATCCGTAACTTCAGCACGAATGCGCATCCAGACATAATGACCATCGGCGTGGCGCATAGGGACATTAATATCGATATGTTTTTTTTTACCGCTCATTAATTCCTGAGCAAGATCAAAAAAGTTCGCATCATTTGGATTAATAATGGCGGTAATTTGGGAAATTGATAGCAGTGCATCCTGAGGTATATAGCCGAGCATTTCATAAATTGCCCGTGACCAGTAAACACGTCCACTTGCCATATTCCAATCCCACAGTCCACAGCGTCCACGCATCATGGCCATATCAATACGGTTTTGAATTTTTTCTGAAATAAAATCTGTATTACGTGCACGTACAATTTGATTGTAATAAGCATAGAGAAGAGCCAAAATAACACCGGTAGTTGCTATAAACAGGGTTATATTTAGCGAGAAAATTTTGTGCCATTCCATATAGATATGTTGCGTTTTTTCGCTGACGAAAACACCGAATTGTCCATTTTCTGTTTTGTACAATGAAGCAAGTGCAGGGGCATTTTTTCCTATTGTGATTTTCATGATTCCAGCGTGTTGTCCCAGAGATTGTAAGGCAATGCTCTCAGAGATAAAATCCTTTAAAGGCTTTCCTAAAGTAATTTCTGAACTGGATGAAGCTAGGACACTGCCTTTTTGATCGACAATAGCAATAACAGTGCTGGTTTTGATAAGACCTTTGTTACGAAAATTGGTAAGGATATTTTGTAAATGATTATGAGAAAGAGCAGCAGCTTTTCCTTGTCGAGTGGCGGCAAGTAAGTCGTGGTCAATTGTATTGGTAATGTGAGAAGCTAAGAGAGTGATGGTAGAACGCGTGTTTTTATAAATTGTGTTGCGCCAATCATAGATTGATAGGAAACGGATTGCCGCTAGCACAACAAGAAATGCAAGAATTACAAATGGGAGTGAACGTCGCAGCCAAGGTTCAATAAAAAGAAGTTTTTGATAGGCTGAACTAGAAAACAGATTGATATGCTCTTTCTGCGCTTTATGATTTTGAGCGTTTGATTTTGAATCAGCATACACCTCCGTTGGCGCATGATATGCGTCCAATTTAGCCATTTTTAGTTCCTTTAATTATGGAATAATGTAATTTAAAAACTGCTTCAATATTCATAGTAAACCCATAGGGAGCAATGAATCAAAACAGGAGTCTTCTGTCCAGTCTTTTTTTTAAAAAAAGTAATTTTACTTTTATGAGCGTGGAGTATGGAAATGAAAAGGAATCTGAACAAGCCTCATAAACAGGCTTAAATAACCTGTTTATGGGCTTACCGTTACCGAAGAGTTAAATTATTATTTTGCATGAAAAATACTATAACATATTGATTATAATATTTTTTAAGAAAGTATGCGATTGATGATATCAGCCACATCGCTTGACAATTGAGGAGCTGCTGCAATTGTTTTTAATGCGGTTTCAAGTTTTTGTTGCCGAATGGGCTCTAATTGTCGCCAAGAACGCAGAGTTGTTAATAACCATGAAGCAAGCTGCGGATTTTTTTTGTCAATTTCTAAAATAATTTGGCAAAGAAAATCATAGGAGGCACCATCAACTCTGTTAAAGCCTATTAGGTTATGAGACGCGAAGACACCAATCAAGGCACGCACACGATTGGGATTATCTTTTGAAAAAAGCGGATGTTGCATAAGTTTTTTAACATGATCAAGTGTTGATGATCCTGCAACCATTGCTTGAATGGAGAACCATTTATCCATGACTAAAGGATCATGATGATAGCGACTTTCAAAATCATTTAAGGCATTTTGCGCTTGCTCACTTTTATTAAAGCGCTTTACTAACGTGGTTATACTAGCCATACGGTCAGTCATATTATCAGCAGTTGCATATTGTGTAGCAGCACGATTTGGTTTGGCTTCGGCGATGGAGAGATAGTCTAGCATAATATTTCGCAATGCTCGTTTCCCAGCTTGTGCAGTGTTTGGTGAATATGGTTCATGAGTCCCAATTTGCATATAAACTTTTGTGAAGAGTCCTTGATGTGTACGCGCGAGCGAAGCTAAAAATTGATTGCGCACATGGTGAATACGCTCTGGATCAACATTTTTACCAAGTGTATGGGCAAGTTCAACTTCGCTCGGTAAACTTAAACAAAATGCACGAAACTCAGGTTCAAGACTTTCATCTGTAATGATAGCTTCAATCAATTTTATCAAAGCAGAGGGCATACCCTCTTTTGCTTTTGCTTCATCTTGAATGGCTTGGATGAGCGCTTGTGTCATTAAATGGTTAAGTGATTGCCAGCGATTAATTTGGTTGCTATCATTTTGAGCAAGAAAGGTGAGTTCGCTTTCATTGAATGGAGTTTGTAGATTGATAGGTGCAGAGAAGTCTCTAAGCAGTGATAAAACCGGTTTTTCTCTCACTCCTCTTAATATGAATGTTTGGTTTTCTTTAGAAAGAAGCATAACATCTGATTGAATCTCCGCATCAGCTTCATAGGTGAGAGGCTCTCCGTTGTGTCCTAAAAGTCCAAAAGCGATAGGGATAAGCATAGGTTTTTTTATATTTTGTTGCGGTGTTGTTGGAATATGCTGCTTTGCATGGATTGTGAGAATGCCATCACTGTAATGATGATTGATTTCTACATGGGGTGTGCCGGCTTGTTCATACCACAGCATGAATTGTGAGAAATCTCGACCAGAGACTTCAGCAAAACAAGCAATGAAATCTTCAATTGTGCAAGCTTGTCCGTCATGACGTTGAAAATAGAGATCCATACCTTTACGAAATAGCGTAGAGCCTAAAAGAGTATGCACCATGCGAACCACTTCCGCTCCTTTTTCGTAAACGGTTGTGGTATAAAAATTATTTATTTGACTATATTGGCGAGGGCGAACAGGATGGGCAAGTGGTCCAGAATCTTCAGTAAATTGTCGAGCTTTCAATATTTTTATGTTTTCAATTCGCTGTAAGCTACGTACATTTTGATCTGAGGAAAATTCCTGATCACGGTACACCGTTAATCCTTCTTTTAAGCAGAGTTGAAACCAATCACGACAGGTAATACGATTACCGGTCCAATTATGAAAATATTCATGTGCAATGACGCGTTCAATATTTCTGTAATCATGATCAGTTGCTGTTTCAGCATCTGCAAGAACATATTTATCATTAAAAATGTTGAGTCCTTTATTTTCCATTGCTCCCATGTTAAAATCGGAGACAGCAACAATATTAAAAACATCAAGATCGTATTCGCGTCCGAAACGCTGCTCATCCCAACACATGGAACGTTTGAGAGCATCCATTGCATAAGTTGCTCGTTTGGTTTTTCCCTTTTCTACATAGATACCAAGTTTGATACGCCGACCAGATACGGTGGTGAAATAATCTTCTATTTTATCAAGATCACCACCAACTAAAGCGAAGAGATAAGATGGTTTAGGATAAGGATCTTCCCAAGTAGCAAAATGACGGTTACCCTCAAGAGTTCCTGTTTCCACAAGATTTCCATTGGAAAGCAAGATAGGGATTTCTTGAGAATCGGCTTCGATTGTTACTGTATAGGTAGAAAGAACATCTGGGCGATCGTAAAAATAAGTTATACGACGAAAACCTTCCGATTCACACTGTGTGCAATAGACACCGTTTGAAAGATAAAGTCCCATGAGTTGGCAGTTGCTTTCAGGATTCAGTTTTGTGACTAATTGCAACGTGAAAGGGGTTGCTGGTGGGTTTGTAATTTCTAGATATGAAGGCGTTCTCTTGTAAGCGTTTGAGGGTAATGCCTCACCATTGATAGCAACGGAAATGAGAGTAAGATCATCACCAGAAAGCACAAGAGGCATTCTCTCTTTTGTACTGTGGCGCGCTTCAATCAACAATGTTGCTGTCACGGAGGTTTTTTGGGGATCTAAACAAAAGTAAAGCTGTGTTTTGAGGATAGCGTAAGGTGTTGGTTGGTAATCTTCCAAACGATAAATGGGTGTTGTTGGTTGTTCCATAATTTTTTCCTGACTGTATTTTAAGGGTGCAAATGATAGAAAGGACGTTTCTATTTTAGGGGCAGGTAAGATTGAAGAATTACGAGAGATTATCTAAGCGGTTTTTTACTTCTAAGAAGTCTATCCATGTAAGCTTTTTTTGACTCGGCGTTCTGAGCAGATAAGCGGGATGAAAAGTTGGCATAACAGGTATTTCAACTTCACCTTCTCCTACATAAGTATGCCATTTCCCCCTTGTTCGGATAATTCCATTTTGAGTTCCAGTAAGAAATTGTGTAGCAATCCCTCCTAATGCTATCAGAATGCGAGGCTTAGCCAGTTGAATATGTCGTTCAATGAAGGGACGGCATAATGCAACTTCTCTTGGTGTTGGTGTTCGATTTCCTGGTGGACGCCATGGAATAGTATTGGTTATATAAACATTTTGTCTCGTGAGTCCGATCGCTGAGAGGATTTTATTAAGCAACATACCAGCTTTTCCCACAAAAGGAATGCCTTGCATATCTTCTTCGCGTCCTGGTGCTTCTCCGATAAGCATGAGTGCGCTTCCTGCTGTTCCATCTGAAAAACATGTATTTTTCGCTGTCAGTTTTAAGGAGCAACCATTAAAAGCGAGAAGAGCAGATTTTAATTCATCAAGTGTATTTGCACTTTTAGCTATTTCTGTAGCGGAAGGTTCACGTTGCATTATACTAGGGTTAGGCAGCAGATGATGATGTAACTTGATGGTTGGCGATGTCTGTTGATTATGAGAAATATTTGCTGTTTGTATCGATTTTTTCTCTGAAGAAGCAGATTGGTTAAAACGGTCAATAGGCGCATCAGTCAGCACGGCATCAACACCACTTTCTTTATAGAAGCTTAGAAGTTCTTCATACGAGATTGAATACTGAGTTTGGTTTGACATTGTTTTTTCTTACTCATCGATCCGTTTATGAATAAATCAGATAGAATTATTCTTCAAGCTTTATAATATTCTCGTTTCTAATCTTATTATAAGAATGTCGATGCAACATAACGTGATGTTAATTTTAGGGCTCTTTTTGACAGTGGTTTAAAAGTAATGTGTGGGTATATGCTTTTGCTTTTTTTACCGCTTCAGTCATAGATTCATTTAACGCCAAATGCGCAGCAATAGCGCTGGAAAGGGTACAACCTGTTCCTCGCATTGTTCCCGTTAAACGTGGTGCGGAAATATGTAGAATTTCAGTTTTATTAATAAAGCTATCCGTCACTAGATGGCCCTCTGCATGTCCACCTTTTATCAATATTGAGTGTGGACCAAAAGATAGAAGTTTTTTTGCTTGTTGTATTGCTTGCTTATCATGAGATGCCAATGGACTTTGGCTAAGAAGAGCGAGTTCTTCTCTATTTGGTGTTAAAAGATCAACATGAGGAAGCAGTTTATCTATCATAGTGTTGATGATTGTTTCCGTTGTTAGCTTTCCTCCTGATGAAGCGACAAGTACAGGGTCCAGAATAACTGGAACATGGGGATAGTCTTTAAGTACGTTACAGATTGCTGCTACAATTGCTTTTGTCCCTGTCATACCTATTTTTATTGCGCTTATTGGATTTGCTTCTAGGGCAGCACGCATTTGCGCAGCGACGATGTCTCCATGCATTGGAATGATTTCGGCAACGCGATTATCATCTTGTACGTTAACACAAGTGATTGCTAAATTTGCTTTTATTTGAAAATGTGCAGTGGTTTCTATATCACGAACAATACCGGCACCTCCTGTTGGATCAGTGCCCGCAACAATAAGAATGGAAGGTATCAACGCCATGTTTTTGTCACTTTTATCCACTGTTGTACACGCTTTTCAGGTTTTTTATGGAGGATAATATCAGTTACAACAGCAGCACTATTTGCTCCTGCTTTTAAAACACCAACTGCGCGTTCTGGTGTTAAACCGCCAATACCCACCAAAGGTAAAGTACCAATCCGCTTTCTCCATTGTTTGATTTTTTCTAGTCCTTGCGGCATCCATTTCATTTTTTTTAAGATTGTCGGATAAATAGGACCAAGTGCAATATATTCAGGATTAACAGAGAGTGCGATATCCAATTCATGTTCATCATGTGTACTAAGACCAACTTTTATACCACTTTTACGAATTGCGTGAAGATCAGCATTGCTTAGATCTTCTTGTCCCAGATGAATAAAATTGCACTTTTCATCAATTGCTATTTCCCAATGATCATTAATAATTAATTGTGCTCCCAATTTATTGCATGTGTTTTTTGCGCGCTTGATATGTTGACGGATTATTTGTTGATTTTCATGTTTCATACGCAATTGTACGAGCTTGATACCAAGAGGGAGCAAACGTTCAACCCAATCAGCGTTATCAACGATGAGATAAAATGGATCCAGTTTCATGAAAATACTGCTTTTCCAATGACTGGCGTTGAAGGGACTGCCACATTACGTGCTTCGACCATGCCAGCTTTATATCCTATACGTCCTGCTTGAACAGCTTTAGAAAATGCTTCAGCCATTAAGATAGGATCACCTGCTTTAGCAATTGCGGTGTTAAGTAGTACTGCATCATAACCGAGCTCCATCGCAATGGCGGCATGTGATGGGCGTCCGATGCCGGCATCAATAACAAGAGTAGCATCAGGAAGGTAAGCACGGATAGAACGCAGTCCATCAGTATTATGAGGTCCTTTGGCAGAACCAATAGGAGCACACCAAGGCATAATAACACGGCAACCAATGTCGAAAAGTTTTTCAGCAACAATAAGATCATCCGTTGTGTAAGCAAAAATTTTGAAATCTTCATTGTTTAAGATTTGCGCTGCTTCTATTAAAGAAAAAACATTTGGCTGTAAGGTGTCTGGATTTCCTATGACTTCGAGTTTAATCCAAGCTGTTTTAAAAAGATCTCTTGCTAATTGCGCTGTGGTTACGGCTTCTTTAACAGTATAACAACTAGCGGTATTAGGAAGCACTGTTACCCCAAGTTCTTGAAGAAATTGCCAAAATTTTCCACCTTGTTTTCCACCTGCAGTTTCACGGCGCAAGGAAACAGTCACAATTTCCGTATTCGATTTATGAATAGCATCACGAAGGATTGCTGGTGAAGGATATTGCGCTGTACCTAATAGAAGACGGGAAGAGAATTGCCGTTCATAAAGATTCAGCATAATTTTAGCCTCCTTGCATTGGGCTTAAAATTTCAATTTTATCTCCTTCATGCAAGACAAATTGACTTCGTGCATCTATGGGAACAACTTCAGCGTTAACAGCGGTTGCAAGCCAATTTCTTTCATATCCCAATTCTTCAAGCAAGAGACCGAGAGTCATAACTTCTGTTTGGATTTTTTCACCATTAACAAATATTTGCATGCTTTACTCCAATGCCAATTTCATTGCTCGTTTTGCCATTTCTGGAGACAAAAGAAAACCATGTCTATAAAATCCATTAATAGAAATATAGTTACCATCTTTATACACAGAAGGGAAGTTATCAGGATAACATGGACGAACACCAACGCCAGATTCAATAATTTCTGCTTCAGCAAAAGCAGGATGTAGAGTATAAGCTGCATTGAGTAATTCCATCATTGATCTCACAGAGATTGCACCATCAAAGTCACTCTCAATCATTGTTGCGCCAATCATAAAAATATTATCTTGTCGCGGTACAATGTAGAGAGGAATCCGTGGATGAAGAAGACGAATTGGACGCGAAATTTTAATATCGGTGCAATGCACGAGAAGCATTTCGCCGCGTACGCCCCGTATATTTTTGTCTTTTCCTAAACGTGCTATTCCTGTCGCATCAATAACAATATCAAAATTTGTTTCAGCCGTCTCTGCATCAACAAAATACGCTCCATTGTTAAGAAGCTTTTCTTTTAAAGCCATAAGTGCTTTGCGAGGATCAATATGGGCTTCATTTTCATAAAAGAGCGCATAGTTAAAACGTTCCGCAAGATCTGGTTCAATATGAGCTATTTCTGTATTATCTATGGTTTTATGATTATGCGTGCGCGCAGAAAATCGTTCAAGCTCTCCTCTATCTCGTGTAGGTGCAACCACTAAAGTGCCTTTTTGTATGACAAGGTTGGGGAGCGTTTTACGCCACCACTGTATAGCTTGTATACCAAGATCTTCAACAATCTGTTCCGCATTTTCTCTTTCACAGTAAGGTGCCAGCATTCCTCCTGCATACCAACTAGCACTTCCTATGGGTGAATGAGGGGGAGCCGATACAGTAACAGAAATACCTTTTTGTTGTAACATAAAGGCAACTGTTAATCCTCCGACACCCGCACCTTTGATAAGAATGTTCTTCAACTGTTTATTTTCTCTTTTTGAGGAGGAACAATTTCCATATAAAGGTCACCATTTTTTTGATATTTTTTGGTCATGGCGATCATACCTTCCTCTTTTGTTTTTCTTATTGCTGCTGCCTCACGAATATCATGGGAAATACGCATAGAACAGAACTTTGGTCCACACATGGAACAAAAATGCACCAATTTATGAGCTTCTTTAGGCATTGTTTCATCATGAAAGGCACAGGCTGTTTCCGGATCAAGAGAAAGGTTGAATTGATCATGCCATCTAAAATCAAATCGTGCACGCGAAAGAGCATTATCGCGCAATTGTGCTCTAGGCAAACCTTTGGCAAGGTCAGCGGCATGAGCAGCAATTTTATAAGTAATCACACCAGTTTTTACGTCATTTCTATCGGGGAGTCCTAGGTGTTCTTTAGGTGTTACATAACACAACATAGCGGTTCCAAACCATCCAATCATAGCGGCACCAATTGCTGATGTAATATGGTCATAACCAGGAGCAATATCGGTTGTAAGAGGTCCCAAAGTATAAAAAGGCGCCTCATGACAAAGATCTAATTGTTGCTCCATATTTTCTTTAATTTTGTGCATTGGAACATGTCCAGGACCTTCAATCATAACCTGTACATCTTTTTCCCAAGCGATTTTTGTCAATTCTCCCAAAGTTTTAAGCTCTGCAAATTGGGCTTCATCATTGGCATCAGCAATAGAGCCAGGGCGCAATCCATCCCCCAATGAAAGAGAGATGTCATACGTGCGTGCAATATCACAAATTTCATCAAAATGTTCATAGAGAAAACTTTCCTTGTGATGATGCAAGCACCATTTTGCCATAATAGAACCACCTCGTGAAACAATACCTGTTACCCGATCAACGGTCAAAGGGATAAAAGGTAATCTTAATCCCGCATGAATGGTAAAATAATCAACACCTTGCTCTGCTTGTTCAATAAGGGTATCACGGAAAATATCCCATGTTAAGTTTTCAGCAACACCCTGTACTTTTTCGAGTGCTTGATAAAGTGGAACAGTCCCGATGGGAACAGGGGCATTTCGAATAATCCACTCACGAATATTATGAATATTTCGACCTGTTGAGAGATCCATAACTGTATCTGCTCCCCAGCGAATGGCCCAAACCATTTTATCAATTTCTTCTTCCATAGATGAAGTTACTGCTGAATTGCCAATATTGGCATTAATTTTAACACGAAAATTACGCCCAATAATCATAGGTTCACATTCTGGATGATTAATGTTTTGTGGAATAATGGCGCGTCCACAAGCAATTTCATTACGAACAAATTCGGCAGTATAAATTTCTGGTATTGATCCAGCAAATGTTTCATTTGATAGTACATTCTGCCGTTCTTTTACTGCTAATCCTTCATTTTCTCGTATAGCCACATATTCCATTTCTTCGGTAATAATGCCTGCGCGTGCATAAGCCATTTGTGTAATTGCTTTGCCATTTTTTGCTCGTAAAATGGGACGTTTTTGTTTAAAGGTTGGTGCAAGGTTTTTATCAGAAGCCAATCCATTATCTTCAGGTTTAACTAATCGTGCAGGATAAGTTTCAGTATCATCCCGCTTAGAAAGCCAAGGCAAGCTAATTGCTGGCAAGCCTTTTGTAATATCAATGATCATATCTTTATCTGTGTAGGGGCCAGAAGTATCGTAAACGTTTAAAGGTTTTTCACCACTGCCATCAGTCAGTGAAATTTCACGCAATGGTACGCGCACATCAGAAAATAGGAGGCTCTGTTGATAAATTTTGCGTGAAGCGGGAAAGGGGTTGCAACTGATTGATGGAGTATTTTTCTGCACAAATTTTTTCCTTATAGACACAGAGTTCAAAAATAGGCTGCGATGTTAATGGGGATATATTCAAATTATCAGTCACGAGTATGCGGATAAACAAAAACAGTACTACTTTATAGCAAAGCAAACCCAATAAAGTTCAAGAAAATTTATTTTGAAAAATTAATACAATATCTATTCTAATATTTGCATTCCTCCTCCCACTTTAAGTATTTTTGTTAGCACGAATATGATTGGCTTAAATATCTATATTGTCAATCATAAAAATATGTTTTAAGCGATTTTAGAGAGTTTTAGGGGAATAAAAACAGGTATTATGAAGAGGAAATTTAAATGCTAAGTTTTTTATAAAGGACAGTAAGATTAAAAATTTATTACCAAAATGATGGGACCTATACTTATCGTTTCTATTGTTTTATCCTTTATTCTGCATTTCCGTGTAGCTCTTAGGATGATCCAGTAGCCAGTCTTTAGTAATCAGCATTCTTTGTATGATGTTATGCTGTTCTCTATTTTACGAACAGTGCTTTGAATTGTGATATTTTTGCTCCTAAAATTATGGCACGTCTTATTGCGCATTTTCTTAATCTGTGTGCTCATTTTTTATCTGTTCGGGTGCAATTTTTTAAAATATGTCATCAAAGCTGTGCTGGACAAAAATTTTACCACTTTTATCACAGCAGTATGAAATCCTACAGCTATATTAGGTAAAATAGAGTAACATTTGGTTGAAATTGATTGTTTTTTTTATAGAAAGTGTTTTCTGTACGTTTTTTGAAGAAGCCGTGATTAAGGCTGTTGAGAATCCTGGTAGTGAAAATAGCAGTGAGGGTTTTATCTTAGCTATAAGCGTGGTAGGGAGAGATCAGATATATTTGTTTGTGCTCTGTTAATTTCAGAAATCATTTCTCACTTTTGCAAGTGAAACAGAAACGCGTCCTGTTAATACAACGGTTGTTTATGCCATAAAATCGTGAGGCTTATCGAATGATAAATATTCATCCGTAATCTCTATGCAGATCGTAGATAATTCATATGCCATTAATTAAGATATTTGTGAGCGTTAAAAACGATATTTGAATGATTTCTCAGTTAGCAATTTTAGACGCATCATGCTAAGATATAACTCGTTGCAAGAAAAGATAAGTCGAAAGTTATTTTTCTCTTTATGAATATAGCCGCATGAAGAAAATTAGTAAATGTCATTGAAAATTTATAGCGAGGTGGTTTATCTCAGAATGCATGAAGTTATAATATTTTCCGTGTGGAGAAAAAAATGTATTTATCACGCGTATGAAATACTGAAACGGTACTATCGTTATATTTTCCTAAATTCGATATGCTACTACTCTTACATTAAGATAGTTCATCGGGGCCATATTTCGTGCTTTTTCAGACGGCTTTTATCCACACGAAGGTCCCTTTTCTGATGTGTAAGTAAACGATTTTTTTTATTTTTAATAAGATGATAACATAAAATAACATTACGGTATTTGATACTTTAATCTAATATGACAGATGATAAATTACATTTATAAATAAGTGTATTAATAAAAAAATAATTTTCAAAAAAACAAATCCTAAACATATCTGCATATTTCATTTTGTAGTACAGTTTGAGTTTTTGATTTAAGCAGACAGTTCTCTGAAAAACAACGCTATTTCATAGGCAAGACGCTGTTTGAGGCAATATAAAAGGGATATCTGCTTTAGGTAACTCAGAGACGGTTAAGGAACAATGATAAGCATCGCGTAGATTTTGCGTTGTCAAAACGGTAGAGGCGCTCCCCTCGCAATAAATCTTTCCTTGCTTTAACAATATCATTTTATCTGCATAATGTGCGGCAAGATTGAGATCATGGAGAACGGCAAGAACACCACCACCACAATTGGCAAAGCTTTTAGCGATATTCATAACAACGATTTGGTATTGGATATCGAGGTTAGCAATAGGTTCATCTAATATCATCCAACGAGGTGTTCCATTATAAACGGGTTTCCAGATTTGGCAAAGTACACGAGCGAGTTGCACTCTGACTTGTTCTCCACCTGATAATTGGTGATAGTATCGGCTGCCGTAGTCAGCAAGACCGACGCGTTCTAAAGCTTTTTGGATAAGATTTTTCAATTCGATTTTGGCAATGGTAAATTGGTTTACAGAAAGACCAAGTCCTACAACTTCATGGACTAAGAATGGAAATGCTAGCATTGTTGATTGTGGTAGCACTGCACGTATCTTTGCCATTTCATAAGTTTTTGTCTTGCTAACATCATGACCATTTAAGGTCATGTTTCCACTGTAAGGAATTTCTCCACTTAGCGCTTTGACGAAAGTACTTTTCCCAGATCCATTTGGACCGATAATGATAGTAAGATCACCACTTTTAGCGTGAAGGTCTATATGGTTAAGAATCTGCCTTTTCCCGCGTTGAACACAAATATCGGTTGCCTCAATCATGAAAAATTTGTTCCTCGTTTGCATATAAGGATCCACAGGAAAAAAGGCGCACCAAAAAGTGCTGTGACGATTCCGATTGGCAATTCTGCGGGAGCAACAATTAAGCGTGCAAGGGTATCAGCAAAAATAAGTAATGCTGCCCCCAAGAGAGCGGAATAGGGAATAAGATAAAGGTGATCGGGGCCAATCAGCTGACGCAGAATATGTGGAACAACAATACCGATAAAACCAATGCCACCACTGACAGCAACTGCGCTGCCACACATAAGGGCAACAAGGAGAATAGCAAGATTTTTAACCCGTTGAATATGGAAGCCAATATGGCCAGCAACAGCTTCTCCAAGAGCAAGAGCATTAAGTGCTCGTGATAAAAAGGGTGAACAAAGAAGACCAATACAGATAAAAGGTAGAATAAGCCAAACTTTTAACCATGTTGCACCCGCAAGAGAGCCAAGATTCCAAAAAGTGATGTCACGCAATTGTTGGTCATTTGCAACAAAGATTAACGTTCCTACAACAGCACTGCTTAAAGCACCAAGAGCAATACCAGCAAGAAGCATTGTTGCAATAGAAGTAAAACTATGATGCGTTGCTATTGTATAAAGAACAATTGTTGATAAAAGTCCGCCAAAAAAAGCACCTATGATCACTTTGTAAGGTTCTAGAAAAGGCGCTAATGAAACAGGAAAAGCAATACCGACAACGATTGCTAAAATAGCGCCAAGACCTGCACCTGCGGAGACGCCTACGATTCCAGGATCGGCAAGAGGATTACGGAAAAGCCCTTGCATAAGAACACCAGAGACAGCTAAAGCTGCTCCAACCAACAACCCCAAAATAACACGGGGCAGCCTAATATCGATAAGCACGAGATAATCACGCGTTTTACTACTTACTGAAAAGTCTTGTGTAAGCATTATACGAAAGAAATCAAAGAAGGAAACGTCTGAAGCACCGTTCAAAAGCCCGCCAAAAATGCTGAAGATGAGAAATATTATTAAACTTAATGATAGAATCCTTCTCAAATTTGTACGATCTATTCGTTTATTCTCTTTTGTTTCAGATGCATACACTACGGATGTACTATCTACCATTTCTATCAGCTCTTATCGTTTTGGTTTACACCATAAAGTATATTAATAAGTTCTCTCGATGCATCTGCAGCGCGTGGACCAAATCCTAAAAGATACATAGCATCCATTTGTTTAATAGCATGATTTTTTGCTGCATTTGTTGCTTGAATTGCCGGTATAGCTAAAATTTTTTCAAGGCTAGTGGATCTTCCACCATGTTTCACAAGTAAAATAAAATCAGGGTTTGATTTTAATAATGCTTCACTATTTAGAAGCTTATACCCTTTGTAATCTGTGATAGCATTGATACCACCCGAAAGTTTTATCATACCATCAGCAGCTGTACCTGTCCCAGATGCCATAACGCGCCCATTTTGTACGGATAAAATAAAAAGGACACGCTTGGGTTTTGTTACTTTTGCCAAAAGTGCATCATTATTCACAAAGTCATGGCTTAGTTTTTTAATTAATGCAGCTGCTTGCGCTTCACGATGAATGGCTTTTCCAACGATGCGAATCTTTTCTATAACACTTTCGCGGGAGTAGTTTTCTGGCACAATCACTATAGGGATTGATGTTTTTTTAAGAATATCAATTGTTGAAGGAGGGCCGCTTCCTTCAACGAGCAATATGCCTTCTGGAGCAAGTGATAAAACACCTTCAGGTGAAAGAGCACGCATGTAGCCAAGTACAGGAAGTTTGAGTGCTTCTTGTGGATAAACGCTTGTACTATCGCGGGCGACAAGTTGATCTTGAGCTCCCAATGCATAAACGATTTCTGTAAGAGATCCGCCAATAGAGACGATCCGTGCATTTTCAGAAAAATGCGTTGTAGGTTCAGCAATTACTTGTTGAGAAAAGTAAGGAAGAGAAAACAGTATAAAAATAAGAAAAAGGCTTGATAGTTTACGCAAAAAAGGTGTAGACATGTCCAACTTTACCTTTCTAAGCTACCACTGCTTTTTGACATAAGGGGAGACCGCTTAGTAAGGAGCGCCAATCTTCACGTTCTTTTTTGCCTTCTTTTCGCATACCAAAGAATTGAATAAGCATCTCACCATTTTTATCAAAAACTTCAAGTGAACTGACGTAACCATCATTGGTAGGTTTGCGAACCCACCATACACTATCGATCCCAGAAACCAATAAATGTAAGTGAAATTTTTGATCGAGAATATTAAGCCAAGATCCAGTTTGTTTAACATTTTTTACTTGCCCACTAAAAATTTGGATACATCCCCTATTACCAACAAAGCACATAATTGGTATTTCGTTCTGTGCAACTCGATTGAGCATAATTTCAACAGCTTCTATCCTTAACTCATCGGCAAATTCGTTACCAGCATATTTCACAGCATCATACCGATTAATTTTAAATTCAGAAATAATCCTATGTAGCTGGTGTACATCAGTCATATTTCGCCAACGGTTCCGAAATTGCTCAACATCAAACTCCGCCGTATCATTTTGAATTGGAAAAGGAATAGGAAGGATATCAAGAACAGATGATTGGTCTTCATGACGCAATTTCTCAACAAGTTTATTCCATTTTTCCGTATTTGTCGTGTCATTAGAATAGAGTTTAAAAACAGCAACACCATATTGATCAAAAAATTGCAAACTTTTTGTAGGCTTTCCAAGGATAATTACATCATATTCAAAACCAAATTTCCA
This sequence comes from Bartonella sp. B39, assembly GCF_053795145.1. Taxonomy (NCBI): domain Bacteria; kingdom Pseudomonadati; phylum Pseudomonadota; class Alphaproteobacteria; order Hyphomicrobiales; family Bartonellaceae; genus Bartonella; species Bartonella sp. B39. The sequence goes on from NZ_CP200036.1 coordinate 476,220, forward strand.
TTGTTTTGAAAAAATACGCAAATCGATTTCACCAAGCGTGATAGGGGTATGTTGACTTTGGATAATTTTTTCAAAACATCCTGTTATTTCATGAACGGCATATTCATTACGCGTCAACGCCATAACTTTTCCAAGCTGAGGAGCGGCCTCCAATAGAGTAGCAACATCAGTTTGTAGTTTTTTTGCTTTTCCTACTGTACAGTAAGCAGCAACAAATTCTGCTTCAGATATACCAATAGAGGCTGCAAAATCACGATTCCGCATCTCTTTTTTTTCTTCACGCAAACGAATAATCATTTCAGCTGTATACGACATGGATTTTCCCTGTGTTACCCCAAAGGGTTAACTTTTAAAATTTTACAACCTGAAGGTAATGGATTGAACCACTCTCGACGAATAGCTCAACCCATCATAAATAAGCCCTCTTGTTATCAGCAGCAAAACAACCAAAAATCGATAAATCAGAAATAATTAAAGCTTCCCTTTTAAGTCTCTGCAATTTACACAAAAACGAGAACAGGAACACAATAACGTCCCCCTTTATCGATACAACTTCCCACTGGTCTAGTAGTTAACAGAAGTAACTAAAACTTTTGCACAAACGACACTTTAAAGTTACGGCCAGGTTGGCTGTAATAATCCCTTGGTGAAGCACTTTTGCTAGAAGGAATATCTGATATATCCCAATATTTTTCATTGAAAAGGTTATAAACACCAGCTCTTACAATAGGTCCTTTCTCGCCAAACGGTTTCCACCAACCTAATATATCAACAGTGTTATATCCCGGAATTTTTTGATTATCAGCTTCTTTAGCAACTCTGTCACGTTTGGCCGCTAAAGTAAGTACAACATCTGTTCCCCAAGTAGCTTTCGCATATCCCAATCCGATAATTGCTTTCAAAGGTGGAATTGAGTCAAGATATTCATCTTTGTCAAGATCTTTTCCTTGTGAGTAGGCAAGAGCAAAATTGCTACGAAATCCACTATTAAGAATCCAATGCGCTTTTGTTTCAACGCCAAAAACCCGCACACGCGAACGATTTATGTAATGCTGACGAGAAAACCTGAATTCTTCTGATGGCCCTTTATCCATGGTATCTATGAAATTCTTATATTGATTGACAAAAGCATTGAAAGAACCACCAAAATTCACATCTCCATATCGTATACCAACATCATACCCATTGCTTTTTTCTGACCGAAGGTCGGGGTTTCCTTTCATATAATAAAGAGGAGGTTTGGTGTAAGAAAGGTAAAGCTCCGAAGCTCGCGGCGCGCGAAAAGCTTGTGCCCACTGGGCATAGAGTGTCACTTGATTATGAATATCCCATTCCATTCGTAATTTAGGAGAAAAACGTGAACCACTTCTTTCTGGAGGATATTTGTCAGAATTTAGTGCTTTCTCATAAGAGGCTGTTTTTTGAGGACTATGTTTATACCAATCATAACGTCCCCCAGGTATTACACGAAAACGGTTATCGGCCAAACCAATTTCATCCTCGAAAACAAGACCAAAATTATAGCTATTCGTATCGGGTGATTCTGATCGATTAGCAGGCAAAAAAGCACATCCTTGTGCATTTTCTTTCAAATGACAATTGTCTTTACCTAACATATAATGATGAAATTTAGATGACGAAACATCAGTAGCAAGCTTTAATGTATGATTTACCACACCAACATTCACCTTTTTAAGAGCGTAAGCACTGAAACCATAACTGGTATCACGTACCAAATTATCTCTTAAATAATCCCCTTCTGGTGCCCGAACACGAAATCCACTCATAACGTTATTATTTAATTGTCTCTGCCAATGAAGCTGGCTACGAAACGCATCAAAAAGTGTATCTCCATTGCCACTATAGTTATAAGAAAGAGATAAACGCTCACGGTGCTTATCATCCTGATCATAAACGGAACCTGGGGCATACCTTACCGATGCATTTAATAAATGTGTATTTCTGCTATAGCCAAAACGTTCTGCTGTAAAATCAAGACGGTGGTTGTCATTAAAGTATTGATGAATCTTAAACAGTAAATTATTTTTGTCAAAGTCGACCGGATTTTTACGTGTACGTTCTCCATAGCCATCTACGGTTCCCATATTTTTGCGCTCATGACCTTCTGTATGAGATCCTTGGAAAAGCAAGAATGTTTTATAACTACGTACCGCAAAAGCCTGACTTACGCGCCAACTATTATCAACAGAATGATAACCGCTTTTTATAAGGCTACCCCAGTTCTTTCCTTCAGTGATAAGGTCTTCAGGATTAAGAGTGCGCAAAGCAACAACCCCTCCTAAGGCACCAGATCCATAAAGACTAGAATCTGATCCTTGAATAATATCAAACGTAGAAAGAGCATCAAAGTCAAACGTTGTGTTTCCGCTGTTTCCCCGTACTATATCTGAAACCCATGGAAGATTAATACCATCCATTGTTGTAAGAACACGCTGTGCGTCCAAACCACGAAGCATGAAACTGTTATTGCTTGCGTTGTAAGTTATGGACGGATCAAGACGACCAATTTCATGGGTATCACTTATTTGTTTTTCGCTAATATCCTTAGCGGTTTTACGACTGGTCAGAATGGTTACTGAACCTGAAGCATCCTCTATTTTTTTTTCTTTAATAACAATCGGTTTAAGCTCAGTTACAGCATCCTTACTACTGTTTTTTGCAAAAACAAATGAAGGTATACAGACCGACAACGCACTTAAAATCACACAACTTTTATGGATATTCTCTCGTCTTATTCGCATAACACATCATAACCTCTTTTAAATAACCCCTCCCTAGCTTGAAACTTTATACATATAAAAAGCTTAACATACCAATTACAAATAGCCTGCCAAGCAAAAGCGATTTTGGATTGAGCAAAAAATCACGAGGAAACCATATTAAACATGATAAAATCAGTCAAGAAAAAAGTTGCAATTTAAAAATAGCTCGTTTTAATGAGGTTTAACACCAATATTAAGCTTAGAATAGCGGCGGAAAAAACTATGATTTTTGCAAAGACGAGACGGTTATTAGTTCTTTGGATTGGTGGGTTTATTTGCGCTTTCCTTTTGCATATTGCATTGGGAACACAGTTTTATTTCTATAGTACTGGTGTAAGTAATAACATGCTCTCACCTACGATTACGCTAACTTTTGTACAAGAGCCTCTCTATCCAGATGCCGATGCAGATTTACTAGATGTTGATACAGATTTATCTAATGTTGGCACAGAGCTAGAAGAGTTGCAACCTGATCTTTCCGAGCGGGAGTCAGAGATATTAGAAGCAGTGAATGAGATTCAACCGGAAGAACCTCCGCATATTGTGGAAAAAGATGATTTTGCGATTCTCAAATCTTTGGAAAAAACGCTTCCTCAAAAAGTGGAGTATAAAGTGCTTGATAAAAAACCAATGCCGAAGGCTTTGGTAAAGCGGCCTACGATAAAGGCAGTGCGTTCGTCTACTACTAGTCAGGGTGGTGATACGGCAGCACTTGAGGATGCGTTGTTAGTAGAGTGGTTGGCAAAGGTACAGGCGCAATTAGAAATGCAAAAAGAATATGTTGTGAAACAGCGTATCAGTCGTGCAAAAGGAACGGTGAAGTTAGAATTTAGGGTGCATGAGCAGGGGAGTATTTTTTCCAGCCGTATTTTCGTCTCTGCTGGTAATCTGGAACTTGATCGGTTAGCTATGGCAGCACTTCAACGTGTGGGCTCTTTTCCTCCTCCTCCTCCATCAAAAGTGAACAAAATTATCAGAGTGTCCTTGATATTTAGCTGATTTTCACGGATTTTCTGGTGAATTTTCACATACTTTATATCTATAATTGCTACGATATTATGGTTTATAAGTTGACAAATGAGAATGAGTGACTTTGAAGTAAATCGAGATTGTATTATTTTCATTGGCTGGAGAGAAGAGCAGCCTGTATGTCTGTTTTTCCAGTCAATCTTGCTTTGTAAACTCCATAATTTTCCATAACACGCATCACATAATTACGTGTTTCTGTGTAGGGAATCCGTTCAATCCAATCGATGACTTTATCAAGAGATTGCCTTCGAGGATCACCATAGCGTTTTATCCATTCATCGACACGACGGGATCCTGCATTATAACCAATAAGAGTTAATATATAGGATCCATTAAAACGTTCCAGTTGTTCGTTGAGAAAATAAGCCCCTAATGTAGCATTATAATTGGCATCACTGCTTAATTTTTTTGGTGACCATATGATTGAATATTTCTTGGCAAGTGTTTTTGCTGTTGTCGGCATTAATTGGAGTATGCCTTGTGCGCCTGCTTTTGATATGGCTGTTGGATTAAATTCACTTTCTTGTCGCGCAACGGCATAAACAAGCGCTTGTTCTACGGCAGCAACATGAATAGAGGCTGGTATAGCACCTATAGGATGGGAGAGTGCACCAACATTTTTACCTTGAAAAACAGCAGTTTTTCCGATTTTGAGGCTGGTATAATAGTCGCCATTTTTTTCTGCCATCACGGCCAGAAGAGCCAATTCGCCCGGGCTTTCTATTTTTTGGCCGAGTTCTCTATAAAAAAATTTAGCAAGGTTAGCATAGCCAGCCGCTTCAAGGCGTTGAATTGCCTTAATGGCTTCTCGTGCACTAAAACGTTGCCGTTCAGAGGTTGTTGGCTTGGGAAAAGAAATTTCGAGCTTTTTTTTGTTAAGACGTGCAGCTGCTAATTGACCATAATAAGTTGCACTAAAACGAGCCGCATGATGGAAATAATTCTGGGCATTTTTATGTTCACCTAGAGTTTCTGCTGTTCGTCCCATCCAATAGTATCCACGGGATGCAGAAAGAGGTGCAGAAGATAATTGAGGAATACGCGAAAAATGGTGCATTGCTAATTTAGGATTATGAAGAAACCGTAGCGCATACCATCCTGCATGAAATTCAGCATCGACAGTCAATGATGATATCATACCAGTATGTGTGGCAACGAGTTGATAAGCAATTTTAGGTTCGTTTAAATCAAGCATTTCGCGAGAAAGAGCACGTTGCTCTTTCCATAATGCATACGGGTTCATAAGTTTTAATACATCTCTTGGTGTTTTCATCATGAGTGTTGCAGCTACATTATACTGCCCAGTTCGCCGAAGATGGCGAATTTGAGCAAATTGTAAGAGAGGATCTTTTTGCCATGATCGCTCTACAGCTCGTAATTTTTGCGTGGCTCTAGGATCATTTTTTTCAACGGCAACAAAAGCGTTAAAAAGAGATTGAGCATGAGCTAATTTTGCAACGCGCTCAGCTGAATCGAAGTGATGTGCATAAAGCATAAACTGCATGCGTTTCAGATGATCGATAGGTTTTAACGCAGCACTTGCATTTTTAAGAATAAGCTCTTCTTCTTTTGTATTAAGCTTTTCTTTATGCCACCACGGTGCAATGATTTGTTGAGCACGGGCGGTTTGTCCAGTTGCGATAAGTGCTTTAGCGAACATAGCCATACCTTGTGCTGTTAGGGGGGGATGATAAGAAAATTTTTGGATAATTACATGTGCGGAATTGGTTTCATTGATAAAAGCACGTTCAGCATTACGTTGCATAATGTCTATACCTGGCCATCCCTTTAGCTGTTTGATTGCACTAAATATTTCAGAGCTTGGTATATTGGCTTGGCTTGATATACTTATTGCCCATGTCAAAATATGACGATCAAGGCTATTTTTTTCCAATGAATTACGAAGACTTATTGTTTTTGCAATATTGTTGTTTAAAAGCGCATCTAAACCCACTTTAAGTTGCTTGAGAGTAGAGTTATTATTAAGTGTAGGATAACTGTGGGGTGGCGTGTGAATCTGTCTAAAAGATTTTTGAGTTTCTTTTTTTATGACAAAAGGGGTGGGGCGAACTAAAGGGATTGGTGCTTTCCCATGCAAAAAGGGTGTTTGTGCGCATGCGCTTGAAAATAAAATTGTTGTTGCCAGTATAAATACAGTAAAGGTTTGTAGAAAAAAGGGGGCAGAAAATGCACGCATAGAGAAAAAACCTTGAGAGCTTGCTTTTTGGGGCTACTCAAGAATTGTTAGAATAGAAGCATGAAAAACCCGTTAATGCAGGCTGATACTTTAAAGAGATGTCTGGAATTGAAAGAGATACATGTTAAATCTTGAGAGGGCCATTGTGAAATTCGTCTTGCTTCAATGAAAAAGCAGGATTATGTTCTATTATGAGTAATTTATAAAGGCCATTTTTAAAAAATCAAAGAGAACATTAGAGGGAGTTTATTATGCTCAAGGGAGCCGTAACTGCACTTATCACACCATTTAATGATAAAGGTGCTATTGATGAGAAAGCATTTTGCAATTTTGTTGAGTGGCAGATTGCACAAGGTATTAATGGTGTGAGCCCCGTTGGGACGACAGGTGAAACACCAACTTTAAGTCATGAAGAACATAAGAGAGTTATAGAATTGTGTGTTGAGCAGGTTGCTAAGCGTGTTCCTGTTATTGCTGGAGCAGGATCAAATAGCACAAGTGAAGCTGTAGAACTTGCACAACATGCGCAAAAGGCAGGTGCAGATGCTGTTCTGGTTGTGACACCCTATTATAACAGACCTAATCAATCTGGTCTATACATGCATTTTTCTTCTATTGCAAAGGCTATTTCTATACCTATTATAATTTATAATATTCCCGGTCGTTCTGTTATTGATATGGCTGTGGAAACGATGAGAGATCTTTGTCGAGATTTTAAAAATATCATTGGTATCAAGGATGCGACGAGCAAAATTGAGCGTGTAAGTGAACAACGCGAGAAGTGTGGCAAGGATTTTATACAGCTTTCCGGTGATGATTGTACAGCATTAGGCTTTAATGCACATGGAGGTGTTGGATGTATTTCGGTTTCCTCCAATGTTGCTCCAAGACTCTGTGCAGAGCTTCAAGCTGCGTGTTTGCGTGGTGATTATAAAACAGCACTAGAATTAAATGATCGCCTGATGCCTCTCAATCGTGCGGTATTTATTGAACCTAGTCCTGCAGGTATTAAATATGCTGCTGCAAAATTGGGGATTTGTAGCAGTGCTGTTCGTTCCCCGATTATTCCATTAACGGATACAACAAAAAAGATTATTGATGCAGCTTTATGCCATGCGGGTCTGCTTAAAGAATGAAATGATGTAATGTAGCCATGAACAAAAAAAAGAACGCGCCAGTACGAAAAATAATTGCTGACAATCGTAAAGCCCGTTTTAATTATGAAATTCTCGATAATCTTGAGGTTGGTCTGGTACTTCAAGGAGCGGAAGTGAAGTCTTTACGCTCTAATCATGCAAATATTGCTGAAAGTTATGCCAGCTTTGAAAATGGGGAATTATGGTTAGTGAATAGCTATATTCCTGAATATACGCAAGCTAATCGTTTTAATCATGAGCCACGTCGTTTGCGTAAGTTATTAATTTCTAAACGTGAAATGGTACGTTTTTTTAATGCGACTTCTCGCGAAGGAATGACACTTGTCCCCCTCAAACTTTATTTTAATGAAAGAGGACGTGCCAAGTTGGAAATTGCGCTAGCACGTGGGAAAAAACTTCATGATAAGCGTGAAACGGAAAAGAAACGTGATTGGGGGCGTGAAAAAGCAAGGCTTTTAAAAAAATATGGATGATAAAATTGGTTGCCATACCTTTTTTATGTACTTCTCAGAAGATTTCAGCATTGATCCAGATATGTTTTTGCTGCTTCAAAAATTTGATGAAACATAGCATCTGTTAAACGCCCAGTGTTGGTATTATAGCGTGAACAATGATAGCTTGAAAAGATACGTAATCTTCCGATGTTATTTATTTCGCCATGTCCGAAAGGATGGGCTAAAATTTTTGCATTGAGAGCGCGTAGTGTTGAATGGTGTGCAATAGTTCCGAGGGTAATAACAGCTTTCAGTTTGGGAAGATTTGTTAGAAGAGGAGAAAAGAAATATCGGCAAGTGTTAATTTCTGCACCAGTGGGTTTATTTTCTGGTGGAACACAACGAACTGAGTTGACAATTGCTACATCAATCAATTCAAGAGTGTCGTCCGCTCTTTCTTCGAAGGTTCCTTGAGCAAAACCAAACTTTTTTAAAGTGGAATAAAGCAAGTTTCCAGCATAATCACCAGTGAACGGGCGTCCAGTTCGATTTGCTCCACGCAATCCAGGAGCAAGACCGACAATGAGGAGGCGTGTTGTGGCGGCACCTTTATAGGGAAAGAATGAGCGCACCGGTGCGTTATGCCAGCTTGGTTCTCTCATACGCCATTCAGAGATGAAAGTGTGTAAGCGTGGGCATAAGTTGCAATTTTTCGGCGGTTCTGGGCAAAGCGATGTTAATTGGCTATTTATGGAGTCGGCATTAATCATTTTTTATAAAAATTCTTTTGAGCTGTTTATTATGACAAATTATATCTTTGTAAACAGCTACGATGAATACGAACGAACTATTTAATAACAAAGTTTAACATAAAATTATTGTTGATTACTTTGCAAAGAGAAATAATTTGTTAGTGATTTATTGGAGCAATAAGATGTTAATGAATATGGTGTTTCATGGGATAAAATCTCTCATTTTATGAATATCTTATTATAAAATTGTGCATTAACATGTTGTTATTACGAAAGACTTTTAATAATTTTGAATGGTTTATGTTCCTTTAAAGGATAACCTCCAGAGAAAGTATTTTTTCAATAAGCTCTTTGGGCAAAAAATATTAAATTATGCATTGTTTTTCTTGTGTTTTGTTTTGTTTGTTGTATACACTTTATTTTCATTATGAAATTTTTTAATCTTTAAGAAAGAGATATAAATGGCTCGCGTAACGGTAGAAGATTGTGTTGATAAAGTTGATAACCGCTTTGAGTTGGTGCTTTTAGCTGGGCATCGGGCGCGTCAAATTTCGCAGGGTGCGCAGATCACGGTTGATCGTGATAATGATAAAAATCCAGTTATTGCTTTGCGTGAAATAGCAGAAGAGACATTATCGCCTGCCGATTTGAGAGAAGATCTTATTCATTCTCTGCAAAAGCATGTAGAAGTGGATGAGCCAGAAATGGCAAGTGAATTGATTACGCACTCAGGTGAAGCTGAAAGTGTTTTTGAGATTTCCTCAGAAGAAGGGGGTAGTTCGTTTGATCATATGTCAGAAGAAGAGCTTTTAGCAGGTATTGAGGGTTTGGTTGTTCCAGAGAAGAGTGACGATTATTAATTGCAGTGGTTTATAGTTGCGAAAGCGTGCATGCATTTTATGTGAGAGCGATCATTTTTTCTTGTGTTTTATTGATGAAATATGTTGATGTTCAATAAGGATTAAGTTGTAAAGAGATAAAGGATGTGCTCGTATGATGCGTCAGTGTGAGCTTGTTGGACGTGTTCAACGTTACAAGTCTGACGTGGATGAGGCTCTGTTAAATAGAGCCTATGATTATGCAATGCGAAAGCATGGTCATCAAAAACGTGCTTCGGGTGATCTTTATTTTTCTCATCCTTTAGAAGTAGCCGCTATTTTGACAGATATGCGGTTAGATGAGGCAACGATTGCTGTCGCTCTTTTGCATGATACAATTGAAGATACAAGTGCTACACGAGCAGAGATTGATCAGCTTTTTGGATCTGAAATTGGTAAGTTGGTTGAAGGGCTCACAAAACTTAATAAGCTTGATCTTGTATCGAAGAAGGCAGTACAAGCAGAAAATCTTCGTAAACTTCTCATCGCTATTTCTGATGATGTACGCGTCCTTTTAGTCAAACTTGCTGATCGTCTTCATAATATGCGTACTCTTGGTGTTATGCGTGATGAGAAGCGCCGGCGAATTGCTGAGGAGACAATGGATATTTATGCGCCGCTTGCTGGTCGTATGGGTATGCAGGACATGCGCGAGGAATTAGAAGATCTTTCTTTCTTCTATCTAAATCCAGAAGGTTATCGTACGATTACTAATCGACTAGCTGAATTATCGAAGCGTAATCGTGATTTACTTTCTACAATTGAAAATGAGTTGACAAAGCTTTTTTTCGAGCATGGCATTAAAGCAAATGTTAAAAGCCGTCAGAAAAAATCTTATTCAGTTTTTCGCAAAATGGAAAGTAAAGCACTCTCTTTTGAACAATTGTCCGATATTTTTGGATTTCGCGTTATTGTTGAAACAGTGAATGATTGTTATCGTGCTCTTGGTGTTATCCATACGACGTGGCCAATGGTACCTGGTCGTTTTAAAGATTATATTTCTATACCAAAACAAAATGATTATCGTTCCATTCATACGACGATTGTAGGGCCTTCAAGGCAACGTGTTGAGCTTCAGATTAGAACTTCTGCGATGGATGAAATTGCTGAATATGGTGTTGCAGCACATTCCATTTATAAAGATCATGGTTCCAATTATTCGACTTCAAAGTTATCAAGCGAAACCAATGCCTATGCATGGTTACGTCAAACGATACAATCTTTGTCAGATGGGGATAATCCAGAAGAGTTTTTAGAGCATACAAAACTTGAGCTTTTTCAAGATCAAGTTTTTTGTTTTACCCCAAAAGGTCGATTGATTGCTTTTCCAAAAGGCGCCACGCCTATTGATTTTGCTTACGCAGTTCATACTGATATTGGTGATTCTTGTGTGGGTGTAAAAATCAATGGTCGTATTATGCCTTTGATGACAAAATTAAAAAATGGGGATGAAGTTGATATTATACGTTCACAAGCTCAAATTCCACCAGCAGCGTGGGAGTTTCTTGTTGTAACAGGTAAAGCACGCTCAGCCATTCGTCGGGCAACTCGTGCTGCGGTACGCAAGCAATATTCTGGTTTAGGACATCGTATATTAGAGCGTTCATTTGAGTATATGGGAAAACAATTTTCAAAAGACGATCTTAAGCAAGTTTTGCCACGTTTGGCACGCAAAGATGTAGAAGACGTATTAGCCGCTGTTGGGCGTGGTGAATTACTTTCTGCGGATGTAATTAAAGCGGTTTACCCTGATTATCAAGATCATCGTGTCTTACAAAAATCCTATTTTAAGTCTGGAGAAGAAGGTTGGTTTAACATTGAAAATGCTCAAGGGATGATTTTTAAAGTTCCAGAAAATGAAAAGGATGTAACTGTGGAGAAACATCAGTCCAAAGCATTACCTATTCGAGGAACCCGTGGAGATATTCCTGTCCGGTTCTCTCCTGCAGGAGCAGTACCAGGAGATCGGATTATTGGCATTATGCAACCAGGATCGGGAATTGTTATTTATCCGATACAATCTTCGGCTTTGATGGCGTATGATGATCAACCAGAACGATGGATTGATGTCCGCTGGGATATTGATGCTCAAATGAATGAACGTTTTCCTGCTCGAGTTAATATTTTAGCTGTTAACAGTCCAGGCTCTTTGGCTGAAATTACGCAAGTGATTTCTGCCAATGATGCCAATATCCAAAATTTATCGTTTATCCGTACAGCACCAGATTTTACAGAAATTATGATTGATCTGGAGGTTTGGGATTTAAAACATTTGAATCGTATTTTTTCTCAGTTAAAAGAGGCGGGTTCGGTTAGTGCAGTAGAGCGGGTTCATGGATAAAAAGAGAAATTTTATGATGAATACACAAGATGTGATTGATATTTTTAAACAAGCAGATGCTATTTTAGAAGGGCATTTTATTTTAACATCGGGTCGTCATAGCGCTACTTATATGCAGAAGGCAAAAGTATTTATGTATGCTGATTTAACGGAAAAGTTATGTCGTGGATTGGCTGAAAAAATCAAAAAATCTGTTGAGGGAAAAGTTGATTATGTTGTTGGTCCTGCGATTGGTGGTCTTATTCCTTCATACGAAACTTCACGTCATCTCGGTGTTCCCTCTCTTTGGGTAGAGCGCGTAAATGGTGTATTTGAGTTGCGTCGTTTTGAAATCAAGAAAGGTGCACGGGTTGTAATTGTTGAAGATATTGTCACAACAGGTCTTTCCATTCGTGAGACGGTTGAGGCTTTGGTTGCAGCAGGAGCAAATGTGTTGGCGAGTGCATGTATTCTTGATCGTTCTGGCGGTAAGGTTGATGTCGGAGTTCCATTGATTGCACTTGCTGAATACGAGATAGCATCTTATGCGAGTGATGCACTTCCTGCTGAACTCGCTATGCTTCCAGCGATTAAGCCGGGAAGTCGGAATATTTAATTGCTTTTCTATTTTTTTTTATGCAAAAGCTTTGGAGAAATTCATTTGAATCATACGAATTATTTTATTGTCAAAGAATGTATATTGAGAATCATATGCTTTTTCGTCGTAGAGAACCAATAGATTTTGTAAAGCGTATTCGACTTTGGTTATGGCCACGTCGTTCATTCTCTCGTTCATTTTCCTACATACGTAAACGTGTTTTGCGTATATCAGCCACACCGCATAAAGTAGCGTTAGGATTTGCTATTGGTATTTTTTTAGCTTGTTCTCCTCTCTTTGGAATGCATATTGTTTTGGCAATATTTTTTTCTTGGATTTTTCGCGCAAATTTTGCAGCATCAATCATTGGAACAGTTTTTTCTAATCCCCTTACATTTCTGCTGATTGTTATGGCTGATTATAAGGTTGGCTATTTCTTTTTATCACTTTTTAGCAATGTAAATGAAATTTCTCTTTCGCAAATTCGCGTTTTATTTAATGGCTTAACACTGTCAAATGTATCTCTGCTTTTTAAGGGCACATGGGATTCAATCATGAGACCAATGATTTTAGGTGGTACCCTTTTAGGTTTTATTTTTGGTGGATTATCTTATATAGGTGTTTATAGAGCGATCGTTCGCTTTCAACAAAAGCGATACCAAAAGATTATAAAAAAAAAGCATTTGTAGCAAAGAAATTCGGGTGGTATTGTATGATCGTTGGTCTTGGAAATGATCTGATTGATATAAGACGCATTGAGAAAATGTTGATTCGTTATGGCAGCCGTTTTGTTGAGCGTGTTTTTACCGACGTGGAGCAGATCAGATCTGAAAATCTTCAAAAAAGATCTTCTTCTTACGCCAAAAGATTTGCTGCCAAAGAAGCATGTGCTAAGGCTTTGGGTACAGGAATCGCTTATGGAGTGGGTTGGAAAGACATGAGAGTGGTTAATTTACCATCCGGAAAACCAGTCGTGAAACTCACAGATCGCGCGCAATTGCAATTACAAAAGTTATTGCCTCCTCATTATGAAGCTGTCATTCATTTGAGTATAACGGATGATTTTCCTTGGGCACAGGCATTTGTTGTTATCGAGGCGCTTCTACGTGAGTAAATATTGTTGGAGATTGTGCTTTTGTTATTTGAACATTATGATAAAGATGAATTATATCTGTGATGGGAAGGTGGTTTGGAATGATCCAGAAAGAGAAAATCCGCAAAAAGGAAAAAAAAGGCGGAGCTTTTGAATTTATTTTAGTTTTAATACAGGCTCTGTTTCTAGCAGCACTTATTCGTACACTCTTTTTTCAGCCTTTTAGTATTCCTTCTGGTTCAATGCGCCCTACTTTGCTTGTAGGAGATTATCTGTTTGTTTCCAAGTATGCATATGGATATTCTCGTTTTTCCATACCTTTTTCTCCCCCCCTTTTTTCGGGACGTATTTGGGCATCTCAGCCTCAGCGTGGAGATGTTGCGGTTTTTCGTTTACCGAGTAATCCTAGTATTGATTATATAAAACGTGTTGTTGGGCTACCAGGTGATCGTATACAAGTTCGTCAAAGTGTTCTTTATATTAATGATCAGGCTGTTTCACGCCATTTTATAGGGAAGATTGACAATTCTGATATAACAGAGGTCAACTACCCTGTTGACGTTTATCGCGAGACAATGCCTAATGGTGTTAGCTATGATACACTTGATTTAGCTTTTATCCCACAAGTTGATGATACAAAAGTCTTTGAAGTTCCACAGGGGCATTATTTTATGATGGGAGATAATCGCGATAATTCAGACGATAGTCGTTTGGATGTAGGCTATGTTCCAGAAGAGAATCTTATTGGTCGAGCAAGCGTGATTTTTTTCTCTATCAGTAATGGTTCAAGTGCTTGGCAAATTTGGCGCTGGCCATTTGATGTGCGTTGGAGTCGTTTGTTTTCTTTTATCAATACTGTTCATGATTTGCCGCTTGTCAAGCAAGGAATCAATGATGAAGCGTCCAATAATTGATCAGCTTGAGAAACTGATGGGGCATCATTTTAAAGATGAAGAGAGACTAAAAAGAGCATTAACACATTCTAGTGTACAAGATTCAGAACAGGGCAATTATGAGAGACTAGAATTTTTAGGTGATAGGGTTCTAGGACTTTTGATTGCAGAGATGCTATATCAATTTTTTCCGCAAGCAAGTGAAGGTGAATTATCGGTACGTTTAAACGGTTTGGTAAATGCGCAGACATGTGCCGATATTGCGCGAGAGATGGGTTTGCCTGATATGATTTATGTTGGTTTTGAGATGAAAAACTTAAAGGGTCGCCGGCTCACAAATATGTACGCTGATGTGATTGAAGCTTTGATTGCTGTCATGTATCTTGATGGAGGATTAAAGAGTGTTCGGCCCTTCATTCAAAAATATTGGCAAAGTCGAGCAAAACAGATGGATGCTGGTCGGCGGGATGCCAAGACAGAGTTGCAGGAATGGGCGCATGTACAAGGCGGTGTACAGCCACAGTATCGGGTTATAAAACGTTCAGGTCCAGATCATGATCCTGTTTTTGTAGTAGAGGTAAGTATTTCTGGTTATGTTCCAGAGATTGGACAGGGCAGTTCTAAAAGATATGCCGAAAGAATGGCAGCTGAAAAAATTTTGCAACGAGAAGGTATATGGAAAACAATGGGAAAAAGTGGTCATGAATGACGTTAAAACGCGTTCTGGTTTTGTTGTACTTATTGGAATGCCTAATGCTGGTAAATCGACTTTAGTTAATCAGTTGGTTGGAACAAAGATTTCAATTGTAACGCATAAAGTACAAACAACGAGAACTTTAATTCGCGGCATTGTCATTCATGATAATACACAAATTGTGTTGATTGATACACCGGGTGTTTTTCGTCCTCATAAGCGGTTAGAACGTGCAATGGTTTCTACTGCGTGGGAGAGTGCTAAGAATGCTGATATTCTTTTAGTTTTGATTGATGTTCAAAGCGGTCTTTCTGATGATGTTTATAGGATGTTAGATATTGTAAAAAATATCAGACAAAATAAGATTCTTGTCCTTAATAAGATTGATACAGTTGTTAAATCATCCCTTTTAGCATTAACCGCAAAAATTCATGAGCGCATAAAATTTTCGCAGACATTTATGATTTCGGCATTGAATGGTTCTGGTTGTAAGGATTTGCTTCATGCGTTGAGTAACATGATGCAGGAGGGACCATGGTACTATCCGGAGGATCAAATTTCAGATATGCCCATGCGTCATCTTGCTGCTGAAATTACGCGCGAAAAGCTTTTTCTTCGTCTTCACGATGAACTCCCTTATTCTTCAACAGTTGAAACAGAGAACTGGGAAGAGCATTCAGATGGTTCAGTTAAAATTAATCAGGTCATCTATGTAGAGCGTGATAGCCAGAAAAAAATTGTTTTAGGAACGAAAGGCGATACAATTAAAGCGATTGGTCTGGCAGCGCGTAAAGAACTCATGGAAATTCTGGATCAGAAGATTCATCTTTTTCTATTTGTGAAAGTGCATGATAATTGGGATACCGATCCAGAACGTTACCGCGAAATGGGATTGGATTTTTTTAAAATAAAATGAAATGGAAAGAACAAGCCTTTATCCTTGGTACACGCCAATATGGTGAAACAAGTGTTATTCTGGAAGTTATGACGCGTCAGCGTGGCCGTTGTATGGGAGTGGTAAAAGGGGGACGTTCGCGTCGTATGGCAGCTCTTCTTCAACCTGGGAATTTTGTTGAGGCTGAATGGTGGGCACGTTTAGATGAACATTTGGGACTTTTTCGGCTTGAAGCACTTGACTTACATGCGGCACGATTAATCCTCTTACCAGAGGCGCTTTATGCTTTACAGTTGATAGCTTTCCATTTGCGTCTTCTTCCCGAGCGTGATCCGCATCCTGTTTTATATGATATTTTACATCTTTTTATGCAGAATTTTGATGAACTGTCTGTAAACGCCGAATTGCTTGTACGCTTTGAAATGCGTCTTCTTGAAGAATTTGGTTTTGGTCTTGATTTGTCTCATTGTGCTGCAACAGGCAGCTCGGAAAGACTTTGTTACGTGTCGCCAAAGTCGGGACAGGCTGTATGTGAGGAAGCAGGGCGCCCTTGGAAAGAGAAACTTTTAACTTTACCACAGTTTCTGGTGCAAAGAACTACACGTCCTGCAGATTTTAATGAGATAATGAATGGTTTCATTCTAACAGGTTTCTTTTTAATGCGTCATGTCTGGGGACCACGGGATATAAAGCAGCCATCAGTGCGCATGAATTTGATACAATTGTTTGAGCGGCGATTTCGTATGCAAGCATTAATTTGTTGAAAATGGATAAATATAAATATGCGAATTTTAAAAACAATTGCTGAAGTACGCCAATATATCGCAGAAGAACGACGTTTAAGATTTTCGATTGGTTTGGTTCCCACTATGGGAGCGTTACATGATGGCCATCTGGCATTGGTACAGCAAGCAAGGGCAATGTGTGACCGAGTATTGGTTTCTATTTTTGTCAATCCGAAGCAATTTGGCCTCCACGAAGATTTTGATAAATATCCAAGAGATTTAATGGGCGATTGTGCTTTGTTGAAAAAAGCGGGTGTTGAATATATTTTTGCACCTTCTGTGGAAGAAATGTGGCCACCGGGAAATGACACAATTGTGAAGGTAGAAAAATTATCACGTATTTTGATAGGGAGGTTACGTCCAGGGCATTTTTGTGGCGTGACCAGCGTTGTTGCTAAGCTTTTTAATATTGTCCAGCCAGATAAGGCTTTTTTTGGGGAAAAAGATTTTCAGCAAATTTTAATTATTCGACGTATGGTTGAAGATTTGGCTTTTCCTGTTGAAATTATTGGTGTACCTATTTTACGTGATGCAGATGGTGTCGCTAGTTCTTCAAGGAATCAGCTTTTAACATTAGAAGATCGCAAAGCTGCAAAAATTATTCCTGAAAGTGGTAAAGCTGCTGAAAGGCTTTATCACCAAGGGGAACGATCAGTTGATAAATTATATAAAATTGTTCGTAATATTTTACAGCAAGAATCGCGCGCGGTTATTGAATCAATAGATTTACGAGATATGGAAACTTTATCTGTAATTAAGGGAATTTTAGATAAACCTGCAGTTTTATTATTAACTGTCCGTTTTGGTGAGGTTAGGCTTATTGATCAATATATCTTGCAATAGAAGGGTTTAAAATGAGTGTACACAAAACCATAAAGCGTATGACTGCTTCTGAAATAAGGTTGAGAAAAGGAAAAGAACCAATTGTATCTTTAACGGCTTACCAAGCTTATAGTGCGCGAATTGCTGATCCATATTGTGATTTTCTTTTGGTTGGTGATAGCGTTGGTATGGTTGTGCATGGGTTTGATACAACGCTTCCTGTAAGTGTGGACATGATGATTTTGCATGGACAGGCAGTGATGCGTGGCTCTGAGAGGGCATTGGTGGTTGTTGATATGCCCTTTGGTTCTTATGAAGAAAGTCCAGAACAAGCTTTTTCTAATGCGTCACGTATTCTTGCGGAGACAGGATGTGGTGCAATTAAGCTTGAAGGTGGTGTTTATATAGCGGAAACGATTGATTTTTTGTGTAAACGCGGGATTCCCATTATGGGTCATATTGGTCTTACACCCCAAGCAGTAAATCGTTTTGGTGGCTTTAAGACACAAGGACACGATGAAAGTAATTGGCGGCAGATTGAAGCGGATGCAGTAGCGGTTGAGGAAGCTGGTGCCTTTGCTGTTGTTGTAGAAGGGGTTGTTGAACCTCTAGCGGTGAAGCTTACAGAAATGCTTTCTCTTCCTACTATTGGCATTGGAGCATCGAGTCAATGTGATGGGCAGATATTGGTAATGGAAGATATGTTAGGTTATGGTACGTGGGTTCCTAAATTTGTACGCCGTTATGGTATCCTTGAACAAGAAATGGAGACGGCGATTAAAAATTATGCAAATGATGTTAAATCACGTACTTTTCCCTCTGAGGCAGAAATTTATAAGCTTAAATAAAAATTAGATTAAGATAAAAAGCTCTATGGAAAAGAGTATTTTTTACAGAAGGTTAAGATAAGCGGATTTTTTGTACACATTTTTCTCATGCCCAATTTGATTTATTAATTTTTTATATGATCCATATAATGGTCAATGAGATCAGAATGTTTTGTAGTATTGTTGATGGCATATTGTAGAAAGTGTTTGCACTCAGTGATGTTTTCTTTTGAGGGATTGATAAGATAGATCCTGAAAGGATGGAATTTTTCTCATAGTCTGTTTTAAAGAGTTCTGTGAGAAGAGTAATGCTCTAATATACTGGACGTTTTTTGGTATTATTGTCTGTAAGGGTGAGGCAATAATCCACTAAAGACATAAATAATGAGATGATATGTTTTTATTTTCATCAAAGGAGTACGATCTTAAGGGAAAGATACTGTGTGATTTTTATCATCGATAATTAAAGGATAAATGACAAAAAAATTGCTAAGAGATTCTCTGAACATCGATCTCCTTAAAACGTATTAAAAAGGCATTTTCAATTTTCTGTGTGGAGCATGGTTTCAAATGAAGTCCATCTGGTAAGATATAACTTGGATGACCAAAATAGCGAAGTGCTTCTTCTGTATTAAATTCGGCAAGTGTGATAGCTTCGTAGAATGCAGCGATACGGTCGGCTTGTTTAATTTTTTTTAAAAGCTTTTGAGAAGGATCAATGGGGAGAGAAAAGCGCATGTGGATAGCATCTTGTATACGTTTTTCTATAAGCTCATATTGTTTTCCTATGACGGCTTTAAGGGGTGAAATCATGTCACCGATCACATATTCTGGTGCATCATGAAGAAGAGCACACAAACATTCATTACTCCGTGATTGCGGAAAAAGCTTTTGAAATATTTGTTCTACTAAAAGTGAATGTTGTGCGACAGAATAGGCATGTTCTCCTCGTGTTTGACCGTTCCAACGTGCAACGCGTGCAAGACCATGCGCAATATCTTCGATTTCAACATCAAAAGGAGAAGGATTTAGCAAATCAAGTCGCCGACCAGAAAGCATTCTTTGCCAAGCACGAGCTTCTCCATTTTGTGATAATTCAGCTTTGGCCATTAGTGTGTTTCCACAGTACTTTCAGGAAAGGTAAAGTCCATATTTTCAGCAATGCTTATGGTGACGGGAGTATTTTTTACTGTCAACGGAATATCTTTGTCCATAGCATCTTTGACGTGGTCAATACGCATTAAAGCGAGAGCTTCATTTGCAACACATGTTCCCAAGCAACCAAGTACCTTTGTTCCTGCTTCAACGCTAGAACCTGAGGTTAATTCATGCTGACTTTTTACGAGCAAAATACGGCGACGCGCTGTGTGGCGGTGATGCATTCGTGAAACAATTTCCTGTCCGACATAGCAACCTTTGTTGAATGCTAGTCCACTGATTTGATCATAATTAATATCATGGGGAAAGACTTTGCCTATTTCATAGTCTTGATCGCTTTCTGCGATTGCATAACGGATACGCAATCGATTCCAATTGTCATGATATTCTGAAGCAGAAAAGGGTATTTTTCCATAGATTCGAATTATTTTTTCTTTTTGTGGAAACCTTTTATCAATAAAACTTGAATCAAAATTTAAAGTATCTGATTCATTATTCCAACAAACTGTAACAAGTTCTTGTAATGGTTGTGTAATTTCAACTTTTTTATGCAGTTTATAAAGGAGCAGGCGCTTATAGAAGATATCAGCTAAAGAGACGATGATATCAATGAGATAACCATCATCTATTTTTCCGATAAGAAAATCAGCAATAACCTTTCCTTGTGGGGATAAAAGAGCTCCAGGAAAAATTTCTTGTGCGCCGATTTTTGTTACATCTGTCGTGATAAGAACTTGCAAAAAATGTGTTGCTTCTTCACCAGTAACTTTAATAATTCTGCGGTTTGTGAAAAGAATGGCATTTTGTTTTTTAATCATGGTTCTTGCCTTTCTGCCCAAAGTTACATAATCGATAAAGAAGGGATATATACGGAGTACGGCTATGTTTAAAACATTTGATACAATTTTAAAAGGCGCAATAGTTGTGA
Organism: Bartonella sp. B39; assembly: GCF_053795145.1. Classification (NCBI taxonomy): domain Bacteria; kingdom Pseudomonadati; phylum Pseudomonadota; class Alphaproteobacteria; order Hyphomicrobiales; family Bartonellaceae; genus Bartonella; species Bartonella sp. B39. The sequence continues at coordinate 496,463 of NZ_CP200036.1, forward strand.
ATCATGATGGAAGTAGTAAGCGTGATATTGGTATTACAAACGGCCGTATTGCTGAAATTAGTGATCTTACATGTGCATCTGCTGGTGAAGTGATTGATTGTACAGGGCTTCATATTTTGCCGGGGATTATCGATAGCCAAGTTCATTTTCGCGAGCCTGGCAATGAGCATAAGGAAGATTTAGAAAGTGGCTCCTATTCCGCGGTATTAGGGGGGGTTACAGCAGTGTTTGAAATGCCTAATACCAATCCATTAACCACATCGGAAGAAGCATTGTCCGATAAGGTGAAACGCGGATTTCATCGGATGCATTGTGATTTTGCATTTTGGGTTGGGGGAACGCGTGAAAACGCACATGAATTGGTTGAGTTAGAGAGGCTTCCTGGTGCTGCTGGAATTAAAGTATTCATGGGGTCTTCTACCGGTGATCTTTTGGTGGATGATGATGAAAGCGTGCGTCTTATTTTGAAGAGCATACGCCGTCGTGCAGCTTTTCATTCTGAAGATGAGGCAAGGCTCAGAGAGCGTAAAGTGCTGCGTATTGAAGGAGATGCATCATCGCATCCGGTTTGGCGTGACGAGGTTACAGCATTAAAATGCACGCAACGCCTGGTGAAAATCGCGCATGAAACGAAGGCGCGCATTCATGTGTTACATCTTTCTACTGCAGAAGAAATTGATTTTCTAAAAGAACATAAGGATGTGGCAACAATTGAAGTTACGCAGCATCATTTGACTTTAACTGCTGATGCTTATCGGCATTTTGGTACATTGATTCAGATGAATCCCCCAATCCGTGAGAGTCGCCACCGTGAAGCTCTTTGGTATGGTGTCCAGCAAGGTATTGTTGATGTATTAGGTTCTGATCATGCGCCTCATACACTTGAAGAAAAACTACAGCCTTATCCTGCTTCACCTTCAGGTATAACAGGTGTGCAAACAACAGCAGCAATTATGTTAACACATGTGAATGCAGGAAAAATATCTCTTGAAAGTTTTGTTGATCTCACGTCGCATGGCCCTAGCCGCATTTTTGGTATAAGCCGTAAAGGGCGCATTGCTGTTGGATATGATGCTGATTTAACCATTGTTGATCTTAAGCGGGAAGAAGTTATTACGAATAGCTTAATTGGTTCACGTGCAGGGTGGACACCCTATGATGGTCAAAAGGTTCAAGGCTGGCCTGTTGGGACCATTATCCGTGGTATGCGCGTTATGTGGGAAGGTGAAATTATTACACCTTCGCAAGGTGAACCTGTTAAATTTATAGAAGCTTTGATGTGATCACATAAAATCGACAGATTTTATAAAATGATTGTACGGATGAAAAGGTTTTCATGGTGATTTTATTATACGAAGATAAAAATATATTGAGGCTTTATTCTTCAAAATTTGCTATAATTTATATCAAAGTAAGCTTATTAATCTATTCATTTTTGATAGTATTATCAGTGAGATATATCAAATTGAGGGTGTGGTAATTTGTGTACAGGTTGGTTGTTATAATTCGTGAGAAGGCTTTCAGATAAAGCTCTTCCTTCTTTGATATATCTTTGGTTTGCTTCAATTGCTGATTGTGTACAATGATGATAATTTTCTGAAAAAGCACGATATGCTCCATTAAACGCTTCGTAAAAGTAAGCGCGTCTTTGCGGCATTGGTTGTTCTGCCTCGATTAGTGCATTCATGTAGCCGTACCATTTATTTGTTGGAGTACTGCAAAGGTTTTGTAGATAGTGAAGGGATCCCAAAATTTCTGCTAGTCGTAGCAATTTTGTTTCATAGGGTGGTGATTGTTGCGCAAAAGCTGGTGTTAAAGTTAAAAAAATAATATTTATCAATATATTACGCATTAATTTATTTGCTTCCTTTTAATAAATTTCTGTATCATTACAATTGCGAAAAATGATTTTGTTGCAGAGCATTATGTTAAAAGATAGAACGCAAATGAATTTATGCATCAGTACCAAGATGGGGGTGTGCTATAAAATCTAGGGCATAAAGATAGTAAGGAAAGCGTCATAGAGATTTATTGAGAATTCTAACAAAGCTTTGTGTGGTTAAAAATTTCAAATTTTCTGGATACAATTTGTTTTTCATATAAATTTAAGTTGTATTGTACATTACAGATTTTCTTCTGTGATATTTTTTCATCGAGAAAAAGTATGTATCGATAAAATACTCTTATATTCAATCAAATAAAACGGATTGTTTTTGTAACAGATGGTTGATAAAGCCTAGAGAAAATAGGGAAATTATGAGAATTTTACGTAAGCTATAGAAAGTTTTAGCTCAAACCGCATAATGCAATGATTTTGGATAAGATTCATCTTAGGAAGCGGCAAACAATATCGCTAATGGAGTATAAGGATGAGAGAGTTGCGATTTTATAATACGCTTACACGTAAAAAAGAAAATTTTACACCAATAGATACGACGAGAGTACGTCTTTATGTTTGTGGTCCAACAGTTTATGATTACGCCCATATAGGTAACGCACGCCCAGTCATTGTTTTTGACATGTTATTTCGTTTATTGCGTCAGATCTATGGTAAAGATCACGTTATATACGCACGTAATATTACAGATGTAGATGATAAAATTAATGCACGAGCAGCTTACGAGTATCCAGAGTTAGCGCTTAACGAAGCTATTCACCGATTGACGGAGCGTACCTATTCTCAATTTCAGCAAGATACACTAGTACTTGGTTGTTTACTGCCAACCAGTCAACCGCGTGCAACAGATCATTTAGAAGAGATGCGCTCTTTGATTGAGCGGTTGCTTAAAAAAGGACACGCTTATATAGCAGAAAATCATATATTATTTTCTGTAAGCAGCATAAAAAAACATCCTCGTTATGGGTCATTTGCAAAACGCTCCTTAGAAGAGATGAGAGCAGGGGCGCGTGTTGATGTTGCTGCTTATAAAAGAGAGGAAATGGATTTTGTTTTATGGAAACCTTCTGCGAAAGGGGAACCAGGTTGGAAATCACCGGCAGGAATTCCTGTTTTAGGTCGCCCAGGGTGGCATATTGAATGTTCTGCAATGTCAATGGCAAAATTGTTAGAACCCTATGGCGGTGGTTTGACATGTGATGATCCGGTAGCAAATATTTTTGATATTCATGGTGGTGGTATTGATTTGATTTTTCCTCATCATGAGAATGAGATTGCACAAAGTTGTTCGGCTTTTGGAACTGAGCGAATGGCTAATATTTGGATGCATAATGGTTTTTTGCAGGTTGAAGGCCAAAAGATGTCTAAAAGCCTCGGCAATTTTATCACTATTCGTTCTATTTTAGAGAATGATTTTTTTGAGATTAACGATATTTTAACAAATGAAATGAAGCACAATTGGGCTGGTTTGTCTGTACGTTTTTCAATGTTACAAACGCATTATCGTGAACCGTTAAATTGGACGTTTCAGCGTTTAACACAATCTAGTAGAGAACTGTATCGTTGGTATGAATTGCTTCGTTATGAAAAAGGCTGTGTAGAAAAGAATGAAGCTCTTGATGATTCTTTGATAAATGTACTCAGTGATGATCTTAATACTCCGAATGCATTTGCTCTTTTACGCAAGTTTTATAAAACAGGTGATGCTGTAGCTCTGGCAAATGGGATGAATTTATTTGGGCTCTTATACCGAGAGTGGGTTAGAGATGGAGAGTGCCCATTGTTTATGAGAAAAGCTTCTCTTGATTCAAAATTTATCGATCAACGTATTGCCGAAAGATCACGACTTATCCATAATAAAGAGTGGGCAGCTGCGGATACAATTCGTGATGAGCTTGCAGCCGATGGGGTTATTTTAAGAGACGAAAAAGATCCACAGACTGGCGAGCGTATAACAGTGTGGGAAATAAAGCGATGATAATTTGCCTACTCCAGCAGCTTTCATAGAAAAGGGAGGATATGATGGAATTTGTGTATAGTTATGGATATGTCGCACTTAAGCTGGCTGTAGGTCTTGTTGCCTTTCTCTTAATTTTAAGAACAACCGGTCGTGGTAGTCTTAGTCAAATGACACCCGTTGATTTGGTTAGCAATTTTGTAATGGGGGGTATTATTGGAGGGGTGATTTATAATCCCAATATTAGTATTGTTCAATTATTGGTTGTTTTGTGTATTTGGCAAGCCTTGGTTACATCTCTTAATTTTTTTGCGCGCTATTCAGTTTTTTTTCGTCATCTTGTTGCAGGACAGAATGTCGCATTGGTTTTAGATGGTATATTTCAAATAGATAAAATTAAGAATTTGGGCATCACCGTCAATGATTTGATTACAATGTTGCGTATTAAAGGCTGTAGTTTACATGAAGCAGCTTTTATTCATTTAGAAACTAATGGTGATTGTTCTGTTGTTAAAAAGGAAGAAGGTAAGAAGTCCATCATTTTAGTACAAAATGGTGAAGTTTTCGATAAAGGTCTTAAAGAGATTGGTAAATCAAAGACATGGCTTCAAGCAGAATTGAAAAAAAAACGTACAAAGGTTGAGAATTTATTTGCGGCAGAATGGTATGAGAATACAGACCAAAATAATAAACCTTATAGTGGATTATTTCTTGTCCCTTTTTCAAAAACAGTCTAACCTCAAGAGTTAATACGTATTGTTTACAGGGGGTATGTAGAAGGATGATATAACCTATAAACAACAAAAGAGAAAATATTGTGATGCCTATTAAGTGGATGATAGAGAAGTAAGGGCTTTATGAAACAGAATAAAACAATAAAAACTGTATCGTCAGATACAAGCCAGACTCTGCGTACACTTTATAATCTATGGCCTTATATGTGGCCGGCAGATCGACGGGATCTAAAAGTGCGGGTTATATGGGCGCTGTTTTATCTTGTTTTAGCCAAGATTGTTCTCATATCTGTACCGTATTTCTTTAAATATGCCACGGACGCACTCGATGTAAGTTTTAATCTTTCTACATGGGGATCATCCAGTTGTGTTATTCCTATTATGTTTGTTTTGGCATATAATGTCGCACGTATTGTCCAAGCCGCATTAAATCAGTTACGCGATTCTCTGTTTGCAACCGTTGGTCAGCATGCTATTCGCCAGTTAGCCTATAAGACGTTTATACATATTCATGGATTGTCACTGCGATTTCATTTGGAAAGGCGGACTGGCGGGCTTTCTCGTGTGATTGAGCGTGGTACAAAGGGAATTGAAGCTATCGTTAGATTTTCAATTCTGAACACAGTCCCAACGGTTTTAGAATTTGTTTTGACGGCATTTGTATTTTATATAGGTTACGGATGGCATTATCTAGTCATAGTCGTAATAATGGTTGGTTTGTATACTTGGTTTACAATTAAGGCAAGTGACTGGCGCATTCGTATTCGGCAGAAAATGAACATGGCAGATACTGAGGCCAATACACGTGCTGTCGATTCTCTTTTGAATTTTGAAACGGTCAAATATTTTTGCAATGAAACTCTGGAAGCACATCGATTTGATTCTTCTATGGCAAATTATGAAAAAGCGGCAACAAAAATTTGGACATCATTAAGCTGGCTGAATTTTGGTCAGGCTCTTATTTTTGGTATTGGAATGGCTGTTTTGATGTTGATGTCAGCTTATGAAGTTTTTTATGAAACACAAACTTTAGGGGATTTCGTTTTTATCAATGCGCTTTTAATACAGCTCTCTATTCCACTGAATTTTATTGGTTCAATTTATCGTGATGTTCGACAAGGATTAACTGATATTGAAGCTATGTTTGATCTTTTAGATGTTCAGCAAGAGATCGTTGATAAATCAGATGCAAAACCACTGATGGTAAGCCGTGGTACTATTCGGTTTAATAAGGTAAAATTTTCCTATGATTCAGATCGCCAGATTTTGAAAGATATTGATTTTGAGGTTCCTGGAGGCAAAACAATTGCAATTGTCGGCCCATCAGGTGCTGGTAAGTCGACTATTTCTCGATTACTTTTTCGTTTTTACGATGTTGATGCAGGTTCCATCACAATTGACGGACAAGATATACGTGACGTGACGCAAAAAAGTTTGCGTGAAGTGATTGGTATGGTACCGCAGGATACGGTATTATTTAATGATACAATCGCATATAACATTTTCTATGGGCGTCCAACTGCTACAGATAAAGAGATGCGAAAAGCTGCTGAAATGGCACAGATATCAAAATTTATTGAGATGCTTCCGGAAGGTTTTCAGTCTATGGTAGGTGAGCGTGGTCTTAAGTTATCAGGTGGTGAAAAACAACGTGTGGCTATTGCACGGACGTTGTTAAAAGCTCCCCCACTTCTTATTCTTGATGAAGCAACTGCGGCTCTTGATACGGCGACGGAACAAGAAATTCAACAGGCATTAGATATCGTAAGCCGTGGGCGCACAACATTGATTATTGCTCACCGTCTTTCTACTGTCATCAATGCTGATGAAATTTTGGTTCTCAAAAACGGCCGTATTATTGAAAATGGGACGCATGCAGAGCTTTTACTTAAGAAAGGTCTCTATGCTTCAATGTGGAATAAACAGCTTGAAGCATCGAAAGCTGAAGAAAAATTGCGTAAAATGCGTGAAGAAGATGAGATGGGTATTGTTAATCGTAAAAAATAAACTGCGCAAAATTTGGGTTATAACTTTATATGGAGAGGTTGATTAAGTACGTAGAAGGACAAGGAGGAACAAAAAAATTTATTACTTGTTTTAAGTTATATTATGAATAGGAAATTATATGAGTATTCTACAATCTGTCCATAATGGCTTCGTGCCAATTCATAAAGAAGGTTACCCTTTTATTGTAGCATCTTTTGTTATTACGCTTATTCTTGGTTGGGTATGGAATCCATTGTTTTGGTGTGGTTTGGTTCTTACTGTGTGGTGTATCTACTTTTTCCGTGATCCAGATCGTGTTATTCCTTTGAATGCAAATTGGGTTATCTCTCCTGCTGATGGGCGCATCTCTTTTGTTGAACCATGTGTTCCCCCCGAAGAATTAGGATTAGGTAAAGAAGAAATGATCCGTATTTCTGTGTTTATGGATATTTTTTCATGTCATATCAATCGTATTCCCATAAGTGGTACAGTAGAGTCTATAATTTATCGTCCAGGCCGTTTTATCAATGCTGAGCTTGATAAGGCTAGTCAATTTAATGAGCGTAATGGGATGGTGATTGACAGCAAACATGGTAAAATCGGTATGGTGCAGATAGCTGGGATGCTTGCTCGCCGGATTGTTTGTTGGTCAAAAGAAAATGATTCTGTCATTACTGGAGAACGATTTGGGTTGATTCGTTTTGGTTCTCGTCTTGATATTTATATACCAACTGGAGTGAAATTGCGTGTTGCGGTTGGCCAGACAGCAATTGCTGGAGAGACAGTTTTAGGTTCTTTTGATGATAAGAGTTCTACAACTGACTTCAGATTTGATTAGGATGAACAATGAAAAATTTTTCGCTATTTTCTTCATTTAATCCTGAGGGACCGCATGATGATGTTGCAAATCGATGGCGTTCACCTACACCAATGCGGTATGTCATCCCCAATATCATCACTATTTTGGCGATTTGCGCAGGAATGAGCAGTATTCGTTTGGCTTTTGAACATCGCTATGAGGCTGCTATTTTAATGGTGCTTTTGGCTGCAATCTTAGATGGTGCCGATGGCCGCGTTGCTCGTTTGATGGATGGGAGTTCATCTTTTGGAGCACAGATGGATTCTCTTGCTGATGTAGTTAATTTTGGTGTTGCACCTGCACTTATTGTTTATTCTTTTATTTTGACTCAAGCGCACCAAGTTGGTTGGATCGCGGCGCTTGTCTATTGTGTTGCTTGTTGTTTGCGATTAGCTCGTTTTAATGTAATGTTGGATAATACTGATATGCCGAAATGGCAGGAAAGTTATTTTGTTGGTGTTCCTGCACCAGCAGGGGCGTTATTGCTTTTATTGCCCATGTATTTAGGAGCTCTTGGCTTGAGACCAGGTTGGAGCTGGGCATTATTTTTTAGCCTTTATACTGTGATAATTGCATTTCTTTTGGTCAGTCGTTTACCAGTATGGAACGCGAAAACAATTGATCAAAATTTGAGGCGTGATATCGTTGTACCGTGCATGTTGGGCGTTGTTATTTATGTAGGTTTTCTTGCAACGTACACATGGCACACTTTATTGATTACTGCTGTCTGTTATACGATTTTTCTTCCTTGTAGTTTTGTAGCTTATAATAAACGGATTACTTTGGAAGAAAAAAAACTCAATGCTAAAAATATCAAAGAACCGTAGAGTTTCATATTTTGTTTCTGGGAAGAAGAATAAAAGTAGAGAGAAATTTAATCTAGGTTGGCTATTTTTTTCTGTATTTATGATTGATTGAATTACGCTCCTCATGGAGAATAATACGCCATTGTGATGCTCATTCATAAACTTGTTTTAAAGAAACTTCTCTTGTTGCTCTTAAGATCATTGTAGTTTGACACTAGGTTTTGCACTAAGTGGGAAGAGGTGGGATTAGTTAGGAATATGTGGTAATTTGTTGTTTTTATGTACAATTTTTACCATTAAATGCGCGTTTTGTAAAATTAAATTTTGACACCTAAAATGGCCCAAAAGAGCGAAAAATCATAAAAATCGGAATTTTGTGCTAAAAATGAGAGAAGTCTGTGAAAGGTCTTTGAAAATCCTTTGAAGAATTTTAAAAAGTCTGTAAAAGCCCAGAAATCCGGCTTTGAAAGACCTTTGAAAAAAATCAGACAAATCGTAAAAGCAACTCCAAAAACAATCCAAAATGACCAAAAAAGCAAAAAAGATTTGCACCTATTGGTGATTATCTATTTTTATGAGCAATATATTATTATAAATAAGATAGTTACATAATTTTTCTAATGTAAAAAGATTTTCATATCAGTTTTTCATTTTAGAGAGGCATTAAGCCGTATTTTGTGTAGTTGTTATATGTGCTCTTTCAGCTTCGATTTGACGCTTTAAATGCAGTTTGAGAAGAGGCAAAGTAAGCTCAACTTCTTCCGTATCATTGATGTTTTGAGCAAGCTCTTGCAACTTTCCATAGAGCTCCGCCGCGATTTCCGCTATATCTTCAGGGGGGAGTTTTATTTTTGTATCACGATAGGTCGTATAAGCTATGCGACCAAGCTTTTTCATGAGTCCAGCAGGGATGGTAGGTGCTTCTAAATCTGTCACTTTCGTTACGTCCGTGAACATTTCGCCTTCACCTGTAGCTAGCCATTCCACAGATACACCGCAAATATTTTTGTAAATTATCAGCATGGATATAGGTGGTTCGCGTAAGCCAGTTTCATAGTTGCTCATAGTACTTTCAGGTACCGCAAGATGATCAGCAAATTGTTTGCGTTCCACAAAACCAAGAGCAAGACGCACTTCACGTAACCGTTTTGCTAGTTCTGTTTTAGGTTCTTTTTTAGGACGTCCCAAAAAAACACTCCTAATACACATTTAGGTTTACTAATTCATAAAAGTGAATTATATCTTTTATTACCGCCCGATATAGCGGGCATATATTTTACAATTAACCCCACAAAGACGGATGTTGCAGCATCCGTTTGAAGCAGGAGCGAAAGTTATGACCATGACCCAAATATGGGATCGCCATAGTATTTTAGCCGAGCTACGCCGTCGTAATATGACCTTGGCGGAGCTTGCAAAAGCTTATCAACTATCGTCATCCAGTGTTCAACATATCTGGACACGGTCTAACGAGAAAGCTGAACGCGCTATTGCCGATTTTATCGGCTTGCCCGTTGAGCAGGTTTTTAGCGACCGCTACCCCAAAAGTCGCCGTCGCATTTTTAAAGCAGCAAAACACGCTAATACGGACTCGCGTACCCCTTCCGCACTGCGCGGTAATGCCGCTTGAACTCGTTACACGGCTTTGCGTGTTAAACGCATTTGCCATGAATTTAGATACCATAAGATAAAAAGGTTTATCAATGTCTAAACATCAATACGAAATTGGCAAGATAAATTGCATACAGTTGTCTCATCAGGCAGCTGATTGGATGGTTTGTTTTTGGCGATTAGGTGGTGGTCAAGTTTTCTTTATCGGGGGGGATTATGGTTGCTGCTTGTAATTTATGGACCCCAGATGTCAGAAGCGATATCGTTAATCCTTATTCAGAAGTTGAACGATTAGAAACGATGCTCGCTTGCTGTTATAAGGTTGTGCAAAGCAGTTTTCGCCATTTACCTGTACGATATATTATTAACCCGCCGCATCATTTGTTTGATGCGATGTTAGCGCGGCAGATTGTCATTCATCTTTTTCATTATCAGTTTGGGGTACCACGATGGCGTATTGTTGCCATACAAGCACGGCAGCGGACTTCTATCTCTCTATCTTTGCAAGTGATTAATCGACGTTTGGAAGAACCTGTTTTTGCGAAAGCTTATCGAAGGTGGGCTGGGCGTGCGATGGATTTGTTTTTTAAAGAAATGGAAAAGGTGGCGGCGTGATGGCACGATTTCAAGAGATTGCTTTAGATTTGATTGTGGTGCCTGAGCGTATTCGCCCTGTGGATGATGAGCATGCCAAGGCGCTTGCGCAATCAATGGTGCGAGAGGGATTGATGAATCCGATTACAGTACGCCATACGCCCAATGCCAAGGGAGGCAATTATACGTTGATTGCTGGTGCGCACCGGTTACGTGCTGCTGAGCTTTTGGGCTATAGCGAAATTAATGCTGTTGTGGTGCAAGCTGATAAGGACAATGCCGCGCTTTTAGAGGTTGCAGAAAACCTTTTCCGCAATGAATTGTCGGTGATTGACCGTGCCCTGTTTGTCCAGACCTACCGCAAATTATGGGAAAAGAAGTATGGGGAGATTAAGATTGGTAGGAATAAAAAATCAAAGGGTAATGTTTACCCTTTGATTGGTGATGATATACATGCAAATCAAAGCGCAAACATTGCATTTTGGTCTGCTGATGAGAAATTGGATCAACTTGATCCTATTTCTGAAACGAGAAATAGTGCAAAGTTTGCACTATTTCATGATGAAGAGCAATTAGTGCAAGTTGCACCTATTTCTCATGCGAGTGGAGAAAATGGCAAAGGAACAGTTTTGTCTTTTGCCAAACATGTGGCGGATCGCATTGGTTTATCGAAACGTGCAGTACATTATTTAACGAAAATTTCCCAGCATTTACAGCCGGAATTACGGGCGGTTTTGCGTGGCACGGCATTGGCGGATAATCAGGCGCAATTGTTGAAGCTTGCGAAGATGGAGCCGGTTGCGCAGCGGCGTGTGGCGATTGCTTTGCAACAGGTTGAGGGGGATTTACGGCGGGCTTTTGATTTGGTCAATGGCATTAATACGCCGCCTCACATCAATGAACAGGAACGTATTTTTGCTCAATTGTTGGGTGTTTGGCAGAGAGCGGATGCGCAGACAAAGGCGCGGTTTTGTGATTATCTTGCAAGAGAACGGGGGGAGGAGCAGGCATGAAGAGGCATGGTTCTCAACAGCTTGATTTTTTTCGACAGCCGGTTTTTCCCTGTCGTGAGCCTGTTGCCCAGATTGATCTGGAGCGGTTTCGTTCACGTATTAAGCGTGCCATGGCGCGGGCTTTGCGTGAATGCCCGTTTGAACGCAGTGTGATTGCCGAGCGTATGGCGCATTATTTAGGGATTGGTTGCTTAAGTAAGGCAAGTTTAGATGCTTATGTTGCGGAAAGTAAGCAGGTGGATATTTCCCTGCCGCGTTTTAAGGCTTTTGTGCGGGCGACAGAGGCATTTTGGCTGTGGGATGAGGTTGTGAGTGAAGATGGTTTATTGCTGTTGCAAGGGGATGAGGCACGGTTAGCAGAGATTGCGAGGCTCCAGCAGGAACAGCGGGAGATTGCGGCGCGATTGAAACTCATGCGCGCAACGCCTGTTCGCATTAAAAGGGGGCAGCCATGAAGGAATGGTTTACTATTGCCGAATTGGCTAAGGCCGCCCTGCCGGGGTTGCCATCGACCTATATTTGACTGACAGTGTCAGGCTTATGATACTTATGCGTTTGTTGTTATGGTCTCTTCATTGATTTGGAGAGCAAAATGGCAACAGAATTTAATCATGGGATTCGCCTTGTTGAGGCTGGTGAAGAATCGCGGCCGTTGGAGATGTTTAGTCAGACGGCCATTGGTGCTGTTGTCACGGCGCTTGATGCGGATGCACAACTTTATCCCCTTAATGAACCTGTACTTATCTCTACGCATGAAGCGGACAAAATCGACAAGCTTGGACAAAAAGGCACGGCTGTTGATGTGATTAATGCTGTGTGTGCACAAGGGGGAGGGGCACAAATTATTCTTGTGCGTGTGGAAGAAAAATCTACCATTGCTGACACACAAGCTGAAATGGTGGGATCAAATTCTGCCTTGACCGGTGTGCATGCGCTGAAACATGCACGGGGGCATTTAGGTGTTGAACCTGGGATTCTCCTGGCACCGGCTTATAGTGCAGGGCGGGTTGACAATGGCAAAAACCCCGTGGCGGATGCACTTGAACAAGTTGCCGAAAAGCTGCAAGCGATAGCCGTTTTTGATACGGGAGGCAAAAACACTGAAGAAAGCCTTGCATTTCGTGCAGATTTTTCCTCACGCTTTTGTTATCTGATTGATCCCTTTGTACGGGTTGCAAATAGTGATGGTGGTTTTAGCATTAAACCGGCAAGTCCTTTTGCTGTGGCGATGTTTATCAAACGGGATAAGCAAAGGGGCGGTGTTTTTTGGTCTCCTTCCAATCAAGATGTCAAAGGCATTTTAGGCACGGCGCGCCCGATTAGCTATTTTGATGGAGAAATGGATCATGAGGCAAACCGCCTCAATCAAGCCGATATTGCTACCTTTATTCCAGCACGGCTTAGCCAAAATGCGCAGGGGCAATTTGTCGCCAATGGACGCATTTTATGGGGAAACCACACCACATCCAGTGATCCATTGTGGCGTTTTGTTAATGTGGTACGCACCCGTGCGGCACTAGAGAAAACCATTATCAATAATTTGCGCCCTTGGGCAAATGATGAGAACCTTACAGGCCAACATGTCATTGCCATTACCCGCAGTCTCACGCAGTTTCTAGATGATATGATTGCCCGTGGCGCCCTTTTGGGTGGGCGTGTTTGGTTTGATCGTGCTTTTAATTCAAACAGCAATTTACAGCTGGGAAAGTTACGGGTGGAATTTGATGCGGAAGAAGTTCCGCCTTTAGAAGATTTAAGTTTTGGCAGTCGCCGCAATGGCACTTACTTTAATCGGCTGGCCGAGGATATCCAAAATAAAATGACTTACGCATTTGGCGATACGCTTGAGGGTTATCGCAAAGCAGCAAGGAGTGAAATATGACCTTACGCATTATACGCGGTTTTACCCTGATTGTTGATGATGATGTCAATCTACATCTTGATCTTGAGACACTTAAACTTCCCACATTGGAAGAAATCACCGAAACCTATCAACCAGGTGGTTCTGATATGCAAATTGATGTTGCTGGCCTTGGTGTCAAAGCTTTTGGTTTGCAAATGAAAATCCGCAGCCATACCCCAGAAATCATTGGCATCTTTGGTGGTGCCCCTGGTGTTCGTCATAAATTTACCGGCAAAAAGCATGTGGTTTGTGAAGAAGATGGGCGCGAGCATGAACATTCCATCGATGTCATAGGCCGCTTAGTTAAGGTTGATAGTGAAGGTCTGTCTGGTGGGAAAGCCACAGGCTATGATTGCGAGATTAAAAATATTTGGGATTATACGGAATTTTGGGATGGTTCTGTCCTGCATCGCTTTTCTTTTAAACGAGGCGGCTGGCTTGTACGCAATGGACAAGATATCGGTGGCCGTCGACGCTCTATTCTCAATTTATAAGCTCTCATTATTAGGGATCTCATTTATAGGAATTGATCATGACAAGTTTACAAACAACCATTGATGTGGAGTTGCAGGTTCCTCTTCTTTATCAAGACAAAAATGGCAAAGAATCTCTATACAAGAAACTGACCTTTTATCGCCCCACCTTCAAACAAGCCAAGCAATTAGCGGTGCTGATTGGACCACAGTTGACAGAGTTGCTTGGTTCTGAACTTGGAGAGCAAAAAACACTCACCAATGATGTGCTTATCACAAAGCTTTCTCAAGTTTTGTTCACAAGTGAGGCGACAGAAGGCATCACAGCGCTTTTAGCCGATATGTCACATGAATCTGTTGAACTGATTGATCGTCTTGATGTTGTTGACATTATTTCTGTCTTCAAGGTTTTTTTTGCTTTTTTTACGCAACGCCAATCCTTTATGCTGGACAATTTGGAGCAGAACTAGCGCTTTATTATCACTGGGCACCTTCAGAAATTAACCAGATGGATTGGCGGGATGTGATTTCCTATCGCAGCGAATTAGCACGCCTTAAAGCCCTAGAATATGAAAGCCATCAGTTAGGATAAAATACTCTCATGGATGTTTCCCTTGTTGTGCGTTTTGTTAATCATCTGCAAGAGGGGATAGCTTCTGCCAAGCGGGATCTTGCAGCCTTTAGTTCAGATGTTGCGCATTTCCAAAACAAGACAAGGCAGCACTTTAAAAATTGGTTTGACCCTGAGCATCTGAGGGAGGCAACAGCAAATGCGGAAAATGCTTTCAATCAAGCACGTGGGCGCATGGTGGGTGCCATTGCGCAAACAGCAACCTTGATTGCCCCTCTCTATAAAGCCATGCAATTTGACCAATCGATGAAAGGATTGGAAAAGGTTCTGGATGCGCCCCTTGAGCGCTTAAAAGCATTGCGCCGTTTTGCTTTGGAAACCTCCACCAAGATTCCGCTAGCGGCACGTGAAGTTTTGGAGCTGATGACCAGTGCCAGCCAAGCCGGCATCGGCGAGCAAGATCTAGAAGCTTTTAGCGTTTATGCTGCTAAAGCTGCAGTGGCTTTTGATATGACGGGGGATCAGATTGGGGAGCGCTTTGCTAAATTGCGCAATGTCTTTAAACTCAATCAGGAAGGTATTGAGGATTTAGGTGATGCCATCAATCATCTCTCCAATCATATGGCCGCCAAGGCCAGTGAGGTTTCCGATTTTACCAATCGTGCCACTGGTGCGGCAACCATGTTTAAACTCACGGCGCGTGAAACAGCGGCGTTTGGTACAGCAATGATTTCCGCTGGTATTGTTCCAGAAAGCGCAGCGCGTGGCTTTAACGTAATCAGTGCCCGCATTCAGGCGGGAGGCAAGCATATTGAGGATGCTTTTACCAATATCGGGCTATCCCGTGAAAAATTCATGGAAGATCTCGATAAAGATGCGACCGGTACCTTGGTTCGCTTTTTTGATGTTTTGGGCAAATCAGAACAGGGTATGCGTTCCCTGATTGCCATCGCTGGACGCGATTTTACCGGTGATTTTGCCAAATTGGTCGGCAATCCCGAATTGTTATGGCAAGCTCTAGAGTTTGTGAGAGATCCAAAAGTCTTTAAAGGCTCCGTGGAGCAAGAGGCGGACAAACAAGCAACCGGTGCGATGAGGCAATTTGAACTTTTGCAAAATCGTATCGTGGCGTTGGGGATTACCATTGGTGAAGTTTTATTGCCCCCTGTCAACAGTTTGATGGAAAGTGTTGGCAATTTTACCAATGGGTTGATGACATGGGCGAATGCCCATCCCACTTTAACAAGCGCTATCATCAAAACCATTGCCGCCCTGATGGCTTTTAATATTGCTCTGCGTGTGTTGCGTTTTACCATGGCTGGTACACGTCTTGGGTTTCTGCAGTTGATCAGCTCTTTTATCAAGCTTGGAGCACTCAGTCGTGGTCTTAAGGCAAATTGGCGAGGGTTAGCGGCTTCAGGTCGCTCACTGGGAATAATGGCGGCAGGGCTTGGTGGGAGATCACTGCGTCTTTTACGGCCGATAACTTTACTGGTGGCTACGTTTCGGGGGCTTATGGTCTCTGGTTCTGCATTCGCCGCCTCTTTTGGTTCGATAGGGACAGCGATAGAAGTGGTTGGGGCTGGCATTGCCTCTGTAGTTGGTGCTGTTTTTACCCCGATAGGGGCTCTGATTGCTGCTGTTGTGGCTGTGATCCTTACCGCTTGCTTTGCTTTGTGGAAATATTGGGATCGTTTCTCTTCCTTTGTCAAAGGCTTTGCACGGGGAATAACACGCGCTCTTAGTCGTGCCTTTGAAGCCGTCATGCGCTTTTTTGGTGCTGATACCGCAACCATCACCAAGTGGAAAAATATTATTGCCGCTGCTTTTGATTTCTCTCAAGCTTGGCAAAAATTCAAACAAGGACTTAACGCTGTTGGCAGGTGGTTTGGCAATGTGTGGGATGGGTTTAAACAAAGCCTTTCCAACTTTTGGCAATGGTTGGTTAGTTTTTTTGCTCAAGAAAAGCTCTCTGAGGATGCCAAAGCCGGTATGGAACAGGCGGGGGAGGACTTGGCCAATTGGATTGTCGATGGTTTTATGGCCTCCATCACGGGGTTGAGCGATTTTTTTACATCCTTGCCCCGCCGCATCAAGACATGGATTGGGTCGATTGATTTATCGGACCTTTTCCATTTGCCAAGTTGGCTTGGGGGCAAAACAGCCATTCAACCGATTGTGCAATTTGCGGGAAGCCATCACAAACAGGCTCCTGACACAGGGATAAGGGACAAAGACCGCTCCACCATCACCCATAATCAAAATGTCACGGTACATGTCAATGGTGCCCGTGATCCTATTGCCACTGGTCGTGCGGTAAGTCACGCCATTCAACGTGCACGTGCCAATGCCCTGCATGGGGGAACAGAATGAGGGGAGGGAGCCTATGAGAGATCCTTTGATGATGTTAGGACCACATCAATTTTATGTGGACTGGTTGAATTTCCAATCCTTTGAAGAAGAGTTTTCTGCCTCCTGGATCTCTATGGAGCGTTTTGGCAAGGCATCTGGTTTGCAATTTACCGGCTATGGTAATGATCCCAAAACCATCCATGGGGTTTTGTTTCCAGAAGAGTTTGGCGACCGTGAAGCGATAGATGCCATTACCCAAACGATTCGAGCAGCCAAACCCGTTGCGATGATCCGTTGGATCAATGATACCACCTATAGCGCCATTATGCATGGCTGCGTGGTGCTCACCAGTATTAGTAAAGACCATGATTATATCAGCCGCTCTGGCCAATCTCAGCGTCTCCGCTATTCCATTAGTCTCTTGCCCTTTTTTGATGGGGGAAAACCTCAAGGACAGTATCAGATGGGGCAATATCAGATGGGACAATGCCAATGAAGATAGCAGAAAAGCACATTGTTGTAGAGCTAGAGGATATGAGCTTAGACCTCATCTGCTTTCACCATGCCATGGCTGTGTTAGGGGATCGCTCTCGCGTGGGAGCTTTAAAAGGTTATTTAGAAGCCACATTGGAGGCCAATCCAGAGATTGCCAAATATGGTGTGCTTTTGCCACGTGGATTGCGTGTGATACTTCCTGAATTTGTGTTGTCTAATCCCCAAAGCATGGTGAAGCGGCTATGGGATTAATGCGTACATACCCTTTTATTGTGGTTAAGGTGGGAGACAGACCTGTTCATGAAGTTTTTTACCAGCGTCTTTTAACGGCAACCATCACTGATAATGCCGGTAATGAAGCCGATACATTTGAAGCAGAATTTGACGATAGCGGTCATGATTTAAGTGTTCCGGCCAGCAACAGCACTCTACAGGTGATCTTTGGCTATGAGAACATCATCAGTGCGTTTATGGGGCGTTTTGTTGTTGAATCGGTTGTAAGTTCAGGCGGCAGTGAAGGAGAGATTTTACGCCTTTGTGGCAAAAGCGCCTCGATGCGTAAGGAACTCAAAGAACAAGCTAGTGAACATTTTGATCACAGAACCATTGGTGAGATTGTTGAGACACTCGCCAAGCGCCATGGCTATCAAGCAAAGATCAGTCCCCAGTTGACCAAACAAGCTTTGCCTTATGTGATTCGTACAGATCAATCTGCGGTTGATTTTTTAACCCGCCTTGCTGACCGCATGCAGGCACGTTTTTTGATCAAGGACAATAAGTTTTTATTTTTAAGCGGAGACAATTTACCAGCACTCGAACTTCATAAGCACGACTGTTCCAGTTGGGAATTCACGTTGGAGCCACGCACGCAATACGGTGTGGTGGAAGCTTCTTATTTTGATCGCTCAAAAGGGCAGCAATACCAAGTCAAACATAAGACAGGGGTTAGCGGACCTGTGCGTCGTCTGCGGACTTGTTATACCTGCAAGGAAGAGGCGTTAGCAGTAGCGGCATCAGAATCAGACCGACTTTGCCGTGCTGTGGGGAGTGGTTCTTTGACCCTTGAGGGTTATCCAGAAATCATGGCCGATCAACCTCTTTTGCTACAGGGGTTCCGCAGCGAAATCAATGGTTCATGGAAAGCCGCAACCGTCACCCATCGCTATGAGAAATCAAGCGGATACACCACAGAAATTACACTGGAAGCACCAAACAAAAGGGAGGAGAGACACAATAAATAGAGGCTGGGCTGGTTACCCAGCCAACGGGGATAGTTTAGCGACACACCCGTCCGATGCCAAAACACATAACATCGCAGCCACTTCTTATCACTTGAAGCAATGAGAAGGCGGCTATCATGTATGGAAGAAGTTAAAAAAGTATGGATACACTTTATGCTGAAACATTAAAATCTGTTGATCCTATCACACCAGCTAGTGCTTATATTGGTGGTAAAATCAAGTTGTCTAAAACCCTTATCAGAATCATTGAAAGCATTCCTCATAAAACTTATGCAGAACCTTTTGTTGGCATGGGAGGAATATTCTTTAGACGAAAATTGAAACCTTTATATGAAGTGATCAATGATCGTTCAGGTGATGTGGTGAATTTTTTTCGGGTGTTGCAACGCCATTATCAGCCATTTACGGATTTGTTAAAGTTCCAGATTAGCAGCCGTGAAGTATTTCAACACTTCTCTTTACAAGATCCCAAAACCCTTACGGATTTAGAGAGGGCTGTACGATTTTTCTATCTGCAGCGTTTGAGTTTTGGTGGTCAGGTAACCAATCGTAAGTTTAGAGTTGATCCTCACTGCACTGCACAGTTTAATCCTTTGAAACTTGAAGCCTTGTTAAAGCTTATTTACCGTCGTTTATCCACGGTCACCATTGAACATTTAAATTGGTCTGACTTTATTCTTCGCTATGATCGTCCACAGGTGTTTTTTTATCTTGATCCACCTTATTTTGGCGTTGAGCCCTATTATGGAAAGGATTTGTTTAAGCGGGAGGATTACCAGACCATGTCTGCGCTCCTTGCGCAATTAAAGGGGAAGTTTCTTCTTTCACTCAATGATGTGCCAGAGATCCGAAAAACCTTTAGTCAATTTCAGATAAAAGAGGTCACAACATCTTACACATGTGGTTTAAATCGTGCGACTCCTGCCAAAGAACTGATCATCTCAAATTGTGATTTTTAACAGAAAAAAAAGACTCATTCAAAGAGTCTTTAAATGATCTTTGAAGACCCTTTTAGAACCCCTTAAAAAACCCTGTGAAAAAAAATAAATTGGTGCAAAACTAGGTGGCAAATAGTGCAAAACCTGCTGGCAAGCTACAATCATTTCACAGTGGCGATTGTGAAGGGTATAACGCAAAATCCATTGTGCTCCACTACGTCTTTATAAGAAAAGATAAAAACCGGTAATACCATTATGTTTACCAATTTCTAATGTGATGACTTCTCTTGCATTGGGAGGATTTATGATAGGCGTGTTTGTTCTTTTCTTAAACGATTTTATCCACACGTTTATTCCATGTATAGCATACAAACGAGCATTTTTTCTGATTTATAATAAGAGGGATTGAAATGAGAGAACCTTACTGTATTTGAAAATTTCATTTGAGTTGCAAAACAATGAGCTATTTTTATAAGTCAATATATTACCTTAATCAGGTACACGATAATCCGTAAAGCGATTTTTACGAACATTAAAGAGTTTGCCCGTTTCTTTTAAATCAGGTAGGAGTAAATGCACTATCTTTGCTGCAACTTCTTGTGGTGAAGGAAGAGTTTGAGGATCCTCACCAGGCATGGCTTGTGCACGCATAGCAGTGCGTGTTGCACCAGGATCAACGCAGTTAATCTTAATAGGAGTTTGCTTTAGCTCTTCTGCCCAACAACGGGCAATAACTTCTAAAGCAGCTTTAGAAGCTGCGTAAGGTCCCCAAAAAGCGCGTGCAACATGAGCAACACTTGAGGACAACAGAATCGCTCGTCCAGCATCAGACTTACGCAATAAGGGTTCAACAGCTTTCATTAAACGCCATTGGCTGATAAGGTTTATTTGAAAAACATCTTCAAATGCCGTATTTTCAATATGCGCTATTGGCGAGAGTGTTCCAAGAATTCCTGCATTTGCAACCACAATATCAAGTTTTTCCCAGCGCTTAGCAATAGAAACACTGAGAATATCAATGTTTTCCACATGATGTAAGTCGAGTGGAACAAGTGTTGCGCGAGCACCTTTTTCTCTGATTTGATTGTCCAATTCAGTGAGTCCACTAATTGTACGTGCAAGAGCGATAATATGAGCGCCGCGTGCTGCGAGCGCCAATGCTAAATGATAGCCAATTCCTCTTGAAGCACCTGTAACAAGTGCAACACGTCCATGGAGGCTAAAATCAAATTTTGTCATTATTAATTTCTTGTTTTAAGGACAGATGATTGATGAATTTGGGGGATACTTTCTTGATCAACCAGATGTGTAGGGTAATGTCCGGTAAAATAATGGTCAGTAAATTGCGGATCAGCGTTATTTCGTTTTTCTCCTGCTACAGCGAGATATAGGCCATCTGTTGAAAGAAATTCTAGTGAGTCAGCTCCAACAAAATTACACATGGACTTTAAGTCTGGATATTGATTAGCCAACAAGCTTTCAATTTTAGGTGTATCAATACCATAAAAATCCGGATAGAAAATCATAGGACTAGAAACGCGCATATGTACTTCTTTTGCTCCGGCATCGCGGAGCATTCGCACAATTTTGAGGGACGTTGTTCCACGTACAATGGAGTCATCAACTAAAATAACGCGTCTCCCTTTGATAACAGAACGATTTGCAGAATGCTTTAATTTTACTCCAAAAGCACGAATTTGTTGTGTTGGTTCAATAAAAGTACGGCCGACATAGTGATTACGAATAATACCAAGTTCAAAGGGAATTCCAATTTCTTGTGCATAGCCAATTGCAGCAGGTGTTCCGCCATCAGGAACAGGAACTACAACATCACCTTCACAAGGGGCTTCCTGCGCCAAATGGATTCCCATATTTTTACGTACCGTATAAACATTACGTCCTCCAACGATTGAATCAGGACGCGCAAAATAGACATATTCAAAAAGGCAGAGTTTTTCTGGTTTCTTGTTCTCTGGTTTTATGATTTTTTTAGTGATTTCCCCATTTTTTTGTATTTCGCATATAATAATTTCCCCATTTTTGACATCGCGAACATATTTTGCTCCAATGATATCAAGTGCACATGTTTCGGAACAAAAGATTGGTTTACCATCAAGTTCACCCATTACGAGAGGTCGAATACCTGTTGGATCGCGTGCAGCAATAAGCTTGGTACGCGTGAGCGCTAACATAGCATATCCACCTTCTACTTGCCGAATAGCATCAACAAAGCGATCAGATGACGATTCATAACGTGAGCGGGCAATAAGATGGAGAAAAACTTCTGAATCTGATGTTGATTGACAGATGGCACCTGAGGCAATGAGTTCATGGCGTAATGTAAGGCCATTGGTGAGATTGCCATTATGAGCAATAGCAATACCTCCAGCTTTTAATTCAGCAAAAAGAGGCTGAACGTTACGTAATGCTACTTCTCCAGTTGTTGAATAACGAGTATGTCCGATAGCACGATTTCCTGGTAAACGGGCAAGTGTTGCGGGATTTGTATAGTGATCACCGACAAGACCTAAATGCTTTTCTTGATGAAACATTTTATTATGGTAGGAAACAATTCCAGCTGCTTCTTGTCCACGATGCTGAAGTGCATGGAGCCCGAGAGCTGTTAATGTTGCCGCATCTTCATGCCCAAGAATACCAAAAACCCCACATTCTTCATGAAGGGTATCGTCATCCAATGAAAACTCCTGACAGGAAATATCGCTTTTTGTCATCATATTCTTTCAGCCACGATATGAGAAATGATTATATTATACTTCACGTATTATTTGGAACTCTTTGCCTATAACGAACTGTTCTCCATTTTCCAAATCACCTTTTCACGAAAGTGCTTATCCTATGTATTAGTGCCATCTCTTTTAAAAATTTTTTCTGCCTTTTCGAGAATAGTATCGAAATCTTTAGGAAGTATTTCTAAAACTTTTTGTCCCAATGAATCTAAAACGGGTTTTGTTGTTGCATTTTTTAACCAATTAGCTTGGTGCTCGGGTTTAACAAGCGCATTAATAAGTAACATGCCGATGACCATGATGAATAAACCGCGGAATGCTCCAAAAATAAAACCAATAGTACGGTCGAGGATGCCAATTCGACTATCAATAATAAAATCAGAGATCTTCATTGTAATGATTGAAGTAATAATAAGAACAATAATAAAAATCGTGACTAATGTTGTAATCAATGCAATCATTTTGTTAGAGAGATATTGCTCAAAAAAGGGCAATACAGGCTTGAATAAAAACAGTGTAGCAACAGCTGCGATTACCCAAGAAACCAACGATAGCAGCTCGCGTGAAAACCCTCGGAGCATAGCAAGAAAAGCGGACAACAGGATGACTGCTACGACAATTCCATCAAGGACTGTTATGATCATTTGTTTGTTCCTTATACATAAAGTTGTGTTCTTTTAAGGTAGTATATGAATGCATTTCTAATTACGCTATTTTTGTTTTTATAGCAGGGATCTTTTATATTTTGTAGAGTTTTTTCTATATTATCATATGTACGGTGCAGATCATTTTTTACCTGCAGTAATAGTGACAACCAGCTCAGGAAGGTCAGAGAATGTTTTTTGTTGAAAATTGAACGATTTCGTCATTTCAGTTGTAGTGGCAGGTTGAACAGCTCCTTGGAAGCCTAGTTTTTTTGCTTCATTGATACGTTGTGCTGAATGTGCAACAGCGCGGATGGCTCCTGAAAGGCTGATTTCACCAAAATAGACATGATCGGTTGGAAGAGGGATGTTTGCGAGAGAGGATACCAAAGCTGCTGCAACAGCTAAATCAGCTGCTGGTTCTGATATGCGATATCCGCCCGCAACATTAAGATAGACATCATGCTGTCCAAAGCGAACACCACAATAGGCTTCTAGCACAGCGAGAATCATTGAAAGGCGATTTCCATCCCATCCCACAACAGCTCGTCGTGGTGTTCCAAGTGAAGAGGGAGCAACAAGCGCTTGGATCTCTACTAATATAGGGCGTGTTCCTTCCATTCCTGCAAAAACAGCAGCCCCTGGTGCTTTTTCATTTCGTTCACCTAAAAAAAGTTCGGATGGATTTATTACTTCCCGTAATCCCTTATCAGACATTTCAAAAACACCAATTTCATCAGTTGGTCCAAAGCGGTTTTTTACAGTTCTAAGGATTCGATAATGATGCCCCCCTTCACCTTCAAAATAGAGAACAGCATCAACCATATGTTCAACAACACGGGGACCAGCAATTTGTCCATCTTTTGTAACATGCCCGACAAGAACAACAGCTGTTCCTGTTTTTTTTGCAAATCGAATCATTGCTTGAGCACTGATACGCACTTGTGTGACGGTGCCAGGTGCTGAATCCGCTGCATCTGACCATAGAGTTTGAATGGAATCGATAATAACCATATCAAGATTTTTATGTTCACCTAAGGTTGCAAGAATATCTTCAACATTAGTTTCAGCGGCGAGTTTTACCTCTGTATTGGCAGCCCCAAGCCTTCGAGCACGTAAACAGATTTGTGCAATAGCTTCCTCACCTGAAACATAGATAACATTATATCCTTTTCGCGATAAAGTAGCAGCTGCTTGTGTCAGTAACGTTGATTTTCCAATACCTGGATCGCCACCAACAAGTAATGCTGATCCACGCACAAAGCCTCCGCCGGTGACACGATCAAGTTCAACAATACCAGAATGGATACGAGGATTATCTTGAAGATCTCCAGAAAGAGATGTTAGTGCAATAATACGTCCTTTACGGATATTTTGTGTAGGTCCACTGCCAATACCACTATTTTCATTTTCTTCGATAAGGGAATTCCATTCGCCACAGGAATTACATTTTCCAGCCCAACGTGAATGGACGGTTCCACAATTTTGACAAATAAATTGAATACGATTGCGCGCCATGATGATTTAACCGATTTGTTCTGGAAGGTAATCATTGTCTGCCAGATCACTGAAGCGCGTGAAATCAGCCTGAAAGGCAAGATGAACAGTTCCTGTTGGTCCATGACGTTGTTTTGCAACAATAACATCAGCTTTTCCGAAAGCTTTGTCCATCGTGTTTTGCCATTTTTCATATTCGAGAGTACCTATCTTTGGTTCTTCATTTTTGAGATAATATTCTTCACGATATACGAAAAGTACGATATCGGCATCTTGCTCAATCGAACCAGATTCACGTAAATCTGAGAGTTGTGGGCGCTTATCTGTTCGATTTTCCACTTGGCGAGAAAGCTGTGAAAGAGCAATGATGGGAATATTCAATTCTTTTGCTAATGCTTTTAATCCTGTGGTAATCTCTGTAATTTCTTGAACACGATTTTCTGAGGAGCGCTTTGAACGGCTTGTCATGAGCTGGATATAGTCAATAATCAGGACATCCAAACCATGTTGCCGCTTGAGACGTCGTGCACGGGAAGCCAATTGTGTAATTGATATACCACCAGTTTGATCAATATAAAGCGGTGCTTTTTGTAAGCGATTCATTGCGCGGATGATTTTAGAAAATTGCTCTTCTGAAATATTTCCCCGCCGAATATCAGAAGAAGAGATCTCTATTTGTTCAGAAATAATACGGGTTGCAAGTTGTTCTGATGACATTTCAAGCGAGAAAAAACCAACAATACCTCCTTCATTTTCTTCTGTTTTTCCATCACGATTGCAAGCACTGGCAATATTAAAGGCAATATTGGTAGCCAGTGATGTTTTTCCCATACCAGGGCGTCCAGCGAGAATGATCAAGTCAGATTTTTGTAATCCTCCCATTTTTTCATCAAGTGTTTTAATGTGAGTAGCTATCCCAGATAAATGTGAAGAACGCTTTTTAGCAGCACTTGCCATATCAAGCGCTTTTTTGACAGCTTCATTAAAATTTTCAAATCCACCACCATATTTTCCTTTTTCTGCTAGTTCAAACAACTGTTGTTCAACAGTTTCAATTTGTTGCGTGGGTGTAAATTCTACAGGGGCATCAAAGGCTGTATTGACAATTTGAGTTCCAAGATTAATCAAAGAGCGTCGGATAAAAAGATCATAGATGACTCGTCCATAATCTTCTGTATTAATGATTGTTACTGCTTCTTTTGCTAAACGAATAACGTAATTATATACGGTGATATTTGCAATTTTTTCTTCCGCTGGAATAAATGGTTTGATGGTAACCGGATCTGCAACTTTTCCTTTTTCTATAAGATGAGATAAAACGGTATAGATTTTTTGATGTAATGGTTCAAAAAAATGTTCGGGCTTCAAAAAATCTGACACGCGATCATGAGCATCATTGTTGATGAGAAGTGCTCCAAGCAATGCTTGTTCAGCTTCAATGTTGTGTGGGAGTTGTTGAAAAGAAGAGGAAACTTCTTTTTGCGAAGAGCTGAAATTGACAACGCTTGTTTCTTCCATAACAGTTTTTTCCACTCAAATTTCACATTTAGCTACTTAGATGTATATCAAAAGGACAGAACGGCAGATCTTATTTTAAAACAAAATCCACTTTCAATTTTTTAGGCTCTCTTCGAGTACTGATTCAGTATCTGTGTATTATTTATATGTAACTTATTCCTGTACATTTCTTATAATATGTAAGTTTTTCATACTACACTTTTGATGTTAAAAAAAACAATGCTCTGTTTCAAATTTTTTGGTATTATATGACGAAAAAGTTTCAATATCGCGATGCGTAAAATCACTTTTCTTTATGATAAAAGTTATTTTAAATGAAGTGAGGATGTAGTCAATTAACTACTTTATATAAATACCACTCTTTTAAAGAATGGGGATTTGAGTAATTATCTTTACACGGCGATGTATGGGGACAGTTTCACTTAGTGTGTTTATATCTCTTGATGTGGTATGTTTTTACACAATACACTAAACACTTCTTTCTCGTTAAGAATTTAGTTTTCTAGTGATAAAACAACAAAATGCTCAGCCTTTTGAGCTAAGCATTTTATAATACACCAATACATTAAACAACAGAAAAATAAAAAATACACGACAGGAAATAAAAATAGCAATTAAGCTTCTTCATTAATACTGCTTGCATCGTTCTCATTATTTTCCTCTTGTACGGATTCTTCCTGAATATTATATATTGCTTCAGCAGAAGTTAGATTTTCACCTTCCGCTTGACGTTGTGCTTCACTAGCTGAACGTGCAACATTAATGATCACAGAAATTTGAACTTCAGGGTGTAGGCTAAGAGTAATGGGATGGAGACCGATAGTTTTTATTGGATGATTAAGCTCAACTTGATTGCGTCCAATAGAAAAGCCTTCATCTGTTATAATTTCAGAAATATCACGCGTTGATACAGAACCGTAAAGTTGCCCCGTTTCACCAGCTGAACGGACGGCGATAAATGATTTACCATCAAGTTTTTCGGCAATTTTTTGTGCTTCGCTTTTGCGTTCAAGATTACGTGCTTCAAGTTGAGCGCGCTGGATTTCAAAATGCTTTTTATTAGCTTCATTTGCGCGTAAAGCTTTACCTTGAGGCAAGAGAAAGTTACGTGCATAACCATCTTTAACTGAGACAATATCACCCATCTGACCAAGACGAGGAATACGCTCAAGTAGAATAATATCCATAGTTTTTCCTTTCGAACAAATAAATTAATTAAGTTTTTTATGTGATTGAAAATTGTATTGAATAGCTGCCCAAATACCCATCAAAAGCATCATGAAAGAAATAGGCGGAGCAAAAACAACGGTTAAAATGGCAATATAAACAAGACAGAGTATAATAATCCGACCGTTAATCCCTTTCGTAATGTTATGGAGATACGCTAGACCACTGATTGATATGATGACAGTGTATGCAGTACTAAAGACACGGGTACTTAAGTTAACAGTAGTGCTCAACTCAACCATTGATGCTATGCAAACGATAATGAAAATAAAAATTCCAGAAATTGGGATACGGAAAGTTTTGTTCCAATCATCACGGGGTCTTTTCAGCCATTTCATATGCTGTGCTGCTATCATTGAAAAATAAAGGTTACCAATGAGAAAAATCAAACTATAAATAGTCAAAGCAACAGCAGTCAAAGTTGCTGTATGCGTCATTACAAGCTCATTAAAAGCGCGTATATCGGCTTCTTTTATTGACTGTGATTGTTGCATAGCTTGTGCTATGTCTGCAGTGACTTTTTTTGCAATGATGGGTGTGGAAGGACGGGTTTGAATATAGAGCCCAATGAAAGTTGCTATAAGAGCGATAAGGTTAGTTAAATGAAAAATAACTGATGATAATGGGTACCATATTAGTGTGTTTTTCTTTTGCGCTGGTCGTGCAAGCCCAAGGAGCCAAGAAGCATAGACAGCAGGAAGGAAGAATAACAGCATAAAGCCAAAACCAATATGAGCGTTAGTGACTATGATAAGAACAACAGTGGCGCTTATTAAGGCAACAAGGCTGGCTAATGTTCCTTGACCGAATGCAACAATGAAAATTGGGAGTGAAAGAAAGCAACTAAGAAGAAGAGAGAAATAAGGCGCGATATTTGCGACACTAATGATTACCATTCCTACAACAACAGCAAACAATCCTGCCAAAATACCGGCCATTATTTTATAAGCATGAAAGTTTTTCATTTATCGCTGTCCTGCTTTCTGCAGTTAGGGACATTATAATGCCCCAACTTTTAGTATTTTATACATCTTTGCATAGCCTACAATGGGCTGTGTCGCTGAACTACACAAGAGAAGCGACTGGAGAGATACTCCAGCTGCATAATACACTTGATATCATCTTATAACGTATGGAAGCAAGCCTAGAAAACGAGCACGTTTGACGGCATTAGCCAATTCACGCTGTTTTTTCTGACTGACGGCTGTAATCCGTGAAGGAACGATTTTTCCACGTTCTGAAATATAACGCTGCAACAATTTGACATCTTTATAATCAATTTTGGGAGCATTAGCACCTGAAAACGGGCACGTTTTGCGACGACGGTGAAAGGGACGACGTGTTGCTGTCTGATTAATATCAGTCATCATTCTACTCCTTCTATGGCATCTTCACGTTGACGACGTGGGGAGCGAAGGCGCTCTTCATCTTGATCAACGTGACCATTACGATCAAGGCGCGAAAGCATAGCAGACTTTTCTTTTTCATGCTTTTCTACGCGAATGGTCATATAACGCAAAATATCTTCATTGATGCGCATTTGACGTTCAACTTCAGCAATTGCTGCGGCTGGTGCATCGATATTAATTAGTACGTAATGAGCCTTACGGTTTTTGCGAATACGATAAGCGAGAGGGCGAAGACCCCAATTTTCTACACGCTCAACCTTTCCACCATGTGCTTCAATGACACCTTTGTAGACATTCAAAAGTTCATCAATTTGCTGCGGTGCAATGTCCTGTCGAGCAAGAAACATATGTTCATAAAGAGTCATTGCTTTGCCTTTCTTCAATTAAACTTTACCGGTTTTAGCGCAAAGCCTCTGCGACTTGTCTTTTTTGGAGATCCAAAGAAGAAAGGACGCGTTTGCAATTCGAGACATCCGAGAGCGGAGATACGGGAGGTCGGAAACATTGCATTTCCTGCTGATTATTTTCAGTCCTCCGTTCAACCCCCGGCTAAAATACCGATAATGAACGTTTGACATTTACAGCTTATCTTTAAAAATAGCAAGTTTATGCGCATAAAAAAATTAATTTATTGAATCTTGATATATCTTTTATACGGTTTCACTCTTTTACAAAGAGACAATGCTGTAAAGCTACAAACATGAAGGAGAGAAGAATGGATTTTTTTAATCGAATTGATGTTGTACTTTTTGAAATGTTTGCTGGCAGTCATCAATCTTGGTCGGTTTTAGTTTTGTTTAGTATTTTTTGTGCAAAATTTTTGATTTACATTATTCCTATACATCTTTGTGCACTGTGGTTTTGCGGTGAAAATATGGAACGACGTGCAGCGCTAAGTATTTGTGCAAGCATTTGTGCGGCTCTTTTTTTAGGCTATCTCATTTCTCTTATTTATTTTCACCCACGCCCGTTTGTTGTGGGTTTAACGACACCTTTGATTAAGCATCGTGCAACAGCTTCTTTTCCGAGTAATCATGCCTTGACTATTACATCTTATACGGCGATTCTTTATTTTTACCGATATAAAGTTGCCTTTAAGTTTGCAGTGATGTTTTCATGCTTAATCTGTTGGGGGCGTATTTTTGTTGGTGTACATTATCCCTTTGATATTTTAGCTGGTACAATTTTAGGAAGTTTCATAAGTTGGGGTGTTTTTCAGTTTATGGCGCCGTATTTCCCTAAGTTTTTATATCAAATTCCGCCATTAAAATATAATTTTAAGAGAGATATGCGTTCTAAATAAGTTACTTTGTCTTGATTTGTGTTGATGAATAAGGTCAAAAGAAAAAAAATGAATTGCACAATTTAGGAGTCGATTGATGGTGGCAGCTTTTACTTTTCCAGGGCAGGGAAGCCAGTTTGTTGGTATGGGCAAAATACTTACAGAGCAATTTGTTGCAGCGCGGATGGTTTTTGAAGAAGTGGATGATGCTTTAGGTGAGAAATTATCAGAGATCATTTTTGAAGGACCAGCAGATGTTTTAACATTAACAGTAAATGCACAACCAGCATTAATGGCCGTATCCATGGCAGTTATTCGTGTGATGGAACAATTGGGGCTGAATATAAAAACACAAGTAAAATTTGTTGCAGGCCATTCTTTAGGCGAATACTCAGCTCTTTGTGCTGCTGGTACATTTAGTCTTACTGATACAGCAAGGCTCTTGCGGATTCGTGGCAATGCCATGCAGGCAGCAGTTGCTGTCGGTGAAGGTTCCATGGCAGCACTGATTGGTTTGGATGAGAAAGATGTGGAAAAAATTTGCAAAACGGTTTCTGAAGAAGGACTATGCCAGATTGCTAATGATAATGGTGGTGGGCAAATTGTTATTTCAGGTGAAGCAAAAGCAGTTGAAGCAGCAGTAGAGATTGCATCAAAAAAAGGTGCTAAACGTGCGCTTCTTCTTCCGGTTTCTGCGCCTTTCCATTCGTCCTTAATGCAGTCTGCTGCTGATGCCATGAAGAATGCATTTTTGACTGTTAACAAAATTGCTCCTCTTGTTCCTCTTGTTGCTAATGTTTCTGTTGCGCCAGAGAGTGATCCAGAGCATATTGTTGCGCTTCTTGTTGAACAAGTGACTGGAAGAGTGCGATGGCGCGAAACGATAGAGTGGATTGGCACCAATGGAGTTGATACGCTTTTTGAAGTTGGTGCTGGAAAAGTATTAACGGGTTTAGCGCGTCGTATTAATAAGGATATAAAGGGATTAACAATTGGGACAGCTGAGGAAATAGAAGTAGCACTACGAGTGCTTGGCGTTTAATCTATGAAGGAGTCTGAAGATGTTTAAATTAACAGGTCGTAAAGCTCTTGTAACGGGAGCGTCGGGAGGAATTGGTGAGTCCATAGCGCGTTGTTTTCATGCGCAAGGAGCAGTTGTTGGGCTCCATGGAACCCGTGAAGACAAGCTTAAAGAAGTTGCGGCAGATCTAGGAAAAGATGTTTTTATTTTTCCTGCTAATCTTTCTGATCGTAAATCTGTTAAGCAATTGGCTGAAACAGCAGAAAGAGAAATGGGGGGTGTTGATATCCTTGTTAACAATGCAGGAATCACCCGAGATGGTCTTTTTGTACGTATGCAGGATCAAGACTGGGATGATGTCTTAGCTGTTAATTTAACAGCTGCTTCTATTTTGACACGTGAACTGACACATTCTATGATGCGACGTCGTTATGGAAGGGTTATTAACATAACATCCATTGTTGGGGTTGTTGGAAATCCTGGACAAACGAACTACTGTGCTGCAAAAGCTGGTTTGATAGGATTTTCTAAAGCATTGGCGCAGGAAATTGCTTCACGGAACATCACGGTTAATTGTATTGCTCCAGGATTTATTAAATCCGCTATGACTGACAAACTTAACGAAAAGCAAAAAGAAACTATTATGGCTGCGATTCCAATGAAGCGTATGGGGAGTGGACAAGAAATAGCTTTCTCTGCTGTTTATTTAGCAAGCGATGAAGCAGCATACGTGACAGGCCAAACACTACACGTCAACGGTGGAATGGCAATGATCTGAGTATTTTCTTTATTCTACATTGATTTATAAATTGTATTATTTTAGATAGTATGAATGAAGTGGAAAAACATATCCATTTTCCTAATATGGTAAGTTGATCAATTTATGTCGGAATATCAGATTGATTCATTGTCTAGGGGATATCCACAGGATGTTTTAGGTCATTGCTAAAATCTTTAGGGTAAATGCATCTATTTCTTGATTAGAGGATCCGATATAGCTAACCAAATTATAGGAAATAATATAACTTTGAGGATTTCAATATGAGTGATACAGTAGAGCGCGTTAAGAAAATTATCGTGGAGCATCTTGGAGTTAATGCAGATAAGGTGGTAGAAAATGCGAACTTTATCGATGATCTGGGAGCAGATAGCCTTGATACGGTTGAGCTTGTTATGGCTTTTGAAGAAGAGTTTGGTGTAGAAATCCCAGATGAGGCCGCTGAAACGATTTTCACAGTAGGTGATGCAGTCAAATTTATCGATAAAGCTTCTGCGTGATAGCTGAAAGGCAAAAGCATTTTACGTTTTTGCCTATATTCTTTGGAGCCATTTTGAGAAGTGAGCTTTGAGAGGTGAATATTAATTCAAGGTTGTAAGTTATGAGACGCGTTGTTGTTACTGGTTTAGGATTGGTATCTCCATTAGCTGGCGATGTCGAATATAGTTGGAAACGGCTTCTTGAAGGGAAGAGTGGTGTTCGACGCATTGCTGAGTTCGATGTCTCCGATTTAGCATGCCAGATTGCTGCGCGCATTCCCTTGGGGGATGGAACGGATGGTACGTATAATGCCGATTTGTATATGGATCCCAAGGAACAGCGTAAGGTTGATGGGTTTATTGTTTATGCAATGGCGGCTGCTGGCCAAGCACTTGCGGATGCTGAATGGTTTCCCAAGAGTGATGAAGATCAGGTTTGCACAGGTGTATTAATTGGTTCAGGTATTGGTGGCATTGAAGGCATTGTTGAGGCCGGTTATACGCTTCGTGATAAAGGTCCTCGGCGTGTTTCTCCTTTTTTTATTCCGGGACGTTTGATTAATCTTGCTTCTGGTTATGTGTCTATTAAATATGGTTTGCGCGGTCCTAATCATTCAGTTGTAACGGCTTGTTCGACAGGTGCACATGCGATTGGTGATGCAGCGCGTTTGATTGCATTTGGTGATGCCGATGTTATGGTAGCTGGGGGTACTGAATCTCCGATAAATCGAATATCTCTTGCTGGTTTTGCTGCTTGTAGAGCTCTTTCTACTTGTCGTAATGATGATCCTGAGCGAGCATCACGTCCTTATGATGCTGATCGTGATGGTTTTGTGATGGGTGAGGGGGCTGCAATTGTTATTTTAGAAGAGCTTGAACATGCAAAAAAGAGGGGGGCTCGTATTTATGCTGAGCTTATTGGCTATGGTTTATCTGGCGATGCTTATCACATTACTGCGCCTTCAGAGAGTGGTGAAGGGGCACAACGTAGTATGATGGCTGCTCTTAAGCGTGCACAAGTGAATGTAAGCGAACTTGATTACATTAATGCCCACGGGACTTCGACGATGGCCGATGCCATAGAGTTGGCGGCTGTTGAGCGTGTTTTAGGGCATTATGCACCACAAGTGTCCATGTCATCAACAAAGTCATCTGTGGGGCATTTGCTTGGTGCTGCTGGTGCCGCTGAGACTATTTTTTGTGTTTTAGCTATACGGGATAATATAGCTCCGGCGACGCTCAATCTTGATAACCCATCGATTGAAACGAAAATCGATCTTGTTCCACATAAACCGCGCGAACGAAAAATTGATACAGTTCTCTCAAATTCTTTTGGGTTTGGTGGAACAAATGCATCTTTGGTGATTCGGCGCTTTGGGGGATGAGTAAGTATTTTCATTTGTTTTTGTTGCTTCTAAGTTTTCTTCTTTACTATATTCATTATAGGGTTTGAGTAAAAAATTGCAGTGCAGTACAACCTAGAAATTATTGAGGTTGATAGTTATGTCCAGTGTGAAAAATGAAAGGCCACTAAAGGACGTAGATGATTCCTCTTCGAATCATTTAGGGGATAATAATGATATGTCAGCGTATAAGAGACGAAAGAAGTCGTATATTGTACGTAGTCCGTTGGTCATTCTCGGTCATTTTTTTCTGATGCTGATTGTGGTTATTATTTTGGCCACAAGCATTCCCCTTTATATTGGAAAAAGTATTTTTGAAGGAAAGGGAGTGATGGAGGGAGAGCAAGTTGTTCTTATCTCTCCTGGAACAGGAATTCGTGAAATTGCTTCACTACTTGAAAAACGTGGTCTTATTCGATCATCGGATGTTTTTGTTTATGGCGTTGGTTATCACCAAAAAACAACACATCTTAAAGCGGGTGAGTATTTAATACCAGCACATGCTTCGATGCAAGATATTATGGATATCCTTGTGAAAGGTAAATCTATTGAATATACTTTTACAGTGCCAGAAGGTTTGACGGTTCAACAAGTTTTCGATCGATTAGCTGCCAATGAAATTTTGATTGGGGATCTTCCGAAAATTTTGCCTCCAGAGGGCAGTTTGATGACGGATACTGTTCGTTTTGTTCGCGGTACGACGCGCAAAGAAATTATAAATAGACTGCGTGAAGGACAGACAAAATTAATTAATGCAATATGGGCTACTCGCTCACCTGATTTACCAATCAAATCTATCGATGAATTTGTTATATTGGCATCGATTGTTGAGAAAGAGACAGGAGTTGCATCAGAGAGACCGAAGGTTGCCGCGGTGTTTTATAACCGTCTTGCAAAACATATGCGCCTTCAATCTGATCCAACGGTAATTTATGGTCTCTTTGGTGGAAAAGGAATGCCGTCTGGTCGTGCAATTTACCGTTCAGATCTTGAGAAGGAAACACCATATAATACTTATAAAATTGATGGTTTGCCACCAACAGCTATTGCGAATCCAGGCCGAGATTCTTTGAAAGCGGTGGCGCATTCACCAAGAAGTGATGTACTCTATTTTGTAGCTGATGGTTCAGGAGGGCACGTTTTTTCTAGAACTTTGGAGGAGCATAATATGAATGTTCGTAAGTGGCGTGCATTAAAAGCAACACATTAATTTTTGGGAATGTAAAAAACGTATTATTGAAGTTTTGACGCAAAGTTTAAGAAAAGTAGAGTGATATTATGACATTCTTTAAGAGTGAAGTAAGTGCTAAGAAAATAAATCGGCGTCGCGGTTTTTTATTTATTCTCTCTTCACCTTCAGGAGCTGGTAAATCAACCCTTTCTCAGTTACTTCTGAAGGATGGGAAATTAGAGCTCTCCGTGAGTATGACAACACGGCAAAGACGTCCTAGTGAGGTAGATGGTCTCCATTATCATTTTATTTCAAAGAAGGAGTTTGAGCATAAGCGTGACGGAAATGAATTTATTGAATGGGCGGAAGTTCATGGAAATTATTATGGAACTTTACGTGAAAGCGTTGAAAACGTGTTGAATGCTGGTCAAGATATGTTATTTGATATTGATTATCAAGGCACCCAGCAGCTTCAAAAAAAGATGCCAGAGGATATTGTATCTGTTTTTATTCTTCCACCATCAATGAAAGAGCTTATTTCTCGTTTACATCGTCGAGCAGAAGATAGTCAAGATAACATTGGTCTGCGGTTAAACAATGCACGAACGGAGATACAACATTGGCGTTCTTACGATTATGTTGTGGTTAATGAGGATTTAAACAAGTCCGTGGCGTTTATTAAGTCAATTTATTTGGCAGAAACAATGAAACGTGAGCGATGTTTTTCCTTTTTTGAATCTTTCGTTGATAAGCTTATTACTGAAAAGATTGACTAATATCCTTATTATTTTGAAAAGGAGTGATGGGCAAAGAGTTATGCTTTTTAGATCATCAAATTAGCCAAAGTTACAAATTCGGAAATTGAGAGCGTTTCAGCTCTGCGTGTTCCATCAATTCCAGCTTTTTCTAAAAGCTTTTCACCTCCAATTGTTTTGAGATTTTGACGAAGCATTTTTCGTCGTTGTCCAAAAGCAGTTTTTGTTACAAAACTCAGATTTTCTGCAGAGCAGGTGAGAGGTTGTGTCCGCGGAATAATATGGACAACGGAGGAAGTTATTTTGGGTGCTGGTGTGAAGGCTTGAGGAGGTACATCAAACGCAATTTTAGCAATAGTACGCCAGCCGGTTAAGACACTAAGACGTCCATAGTGTGCAGATTGAGGTTTAGCTGTAATACGTTTGGCAACTTCACGTTGAAACATTAATGTCATTGATTCATAAAAAGGAGGCCATGGTTCAGCCAACAACCAATTTAGTAAGAGTTGTGTTCCAATATTATAGGGAAGATTCGCAATAATGCGTGGTTTTTCTAAGTTTTTTTCAAAGAGTTTTGAGAAATCCTGCTTCAGCGCATCATTACAAATAAGTTTTAGTTTTTTCGGATAGTGCTTTTCTATCTCTAAGAGAGCCGGTATACAACGCTCATCACGCTCTATGGCTGTTACAATGGCACCTTTTGCAAGCAAGGCGCGTGTCAAACCTCCAGGACCTGAGCCCACTTCAATAACAGGTTTTCCTTTTATATTTCCTGCTTGATGAGCAATTTTAGATGTTAAATTAAGATCGAAAAGGAAATTTTGGCCCAAAGATTTATGAGCTTGCAATCCATATGTGTCAATTACCTCACGAAGAGGAGGTAGATTATCTATTGGCATAGCGTCAAACTATTTTCGGCAAGTTGATTTGCAAGTTTAAGAGCAGCAATAAAGCTTTCGGGAGAGGCTATCCCCTTATCAGCAATATCAAAAGCAGTTCCGTGATCTGGAGAAGTACGAATAAAAGGGAGTCCTAAAGTGATATTGACAGTGGTGTCAAAGTCCAGTGTCTTAACAGGAATAAGCGCTTGATCATGATACATGCAAAGGGCAACATCATATGCCTTTCTTGCACGTTCGTGGAACATTGTATCGGCAGGCAGTGGGCCTATAATATTGAGTCCTTTATTTTTAAGATATTCAATAGCGGGTATGATAATTTCAATATCTTCTTTTCCCATCGCACCTTCTTCTCCCGCATGAGGATTAAGACCAGCAACGGCTAGACGGGGTTCAGTTATTTTAAATCGTATTCTCAAGTCGCGTTCAGTAATGAATGCTGTTTGAATGATTATCTGACGAGTGAGGTATGATGGAACTTCCTTGAATGGGATATGAACAGTAATGGGGACCGTTTTTAATCGAGGTCCAGATAACATCATAACCGGATGATAGCATTTACCAGAGGTTTGATGGGCTACATGCGCTAAAAATTCTGTATGTCCTGGAAATTCAAACCCAGCATCATAAAGGCTTTTTTTTGCAATAGGGCAAGTGATAAGTGCACACGCATGACCACTTTGAATCAATTGAACTCCACGTTTAATCGCTTCAATTATTCCAGCAGCATTATTCGGTGAAGGGAGGCCTAATTGATTATTTTGTCGGTTTTTTAACGGTATTACAGGAAGAGCAGTTTGGAAATTTTTTACGGAATTATTTGTTAAAACAGATTCCACTTCAACATCGATTTGTAAAAAGTGAGCGCGCGCACGAATAACATCTGGATCAGCAAGAAGCACAAAAGGCGGAATTTGGCGCGTAATACGCAAACTCCATGCCTTTAATGCTATTTCAGGACCAATTCCGGCAGGATCACCACCACTAACAACAAGCACAGCCATTATGAGTTTTGAATACGTGCTACCCGCCGCAATTCTTCTAGATATTTTTCGCTCAATTTCTCAAGTTTTTGCGGGCTTCTTTGCTTGCTATCTTGAATGGAAAATATCAGCCGAGCTACATAATCATCAGAAACTCTTTTTATTTTGCACACAGCAAGCGCTTCAATTCCATCAGATGTTTCTTGAAATTGAGTCATTTTTCCGGCAGGTGTTGCAAGGATAGCCTGTTCCCATGCACTGGGAAGTTGAGGTTCGAGAAATTTTCCTAAGTGGCGGATAGTAACGTCCAAAATACCTCTTGCTTGGTTTTGAGCGTTAGCACATCCTCTAAAATGTGCTCGGAAATTTCTTGCTTCTTTTTGGCGTCTTTCAAAGATTTCTGAACGGCGATGTGCAGGAATGACGAAAATAATTCGTTGTAACGTGTATTCATTGGTTGAAGGCTTTATACCACCATTTTTTAATATTCTACGCACAGCTTCTTGTTCGCTAATCATACCAGTTTCAGCTTGATAGCGTGCACTAACGAGACGGCCCCACCCTATTTGTCCACGGATATAATCCTTAAAGTGTTGCACTGTGATATCATTTTGAATCAGAATCTGGTTGAGCTGATCAATGGTCATGTTATTTTGCGTTGCAAAGTTCTCAAAAGCACTGTCAACCTCATTATTGCTTACCTCAATATTACGGCGCTTTATTTCAATATTTTTGAGAGTTTCATTAACAAGCTCACTTCTCGCTTGTGTAACAAGATTACCCTGTTTTTGTTGCAATCTGAGAAAAGCAGCACGCCTTTGAATATCGTAATTGGTGATAGGACTGCCATTGACTGTGACAACGACGGCTGTCTGCGCGAAGACCGATGAAATTAGAGATTCACTCACCATTAGATTGCTTACACTCAAAGATGCAATACAAAATAAAGTAAGAATACGCTTTTTCAATTTGTTCATATAAGTAAGCCTTCGCGTTAGTTTATTAATTTTCATCCACTGATCAAAATATACGTTTTTTTCTATAAAAACAATGATAAGTTAAATTGCCTATACATTCCATTTATAAATTTTGGTTTATCTTTTTTCCAACATCTGCAATTGTACGCAATGAAAGGGAGAAATTAAAATTTTGCAAAGGTGTTTTTTTTCCTGGATCAATAATCTGCTGATAACCGAATGTTAATCCAAAACATTCATCTGTGTAATTCAAGCTGATTCCCCGCTTTATAAATGTATTGGACATCAAATCATAACCAGCATTGCTATTAAGAGTCCAATAGCTAGCTAGTTTAATACCAGTTTGAAAAGAAATCTCTTGCCGCTCTTGTGGATATCCATAATTTGGTTGGCTTGCAATATAGGCATATTGTAGAGTCGCCCGAAAATTCTGCCATTTCTGTGATACTTCAATTTCTCTACGGTGGATTTTCCCTGTTTTTTTATCAAAACGTCCACGTGTTTCTAAGGAAAAACCACTTTTATGGTTTGCACCGAACATTGCAACATAGTCTGAACGTTTTGCCTCTAAGCTTGAGTGAATACCTAAATTAACAAAATCCTTTTCTGCAAAGGAATTTTTTCCCGCAAGATGAAAGGATTGTCCAACAAGACCATAAAAAGACCAATCATTTTTAAAGTTTCCAGAATATCTAAAACCTATATTGGCTCTTGTTCCACCTTCCACACGGTCGTAACCAGAGAACTTATTGCGTTGAAAGAGGCTAGTTGCATCAAAGATAAAACTTTGTGCATCTTCATTAGGAAGTTGTCCGATATATCGCTCATTATTTCGTATAAAAATTTGTGTGGTTGGTTCTATAATATGTGTGGAATTTTCCAATGTAATGAGGAATGGATAGCGTAATTCTAAGCCAGCAGTTGCCATACCACGAAATGCCGAGTTACGAAGAGTGGATAAAGAGTCATTCGTTATAGAAGAAATATCGTTTTTGTACACATTTGTTGTAATGATATCAGCACGTAAAGAGAGAAGAGGGGTTAATATAAGTCCATTGCGCATGTTAATGCGCTTTTTCCATTCGAGCTCATTTGTTAAACGAAAACTGTTTCCAGGGATACCAGAAAGTCTGGCAGCGTTGAGAGGCTTCCCACTCCAGTCAGTAGAACTAAAGTCAGCACGACGACGATAAATTGATTGCATATTGCTATGAAAAATGAGTTCTCCATTATAAATTGGTTGATCTGGTGTAAAAAAATAATCGATACGAGGGAGAACCCACGCTTGGCGAGAGTGGCGTTCATTAGGATTATTCAATATCAAGTCTTGAACGTTGAAATGGTAAAAATGCATATCAAAGTAGTTCTTTTCTGCAAGACCATTCAAATAAA
This sequence comes from Bartonella sp. B39, assembly GCF_053795145.1. Lineage (NCBI taxonomy): Bacteria > Pseudomonadati > Pseudomonadota > Alphaproteobacteria > Hyphomicrobiales > Bartonellaceae > Bartonella > Bartonella sp. B39. The sequence continues at coordinate 536,075 of NZ_CP200036.1, forward strand.
GCTGAGAAAGTTGTGTGGGATTGTTATAGCTTTCAAGTTTATAAGCACGACTAAAATGTCGATCAGACTGTGCGAGAATATCCCATCCATAATTCCAGCGTGAATTAATACGAAAATTACCCTTTGTTGCTAGCATATAACGGTTTCTATGTTGTGCATCAATTGTATCATTGTCAAAGCTGTGCGGTTTCATTTGATATATATGCGCAAAGCGAATGTTGTAATTTCCTGTTTTAAACCGTTGACGCCATTCACCTTCAGTTAAAAGCCCTTGTTTGGTATAGACAGTAGAAGAAAGTGTGAAGTCATAATGAGGTGACAAATTCCAGAAATAGGAATTTTTTATACCCATGCCAAGATAATCAGCATAATAAAAATGAGGAGCAAGGAAACCGCTAGCACGCTTCACAGTTGGATCACTAATCTCAAAAGTTGGAAATTGCAGAATCGGTACACCAAAAACTTCAAAATGGCTATTTTCAAATCGAATTTTTTTGGTAGAATTATTCCATATGATCTTTCTTGCTTTAATCTTCCACAGCACTTCTCTATCTGGTTTATAAGAACAAGGTTCACAGGCTGTATATGTGGCATTGTTGAAGACTGTTACCCCGCTGTTACTGCGCGTAGCACTTTCTGCTGCAAAATGGATATTGTTAGCGGTGTCAATGCGTAAAGCATTTACGAATCCCTCGCTGAAGTCTTTGGTCATATCAATTTGATTGGAATAAATTTTGTTACCATCTTTTTGAATAACTTCAGCATTACCTTGCGCTATAATTCGTCCTGTTTTTTGATTGTAAGTGACTTTTTGAGCGATGACTTTGTTGCCATTATATTCAATTTGGACATTGCCTTGTGCAGAAACAGTGTTTTCATCACGATTGTAGATGAGTTCATCTGCAGAGAGCAAGAGGGAACTTACCAAATTTTGGTTACGATTTTGAGCAATAGAAGTAGGGCTTTTAGCCTGTACAGAACAGGATAAAGACATACCTAAAAAAAAGCCTACGGCACTTCTAAAGACAAGTGCACTTAATTTTGTTAAAATCACTCTCTTACTTATTAATGCGTTCACTTAGCCATCCTCTTTATGAAGTAAAAAAGAGATTCCCAAAAACAATGCAATAACAACTGGTGTCCAAGCTGCAATAATTGGTGGAATATACCCAGCATTGCCAAAAGCTTGAATGAGTACAGAAATAACATAAAGCATGAATCCAGCCAGTACACCACCGAGAATCAATGCTCCAGATTGTTCAAAGCGTGTAAAGTTTAAGGATACAGTTGCTGCAATGAGAGTCATTGCTACAAGCAATGCAGGCAATGCAATCAAAGACTGTAAATACATATCAAAATTATTGGCAGAGTAGCCAAATGATCGCGCGATCATAATTTTTTTTGGCAATTGGTAAAATGGGACAGTCGCGGGATTTGCTAAACGTTCAGTTAAAAATTCTGGCTTTAGATTGGTTTTTATTTGAAATTCATAAAATTTTTCAGGAGCATGTCCTATTTTATAGATCGTTCCATTTGTTAATAGCCAAGCACCGTTTGTTAATATTGCTTTTCTGGCATTAATCCAATTTTTGATTGTTGCATTATCATTATATTGTACAAAGGTTGCGTCGATAAGAGAAAGTCCCTGATCGGTGATAGATTTAGCACCAATGGTTGTTCTGCCTAAATTTGTACGCTGTGTTAACCATGGGATGCGCATGTTATGAAGAGGTGTTAGTACACTATTGCTACGCCATTCAGTTGTCATTTTTTCTGCTTGAGAAAATCCCCATGCGGCAAGTGGATTAATAAGAAAAATTGAAAATAATCCAAAAAGAAAAGCTCCCAAACAAGCAGGCATGAGAAACTGCCATGCAGAAATACCAATTGAGCGAGTTACAACAAGTTCAAGTTTTCGATTAAGCGAGATTAACATTACCATTGCGGAAAAGAGTGCAATAAAGGGGATGAGTTGTTGCATGATAAAAGGAATGCGTAAAATAGAGATGAAAAAGGCATCTTTTGCCGTATAATGTGGAAGGTTTGATAGCCGACCAGAATTTTCTGTAAAGTCGATCAAAAGAGCAAGAATCAAAATCCCCCCCAAAAAATAACAGGTTGTTCTAAAATAACGTATAAAAAAATATCGTCCAATCGTCCACCCAATCATGATACCTCATCTGAGGGATGTTGAGATTTTCGATGTTCAAATTTATGGACCAATTTTTGAAAAGCTATTTGAATAACCTCATTAAGTTTTGTTGGGATACCAATTTGATGATTTGTTAAGAGCATAAAAAAAGTAAGAACACTCACGCCTATGGGGGTAATATAAAGGAGAGGAATATATGCGAGATCGCTCTTTGCTTTTTCAGCGAAAAAATATTCTATCCAATACACTAGCAAAGAGAAGGTAATTGCAGAAAGGTTTGCGGAGTTACCTGCTTGTCGATATGAGCGTGTATTTCCTGCGGCTGCTAATGCAATGAGTGAAAAAACAATTGGATAGAGCCACTCGGTAAGCCTGCGGTGAAATTCAGCTTTATATTGGAGAGGTTTTCGCTGATAGTAGAGATCCTTCGGATCAGGGTTTAATAAATAAGAAAGCGGGCGATCTTTTGGGTAAAGTGTGGGTGTCTTATTGTTGGTGATGAATTCACCTAGGCTAAAGGTATATGAGCTGAATTGAACGATCGAAATACTGTCATTTTGACGATTGATTCTTTCTATTTCTCCATTATTAAGAACCAGAAAACTGCCGTTTTTATTGCTCACAATGGATGCGTCTGTTGCATAATAAAAAAAATCAGTCTTAGGATCACGCTGGTCGGCAATGAAAAGACGCCCAAGCGTTCCATTTGGATTGCGTTCACCAATTTCTATGTAAAGATTATTAGCTAGTTTTTGGAAGCTTCCTTCACTAATGAAAAGATTAATAAGATCAAAATGAGCGCTCGCTAGCATTTGTCGCATGTTAAAACGTGCTTGAGGAACAACAAAATTGGCTATAGAAAAGGAAGCACATGAGGCAAAAACAGCGAGAAGAAGAATTGGTTTCCAAATAGTCCTTTTGGGAAAACCTGAGGCGCTGATGATCGCGAGCTCTAAGTCTTTATTCATTGTTGAAAGAGTGCTTGTAGTTGCAATTACTAATGCAAATGGAATGACAAGAAAAATAACAGAAGGAATCAATGAAAGTGAAAATTGTAAGACTGTTAGCAGTGTTTGTCTACTTGTTGTGAGAAAGTTTATCCTTGCAAGAATTTGCACTGTCCAACTGATACTGATTGCTGCAATCATGACAGCACTAAATAGAACAAGAACACGTTTCAGGATGTAGAACTCAATAATACGCATAGATTGGATAACATCCTCAGTTTTTAACTAGAAAGCAGACATTTTACATTGCCTTGAATTAAAAATATAATCAAATTTAAAAAAATATCTTTATGTCTATTGCACATTTTTACCAAATAAACAGTGTAAAATATCGTTAACTTTAATCTATTCTACCATATACTTTATTGTTGACAGTAGTCTATAGAGAAGATGGAAAACGCGCTACAATAAACTTTTTTATTAACTTAAAAGACAGTAACTTGTCTTTTTTTCTTTTTAAGACGCATGTAAAAAAGGTAAAATACACAATTTCAAAAAGAGGAATCGTTATATTTTTAGCCAGTTTCTTTTGTGCTGGAGAAAATAGAAGGTTTTTTCAGAAAAGTTTTGATTTTTTATAAAAAGTGATGAGGCTTGAGAGAGTGGATATTCTGTTCTACCATTTGACGCAGTCAACGCTGGGAGATATTTTACCAGCGCTTGTGGAGCGTGCACTTGATCGTTTTGATAGGATAACGATACAATTTGTGAATACAGAGCAACGCGATGCTATAGATATGCGTTTATGGGTTTATGCCGATGAAGCATTTATTGGACATGGAACTGAGTGTGATCAATATCCAAATTTTCAGCCTGTATTTCTTACTACGAGTCATGAAAATCCGAATGATTCAAAAATCCGCTTTCTCATAGAGGGAGCTGTTTGTGCGGATATTGATGTTTATCAGCGACTTGTAGTGATATTTGATGGTCGGAATGCTGAACAGTTGGATCTTGTTCGTGCACAGTGGAAAAAATATAAAATGGAAAATCATAATTTAACTTATTGGCAACAGACTGAAGATCGCTGTTGGGAAAAGCAGGTTTGATGTGTGCAGCGTCTGTTATTTTGCTTTTTATAAGATTGATAGGGGTAATAAATCCAGAGATTTTTATTTCGGAAGAATCGAGAGGAGACCGTTGGATTTTCAGTATGATTTTTTTCTGGAGGCAATAAAGATGTGGTCAAAAATCGTTAATTGCTGTCTTTCTCGCAAAATATTTAAACGGAATGATGATGATCATTGATCGAGTTTTGCTTGTTTTATGGGCTGTGATGTTAGCGTTTTTTTGCGTTTCATGGTTGGGTACAACGCATATTCTATCGAAAATATTTCCTATAGTTTGTATTGGGGATATAGCAGATGTTTTATTTTTTTTTCTGAGCGCACTTTTTGCTGGAATATTGTGGTGGAGTGTACCGCAACCAATGTCTTTGAAAATAAAAATGGCGGCATTTCTGCCGCCAGCATTTTTTTATTATTCCTCATTGTTTCCTAGTTGGATATTTCATCATCTTTAAATCCGACGAAGCAAAGCAATGAAATGAAAGAGGAAAGAAGCAAATAATAACCAATATAAGAAGCATCAAAATTTTGCACCAAGTGTTCTGCAATATAAGGTGCAAAAGATCCTCCAACAATACCGGATAAATTAAATGTTACAGAGGCACCTGTGTACCGAATCTCTGTTGGGTATGGTGAAGCCAAAACAGCACCAAGCGGACTATACACCATTCCCATGATCGATAAGCCAATAGTAGACATTGCAAGGATTCCTAAGATTCCAGAGCTTAAGAAATAAGGAACTGCGAAAGAATAGATACCAAGAATAATTGTGACCCATATCATCAAAGTTCTACGTCTAACACGATCAGCGATTTTTCCAGTAAGAATAGTAAAAATTGTACAGAAAACAGCACCGATAATTTCTACTTCAAGAGCTTGATAAAATGGTAACTGTAAATGGTTTGTTGCATAGCTTAGTAAATAGGCACTCACCAAATAAAATAACACAAACGTCGCCATACCACAAAATGTGCCAAGAAATAGAATTCGTGGATATTTTAAAAAGACATCTATTATAGGAGCTTTGACACGTTCTTTACGTTCAAGAGTTTTTTTGAATGCAACTGTTTCGTTTATTGAAAAACGAACCCATAATCCCACAATCATAAAGATCACTGAAGCAATGAAAGGAATACGCCATCCCCATGCCAAAAGTTCGTCATGACTAAGAAAGTGCAACAGGCCTAAATAAACAGCAATAGACGAAAACAAGCCAAATGGAACACCTAATTGAGGAAACATTGCGTACCAGCCACGCTTTTCTGGAGGAGCATTTTCTGTTGCGAGGAGAACAGCTCCCGCCCATTCACCCCCTAACCCCATACCTTGACCTACACGGCATAGCGTTAGAAAGAAAGGTGCCCACCATCCCGCGGTTTCATAAGTGGGAAGGAAACCGATAATAGCTGTTGACAAACCCATAGTCAGAAGTGCAGCGATAAGTGTCGCTTTTCGTCCGATTTTATCTCCAAAATGTCCAAAAACAACTGATCCTAAGGGGCGGGAAAAGAAAGCCGCTCCAAAGATTAGGAAAGATTGTAAAATAGCAAGTTGATCATTTTGCGCTGGAAAAAATACATAAGGAAATATGAGAGCTGCAGCAGTTCCAAAGACATAAAAATCAAAGTATTCAATTGTTGGTCCAATAAGGCTTGCAAATAAAATACGACGAGGAGAATTTTTTTTGCTTATACCTTGTGTTTCTGAGTTTATAGACATGAATAGAATGTCCCTTCCAGTATATGACAAATGAAATTATAAAACTAATTTCTTACAGTTATAAAAATTCCAAAGCAGTGTCGAGTCGATAATTATCTATGCTTTTAATACATAAAAGCAATAAACACGGCACAGTCAATATGGATGATTATCCCCTAGATATATCCAAATTAACTACAATAAAAACACCATTCTAAATGCCACAATTTTAAACACCATAGAAGATGGAAACATGTTTCTATAAACGACACCATCTCTTTAATTTTGTATTACTGTCTCTTTCAAGACACGATACTATCTTATTCTGTTTAGGGATAAATTTGTTTTTTTTTAGATTTAGTGTTTAGCTTCTCAAAAATATCCAAAAAATCTTTTTTTTCTACTATTAAAACAATTTATAAGTGTATTAGTAATACTAATATCAACTTTGAATTGCTAGCAAACCTATTAGTATATGCTATTGATGAGGCAGATTCTAGTGCATTGAATGCTTTCTGTATGGTAGTGTGCCATCTTAAAAAGCATGAGATTAAGTAGGGGCACCGTATCGTTTGTATATATATGCACTTTTTTCTGAATGCGTAGAATTTTCTATTTGAACTCATGGAGTATGGTATAGTTAATGCAATGCAAATTAAAGTTAAATTTGAAAACATTCATAGCTATTGGTTTTCTTGTAAAGATCGCAAGTGTGGGTGGAGTAGCTGTGTCGGGGGAGAGATAAATCATACCAATAAGCATAAGTGGACATCTAGAAGAAACGAAAAATTGTTATCAGAATTGAGAGGATTAAAAGAAAAAAAGGGGGATAAAAAAGAATACTGAATGAGCAGACAATAGCAGTAAGTAAGTTATCGGAAGAAGAGAAGGAGAGAATAGAAAATATTTCCTTTAAAGTACTGACGAATTCAATAATTTATGATGATACTGCAGTTTATATTACCAATCATAATTCTGGGGAATTTGGTGAAAAAGTAAAGAGTTTCAACTATAAGAATGCAGGATATTCTCCAAATAATACGGTTTTAGAGGGTGGAGGGCTCTATATTGATGAAGCCAGTGTCAGTAGGGATACGACAATCAAAAGTGGTGGTATTGAGCTTGTCAAAAATCTGAGCATATTCAGAATATGCTGTCGTTAAAAAAGGTGGAAAACAAATTATTAAAGGGGAAGCAGTTGCAGAGGGCACCAAAATTTATGGTGGTGAGCAGATTATTTTTGAAAAATTGGTTTCCGAGGTCGATACTGAAGAAATTGAAAGTGATGTTCAAGGAAGTAGAGCTTATGATACGGTGATTTATGGCCAAAACGGGATGCTATGGCTACAAAATGTGTATCGTAATGGAACAGTTTTTAATACAAAGATTATGAGGGGAGGTGTACAGAACTTTAATGGTACAGAGAACTTTAATAATGGGTTTACAAAAGACGATGGTGTAGACGATGGAGATTTTATATTAAATGAAATCGCTTCCGCACTTAGAACTGAGTTTTTAAAAATGGTGTGCAAAACATCTATGCAGGAGGGAATGCGAGTGATCTTACTTTATATTACAACGCCACTCAGGAGATATGTAATACTGGATATGCGGATGATTTAAACAATTAATGCATCAAGCAAAATCATGATTACATGCTGGTGCAATATTAGATAAAGATACAACTGTTGATGATTTTGCTAACCTCTATCTCTATGCTGGTAATGGTAAAGCTTTCACTAAATTGGAGAGTATTATTTTAAACGGAGAAGATGCTAAGCTATACTCTATTGCTGCTGAAGATAACGGAAAAAATCCCAAATTAATATTAAGAGTTTGAAAAGAAGTGGCAGAGTTATTTTACGTCTTCAGGGTTTGCTAGGTATTACTTTCAACGTAGAGTTGACGATCTTTCAGGTTCTTTACATTCAATCTTACCAAGCATTTTGGTAATTATTCTCTTTAAAAAAGTAGGTCATGTTACCATACAATGAATATTATTGATTCTGGGATTGAAATTATAAATTCTTCCCTAAAAAACTTAGATTAATTTCTGATTGCAGTGGAAATACTCACGTTATTTTGACAAATAGCCTTGGTGAAAAAATCAGAACTATTGATGGTGGAACTTATGTGTATAGCTTGAAACACATAAAAATAAGGATGCCGGTAAAATTTGGTATTTAGATGCAAACTACATCATTGATGAAACGACTTCACAAATTTCTTATGTTGTCTTACTAGTTTATCGAATAGTCTACCAACGGAACTCGCAATTGATAAAGGGAAAATTGTTATTATTGTGGATTATAGCTTTGATAGTCTTAGTAAATGCAACAATGACATTGACAGTTGCAATGCAGAATCTTCGATTAGTAATAAGGTTCGGTATGGTGGGGGGATCCATGTTTATAACGGCGGTTTTAATCTATATACCACCATTGAAATGGTGGTGTTGAGATTATTAAGACACAGGGATTTTTACAAGAGACCATTGTGTATAAATATGAGCAACAAAGAATTGAGAATGGAGAAAAAGCTGAAAGGACTAAAATTTACGGTGGCGAGCAGTTTGTTTCAGGAGGGATTAATATCAATGGTGAGTTGGTGAGGAGCCGTACCTATGACCCTGTTATTTCTGGTCAAAATGAAGCGCTAGGATACCAGAACGTGTATAATGGCGGAATGGTTTTTAGAACAAAGATTACGGAAGGAGGAGTACGAAATCTTTATGTAGAAGATGATTTAAAAGATAATAGCAGTTCTGCATTTGATACAGAGGTTTTTTCTGGTGGAGAGTAAAATGTTTTCGTGGGAGGTGAGGCTATTGGTATCGTTTTACGAGGAACGGTTCTTCAGAAAGTAGCTTTAGGGGGCTATGTGAAAGATTTAACGATTAATGAGAAAATAAAATCATGGTTACAGCATGGTGCAAACATTAGAGAGAAGCATAACAGTTAATGATTCTGGACGAGTTTATCTTTATGCTGGTGCTTATCAATCTCGTACGGAAGTAAAATAAATTCTTTTAAATGGAAAGTATTCCAAATTGTATTTTATTACTTCTAACATTTATGATGAGATTTCTTTAATTAAAAATTTAGGGGGGATGGCAGTGTTATTTTTACTTCTAGCGTGTTTGGCCCACATTACTCTCGACTTGAGATCAATAATTTTTCAGGGAATTTACATTTTAGATTTAATACCAATTTTGCGAATCAGCACGGTGGTTATCTCCTTATAAGAAAAGGTAAAGGTCATCACAAAATAAGCATTATTGATTCTGATATTAAAATTACCGACTCTCCTTTAATAAATCAGGATTTGGTTTTTGAACTTGATTTAATCCATGATCAAAGCGGAGAAGCACATTTTACTCTGACAGATTTTTCTGGTGAAGAGATTGATGCTATTGACAGTGAAGTCTATATATATGCTCTAAAGAAAAAATCATAACAAAGGAAAAATCTAGTCCTTGTTTGCGGTTTACATTGATGATATACCATGCGCGAGTAGATCTCCCCGAGCATTTGAGCCAAAATCAATTTCTTACTTTTTAACTACTCCCTCTACGGATGCAGTATTGTCACTATCAGCGGCTCCTCAGCTTATCTTTCATAACGAGTTGCAAACTATATGTGCAGGAAGAGGCCTCCTAGATAGAAATAAGAAAAATGCGGTGCTACGGATATATGCGATCAAGAGCAAAGAAAACATTGCAACGGGTTGTACAGATTTTAAGCTTGAGTAGACGGGTATAACCTTAGGGATAAGTGGCTTAAGCAAATTAATGAGTGGAGAGTTTTATATTGGTGGTTTTGGCAGTTATGATAAAGCCCGTGTTATGTATGCACGAGGTGGTATCAGCGGCATAAGCAGTTATAGCATTAGAGCTTATGCAACTTATTTTGATCATAGTGGAGTGTATCTGGATGGTGTTTTGAAATACAATCATTATCAAAATAATCTGAATGCAGTCTCAACCAATGGTTTAGCAATTGAAGGAAGTTATGATCAGTGGGCAGTAGGTACGTCATTTGAAGCGGGGTATCATTTTAAAGTAATAAAGACTTGGTTGGATACAGCCTTATGCGCAATTGACGTGGCTGCAAGATGCAGGTAAAGAAATCGAGCTTTCTAATGAAATGACAGGTGATATAAGCTCATCGCTTTCATTACGCAGTGATGTAGGCTTATCGTTAGGGTATGAATTTGGACCAGAAATGGATGCTTCATCTCAAGCTTACATTACTGCTTCTTGGATACGGGGGAGTAAAGATAACAATTACACAGCAATTAATAAACTCCATAAATTTACCACAGACTTATCAGGGAATGCAGGTAAATTGGGAGTTTGTTTGAGCAGTTTAGTGAGTGAGAAATTAAAGTTTTATGCGGAAGCACATTATGTCAAAGGCCGCAAGGTGAAGCAGTCTCTTCAAGATATTTTGAGCGTATACCATAGTTTATAAGCATGTATTTGTTCTCTGATCAGTTTTAGCATTTTAAGAATTTTGGAAACTAGACACGCGGTGTTGAGGTAGCATTTTTCATAGAAATGGACTTTTCGTAAAGGCTATATACTCTGCTGCGTGTCATTTTTCTCGTATTTTACCCTTTACAATTTTCTGAAAAATCTTTGGAGGAGTGTAAAAAAAGCAATGTAAGCACTGCCTTATACTCTCAATCAAACAAATAATTCAGCAGTGTATAAATAGAGATTTTTTCAATATTAATAAAGTGTTAAAGATAATTCTTAAAATTTTAGGTTGAAAATAATTTTTGCAGAGCTAATTACCTCTGATGTCTACTCAGGCGTGAAGGGGGAGGGTATAGTTATGCAATATAAGTGGAAACAAGGTTATTGGGCACTCATGGTCAGCAGCTGTTTTGTTCAAGCGGCTGTTGCGGGTGAGAGCAGGATACAACTTTTTGACCAGCCTTCATATTATGGCATAAACAAGAAAATATCACATAGTCAACATAATAGAAGTGTGAGAACAGAAGAATACACAAAGGTTCAAGCATCTAAAAGTGATGCCATTGTAAAAGCAAGTGGCGGATCAGGCTCTTTTGAAATGCTTAATGGTATTGCTACGAATAAGAGTAGTGAAATATTAGCCAGAAAAATGCGAGATTCTGTTGGCAACGGTGTTGGCGATATCGAATCGTATGTGCAAGAAAAAAATAATACGATACTTAAAAGTTCTGAGCTTATTTTCATTAATAGTGGAACTGAACTAGAAAATCATTTATTCGATAATAATGGTAAAGGCTACTTTTTAAATGATGGTAATACAGATAAGCCAGGGAAGTCTATCAATAACACGGTGAGAAATGGTGCAGAGATTCATGTTTCTGCGGGAGGCCTCAGTGAAGATAGTAAAATTGAACATGGTGGAACTGAAATTATTCAGGCTTCAAAGGGGAAACAAGGCTTTTCAAAAAATGCTGTCGTTAGAGAAGGTGGAAAGCAAAGGATTAAGACCGGAGGAAAAGTCGAAGGAGCAAAAATCTATGGCGGTGAACAGTTTATTTTCGGGGAAGGGGATGTCGGAGGACAGATTAAAGGGAGTAGTGCTTCAGATACAGTAATTTATGGTCAAGGTGAAACACTAGGACAACAAAAGATATACGATGGGGGAAGTGCTTGGAATACGAAAGTTATGCGAGGGGGTGTACAAGAGATTGCAAAAAAGGATCAAGGTGCAAAAAATGGTGGTTTTGCGTTTGATACACAAGTTTTTGGTGGCGGTAAGCAGCGTGTGTTAGAAGGAGGGAATGCTATTGACGTCTCTTTAAATGAGACTGCTGTCCAAGAAGTATATACCAATAGATATGTGAAAAATCTAACGATTAATGATGAAGCAAAATCATGGGTGCATGCGGGTTCGACGTTAGAAGGCAAGACACTGGTGAACCATTCTGGACAGCTTCATCTTTATACTGGAAATGATCAACATCGTACTACAGCAGAAGACGTTATTTTAAACGGACAAGATGCAAAATTATACTCTATTACCGAAGAGTTTGATGGAAAAAGTTCTTTCATTCAGAAATTAAGTGGTGAGGGGAGTGTTATCTTTGCTTTTACTGGCTCTGATCCGTATTATTCTCAGCTTTATGTTAATAATATTTCAGGAAATTTACATTTCAAATTCAATACCACTCTTGCACGGAACCGTGGTGATTATCTCTTCATTGAAAATGGAAAAGGTAATCACACAGTAAGCGTTGCTGATTCTGGAGTTGAAATCACTGATCCTTCTTCAAATAAGCGTGATTTAATTACTGATCAGAGCGGTGGAGCGCAGTTTACTATGACAAATCTCTCAGGTGAAAAAATTCATGCTATCGATGGTGGAACCTATATGTATGATTTGAAACAGAGAAAGGAAGAAAATGGAAAAGTTTGGTTTTTGGCTGCGGATCGCATCAGTGGAACAGGATCTTCTATGCCAAAACTAACAGATCCGTTGGCTCTTGGTGGGGCGTCAACAACTCCTTCAGTTGATGCAGTGCTTTCTACAGCGGTAGCTTCTGGGCTTGCTTTTAACAATGAACTGGAAATTGTGCGTACTGGGAGAGGAATTCTGGATTATAATAGGAGAGATATGGATCTATGGACTTATGCGATCAAGAGTAGAGAACGTATTGCTACAGATCATACACATTTTAAGCTTGAGCAAACAGGTATAGTGTTTGGTGCTGATCGGTTGAACGAATTAAAGCATGGAGATTTGTATGTTGGTGGTTTCGGCAGTTATGATCAAGTACGTGTTGCTCATGCACGAGGTGGTGCCAGCAACGTGAACACTTATAGCGTTGGAGCTTACGCAACGTATTTTGATACTCGCGGGTGGTATCTGGATGGTGTTGTAAAATATAATTATTACAAAGATAATCTGAAAGCCATTTCAACGAATGGTTTAGCTGTTCAAAGCGATTATAATCAGTGGGCGATAGGTGGTTCATTTGAAATGGGCTGTCGTTTTGAGCCAGCGCAAAGCACGTGGATGCAGCCTTATGTCAAGCTCATGGGTTTGCAGGCTGAAGATAAAAAAATCAAGCTTTCCAACGGAATGACAGCTGATATAAGTCCATTAACTTCATTCCATAGCGAAGTTGGATTAACTGCGGGGCATGAATTTATTTTTGGTGCAGAAACTTCATTAACGGCTTACATTGCGGCAGCTTGGTTGCGTGAGAATATAAATAACAATCATACGACAATTAATAACCAGCACAAATTTATCACAGACTTATCTGGGAATGCGGGTAAGTTGGGAGTTGGTTTAAATAGTTTTATCAATAATAAAATAACGCTTTATGCGGAGGGACATTATCTGAAAGGACATAAGATTAAGCAGTCCCTTCAAGGTATTTTAGGGCTACGTTACAGTTTCTAAATATGCGTTTTACATGCTGATTAAACTTAGAAATGTTATTCTCTTAGAAAACTAAACATTCAATGTCTATACACTCTTGGGAGCATATAGACATTTATGATGATGTTACGCTCTATTAAAGGCGATGTTATTTTTCATTTATTATTACAAGTCTTGCAAATTGTGCCTTGTATGCAAAAATTACACTTTGAATTTTTTTGAACTATACAACCTCGGACTAGAAGATTATTTTTGATTTAATTTTATAATTTATAATTGTATTAATTTAATAACACACTAAAAAATGTTTAGACATAAGTAAAATATATTATGATATAATCAACAGCAGCCCACCTGCGAAGTTGCGGGATGTTTGTTTAATGATTAGAGTGGAGCGTAGATTATGCGACATAAATGTAAGTTAGGTTTTTCAATATTGATGATCAGTAGTTATCTTGTGCAAATTGCAAACGCAGTTGAGAAAAGGAATGAGGCGCTAACAAAGATAACAAGTTTGACAAGTGAGGGGAAGGTATCAAAAGGTTCAGTATTGATTAGTACTCCTTTCAGCATTAATGCTAAAATTGAGGATGGTGGTGCGAAAGTTGTTGAAAATAGTGGAGTTTCCATGGGATCTACTGTTGACAAAGGTGGGATGCAGATAGTTACGCGTGGGGGAACCGCCATAGATACTAAAATTCATGGTGGTAAGCAGCTTGTTTTCGAAGAGCAGCATCTCCTAAATCTTACAAGCGTAGAGAAGCTAAGTGATGCATATGATGCTACAGCCTCTAGTAGTAATGGAGCAATAGGGTAGCAAAATGTATTTGATGACGGAACAGCTTGAATACGAAAGTTATACAAGGAGGAGAACAAAATCTTTATATGGGACATAAAAAACTGGTGGTTCTGCATCAGGTACCACTGTTTCTAAGGATGGTAGGCAGCATGTTTTATTCAGAGGAGTAGCCGCTAATACTACCTCGGATGGGGAAGCTATTCAGGCAGTATACCCTGGTAGAATTGTGGATGGCCTAGTGATTAAAGATTCTACTAAATCATGGGTATATGAAGGGGCAAAGTTATGAGGGCAAATAAAGGCCGAGAATGGAGAAAAACTTTATCTTTACACTGGGGATGTTAGAAATCATATTACAAAAAAACTTTTCGTAGTGGGACTAAGTGAGGAAGAATTATTTTTAGTTAGAGAGCGGAGTAATAAAGACACTTCTCGGTTTAATATTGAGAATCTAAGTGGGAGTGGAGGAACTGTTAGCTTTTCTTCTGTTTCGTATGATAAACACCTTCTTTCACTTTATGTTGGCAATCTTTCAGGTAATTTACATTTTCATATCAATATTAGTGCTACCGGTAACTCTAGTGATTACTTATCAATTGGCAATAGTGAGGATAATCACACAATAAGCATTACCGATTCTGGTGTTGAAATCACAGGACTTCTCTTACAAAAAAGTGGGATTGTTACTGAAATCAACTTGATTACCGATAAAAGCAAAAAGGAAAGGGCTAATTTTACTCTAACAAACTATTCTGGAAAAAAAGTTTCAGCTGTTGATGGTGGAACCTATATGTATAGTTTGTATAAGAGGGAGAGGCGTGCCGATTCTAGTGATGATTCTACAATTTGGTATTGTGGTATGGCGGTTGGAAAGCCAAATTCTTCAAGTATTCGCTTTCCATGCATGAATGAGAGAGAGAAATTTTTACCT
Source organism: Bartonella sp. B39 (assembly GCF_053795145.1). NCBI lineage: Bacteria > Pseudomonadati > Pseudomonadota > Alphaproteobacteria > Hyphomicrobiales > Bartonellaceae > Bartonella > Bartonella sp. B39. Next base: position 551,117 of record NZ_CP200036.1, read on the forward strand.
TTTTTATCTACTTATACGGGGGAGGAGTCTCTTCGGAATTTTTCTTATTCTCAAGGGCAGGATTCTGCTCTTTCGTTGCTTTTTTCCACTGGTGCAGAGAGGCCTAAGCAAAAAACTAGGAAACGACCTCCACGGCATTTGAGAGAGCAGCCTCCTCCTGTATTATTTCAAAAAAAAATCAAGCTCTTGAGGTGGTCTGTTTAGCAGATTACCATCATCCTACTGATGGAAAACAACAGTCTGTTGTTTCTTCTGATGATTTGTCGCTAGCCGATCAAATGACTGTGCGTCCGAGTGATAAGGCTAAACCTTCTCCACAATTGAGTCAGGAGCTGTTAGTTTCTCACTTTTTAACTACTCCCTCTACGGATGCAGTGTTGTCACTATCAGTGGCTCCCCAGCTTATCTTTCATAACGAGTTGCAAACTATATGTGCAGGAAGAGGCCTCCTAGATAGAAATAAGAAAAATGCGGTGCTACGGATATATGCGATCAAGAGCAAAGAAAACATTGCAACGGGTTGTACAGATTTTAAGCTTGAGTAGACGGGTATAACCTTAGGGATAAGTGGCTTAAGCAAATTAATGAGTGGAGAGTTTTATATTGGTGGTTTTGGCAGTTATGATAAAGCCCGTGTTATGCATGCACGATGTGGTATCAGCGGTATAAGCAGTTATAGCATTAGAGCTTGTGCAACTTATTTTGATCATAGCGGAGTGTATCTGGATGGTGTTTTGAAATACAATCATTATCAAAATAATCTGAATGCAGTCTCAACCAATGGTTTAGCAATTGAAGGAAGTTATGATCAGTGGGCAGTAGGTACGTCATTTGAAGCGGGATATCATTTTAAAGTAATACAGACTTGGTTGGATACAGCCTTATGCACAATTTACGTGGCTGCAAGCTGCAGGTAAAGAAATCAAGCTTTCTAATGAAATGACAGGTGATATAAGCTCATCGCTTTCATTACGCAGTGATGTAGGCTTATCGTTAGGGTATGAATTTGGACCAGAAATGGATGCTTCATCTCAAGCTTACATTACTGCTTTTTGGATACGAGGGAGTAAAGATAACAATTACACAACAATTAATAAACTCCATAAATTTACCACAAACTTATCAGGGAATGCAGGTAAATTGGGAGTTGGTTTGAGCAGTTTAGTGAGTGAGAAATTAAAGTTTTATGCGGAAGCACATTATGTCAAAGGCCGCAAGGTGAAGCAGTCTCTTCAAGATATTTTGAGCGTACACTACAGCTTCTAATACTATATTTCTCTGAGTAGCTTAAATGGATGATGTTTTGCACGTAGCCATTGAGTATCTAGGTTGTAGTTTGACATTATGTTTTGCACTAAGTGGGAAGAGGTGGGATTAGTTAGGAATATGTGGTAATTTGTTGTTTTTATGTACAATTTTTACCATTAAATGCGCGTTTTGTAAAATTAAATTTTGACAGCTAAAATGGCCCAAAAGAGCGAAAAATCATAAAAATCGGAATTTTGTGCTAAAAATGAGAGAAGTCTTTGAAAGGTCTTTGAAGAATTTTAAAAAGTCTGTGAAAGCCCAGAAATCCGGCTTTGAAAGACCTTTGAAAAAAATCAGACAAATCGTAAAAGCAACTCCAAAAACAATCCAAAATGACCAAAAAAGCAAAAAAGATTTTCACCTATTGGTGATTATCTATTTTTATGAGCAATATATTATTATAAATAAGATAGTTACATAATTTTTCTAATGTAAAAAGATTTTCATATCAGTTTTTCATTTTGGAGAGGCATTAAGCCGTATTTTGTGTAGTTGTTATATGTGCTCTTTCAGCTTCGATTTGACGCTTTAAATGCAGTTTGAGAAGAGGCAAAGTAAGCTCAACTTCTTCCGTATCATTGATGTTTTGAGCAAGCTCTTGCAACTTTCCATAGAGCTCCGCCGCGATTTCCGCTATATCTTCAGGGGGGAGTTTTATTTTTGTATCACGATAGGTCGTATAAGCTATGCGACCAAGCTTTTTCATGAGTCCAGCAGGGATGGTAGGTGCTTCTAAATCTGTCACTTTCGTTACGTCCGTGAACATTTCGCCTTCACCTGTAGCTAGCCATTCCACAGATACACCGCAAATATTTTTGTAAATTATCAGCATGGATATAGGTGGTTCGCGTAAGCCAGTTTCATAGTTGCTCATAGTACTTTCAGGTACCGCAAGATGATCAGCAAATTGTTTGCGTTCCACAAAACCAAGAGCAAGACGCACTTCACGTAACCGTTTTGCTAGTTCTGTTTTAGGTTCTTTTTTAGGACGTCCCAAAAAAACACTCCTAATACACATTTAGGTTTACTAATTCATAAAAGTGAATTATATCTTTTATTACCGCCCGATATAGCGGGCATATATTTTACAATTAACCCCACAAAGACGGATGTTGCAGCATCCGTTTGAAGCAGGAGCGAAAGTTATGACCATGACCCAAATATGGGATCGCCATAGTATTTTAGCCGAGCTACGCCGTCGTAATATGACCTTGGCGGAGCTTGCAAAAGCTTATCAACTATCGTCATCCAGTGTTCAACATATCTGGACACGGTCTAACGAGAAAGCTGAACGCGCTATTGCCGATTTTATCGGCTTGCCCGTTGAGCAGGTTTTTAGCGACCGCTACCCCAAAAGTCGCCGTCGCATTTTTAAAGCAGCAAAACACGCTAATACGGACTCGCGTACCCCTTCCGCACTGCGCGGTAATGCCGCTTGAACTCGTTACACGGCTTTGCGTGTTAAACGCATTTGCCATGAATTTAGATACCATAAGATAAAAAGGTTTATCAATGTCTAAACATCAATACGAAATTGGCAAGATAAATTGCACACAGTTGTCTCATCAGGCAGCTGATTGGATGGTTTGTTTTTTTAAATCAGCTGGTGCTTCCATTCTCTTTACAGGGGGGGATTATGGTTGCTGCTTATAATTTATGGGTTCCAGAGGCAAAAAGAGAAATCGTTAATCCTTATTCAGAAGTTGAACGTTTACAAGTGATGCTTTCCTGTTCTTTAAAAGTAGTGAGTGGTGGCTTTAAGCATATAACGATCCGATATATTATTGATCCTCCACATGGCTTATTTGATGCGGCGTTAGCACGACAGATTGTTATTCATATTCTGCATTATCAGTTTGAGGTGCCGCGGCGGCGTATTGTTGCCATACAAGCACGGCAGCGGACTTCTATCTCTCTATCTTTGCAAGTGATTAATCGACGTTTGGAAGAACCTGTTTTTGCGAAAGCTTATCGAAGGTGGGCTGGGCGTGCGATGGATTTGTTTTTTAAAGAAATGGAAAAGGTGGCGGCGTGATGGCACGATTTCAAGAGATTGCTTTAGATTTGATTGTGGTGCCTGAGCGCATTCGCCCTGTAGATGATGAGCATGCCAAGGCGCTTGCGCAATCGATGGTGCGAGAGGGATTGATGAATCCGATTACAGTACGCCATACGCCCAACGCTAAAGGGGGCAATTATACCCTTATTGCTGGTGCGCACCGGTTACGTGCTGCTGAGCTTTTGGGTTATCGGGAAATTGATGCTGTTGTGGTGCAAGCTGATAAGGACAATGCCGCGCTTTTAGAGGTTGCAGAAAACCTTTTCCGCAATGAATTGTCGGTGATTGACCGTGCCTTGTTTGTCCAGACCTACCGCGAATTATGGGAAAAGAAGTATGGGGAGATTCAACGTGGTGGTGACCACGGTAATCAATATACAAAGGATAAAGTGGCAAAGGGTAATGTTTACCCTTTGCCAAATGATGGTGACTTAAATGGCAAAGTGCAAAGTTTGCACTTTGCCAAACATGTGGCGGATCGCATTGGTTTATCGAAACGTGCAGTACATTATTTAACGAAAATTTCCCAGCATTTACAGCCGGAATTACGGGCGGTTTTGCGTGGCACGGCATTGGCGGATAATCAGGCGCAATTGTTGAAGCTTGCGAAGATGGAGCCGGTTGCGTAGCGGCGTGTGGCGATTGCTTTGCAACAGGTTGAGGGGGATTTACGGCGGGCTGTTGATTTGGTCAATGGCATTAATACACCGCTACAAATCAATGAACAGGAACGGATTTTTGCCCAATTGTTGGGTGTTTGGCAGAGAGCGGATGCGCAAACAAAGGCGCGGTTTTGTGATTATCTTGCAAGAGAACGGGGGGAGGAGCAGGCATGAAGAGGCATGGTTCTCAACAGCTTGATTTTTTTCAACAGCCGGTTTTTCCCTGTCGTGAGCCTGTTGCCCAGATTGATCTGGAGCGGTTTCGTTCACGTATTAAGCGTGCCATGGCGCGGGCTTTGCGTGAATGCCCGTTTGAACGCAGTGTGATTGCCGAGCGTATGGCGCATTATTTAGGGATTGGTTGCTTAAGTAAGGCAAGTTTAGATGCTTATGTTGCGGAAAGTAAGCAGGTTGATATTTCCCTGCCGCGTTTTAAGGCTTTTGTGCGGGCGACAGAGGCATTTTGGCTGTGGGATGAGGTTGTGAGTGAAGATGGTTTATTGCTGTTGCAAGGGGATGAGGCACGGTTAGCAGAGATTGCAAGGCTTCAGCAGGAACAGCGGGAGATTGCGGCGCAATTAAAAGCCATGCGGGCTACACCCGTGAAGATTAAGCGGGGGCGGCCATGAAAGAATGGTTTAGCATTGCAGAATTAGCTGCATTAGCCCTGCCAGGACTTCCGTCCACGTATAAAAGTCTCGATAATCATGGACGCACATACTGGCGGAAGAATTCAATTTTTTCAAGGAAAGTGAGGAGAAAAACCAAGCCGGTTTGGGAGTACCACGTCTCTTTATTGCCAGAGCGGTCGCGGGCAGTTTTACTGATGCAGCAAAGAGAGATTGCCGTTTTTCAAAATACGGAAGAAAGTACGCAAAAAGAAGACATTTGGTTGCGCTATGATGGCCTTTCGAAGGCGCATAAAAGCCGTTGTGAAGAGCGTTTGAAGATGCTTTGTTTTATGGATGATTTACTCTTAGCTGGTATGGGTGTGCATGATGCGGCAAGCTTAAGTGCGGTCAAATTTGGAGTAAGCCGCAGGTCAGTTTTTAATTGGCGCGAGAGGGTAGAAGGATATGAGCGTTGTGATTGGTTGGCGGCGTTAGCGCCTTCCTATGGTGAGGAGAGTTGTGCACAATTTGCGCCGTGTCATGAGGGGGCTTGGGAAGTTTTGTGTTCGGATTATTTGCGCCCCTCTCGCCCTGCATTTTCGGCCTGTTATCGGCGCATGGTTACGGTTGCACGTGAGAAAGGCTGGGTTCCTATCCCTTCTGAGCGGGCTTTGCGTCGTCGTTTCAATAAAGAAATTTCCAAAGCGGTTGTGACGTTAGCACGTGAGGGAGAAGAAAAGGCAAAAAAGCTTTATCCTGCACAACGACGTGATCGCAGTGCGCTTCATGCTTTGCAAGCGGTGAATATGGACGGGCATAAATTGGATGTTTTTGTTCAGGTTCCTTGGGCAGAAAAGCCTGTGCGGCTTTATTTGATCGCCATTCAAGATCTTTATTCGGGCAAGATTTTATCGTGGCGCCTATCGGATGCCGAGACTTGGGAAATCGTGCGTTTGGTGATTGGTGATATGGTGGAGGCTTATGGCATCCCGGAGCGTATGACCTTGGATAATGGGCGTGCCTTTACCAGCAAGTGGATTTCTGGGGGTGTGCAAAACCGCTTTCGCTTTAAGATTAAGCCGGATGATCCGCAAGGGCTTTTGACGAGCCTGGGCGTGCAATTGCAATGGACGACACCTTATAGTGGGCAATCAAAACCGATTGAGCGAGCTTGGCGTGATTTGGCAGAAGCGATTTCGAAACATCCTTGTTGTGCTGGGGCTTATACAGGCAATAAGCCTGATGCCAAGCCTGAGGATTATGGGCGGCGTGCGATAGGGTTTGAGGAATTCAAAGCCCATGTTGGAGCGCAAATTGTTGCCCATAATGCGCAAGAGGGGCGCACAGCGGTTAATTGTGCGGGGCGCAGTTTTGATGTGACCTTTGCAGAAAGTTTGCAGTCTGATGGAACGATTATCCGGCAAGCGACAGCGGCACAACGGGCTTTGTGGCTTTTAACGTCAGAGGCGCTTCGCACCCAAAAAGGAACAGGCGAGATACATTTTTATGGCAATCGTTATTGGGCGCGGGCGTTGAATGAGCATGCGGGCGAGAGGGTGATTGTGCGTTTTGATCCGGATCATTTACATCAAGATTTGCGGGTTTATGACCTGAATAATCGGTTGCTTTGCATGGCGTCTTATCTTTCAGATGTTGGCTTTTACGACCAACAGGCAGCACGCTTAAATGGACGTTTGCGTAAAGAGTATGTGAGGGCTGTTAAAGCAGAAAAACAGTTGGCTGCGCAACTTGCTCCTGATCAATTGGCGGATGTTTATCGGCGGATTGAACAAGGGGGTGAAGAACTCAAATCCAAGCTTGCCGTTAAGCCAAAGGTTAGCCGATTGATGCCAAACAATGTGGGGAATTTAGCCCCTAAAGCGGACGATGATGAGGCTTTGGATGCCAAAGAATTTAGTCAAAGTTTGCATAAAGCTTTAAGACGGCTTTCGGCGTTTAATGAGGGGCGTGAAGTGATAAAGTTTCCGCGGGGATAGAATGATGAGAAGAAGAGGGTTTTTTTAAGGGCAATCTCTAGAGTTTGTGAGAGATCAAAAAGTTTTTAAAGGCTCGGTGGAGCAAGAGGCGGACAAACAAGCAACCGGTGCGATGAGGCAATTTGAACTTTTGCAAAACCGTATCGTGGCTTTGGGGATTACCATTGGTGAAGTTTTATTGCCCCCTGTCAACAGTTTGATGGAAAGTGTTGGCAATTTTACCAATGGGTTGATGACATGGGCGAATGCCCATCCCACTTTAACAAGCGCTATCATCAAAACCATTGCCGCCCTGATGGCTTTTAATATTGCTCTGCGTGTGTTGCGTTTTACCATGGCTGGTACACGTCTTGGGTTTCTGCAGTTGATCAGCTCTTTTATCAAGCTTGGAGCACTCAGTCGTGGTCTTAAGGCAAATTGGCGAGGGTTAGCGGCTTCAGGTCGCTCACTGGGAATAATGGCGGCAGGGCTTGGTGGGAGATCACTGCGTCTTTTACGGCCGATAACTTTACTGGTGGCTACGTTTCGGGGGCTTATGGTCTCTGGTTCTGCATTCGCCGCCTCTTTTGGTTCGATAGGGACAGCGATAGAAGTGGTTGGGGCTGGCATTGCCTCTGTAGTTGGTGCTGTTTTTACCCCGATAGGGGCTCTGATTGCTGCTGTTGTGGCTGTGATCCTTACCGCTTGCTTTGCTTTGTGGAAATATTGGGATCGTTTCTCTTCCTTTGTCAAAGGCTTTGCACGGGGAATAACACGCGCTCTTAGTCGTGCCTTTGAAGCCGTCATGCGCTTTTTTGGTGCTGATACCGCAACCATCACCAAGTGGAAAAATATTATTGCCGCTGCTTTTGATTTCTCTCAAGCTTGGCAAAAATTCAAACAAGGACTTAACGCTGTTGGCAGGTGGTTTGGCAATGTGTGGGATGGGTTTAAACAAAGCCTTTCCAACTTTTGGCAATGGTTGGTTAGTTTTTTTGCTCAAGAAAAGCTCTCTGAGGATGCCAAAGCCGGTATGGAACAGGCGGGGGAGGACTTGGCCAATTGGATTGTCGATGGTTTTATGGCCTCCATCACGGGGTTGAGCGATTTTTTTACATCCTTGCCCCGCCGCATCAAGACATGGATTGGGTCGATTGATTTATCGGACCTTTTCCATTTGCCAAGTTGGCTTGGGGGCAAAACAGCCATTCAACCGATTGTGCAATTTGCGGGAAGCCATCACAAACAGGCTCCTGACACAGGGATAAGGGACAAAGACCGCTCCACCATCACCCATAATCAAAATGTCACGGTACATGTCAATGGTGCCCGTGATCCTATTGCCACTGGTCGTGCGGTAAGTCACGCCATTCAACGTGCACGTGCCAATGCCCTGCATGGGGGAACAGAATGAGGGGAGGGAGCCTATGAGAGATCCTTTGATGATGTTAGGACCACATCAATTTTATGTGGACTGGTTGAATTTCCAATCCTTTGAAGAAGAGTTTTCTGCCTCCTGGATCTCTATGGAGCGTTTTGGCAAGGCACCTGGTTTGCAATTTACCGGCTATGGTAATGATCCCAAAACCATCCATGGGGTTTTGTTTCCAGAAGAGTTTGGCGACCGTGAAGCGATAGATGCCATTACCCAAACGATTCGAGCAGCCAAACCCGTTGCGATGATCCGTTGGATCAATGATACCACCTATAGCGCCATTATGCATGGCTGCGTGGTGCTCACCAGTATTAGTAAAGACCATGATTATATCAGCCGCTCTGGCCAATCTCAGCGTCTCCGCTATTCCATTAGTCTCTTGCCCTTTTTTGATGGGGGAAAACCTCAAGGACAGTATCAGATGGGGCAATATCAGATGGGACAATGCCAATGAAGATAGCAGAAAAGCACATTGTTGTAGAGCTAGAGGATATGAGCTTAGACCTCATCTGCTTTCACCATGCCATGGCTGTGTTAGGGGATCGCTCTCGCGTGGGAGCTTTAAAAGGTTATTTAGAAGCCACATTGGAGGCCAATCCAGAGATTGCCAAATATGGTGTGCTTTTGCCACGTGGATTGCGTGTGATACTTCCTGAATTTGTGTTGTCTAATCCCCAAAGCATGGTGAAGCGGCTATGGGATTAATGCGTACATACCCTTTTATTGTGGTTAAGGTGGGAGACAGACCTGTTCATGAAGTTTTTTACCAGCGTCTTTTAACGGCAACCATCACTGATAATGCCGGTAATGAAGCCGATACATTTGAAGCAGAATTTGACGATAGCGGTCATGATTTAAGTGTTCCGGCCAGCAACAGCACTCTACAGGTGATCTTTGGCTATGAGAACATCATCAGTGCGTTTATGGGGCGTTTTGTTGTTGAATCGGTTGTAAGTTCAGGCGGCAGTGAAGGAGAGATTTTACGCCTTTGTGGCAAAAGCGCCTCGATGCGTAAGGAACTCAAAGAACAAGCTAGTGAACATTTTGATCACAGAACCATTGGTGAGATTGTTGAGACACTCGCCAAGCGCCATGGCTATCAAGCAAAGATCAGTCCCCAGTTGACCAAACAAGCTTTGCCTTTGTGATTCGTACAGATCAATCTGCGAACCCGCCTTGCTGACCGCATGCAGGCACGTTTTTTGATCAAGGACAATAAGTTTTTATTTTTAAGCGGAGACAATTTACCAGCACTCGACCTTTATAAGCACGACTGTTCCAGTTGGGAATTCACGTTAGAGCCACGCACGCAATACGGTGTGGTGGAAGCTTCTTATTTTGATCGCTCAAAAGGGCAGCAATACCAAGTCAAACATAAGACAGGGGTTAGCGGACCTGTGCGTCGTCTGCGGACTTGTTATACCTGCAAGGAAGAGGCGTTAGCAGTAGCGGCATCAGAATCAGACCGACTTTGCCGTGCTGTGGGAAGTGGTTCTTTGACCCTTGAGGGTTATCCAGAAATCATGGCCGATCAACCTCTTTTGCTACAGGGGTTCCGCGGTGAAATCAATGGTTCATGGAAAGTTGCAACCGTCACCCATCGCTATGAGAAATCAAGCGGATATACCACAGAAATTACACTGGAAGCACCAAACAAGAGGGAGGAGAGATAAAATAAATAAAGGCTGAAAATAGAGGCTGGTAGGAAAAAAATCAAAGAGACAACTTGACCCTTTGATCGGCGTTGAAGAGTATTGAGACCAAAATCAAAAGTTCGTACTTTGGTGTGGAGGTAAGGAATTGATGCAAGTTGCACCAATTGCTGAAATGAGCAGAGCAACTTCAGATCACAATGAAATCGCCTGTGAGGGAAATGAAAAATCAAAGGTGCACCTTGCACCTTTGATCTGTCGTGATGCCTCCTGAAATCAAAATGCAATGTTTGCATTTTGGGTGGGAGAGAAGAATAGGGACAACTTGATCCAATTGCATGAGTACAGCAATGAGGTAATGTTTATCCAATTCCTAAAAGAGCAATAGTGCAAACATTGCACAATTGCATACTGAAGAGCAATTCGGTCAACTTGACCCAATTGCTTAAACATTTGTCTCTTTAGTAATGTGCTTATGATACAGAAAAATTATCAGTCAATTTGACTAAAAGAGGTCACTACATCTTATAGATGCTGCTTCTCAAATAATCCGACTTGGGCTCAAGAACTTATCATTTCAAATTGTGATTTTTAGAAGAAAAGAAAAAAAGACTCATAAAAAGGGTCTTTAAATGACCTTTGAAAGGCCTTTGAAGACCCTTTTAGAACCCCTTAAAAAACCCTATGAAAAAAAATAAATTGGTGCAAAACTAGGTGGCAAATAGTGCAAAACCTGCTGGCAAGCTACATAGGTAACATTCCTTGATAGAATGCCACTTGTTATAGAGTCTAGATGTTTTGTTGCGTGCTATGTTTTTCTCTGATAAAAAATCTTTAGGGGAGCAGTATTTCTGGCTATGCAAATAGATCTAGCTTTTGTAAGAGGGGTGATGGTATTGTTCTGAGGATATCAGGTACCATTGATATTTCTATTTTTATTGAAACTTATTTTATGATTAATGATGTATTTTTGAAAATTAATACGGATTTTTTTATAGTTACTTGGCAAGAGGCTTCTTGCTCGCTATAGAACAGCCAGATAATGTTGGAAATAAAGGTGATAAAATGGCTGTAGAATATACTTTTTCAATGATTAAACCAGATGCAACGCGTCGTAATTTAACAGGAGCAATTACGAAAATGCTTGAGGATGCGGGGTTACGTATTGTTGCATCTAAACGTGTGTGGATGAGCAAACGTGAAGCTGAAAGATTTTATGCTGTTCATAAAGAACGCCCATTTTTCAGTGAATTGGTTGAATTTATGTCTTCTGGACCAACAGTTGTACAGGTTTTAGAAGGTGAAAATGCAATAGCTAAAAACCGTGAAGTGATGGGTGCTACGAATCCTATAGAAGCACAGGAGGGAACAATTCGTAAAGTTCACGCTTTGTCGATTGGTGAAAATTCTGTCCATGGTTCAGATAGTGCTGAAAATGCAAAAACAGAAATCGCTTTTTGGTTTTCCAAGATGGAAATTGTTGGTTAATAAAATCGTGTAGAAAAGCCAAAAAATCCTGAAACTATATGTTTCGGGATTTTTTTATAACGTTACAGATTTTTTTGAAAGGATTTGTAGATATTAGTATCTTATCATATGATAACATGTTTTAAGCCAGCACGAAAATAATCCCATCCTGTCCACAATGTGAGGAGAGCAGAAATCCACAACATGATAATGCCAAATTCCGTTGTATAAGGGATGATTTTATTGCCAGCTGGTCCCGCCAAGAGAAGGATAATGGCTATCATCTGTACAAAAGTTTTCCATTTTGCAAGACGAGAGACAGGAACACTGACTTTCAATTCAGCCAAATATTCACGTAATCCTGATACAAGAATTTCTCTGCAAAGAATGATAATGGCAGCCCATAGTGTCCATCCAGCAATAGTACTGTCTGCGGCAAGCAAGAGCAAACAAGCAGATACGAGAAGTTTATCTGCAATGGGATCTAACATGCGACCAATATTGGAGGTTTGTTCCCAAATACGGGCAAGGTAGCCATCCAGAAAGTCAGTAATGGATGCAACAACAAAAATGGAAACGGCAATCCAACGTGCGATATCGCTTGATTGTAGCCGTCCTTCTAAAAAAAAGCATGCAACAACCATAGGCACAGCGATAATCCGTGCATAAGTCAGAATATTTGGAAAAGAAAAAGTATGTTTTTTCATAGAGCTATTTTCAATTTTTTGTGAAATGTAATTTACTTCATAAAAGTAACAAGGCAAAGATTATGAAACAAGCTTATTTTTCATTAAAATAGTTATGAATTTTTTGTGCAATGGTAACAGAAATGCTTGTGACTTTTTTTAAATCTTCGAGTGAAGCACCGGCAACAGCTTTGGCACTTCCAAAATGATGAAGTAATGCGCGCTTTCTTGTTGGACCAATATTTGCTATTTCATCAAGCGGATTTTTTAATACTGCTTTTTTTCGTTTTGCTCTATGTGTTCCAATTGCAAAACGATGCGCTTCATCGCGCAGACGTTGCAAAAAATACAGGACAGAATCACGTGGGGGAAGTATAAAAGGCGCTTTGCCTTTTACAAAGAATCGTTCACGCCCCGCTCTACGATCAGCACCTTTAGCAATTCCAACAACTGTGATAAGATTGTCCAATTTTAATTCAGCTAATATTGTATGCACACTATTTATTTGTCCTTTACCACCATCTATTAATATGAGATCAGGCCAAATAGGAAAGGAGTCATCATTTTGAGCTTTTATATTATTGTTTCTCTGAGACAGATCATGCTCTTTGATAAGATGTGAAAATCTTCGTTTAATGACTTCTTTCATCATACCAAAATCATCGCCGGGTGTAATATCGGTCGAGCGAATATTGAATTTGCGATATTCACTTTTAATAAATCCCATTTGCCCCGCGACAATCATCGCACCTACTGCATTTGTCCCCATAGTATGAGAATTGTCATAGACTTCTATACGGCGTGGGGTATGAGGCAGTTGGAATATTTCAGAAAGCTCTTGAAGAAATTTTGTATGTGTGGCTGTTTCAGCAAGCTTACGTTCAAGTACTTCCTGAGCATTGATATGAGCATGGTGAACAAGGTTTTTTCGTTCACCTTGTTTGGGTAAAGAGAGAAGTATTTTGCGATTTGCTTTTAGACTAAACGCTTCTGTAAGAAGTGATTTTTCTTCAATTGATTCAGATAAAAGGATAAGTTTTGGAAGTGGTTTATCATCATAAAATTGGGAAAGAAAACTCGCTAAAATTTCATTACGAGAAAAAGAGGGATCTGCTTTAGGAAAGTAGGCTCGATTTCCCCAATTTTGCCCCATGCGAAAAAAGAACACTTGAATGCAGGTCACCCCTTCTTGTTGTGCAATTGCAAATACGTCTGCTTCGTCTACTGTTTGTGGGTTAATGCCTTGATGGCTTTGTATGTGAGAGAGGGCCGATAAACGATCACGGTAGGTTGCTGCTTGTTCAAAATCAAGGTTTTCGGCAGCTTGATGCATAGCTTGAACCATATCATTTTTAACGGATTGGCTTTTTCCTGAAAGGAAAGCCTTTGCTCCTCTGACCAGCTCTCTATAATCACTATCATTAATTTCATCTGTACAAGGTGCAGAACAGCGCTTAATTTGGTAAAGCAAACAGGGACGCGTACGGTTTTCAAAAACTGAATCGGTACAGGTGCGTAATAAAAAAGCACGTTGTAAAACGTTGATTGTTTGTGCTACTGCACCTGAAGAGGCAAAAGGACCAAAATAATGAGCTTTTCTTGTTCGAGAACCACGATGTTTATAAAGTGCAGGTGCTCGATGATCATCAGTAATAATGATATAAGGAAAGCTTTTATCATCACGCAGTAATACATTAAAGTGTGGATGCAATCTTTTGATGAGGTTAGCTTCTAAAAGTAGTGCTTCTGTTTCTGTATGAGTAATAACAAATTCCATATGATATGTCGCACGAATCATACGAGCAATACGGTTGTTGTGCCTTTGTTCATGAGTATAGTTTGAAACACGTTTTTTAAGATTACGTGCTTTGCCAACATAGAGAACATCACCATTTTCATCAACCATCCTGTAAACCCCAGGCTTATGCGGAAGATGTTTAACTAACTCTTGTATGAGTTTGGCACCTTTGAATTGATTCTTATCATTTCCTTGATTGGCATTATCCCATGTAACATGAGAGAGAAAAGAGAGCTTTTCCGGTTTATTTTTGGAATAAGTTGTGTTTTTTTTTAGGATCATTCACTTTATCCGACACTATTTTATATTTTTCATATGAAATTTTCTCATTCATTAAAGTATTATCATTTATGCAATGATAGTTATTTTTTTTATAAATAATGTATTCTGACATGAGAGTATCATGCAATTTTGAAGTTACTACTTTCATAAAAAACATAAGGACGGTTTTAAAAAAACAGTTTTACGAAGTTACCAATTTTATTTATTGATAATGATAATAATAAATCTGTGATGGTGAAAAATTATATTACAATAGGTTTTGTTTTAAAAATCAAATTTTCACTGCTGAAGATGAGGTACATGAGGGGGAGGTTATAGCTCAAAAGGTCAAAGAAATCGATAGCCTAGCATTACAGTATTTTTGAGTCGCTTAATGCCTTGACACATATAAAGAAGATCTAATTTAAGGTAGACATAAATTGGAAGAATTTAACGTGATGAATGTTCCTTTTGGATCCATTTATGAGTCAAGCGTGCATGTTTATCTTGTCCAAAACAAGCAAGAAGAAAGGGGCTAAGTTTTCTCATTTCTTCTTCAAGAAGATAGGGAGGATTGATAAGAATCATACCGCTTCCATTCATTGTAGGTGGTATTGAGCTTTTTCGAATACGCATTTCTAGTTGTAGAATTTTTGGAATTCCTGTTTGATAAAGAGCGTGAAGAAAATTTTCAATTTCTTTGTCATATTTAACAGGATACCATAAAGCGTAGATTCCTCCAGGGAAACGGCGATATGCCTTCATCAATCCTTCAATAAGGCGGGAAAATTCACCAGGTTTTTCAAAGGGAGGATCAACGAGGATAAATCCACGTTTTTCCTTTGGTGGCAGATGCGCATTTAAAGAAAGCCAACCATCCAAATGCAGGACTTTTGTTTGATAATCACCAGCAAACTTTTTTGCTAAAATATGATAATCTTTATCGTGCAATTCAATTGCGGTCAGTCGATCTTGTTTACGCAATAATTGGCGAATAAGAACAGGAGATCCGGGATAGAATACTTTTTTTCCCCCATCATTGAATGCATTAATAATATTGTACCATGGACAAAGGAGTGGTTTTAAATCTTCTGGGATAGGAGCCAAAAAAAAACGTTGAATACCTTCGCGTCCCTCTCCTGTTTTTTGTGCCTCCAAAGAGGAGAGATCATAAATACCAATTCCGGCATGTGTATCTATAACGCGAAAAGCTTTTTCTTTACGTTTGAGATATTCTACAATGCGGGTGACAATAATGTGTTTAAAAACATCAGCAAAATTGCCAGCATGATAAATATGCCGATAATTCATGAGTAAATTCTACCATATATATGATTGCTCACTAATTTTTTTACTAACATAGAAAACAACTTTTATACCAATAAAAAACCTCTTGTAGAGATCAAAAAAATATCTTGATCCCAAAATATATATTCGGAAGAATAATAATGTTATAAATTGGTAGTTTTTTACTATATTTTTAAAGAGATGTAATTTCTATTAACTAGATTAATGACTAAAATCAAAATCTTTTACCAGAATGTGACCAAAGAGAAAAAACTTCAATTGAGGCATTTTTCATTTATATTTGTAAGAGAGTTTCTGCATCATCACCGTCTTAAAAGAAAATCATAGAGAGTACAAATTAACTGAATCACCAGTAAAAATCACTAAAAATTTTAAGATCAATTTTTACATTGATCAATAAATTTGTTAGTGATCTAAAGATTTATATATTTTATAGGTCTTATAAAACACCATTAAAATGATAGGATTTTTCTTTAACAAAACCGCTATGAAACTATGAGCATGAGCGGTAAAAATACATCCTATGATATGTGGACAAAGCTCCAATATTTCTAGCATCTAAGGAATAATTTTCTCAGTTAAAAGGCAATCTTCATGTTTATGTGTAAAATGACTAGGTTTTTATATATGATATCGAAGTATAGCTTTTAAAAATTGATATGAGGCACACGAGCTGTTTCAATCAAATGAGGGAGTGTTGAGTAAAATTTAGCATAAAGGATTATGATAATGTCAGAAATAAAGACTGTGATTATTGGTATTTCTGGTGTTTTTCTAAGAGATGAAGAAAAAATCTTCATTATGAAGTATAAGCCTTAGGCTTTTATTTTTATTAATCAAGAAGGGGGAAAGGTACAACGTTTTCTTCTAACTTTAGTATCCTACTACTCAGCAGCTGCAATATTGTAAAAAACTTTATAAAAGAGATAAAAATAAGGGAGTTTATGCTGCGTGGATTATGTTTTGACTTCATAGTTTTGATTTAATAAAATTGGGCGTCAATGCAAATTGTTTTCCTGTTTTAGATATTTCTGTGAGAGAAGCATATGATATTATCGGAATGCGCATTTATGCTCAGAACAAAGAAACAGGGTTACGGCTTTAGGACGTGCGAGCGGTTCAAGGACTTTTGGATGGGGGTGCTTTACCAGTGATGAAACATATTCCCAGACATGGATGAGCACTTTCTTATACACATTTTGAGTTAGCACGTGCGGATACACCGCTTAATATTTTGGAAAATTACGATTTTATACCTTTTAAAAATTTAGCCGATTTACTCGCTGCCATGACTACGCATATCGTCTGTGAAGCAATTGACGATAAGGCTCCTGCAACACTTTCTAAGAGAGTTATTAAGAATATTATTCGTAAGAAGATGGATTTTGACGGGCTTTTAATTGTTAGATGATGTATCAATGAAAGCTCTTTCAGAGATTTCGTTTTCGAAAATTTTTTTTAGATTTAACACGTAAAATTTTTGTAGCAGGCTGTGATATTATCTATCCTTCACTGTAATGGTAATTTGAAAGAGATGTTTGCGATTGCGCAGATAACGACATTTTTAAAAGGTAAAACATTGGAACGTGCGTATAATGCTTGCCGTCAAGTTTTGAAATCCGATAGATCAGATGAGGAGGCTTTAAGAGGAAAGTTTTCAAGCATTTTGAATTTTGTTTGGAGCGGTTTATCATTTTCGACTTAATTTATGTTCATTATAATACGTTAAATAACAAGGGAAAAGGGGCTAGAAAATTAGTTTACAATAAAAAGCGCGTGGTTGCCTTTAACTTGAGAAAAAATATACAAGTAAGATACAATTATATTTGATCGCATTTCTTGAGAGTAAACATGAAAAAATGAATTCAAATTTAAAAGCAATGAGAGAGAGTGATGGGTAATATTTTTCACGAACGCATTTAATTGTAATTTTACTGATTATCCTTGTTCTTTTCGGGTATGGTAAATTTTCTGAATTAACGGGCGATGTTGTTAAAGGGACTAAAGCTTTCAAAAAGAATATGAAGGAAGAAGAGAACAGCATTGAGGATGAGCCTACAGTAGCTGATTATTCCAAAAAAATTGATGTTGAACGCAACAACCTGAGTCATTATCGGTGAAACGTGTAGTTGTACGCAGAAAAGGTTCTTCTTCCACTAAAGAAGGTAAGATGCCTGTTGCTAGAAAACGGCGTATAAAGTAACAAAGACACAATTATAATTGTGCATTATTTTTTTAACGAGAAAGTCGAGTGTAGGCGATGTTTGGGACTGATGGGTCAGAGTTTCTCGTGATATTACTTGTTTTCATCGTTGTAGTTGGGCTGAAAGATTTACCTAAAATGCTAAAGACGATAGCAAGAGCGATGGCTTATGTGCGTTCAGCAGCGAATGAATTTCGTCATCAGTTTGATGATGCTATGAAACAAACCCAGCTTGATGATTTGCAAAAGCCATTATCGGATATCAGTGGTCTTAATCTAAGAAAAGAGTTAACAGAGACTTTTAATCCTATTCATGACGAACTAGGGAGTATCCGCGATAATTTTGATGTAAATACAACGCACCATACATTAGAAAAAGATAAGGCAGTTATGGAATGTGATCGGAAAAAAGCCAATGAAGATTTAACAGCATCTGTTAATTTTCATAATTCTGAAAGCATTTCTGTAACTTCTAAAAATAAAGAAGGTGTGTTATGAGTGTTGAGAAAGATGAAATTGATGCCAATATAGCACCATTTTTGAAACATTTGATTGAACTCCGTCAGCGAATTATTGCTACTCTGATCCCATTTTTGATAGCTTTTATTATGTGTTTTCTTATCAAAGATTATATTTTATATTTTTTAATACGGCCTTATCAATGGGCGATGAAAATATCAGGTGATAATCCTTGGAGTATCCGTTTGCAATCAACACAGGTATGGGAAACTTTTTTAACAAAGATGAAACTTGCCGCTTTTGGGGCAGCTATTTTATCTTTTCCCTATACGGCTTGTCAGTTTTATAGTTTTATCGCACCAGGACTTTATAAAAATGAGCGTATGGCTTTTTTACCATTTCTCATTGGTGGATCGATTTTATTTTTCGTTTGGGGGGCATTTGTTTATGTTCTGTTGGCGCCAGTGATGCTTCGGTTTAGCCCTTCTCAGCAAATTCTTTCAGGTATTCATTTAAGAATAGAGTGTATAGTCCGTATTTCCGATTATTTGAGCTTTATGACATCGTTTATCCTGATTTTTGGTTTGATTTTTCAATTACCTCTTGTAACTAGTCTTTTAACGAAAGTTGGATTTTTAACTTCTCATAGTTTGGTGTCTAAACGAAAGTGGGCTATCCTCATATCTTTTATAATTGCGGCAATAGTAACCCCATCGGATTTTTTTACTATGTTTGCAGTAGCCTTACCGACGATAACTCTTTACGAGATCTCAATTTTAATTGCTTACTACATAGAAAAGGGGAAAAAATCCTCTTAAGAGACATTTATACCTTATGTGATAGGAAACGAATAGAAACGATGCAAATGAGGAATTTTGATGCTTGATATTAAGTGGATTCGTGAACACCCTGAGAAATTAGATGAAGCACTGGAAAAGAGAGGAATTAAGCCACAAGCGGAAGAATTAATAAAACTCGATCTTAAACGTCGGTCGCATGTTGCTAAAGTGCAATCGGTGCAGGAGCGCCGTAATGCGGTTTCAAAGGAAATAGGACAGGCTTTAGCTGCATGTGATCAGAAAATGGCGGAACGCCTTAGGGCTGAGGTTGAAGAGATTAAAGCTTTCCTTTTTTCTGCTACAGTAGAAGAAAAGCGGTTGACTGAAAGCTTTGAGAAGGCTCTTTCAGCACTCCCGAATATTCCATTGGATGATGTTCCAAAAGGTAAAGATGAGAGCGATAATGTTGTTATTCGACATTTTGGTACACCTCCAACATTTGATTTTACACCAAAGGAACATTTTGATCTTGGACAAAATCTCAAACAGATGAACTTCGAGCGAGCAAGTCGTTTATCAGGGACACGCTTTACGGTACTTTCAGGAGCATTGGCACGGCTTGAACGCGCATTAGGCCAATTTATGCTTGATGTGCATGTTGACGAGCATGGTTATACAGAAGTTTCGGTGCCTCTTCTTGTTCGTGATGAGATTGTTTATGGGGCAGCTCAGTTGCCAAAATTTGCTGATGATCTTTTTAGAACGACAGACGGTCGATGGCTTATTTCTACAGCAGAAGTTCCATTAACCAATTTGGTAAACAATGAAATTCTTGAGATATCAGATTTACCACTGCGATTTTCTTCTTTGACTCCCTGTTTTCGCTCGGAAGCGGGATCTGCAGGTCGTGATACACGGGGTATGTTGCGTCAGCACCAGTTTTGGAAGGTAGAGATGGTATCGATTACGACTGAAGATCAGTCTTTAATCGAGCTAGAACGGATGACAGAGTGTGCAGAAGATGTGTTGAAACGGCTTGGTTTACCTTTTCGCACAGTTGTTCTTTCTACTGGTGATATGGGATTTTCTGCACGTAAAACGTATGACATTGAAGTTTGGCTTCCCGGCCAAGGGTGCTATCGTGAAATTTCTAGTTGTTCAGTTTGTGGAGATTTTCAAGGGCGACGCATGAATGCGCGTTATCGTAAAGAAGGAGATAAAGTATTGCACTTCGTTCATAGTCTTAATGGTTCTGGTACGGCCGTTGGGCGTTGTCTTATTGCTATTCTTGAGAATTATCAGCAAGCTGATGGATCAATTATTGTTCCAGATGTTTTACAACCCTATATGAAGGGCATTCATTGTATTACTGCTTAATTTTGCAAAAGGATAACCTATATAGTTTTACCTGAAAGATGATGATATGCAAATGCAAGATTTTGCCATTTTTAAAAAATGAGCTGTACGTACGACAAAGGTGCTACTTCATTGGAGAATAAATGACACTATGGGGCAGAACGATATTTTACGATTTCGTGAGGAATTAGCTAGTCTTGTGCTTAAAATGCGCAGCAAAGGAATTGATGATGTTCGCTTTTTTTCAGCCTTTGAGAGAATTCCGCGTCAACAATTCGTTTCTGTTCCTTGGTTCAGTAGTGCCTATGAGAACAAAGTTATTCCCATTGAATGTGGTGAATATATTGAGCGCTTGGAAGAGCAGCTTTTGATTCTTTTTGCATTATCATTGAAAAAAAAGCACCGTGTCTTAGAAATTGGTACAGGATCTGGTTTTTGTACTGCTCTTATGGCGTGTCTGAGTGACCGCGTGACAACAGTTGATCGTTATAAAACACTTGTTAATTTGGCACGACAAAAATTTCAAGGTTTGGGACTTGAAAATATTGTTGTAAAGCAACTTGATGGAAGTTGTACTTTTACAGGTTTTGGATCATTTGATCGTATTCTTATTTGGCCATCACGTTTTGATGAACCAAAGGATTTTTTAGAGCTTCTAGCTGAAAATGGAATTCTCATTCAGGCTATAGGGCCTGATGAAGGGGTACAAACAGTGACGCGTTATACGAGAATTGGCAGCCGATTTGAATGTTTAGAAATGTTTCAAGTACGTTATCAGCCTTTTATTAAAGGCATTGCAGAAATACTTTAATTTTTTAGATTTAAGGTATTGCGCAGATTATTTTATCTTTTTTACGATAAATTCATTTTGATATTATTATAAGGATATTTATGAATAAAATATCTAATTTTAACTCTTAGGTAATATTAGAAAGCTTTAATAGAGCGAGTTGAGTATTGACGGGTGAGCAAAACTATGTGTTTAAAAGTTTTGGGTAATATTTTTCGGCGTAATTTTCATGAAATGGCTTTTTTAGCGACGATAACAATTTTGGCGGGGTGTAGTTCCGGTACACAGCGCTTCGCTAATGTTTTCTCTCATCGTGAGGTATCTACTCGTTCAAGTATATCTACAACTATGCCTGCTAATCCGCGAATGTTATCGTATGATGGCATGATACAAAGCGCTGAGTTGCCACCTGTGGATCCGAGTGATGATTCATGGACCGATAATAATCCTTCGTATAATAATTCTTCACAACAGGGTAGTACGTCTTCTCCAAATAGCCGAGTTATGGGGACACCGCCACGCAATCTTGGGACACTTTCCCGTTCACAAGTCGATAATTCTCCTATTTTTCGGCGAAATTCTTATATTGTGCAAAGTGGGGATACACTGTTAAGTATTGCACGGCAAATAGGAGTCAGTGTTGAGGCATTAAAATTAGCAAATGGTATAGGCAGTAATTCCATTTATATTGGTCAGGTACTAGTGATCCCAAGCGGGCGTACAGTAGCAGCTTCAAATGTTCACAATGATAATTGGGAGTCATCAGCAACGGAGTCTTCATTCCAGTCTCAAGTTACGTCTTCCATAAGACACAAGAAGATTCCACCTACATATAAAGCTCCTGTAACAACTGTCCCTCCAACAAAAATGTACAAGTCAGGTATTGAGAATGATTCTTCCAGACAGATGAAGCAATTAAGCCATCAAACTGGTTTGTCAGATGCCATTACGAATACAGATGATATTGTTACCCCACAATCCACAGGAATTTCTAAGATGCGTTGGCCGGTACGAGGGCGTTTATTAAGCCAATTTGGTCAGAAAAAAGGAACAGCAACTAATCGAGGGGTAGACATTGCTGTGCCTGAAGGCTCTTCGGTAAAAGCAGCGGAAAATGGTGTCGTTATCTATGCGAGTGATGGGTTAAAAGAACTCGGTAATGTTGTTATGATTCGGCATGAAGACAATGTTATTACTATTTATGGATGTAACAGTAAGCTTGTCGTTAGCAAGGGTCAAAGGATACGACGTGGTGATGAGATTGCTAAATCCGGTGTTTCAGGAAATGTTAAAACGCCGCGTGTTTATTTCGAAGTACGTAAGAACTCGTTACCTGTTGATCCGATCAAGTATTTAGAAGACTAATTTATAGTGGCTTGATTTTGAAAATCTATTTTCACTTGGCTTTCAAGCAAAAAAATCAATTTTTTTTAATTAAGAACGTCTCAGTGGAAAAAATTATACATTTGAAAAGAGTTGTCCGTTAGATGCCTTGGAAGAGAAGAAAATTATTTTGTATCATTAATTTTTTCAATTAATGTCGATGCTCATATTTATGATATATAAAAAGGAAAATAAATCTGTTTTTAAAAAGTTTTTTCTCATTGCCTTCAGTCTCTTAAGGATTTATCTCCTTTCTATAAAGCTGTGATTGCGTTGTGTGGTTATCACTTTGTATGATAAATTCTCTATGAAGGCTTTTCTCTGAGCCGAAAATTTATTTCAGTAGAGTGGAAAATACATGAATTTTAATCTATAGGAGATAAAAATGTTTACTAATGACGCTTATGCTCAAGTCGCAGGCGGTGCTTCTAATGGGACCTCACTTGTTACCTTTGTCCCATTCATTTTGATTTTGGCAATTATGTATTTTTTTATGATTCGCCCGCAGCGTATGCAAATGAAAAAGCGGCAGGAGATGCTTGATGCTGTGCGCCGTGGTGATACAGTTATAACGGGTGGTGGTATCATTGGCAAGGTGACAAAAGTTTACGATGAGAGTGGTGAACTGGAGGTGGAAATTGGTAATGATATTCGTATTCGCGTTATCCGCTCAACATTATCTGATGTTCGCATTAAAGGCGAACCCATTTCAGAAAAAAAATCAAAACTTAATGCTAAAACAAAAGCACAACAAAATTCTAAATCTAAAACTACGAAAAAAGAAAATGTGAGTGCATCTAAGGAGAAAAAAACTTTATCAAGGGGAAAGGAATCTTAAATTATAATTGCAGTTTATTACGTTCTTTTGCGACGTATTTTTATAAAAATAGGTGTTTTTGTATAAAAAATATTGCATTGTAGAGGTAGTTTCATAGTCGATAAATAACCTAGTGTTTTGTTTATTTTATGCAGACTATTTTTTAAAATATATATTTTATCTCTGGAGTATCTCAGTGAATTTTCTTGTCCTTTAGATAATGTCATTGTTTTGTATGGCAGAGATTTCTTATTTCTAAGTGAAGAGGCCAAGAAAGTTTTTTTCGAGGTAGATTTATTTAAGCGAGCATAGCATTTAACTGCGGCTTAGTGCAAAATTTTTATATGATTTTTATATTGCTAAGGCAGTATTTTGTATAAAAGATATTGCCTCAATATTGCTGTACAGGTTATGATTAAAACATGAAATATTCAAGCCCTTTTCTAATTTTTGAGGGAGAGAAAAAAAGGCAATTGGGTTTTTAAAATAGAGGATGCTTATTGATGTTTCATGCAATTCAAATTCGTGAAGCGCATTTTCCGAGGCGTGCACCTATTGATGCTTACGGAAATGGTGGTTTTCGTTTTGCTGATATGTCACACAGAGGTTCCATTATTTGTGTACCATCAGGTATTTATGGTATTGATATGATAGGTCCTCTTCCTACTCAAGAGAATATATTTCGTGTTTTAGAAGAAGCGTCTGATATTGAAGTTTTACTCATAGGAACAGGAGTTGAATTGTTGCGATTACCCGAAGAGTTACGGATGCTTTTATGGGAAAAGCGTATTTCATCAGATACAATGAGTACAGGAGCAGCAGTGCGTACATTTAATGTTTTGTTGGCTGAGGATCGGGCAGTTGCTGCACTATTATTTGCGGTGCAATGATATTTTATTTCAATATATCAATGTAACATGAAGAAATTATTATGCTTCTTGAATGCTGTTGTTTTCTTTGATCATTTCAAAAGGGGAACTTCTATAATCAGTGCATCTTATGTAAAAGGATCTCATGCTGTTATATTATTTGCTGCTAATTTTTGAATTGCTTTGCTGTTCTTTTATCTCTGCTTGAGACAAATATTATAAAATAAGGTTTGATTCCACTACAAACGAATGTTTTAAGTCTGATAAGATAAATCTTATAAGGAGAGTTTTAAAAGGGAGAACTGCTTATGCTTGGCAGATTGTATCACAAAATATGGTATTGACAAAAATCTTACTCTTGCTAGGCATTATCAAACGGGTTTTCCCAAAAACACTCTAATTTTGTCCGTTAATTCCCAAACAGCGTCTTTTGCCTCCAAAACAGCACCTGTTGATATGGTAGATAAGGTCGATGAAATGGATTAATGATTCTCCGTTGACTATGGAAAGTGCAACAGGCTTTTAAAAAGCTTAGGATGGCTGCTGAGAAAATCAATGAAGATGGCTGTATGGCAAGCTATCAGTCGGCTGATCGTGAAGTACAAATTTTTTATAATGATGTAATTGCCAAAGATTATCTGCAATTTGATAGCGCCTTTTTGATTAGTATCGGCATTCTTGCTGCTGCTTACAGATTCAGTGCCTCTACACACTCTGAAAATTTATCAGATTTAGAGCTTAATTTTGACGCAAATGGTCTAAAAATTTATGCGCTAAAAGTGCATGAGGTTTGCTTGATGATGCTTTAGAATGGGCATACAAAGAGAACTTATCCTACTAAAGCAATTTACTCACATTATGGCGCTGCGCTTTGGGAGAAGGATGCAACGGATGGTGCGGATAATACAGATTATGCTTTACTTCATATTGGTGCACTGGTTTTATTGGTCGATGTTAAGACCCTGCAGTCTTATCGCGAAGCTTTTCAGTAGGGGATCATTTAGGTTTTGAAGAGAACATTCAAAATATTCATCTTTAATGCGCAGTAATTTTAGCTGTAGAATTAGAAAGATCTAAACAACTGAGCTATGCTTTGATTGAAAAGGTGCAAAGAGCTTTATAACTGATTAGAATTTGTCATTGGAAGATATTCCGCTTTTCCAAACAAAAAGACTTTTGTTTAAAAAAAGACAATAAACAACATCTTTTGACATTGAAGATGTTTCCATTAGGTTACACCTACATGCTACAAATGTAAGCTGGTTCCATAGCAGAGGTTACCAAAGAGATCTATCACAAACATAGTTTTATTATTCATATTAATCACGACATAATAGAATCTAATTTGATAAAGACAAGTTTAATATGATGAAACAGCAGTATTGGAAGGAATGCAATAAAGGTTATATTCAAAAAATTACTTATTGTAACCAATAGATATAGAGGTGGATATCAGTGATACATAGTTGAGTACATGGGGGAAGAATTATAGGAAGGAATATGCTTTGATTGATGAAAGAATAGAGAAAATAACTTATAGAAAATAATCATTAAAAGATTTTACTTTTTGTTGTGTCTGTTATGGCTTCCTGTCCAATTGTTCTTTATCAGGAAAGTTATGGAATATTTTGGTAGCAATTTTTCCTTATTCAATTAGATTTGATAATATACGCTGCTTATTGATATTCTTATCACGCTTTTTACTTTGCATACATTGCGTTTGAAGTGTCTTGGAGAACAGTGTCGGTAGATCAGATGCCAAAGTTCTTAAAAAGCACATCAATTTTTCAGATATTTTACCTTTTTTCTACCCAGTTCCTTCACAATAAAGACAAATAGTCTTCATCATTTACATATAAAAATGTTAGACGAATGAGATTTGATGTAATCAACATATATATTCCAAAGTGATCATTATTTACTCTTTTATTTTAGTATGAATGTGAGCGTAAGCGACAAGCTTTCGTAGGAGTTTATCTATTTGTTAATTTTTATTCTTAAGGAGACACGTTACAGTTACAAGTGAAATTTTTGGAAGTAAAAATACTTCATGTATTGAGGGTAGCTAAAAAATTACCTAGAGAAAGAATCCTTAATTTGTAATGCATGTAGAGGCATAGTTAAAAATTTTATTCTCTTAACTGTATTTGCTCATTCATCATTTT
Organism: Bartonella sp. B39; assembly: GCF_053795145.1. Lineage (NCBI taxonomy): Bacteria > Pseudomonadati > Pseudomonadota > Alphaproteobacteria > Hyphomicrobiales > Bartonellaceae > Bartonella > Bartonella sp. B39. The sequence goes on from NZ_CP200036.1 coordinate 577,161, forward strand.
AAAATATGATAAAAATAGAATGTTAATTGCTAAAAAAGGAAGTTAAGAGGTGTCATAGAATGATTGATTCTCTTCCTTATTATCTTGATGTCTTACGTGCCACAGATCGTGATCGCTATATATCGGTTTTATTTGCGCCTAAAAAAAAGCGTAGAGCACTGGCTGCTCTTTACGCTTTTAATGTAGAAGTTGCTCGTATTCGTGAAACTGTACACGATCCGCTTATTGGCGAAATACGATTACGTTGGTGGTATGATTCTATCGCTAATGGTGAAATAAAAAAGAGTAAAGATAATCCGATTTTAAGTGATTTGTTTACAGCAATGACCCTCTTTAATTTGCCTAAGACAGCTTTTTTACGTTACTGTGATGCACAGATTTTAGATCTTTACCACAATCCGATAGAAAATCTTCATGATCTCGAATTCTATTTTAGCGAAACAGCGAGTACGATCTTGCGGCTTTCTTGTCAGATACTGGATCCTGATACGACACAAGATTTTACAGATATCTATGAACACGGAGGAATTGCTCAGGGATTAAGTGGTGTATTACGTCTTTTATCATTCATGCAATCACGATACCAATACTATTTACCTGCTGATATACTAAAGGCTGTAGGGGTGGATAGGGAGGATTTGGAGTCTAATCGTATTAATGACAAACAAAAGCGCCACATTGTTGAAGCTATGGTAGCGTTATCCCAAGATCATTATACCAAGTTTTACGACCATTCTAGTGATTTGCCTAGCATGCTTAAACAAGCATTTCTTCCGTTGGCGATTATACCAGCATCTCTTCAAAAAGCAGTACAGTTGGGAGCTGTAGTTTTTCAAGAAAGCGCGACTTTACCATTGATTCATCGTTATTGGTTGATAGCAAAGGCGGCAATAAGCGGTAATTTTCCAAAGATATTGTAGGGATTAAAGAAGATTATCCAAGAACAGAGAAATCAACAAATGTGTCAGGTAACTAAGATATTATAAATCAAAATCCTTTTTTCTCGTTGGGGAAAGCGCTGCTAATGTATTGATGAGGATGACCTCAGAACAGTTATAAACTGGACTCATGAGATTTGAGGTTGAATGTATCGTGCATTTTTTTCAGTAGTTATTCATGATTGTACATCGGTAGATGATTTAGAGAAGACAAAACTAAGATAAAATTTATGAAATCATTAGTTGGTTTCTGATGAGATTGAGGTTTTAATATTCAGTGCTTAACTGTATCGGTGTGCATCGTTTTTCAATGAAAGATGGTTTTTTTGGATAAGGAAAAATTACCTCCAACGGCCACAGAAAAATCTATGGTTGGAGGGAATATTGCGTGTATAGAGGATTATAAATGATAGCCATTTATTATGAGAACATTTATAGAGCCTGTCTGCACGGATTACATTTTTTATTATTACGCTGAAAAAACTATTCTCCAAATTGCATCCATTATTTTTATGGATATTATTCATCCTTATACTGACGGAAAAGAAGTTCATTTTATTTTTTGAATTGTAGAAGAAGTTCTAATTGCGATTTTATTACTTAAATACCAAAAATCATTTGTAAGATTTTTACTCGACAGCGTTGAAGATTTGATGATGAAGAGTGCTATTAATTTCCAAAGGGTGTTCTTTATTGGCAACTTGTAGCATTTCTAGTTTTAGATCTTCTCTTATTATCATATCTATATTGGTACGGATATCAGGTGAAAGGGTATGAGGGGTGCTGTCTTGAGGCATGGTTACCGTCTTTATTTGATAAACGATGCGATTTGTTGCGATCGGACCTCTTACTACGCCATAGTGACCTTTTGGGCCAGAAAATAATGCTTTAACACCTTCAAATCCAAAAATTTCAGATGAATCTTGGCGTCGTAGAGGTTGTGTCGTTTGTTTTTCCACACCAAATGCATGAGCAAGAGAAATAAAACTTTTTCCTTCAGAGAGTTGTCTTAGAGCATTTTTGGCTTTTTCATCAAGAAGGCGTTGAAGTTCTTCACTTTTCCATTGAGAAAGTACATCTTGTTTGGCTTCTTCAAGTGTTCTATCGCGGGCAGGGATAACTTTATCTACTTTATACCAGAGATATCCACTTTTTGGTAGAGAGAGAGGATCAAGATCGACTCCTTCATTTGATTGATAGATGGCATTCAATAAAATATCTTTCTGGGGTAAATCTGTGAGTATTGTACCCCCAATTGTTTTTCCTGTTTTATCAATAGTAATTGTACGCAGAGGTAATTTATATTGGTCAGCAAGCTCTTTGAGAGAAGCTCCCTCAAAACGTGCATTTTCGATCGCTGTATAATTGTTACGTATAGCATCTACAGCACGATTCTGAGCAAGTTCTTGACGAATATTTTCTTCCACTTTTTCAAAGGGAAGTAAGGCTGAAGGTTCAATATGTATTACGCGAATGATAACGGGACCTTGTATACTATTGATTACAGAACTAATTTGCCCTTGTTCGAGTTCGAAGATCTCAGATGCTAGATGACTAGGAAGCTCATTTTCTGTGATAGGACCTTTTTTTATCTCACGGAGAGTTTTGTTTTCAGCTTTAACCAGTGCATCAAAACTCAATCCATCGGCTATTTTTTTTGCCGCATTATCGGCAGCTTCGCGCGTAGGGAATCGCAATTCTTCAATCGTGCGTTTTTCAGGAGTCATAAAACGCGAGGTATTTTGTGTATAATAAGCTCTAGCCTCATCTGCTGAAATATCTTCGGGTTTTATAATCTCAGCCGATGTCATAGATAATAAAGAAACAGTGCGGTACTCCGGAGTACGAAATTCATTTTTGTAGATTTCAAACCACTTTTGCAATGTTTCTTGATCGGGGTCAAAGTTCGTTTCCTTGTCTTTTAGATCAATAACAATATAATCAGCGACACGGGTTTCTCCTCGATAAAGAGCGAGCGCTTTATAAAACATATCTGGTGCCTTCATCCCAGATATTGAAGCTGCAATGAGTTGGTTGCGTTTCTCTTTTCGGGTGTAATAATCAAGAAAATTATTTTCGCTGATACGTAAATGCTGAAGATAGTTACGAAACAAACTCTGATCAAAAACGCCATTTATTTGAAACATATTATCAGCACTAAGAATACGCGCTATTGTGTTTTTTGAAAGACTAATTTTCATTTTACGCGTCTGTTCATCAAACAGTATATTTTGTTGCAACTGATTGAAAACAACAGTGGGTATTCTATACTGCTGCATCTCATTTGGTGTAAACATTCGTCCAATCTGAGATGCGAGTGCTAAACGTGCGCTTTGATCAGCAAGTGCAAGACGATAATCATCAACAGTTACTGCGGACTTTCCAGCAGTAATAAGATCTCTTTCACTCTTTATGTGTAACTGTGGTATTCCCCATAAAAGGATGAAGCACAAGAGTAAAATAGCAAGGAAAATTCTGGAAAGCCAAGAATTTGTAGCATTTCGTATGATGTCAAGCATCGTTCAATTCCATCTTCTGGTATGAGTTGTTATCGAAGCAATAATGGAATTTGCAATAAAGATATAAAAGATGCAAGCTTAAAGACTTGCTTTCATTTTATAATTTGATACCTAAAAGATAAATAATGTATTGTGAGTGCTCCTGAGGTGAAAATATGCCTTCAAATATTCGGCCTTTTATTGCTGGAAATTGGAAAATGAATGGAAACGGTGAATCACTTGGAGAGTTGCGTGCTATCGCTGCTGGTGTTAGCTCTGATTTAGGCCGTTTATTTGAAGCGCTCATTTGTGTTCCAGCAACGCTTTTATCGCGGGCTTTTGATACGTTAGGTGGTGAAAATCTCCTTTTAGGAGGACAAAATTGTCATTTTGATGATCATGGTCCTTATACCGGAGATATTTCAGCTTTTATGCTTAAAGAAGCAGGGGCAAGTCATGTCATTATTGGGCATTCAGAACGTCGCACAGTTTACCAAGAAAGTGACGCGATTATTTGTGCTAAAGTGCAAGCAGCATGGCGAGCAGGTCTTGTTGCTCTTGTTTGTATTGGCGAAACATTGGAGGAGCGCAAAAATAATAAAGTGTTGGATGTTCTCAAGCGGCAGCTTGAGGGATCTTTGCCAGATGGCACTACAGCAGAAAATGTCATCATCGCTTATGAACCTGTATGGGCTATAGGCACAGGCAATACTGCTACTTCAGCAGATGTTGCAGAAGTGCATAATTTTATTCGTGATAAGATGCGCTTTCGTTTTGGTGACGAAGGAAATAAGATGCGGTTACTTTATGGTGGATCAGTCAAGCCATCCAATGCATTTGAGCTTTTGAGCATTGATCATGTTAATGGAGCTTTGATAGGTGGAGCAAGCTTAAAAGCGGTTGATTTTTTAACTATTTGCGATGTTTATCGTAAATTATAACAGAGGAATATTTGCCCCCCCCTTGGATTATGTGTTATTTACGTGTAAATAGCCATGAAAAGTTATTTAAAGAGCAGGGTTTATGCAAACAGTACTTATTGTTATTCATTTTTTGGTTGTTATTGCTTTGGTGGGTATTATCTTAATTCAGCCTTCTGAAGGTGGTGGGCTTGGAGCAAGTAGCGGTTCTGGGTTGATGAGAACACGTGGATCCAAAAATCCGTTAACGCGTTTGACCGCTATTTTAGCATGTTGCTTTTTCGCAGTATCGATTGGACTTACCGTTGTAGGGAGTATATCGAATTCCAGCTCTGATATTCTTAAGCGTATTCCTGTTAATTCAGAAAAGAACTCTAAAAATAAAGAGATTCCGGAAATAGCGCCATCATTAGGTGATGAGTCTCAGCCTTCTATTCTTGAACAACTAGGAGGCACCTCGGTTTCACCTCAGGAACAAAAACAGCCTACAAATCCTGAAACTGAAAACCCCGTTCCGCCGGCTCTTGAAAATCCAGTTCCAAATGACGGTACAAAATAGTTTCTTCGAGAGAGTATAGATTTTTAAAAAGGTGTTTTTTTCACCTTTTTTATTTTATAGAAGAAAAATAGTTTCTTTTTGCATTTTTTTCTGGAAAAATTATTATAAACCGCTTATCACCATAAGCTCATGACACGTTATATTTTTATTACTGGTGGTGTGGTTTCTTCCCTTGGAAAAGGCATTGCAGCAGCAGCGTTGGCTGCATTATTGCAAGCTCGTGGTTATCGTGTACGGCTTCGCAAACTTGATCCTTATTTGAATGTTGATCCAGGTACTATGTCACCTTATCAACATGGCGAGGTGTTTGTGACCGACGATGGTGCAGAAACCGATCTTGATCTTGGTCATTATGAGCGTTTTACAGGACGTTCTGCGAATAGCCAGGATAATGTTACGACAGGGCGTATTTATCAAAATATCATTGAACGAGAACGGCGCGGTGATTATTTGGGGGCAACAGTCCAAGTTATTCCTCATGTTACCGATGAAATTAAGACATTCATTACTACAGGAAATGAAGAATTTGACTTTGTTTTATGTGAAATAGGTGGAACTGTTGGTGATATTGAAGCAATGCCTTTTCTAGAAGCGATTCGTCAGATTCATAATGAATTACCAAGGCAAAATGTTATTTATGTACATCTTACATTAATGCCTTATATTCCTTCGGCTGGTGAATTGAAAACCAAACCAACGCAACATTCCGTCAAAGAATTACAATCAATTGGTATTGCACCCGATATTTTGTTGGTGCGTGCAGATCGGCCTATTCCAGAAACAGAGCGGAGCAAGTTATCACTTTTTTGTAATGTTCGCTCAAATGCAGTTATTCAGGCATTGGATATGCCAACGATTTATGATGTTCCCATAGCATACCACAAAGAGGGGTTAGATTCAGAAGTTCTTGCCGCTTTTGGAATGAATCCGACACCTAAGCCTAAAATGGATCATTGGGAAGATATTACATATCGGATTCACCATCCTGAAGGGGAAGTAATAATTGCTGTTGTTGGAAAATATACCGGCTTGAAGGATGCTTATAAATCTCTTATCGAGGCAATTGCGCATGGTGGTTTAGCCAATAAAGTAAAAGTTAATATTGAGTGGATTGAAGCGGAACTTTTTGAAAAAGAAGATCCTGCATCTACTTTACAAAAAGTCCATGGAATTTTGGTTCCTGGTGCGTTTGGAGCGCGTGGTACAGAAGGTAAAATTCGGGCAATTCAATTTGCACGGGAGCGTAAGATTCCGTTTTTAGGTATTTGCCTTGGGATGCAATTAGCTTGTATAGAGGCTGCGCGCAATCTTGCACATATTAAGGATGCTTCATCAAGTGAGTTTTGCGAAACAAAAAATCCAATTGTAGGTTTAATGACAGAATGGCTTAAAGAAAATGTTCTTGAGAAACGTATAAAAAGTGGAAATCTCGGTGGCACAATGCGTCTTGGTGCTTTTGCTGCTGAATTAAAAGAGAATAGTCATATTTCTAAAATTTATGGAACGACGAAGATTCACGAGCGACATCGTCATCGGTATGAAGTAAATATTGATTATAAAGAGAAGCTTGAACAGTGTGGTTTAATCTTTTCTGGTATGTCTCCCGATGGTATTTTACCGGAGACAATAGAATATGAAGATCATCCATGGTTCATTGGTGTTCAATATCATCCAGAACTGAAGTCACGTCCATTTGATCCACATCCACTTTTTTCTTCTTTTATTGAAGCCACCGTAGAACAAAGTCGATTGGTTTAGGTCATAAATTGGATTATTTGCTTTTTGAGGAATAAAATGTCTGAACCAAATGCCATTGTGAAAGTTGGAAATATTGTTTTTTCAAATGAATCACCTCTTTCATTAATTGCAGGTCCGTGTCAGATGGAAAGTCGAGAACATGCTTTTGAAATGGCTGGTCGGATTAAAACAATTACAGATCAAATTGGTATTGGGTTTGTTTATAAATCCAGTTATGATAAAGCCAACAGAACATCCTTGAGTGCGGCACGTGGTATTGGCCTTGAAAAAGCGATGGCTATCTTCTCCGATCTGAAGAAGGAATTTGGTTGTCCGGTATTGACTGATGTGCATACAGAAGAGCAATGTATAGCTGTTGCTTCTACTGTAGACGTTCTGCAAATACCCGCTTTTTTATGTCGTCAAACAGATCTTTTGGTGGCAGCAGCCAAAACGGGGTGTATTATTAATATTAAAAAAGGTCAGTTTTTGGCTCCGTGGGACATGGAAAATGTTTTAAAAAAGGTTGTTCAAAGCGGTAATCCGAATGTTATGCTTTGTGAGCGAGGTACTTCATTTGGTTATAATCGACTTATTTCTGATATGCGTTCATTACCCATTTTGCGTTCATTTGGAACACCTGTTATTTTTGATGCAACACATTCTGTTCAAGAGCCGGGAGGCAAAGGAGATTCGTCTGATGGACAACGTCAATTTGTTGAAGTTTTAGCGCGGGCGGCTGTTTCTGTTGGGGTTGCAGGTGTTTTCTTAGAAACACATCAAGATCCAGATAATGCACCTTCTGATGGGCCTAATATGATTAAAATTGATAATTTACAAAGAGTTCTTGAGACTTTAATGGAATTTGATTATCTGTCCAAAAAAGTGAATTAAATATACAGTTACAGAGGATATTCTATCATTATGGCGTTTAGAATGAAGCGAGACTTTTATTGGAGAAGGGAACTTATATGACTGTAATTGTTGATATCGTTGGTCGTGAAGTACTTGATAGCCGAGGAAATCCAACGGTAGAGGTTGATGTTCATTTGGAAAATGGGGCTTTTGGTCGTGCTCTTGTGCCCTCAGGGGCATCTACAGGAGCACATGAAGCTATTGAGCTTCGTGATGGTGGCGTGCGCTATCAGGGGAAAGGTGTTGAAAAAGCTGTTGCAGCAGTAAATGGCGAAATTCTTGATGAACTTGGTGGGCGAGATGCAAGAGATCAAATTACTATTGATCAAGCAATGATCGCTTTGGATGGAACGCCAAACAAAGCACGTCTTGGTGCCAATGCGCTTCTTGGCGTTTCATTAGCTGTTGCAAAAGCAGCTGCAGAATCATTATGTTTACCTCTTTATCGTTATATTGGGGGTATACAAGCGCATATTCTTCCAACGCCAATGATGAATATTATTAATGGGGGCGTACATGCTGATAATCCGATTGATTTTCAAGAATTTATGATTCTTCCAATTGGGGCTCCTACCCTGAAAGAAGCAATCCGCTACGGGGCTGAAATTTTTCATACCCTAAAAAAACGCTTAAAAGATGCAGGTTATAATACTAATGTTGGTGATGAAGGTGGTTTTGCACCCCAATTTAAAAGCGCCGAGCAGACACTTGATTTTATTATGGAATCTATAATAGCGTGTGGGTATAAACCAGGTGAACAAATTGTACTTGGTTTAGATTGTGCTGCGACCGAATTTTATAAAAATGGTTCTTATTTTTATAAAGGTGAGGGTAAATGTCGTGATGCCCAAAAACAAGTAGATTATTTGGCACAACTTGTTGAATCTTACCCTATTGTTACGATTGAGGATGGGATGGCCGAGGATGATTGGGAAGGATGGAGATTACTGTCTGATTCGATTGGCAAAAAATGTCAACTTGTTGGTGATGATTTATTTGTAACAAATTCAGCGCGTTTGCGCGATGGTATCAAGATGGGGGCGGCTAATGCTATTCTTATTAAAGTTAATCAGATTGGTACTTTAAGTGAGGCGCTTGATGCTGTAGAAACAGCGCATAAAGCAGGCTATCGTGCTATTATATCTCACCGTTCAGGCGAAACGGAAAATTCTTTCATAGCAGATCTCGCTGTTGCAACGAATTGTGGGCAGATTAAAACGGGTTCGCTTGCACGTTCGGATAGATTAGCAAAATACAATCAACTTATTCGCATTGAAGAGATGCTAGGGGTACAGGCATGTTATGCAGGTGATTGGCGTCGTTAATGGCGAATGAAAAAAACAGTCTTTTTTATTAACTGAACAAGACGATTAAATTTGATGATTTTATCAATAATAAAAGTATAACTATTTCATAGGTGATTAAAGATGAGAGGTATAATTATTAGTCAGGATCAAGAAATTTATCTTGTCTCTGCTGATGATGGTAAGCGTTATCAATTCGCAACTTTGGATTGGTTAGGAAAAACTCCACCGAGGATAGGTGAGTCAGTTGATTTCGTATGTGAAGATGATGTTATCAATTCTGTTTTTCCATTGTTGCCACAAGATTCAGAACCTACAAGACCAATGCTTACACTCATTTGTTGGTTCACTGGTATATTTGGTGTTCACCGTTTTATGGTTGGTAGAGTTTGGACTGGTGCTTTAATGCTTATTCTATCTTTATCGATTGTCGGTTTGATGATTACAGGGATTTGGGCAATTGTTGATTTTATAGTCATTGCGGCGGGGAAGTTTACTAACAAAAATGGTAAAAAAATTACACGTTGGTAGAAGTTACATAGTAATGGAATATGTAAAAAGGAAACAATGTTTTTTTAGTTTTGTTGTGATTAATCTATGAAACTATAATACTTTGAGTGTTTAAGTATATGTATTTGATGATCAGATATTAGTGAAAATGATACATAGTTGAATAGAAATATTGCAAAAGGATATATTATTTTGTATTGAACAATACATCAATGTCAATCGATTAAGATGTGTTTTGTGTTGCCGCTTACAGTAGTGCGAAGTATTAGATTATTGTAGGATTCCAAGCTATTTTAATTTTACGGTTATCACGGTGAGTATGAGTTATACTTACGCCATGAGGTTAGGTACAATATTATCAAATTTAGAAAATAACCTCTTTATGAGTAACATATGTGGAATAGCTTTATAGGTGATCAAGGATGAAAGGTATGATTATTGGTCGAGGCCGAGAGGCCTATCTTGTTTCGGGAGATGATGGTAAGCGTTATCAATTTTCGAGTTGGGATTGGTTGGGAAAGAATCCACCGAAGGTGGGGGATGCCGTTGATTTTATTTGCTAAGGTGATACTGTTAAATCTGTTTTTCCTATCTCAAATCAAAAACAATCAGAACAATCGAGATTAGCTCTAGCACTTGTTTGTTGTTTTTTTGGGGATTCACCGCTTCATGGCTGGTAAAATTGCAACGAACATTGTGATGCTTCTTCTAAATGTGATAATTATAGGAATGGTTATAACTATACCTTTGGCACTTATTGATTTTATAGTTATTTTATCTGGATACTTTAGAGATGCAAATGGCAATAAAGTTACAAATTGGTAGAAATATATATTTATAAAATATCAATAATATATGTTATTATTTACTTTATATGATATAATAATTACTTTATTTCATATATTTTATAGCAGTATTTTAATAATAATTATACATAGGCAAATAAAAAATATTGTAAAAATCTGTATTGTTATGTATTAATGAGATAAAAGTACAGATCAGTCAAGGTTGTACTTTATATTTTTCTTTATAGCGGTGGGAATTTTTCAATTGTTTTAATTATCGCATTTATTATGGTGAATACGGGTTGTGTTCGCGCAGTGAAGTTTATCAATACATTATAAAGTTAGAAAAAAACTTTTTTATAAATAACAATATGGGTAACAATTTTAGAGGTGGTGAAGATGAAAGGTAAAATTATCAGCCAGGATCAAGGAGCTTATCTTGTTTCAGGAGATGATGGTAAGCGTTATCAATTTTTGGGTTGGGATTGGTTGGGAAAGAATCCACCGAAGGTGGGTGATGCCGTTGATTTTGTTTGCGAAGGTGATACTGTTAAATCTGTTTTTCCTATCTTGGCTGGAAGTCATTCACAACAATCAAAAACAACTCTAGCAGTCGTTTGCTTTTTTTTAGGAGGGTTGGGTATTCATCGTTTTATGGTTGGTAAAACGGGAACAGGTATTTTAATGCTTATTCTAACTCTAACTCTCCTTGGAGCTTTGATATCTGGTCCTTGGGCATTCATTGATTTTATAGTTATTTTAACAGGGAATTTCAGAGATAAAGATGGGCATAAAATTACAAATTAATAGATGCCTGTACATTGTAATATAGAATGCAGCAACTTTAGGTAAATATGTAGCAGAGAATTATTTTTGTAGGTATTTGGTAATGAGGTATTAATTAAAATTATACATAGTTAGGCAAAGTATTAAGAAGTTTGCGCTATAAAGACTGTGCTGTTTTATGTGGACAAAACAAAAACGCAGATCAATCAAAATTCGCTTCGTACTCCCACTTATGACAGTGGGGGTTTTAAGCTATTTCAGTTATCACATTTATCATGGTGAGTACGGGTTATATTCACGTAGTGAGGTTAATCAACATATTATCGAATTAGAGGAAGAGCTTCATAAAGTAGAAGATGAACGGATGTTCATTGAAAAGCGTATTTCTCTTTTACGCAATGGGCATATTGAGAAGGATATGTTGGATGAGTATATTCGGAAGAATTTAAACTTTTCCAAACCCAATGAGTTGACAATTTTAATCCCTTCAAATGACATTAAAAATTAATTAGAAACCGCTTCATTTCAAAAAGCATTTTAACACAATCCCCTCGGATATCATCCAAGCTGATTGATAATGCTTGTAACTTTTGTTCGTAAAGGTTATTCCTAGACAATCATAAAAGGGAGTTTAATATGGCAGAACGATCTAAAAAAAATTCTGCGTCGGTAATAAATACGGCATTATCAAACACCACAAAGAGAGCACAAATAGTCACTTTTACCAAAGAAGAGGAGATTGATGCCTATCGTGAGATGCTTTTAATTCGTCGTTTTGAAGAAAAAGCGGGGCAGCTTTATGGTATGGGGCTTATTGGTGGATTTTGTCATCTTTATATTGGGCAAGAAGCCGTTGTTGTTGGAACATTGAAGGCAGCAAAAGAAGGTGATCAGGTGATAACATCTTACCGAGATCATGGCCATATGTTGGCGGTTGGGATGAGTCCACGTGGTGTTATGGCTGAATTAACGGGGCGCCAAGGTGGCTTTTCCAAAGGGAAGGGTGGCTCAATGCATATGTTTTCTAAAGAAAAGAATTTTTATGGTGGGCATGGCATTGTTGGTGCGCAGGTTCCGATTGGTTCAGGTTTGGCATTTTCAAATCGATACCTTGGTAAAGATAATGTGACATTGGTTTATTTTGGTGATGGCGCTGCTAATCAGGGGCAGGTTTACGAAAGTTTTAATATGGCTTCACTTTGGAAGCTTCCTGTTGTCTATATTATTGAAAATAATCAGTATGCTATGGGAACATCAGTTGCACGTGCATCTGCAGAGACTGATTTTTCCCGTCGTGGTCTTTCTTTTGAAGTTCCAGGTATTGTTGTTGACGGTATGGATGTTCGAGCAGTAAAAGGAGCTGCCGATGAAGCAATTACTTGGGCACGTTCTGGTAAAGGGCCTATCATTCTTGATATGCAGACCTATCGCTATCGTGGTCATTCCATGTCTGATCCAGCAAAATACCGTTCAAAGGAAGAAGTCCAGAAAATAAAAGAGGATCAAGATCCGATTGATCAGGTAAAAAATAGAATTCTTAAACAAGGCTTTGCGAACGAAGACGATTTAAAGTCTATTGATAAAGAGGTGCGTGCGATTGTTGCTGATGCGGCAGATTTTGCGCAAAGTGATCCAGAGCCAGATGCTTCTGAGCTCTATACTGATATTTTAGTTTGATGCGAGGGAAGCAAGTATGTCTATTGATATTTTGATGCCGGCGCTTTCACCAACGATGGAAGAAGGTAAATTATCTAAATGGCTCAAGAAAGAAGGCGATAAAGTTAGCTCTGGTGATGTAATTGCTGAAATTGAAACTGATAAAGCAATGATGGAAATAGAGGCTGTTGATGAAGGTACTCTCGGTAAAATTGTTGTGCTTGAAGGTTCTGAAGGCGTAAAAGTGAATACTGTTATTGCAGTGTTGTTGGAAGAAGGTGAAAGTGCTGATGATATTTCACAGACTGCCGATACTTTAAATAAGTCTAGGGGAGAGGCTCCCTCTCTTTCTCCCGTAATTCCCGAACCTCCTACTTTTGATATCATCTCTGATTCTGATATTCCAGCAGGGACGCAAATGGTTACGATGACGGTGCGTGAGGCGCTTAATCAGGCTATGGCCGAAGAGATGCGGCGTGATGAAATGGTTTTTCTCATGGGAGAAGAAGTCGCGCAATATCAAGGTGCCTATAAAGTTAGCCAAGGTTTGTTGGAAGAATTCGGGGAACGTCGAGTTATTGATACCCCAATTACAGAACACGGTTTTGCGGGATTGGCTGTTGGGGCGGCATTTGGGGGATTACGTCCCATTGTTGAATTTATGACATTTAACTTTGCTATGCAGGCGATTGACCAGATTATCAATTCGGCAGCAAAAACCCGTTATATGTCTGGTGGACAAATGTCTGCTCCCATGGTTTTTCGTGGTCCAAATGGTGCAGCTGCGCGTGTTGGTGCACAGCATTCTCAGTGCTATGCCGCATGGTACAGCCATATACCGGGTCTTAAGGTTATTATGCCTTATAGCGCTGCAGATGCAAAAGGTTTGTTGAAGGCTGCTATTCGTGATGACAATCCTGTTATTTTCCTCGAAAACGAAATTTTGTACGGCCATCAATTTGACGTTCCCCAAATAGATGATTTCATTTTGCCTATTGGTAAGGCGCGCCTTCATAAGGTTGGTCAAGATGTTACGATTGTTGCCTATGGAATTGGAATGCATTACGCGGTTCAAGCGTTACCTGAAATTGAAAAACTGGGGATTGATGTTGAATTGATTGATTTGCGAACTATTCGCCCAATGGATCTTGCGACAATTCTTGCTTCAGTTAAAAAAACAGGTCGTTTGGTAACGATTGAAGAGGGATATCCTCAGTCATCTGTTGGCACTGAAATAGCAACACGTGTTATGCAGCAGGCTTTTGATTATCTTGATGCACCAATTGCTACAATTGCCGGCAAAGATGTTCCGATGCCTTATGCTGCCAATCTTGAAAAATTGGCTTTGCCTAATATCGCTGAAATTGTTGAAGCCGTTAAGGCTGTTACTTATAGAGCATAACGGAGGAAAGCACTATGCCCATTAAGATTACGATGCCTGCGCTTTCCCCTACGATGGAAGAAGGCAATTTGTCAAAATGGAATGTCAAGGAAGGAGATAAGGTTTCCTCCGGTGATGTTATCGCTGAAATTGAGACGGATAAGGCGACAATGGAAGTAGAGGCCGTTGATGAGGGAACGGTTGCTAAGATCGTTGTTCCTGCTGGAACGCAAGGCGTTAAAGTAAATTCTTTGATCGTTGTTTTAGCAGAAGAAGGTGAAGATTTAGCTGAAGCAGTAAAGGTTGCAGAAGAAACCTCTTCCTCTTTTGCAGTCAAAGAATCAGAGGATGTAAAACAAACAGATTCAAAGACAACACAAATGTCTCACATGCTATCAGTTCAGCAATCAATACAGCAAGATAAAAAGAGTATACGTTTTTTTGCTTCTCCTTTAGCGCGGCGATTAGCAGCAAAAAGTGGGCTCGATTTATCACTTATTTCGGGCAGTGGTCCACAGGGGCGTATTATCAAGCGTGATGTAGAAAAAGCCATGAGTGGCGGTGTTTTTGAGGATTCAGACTCATCACAAAATATACAGCCGGTAGCTGTAGGTGTTTCTGACGAACAGATACTAAAACTCTTCAAACAGAATGAATACACATTTGCATCCCATGATAATATGCGTAAAACAATAGCCAAGCGTTTGGTAGAATCAAAGCAAACAGTACCACATTTCTATGTGACAGTGGAGTGTGAACTCGATGCGTTATTAGAGCTGCGTACACAATTGAATGCTGCTGCTCCAATGGTTAAAATGCAAGAAGGATCAAAGCCTACTTATAAGATTTCTGTTAATGATATGGTTATTAAAGCTGTAGCACTTTCCTTAAAGGCTGTTCCCGATGCCAATATATCTTGGCTTAAAGGTGGAATACTTCGTCACAAACACTGTGATGTTGGTGTTGCTGTTTCTGTTGCGAATGGATTAATTACACCAATTGTTCGCCATGCAGAGGAAAAATCTTTGTCAATGATTTCCAATGAAATGAAAGATTTTGTAAAGCGTGCACGTGAACGCAAGTTAAAAATGGAAGAATATCAGGGAGGGACAACAGCTGTATCAAATATGGGAATGTATGGTGTGAAAAGTTTTTCTGCTATTCTTAATCCACCGCATGCGACGATTTTTGCGATTGGTGCAGGTGAACAGCGTGCAGTTGTTAAAAATGGTGCATTAGGGATTGCGACGGTGATGTCGGTCACACTTTCTGCTGATCACCGTGCTGTTGATGGTGCGTTAGCAGCAGAGCTTGCGCGGACTTTTAAGAAGATGATTGAAAATCCGTTAGCAATGTTAATTTGAGTTGTTTAAAGGTGCTTCACGTGAGTCATTTGTGCGTGTGGTATGTCAATATGACGAAAGCCGAATTTAAAGAGCTTGAGGGAGCGTATTATTGCACTTTCTAATTTGGTAAAGGCATTTATGTGAAGCTTGGAATGAAAAACACGAGAAAATTCTTTCATATTGTTTTTTTGTTTTTTAAGCTCAAAGAATGCGTATCCATTTTATGTATGTCCATGGAGGAATTACTGTGGTGAATCTTTATGATGTAATTGTGATTGGATCGGGTCCTGGTGGATATATAACCGCGATTCGTGCGGCACAATGTGGTTTCAAAACTGCGATTGTTGAACGTGAACATTTAGGTGGGATTTGCTTAAATTGGGGATGCATCCCCACAAAGGCACTCTTACGTTCAGCGGAAATGAAGCATTTTGCTGAACATGCGAAAGATTATGGTCTAAAGCTTAACGGTTCAATTGAAGCAAATATCAAAGATGTTGTGGCGCGTTCGCGTGGAGTTTCAGCACGTTTAAATGCTGGTGTTGGTTTTTTGATGAAAAAAAATAAAATTGATGTTATTTGGGGTGAAGCTAAGCTTACCAAGAAGGCAAAAGGGAGTAAGCTTGCGGAAGTTATGGTTTCTTCATCTTCCAAACCGATTATGCAACCACAAAATCCGGTCCCCAAAGGAACATTAGGAGAGGGGAGCTATCAAGCAAAACATGTCATTATTGCAACGGGTGCACGTCCTCGTTCTCTTCCTGGTATTGAGCCAGATGGAAAGCTTATTTGGACTTACTTTGAAGCTATGATTCCTCACACAATGCCGAAATCGCTTTTGGTAATAGGATCAGGGGCAATTGGTATTGAATTTTCCTCTTTTTACCATGATATGGGGGCGATGGTGACAGTTGTTGAAATGATGCCCCATATTATGCCAGCTGAGGATGTTGAAATTTCAACATTTGCTCGTAAGCAGTTAGAGACAAGAGGTATACGAATCCTTACGCAAGCAAAAATAACAAAGGTTGAAAAAGATTTTGATTCTCTCACTGCGCATATTGATGTGAATGGTAAGACAGAAGCAATCACAGCTAATCGGCTCATTGCAGCTGTTGGGGTTCAGGGTAATATTGAAAATCTTGGATTGGAAGCATTAGGTATAAAAACCGATCGCGGGTGCATTGTAACTGATGAATGGGGTTGGACGGGGGTGGAAGGCATTTATGCTATTGGTGATGTAGCAGGTCCTCCTATGTTGGCACATAAAGCAGAAGAAGAAGGTGTGATATGTATTGAGCATCTTGCAGGTTTGAAGAGTGTTCATCCGCTTGATAAAAGAAAAATTCCAGGGTGTACATATTGTACACCACAGGTTGCCTCTGTAGGGCTTTCAGAAGCAGCAGCGAGAGAAGCTGGCTATGATATACGTATTGGTCGTTATTCCTTTTCCGCTAATGGTAAAGCAATTGCTTTAGGGGAAGATCAAGGATTAGTGAAAACAATTTTTGATAAAAAAACAGGACAGCTTCTTGGTGCACATATGGTAGGAGCAGAAGTAACAGAACTGATTCAAGGTTTTGTTATTGCTATGAATCTTGAAACAACTGAGGAAGAATTGATGCATACCGTCTTTCCACATCCAACATTGTCGGAAATGATGAAAGAAAGTGTATTGGATGCTTATGGTCAAGTTTTAAATGCTTGATGGCTGGATTGTATGAAAAATCTTGTATTTTGTGATTTTTCATCAGCGTTCCATTCTTGAAAAGGCAGAGGCTTAAATGGTTACGGTTGTTGATAGAGTTACGAATAGACGTTTGCGTCATCCTGAGAAGGCGCATCGTCCAGATACAAGCATTCAGAAAAAACCGGATTGGATTCGTGTAAAAGCGCCAACATCACAGACATATAAAGAAACGCATGGTATTGTACGCTCCAATAAATTGGTGACTGTCTGTGAAGAAGCTGGATGCCCAAATGTTGGTGAATGTTGGAGCCAGAAGCATGCCAGTTTCATGATTTTAGGTGAGATATGTACACGGGCTTGTGCTTTTTGCAACGTTGCAACAGGTATTCCGCTTGCAGTTGATGATAATGAGCCAGAACGTGTAGCAGATGCCGTTGCACAGATGGGATTAAAGCATGTTGTGATTACATCTGTTGATCGAGATGATCTTGCAGATGGTGGTGCACATCATTTTGCAAAAGTTATTTATGCTATTCGTCGAAAAGCTTCTAAAACAACAATTGAAGTTCTTACACCTGATTTTCGCCATAAGGATGGTGCGTTAGAAATCATTGTTGCTGCTAAGCCTGATGTTTTTAACCATAATTTGGAAACAGTTCCCTCTAAATATTTAAAGGTTCGTCCAGGAGCGCGCTATTTTCATTCAATTCGGTTATTACAACGCGTTAAAGAACTTGACCCGACAATCTTTACAAAATCAGGAATTATGGTTGGTCTTGGGGAAGAACGAAATGAAATTCTTCAATTGATGGATGATTTACGTTCTGCTGACGTTGACTTTATGACGATTGGGCAATATTTGCAACCCACACGAAAACACCACCCAATCATTCGTTTTGTACCCCCTGAAGAATTTGAGTCTTTTGCTAAAATTGGTAAAGTGAAGGGTTTTTTGCATATGGCTTCTAGCCCGTTAACACGTTCCTCTCATCATGCAGGGGATGATTTTGCAATTTTGCAAAAAGCACGTGATGAAAAATTTTCTTTACAGAGATAATTATGCCGACTTTTACAACATATCGGCAGATTGCCCATAGTGCCAGTGAAATGTTTGATCTTGTTTCAGATATTGAGCGTTATCCTGAATTTTTACCAATGTGTGAGGCTTTAATAGTACGTTCTCGCAAAAAGTGTGAGGAAAAGACATTGCTTCTTGCTGACATGACAGTTGGCTATAAAGTCATCCGAGAAACTTTCACGACTCAAGTATTTCTTCAGCCGAAGGAAAATCTCATAGAGGTTAAATATATTGATGGTCCATTCAGATATCTTGAAAATCATTGGGCATTTCATCACATTGGGAATACGAATGCATGTAATGTAGAATTTTTTATTGATTATGAATTTAAAAGCAAAATGCTTGGGTTAATTATGGGTTCAATATTTGATGTTGCTTTTCATAAGTTTACCGATGCTTTTGAAATGCGTGCACATAAAATTTATGGGTATCCGGCAACATAATTTATTCAGTTGATGTTTTTGTATGACACCTATTGTAAATTATACTCTGTAATTGTGGTGACATGAAATATGAAAATCAAATCTTGGGAATATATCATTGGAGAGATTGTAAGATCATTTTCAAAGCATTTTCAACGGTTGCATAGCGGATAGCTTTACGATCAAGATTCCCAAAGTGCATTTCTTTGTGCAGCGTTTTATGATTTTTGTAAGCAACTGCGAAATGCACAAGACCTACAGGTTTATCGAGACTTTTGCCTCCTGGACCAGCAATTCCTGTTACAGAAATAGCAATTCCAGCTCGTGAATATTTTAATCCACCCTCTGCCATTGCAAGCGCAACTTCTTTTGAAACGGCACCATAGGTTTTTATAAGTTCAGCGCATACGCCAACAAGGCGCGTTTTAGCTTCATTTGAATAAACGACGAATCCACAATCGAGTACATTTGATGATCCTGCAATATTAGTGAGATTTGCAGCAATGAGGCCTCCTGTACAGGATTCAACAGTCGTTAAAAGTACCCCCTTTTGGCGACAAGCTGTAAGGACTGCATGTGCTTGTTTTTCACAGAAATACGTCATTTTGGGACTTCTCCTGGATAAAGAACAGTAGCGGCTGCAAAAGCAGCAATGCCTTCTTCACGACCGATGAATCCAAGCTTTTCATTTGTTGTCGCTTTAATGGAGATTCGATCGGGTGAAATTGTGAAGATATTCATCAGATTTTCTGTCATTTTCTGTCGATAAGGAGTGATTTTAGGTTTTTCGGCGATCAGTGTAATATCAACATTGGCAATACGGCCACCTGCTTGTTTAATAATATCAATAGCATGACGTAGAAAAATTTCTGATGATGCATTTTTCCATTGAGGATCAGAGGGAGGGAAATGTGTGCCAATATCTCCAGCACCACGCGTAGCGAGCAGGGCATCTGTTAACGCATGAAGTGCAACATCAGCATCGGAGTGTCCATTTAATTTTTTATGAAAAGGAATCTTTATACCACATAATATAAGAAAATCACCATCCTCGAAAGAGTGAACATCATAACCATTGCCGGTGCGGATATCAGGAAATATTTGCATTTTTTTCTGGAGATAAAAGTGTGCGGTATCAAAATCTTCGTGCCAAGTAATTTTTATGTTATTAGGGTCTCCTGGAACGGTACGCATAGGAATTCCAAACCATTCAGCAATTGCTGAATCATCGGTAAATTCCCTTTTACAAGTTTGCCTTGCTTTTTCATGGGCAGCTAATATCCGTTCAAATGGAAAACATTGTGGAGTTTGTGCACTATGAAGATGAGTGCGTGAAATGGTTTCTAAAACATAGTGTGCATTATTTACGCGTTTGAGGGTATCAGAGACGGCGAGAACAGGGATAACGCCTTCTTGATGACTGACGACAGTGTGGATTTTCTCGAGGAGCTTTTTTTTGATAAAAGGGCGTACACCATCATGAATATGAACATATCTTGGCTTGATATTTTTAAGTGCACGAAGTCCACATAAGGTGGACATTTGACGTGTATCATCTCCTTCAATGATGATGAGGCGCTCTTTAAAATCGCCAATAGCTTGTTCACAGATTTGACGATCTTCTGGATGAATAACTAAGATAATCGTCGTGATAGCTGGATGCTGCAAAAAACAACGCACAGTACGACAAATAACCGGCTCTTGTCCTAAAAGTCGGTATTGTTTTGGATTTTTTTGTAGAAATCCTGCTCGTTCACCGCGCCCAGCGGCTAATATTATAGCTGCAATAGAAATATTTAATCTCCTTTTTGGTTACTTTAGCTGATTGTTTCACAGTCATCAATTTTTAATTGTTTTTGAGAGGTTTGTTGTTGTAGATCGGCAAGAGATATCACTGATAATACGTCAAAAAAAGCGTTTAACGCTTTCTGAAGTGCAGCATTTAAACCACAAAAATCTATCAATGGACAATTAGATTCTGCAGTATTGAAACACTCTGCCATATAAAAGTTATCCTCTGTTACTTTCACAACATCAGCTACCGAAATTTCTGCTGCTGGTTTAGCTAATTTAACACCACCATTACGTCCCCGCACTGTTTTTATAAAACCTGCTTCAACAAGTGGTTGAAGGATTTTAAATAAAAAAAATTCAGAAACAGCATATGTTCTAGCAATTTCTGGAATCCGACTGAGAGATTCCTGATTATCTGCACAGTACATGAGCATCCGAAGCGCATAATTTGTCTGTTTGGTTAACCGCATCTTATCTCCTCTGTAATCTCTTCCCGAACGCACTTTATTTTAAAGATATTTTGCAAAATGTAGAAGTTCTTTCTCTCTTTAATAGGTTGGCTATATTTTAAATGCGGTATTGTCAATTTCTGTTACAAGAGGTTATATGAGGACGACAGGATAAAGTAACGCAAGCTTATCATGAATACAACATCTGCAACAAATCTCCAAGATATAGATCAAAATACTTCTAACGATGAATTGTATCGTTTAAGTAAGGTGTATATCTTTTTAGGTATCACAATTATTGTGTTGTCTTTGCTGACAGCGTCTGTTTCATTTATCATTCTTATTGGATTAACGCCTGTTGTTCCTAGTAGAGCTGTAACTCTTATTCTTATAGGGATTAATAGTGTCTGGGTTTTAGGACTTGTAATCATTGTTTTTTATGAGATGATTCCCATCATCCGTGCCTGGCGCTCGAGGCGTGCAGGTTCTCGTCTTCATGTGCGTCTTATTTCGTTATTCGCGCTTGTTGCAACAATGCCGGCTGTTGCAGTTGCTCTTGTATCGGGGCCTGCACTGAATTTAGGGCTTGATCGATGGTTTGATACGACAACACGTCAAATTGTAGGTTCTTCTATCGATTTAGCAAATGCTTATGCGGATGAAATGCTTCAAAACTTGAAAAATTTATCCTATGCTATGGCATTTGCGCTTGATAACAAAAGGCTTTTAGAGCGTAGTCCAGCTGAATATAGGATACAATTGACTCGTCACGCTATAGGGCGCAATCTACGTGGTGCATTTTTGTTAAGTTCTAGCGGCACTGTTTTTATATCGAGCAATCTTGGTGATGAGGATAAACTGCCGATTCCCCCCTCCCATCTTATCGAGCGTGCAACCAACGCGAGGCCTTTTTCTTTTCAACCAGGGGTTCATGATTATTTTGGCATTATTTTAAAATTTACTAATATCCCAAATACATTTTTGTATTTGGTGCGCGACGTTGATAAAGACGTTTTGTCTGCTTTGCGTTTGACGGAAGTCAATACAGATCGTTATCGTGATTTAAATGAAAATCGTCTGCTGACGCAAATCGCATTTGGTATGCTTTATCTGTGTCTTTTTTTTAGTTTATTCTTATCGGCTATTTGGGCAGGTATTGCTGTTGCTGATCGTTTGGTACGCCCTATTCGTCTTCTTATTAGTGCTGCTGATGATGTAGCTTCTGGGAATATGGAGGTCTTTGTGCCAGTGCGTGCGCGAGATGGGGATATTGGGCAGTTATCGAAAACTTTTAATTACATGGTCAGTGAGCTGAAAAGTCGGCGCAATGAGTTGATTGCAGTTCGCGATCAAATCGATGAGAGACGGCGTTTTTCTGAAGCTGTTTTGTCTGGTGTAACAGCGGGTGTGGCTGGCATCGATGATAATGGCGATATTACAATTATCAATCGATCTGTTGAAACGATGTTTAATATTCGCTCTGAACAAGTTATTGGGCACAGTCTTTTATCGTTAAGTGCTGAAATTTGGCAGGTTTTTCAGTCTGCACGTTCGTTGGGTCGTAAAAATCATCGTGAGCAGGTAACTTTAAGTGTTGTAGGACAAGAACGCGTTTGTAATGTGCAAATTACGATGGAAGAAGATGACGGACAGGGACAATCTTGGGTTCTAACGATTGATGATATTACAGATCTTGTTGCAGCACAACGTACATCGGCGTGGGCAGATATTGCACGCCGTATTGCACACGAAATCAAAAATCCGCTTACACCTATTCAGTTGTCGGCTGAACGTATTCGTAAACGTTACAACAAAATTATTACACAGGATCGAGAGGTATTTGAGCGGTGTATTGATACGATTATTCGACAGGTTGGAGATATTGGGCGTATGGTTGATGAGTTTTCTTCTTTTGCGCGTATGCCTAAGCCGCGAATGAACGTTTTGGATATACGCGGATTGCTGCGTGAAGCATGTTTCTTGATAGAAGTTACGCGACATGATATTCATTTTGAGCAAGATTTAGGAAGTGTACCACTTGTGGGTGCATTTGATAATCGTCTTATTGTGCAAGCTTTTTGCAATCTTATCAAAAATGCGAGCGAATCCATAGATTCGGTCATGCGAGAGGAAAGCATTCACGGTCATATTCTTGTCCGTTCTTATCGTCACGAAGGGTGTGTGATTGTGGATGTTATTGATAACGGTATAGGGCTTCCTAAAGAGAAAAGGCAAAAATTATTAGAGCCTTATATAACAACGCGGGAAAAAGGGACAGGGCTCGGATTAGCTATTGTGCGCAAAGTTATTGAAGATCATGGTGGTACCATGGAATTACATGATGCACCAAAGAGCTTTTATGGAGGTCGTGGAGCAATGATCCGTTTGATTTTTCCGGCGGATGGAGCTAAGCAAGGTGGTATTATTATGCAAGCCACAAGTCATAACATAGGGGAATAGAATGGTATCAGATATCTTAATTGTTGATGATGAAGCAGATATTCGTGAGCTTGTTGCTGGTATTTTGGATGATGAAGGTTATGAGACGCGTGTTGCATGTAACTCTGACGAAGCATTAGCGCAAATCAGTGAACGTATCCCAAAGCTCATTTTTTTAGATATTTGGTTACAAGGAAGTCGTCTTGATGGTTTGGCGTTGCTTGATGAGATTAAAACGCAATATCCGGCTCTTCCGGTGGTTATGATCTCTGGTCATGGTAATATTGAGACGGCTGTTTCTGCTATAAAGCGAGGAGCGTATGATTTCATTGAAAAGCCTTTTAAAGCCGATAGACTTGTATTAGTTGCTGAACGGACTCTTGAAAACTCAAAATTAAAACGTGAGGTTTTAGAATTACGAAAACGCTCGAGTGAGACATTAGAACTGCTCGGAAAGTCGACTGCTATAAAACATTTGCGCCAAATCATAGAGAAAGTAGCACCGACCAATAGTCGTATTATGATCACTGGCCCTTCGGGTGGGGGAAAAGAGATGGTAGCGCGTGCCATTCACGCGCTTTCAACGCGTTCGAAAGGGCCATTTGTTACAATAAATGCTGCAACGATCACTCCGGAAAGAATGGAAATAGAATTGTTTGGCAGCGAAATGGAGGGAGGGGAGCGCAAGATTGGTGCATTAGAAGAAGCCCACGGTGGAATATTATATCTTGATGAAATTGCTGATATGCCACGTGAGACTCAAGGTAAGATTCTTCGGGTGTTGACGGGACAGACATTTGAGAGGGTTGGAGGCACAAAACGTGTCAAGGTGGATGTTCGTTTCATTTCCTCCACGGCGCAAAATCTTGAAAACCTTATTTCTGACGGGCGTTTTAGAGAGGATCTTTTCCACCGTCTTTCGGTTGTTCCTATTACTGTTCCACCACTGTCAGCGCGTCGTGAAGATATTCCGGAACTTGTGCGTCATTTTGTTAAAATAATATCGCAGCAGCTTGGTATTAAGCCACGTGAAATTAGTGATGATGTGATAGCAATTTTGCAAGCACATGCTTGGCCGGGCAATGTGCGGCAGCTCCGCAACAATATTGAGCGTCTTCTCATTCTTGTACGTGATGGTGATGGCCCAATAACAGCAGAGTTTCTCCCTCAAGAAGTGAGCGATTCTTTACCGCGCATTCAAATGGATACAGATAAGAGTATAATGGAATTACCATTGCGTGAAGCACGGGAATTGTTTGAAAAGAGGTATTTAGTGGCGCAAATTGGGCGTCTGGGCGGAAATATATCCCGTACAGCTGAATTTATAGGTATGGAGCGTTCAGCTTTGCACCGTAAGCTTAAAGCGCTTGGAGTTTCTTAAAGCGATGCGTGTTATTATTTGTGGAGCAGGACAGGTTGGTTATGGGATAGCAGAGCGTCTTGCTGCTGAAAATCACGATGTCACTGTTATTGATATTGAAACGAGATTGGTTGAAAGGATTCGCGATACGTTGGATGTTAGAGGTTTTGTTGGTCACGGTTCACGGCCTGAAGTTCTTTTAGCTGCTGATGCAGACAAAGCTGATATGTTGATTGCAGTAACGTTATTTGATGAAGTCAATATGGTAGCTTGCCAAGTAGCACATTCGTTATTTAATGTTCCAACAAAAATAGCACGTATTCGCTCACAATCTTATTTAGAACCGCGCTATAAAACACTTTTTGCTCGAGAGAATATTCCCATTGATGTGGTCATTTCGCCAGAAGTTGAAGTTGGGGAAATGGTATTGCGTCGTATTGCTTTACCTGGTGCAATAGATGTCCTTTATTTTTGTAATGATGATATTGTTGCATTAGCTTTGGAATGTATGGAAGATTGTCCGGTTATTAATACACCTTTGCGTCAATTAACGGAGCTTTTTCCAGATCTTCGCACGACAGTTACCGCAATTAAGCGTGGTTCAGAATTATTAGTGGCACACTCAGATACGCAATTACGCGTTGGTGATGTGACCTATCTTGTTGTTGCTCGTGATCAGATGCGTCGTGCTGTTGGGCTTTTTGGTCACAAAGAACAAGATGCTCATCGCATGATTATTGCAGGAGGCGGTCATATTGGTCTTTATGTTGCTCAGGCTATTGAAAAGCGTCTCCATAAATTAAGATTGAAGATTATAGAATCGCAGAGAGAAAGAGCGTTAATAATTGCTGATCAGCTCGAAAAAACGACTGTTTTGTATGGTAATGTCTTAGATCCAGTAATTCTTCAAGATGCTGGAATTGATCAAGCTGATTTAATAATCACATTGACAAATCAGGATCAAGTCAATCTCTTAAGTGCTATTATTGCTAAAAGATTGGGATGTAAAGCTAATATGGTATTGATCAACAATGTTGCGTACCAGGAATTTAGTCGTGCCGTTGGTGTGGATGCATATCTTAATCCACATAGTGTTACTATATCAAGAATTTTGCAACAAATGCGTCGTGGACGTATTCGTGCGGTTCACTCGGTTTTTAATGGTCAGGCAGAAATTATTGAGGCTGAAGTGATGCAAACATCTTCACTGGTTGGAAAATCATTGTCAGAGCTCAATTTATCAGATGGTTTGAGAATTGGTGCAATTTATCGCAATGAGACAATCATACAGCTTTCGGCAGATACGCGTATTTTGTCTGGCGATCGGATAGTGATTTTTGCTCTTGCTGAGAATATTCGTGATGTTGAACAACTTTTTCGTGTAAGTTTGGAATATTTTTGATATATTGCCTATGGATATTTGTACTTTTTGGTATAGTGGACAATTAAGACTTGTTGATAGACTTTGTTTGTCCTCAATGGTTAAAACTGGGCAGCGTGTTAAGCTTTTCAGCTATGATAAATTAGAAAACCTACCCGTTGGTGTTGAATTGCATGAAGCCGAATCAATTCTGCCACGTTCGGCGATTTACCGCCTTGATCCTAACTTTTCTCATGAGAAACCTGGATGTACAATTGTTCAGTTTTCAGATTTTTTTCGTGTTATGCTGATGAAATATCAGCAAGGTGTTTGGTTAGATACAGATGTTTACCTGGTTAGACAATTTCATCCAGATGCGAATAAAGTTTGGCTTGCAAGAGAAAATGCTGTAAGGGTGGGCGTTTCTGCGCTTTATTTTCCGCCTGGTAACCCTATCATAAAAGTGTTTGAAGATTATTGGGCAGGCACAGAAATGGTGCCTCATTGGCTTGGTTTTAGGCGCCGTGTTTGGAAACCATTCTGGTTAAAGAGGAAAAAAATGCCGATTTTACCAGGAAATCTTGGAGTTACGATATTTGGCAATGACGGTATTTCGCGGTTAGCCAAACGATATGGTTTTTTTCATCAAGCAAAAGAAAAGGAAACTTTTTATTATTGGACGGGGCGAAAAACTGAATATATCTTTGATCCAGCTTTTGGCGTTGAGCCGCTTGCGGATCCACGCTTGATAGGGTTTCATATTCACAGAAAAACAAAGACCATTCAAAAACCGCAGGAAGGAAGCTTTTACCATTGGGCTGTGTCTCGCATTCCTGACGCATGTGACTTGTTTAGGTAGAGTTATTATTGCTATTTTAACCACTGGGATTTTAATCTTGTTTAAAGAGCACTGATTGTGACTTGCGTAAGAGCGTAATGTTAGCCTATGGAGAAGAGCATTGAATGCGTAAAGAGCGCTTATTATATGAACGGAAAGTGAAAACATGAGTGATTCAATGAAAACAGCGTTAAGTCTTGTACCTATGGTTATTGAACAAACTAATCGTGGTGAGCGGGCCTATGATATTTTTTCTCGTCTTTTAAAAGAACGGATTATTTTTATTAATGGCCCTGTTGAAGATGGTATGGCGATGCTCGTTTGTGCACAATTGCTTTTCTTGGAAGCTGAAAATCCTAAAAAAGAAATTAGTCTTTATATAAATTCACCAGGTGGTGTTGTGACATCTGGTATGGCAATTTACGATACTATGCAGTTTATTCGCCCTCCTGTTTCTACACTTTGCATGGGCCAAGCTGCATCTATGGGATCGCTGCTTTTAGCAGCTGGAGCGAAAGGACACCGTTTTACTTTGCCAAATGCACGTATTATGGTGCATCAGCCATCTGGTGGTTTCCAAGGTCAGGCTTCAGATATTGAAAGGCATGCGCAAGATATTATAAAGATGAAACGTCGTTTAAATGAAATTTATGTTCAACACACAGGCCAGGACTATGAGGTTATTGAGAGAACTCTTGATCGTGATCACTTTATGACAGCGGAAGAAGCTAAGCAATTTGGCTTAGTTGATGACGTTATACAATATCGAGCAGAAACTGAAAAAGATGAAAAAGATTAAGAATTTTTACAGAAAAAAGAGCTACTTTAAAGAGAGCCTTTTGTAAAAATATCGCGAAAATAAGGGGAAAATACCTAAAAATATTATGACACGCAGGTTTTTTTATATGTCTTTATATTTTTCGTTATGAAAAACTTCCTTTGAAAAGACGAAGTATTCATATACCGTGGTGAAAGGAAAGAAAAATGAGCAAAATTGGCAATAGCGGGAGCGAATCGAAAAATACTCTCTATTGCTCGTTCTGCGGCAAAAGTCAGCATGAGGTGCGTAAGCTCATCGCGGGGCCTACTGTATTCATTTGTGATGAATGCGTAGAGCTTTGCATGGATATTATTCGTGAAGAAAATAAATTTTCTGGGATCAAGGCACGTGATGGTGTTCCTACTCCGCAGGAGATTATAACAGTTCTTGATGATTACGTTATTGGTCAACAACATGCAAAGCGTGTTCTTTCTGTTGCTGTCCATAATCATTATAAGCGACTTGCGCATCAGTCTAAGAGCAATGACATTGAGTTGGCAAAGTCGAATATTCTTCTTGTTGGTCCAACGGGATGTGGTAAGACGTATTTAGCACAAACATTAGCGCGTATTATCGATGTGCCTTTTACGATGGCAGATGCGACCACTTTGACGGAAGCAGGCTACGTGGGTGAAGATGTTGAAAATATTATTTTGAAACTTCTTCAAGCTGCTGACTATAATGTTGAACGTGCGCAGCGTGGCATTGTTTATATTGATGAGGTCGATAAGATTTCTCGTAAAGCTGACAATCCTTCTATTACAAGAGATGTTTCAGGGGAGGGTGTTCAGCAGGCGTTGTTAAAAATTATGGAAGGAACGATTGCTTCTGTTCCTCCTCAGGGGGGGCGTAAGCATCCACAACAAGAGTTTCTACAAGTTGATACAACAAATATCTTATTTATTTGTGGTGGAGCTTTTGCTGGTTTAGAACGGATTATTTCAGGACGTGGTGAAAAAACGTCTATTGGTTTTTCTGCTACAGTTAAAGCACCTGATGAGCGTTGTGTTGGTGAGATTTTTCGTGATTTAGAACCAGAAGATCTTATAAAATTCGGTTTGATACCAGAATTTATTGGTCGCCTTCCTATTGTCGCTACTTTAGAGGATTTAGATGTTGACGCTCTTGTGCAAATTTTATCACAACCAAAGAATGCATTGGTAAAGCAATATCAGCGTCTTTTTGAGATGGAAAATGTCGAGTTAGCATTTCATGAAGATGCTTTACAGGTTATCGCTAAAAAGGCAATTGAGCGTAAAACCGGTGCGCGTGGTTTACGTTCTATTATGGAGAAGATCCTTCTTGAGACGATGTTTGAGCTGCCATCTCTTGAAGGTGTTCAAAAAGTTGTCATTTCGAGCGACGTAGTTGATGGAAAAGCACATCCTCTTTACATTTACTCAGAACGTGCAGAAGATAAAGAAAATGTATCGGCATGATATTGCGCGATCTGAGAAGTAATAATAATATCATTTGAGAATGGGTATTTCTGAATATTGTAGTCATAATGCTTGATTTATATGTTTACAGTTACCACTTCATGTATTTTAGGATAAAGGGTTGCTAAGGGTGGGCTTGTGTAGTGGATAGATTATAGGCTCCAGAAAGGAGAGTTATGCAATATATTGATGAAAAGACAAATGAAGTAAGAGAGGGTCTTTACGCTGTTTTACCTCTTCGTGATATTGTTGTCTTCCCACATATGATTGTTCCGCTTTTTGTGGGCCGGGAAAAATCAATTCGTGCTCTTGAAGAAACGATGGCGGTTGATAAGCAGATACTGTTGGTTACGCAAAAAGATGCTTCTGATGATGATCCAAAATCAGAAGATATATACGATATTGGTACGTTCGCTAATATTCTTCAACTTTTAAAGCTTCCTGATGGAACTGTAAAGGTTTTGGTTGAGGGGACTGCACGTGCAAAAATTAGCCAATTTGTTACGAATGAAGATTATCATCAGGCATATGCGACTGTCACAGAAGAGCTTAGAGAGAATAATGTTGAGATTGAAGCTCTTTCAAGGTCGGTGATTGCTTATTTTGAAAATTATGTAAAACTTAATAAAAAAATTTCTCCTGAAGTTGTCAATGCTATTGGCCAGATTGATAATCCTTCTAAGCTTGCTGATACTATTGCTTCCCATTTGATGATTAAACTTTCAGAAAAGCAGGAGATATTAGAGCTATTACCTATCCGTGATCGCCTTGGGCGTGTTCTTTCTTTTATGGAAGGAGAAATTTCTGTTTTGCAGGTTGAGAAGCGTATTCGTTCGCATGTTAAACGGCAAATGGAAAAAAACCAACGAGAATATTATCTCAATGAGCAGATGAAAGCTATTCAGAAAGAGTTGGGAGCGGGTGATGATAGCCGCGATGAGCTCTCTGAATTAGAAGAGCGTATCAAGAAGACGAAGCTTTCCAAAGAGGCAAATGAAAAAGCTGGGGCAGAATTGAGAAAATTACGGAATATGTCTCCTATGTCTGCAGAGGCGACGGTTGTCCGTAATTATCTTGATTGGTTATTAGCAATGCCTTGGGGGAAAAAGTCGAAGATCAAAAACAATTTAAATTTTGCTGAAAAAATCATGAATAATGAGCATTTTGGTCTTGAAAAAGTCAAGGAGCGAATTGTTGAATATTTAGCAGTACAAAGTCGAGCTTCAAAAATAAAAGGTCCTATTATTTGTTTGCTAGGTCCTCCAGGTGTAGGGAAAACATCACTTGCTCGCTCTATTGCAAAAGCGACGGGGCGTGAATATGTTCGTATCTCGTTAGGAGGCGTGCGAGATGAAGCAGAAATTCGTGGACATCGCCGAACATATATTGGCTCTATGCCTGGGAAAATTATTCAGTCTATGAAAAAAGCCAAAAAATCTAATCCGCTTTTCTTACTTGATGAAATTGATAAAATGGGGCAAGATTTTCGCGGAGATCCTTCATCAGCTTTATTAGAAGTACTCGACCCCGAACAAAATGGTACATTTATTGATCATTATTTGGAGGTTGAATATGATCTTTCTGATGTTATGTTTATTACAACTGCGAATACCCTTAATATTCCAGGGCCATTAATGGATCGAATGGAAATTATTCGTATTGCTGGTTACACTGAATGTGAAAAGATGGAAATTGTTAAGCGACATCTTTTGCCAAAGGCATTGAGAGATCATTGTTTATCTAAAAAAGAATTCAGTGTTTCTGATGGCGCGATAAAGTCGATTATTCAATTTTACACACGTGAAGCAGGAGTTCGTAACCTTGAACGTGAATTAATGAAAGTAGCACGTAAATCAATTACAAAAATTCTTAAGACGCATCAAAAATCTGTAAAGATTACGGAAGATAATATTAACGATTTCCTAGGTGTTAAACGCTACCACTATAACCAGATTGAAGGAGAAAATCAGATTGGTGTTGTGACAGGCCTTGCGTGGACAGAGGTTGGTGGAGAATTATTGACCATTGAAGGGGTTATGATGTCGGGTAAAGGCAAGATGACCGTAACCGGAAATTTGCGCGATATTATGAAAGAATCAATTTCGGCAGCAGCGTCTTATGTACGTTTTCGCGCTGTTGATTTTGGTATTGAACCTCCACTTTTTGATAAACGCGATATCCATGTTCATGTTCCAGAAGGTGCTACGCCAAAAGATGGTCCATCAGCAGGGATTGCCATGGTAACAGCAATTGTTTCAGTGCTAACAGGGATAGCAGTACATAAAGATGTAGCAATGACTGGTGAAATTACTTTGCGTGGGCGTGTTTTACCGATTGGTGGATTGAAAGAAAAACTACTGGCAGCTCTTCGAGGAGGTATAAAAAAAGTACTTATTCCTGAAGAAAATGCAAAAGATTTGATCGATATTCCCGATGATGTCAAAAATAATATGGAAATTATTCCAGTGAATCATGTGAGTGAGGTTCTTAAGCATGCTTTGGTTCACTTTCCTGAACCTATTGAATGGACAGAACCTCCCACAGTTCCTGTGCCTATGAGAACAGAGAGCGATAGTGAAGGAATGCAGATTGCACACTGATTCATTAGTCTTATTTGTGACTGCATTTTTAAAGCAGCAGAAGGCATTTTCGTGGTTGTTTTTTATTTATTTTTTAAAAAAAGTAAAAAATTCCGTGAATAACTGTGATTATTGCTAAAAAACAATGTTCTGGATGAAAATAAGACTTCTGTTTGTTGTACTTTTCAATAAACTGTCGATGACACGGTTAAGTTGTGTTATCCGGTAATATAGGGAAAGGAAATGTTCCATGAATAAAAGTGAATTGGTTAGCTCTGTTGCTGAAAAGGCAGGTGTTTCGAAAGCGCAAGCTGGTTCTGTTGTCGATGCTTTTATAGCTTCTGTAACAGAAGCCTTGGCTTCAGGGGGAGATGTTCGCCTTCCAGGTTTTGGTTCTTTTGAAGTTTCTCATCGTGCTGCTACGAAGGGGCGTAATCCTTCAACTGGGGCTGAAATTGATATTCCAGCGCGTTCTGTGCCCAAGTTTTCTGCAGGGAAAAGTTTAAAAGAAGCTGTTAATAAAAAATAATTTGGATTACATTAAAAAAACCCGATTTATTTATAAGCGGGTTTTTTTAGAAGTGTTCTGTAGGTATTTTCTGCATGGATTTTGGTAATGTGCGTTTGTTTTAAATTTTTTCAGTGCTTTTAAAGTTTTCGTAAAGTTTTGTGTGCACAAAGTGACCAAAAAGCCATTATTGCGAATAGTTTAATAAATATTCTATTCTTCCCGTTGCTGTGGTATGTCTCAATCATTACTTATTCTAACTGATTGAAATATGTGTGCTTTTTACAGTGGTGAAAGCTTTTATGTATAGTAAAAAAGCTCTTTTAAGATTCCTACCCTGTTTAATAAATAATGAAACAAAGAGTGGTTTTTATTCGTTGCAGTAGTTAATATCGTAAAGGGGCTTTAGGGTAATTTTTGCACAAGAGGTATTATGATCTCTTGAATAGACTGAAGGCAAAGAATGTATTTATAAGGAGCTATTTTGTTCTCTATCTGCTAACCACTGAATACAATCATTCAGAGCTCTAGCAGTTATAACTTGTTTTTTTGCTAATTTTTTTTCTCTGCTTGGCAAGCGTTTTTCTGACTGATTGACAGAAGCGATAGGTGGAAAAAGTCCAAAATTGATGTTCATTGGTTGAAAAGATTGCCTTTCTGTTTCTTTAGCCACAATGTGTCCACCCGTAATATGGTTTAAAAGAGCTCCAAATGCTGTGGTTAATGGCGGTAAGCAAGGGCAATTATGGTTATATTCAGCAGCGGCAAAACGCCCAGCAAGAAGCCCAATTGCCGATGATTCGACATAACCTTCACATCCTGTGATTTGTCCTGCAAAACGCAGTCTTGGTCTTTGTTTTAAACGGAGAGTTTGATCAAGAATGACTGGTGAATTAAGATAAGTATTGCGGTGAAGTCCGCCAAGGCGGGCAAACTTTGCTTTTTCAAGACCTGGAATCATTCTAAAAATGCGAACTTGCTCACTATATTTCAGTTTTGTTTGAAAACCAACCATATTGTAAAGGGTTCCAAGTTTATTGTCTTGGCGTAATTGAACGATGGCGTAGGCTTTAATTGCGGGATTATGGGCATTGGTTAATCCCATAGGTTTCATGGGTCCATGCCTTAAGGTTTCAAGTCCGCGCTCAGCCATAATTTCGATTGGTAAACATCCATCAAAATAGGGTGTTTTTTCAAAGTCGCGGAACTCTATTTTTTCTGCACTTTTCAACGCTTGAACAAATACTTCATATTGTTCTTTATTAAGGGGACAATTAAGATAATCCTTTCCTGTTCCTTCAGGGCCAATTTTATCATAGCGAGATTGATACCAACAGATGTCCATATTAATACTATCAGTATAGATAATAGGTGCGATAGCATCAAAAAAAGAGAGCGCTTCTGTTCCAGTTATTGCTCGTATTTTTTCAGCGAGTGCTGGTGAGGTAAGAGGACCAGTTGCAATGATGATATTATGCCAATCCTCAGGAAGATCTTGAATCTCTTCACGTTTTATAGTTATAAGAGGATGGTTTTCAAGTGCTGCTGTAACGGTTTTGGAAAATCCATCGCGGTCAACGGCAAGAGCGCTTCCTGCTGGTACTTTGTTGGCATCTGCAGCCTTTATAATCAGCGATTTTGCCAATCGCATTTCGTTATGTAAAAGCCCTACAGCATTTATTGATGAATCATCGGAACGGAATGAATTTGAACAGACTAGCTCTGCAAGATTATCGGTTTTATGAGCATCAGATTTTTTTTGGGGTCGCATTTCATGCAAAATAACGGGGATCCCTGATTGAGCAATTTGCCAGCTTGCTTCACTACCTGCAAGACCGCCGCCAATGATATGAATTGGAGTATTGAATGTATTTAACATAGCCTACTTTTAACGGAAGCATCTCTGTATGAAAAGTGTAGATTTTGTTTTTGTGCTTTATTAAGAATGACGTGTATTTTTGTTTTTAGATATATTTGTTTGCTTTTTTTCTTTAATTAATGGTATAGAAACGCCGCTTATGTAAGGTTACTTGGCTTGTAAGTTTGAGCGGATGTGGCGAAATTGGTAGACGCACCAGATTTAGGTTCTGGCGGGAGACCGTGGGGGTTCGAGTCCCTCCATCCGCACCAAAGGGATTCTTTGAGCACTACGGACTTCTATGTGTCTGGAATTCCGCTTCATGGTAATTTAACACTCGAGTGTTAGAATGTGGTTGTTATCAGAGTGGGTTTATCCCTCTCCTCAGAGAAATGAAGGTTTTTTAAATGCAGG
Organism: Bartonella sp. B39; assembly: GCF_053795145.1. Lineage (NCBI taxonomy): Bacteria > Pseudomonadati > Pseudomonadota > Alphaproteobacteria > Hyphomicrobiales > Bartonellaceae > Bartonella > Bartonella sp. B39. Next base: position 611,544 of record NZ_CP200036.1, read on the forward strand.
TTACCGAGACGCTTAATGAAGGACTGAAGCGCGAAATTAAGATCGTGGTTCCGGCGCGAGATTTAGAAGAAAAATTAAATGAACGGTTGGATGATACCAAGGGTAAAATCAAGCTTAATGGTTTCCGTCCTGGGAAGGTGCCAGCTGGGTACCTACGAAAAATGTACGGTAAATCTTTTATGGTAGAAATTATCAATGAGATTGTTAGTGATGCACCCCGTTCTGTTTTAGCGAACCGCAATGAGCGCTCGGCATTGCAGCCACAAATTGATGTAGATGAAGATGAAAAAGTTCTGGATAGTGAAGCCGATTTTGTTTTCAGTTTAAAGTATGAAGTTTTGCCAAAATTTGAAATTAAAGACTTTGGACATATTGAAATTACCCGCGAAATTGCAGCTATTCATGAACAAGAGATTGATGATCAAGTAAAGCGGGTTCTTTCTTCTACGCGTGATTATTCGCTAAAAGATGGTCCTTCTGAAGAAGGTGATCGTATTACAATAGATTATCTTGGTAAGCTTGAGGGGGTTCCATTTGAGGGTGGAGCAGATAATGATGCGCAATTGATTCTGGGGTCAAAACAATTTATTCCTGGTTTTGAGGAGCAATTAGTTGGTGTAAAAGCGGGTGATAAGAAAACGATTTCTGTTAAATTTCCTGATAATTACAATGCAGTACATTTGGCTGGTAAGGATGCAGAATTTGATGTCACTGTTAAAGTCGTCTCTAAGCCGAGCGAGCTAAAAATTGATGATGAAGCAGCGCAAAAAGTTGGTTTAGAATCTCTAGATCGCTTACGTGAAGTTGTTCGTGGGCAGATTGAAAGTCAATATGGCTCAATGACTCGTCAAAAAATTAAGCGTCAAATTCTTGATGCTTTAGATGCTGATTATAATTTTGAGATTCCTGAAGGACTTTTAGAAATTGAATTTAATAATATATGGGCTCAGGTTAATGATGATTTAAAAAAGGCTGGTCGCAGTTTCAAAGATGAAGGCGTTACAGAAGAGCAAGCACGGGAGGAATATCGTGTACTTGCACAGCGTCGTGTTCGTCTTGGTTTGGTACTTTCTGAGATTGGCATGAAGGTTGGTGTTAAAGTAAGTGAAGATGAACTAAAAGCAGCAGTTTTCGATCAGGTTCGCCAATATCCTGGACAAGAGAAAGAAATTATGGATTTTTTCCGTAATACTCCGGAAGCTGTTGCAAATTTACGTGCCCCAATTTTTGAAGAAAAAGTCATCGATTATTTGCTGACAAAGATAAAAGTCATAGATAAAGAAGTGACCGTTGAAGAGTTGATGAAAGAGTATGACGAAACAGATTTAACAGAAAAAAAGCCAGAGAAGAAAAAATCTGCAGTGAAGGAAAAAGCCGCAGAAAAAGTTCCGGCTAAGAAAAAGACACCTAAAAAAGGTTAATATTTACTCGAAAAGAACAAGCCCGGTGAAGTCGGGCTTTTTTATAAGATTTCTATTCTAGGCTTGCACTGAGAGTGGTTTTAGATTAGCCATCATGTGTATTTTAAAAATATTGATAGTGGATTGGCAATGAGCATCGTTGATACGCGCACTCCTGATTCTAAGCGTTTCATTTCTGGAGTTACAGGTGATTGGGAAGTTATCATTGGTATGGAGGTTCATGCGCAAATCATATCCAATTCAAAACTTTTTTCAGGAGCTTCGACAAAGTTTGGTGCTGAACCGAACAATCATGTGTCGCTTATTGATGCAGCGATGCCTGGTATGTTACCTGTTCTTAATCAGGAATGTGTCCGTCAAGCAGTTCGAACGGGTTTGGGATTGAGGGCGCAGATTAATCTGAAGTCTGTTTTTGATCGTAAAAATTATTTTTATCCGGATTTACCGCAAGGTTATCAAATTTCTCAATTTCGCTCTCCGATTGTAGGAGAGGGGAAGGTTATTATATCTGTTGGTCCAGATTCGAACGACCAGTTTGAGGATGTTGAAATTGGGATTGAGCGGTTGCATCTTGAACAAGATGCAGGAAAATCGATGCACGATCAGCATCCAACGATGTCTTTTGTTGACCTTAATCGTGCTGGCATTGCTCTTATGGAAATTGTTTCTAAACCGGATATGCGTTCAGCAGATGAAGCTAAAGCCTATATGACAAAATTACGTACGATTGTTCGTTATTTGGGTACCTGCGATGGTAATATGGATGAGGGGTCTATGCGGGCAGATGTTAACGTATCAGTTCGTCGCCCTGGTGAAAATTTTGGAACGCGTTGTGAGATTAAAAATGTAAATTCTATTCGCTTTATTGGTCAAGCGATTGAGTATGAAGCACGTCGTCAAATTGCAATTTTAGAAGATGGTGGTGTCATAGATCAAGAAACGCGACTTTTTGATGCTGCTAAAGGTGAGACGCGGTCTATGCGTTCAAAGGAAGAAGCGCATGACTATCGTTATTTTCCTGATCCCGATCTTTTGCCGTTGGAATTTGATCAAGCATTTGTTGATGCGTTAGCGGCTGAATTGCCTGAATTGCCTGACGATATAAAAATACGTTTCGTCAAGGATATGGGGTTGACGGTATATGATGCTTCCATTCTTGTGACAGAAAGAGCCATTGCTGATTATTTTGAAAAAGTAGCACACGGGCGTGATGCAAAAATCGTTGCCAATTGGGTAATTAATGATCTGTTGGGTGCTTTAAATAAAGATAATCGTGAGATTGAAGAGACACCAGTATCACCAGATCAACTGGGGAGCATTATTGATCTTATCAAAGAAGGAACAATTTCTGGGAAAATTGCTAAAGATCTGTTTGAGATTATTTGGAATGAAGGGGGGGATCCGCGTCAGATTGTGGAAGAACGCAATATGAAGCAAGTAACAGATACAAAGGCTATTGAGAGAGCTGTTGATGAAATTATTGCTAATAATTCTGATAAAGTTGCACAAGCAAAACAAAAACCTGCTTTGAGTGGTTGGTTTGTTGGTCAGGTCATGAAAATGACAGGTGGTAAGGCAAATCCTCAAATTGTTAATCAATTAATTAAGATAAAACTTGGGATAGATTGAGTTTTATGAGGTAGAGTAAAGTTCATGAATATGATATCTCTTAATTGAGGAATATAGCTGAATTTATCAAATGGTGACATGGTTCGATTTTGCTGATAAATTCTTGTTTTCAGTAATTGCAAGTATCATGATAATTTTATTCTAATGATTGGTTTCATGAACATACTGAAGAAATGGAATAAAAGATGGCTGGTTTTTTTAAGCAATTCTTTACGTGGTGGAATGGTAATACCATCAATACGCGCTTTTTTACTTGGCGTAAAGGCAAGCGTATAGGGGAAGATCAGTTTGGAAATATTTATTATGAGGGAGGCACTCATAAAGATGGTTATCCGCGTCGTTGGGTGATTTATAAAGGTTGTTCTGAAGCTTCTGCTATTCCTCCAGGTTGGCATGGTTGGATTCATCATCGCTGTGACAGTCCACCAACGCGGGAGAATTATAAACCGTATGAATGGGAAAAGCCTCACGTTGCCAATATGACAGGAACGAGCGATGCTTATCGTCCAAAAGGAGCTATTCCTTACAGTGGCGAGCGTCCTTGTGTGCATGAAGATTATGATGCGTGGTCGCCTAAAAAATAAGATGCTCTGGTGCGTGCGTTGTTTTTTATTTGCACTATTTTATAAATAGAATTTTTAGATATGATTGATTTAATGTGATGAGAATTTTTTTACTGTTGGGGTGGAAGCGTTTTTTTTGTCTTTGTTTCATAGAGGTTATAGTATTTTTGTCCTCAGTTGTTGAAGTACAAGCTGAGCGTGTGAGCAATGGAATTGCTGTTTTTGCTGGTCTTGATAAAATTACTGGACGGGTGATGCGTTTTGAAGTTTCTCTTGGTGAAGTTTATCAATATGGTGCTTTACAGGTATTGCCGCGCGCGTGTTATACGAGCTCCAAGGATGAACCGACGCGTACAACCGGTTTTATTGAAGTTAATGAGATTACATTAGATAAAAAGGTGCGGCGTATTTTTACAGGGTGGATGTTTGCAGATAGCCCTGGTTTGAATGCTGTAGAGCATCCTATTTATGACGTGTGGTTAAAAGATTGCAAACAAAATTCTCAAAGTCAGATTCTTCAATGATTTTTTATAAATGATGTATTGAAATCAAAATATTCTTTTTGTTTATTTTATAATTTTCCCCTAAGCAGCTAAAGATAGCTTTAAAACGAGATGGTTAGATGTGGAAAAAGGAGTGGTGATATTTTTATTTGCATATTTTAAAAGTACATTTGTTATTGCACATTTGTGATGGTTTTCGTAAAAGTGCTTAATATTAAATTGCTAAATTATAAAGTACCATCATTCTACAGAGAAGGTACAAATTAATTTATAGGGTTTCGTTTTTATAGTCTCTGATTCTGTTTTTTCCAACTGAAAAGCATATTAAACAGATGAATAATCAAAATTATATTCTCTCTACAATAGAAATCTAAATTAACTGAATCATTTTAATTTAGCTCTATCATGGTGTAGTAATTTTGTAGATGATATTCTAAACACTCATCTTTTAAAATATTTTGTATAAAACACAAGCGGTTTCATATAAAGATATTTGAAGTCTAGGAGCGCCAACCAAATGAAGTTATGTTAAAAACTTATTTATTATCAATAAGTTATATATTTATTTTTGCACAAAGAGCTACTAGTTCACCAAAGAGTATGAGATTTTATACGATGAAAGATGCCAATTACCACTATAATGACGTATCGTTTTCCCCAAAACAATCTCTACAACCATTATTGAATGTTCCATTTATTATAGTTGTTTTGATAGCGCTTTGTTTTGGTACTTATTTGATTCCTCAGTATTTTTTTTCTCCTCAATTCTCTATTGAAATTCTTGATCTTTTTTCATTTACACCTGTGTTATTTAAGGTTGAACCTTTAGCATTTTGTCATACGATGATTAGTTATTCATTTATGCATAGTAGTTTTAAACATGTTGCTATTAACATGGCTTGGCTTTTGATTTTTGGGTCTCCTTTAGTGAGACATATGGGTAATTTTCGCTTTTTTATGTTTTGGATATTAACAGCAATTATAGCTGTGTTAACTTATTTTGTATTTCACCAAAATAGTGCGATATCGCTTGTCGGTGCGTCAGGCGTAGTCTGTGGAATGGTGGGTGCTATTGCACGCTACGGTTTTCCTCGAAGTTATTTGACAGGTAGTACGCAAAATGAAAAACTTTTAGGCCCTTTATTGTCTATCAAAAAAGCACTGCGTTCGAGGGATGTACTTGTTTTCGTAAGTATATGGTTGAGTATTGATTTTATCATAGGAATTTCTTCTTTTTTCTTTAAAGAAGATGGTGTTTCAATTGCGTGGGAGGCTCATATTGGTGGTTTTTTCTCAGGTTTTTTATTGATTGGATTTTTTGATATTTCACGGAAAAAATTAAACACTATGATCTAAGATATTTATGAGCAGCATAAAGTGCTATTGTTGCTGCGTTTGAAACATTTAATGATTTAATATTTCCGGGCATATCAAGACGCGCTAATGCGTAAACGGTTTTACGTGTTTTTTTACGTAAACCTTTCCCTTCTGCTCCTAAAACAAGAGCAATTTTATTTCCTGTTAACGCAGTTTCTAGAGGATATTCACCTTCTGAATCGAGTCCAAAACTAATAAAACCTGCTTGATGAAGCTCTTGGAGTGCTTCGGCGAGGTTTCCTACAGTGATATAATTAATCAGCTCTAAAGCTCCGGATGCGGCTTTAGCAAGAACTCCACTTTCTTGGGGTGAGTGGCGACAAGTGGTGATAAGGGCTTCAGCTTTAAATGCAACTGCAGAGCGCATAATAGCGCCGACATTATGGGGATCGGTAATTTGATCCATTACGATGACAAGATCGGTATTCGTTAGTTCAGACAATTGGCATGGCTTAAGTGGGGCAGTTTCCACAACAACACCTTGATGAACTGCATCACTTCCAACGAGTGCATCGAGTTGTTTGGGGGAGCATAGTGTAATAGAACAAGGTAAATCTGATTCGGATATATTTAATCGTTTTAAGGCATTTGGTGTAACATAGAGACAACCAAAAATTCTTTTTGGGTTTTTTAAAGCAGCATGAACCGAATGGATACCATAAAGACGAATTTTTCCTTGTGGCAAAGGAATAGTTTCCTTTTTCAGATGTGAGGCAGATCGAGAAGGGAAGCCTTTTGTATCGCGGTATTGGCGACGTAGATGAGCATAATGAGAATTTTTTGATATTTTTTCTTTCATAGCTTCTTTATAGCGTGTAAATAGCAAAAATAGATAGAAAAAAGCTGTGATTTAAAATTATTAGCAGGAAATTTGTACAGAATCATATTTATCCTGTTGACAGATACAATAGTAATCGTCATAACCGCCTCGTGACCGGTTTGAATTGAATGGGTGATCAAATTTTGGTTGTCGTGATGCCTTGTTGCGCAACTTTGCCGATGTAATGGAGGGGTGCCCGAGTGGTTAAAGGGGGCGGACTGTAAATCCGTTGCGTATGCTACGTTGGTTCGAATCCAACCCCCTCCACCATTCATCGGAGGAGAGTTATTACATGATTGCGGGTATAGCTCAATGGTAGAGCAGCAGCCTTCCAAGCTGAATATGCGGGTTCGATTCCCGCTACCCGCTCCAAACAGTTGTTGTTGATTGGGCGAGTGAGTATGATGGAAAAGCTTGCCATCGTAGATTTGGTGGTTTTTTTCATCTAAGGGTTGTAGTGTTCGGACTGATGTGGCAGTCCAAATTTAGTTCAGTTCTGCAGGACTGTTTCTAGGTGCTAATAAAACAAGAGAACAAGACAAGAGATTGATAGCAATGGCAAAGAGCAAATTTGAACGTACGAAGCCGCATGTTAATATTGGTACGATTGGTCACGTTGACCATGGGAAGACGTCATTGACAGCAGCGATTACGAAGTATTTTGGTGAATTTAAAGCATATGACCAAATTGATGCTGCACCAGAAGAAAGAGCACGTGGGATTACGATTTCTACAGCACATGTTGAGTATGAAACAGAAAAAAGGCACTATGCACATGTTGATTGTCCCGGGCATGCGGATTATGTAAAAAATATGATTACGGGTGCAGCACAGATGGATGGTGCAATTTTGGTTGTTTCTGCGGCAGATGGTCCGATGCCTCAGACACGTGAACATATTCTGCTAGCGCGTCAGGTTGGTGTTCCGGCGATTGTAGTTTTTCTCAATAAGGTTGATCAGGTTGATGATGAGGAGCTTCTGGAGCTTGTTGAGCTTGAAGTACGTGAGTTGTTATCAAAATATGATTTCCCAGGAGATGATATACCGATAGTTAAAGGTTCAGCATTGGCAGCTCTTGAAGATAAGGACAAAGGCATTGGTGAAGATGCGGTTCGTCTTTTGATGAGTGAAGTTGATAATTATATCCCAACACCAGAGCGTCCTGTTGATCAGCCGTTTTTGATGCCGATAGAAGATGTTTTTTCGATATCTGGTCGTGGAACTGTTGTGACTGGTCGTGTTGAGCGTGGTATTATTAAAGTTGGTGAAGAGGTCGAGATTATTGGTATTCGTCCCACTTCTAAGACGACGGTTACAGGTGTTGAAATGTTCCGCAAGCTTTTGGATCAAGGTCAGGCGGGTGATAATATTGGTGCACTGCTTCGTGGCGTTGATCGTGAAGGAATTGAGCGTGGTCAAGTTTTGGCAAAGCCTGGTTCAGTTACTCCTCATACCCGATTTAAGGCGGAGGCTTACATTTTAACGAAAGATGAAGGTGGGCGTCATACTCCATTTTTCACGAATTATCGTCCACAGTTTTACTTCCGTACGACAGATGTGACGGGGATAGTAACGCTTCCAGAAGGAACAGAAATGGTAATGCCTGGTGATAATGTTGCTATGGATGTTTCTTTGATTGTTCCAATTGCCATGGAAGAAAAGCTTCGTTTTGCTATTCGTGAAGGTGGTCGTACTGTTGGTGCCGGTATCGTTTCTAAAATCATTGAATAAAGAGTGATTATTGAAAAACGTCTTTGTTATTAGGAGATATTTTAATATTAAGAATTAGGGGTATAGCTCAGTTGGTAGAGCGGCGGTCTCCAAAACCGCAGGTCGCGGGTTCAAGCCCTGCTGCCCCTGCCAGAGGGCAATAACATTTTAGCTGTGAGAAGGTGGTTTTTTAATTGCCTTCTTCGCTTTTTTTTGTGTAGGGCTTGTTTTTTTGTGCGTGAATCGGTATTGAGTAGAAAATGAGGAAGCCGCATAAGGCTGAAGATTGGCTTTTCGCGTTTTTGTCGTATTTATTTTATTGTATAAAACATAATTAAGGCTAGAAAGAATATAGTGTGATTGATGGCATCTAAAACCAATCCAATAACCTTTTTAAAACAGGTATATGCAGAAACAGTTAAGGTGAAATGGCCTACGCGTCGCGAGACGGTGATTTCGACTGTTATGGTTTTGTTGGTAACTGCATTGGCTTCGGCTTTCTTTTTTGTTGTGGATCAGGTTATGCATTTTGGTGTTTGGCGGGGTATTGATCTTCTAAAATATCTTTTTAGTTGAGAATGCAAGGAAGTGTGACTGTGGCTACTCGTTGGTATATTGTTCAAGCATATTCGAATTTTGAAAAAAAGGTAGCAGAAGCTATTGCCAAGGAGGCAAAACAAAAAGGACTTGATCATCTGTTTGAGAAGATTTTTGTTCCTACGGAGCGTGTTGTGGAAGTTCGTCGTGGGCGTAAAGTTGATACTGAGCGAAAATTTTTTCCTGGTTATGTCCTTGTTTGTGCTGAGTTAACAGATGATGTTTATCATCTCATTAAGAATACTCCTAAAGTGACGGGATTTTTAGGATCAGATGCGCGTCCCGTTCCCATTTCTGATCGAGAGGTTGAACAAATTCTGAAACAAGTTCAGGAGGGGGTTGAGTCTCCAAAATCTTCTATATTGTTTGAGGTTGGAGAGCAGGTTCGTGTTGCCGATGGGCCTTTTGTTTCGTTTAATGGAATCGTTCAAGAGGTTGAAGAAGAGCGTTCTCGTCTTAAGGTTGAAGTGTTAATTTTTGGGCGTCCTACGCCTGTTGAATTGGAGTTTGGTCAGGTTGAGAAACTCTGATGAGCTTAGAGTTTTTTCAACCACTTTAGGTAGCTGGTGGGAGGTGAGTTATAGCTTTTGTCGGCTTGATGATCCGGACCACTTAACTGCAGAGGGTAGCAGGCAAGACAACTTGTTGCATCCCAGTAAAATTGAAGGCAGATTGTTATGGCAAAAAAAAGTATAGGTCAGCTCAAGTTGCAGGTTCCTGCAGGAGCGGCTACTCCGTCTCCACCGATTGGTCCTGCTCTCGGTCAGCGTGGTATTAATATCATGGAATTTTGTAAGGCGTTTAATGCGGCTACGCAGGAAATGGAAAAGGGGGCACCGATTCCAGTAGTTATCACGTATTACCAAGATAAGTCTTTCACATTTTCCTTAAAGACACCTCCTGTATCATTTTTCTTGAAGAAGGAAGCAAATTTAAAATCTGGCTCGAAAGAGCCTGGTAAAGTGTCTGTAGGGAGTATCTCTCGTGATAAGATTCGTTCAATTGCACAAACAAAGATGAAGGATCTTAACGCGAATGATATTGATTCAGCGATGCGTATGGTTGAGGGTTCTGCTCGTTCTATGGGCTTGGAAGTGGTGGGCTAATGTTATGGCAAAAATAGCAAAGAGAATAAAAAATATCCGTAAAGATATTAATTTTAATGAGCTTTACGCTTTAAAAGATGCTGTTTCGATTGTTAAAGAGCGTGCAGTTGCTAAATTTGATGAAACGATTGAGATTTCAATGAACTTAGGTGTTGATCCCCGTCATGCAGATCAAATGGTTCGAGGTGTTGCTCATTTGCCCAATGGAACTGGGCGTAAAGTTCGTGTTGCTGTTTTTGCACGTGGTGATAAAGCTGAGGAGGCTAGGGCTGCTGGTGCAGATGTTGTGGGAGCTGAAGATTTGTTTGAGAGCATTAATGGTGGAAAGATTGATTTTGATCGTTGTATTGCAACACCTGATATGATGCCTCTTGTTGGTCGTCTTGGTAAAATTCTTGGTCCACGGAGTTTGATGCCAAATCCAAAAGTTGGTACTGTAACGCTTGATATTGCTAGTGCTGTAAGAGCTTCTAAAGGTGGTGCTGTTGAATTTCGCGTTGAAAAAGCTGGGATTGTCCATGCCGGTATCGGTAAGGCCTCTTTTGGGGTTGAGAAGATAGTGGAAAATATTAAAGCTTTCGCGAGTGCTGTTATTAAAGCTAAGCCACAAGGTGCAAAAGGTGAATATGTTAAGCGTGTTGCAGTTTCTTCGACTATGGGGATTGGAGTTAAAGTTGATCCTGCAACTGTTCGTTCGGAGTAAGTTTAAACAGATTTATAATTTTGTTTTGGGGTATGTGAATAACGAGATTATGTTTAGGATGTCGGTTCTTATCGGCATTGAGCTATCTAAGCTTTATCGAGCTTAGGTTATACTGGAAGAAATTCCGGAATATCCTGTCCGAGATTGTGGGCGATACTTGGGTATCTTAATCGAAAAAGCCCGCATGAGACTGGGGTAAAAACTGAGAGTTAAAAGACTTAAAGGGTTTGAGCCAAGGTTGCCTTTGATCGTTATGCGTGAAAAAGGGGACAGGATCCTCATCGATAGCATGGAGTATTTTGTGTTATCAAAGGTAACCAGCAGGTTTGCTTTAAGTAAATCTGTTAAATGGAGAGAGACAGTGAATAGAGCGGAAAAACGCGAATTTGTTACATGGCTTAATGAGGCTTTTCGAAAGTCTGGTTCTGTTGTTGTTGCACATTATTCCGGTCTGACAGTTTCACAGATGAACGATCTTCGTTCGAAAATGGGTGAAGCTGGCGGTGCCGTTAAAGTCGCCAAAAACCGTCTTGCTAAAATCGCTCTTCAGGGCACGGAATCTGAATCGATAGTGGATTTGTTTGTTGGACAAACACTTATTGCTTATTCAGAAGATCCAATTACAGCATCGAAAGTTGCTGTTGATTTTGCAAAGACCAATGACAAATTTGTTATTCTTGGTGGTTCAATGGGTGCAACGAGTTTGAGTGTAGAAGCTGTGAAGTCATTAGCTTCATTGCCTTCACTGAACGAATTGCGAGCAAAACTTGTGGGTATGATTTCTACTCCTGCAACCCGTATTGCACAGGTTATTAATGCACCTGCTGGTCGGGTTGCGCGTGTCATTGGAGCATATGCTCAGGAGGATAAGGCGGCTTAAGGCTGTTTTGTATTCATGTTTATGGAAGAGTTTTGGTGCTTTTCTGTTTTTTGAATAAGTTTTAAATAATGGTTCAAATCTTTTAATTGAAGGAATTTAAAAATGGCTGATCTAGCGAAGATCGTAGAAGACCTTTCTAATTTAACTGTTTTGGAAGCTGCTGAGCTTTCTAAGTTGCTTGAAGAAAAATGGGGTGTTTCGGCTGCTGCTCCTGTAGCTGTAGCTGCTGTTGCCAGTACCGCTGCTCCAGCTGCTGAAGAAAAAACAGAATTTGATGTTATCCTTGTTGAAGGTGGTGCGCAAAAAATTAATGTCATTAAGGAAGTTCGTGCTCTTACTGGGCTTGGTCTTAAAGAAGCTAAAGATCTGGTTGAGGGAGCTCCTAAGCCTATTAAAGAGGGTGCTTCTAAAGATGAAGCAGAGAAAATTAAATCTCAACTTGAAGCTGCTGGTGCTAAAGTTGAGCTTAAGTAGATTTTATTTTGTCGGCGGGCATTTATGTTCGCCGATTTACTTTCTCTTGAAAAAAAGGAAGATGATTAATGAAAGCCTATTTCCTAATAGTTGAGTAAATGGGTATAGGTTTTACTTCTAGTTCCTTTATCATAGGGCCGAGTAAATCAATGGTTTATGTTAATGGAGCAAATTGGTGATATCCATTATCGGGTATCAGGTGAACTGGTCTGCATGTGCAGGTTAATGACATAAAGCTTTCAAGGTTTAGTTTACCTTGAAGAGTAAAAATCAAGGAGCGATGATGGCTCAAACCCTAGCGATGATGTCTCAATTCAATGGTCGTAAGCGCGTACGCAAATTTTTCGGTAAGATTCCTGAGGTGGCAGAAATGCCGAATCTTATTGAGGTACAAAAAGCGTCATATGATCAGTTTCTCATGGTTGAGGAACCGAAAGGTGGACGACCAGATGAAGGTTTACAGGCTGTTTTTAAATCGGTATTTCCTATTTCGGATTTTTCCGGTACAGCTATGCTTGAGTTTGTTGGTTATGAATTTGATTTACCAAAATTTGATGTTGAAGAATGCCGTCAGCGTGATTTGACTTATGCTGCGCCATTAAAGGTGATATTGCGTTTAATTGTTTTTGATATTGATGAAGATACGGGATCAAAAGATATCAAAGATATTAAAGAGCAAGGCGTTTATATGGGTGATATGCCTTTAATGACGACGAATGGTACTTTTATCGTAAATGGTACGGAGCGCGTTATTGTTTCACAGATGCATCGCTCTCCAGGTGTCTTTTTTGATCATGATAAAGGAAAGTCGCATTCATCGGGAAAGTTTCTTTTTGCTGCTCGTATTATTCCTTATCGCGGTTCTTGGCTTGATATTGAGTTTGATGCTAAAGACATCATCTATGCTCGTATTGATCGGCGACGCAAGATTCCTGTTACGAGTCTTTTGATGGCGTTAGGTATGGATGCATCAGACATTTTATCGATGTTTTATAATAAAGTCACTTATGAGCGAGATGGAGATGGATGGCGTATTCCTTATTCTGTTGATCGCTTTAAGGGCATGAAGCTTGTTTCTGACCTTGTAGATGCGGACAGCAGTGAAGTTGTTGTTGAGGCTGGTAAAAAGCTAACGCTTCGTGCTGCAAAATCTTTAGCTGAGAAAGGTCTCAAGGCGGTTAAGGTTAGTGAGGATGATTTATTAGGGTGTTATTTAGCGGAGGATATAGTTAATTATCAGACAGGTGAGGTTTATCTTGAAGCTGGTGATGAAATTGACGAAAAAATATTGAAGGTTTTGTTTGATGTTAATGCGGATCAAATTAATATTCTTGATATTGATCACATGAATATTGGAGCATATATTCGTAATACTTTAAAAGTGGATAAAAACGAAAGTCGGCAGGATGCATTGTTTGATATTTATCGGGTTATGCGTCCCGGTGAGCCACCAACAATGGATACAGCAGAAGCTATGTTCCATTCATTATTTTTTGATCCAGAACGTTATGATCTTTCGGCTGTAGGGCGTGTTAAGATGAATTTGCGTATGGATCTTGATTGTCCAGACACGGTTCGCATTTTGCGTCAAGAGGATATTCTCGCTGTTGTTAAGATGTTGGTTGAATTGCGCGATGGTCGTGGTGAAATTGATGATATTGATAATCTTGGCAATCGTCGCGTTCGTTCAGTTGGAGAGTTGATGGAAAATCAGTATCGCATTGGTTTGCTCCGTATGGAGCGTGCGATAAAAGAACGTATGTCATCGGTTGAAATTGATACAGTTATGCCACAAGATTTAATTAACGCAAAGCCCGCTGCTGCAGCGGTTCGCGAGTTTTTTGGATCTTCACAATTATCGCAGTTTATGGATCAAACCAATCCATTATCAGAAATTACCCATAAGCGCCGTCTTTCTGCTCTTGGTCCAGGTGGTTTGACACGTGAACGTGCAGGTTTTGAAGTTCGTGACGTACATCCTACGCATTATGGCCGTATTTGTCCAATTGAAACGCCGGAAGGTCCTAATATTGGTTTAATTAATTCCTTAGCGACATTTGCGCGGGTTAATAAATATGGTTTTATTGAAAGTCCATATCGCAAAATTATCGATGGTAAAGTGACAACAGAAGTTATTTACCTATCTGCTATGGAAGAATCAAAGCATTATGTGGCTCAGGCTAATTCTTCATTGGATTCTGAGGGGCGCTTTACAGAAGAGTTTGTTGTTTGTCGTCATGCAGGTGAAGTTTTGATGGCACCGCGCGATCATGTGGATTTGATGGATGTTTCACCAAAACAGTTGGTTTCAGTAGCAGCAGCTCTTATTCCATTTTTGGAAAATGATGATGCGAATCGTGCTTTGATGGGATCAAACATGCAACGTCAGGCGGTTCCACTTGTGCGTGCTGAAGCACCATTTGTCGGTACGGGAATGGAACCAATTGTTGCTCGTGATTCAGGTGCTGCCGTTAGTGCAAAGCGTGGTGGTATTGTTGATCAGGTTGATGCAACCCGTATTGTGATCCGTGCAACAGAAGATTTGGATCCTTCAAAGTCTGGTGTTGATATTTATCGTCTACAAAAGTTTCAGCGTTCCAATCAGTCTACTTGTATTAATCAGCGTCCCCTCGTGCATGTAGGAGATCGGATAGAGAAGGGTGATATTATTGCAGATGGTCCGTCTACAGATCTTGGTGATTTAGCTCTTGGGCGAAATGTTCTTGTGGCATTTATGCCTTGGAATGGATACAATTATGAAGATTCCATTTTGTTATCCGAGCGTATTGTTGCCGATGATGTTTTTACCTCAATTCATATTGAGGAATTTGAAGTAGCAGCACGTGATACAAAGCTTGGTCCAGAAGAAATTACGCGCGATATTCCTAACGTTGCGGAAGAAGCGTTAAGGAATCTTGATGAGGCTGGTATTATTTATATTGGTGCTGAAGTTCAGCCTGGTGATATTTTGGTTGGCAAAATTACACCAAAAGGTGAAAGTCCCATGACGCCAGAAGAAAAGCTTCTACGTGCCATTTTTGGAGAAAAGGCTTCAGATGTTCGTGACACTTCTATGCGAATGCCTCCTGGAACTTTTGGAACTGTTGTTGAAGTTCGTGTTTTCAACCGCCACGGTGTGGAAAAAGATGAACGTGCAATGGCAATTGAACGTGAGGAAATTGAGCGTTTAGCTAAAGATCGTGATGATGAACAGTCGATCCTTGATCGCAATGTTTATGCGCGTCTTGCTGATATGTTGGTAGGCAAAGTTGCTGTAGAAGGTCCAAAAGGCTTTTCGGGTAGTAAGGAACTTGACAATACGGTGATGGCTCACTATCCGCGTTCACAATGGTGGCAATTTGCTGTTGATGATGAAAAGCTTCAGAATGAAATTGAGGCTTTGCGCAAGCAGTATGATGAATCAAAAGAAGCATTACAACGTCGCTTTATGGATAAAGTTGAGAAGGTCCAAAGAGGTGATGAAATGCCTCCTGGTGTCATGAAAATGGTTAAGGTTTTTGTAGCTGTAAAACGCAAAATCCAACCGGGTGACAAAATGGCAGGACGTCATGGTAATAAGGGGGTTGTATCACGTATTCTTCCTGTAGAAGATATGCCGTTTCTCGAAGATGGAACCCACGCTGATATCGTTTTGAATCCACTTGGTGTGCCTAGTCGTATGAATGTTGGTCAAATTCTTGAGACACATCTTGGTTGGGCGTGTGCTGGTATGGGCAAGAAGATTGGTGATTTGATAGAATTATATCAAGAGACTGGGGATATCCTTCCTTTGCGTCAGCGTATTGAGAATCTGATGCCTGATAATGATCATAATGAACCAGTACGTCAGTATGATAATGAAAGCATTTATAAATTGGCACTGCAGATGAAGAAAGGCGTTTCAATCGCAACGCCTGTTTTTGATGGAGCACATGAATCTGATATCAACATGATGTTGGAAGATGCAGGGCTAGATAGCTCAGGACAGGTTACGCTTTATGATGGTCGTACTGGAGAGCCTTTTGATCGTCCGGTGACAGTTGGATATATTTACATGTTGAAATTGCATCACCTTGTTGATGATAAGATTCATGCGCGTTCGATTGGACCATATTCGCTTGTTACCCAGCAGCCATTAGGTGGTAAGGCACAATTTGGTGGTCAGCGTTTTGGTGAAATGGAAGTTTGGGCACTTGAAGCTTACGGCGCTGCATACACTTTGCAGGAGATGTTGACTGTAAAATCAGATGATGTGGCTGGTCGAACGAAAGTCTATGAGGCAATTGTGCGTGGTGATGATACATTTGAAGCAGGTATACCCGAAAGCTTTAATGTGCTGGTAAAAGAAATGCGCTCACTCGCTCTTAATGTAGAACTTGATGATGCGCGCGAGCTTATTGCACAGCGGGTATTGTCTGATACAGTAGAATAATAATTTGAGAAGAGTGCACTGGAAAGAGCGCGCTCTGATTATCTTAAGAGGTTAAATAAAAGACTTTTATTAAGGTAGCGCAGACAGTTTAAAAGATAAAAATGGGTTTTAAATAAGATCTGTGATAAAATTAATAAGATATAATAACGGGTTATAAGAATCTTTGAAGGAGAACGGCATGAACCACGAGGTCATGAATCTTTTCAATCCTCAGGCGCCAGCGCAGACATTTGACTCTATTCGTATTTCCATTGCGAGTCCTGAGAAGATTTTGTCTTGGTCGTATGGTGAGATCAAGAAGCCTGAGACTATTAATTATAGGACTTTTAAGCCAGAGCGTGATGGTCTTTTTTGTGCACGTATATTTGGCCCTATTAAAGACTATGAATGTCTGTGCGGTAAATATAAACGCATGAAATATAAGGGTATTATCTGTGAGAAATGTGGTGTAGAGGTGACTCTTTCGCGCGTACGTCGTGAGCGTATGGGCCATATTGAGCTTGCGGCACCGGTTGCGCATATTTGGTTCCTTAAATCATTGCCAGGTCGTATTTCTACACTTTTAGATTTAACTTTGAAGGATATTGAACGGGTTCTCTATTTTGAGAATTATATTGTAACAGAACCAGGATTGACATCCCTTAAGCTCTATCAGCTTCTTTCTGAAGAAGAGTATATGCTTGCTATTGATGAGTTTGGGGAGGATCAATTTACAGCTATGATTGGCGCTGAGGCTATTTACGAGCTTCTAGCCAGCATGGAATTAGAGAAACTCGCGAATGATTTGCGCGCCGAATTATCTGAGACAACTTCGGAGTTAAAGCAGAAAAAGCTGATTAAACGACTTAAGATCGTTGAGAATTTTCTTGAATCTGGTAATAAACCAGAGTGGATGATTATGAGGACGATTCCAGTCATTCCACCTGATTTACGTCCATTAGTTCCGCTTGATGGTGGGCGTTTTGCGACATCGGATCTGAATGATCTTTATCGACGAGTAATAAACCGTAATAACCGTTTGAAACGGTTGATTGAATTGCGTGCCCCTGGAATTATTGTGCGCAATGAAAAACGTATGGTGCAAGAAGCTGTCGATGCGTTGTTTGATAATGGTCGGCGTGGGCGTGTAATTACTGGAGCAAATAAGCGTCCACTCAAGTCTCTTTCAGATATGCTGAAGGGTAAGCAAGGGCGTTTCCGCCAAAACTTACTTGGAAAGCGTGTTGATTATTCTGGGCGTTCTGTTATTGTAACTGGCCCTGAATTAAAATTGCATCAATGTGGTCTTCCTAAAAAGATGGCTCTTGAGTTGTTTAAGCCATTTATTTATGCACGGCTTGATGCGAAGGGGTATTCATCAACTGTAAAACAAGCAAAGAAGCTTGTTGAAAAAGAGCATCCGGAAGTGTGGGATATCTTAGATGAGGTTATTCGTGAACATCCTGTTTTGCTCAATCGTGCGCCGACATTGCACCGTTTGGGGATTCAGGCTTTTGAACCTATCTTGATTGAAGGGAAAGCTATACAGCTGCATCCCTTGGTGTGTACTGCTTTTAATGCGGATTTTGATGGCGATCAGATGGCGGTTCATGTTCCGCTTTCTCTTGAAGCACAGCTTGAGGCCCGTGTTTTGATGATGTCGACCAATAATATTCTTCATCCAGCCAATGGGGCACCGATTATTGTTCCTTCGCAGGATATGGTTCTTGGCCTTTACTATCTTTCGATCGTTTCAGAAAAAGAACCAGGTGAGGGAATGGCTTTTTCTGATATAGGTGAACTCCATCACGCTTTAGAAAATAAGGTTGTAACTCTTCATACGAAGATTAAAGGCCGCGTTAACAATATGGGGAAGGATGGAAAAGAAGTTGCCAAACTTTATGATACAACACCTGGTCGCTTGATTATCGGGGAGCTTTTGCCGAAAAATCCGAATATTTCGTTTGATATTGTTAATCAAGAAATGACCAAAAAGAATATTTCTAAAATGATTGATCAAGTTTATCGGCATTGCGGGCAAAAAGAAACGGTTATTTTCTGTGATCGTATCATGCAGCTTGGCTTTTCTTATGCTTGTCGTGCAGGAATTTCCTTTGGCAAGGATGATATGGTTATTCCTGATAGCAAATCGCGTTTAGTTGCAGAAACGGAAGCTTTAGCTAAAGAATATGAACAGCAATATAATGACGGTTTAATTACGCAAGGTGAAAAATATAATAAGGTCGTGGATGCTTGGGGTAAATGTACGGATCGCGTTGCGGATGAAATGATGAAACGTATTCAGGCCGTTGAGTTTGATCCTAAAACGGGTCGTCAGCGGCCAATGAATTCGATCTATATGATGTCACATTCTGGTGCACGTGGTTCTGCTAACCAGATGAAGCAGTTGGCTGGTATGCGCGGATTAATGGCAAAGCCATCGGGTGAAATTATTGAAACACCAATTATTTCAAACTTTAAGGAAGGTCTAACCGTTAACGAGTACTTCAATTCGACTCACGGTGCACGTAAAGGGCTTGCTGATACTGCGTTAAAAACAGCCAATTCTGGTTATCTAACACGCCGCCTTGTTGATGTTGCACAGGATGCTATTATTTCAGCAGTTGATTGTGGTACTGCAAAGGGGCTTACTATGCAGCCTATTGTTGATGCGGGACAAATTGTTGCATCTCTTGGTCAAAGGATTCTTGGTCGCACAGCACTTGTTGATATTTTACATCCAGTTTCTGGAGAGGTTATCCTTGAAGGTGGTGCGATGATTGAGGAAGCTGATATTGCTAAGATTGAAGAAGCTGGAATTCAGTCTGTTCAAATCCGTTCTGCTTTGACATGCGAAACGCGTCTTGGTGTTTGTGCTAAATGCTATGGTCGTGATTTGGCACGTGGAACACCAGTGAATCAGGGTGAAGCTGTTGGTGTTATTGCGGCTCAGTCCATTGGTGAACCAGGAACTCAGCTTACTATGCGTACTTTCCACTTAGGGGGAACGGCCCAGGTTGTGGATTCATCTCATTTAGAAGCCTCCTATGAAGGTACGGTGGAAATTCGTAATCGCAATGTGGTTCGCAATTCTGAAGGTCATTTGGTGGTTATGGGGCGTAATATGGCTATCCTTATCAAGGATGAGTCTGGAAAAGAGCGTGTAGTGCATCGTGTTAGCTATGGTGCGCATATTTTCGTTGATGATGGTGATGTGGTTAAATGTGGGCAACGTATAGCAGAATGGGATCCTTATACACGTCCAATTTTAACTGAAGTTGAAGGTTATGTAGGTTTTGAAGACATGATTGATGGTTTATCAGTTACTGAAACGGCTGATGAGTCTACCGGTATTACAAAGCGTTTAGTGATTGATTGGCGTGCTAATCCGCGTGGTGCTGATCTAAAACCAGCCATTATCATCCACACAGATAAAAAAGGTGAAAACATTGCTAAATTGTATAAGGGGGGTGAGGCCCGTTATATGATGTCAGTCGAAACCATTCTTTCTGTTGAGCCTGGTTCGCATGTTAAGGCTGGTGATGTTATTGCTCGTTTGCCAATGGAAAGTGCTAAGACAAAAGATATTACAGGTGGCCTACCACGTGTGGCTGAGCTTTTTGAAGCGCGACGTCCAAAAGATCATGCTATTATTGCTGAAGTCAGTGGTACAATTCGTTTTGGTCGTGGTTACAAGAATAAGCGTCGTATTATCATCGAACCAAATGATGAAACTCTTGAACCGGTAGAATATTTAATTCCAAAGGGCAAACTGTTTCACTTTCAAGAGGGCGATCAAATTGAAAAAGGAGATTATATCCTCGATGGTAATCCAGCTCCTCATGATATCTTAGCAATTAAGGGCGTTGAAGCTTTGGCGTCTTATCTTGTTAATGAAATTCAAGAAGTTTATCGTTTGCAAGGTGTTTTAATTAATGACAAGCATATTGAAGTGATTGTTCGTCAGATGTTGCAAAAAGTTGAGATTACTGAATCTGGAGATTCAGGCTATATTGCAGGTGATAATGTTGATCGCATTGAACTTGATGAAATCAATGATAATTTGATTGCAGAAGGGAAGAGACCCGCGTCTGGTACCCCCATCCTTCTTGGAATTACGAAAGCATCTCTTCAAACACCCTCTTTTATTTCGGCAGCATCGTTTCAGGAAACAACAAGGGTGCTTACTGAGGCAGCTGTTTCTGGTAAAATTGATACTTTGCAAGGTCTTAAGGAGAATGTTATTGTTGGTCGTCTTATTCCTGCGGGTACGGGCGGTACAATTGCTCAAATTCGCCGTATTGCTACGGTCCGTGATGATTTGATTGTGGATGAGCGGCGCAAGTCTAGCAATAATGAAATAGCTAAGGCTATGTTGACAAATATGACAACCGAAGCGGTTGCTGAATAATTTGTATACATACTTAAAGAATTGACATAAGAGCGTCCGAATATAAAGTTTGGGCGTTTTTTACAGATTGCATAATGCAGAATCCCCGTGTTTTTCTAAAAAATATGACTTTAAAAGCTGTAAGGCGATTATTGTTTTAAGCATTTTTCTGGCCTATTGTATTTTCTTATAGTGATATTCATCTTTTCATGCGCTTCTTATTCATAAATTTCTCATTTTACAGTTGGATAGAAAGTTTATTTCCAATATATTTAAGGTTAAAAAGTGCATATGGTGATAGGTTATCATGTGTTAAGGGAACAGGGGTGAATTATCTGAAAATAAGATAGCTACTGGTTTTGAATATTGTGAGATTTTTTTTGGTTGATATATTTTATAAAGATTGAAAAGGTGTTATAATAGGTGGTTAAAAATCTTTTCTGTAATCCAAATAATAATTGATTTTCTGCTGTATGATATTTGCATGACGAGAAGATTTTGTGTTTTTTATATTTTAAAAATTGAGGAAAGTAGAGGATAAAAAGCTAATTAAAATTTTATAAAAAACAGATATCTGATAAAAGTGTATCTATAAGACGGAATGATAAAACATACGAATATTATTCAATTGGCGAATTGACGTACGAATTTTCAATAACTGCTTGGATTTTGCGTTGTTATGAAGAAGAAGAGCTTTTTATGCCTTTTCGCCGTGAGAGTGTACGGCTTTATACGCAAACGGATCATCGCAAATTAAAACAGATACTGCGTGTTAAAAAGAGTTAAATTTTCTTTGTCTGAAATATCTGATATGTTGACTATAGTCGCAAAACTACCTGATGATGAGAAAAATCTTAAGAAATTAATTGCAGGGATTAATAAAAAACGGGCCTATTTATAGCAAATGCAGTGTTGTATTGATGATCTCCTGCATGATTTAGGATGCATAGAGAAAACTTCTTTGAGAGTTTAGCTGAATTAGGAATTAATCGTTGATTATAAAGTTTATTTCACATTCACTTTTTGATGAGAGAGATGGGCTGTATGTTCTTTAATGATAGGCATTGATAGGGCCTCAAATGTGGTAAGTCTTTCAAAAAAATAGAGCGAATGAAAAATGGTTGCAAAGGTGTTGCAACATACCGGCTATGAATAAAAAACAACGATATTTAAATTCACTTTTCAAAAGAGAAAGTAAAAACAATGACGAACGATTCTCCTATTGATATTTTCCGGTCTATTCTGACACGTAAGTCGATTCGCGCTTTTACTCATCAGCCAGTTTCACACGAAATGATCAAAGAAATCTTAAAACTTGCGGCTCGTGCGCCATCTGGAACAAATATCCAACCATGGCAAGTCATTGTTCTTACAGGAAATGTATTGCAGAAAGTAGGACAAGAACTTTCCAAACTCGCGCTCTCAGGTGTAAAAGAAGAACGTGAAGTTCGTTATTATCCACGTCAATGGCGCGAACCCTATCTTTCGAGGCGTCGAAAAATTGGTTTGGATCTTTATAAGAGTCTTGGAATTCAAAAAGACGAGCAGAAAAAAATACTTCTCCAAAAAGCGCGGAATTTTTCATTTTTTGGTGCACCTGTAGGACTTTTGTTTACAATGGATTACGACATGGAAATGGGAAGCTGGCTTGATTTGGGGATGTTTATGCAGACCATCATGTTAGCAGCACGTGGGTTCGGCTTAGATACATGTCCCCAAGCTGCTTTTGCTGGTTATCATAAACAAATTCGTACACTTTTGTCAGTACCTTCTGATCGGCACATTATTTGTGGCATGGCACTTGGCTATCGTGATGAAAGTGCTCCAGAAAACAATTTTGAGACTGAACGTGAACCAATTGAGAATTTTGTACGCTTTATTTAATCGTATTTATGGGGATATTTTTGTAAGTGAGCGTAATTTTTTAAGAGCTTAAGACGTTAAAAAATATTTCGGTGAGAACCTCTCATTCTTATCAAATTTTAATATTGCATGTTAACACTTATTTTACTACCTTCAAAGAATTAAGAGAGTGGTTATTCTAAGACCGTTGTTCATTTTGAAGGTTAGCTATGGAAAGCGCTATAGAAAGAAAGTGTTGGATGGTAGCGAGACGAGCGACGGTTATATTTATTGCTGTCATTCTTTTAGCTTATCTTACAATTTGATTTTAAATGGGACAAGTGTGATAAAAGAGCGTATACTCAAGCTGTATATAGTTTTGGGGTGATGAGTGTTTTTATCTGTTTTTGAACTTTTTAAAATTGGTATTGGTCCTTCTAGTTCACATACGATGGGACCAATGACGGCTGCTAATATGTTTTTGCGAGAGATTTCTGCACGGAATTTTTCTCAGCCATCTGGTGCTAAAGTCTCTCGTATACGTGTTTATCTTTATGGTTCTTTAGCTTTCACAGGAATTGGTCATGCTACAGATAGAGCCATTATATTAGGGCTTTTGGGAGAAAAAGCCTCTACTGTTGATCCTGATTGTATAGGATTCTTGTTAGAAAAAGTTACACGTGAAAAAAAAGTGCAACCAGAAGGTCATTCCGCTTATCAGTTTGATTTGCAAAGTGATCTTATTTTTGAACGAAACAAAGCCCTACCTGGGCATGCTAATGGACTTGCGTTTGAAGGGGTTGATGCTGATGGGAATATTCTTTTGAGGCAGGTTTATTATTCTATCGGCGGTGGTTTTGTTGTGACTGAAGATGAATTAAGCTATATGAATGATAATATACAATCAAAAACATTTGAGATTCCATATCCCTTTGATTCTGCGCGCCAAATGTTATTAATGGCAGAAAAGTCAGGACTTTCAATTGCTGAAATGAAGCGCCTAAACGAAGAGACAAAGATGGAGCGTTCTGCTCTTGATAGAGGGCTCGATGAAATTTTTTCAGCTATGACAAATTGCATTGATAGAGGTCTCTCACAAGAAGGCGAGTTGCCAGGCGGATTGCATGTTCCAAGACGTGCTAAAAAACTGCACGAAACGCTTTTGGAAAATCGAAAGAAAAATCGCAATTACCCGCTTTGGGCAAACGATTGGCTTTCAGTATATGCCATAGCGGTGAATGAGGAAAATGCCGCTGGTGGTCGTGTTGTTACGGCACCGACGAATGGGGCAGCTGGTGTTGTACCTGCAGTTCTGCGTTATTATCTTCAGTTTAATGATGATTCAGATCGAGAGGGAATACACAATTTTTTGTTGACGGCAGCGGCTATTGGTGGTGTCATAAAACATAACGCCTCTATTTCTGGTGCAGAAGTTGGTTGTCAAGGTGAAGTTGGGACGGCGTCGTCAATGGCAGCTGCGGGGTTGACAGCAGCGTTAGGTGGTACACCGGCTCAAATTGAAAATGCAGCAGAGATTGCCCTTGAGCATCATTTGGGAATGACGTGTGATCCGGTTGCAGGTCTTGTTCAGGTTCCTTGTATTGAGCGTAATGCAATGGGGGCTGTTAAGGCGGTGACGGCTTCTTCTCTTGCTTTGCATGGTAATGGGGATCATTTTGTTTCTCTTGATGCTTGTATAGAAACAATGCGCCAGACTGGACATGATATGAGTGAACGCTATAAAGAAACAAGTAAAGCTGGTCTCGCAGTCAATGCTATATCTTGTTAAAAGCGTGCAACGGATAGTTAATCTGGTAGATTCTTTAGGGGCTATTTATCGTTTACGAAGGTACAAGTGGACACCATCATTATAGTTTTTAGCCCCCAATATTGCCGACTACCCTCGGTATTAAAACGGTTTATAAAAGAGGCATATGCAGTTCTTTCTCGAACGTTTTTTTATTTAACACAGCAATATCTACTTATAATGTGTACGCAAGTGATTTTTATCATCTTATTTTATATGGATTTGAAATGAGAGCATATTCCTGTATCAGGGGTTATCATTCAAAATGTAAAAGGGTGAATTATCTAAAAGTGTATTGTTCAATAAGAGAGTTTTTTCAAGTTGCTTTATGTTTTGGAAAGAATATCATGAGTTTTGGAAACGGCTTAGGAAATTTTTTATACAGTTTATATTTCTTGGGTAGATTTGTGTGTTATTAAAAAGAATTTTCTTCATTGAGTTATTACAATAGTATCTAAACAATGAGAAAAGCTGACATTCAATGAGATCACTTCTTTCTTATGAAAAAATATCAAGGATAATTTTTGATATTAAATTCAAAGGTGAGCTAACATTTAGTATTTTCTGTGCTCTTTAAGGGATGGTTTCATTAAAAAATTGATCAGATGGTTAGAGAGCAATAATTTACAACCGCAACTCTTATAAATTTAAAGGAAGACGTGCGCGTGCTAAAGAATCTTTAAAAACTTCTAGATAATGCGCTAATATTCTGATTTACAAAATAATTTTTGTAAAAATTATCTATATAATTAGCTATTTGTTGCACCTAGATGGATTTTAATAGGTATATTACCGGTTTGGCTTGCAACGCGTAAATGAATGCGTACAGGAGGCATTACGAGACGACGATTTCGCGTCGTTTGGCAAATAAGAAGGTTGACAAGAGATTTCGTGTCTAACGTCGCTGGAGTATATTGTAAATGAGCAAGTTTTGCTGCAGCATCGTGAAGAGAACGCAATGAGAGAAAAGATGATTGCTTCAATAATTTTTCTTTTTCAGAAGATGAAGCAAGAGCATTATGTATCATGATACTATCCTTAACGCGAATTCAAAAACTTTTAGTAAGCTACAGTATAGCAGTTAAAATTTGCTTTCTTTAATGTAGAACAAGCATTGAGTGCAGCTTTTTTTGATTGAAATCCGACAAACCGCGCACGATAATAGCGATGTCCACTTTTTTCAAATAGTTGCATATGTGAAGATGCATTCTTTAAAGCAGAATAAGCTGTATTTTTTGCTTTTAAAAGCAAAGTCTTTGCTTGTTCTTTGCCAGGAAGAGAACCAATTTGGATGGCCCATCCAGCGTTTGTGAATAAAGAAGCTGTAATAATTTTGGTCTCATCGGGTATAGTTTTCTGAGGATTGGGAATTGGTATAATCACCTTGTTTACAGCAGCTATAGCCATATTGGAATTTCTAGGTTGTTCTGAAAATGCTGTCAAAAGTGGATAAATTTCGTCATCTGAATTTGTTGGCTCAGCTTTAATGATTGGTATAGGAATGTTCGCACCAGTGGGCAAATTATAGTGTGCAGAAGCTATTAAACGACCATTAGTTTTCATCTGGCTTGCTTTTGGCAAATATTGGCTCAATAAGCTAGCCATATGCTCATCACGTGCGGTAGAAGATTTGCCTCCCATAACGACAGCAACGATAGATCGTCCCTCAAGACGCATTGAAGTTGCTAAATTAGAACCTGACATTTGTGTGTAGCCTGTCTTAATTCCATCGACACCCTTGATTATTTTGACGAGTTTATTGTGATTATTAATTGTCTGTCCACGGAAATTAAAACTTTCTATTTTGAACAATTTATACTGTTGTGGAAAATGTTTGCGTAGGGCTAATGATAAAGTGGCCATATCCCGTGCTGTGGTATAATTGCGCACATCCGGAAGTCCTGAAGCATTTGCAAAATGCGTATGTATCATGCCAAGTTTTCGGGCTTTAGCTGTCATCATTTGAGCGAATTTTTTTTCACTGCCGCCGAGATATTCTGCAATGGCAGTGGCAACATCATTTGCTGATCGCGTAATGAGTGCTTTAGCTGCTGTTTCTGCAGAAATTGTTTCGCCCGCTTTAAATCCGATTTTTGTTGGTGGGCGCATTGTTGCATAACGTGAAATTGGGATAGGTGTATTTGGTGTCACACGACGCATATACATAGCTTCAAAGAGTATATACAGCGTCATCATTTTTGTTAAAGAAGCAGGATAACGTTTCAGCGTTGCATTGGCTTGAAATAAAGTTTTTCCTGTATTTGCATCCATAACGATAGCAGCATACTTATCAGGATAGGCTCCTTGAGGAGTAGCTGATGCCAAGGAGTAAGAAAGAGCTGAAACAAAAAACGCAATTGCTACCTTTTTGTAGCAGCGCACAATTTTTTGGCAGTTAATATACACTTGCGATATCCTATTTCTCCATTTACTTCAAAAATTTTGTAAAATTCATTTTTCTGCAGCTCGTTAACGCAGTTTAGGTGAATGGTATTACCAATTTATTTACAGAAATTATTTTGTGCGTTTCCATATTTGGCTTAAATTTTATAACTATAAAGGAAAGTTTCCTTCTTTACACAAATAGATATTGCAATAGTTACGAAAGAATTTAAGATTAACAGAAAATGTGCTCCACAGGAAATGATAATGGTACAGAAGCGAATAACGAATCCCATAGCGTATATTATGCACAAAGAAAAGGGCGATAATTGGGATGAAAGTGGGCTTGATATTATTGTAATGCCAAAGATTAGACCAAAATTGCAAAAGCCTAAGCTATATCGGGTATTTTTACTTAATGATGATTACACCCCTATGGATTTCGTTGTTTTTGTTTTAAAAAGCTTTTTTAAGAAAAATTTCGAAGAAGCAACACGCATTATGTTAAATATTCATCATAATGGGGTAGGCAAATGCGGAACTTATAGTTATGAAGTCGCCGAAATGAAAATGGTACAAGTGAGGGAGTGTGCACGTCAAAATGAACATCCACTACAATGTGTAATGGATGGGAAGTGAGGGATTATGCCATCTTTTACACCTAGCCTTGAAGAGGTTTTGCATCGCGCATTAACGATCGCTACCCAAGCGCGGCATGAATATGCGACATTAGAGCATCTTTTGCTTGCTCTGTTAGATGACGCTGATGCAAATTCAGTTATTCAGGCTTGTCAGGTAGATGTGGAAGAATTGCGAGAACGCTTAACAAATTATATCCAGTCAGAGTTGGGTGTACAGATTAAAGCTGATGAGGATACAAAACCGACAACATTTTTTCAACGTGTTATTCAACGTGCAGTAATTCATGCTCAATCAGCTGGAAAAGATGAAGTATCGGGAGCAAATGTTCTCGTTGCAATTTTTTCTGAACGTGAAAGTTATGCAGCATATTTCCTTCAAGAGATGGGAATGACACGCTATGATGCTGTGCGTTTCATCTCACATGGTATCACACGGGATGAGGGATTATCCATGTTGCTTGAAGGGCTTGAAGAGCAACTAGATCAACAGATTTCAGACAATGATAAAAGGGTAACGAGTGCATTGACGAGTTATTGTGTTGATCTCAATTATAAAGCACGCAATGGAAAAATTGATTTATTAATTGGTCGTGAAGTGGAAATTTCACGCATGATTCAGGTTTTATGTCGAAGATCAAAAAACAATCCGCTTTTGGTTGGTGATCCTGGAGTTGGAAAAACCGCTATAATTGAGGGGTTGGCAAAACGCATTATTGATAGGCAAGTTCCTGAAGTTTTATCAAATGCAACGATATTTTCTCTTGATATGGGAGGGCTTGTTGCAGGTACACGTTATCGTGGTGATTTTGAAGAACGGTTAAAACAAGTTATTAAAGAATTTGAGCAATATCCAGATGCTGTTTTATTTATTGATGAAATTCATACCTTAATTGGAGCGGGAGCTACATTGGGAGGGAATATGGATGCGGCAAATCTTTTAAAACCTGCATTATCTTCCGGAGCTATTAGATGTATTGGTTCGACGACTTACAGAGAATATCGCAAAATTTTTGAACAAGATCATGCTTTAGAGCGCCGTTTCCAGAAGATTGATGTTAACGAGCCTTCTATTATCGATGCAATTAAGATTTTGCAGGGGTTGAAGCCTTATTTTGAAAATTTTCATCAGATCAAATATACTGATGAGGCAGTGAGAGCATCTGTAGAATTGTCGTCACGTTATATGATTGATCGTCGATTACCTGACAAAGCAATTGATGTTGTTGATGAAAGTGGTGCAGCACAAAAGCTTTTGCCAAAAAGACAACGGAAAAAGATCATAGGCGTTAAAGAAATTGAGGCAACAGTTGCCACTATGGCAAGGATCCCACCAAAAACAGTTTCTGGTGATGATCAGAAAATGCTTGGCAAGCTTGAAAGAGAATTAAAACATGTTGTTTATGGACAAGATCAGGCAATTTCCGCTTTAGTGTCGTCAATTAAATTAGCGCGAGCAGGATTGCGTGAATCAGATAAACCAATAGGAAGTTATTTATTTTCAGGACCAACAGGCGTAGGAAAAACTGAAGTTGCAAAACAACTTGCATCTTCTTTAGGAATTGAACTATTGCGTTTTGATATGTCAGAATATATGGAACGGCACACGGTAGCACGCTTAATTGGGGCTCCTCCAGGTTATGTAGGGTTTGATCAAGGGGGGCTTCTGAGCGATGCAGTTGATCAAAAACCTCACGCTGTTCTCTTGCTGGATGAGATTGAGAAAGCACATCCAGACTTGTTTAATATTTTATTGCAGGTGATGGATTACGGTAAGTTAACAGATCATAATGGCAAAAAAATTGATTTCCGTAATATCATTTTAATCATGACGACCAATGCTGGTGCTTCAGATATGGTAAAATCAGCCATCGGATTTGGCAAAGTGCATCGTGATGGTGATGATATTGAAGCGATCAATCGACTCTTTATGCCGGAATTTCGTAACCGGTTAGATGCGATCATTCCATTTTCACCTTTATCCCAGGTAATTATCAACAAGATTGTGCAAAAATTTATTTTTCAGCTTGAAGCGCAATTAGCTGAACGAAGAGTTTGTTTTGAATTAACTCCCCCTGCAATGATTTGGCTCGCTAATAAGGGATACGATTCTCAGATGGGGGCACGCCCATTGAGTCGTGTTATACAAGAACATATTAAAAAGCCATTAGCTGACGAAATTTTATTTGGAAAGTTACGCAATGGCGGCATGGTACGCGTCTTGACACAAAAATTAAACGGGGAAAAGGAGAGGTTGCAGTTAAAAGTTTTATCTTCTGATATGTCTGTTGATTCAAAGGGTAGAAAAATAGCGCATTTTACAAAAAAACGTGTAAAGAAAAAAAGCTCAACAACTTAAAGAAGTGCTTTAAAGGGCTGCACGGATTTTTTTTGCGTTTTCTTCAAGTATTTCTGTAGGCGTTATAACATTATTATGGGGGGTAAGCTTTATTCCTTCCATACGTGGTATAATATGGAAATGGAGATGATAAACGGTTTGTTGACTAGCTGCCTCATTAAATTGCATGACTGTTATACCATCTGCTTGAAAGGCTTTTTTAACAGCTTTAGCGATTTTTTGAACAGCTTTGATAACTGGAAACAATGTTTCAGTATCTGCGTCTAGTAGGTTTCTAGAGCCTTTTCGGGGAATAACGAGTGTATGACCTGGTGCTTGTGGCATGATATCCATGAATGCAATAACATCCTCATCTTCATAGACACGAACAGAAGGGATTTCATTGCGAATCAATTTGGCAAAAATATTGTTATTGTCATAGGCTTGTTTCATACAAATATTTCCTTTTGTGAGTTTTGCTTCAGAACTTTAATTTCAAGACTGAAGAATGTGAGGGTTAGTAGAGGGTTAGAAGAGAGATTTTGCATTCAATTGTCGCTTTATGTAGGTGCGCTGCCATTTATGAAAATTTAGATTTCTATGATGGCTTCAACTTCTACTGGAACATCCATAGGAAGAGAGGTAACACCAATAGCAGATCGGGCATGTTTCCCAGCTTCACCAAGGATATTGACGAGTAAATCAGAAGCTCCATTAGCGACAAGAGGAATATCGGTAAAATGAGGAGCTACAGCGACAAAAACGGTGATTTTTACTACGCGTTTTATTCTATTTAAATCACCAAGAGCTGCCTTGATTTGTGCGAGAATATTGAGTGCACAGATTTCAGCTGCCTTTTTTGCTTGTTCGGCACTAACAGTTGCACCAACTTTCCCGATTGCTATGGGCTTTCCGTAAGAAAAAGGCAATTGTCCAGAAATAAAAAGCTGGTTGCTGCTTTGTAAGGCTGTTACATAATTAGCAATAGGTTGCATTGCTTCGGGGAGAGCGATTCCTAATTTTTTTAAATGGATTTCAATCGCATTGGTCATAATTTAAACTCCATAGCTATTCTATTGTACATTGCATAGACTATTTTTCGATTTAAGGAAATGTGTGATTAATCGAGAAGAGAACCTTTTTTACCTTATTGTATGGTGTTATGCGACGGGGATAGAATGGAAAGTTGGGAATGATCAGATCGTTATTTATGATAATTTTATATGTTGTTTTTTTAGACACGGCGAAAGCTGAGGAATCAATTTTTATTGCACCTCATCGGGCTATCTATGATTTTCAACTCGATAGTGTTTCTCATGAAATGACAATTTCGGGGATGTCAGGGCGAATGGTTTACGAGCTCACAGGTTCAGAATGTCAGGGCTATACTACACGTTTTCGTTTTGTCAATCGTATTCATACTGAAGATATGCCGGTGCGTTTAACTGATCAACAGACGACGAGTTATGAAACGGGTGACAGCCGTACATTTCATTTTAGTGTTACAGACCAAGTTGGACAAGAGGTTGCACATCGTGCCGAAGGAGTAGCAGAGCGTATTCAAAATGGAGTTATAGTTAAACTAAAAAAGCCAAAGGAAAAAGAATACAAGCTCGCAATGGCTGAGTTTCCAATTATGCAATTAAAGAACATCATCCGCCATGCAAAAGCAGGAGATCATTTCTACCATACCACTGTATTTGACGGAACAGATAAAGCAGACAAAGTGATAAAAGAAAGTGTATTCATTGGCGAGACGAAGATACAACTATCTGGTGCTGAAACGAAAAAAATAGGAGAATTAGATGAGGAGCAATATTGGCCCATTACGATTTCTTATTTTGATGATATAGAAAAAAAAGATGGTTTGCCAGTCTATCGTACCAGTTTCTTCTTATATGAAAATGGTGTTATGCGTGATCTGTATATAGATTATGGGACTTTTGCAGTGCGTGCAAAATTGAACAGTCTTGAATTTCTTGAGGCTGGAAAAGATATTAATCAATGTAAACATTAAATGATTGCAGAAAATAACTTGAAAAAGAATTAAATATTAGTATGGTAGCGTTATTCCACACGCGGAATTTGGGTGTTTGCAAAAAAATCTTGCAAATGTCCGCCGGTAGTAGGTTTCCCTGCTTTTTCCGCGGAGGTTGAACCGGAAAGGATAAGTTATGGCACTACCAGATTTTACTATGCACCAGCTTTTAGAAGCGGGTGTGCATTTTGGACACCAGACACATCGCTGGAATCCCAAAATGGCTCCCTACATTTACGGAGAGCGTAATAATATCCATATTATTGACCTTGCTCAGACCGTCCCTCTTTTACACCAAGCGCTTAAACTTGTTTCAGATACGGTTGCGCGTGGTGGCCGCATTCTCTTTGTTGGTACTAAACGGCAGGCATCTGACATTATTGCTGATGCGGCAAATCGTTCGGCGCAATATTATGTCAATGCGCGCTGGCTTGGCGGCATGCTCACGAACTGGAAAACAATTTCCCATTCGATACACCGTTTGCGTAAGCTAGACAAAATTCTTGTTGCTGAAGCACAAGGTTTTACCAAAAAGGAACGTTTAAATCTTGAACGTGATCGTGAAAAGCTTAATCGCGCTCTTGGTGGCATTAAGGATATGGGATCTGTTCCAGATCTTATATTCATTATCGATACAAATAAAGAAAATATTGCTATTCAAGAAGCAAAACGTTTAGGTATTCCGGTTATTGCTATTATTGATACCAACTGTGATCCTGATAATGTTACTCATCCGATACCAGGTAATGATGATGCGTCACGTGCAATTTCTCTTTATTGTGATCTTTTTGCTCGTGCAGCTCTTGATGGTATTGCGCGCCAACAAGGCGCAATGGGTGTCGATTTAGGAGCTCAAGTTGATGCACCTATAGAACCTATTTTGGAAAATGCGATTCCAGTTTCTGAGTAATATTAAAAATGCCCGTTAGGGTAATTGTTTTCTAAAGAAAAGGTTATAGGCGTGCACAGGAATTTTTTTTGCACGCTTTTACCGTTACAGAATAAAGAGGCAAATATGAGCGTTACTGCTGCACAAGTAAAAGAACTTCGAGAATTGTCAGGTGCTGGTATGATGGACTGTAAAGCAGCACTGGCGGATACCAATGGTGATATGGAAGCCGCTATTGATTGGCTTCGTAAAAAAGGGATCGCCAAAGCAGATAAAAAGGCTGGTCGTACGGCGGCTGAGGGATTAATCGGAACTGTATCAAATGGTTCAAGCGCGGTCTTAGTTGAAATTAATTCTGAAACAGATTTTGTGGCGCGCAACGAACTATTCCAAGACATTGTACGCAATGTAGCAACAGCTGCTTTGGGTACGCAAGGGGGGGTTGAATCTGTTTCGGCATCTCTTTACCCTGGTTCTGAGAAGACAGTTGAGGTAACAATTAAAGATGCGATTGGTACCATTGGCGAAAATATGACATTTAGGCGTTCCGCTAAACTTTCTGTTGAGAATGGTGTCGTTGCTACTTATATACACAATAGTGTGGCTGAGGGGCTTGGCAAACTTGGTGTTTTGGTTGCTGTTGAAACTGCAGGAAATAAGGAGGCGGCTGCTACTTTTGGTCGGCAGGTTGCCATGCATATTGCTGCAACAAATCCGTTAGCGCTAACAGCGGAAGATGTTGATGCCGGTGCTATTGAGCGTGAAAAAGCGATTTTTTCAGATCAAGCACGTCAGTCTGGAAAACCTGAAAATATCATTGAAAAAATGGTAGAGGGACGCATGCGCAAGTTTTATGAAGAAGTTGTTTTACTATCTCAGGCTTTCGTTATAAATCCTGATATTACCGTTGAGACAGCTTTAAGGGATGCTGAAAAATCGATTGGGGCGCCGGCAAAAATTACAGGTTTTATTCGTTTTGCATTGGGTGAAGGTGTGGAAAAAGAAGAATCTGATTTTGCAGCAGAGGTTGCGGCTGCTGCAAAAGGGTAGCTCTTTGTAAGCTGTTGATTAAGAGATTTTAAATCGTATCGTTGATTATAAAATCACTAAAGAGCAAAGAGTATGATTATCGAGAGGGCGTCACGTGGAAAAGTGGTGCCCTTAGTAGTGTCAAAAGCAAAAAGTAAAAGTGCTTTTGGAGAGAGGTTATCAATGGCATTAGCGTTTCAGTATAAACGTATCCTTTTAAAGGTTTCTGGTGAAGCCCTTATGGGGGAACAGAGCTTTGGGATTGATGTTTCCGTTGCAGACCGTGTCGCTGCTGATATTGCTGAAGTGCGGGCGATGGGTATAGAAGTTGCTATTGTTATAGGTGGAGGCAATATTTTTCGCGGAGTTGCTGTTGCTTCACATGGTGGCGATCGTGTAACAGGTGATCATATGGGAATGCTTGCAACTGCTATTAATTCTTTAGCGTTGCGAACATCATTGGTAAAATTAGGGGTTGAAACAGTTGTATTATCTGCAATTGCTATGCCACAAATTTGTGAGAGTTTTTCACAGCGTAAAGCTATAAATTATATGAATCAAGAAAAAGTCGTTATTTTTGCGGGTGGTACTGGTAATCCATTTTTCACTACTGATTCTGCTGCTACTTTGCGTGCGGCAGAAATTGGTGCGGATGTTCTCCTGAAGGGAACACAAGTAGATGGTATTTATTCTGCAGATCCTAAAATAGACCCTACGGCTAAGCGTTTTGATCGATTAACACACGTGGATATTTTACAATTGGGGCTTTCTGTTATGGATACAACTGCCGTCACTTTAGCACGCGAGAACAATGTGCCGATCATTGTATATTCTATTCATGAAAAAGGTGGTTTAGCGAAGGTATTGAATGGAACTGGACGGTTTACAATAGTGTCGGAATGAAGATAATCTTCAAGGCGTAATTAAAGGAGACAGAAATATGAGTATTACATCGATTATGGATGATCTGAAACGTCGCATGGATGGAGCTATTTCGGCTTTTAAACATGAATTAGGTGGTTTGCGGACTGGGCGAGCATCAGCCAGTTTATTGGAGCCGTTGACAGTTGAGGCTTATGGTTCTGTTGTCCATATAAATCAGGTTGCAAATATTTCTGTTCCAGAACCGCGGATGCTTTCAGTCTCTGTGTGGGATAAAACGATGGTCGGAGCTGTGGAGCGTGCTATTCGCGATTCTGGTCTTGGTTTAAATCCCATCACGGACGGTATGAATTTGCGTATTCCTTTGCCTGAATTAAATGAAGAGCGCCGTAAAGAACTCGTAAAAATTGCACATCATTATGCAGAGTTAGCTCGTGTCGCTGCTCGCCATGTCCGTCGGGATGGCATGGATAATTTAAAAAAATTAGAGAAAGAAGGTGAAATTGGTCAAGATGAAGCTCATGGTTTGTCAGATAAAGTTCAAAAACTTACGGATGCAACCATTGCTGATATTGATAAAATTTTAGCTGTGAAAGAATCTGAAATTATGCATGTTTAAGGCGATTTTGTCGCTAGAAAAAATGTTAATATCTGTGTCCTATAACATCTTTTTAGGGATGAGAGTGCGAAACGCTCTGTGCTGTTGATAGAAGACCATGAGATGGAAATAGACATATTTCGTTATGATTGTACAATACAAAGTAAGACTGGTTTGAAGAGACAGGCGTTTTTTAAAGATCTATATCTATGCGTCGAATTGAGGCTATCTGCTGGAAAAAGTTACCTAACAGGACAATAAAAGACCTTTGTTTAACATATTTTTGTTAAATTACATGATAAAAATTTTTTCGTTGTTGGAGGTTGTTTAAATCTGCCATGATAAATGTTGGAGAAAAAATGTTACATAAAGAATAACGCTTTAACTTTACCATTGCTTTCTATTATAAGAAATGCAGTGGGATAGGTCAAGCCGCTGCGATTTTGCGTAATTTTTTTCAGATAATTTATATTTTGATAAAAAATGCTTTTATAATGAGAAGGGATATTAAATTGAGATTTCGTAATTCACGGAGGGAGTAAACAGCAGCTTTCTGATTTTTTAATCTCTATGGAGTGTTAGGAAATATATTTTAGGATTAATCTTAATACTTAGAATTTTGACGCTGTTTACACGGATTTTTAGTCTTATAAGCGTCATCTTGGTGTATCAGATCATATACAATGGATTGTATGAAAAGTTTGCAAAAGTATGAGCATAAAGACTACGTAGAAAAGTTTTTTGCTTGTGTCAGTTTTTGAGTTTGTATTTTCTATTTTTACTGTTTGGATGTTGTTTTGTCTAATCTTATTTCTCGTACTCTGACAGCCATTGTTTTTGGTATTATTGCTTTGAGTTTGACATGGCTTGGAGGAACTATCTTTTTTTTGTTTGCATGGCTCATTGGTGGTTTTATTCTTTATGAATGGATTCGTATCACTAAAGAGAAATGGCATGTTTCACAAAAAATATTGGCAAGTATTTTTTATTTGGTTTTTGGTTCTTTTTTGCTAACGGGTGCACCTGCTTCTTTGATTCTTTGTGTTTTGGTAGTTTTAGCAGCAATGTTAGCTATTGGATCTGTGAAAAAGGGTAGTTGGGTTTTTTCAGGCTTTTTATATGCCTCTTTTCCGGTTGTGGCTTTATGCTTTTTACGAGGCTATGAAATGTTAGGATTCCAAGTTGTTATTTTCTTATTTACGATAGTGTGGGGAACAGATATTGCTGGATATTTCAGCGGACGTGCGTTTGGTGGTCCTAAATTAGCGCCACAATTTTCCCCTAATAAAACATGGGCAGGGGCGATTGGTGGTACCTTTGTTGGAGTTTCTGGCGGTATATTGGTTGCTTATCGATTTTTTGACGTCAGTGTAGTAGGCTTTTTTGTGCCATTACTTTCCCTCATTTTATCGATTGTTTCACAATTGAGTGATTTGGGGCAATCATGGCTAAAAAGGAAATTTTCTGTTAAAGATTCTAGTTCTTTATTGCCTGGGCATGGAGGATTTATGGATCGTATGGATGGGTTGGTAGGGGCTGCTTTTCTCCTCTATTTAATTGGTTCATTTATGTCTGATATGGATACACCTTTTAATCTTTTTCGCATGGTTTAATCGGGAGAAGATATCTTGGATTTTTTGAATCATATAATTGACGTAGGCAATTTGCTTTTGAGAAGTTTTGGCGTTCTTTTCGTCATTATGATTATCATTTTTGTGCACGAAGCCGGGCATTATCTTGTTGGGCAGTGGTGCGGTATTAAGGCATCGGTTTTTTCGCTTGGATTTGGACCACAAATATTTGGTTACACAGATAAGCGTGGCACACAGTGGCGTTTAGCGCTTATTCCTTTGGGAGGATATGTAAAGTTTAGTGAGAATGAAGAGGAAACGGGTCTGCCATCATCTCAATCATTTCCGATAGTTTACAGTTCATTTGCGAATGCGCATGCTTGGAAAAAAGCAGCAACTGTTTTTGCTGGTCCCTTATTCAATGCGATTTTTACTGTTGTTATTTTAACATTTTTTTTCTTTTTTTACGGTCGTGTAGCCATTGAACCTGTTGTTGGGTCTTTGGTAAAAGATAGCCCTGCTATTCAGTCTGGTTTAGAATTGGGTGATCGTTTTGTTGAAATGGCTGGGCATCGGGTTGAAAGTTTTGAAGATCTGATGAATTATATGACTTTACATGGTAAAGATCCTATAGAGTTTAAAATAGAGCGCATGGGGCAGGTATTTACGACGGTGATCACGCCAAAAGTGATTGAACGGGATGATGGATTTGGTAATCGGATTCAAAGCGGCATGATAGGCGTAGGAGTTCCTATTGATCGAGATAATCCAGCGCGTTTAGATCCAGCTTATGTGAAACATATTAACTACGGCTTTGTAAGAGCAGTGAAGGAAGCATCGGCACGTACTGCATCTATTGTTACCCAAACAATTTTTTTTGTGAGTCGTTTAATAGGAGGAAAAGAAGATCGCTGTCGGCTAAGTGGTCCCTCTAAGACGGTTAAGATTGCTTGGAAAGTAAGTGAAACAGGTTTTATCTCTTTATTGAATTTTGCAGCTTTTCTTTCTGTAAGTATTGGGTTTATTAATCTTTTTCCACTTCCGCCACTTGATGGTGGGCATTTGTTATTTCACGTTATTGAAGTTTTTACTGGAAGGTCAATATCTGCTAAAATTCGGAAGTTTTTTTTTCGCTTAGGTTTTTTGGTTATTCTCTTCTTTATGATTTTTGCGTTCTTTAATGATTATTTTTGTTGGTTTAGCTAATAAATGATGGAAAACATTTTATAAATTGGGTAATAATAGGGAAAGTAAATTAAAGGTCGTTTACCATGTTCGCAAAATATTGTGGCATCGTGGACTGTAATAAGTAATTAAGGGGTGAAGAGTTTCGCTGTGAAAAAAGAGTTATTATGGCGGTTAGCTTTTTGAGGCATCATGTCCAGGGAAGTAAGAGTAAGGTAAAAAAAGCCAATGACTATGAGTTCAAAATTTTTAAATGCAGCATCTGTGTTGATGTTGAGGATGGGGTTGATTGCTCCAGCAGCAATCTTTATGTCAACTGCGATGATTGGAGAAGTGCAAGCATCTGTGGTTCATTCTATTGATGTTCGCGGGAATAAGTTTGTAAGCGCTCAAGCAGTTCGAGACAATCTGGGTATTAAAGCTGGACAGAATTTTTCCAGTGGTGACGTCGATGCTGCAGTGAAGCAGCTTTTTGGATTGGGCTTGTTTTATGATGTGAAAATAAATCGAGTTAACGATAGGTTGGTTGTATTCGTCAAGGAATATGAAGTAGTCAATCAGGTGTTGTTTCAGGGAAATAAGTCTCTTAAAGATCATGATCTTAAGCGATTTATTTCTTTAAAACCGAATGAGCCTTTTAACTCTGGTAAGCTCTCGGCGGATGTTAATACGATTCGTGAAGCTTATAAGACTGTTGGTCGTAATAACGTTGCTGTTACAGTTCAGACCATTAATCTAGGAAAAGGGCGTGTAAATGTGGTGTTTAATGTTGTTGAAGGCCGAAAAACAAAAATTGGTGATATCATCTTTAAGGGGAATCATGCTTTTGCAAGCCGCCGGTTGCGTGATGTGATTTCAACAAAGTCTTCGGGAATATTCTCGATGTTATTGGGGGGTGATGTTTATAGTGAGGAGCGTTTAGCTGCTGATGAAGAAGTTTTACGCCGCTTTTATTATAATCGCGGTTATGCAGATTTTCGTGTTGTTTCCTCTAAAGCAACTTTTGATGAAGCAAGTAATACGTACAAAATTTATTTTGTTCTTGATGAGGGGGTACGCTATAGAATTGGTGACATTCAGGTCGAAAGTGATGTTGATGGGATTGACGTTCAATCTGTAAAAGGGGTTCTTAAAACTCGACCAGGTGACGTTTACAGTGCAGAGAGCATTGAACAGTCTGTTGCAATTATTAATAATAAGGTTGCTGATTCGGGATATGCTTTTGCTAAAGTTGAGCCACGGGGAAATCGTGATTTGGCAAATCATACAATTTCAATTTTATATAACATTGAACAAGGGCCACGGGCTTATATTCAGCGTATCGAGGTACGCGGCAATGAGAAGACACGTGATTATGTTATTCGCCGTGAGATTGATTTAAATGAAGGGGATGCTTACAATCAGACTTTAGTGCAACGAGCAAAACGTCGCCTAGAAAGTCTAGGCTTTTTCAAAGCTGTTAACATTTCAATGGTCCCAACGGATCAGTCTGATCAGGTTACCTTAGTTATAGATGTTGTTGAAGCTCCCACAGGGGATCTTTCTTTGTCTGGAGGATATACAACGGGTGGTACAAGCCCTGGTATGTCACTCGAGGTGTCTGTTACCGAACGTAATCTTGGAGGACGTGGTCAATATGTTCGTTTAGGATTAGGTGCTGGGCAAGAAAAATCTCGTAATTACAATCTGTCATTTGTTGATCCTTATTTTTTAGGTTATCGTTTGTCTGCTGGTGTTGATATTTTTCGCAGTGTGTATCGTGCTGATAAAGCATATGATGTACGGCAGACAGGTGGGTCGCTTCGGTTCGCGTTGCCTATTAATGATCGATTATCGGCTAATTTAGCTTATTCTTATGTGCAAGAAGAATATGATTTTGGTAAAGAGTATGATTTAAGCACAGAGACTAACATAAAAGAGTTATATGGGAAATATTCTGGTGCAATTGTTCAAGCGGCAAAGCACAGCCCTTGGAAGCGTTCATCAATTAGCTATGGTTTGACTTATAATACGATTGACGATATGAAAAACCCACATGATGGGTGGTATGTACGTCTTCTTCAGGAATATGCGGGGCTTGGCGGAAGTGCAAAGTTCTTGAAGACAACTGGTAAAGCGATGATGTATAAGACGATTTCTGAACAAATGGATATTGTTGGTTTGCTTTCCTTTGGGGGGGGATATATCCATGGAATGGGCCAAGATGGTGTTCGTATCTTCGATATGTTTAAAGTAAATACTGATATGATCCGAGGGTTCAAATACAATGGAATAGGTCCTCGTCAGATTTCTAATAAAGGTGAAGTTTATTTCTTGGGTGGAACGACATATATGAATGCGACTGCTGAAGTGCAATTTCCTATACCTGTTGTACCTGAAGGGTTAGGATTGCGTGGCGCTTTATTTGCGGATGTTGCAACACTTTATGGGAATAATTATCAGCCTGTTTTTCAGGGTGAAACGCCTGTTACACATACTAAAAGTGATTGGCGTTCGTCTGCTGGCTTAAGTTTGATATGGGATTCACCATTTGGTCCGCTGCGTTTTGATTATGCTTGGCCAATAAAAAAACAGGAAGGTGACCGATTGCAGAAATTAAATTTTGGTATTTCTACGAAGTTCTGATTTGAATTTTCTTTAGAAGAAAAAAATTGAAGAGAATGGATTAGGCTGGGAGAGAAATTATTTTGATGGCGGATATATTTTTTTTTACGCCGTCCCGGCGATTGACGGTTGCTAATGTTGCAGAGTTGACAGGTGCTAAACTTCTTAATCCAGAGTTTTCTGATGCGGTTATAAACACTCTTTCTTCACTTGAGAGTGCTGTGGAAGGTTCTCTTGTGTTTGTGGAGCATAGAAAATTTTCCGATGCGCTTTTAGGGAG
The DNA here is from genome assembly GCF_053795145.1 of Bartonella sp. B39. NCBI lineage: Bacteria > Pseudomonadati > Pseudomonadota > Alphaproteobacteria > Hyphomicrobiales > Bartonellaceae > Bartonella > Bartonella sp. B39. Next base: position 652,211 of record NZ_CP200036.1, read on the forward strand.
CTCTGCTGTTGCTGTTTTTTGCACGAATGAAATTGTCTTCAAAGTTCCTGAGTCCATGGCGATTTTGGTAACATCCACACCACAGCGTGATTTTGCTCGGATTGGTCGCATCTTATTTCCTGATTCTGTCGAGCCAATGCCTTGGTTTGGAAAGAGAGAAATCTCACCGCATGCGCATATTCATCCAACCGCTAAATTTGCGCACGATGTATGTATCGAAGCAGGAGCTGTTATTGGTCGAAATGTTGAGATTGGTGCAGGAACTCTTATTTCCTCCACTGCTGTAATTGGCGAAAATTGTCGTATTGGGCGTAACTGTTATATTGCTCCCAAGGTAACAGTTCAGTATTCTTTAATAGGTGATAGAGTTCAAATTTACCCTGGCGTTTGCATTGGGCAAGATGGTTTTGGTTATGTTTGTAGTGTTTCCGGGATTGAAAAAATCCCGCAACTTGGTCGTGTTATTATCGAAGATGGTGTAGAAATTGGTGCGAACACAACGATTGATCGCGGAACATTTGAAGACACCGTTATTGGTGAAGGAAGCAAGATCGATAATCTCGTCCAGATTGCGCACAATGTAAAGATTGGTCGCAATTGCCTTATTGCTGCGCAATGCGGAGTTGCTGGAAGTACATCAATAGGTGATATGTCTCAACTTGGAGGTAGCGTCGGAGTAGCAGATCATATCGTAATAGGTAAATGTGTTCAGATTGCTGCTGGTAGTGGTGTTATGAATGATATTCCGGATGGGGAAAAATGGGGTGGGAGTCCAGCACGACCATTTAAGCAGTGGTTCCGTGAAGTGGCGGCGTTGCGCAGTATTGGCAAAATTAAAAAGGAGAAACGCTAATATGATCAACACTGAGGAAATTAAAAGCTTAGAGGCTGTAGATATTGAAAAATTGCTGTCAATATTACCACATCGTTATCCGTTTTTATTAATTGATCGCATAATTGAAATTGATGGTGAGCAAGAAGCTATTGGTATTAAAAATATAACGATTAATGAGCCACATTTTACGGGACATTTTCCCGCAAAACCCGTTATGCCTGGGGTATTGATTTTAGAGGCTATGGCACAAACAGCAGGGGCAATTTCACTTTTAAGATTAGGGAATAAGCAAACCAATTTAGTTTATCTTATGACTGTTGATCATGCGAAATTTCGCAAACCGGTTGTACCTGGTGATCAGTTAAAAATTCATGTTCAGCTTTTAAAAAAGAGGTCTGGTATGCGGCGTTTTTCGTGTGTTGCAAAAGTAGAGAATGTCCGCGTCGCTGAAGCGGAAATTGCTGCGATGATTATCGAAGAAGAGTAAACGATATTGATGGGAATTTAAAAATGTCCGGTACGAAAATCCACCCAACTGCTCTTGTGGAGAGGGGAGCGCAGCTTGGTGAGAATGTACAAGTTGGACCATTTTGTCATATTAGTTCAGAGGCTGTTATTGATGATGGATGCAGTTTGATGAGTCATGTTGTGATAATGGGGAAAACAACGTTAGGAGCCAATAGTAAAGTATTTTCACATGCAATTTTGGGGGGAGATCCACAAAATAATAAACATAAGGGGGGGCATACAACTCTTTCTATTGGTAAAAACTGTACGATTCGTGAAGGCGTAACAATGCATAGAGGCTCCGATTCGAGTGTGGGAATGACGGTTGTTGGTGATAATTGCCAATTTTTTTGTTATGCTCATATCGCCCACGATTGCCATGTAGGCAATCATGTAACATTTGCAAATAATGCGATGATTGCTGGTCATGTTATCGTTGATGATTATGTTATTATTGGCGGTGGTGCTGCTGTGCATCAATTTGTTCGAGTTGGGCATCATGCATTTATTGGCGGTGTATCGGCATTGGTTGGTGATCTCATTCCCTATGGAACAGCTGTTGGGGTACAGGCAAAACTTGCTGGATTAAATATTATTGGTATGAAGCGAGCGGGACTTGAGCGTAAAGATATTCATGCATTACGCCATGCGGTTGCCATGCTTTTTGATCACAGTAAGCCATTTAAAGAGCGTGTAAGTGATGTTTCTTCTTTCTATTCCACTTCGCAGCCTGTTCTGGACATAGTTAATTTTATTAAGGAAGAAGGAAAACGTTTTTATTGTACGCCAAAATTTGAAGGTGATAGACTAAAAGAAAATAAGGATTAAAAATGTCTGTCTCTGGTGCCAGAAGTTTTCTTTCCGGTCGTACTGCTATTATAGCAGGCAATGGTGTTCTACCGATTAGCGTTGCTCAGGCTCTTGAGAAAGATGGACAGAACCCTTTTCTCGTACTGTTGCGTGATGAGGCAGACGCTGTACTTTATCGTTATGAGCATTGTGAGTTATCAATTGTAGAATTAGCACGCCTTATTAAAATCTTAAAAGCAGCTTCTGTTTGTAATATCGTTTTAGCGGGTGGTGTAAAAAAGCGACCGCTTTTTACGCAATTGCGTCCTGATTTAACAACCTTTTTAGCTTTACCTAAATTACTGTGGGCTTTAAAAAAGGGGGATGATGCGTTATTGAAAGTTTTTATACGGATTATTGAAGCGTATGGTTTTCGTGTTGTTGGTGCTCACGAGATAGTAGCAGATCTTTTAGCTCCAATGAAATTTGATTTAACAGTGCGGCGTGCTACGCGAAAAGAGAAAAAAAATATTTTCTTAGCAGCAGAAGTAGCAAAGCTTTTAGGTCAATTAGATATTGGGCAAGCAGTTGTGGCTATCAATGGGAGAGTTGTTGCGGTTGAAGGAGCAGAGGGAACTGATAATATGCTGTGGCGGGTTTGTGAAATGAGAGAAAGAGGGCAGGTTCCACCTAAAGGTGGTGTTCTTGTTAAATGTGCAAAACCACAACAAGACCATCGTGTTGATTTGCCATCAATTGGACCTACGACGATGATGAATTCTGCAAAGAGTGGACTATCTGGTGTTGCTTTAGAAGCGAATAGAAGTTTGATCTTGTCTGTAAAAGAAACAGTAAAAGAAGCTAATGAACATTCACTTTTTATAGAAACATTTGAAGAGTTTAATCATGAATGATTATTCCTTTAAAATTGCTATTGTCGCAGGGGAGGAATCTGGTGATTTGCTTGGAGCAGATTTGATTTCTTGTTTATCACAACAAACAGGGTGCAATATTCATTTGATTGGTGTTGGTGGAAGCCATTTAAAGGCGTTAGGTTTAAAAAGCATTTTTGATATTAATGATATCGCTTTAATAGGTTTAGGTGCAGTGTTAAAAAAACTGCCTTCATTGCTGATGCATATTCGTAATTTGTCTAAATTCATCGCACAAGAACAACCCGATTGTCTCATCATTATTGATAGCCCTGATTTTACCCATCGTGTTGCAAAAAAGGTACGTGTTTTAGCGCCTTCTATTCCTATCATTAAATATGCTGCACCAACTGTTTGGGCATGGCGTTCAGAGCGCGCTAAAGCTATGCGCAAATTTATTGACCATGTTTTAGCAGTTTTTCCTTTTGAAGAAAAAATTATGCAAGATTTGGGTGGTCCTCCCACTACTTATGTCGGACATCGTCTTTTAACTTATCCTCCGCTTTTGGCTGTTCAATCAAAAAAAGAACAGCCGTGTATTAAACAAGCATTATGCCCCACGTTGGTTATTTTACCAGGATCACGCAAGTTAGAAATTCGTTCTTTAATGCCTATTTTTAGAGAAGCAGTAGAAATTCTTGCACAACGTATTTCTTATTTACGTATTATTTTACCAACCTTGCCACATTTAGTAGATGAAATTCGTGATTTTGTTCAGGGCTGGAACAGCAAAGTAGAGATTGTCGTTGGTGAGGATGCAAAATGGCATGCTTTCACTAATGCAGATGTGGCACTTGCAGCATCTGGAACGGTATCACTTGAATTAGCATTAGCTAAAATTCCAATGGTTCTTTGCTATAAACTTGATCGTTTTTCTAAATTCTTTATTTTTCCTAAAATAATGTTATGGAGTGCAGCGCTTCCCAATATTATTTCTGATAAGCCTATTGTCCCGGAATATTTTGATGAATTTCTACGCCCAGGCATGTTAGCAAGGCAGATAGAACAACTTTTGTATAATCCTTTAATACGACAGGCACAGCTCGACGCTTTTGAGATGATGGAACAGAGAATGAAAATTGAAATACCATCGGGAGTTTTGGGTGCGCAAACAATTATGACTTTTCTGAAGAGCAGTGCTAAAATTGTATCCACAAAACAACCTTTATGATTAATGTTTGATTTTAGAAAGAAAATCATAAACACGTTGGTTTTTAGGATTGGTAAAAAATTCATCAGATGCTGTATCTTCAATAATCTTTCCGTTTTCTAGAAAGAGTATTCTTTCTGAGACTTCACGTGCAAAACCCATTTCATGGGTAACACAGAGCATCGTTATACCTGTATCCGCTAATTGAACCATAACTTCTAAAACCTCTCCAACACTTTCTGGATCAAGAGCTGACGTAGGTTCATCAAACAGCATCACTTCTGGCTTCATACAAAGTGCACGGGCGATTGCAACACGCTGTTGTTGCCCTCCAGAGAGTTGTAAAGGGTATTTATTACAGTGTTGTTCAATTCCAACATCAGTAAGATAACGAATTGCCCGTTCTTTTGCTTGTTTTTTGGAAAGTCCTTGGACTGTTATAGGTGCTAAAATGCAATTTTGCATAACAGTCATATGAGGAAATAAATTAAAGTTCTGAAAAACCATTCCTATTTTACGAAGAACGTTTTTCTGCTGGTATAGAGGAGCAGTATGAATATCAACATTGTGAATGTGGATTGAACCTTTTTGTGCTTTTTCTAATTGATTAATACAACGAATCAAAGTCGATTTACCTGAACCGGAAGGGCCACAAATAACAATTCGTTCTCCAGCTTTAACTTCGAAGCTAATATCATAGAGTACTTGAAAATCTCTATACCATTTATTTAAATTCCGAATAGAAATCACGGAATTTTTGGAGGTATCGGCAGATTTATTATTTTCCAAACTCATCTTGTTGTATTCTTTCATTGATAAATAAATTGGTTAATTTAACATTTTTATTTGGTAGAAGTTATTGTGCTCTTTATTTATCGTAAATATCGGGTTAGACGATGTTCGATAAAAACGATAAAATGGTGAATAGATTCAACGATAAGAAGATAGATAAGAGCAGCCCAAATATACACTTGGAAATCGAACGTACGCGAATAAGTTAGCTTGGTAATTCCCATTAAATCATAAATAGTAATGAGTGAGGCAATGGCGCTGGATTTAATCATTAAAATAACTTCATTTCCCAAAGGGCGTAATGCTACAATCATGGCTTGCGGAAGAATAACTCTAAAAAATGTTACAGAACTGCTCAATCCTAAAGCTTTTGATGCTTCACGTTGTCCAGTTGTTACAGATAAAAAACTTCCTTTAAAGATTTCGGATTGATAGGCAGCAGAATTGAGTGTAAAAATGAAAAGACAACAATACCATGCATTTTGAAAGAACCACCACAAACCAACCTGTTGCCAGAAGTCATTCATTGAACCAAGACCGTAATAAAAAAGAAAAAGTTGGGCTAATAAAGGAGAGCCACGAAAAAAATAGACATAAATTTCTGCAGAATATCGTACAAATTTATTATTTGACAAACGTGCAAATGCGATAAGCATACCAAGAAAAAATCCAATAGAGCAAGCAATAGAAACAAGCTCAACAGTAACAATAAAGCCTTCAATAAATTTAGGCCCATAGCGGTTTAAAAGAGCAGGATTAAAAAGAAAATAAAGCCACTCAGGAATCATGAACACAATACCTTCCGATATCCTGCTTGAGTATATATTTCCAGAGTGCGTAAGATTGCAGAAAAGAATGCTGAAAATAACAAATAGAGTAAGCATGCCACAAGATAAAAAAGCATAGGTTTATCGGTGGCTGCGACTGCTAAGTTCGTTTGTCGCATAAGGTCAACAAGCGAAATAGTTGATACGAGGGATGTATCTTTAAGTAAGGTAAGCCAATTATTAGAAAGCCCTGGCAAAGCATTTTGAATGAGCTGAGGAAAAACAATACGAAAAAATGTAGTCGAGCGTGAAAGCCCTAGAGCTTTAGCCGCTTCATATTGTCCTTTATCAAAAATGTTGAATGCTCCAAGCCAAACTTCACAAGAAAAGGCAGCAAGAACCATACTGAGTGCAAGAACACCGGCAACAAAAGCATTGATACTGAACATTATCTCAATATTGAAATAATCAAAAACAATTTGAATAATATTCTGTAGACCATAGTAAACTAAAAATAATGTTAAAAGCTCCGGTAATCCACGGAAGACTGATGAAAAGAGAGACGCTATAGCTTTAGCTACTTTAATATTGGATCGAATCATCACAGCAGCTAGAAGACCTAAAGGAAGCCCTAAGAGCCCACAGCACAAAGCCAATGATAGCGTCATTCCCGCACTAGAAAGTATAACCATACCCCACCGACCATTGCTAAATGATAGCAATGCTAAATCTTCAATCATTCTTGTGTTCCTCATAAAGAGTTAGATAATGTTTTTAGTGATAGATAGTTTGTTTAATTTTAGTTCAGAGTGATATTTAATAAATATCGGATGTAAAATATTTTTTCATAATTTTATCATAGGTTCCATCCAAACGGATTTCTTTTATTGCTTGATTGAATTTATTTTTAAGATCATTATTATTTTGACGGATTGCAATTGCAATAGGAAAATTTGTTTCTTCCAGAGTTCCTAGAAGTTGGCAGCAATCTTTTCCTTCATTTTTGAGCCAGTTTAATGCGTGTAGTTTATCAACGATAACGGCATCAATGCGATGGCTTAAAAGATCGCGATTCACTTCTATTGTTGTAGGATAGAGTTTTATATTTACTCCTTCAGAAGCATAATGGTCTTCTGCGTACGCAGCTTGTGTTGTATTTGATTGCACACCAAGATTTTTACCTTTAAAGGCTTCTGCTGAGATCTCTTTAATTTTTGAATCTTTGGTAACAATTACAGCGAGTGCTGTGTTATAGTAAGGGTCTGTAAAGTCAATTTTTTGTAAACGCTCTTGTGTGAGAGCGAGAGAAGCAATGATGGCATCGTATTTTTGAGAAAGAAGACCAAGAATCATTCCCTCAAAGTCTTGAGTGTTGATAGTACACTCGACATTCATTTTTTCACAAAGTGCATAAGATATATCAATATCAAATCCTTTGAGTTCGTTATTTGAGTCGATATAACTAAATGGAGGGTATGAGCCTTCACTTGCAATTTTTAGCGGTTGAGAATTGGCAAATTGGGTGAGCAGTGTTGCGCTTATTATAAGAGCTATTGCTAATAATTTCATTATGTTCTCCTGTTGAATAAGCGGGAAAAATGAGATTGTCATGTATCTTATAATCTGTAAGTTTTTGAGGGAGCAATGCAAAAATTTATTGGTGTTCATTTTGCCCTCATTATGATAGATACAAAAAAATAAATATCTCATTGATTATATTGCATGATTACATCTTATAAGACGATTTTTATCATTTTCTTCAAAAAAATACAAAATTTTGTTTTAGAAAAGTCAATTCAATCTACGTACAAGCTTAAATCTTAGGAAGACAAAAATAACATATTGCTGTCGTCATTAGCATTGTAAAACATTTAGGTACCAAGAAGTATTGACCTTTTAATAACTACGAATGCTATTTTCAAAAATAGATGGTTTGTCCAATTTTAGCTCACACTTATTTTAGTAAATATCGGATGTAAAATATTTTTTCATAATTTTATCATAGGTTCCATCCAAACGGATTTCTTTTATTGCTTGATTGAATTTATTTTTAAGATCATTATTATTCTGACGGATTGCAATTGCAATGGGCAATTTTGTTTCTTCAAGAATTCCTAGAAGTTGACAGCAATCTTTTCCTTCATTTTGGAGCCAATTTAAGGCGTGTACTTTGTCACTGATTATCACATCAAGCCGATGGCTTAAAAGATCACGATTCACTTCTATTATTGTAGGATAGAGTTTAATATTTGCTCCTTCAGGGGCATAATGATCTTCAGCATATGCGGCTTGTGTTGTATTTGATTGCGTACCAAGATTTTTACCTTTAAAGGCTTTAGTTGAGATCTCTTTAATTTCTGAATCTTTTGTAACAATGACAGCAAGTGCTGTATTATAGTAAGGATCCGTAAAGTCGATCTTTTGTAAGCGCTCTTGTGTAGGAGCAAGGGAAGAAACGATAGCGTCGTATTTTTTTGCAAGAAGACCAGGAATCATTCCCTCGAAGTCTTGGGTAATGATAGTACACTCAACGTTCATTTTTTCACAAAGTGCATAAGATATATCAATATCAAAACCTTGCAATTCATTATTTGAATCAATGTAACTAAATGGGGGGTAGGAGGCATCACTCGCAATTTTCAGCGTTTGAGCATTGGCAGATTGGATGAACAGTGTTGCGCTTATTATAAGAACCATTTTAAATAATTTCATTCTGTCTCCTATTGGATAAGCGGAAAAATATAAGATCGTCGTAGTTTTTTATAATCTGTAAACTCTTGTGGAGCAATTCAAAAATTTATGAGTGTTCCATTTTGCTATCATCATAATGGGTATTATTATCAAAAAAATTTATTTATTTTAAAAATGCGGAATTTAGCTTTAAAGAAAAATTATTCAATTTAAGCATAAAGAAATTTTAGACATTAGGAAAAAAGTAAAATGTGATTGTCATCACTGGTATTATAAAATGTTTAAATACTTCGAGAGATACATGGGAATTTATTTTCTGAGAAGAGTGAATGTTTTTCTTGTAAAAAAGCGTGTTATTAACAGATAATTTTAAGAGGAATTCTTGAGGGGATGCTAGTTACACAATGGTGCTTCTTGTGGCACTTCTTTGGTAAAATATCATTTTGCGTATGAGGGTTGTAAGAGCGTATATCATTTTTTCCAATCTTCTGAAGAGCAGTAGGCAATGTTTGGCGTATAATTATAAAGAGTATTTTTGTAATTTTTTTGCAGTACTGTTTTTAGAGGCAGAATTTTTACATAGAATGATGGAGAATACGCCTCATTGAGCGGAACGAGAAGCATAAGTTGAAATTTTTTATCTCTTTTTTATCAATATTTTTTCAATCTAAAAAAAGCATTGTGAATTTTATTGATTTATTAAAGGGAAGCTATCAGAAAATTTTCTGTACAATCCCTATGATGGTACTATATCTGCAAAAAGAATTTCAAAATAAAGGTTTGTAAAGGTACTTTCAGATTATAGCATCTGATTATCTATAATAGAGATCCAGTAAATTGAAGCTTTATTGATTTAGTTATTTTGTTTAATTCATACGTTTATCTATAGGGACATATTCACGCATGGCATAACCTGTATAGAGTTGACGAGGACGACCAATTTTTTGTGCAGGATCCTCAATCATTTCTTTCCATTGTGCAACCCAACCGACACTACGCGCTAATGCAAAAAGAACAGTAAACATTTCGGTTGGAAAGCCTAGAGCTTTTAATGTAATGCCAGAATAAAAATCAACATTCGGATAAAGCTTTTTCTCAACAAAATATTCATCATTTAAGGCGATTTTCTCAAGTTCTATAGCGATATCAAGAAGCGGATCATCTTGAATATTTAGTTCTCTTAAAACATCATGACAGGTTTTTTGCATGATTTTTGCACGTGGGTCATAATTTTTATAGACTCTATGACCAAATCCCATCAGGCGGAAAGGATCATTTTTATCTTTTGCACGTTCAATGAATTCAGGAATTCTCTTAACGGAACCTATTTCTTGTAGCATTTTTAAGCATGCTTCATTGGCTCCACCATGCGCTGGTCCCCAAAGGCATGCAACACCTGCTGCGATACATGCAAATGGATTGGCGCCTGATGATCCTGCAAGACGTACAGTGGATGTAGAAGCATTTTGTTCATGATCTGCATGAAGGATAAAGATTCGATCCATAGCTCGAGCGAGTACAGGGTTGATTTTGTATTCTTCACAAGGAACGGCAAAGCACATACGAAGGAAGTTTTCAGCATAGCTAAGATCATTCCGCGGATAAACGAAAGTTTGTCCGATACTGTATTTATAGGCCATAGCAGCGAGAGTTGGAACCTTTGAGATGAGGCGAACAGAAGCAATCATTCTCTGTTGAGGGTCTGTAATATCAATAGAGTCGTGATAAAATGCAGACATAGCTCCAAGGCATGCAACCATGACGGCCATAGGATGTGAGTCGCGACGAAATCCGTGAAAAAACCGTGCAAACTGCTCGTGTACCATCGTGTGCTGCATAATACAATGGTCAAAATCATTTTTCTCTTGCTTTGTTGGGAGTTCACCATAAAGTAAAAGGTAGCAGCTTTCGAGAAAGTCTCCTTTTTCAGCCAGTTGGTCGATAGGATAACCGCGATAAAGCAATATTCCTTTATTACCATCAATATAAGTGATTTTTGATTCACAAGAAGCAGTTGAGGTAAAGCCAGGATCGTAAGTAAAAGTATCTGTTTTTTTGTAGAGAGAAGCAATCTCAATGACATCAGGTCCGCTTGTGCTTTTACGCATGGGAAGTTCTATTTTTTTATCATTTACTGTAAGGTGCGCTTTATTCTTAGACATTAGATGTTCCTTTCAGATCCTTCGCCATAAAATCTAGATTTAAATAGGGAGGTATACAACGGAAGATTTTCCTACCTACACTGAAGGTAGATTTACTCTAAAAGTTAACTCATGCAATCTAAAAATATTTTTTATTTGTAATTTTATAAAATATGTATTGCGACTAATTAAGATAGAGGACAGCCTTCAGTTCACGTTGAGACATTTGTACTTAAATGCTCATTTGGCTAAGCAAACATAGGTACATGTAATTAGCCTACGCGGTCATGAGCAGTTGGTCATTGATGCGGTTGAGAGCTTCGTCTCGTCCCAATAAAATCAGAACATCAAAAATCCCTGGTGATGTTGCGCGTCCTGTGAGAGCTGCTCGAAGTGGTTGGGCAACAGCTCCTAATTTGATATCCTGTGTTTGTGCATAAGATCGAAGAGTTTCACTCAACGTTTCTGTATCCCAAGAGGGGCACGCTTTCAGAGCGTGATAGATATTTTCTAAGATCGCTAGGCCATTTTTGTCTAAGAGTGTTTGTGCTTTTTCATCAAGAAGTAACGGTCGTTGTGTAAAAATGAAGGAGGCATTGTCAATGAGTTCGCACAGTGTTTTTGAACGTTCTTTCAAATTTGGTATAGCTTTAAAAAATTGATCACGGCGTTGTTCATCAAGTCTTTCTATTATTTTTAATCCGCCTTCAATCTCTGGTAGAATATGAAGTGCAGCAACAAAAAGATCTTGGTCATTGCTTGTACGTATATAGTGTCCATTGATGGCATCTAGCTTTTTGAGATCAAAACGAGCCGCACCTTTATTAATATCATCAATATCAAACCAAGAAATCATATCTTCGATTGAAATCAATTCGTCATCACCATGACTCCAACCCAGACGGACTAGGTAATTGCGCAAAGCAGCAGGAAGGTATCCCATTGTTCGATAGGCATCAACACCTAATGCGCCATGACGTTTTGAGAGTTTTGCACCGTTTTCACCGTGAATAAGTGGAATATGCGCCATAACAGGGATATCCCACTCCATTGCATTAAAGATAATTGTTTGACGTGCTGCATTTGTGAGATGATCATCACCGCGTATGATATGTGTCACACCCATATCATGATCATCAACGACAACAGCATGCATGTAGGTGGGCGAGCCGTCAGAACGCAAAATAATAAAATCATCCAAATCTTTATTAGGGAAGCGAACATCACCTTGGACTCGATCATGCACAATTGTTTCTCCATCTTGTGGAGCTTTTATACGAATAACAGGCGTAATACCTTTAGGAGCTTCAGAAATATCACGGTTGCGCCAACGTCCATCATAACGTGGTGGACGACCTTCTGCACGGGCATTTTCGCGCATTTCAGCCAATTCTTCAGGTGAGGCATAGCAATAGTAAGCTTTGCCGTTTTTTACCAATTGTTCAGCAACTTGGCGATGACGTTCTGCGCGTTCGAATTGAGAAATAGGCTCACCTTCATAGCTAAGACCCATCCAGTGTAAGCCATCTATAATAGCTTTTACAGCTGCTTCTGTTGAGCGTTCCCGATCTGTATCTTCAATTCTTAGAAGCATTTTCCCACCAGTATGTTTTGCATAAAGCCAATTAAAGAGAGCAGTACGAGCACCTCCGATATGAAGGAATCCTGTTGGTGAGGGAGCAAAGCGGGTAATAACGGACACGGATATCTTCCTTTAAAATTAAGATGTTATTCGTAGAATTTTATGGAAAGATTATGTTAGCATAAGTGACAGGGTGTGCAATAGCAGCATTGCAGGTTAAAGTGGGAGGTTTGCAGATGTTTAATCAAAACAAAGCCAAGAGTACTTTATCCAGAATCGGTGTGTCAAAAAGAAAAAAATTAATTTTTCCATGGAAAGATGCTTTTTTTACTCTTTATAATGCAAATAACGACAGCCGTAATAAACAAAAGATTTTTTTATTTACACCTTTAAAAGAAGCAATAATTTTTTTCTGGAAGTGGTTTGTAGATTATATAGACGAAGAAATCTCTTTTGGAATTCTTTTTTCGTTGATTTTAGTATTTTTTTCTACAGGTATCATTTTTTATTTTAGTTTAGAGCAAGAGCCAAGTTGGGGGCAATTTGGTGTGTTAATGAGTATCTTTCTTGGAATGCTCTACATTTTGCGTTTTTATCCGAGAATATGGATTACCGCGGGATTTCTGTTTTGTATTGTATTGGGCGCTTTGGCTGCAAAAATAGAAACGCAGCGTATATCTACACCAATGCTAAGTGGTGATGTTGTTACAACATTAACGGGAAGAATTGTTTCTATTGAGGCAATGCAAAGAGGGGGATTTCGTTTAGTTCTGGATGTTTTGAGGACAGAAAAGCCAGCATTACGTCATGGGCCTAATCGTGTCCGTTTATCGGCAAGGCATTTGCCATATGGATTAGTAATTGGCGATGGGCTACGTGGGATGGTAAAGATTCGTGCATTATCTGGGCCTGTACGGCCAGGAGGTTACGATTTTAGTTTTCATAATTATTTTAAAAGAATTGGTGCTCAGGGAATTTATTTGGGAAAGCCAATTAAAATATCAGTTTCACAGCCCAATAGAATATTAGGTATACTCTTACAAAAAATTGAAAATTTACGGACAAACATGACACAAAGAATCCGTGTGGCAATTGACCGAGAAAAGGGCAGTGTTGCGGCTGCTCTTATAACGGGACAGCGGGGTGGTATTTCAAATGACACAAATGAAGCATTGCGTGCGGCTGGATTAGCGCATATTTTATCAATATCAGGTTTGCATATGGCTTTGTTGAGTGGTATAGTTCTTGTAAGCATCCGTAGTTTTTTAGCACTTTTCCCAGTTTTTTCATCCTATTATTCTGCTAAAAAATTTGCAGCTATTGTTGCATTGATGATGACAGCTTTTTATTTATTACTGTCTGGTATGGCTGTATCAGCACAAAGAAGTTTTGTGATGATTGCTGTTATGTTGGTTGCTGTATTATGTAATCGTTCAGCTATAACAATGCGTAATTTTGCTATTGCGGGTTTGATAACTTTGGCTGTTAAGCCGCATGAAATATTAGGACCAAGCTTTCAAATGTCTTTTTCTGCAACAGCAGCTTTGATTGCGTTTTTTGATTGGTGGAGTGGGAGGTCGTTTTTTCGTAAAAACAAAACAACACCTGTTTATGTTGGAGGTAGAGTGACTCATTTTGCATTCTTATCGATACTTTCAATATGTGCATCTTCGTTTGTAGCGGGAACTGCCAGTGGAATTTACGCTGCTTATCACTTTTCCAATATTGCATTTCTTAGTATTGTCAGTAATGCTTTAGCCTTGCCGATAGTATCAACCCTCATCATACCTTTTGGACTAATAGCAGTCCTTGCAATGTTTTGGGGTCTTGAATGGTTACCGCTTCAAATTATGGGTTTTGGTGTTGGTCTTGTGATAAAAATTGCTTACCTTATAAAGGATATTTCTCCTGATTTAAATCCTGGATTTATGCCGTTATCTGCGTTGATTTTATTGAATATAGGTTTGGTTGGACTTATTTTTTGTAAAACACCCATCAGGTTCTTTTTTAGTCTTTTAATTTTAGCTGGTATTTATGTTTGCCTGATGCATTCACCTGTACAACTCATTATAGCAGATAATATGAGGCTTGTGGGTGTTATCAATAAAAAGAAATTATATATTGATCGTTATCATATCTCTCAGCTTATGACATCCATATGGAAAAAATCATTTCGTGTGAATGAGACGATCAAGCCAACAAAATATGGTCCCCCATTTAAGGGACAGTTCGTTTGTGATAATCATGTATGTGCGTCCTTATTAGAAAATGGATTAAGAGTGATTGTGTTACGTGGAGAAACAGATCGATGCGTAGAGGCAGACATTATGATTACGGCATTCGCAATGGATAATAAGGCATGCAACAAAAAAGCGAAAATAATATTTACTTCTCAACAATTGTTATCACGAGGGAGCGTTATGATGACCAAAAATGGGGACATCATTTGGTCTTCAATGGGGTTTCATAGACCGTGGAATATGCACAGGCAGCATTCAGAAAAAGCGTATAACTACCCATTTTCCTTCCTCAGTCCGGATAACAACAGAATAGGAAATGAGAGGTATATTTTTTGATCATGCTTTGTTATTTTTGTTATGGCATTGTCAGTTTCACTAGAGCTAACTGATAATTCGTGGTTTTTCAAAAAAGCAGACAACTTTTTTAGTATCTGAATAATTTATAAGTTTGCAGAAGTGCTTAGTACACCTTATCAATAGTGGTAAGCTAAAATGCTTATTGGCTATGGAAAATGTTAATAAATTTTAGAAAGAGATAAAATTGTTAATTATTCTATTCTATTATTATCACGTATTTTGTAGCAATTAACACTTTTTTAACCAAGAGGTGGCGAATAAATTTATGGCAGGTTGAGGCAATAGGCTACTTTTTGTTATCAATCTGTAATAAATGTCACTGATTGGCACAAAGGTGAAGTGATTCATGGATGTTCAGCAATTAAAAAAAATGGCGGCTGCTAAAGCACTTGAGTTTGTTCAAGATAATATGCGGCTTGGTATAGGAACAGGTTCTACAGCAAATGAATTTATTCGCCTTCTTGGCGAGCGCGTTGCGGAAGGTCTGCGTGTGACGGGTGTTGCTACTTCACGATATTCTGAGCAGCTCTGTCGTGAATTTGGGGTGCCTACCACTACTTTAGAACAAATGCCTGAACTTGATCTTGATATTGATGGGGCCGATGAAATTGGCCCAGAGATGACTCTTATTAAAGGGGGTGGTGGAGCGTTGTTGCGTGAAAAAATTGTAGCGACTGCATCTCGTACGATGCTTGTTGTCGCGGATGAAACAAAGATAGTAAAAACGCTTGGTGCTTTTGCGTTGCCAATTGAAGTCAATCCGTTTGGTATGAATGCTACACGCAGAGCCATTGAAAAAGCAGCTGAGGATCTAGGGCTTTCTGGAGAAATTACACTCCGAATGGATGGGGACAATCCTTTTGAAACAGATAGTGGTCACTTCATTCTTGATGCATCTTTGGGGTGTATTTTGCAGCCAAAACCATTATCGGAAGCACTTCTTGCAATTCCTGGTGTTATCGAGCATGGTCTTTTTTTGGGATTGGCTTCGCGTGCCGTTGTAGCGATGGCAGATGGTCAAATAAAAGTTTTAGAACCGTTTGATTTTTAGAAAAGACAGTTTACATGACGATATGTTAGCATAATAGTAAAGGGTACTGAAGATTTTGAATAAAATAACGAATTTGAATTATAACTAGTAATCGGGGTAATCATTAAATGAAAACAATATTTTCTTTTCAGCGTTTTGTCGTATATTTGAGTGCAGTTGCCGTTTTTGTTGTGAATGTTGGAATGGTTTATGCACAAGGTGTGAGTGATCAGCATTTAGATTCAGCTAGGAAGGCTATAAGTGCCATTCACGCAACTGATCAATTTGATAATTTTTTACCGAATGCGGCACATGATCTAAAAAATGAATTAATCAGCGATGATCCCAATTTAGCAACTGCTATTTCTGAGATTGTTGACAAGCAAGCGCTTGCTCTGGCTAAACGACGCTCTGACTTAGAAAAAGAGATTGCTCACGTATATGCAAGATATTTTACTCAAAAAGAACTTGATGAAATTACAGCATTTTATAGTTCTGATACCGGTAAAAAGTTTTTGACAGAAGTTCCAAATATTGCGCGTGATGCTTATTCTACATTTGATGCATGGCGTTCTGCTCTTATGCAGGATCTTATAAAAAATGTAAGAAAAGAGATGTCTGAAGCACTTAATTTGAACAACTCTATTACGCCTATGAAATCGAACACTTCAGAAAATCAAAAATAGTTTAGTTAATTTCATTACAATAAATGTGCGATGTTTATTTTTAAAAGCGGCGGTTTCTCGCCGTTTTTAATAAAAGTAGGTCTTTTCAGAAAGCTGCGTTATAGAAAAAAGAGTGCTTGAAAATAAAAAAGATTTTCGTTTGATAATAAATGACCATAGCCTATTATTGTAGACGTATGAGAAGGAATAGTTCGTGGAAACTTTTAATTTTGATTTATTCGTTATTGGAAGTGGTTCTGGTGGAGTGCGTGCTGCACGCCTTGCTGGAGGGCTTGGTAAGCGTGTCGCTATAGCAGAAGAATACCGTATAGGGGGCACTTGTGTTATTCGCGGTTGTGTTCCCAAGAAATTGTATGTTTATGCGTCACAATATGCAAGAGAGTTCAGGAAAAGCATTGGTTTTGGATGGAAATATGCTGATCCAATTTTTAGCTGGGAAAAATTGGTTGCGGCTAAAAATAAAGAAATATCAAGATTAGAAGGGCTTTATCGCAAGGGATTGCAAGATAATAATGTTCATATTTACGAAAGTCGTGCTGCCTTCGTAGATGATCATACATTAGAGCTCTCTGCAACAGGTGAGCGGGTAAGGGCAAAAAAGATTTTGATCGCAACAGGGGCAAAAATTGCACCAAACACTGCGATAAAAGGCAGTGATTTGTGCCTTACGTCTAATGAAATTTTTGACCTTGAAAAACTCCCAAAATCAATAGTCATTGTTGGTGGCGGATATATTGGTGTTGAATTTGCTAACATTTTTCATGAATTAGGTGTAAAAACAACGTTACTCCATCGTGGTGATTTAATCCTTCGTAACTTTGACTATGATTTGCGACAATTGCTTAATGATGCAATGATTGAAAAAGGGATTTCTATTATCTATGGGGCGACAGTTTCCAAAGTGCAAGCGAGAGGGAATTGTTGTGATGTTGTTTTATCAAGTGGGCAAACGATCGGTGCTGATCGGATTATGTTGGCTACGGGGCGTGTGCCAAATACAACGGGCTTAGGACTCGAACGGGCAGGTGTTAAATTGAATGAATTTGGTGCAGTTGTTGTTGATGAACGAATGACAACAAATGTACCCCATATTTGGGCTATTGGTGATGTAACAGGTCATATTCAATTGACACCTGTTGCGATTCATGATGCAATGTGTTTCGTTAAAACTGCGTTTGAGAATACGCCCACAACACCTGATTATGATTTAATCACGACGGCGGTTTTTTCACAGCCCGAAATTGGAACGGTTGGTCTTTCAGAAGAAGATGCGGTACGCCGTTATAAACGTCTTGAAATTTATCGTTCAGTTTTCCGTCCTATGCGCAATGTTCTTTCTGGGAGTTCAGAAAAAATGTTTATAAAGCTCGTTGTTGATGGTGAAAGTCGTATCGTTGTAGGAGCCCATATTTTGGGAGAAAACGCTGGTGAGATGGCGCAGCTTATTGGGATAGCTCTCAAAGGAAAGTTGATGAAAGATATCTTTGATAAAACCATGGCCGTGCATCCAACAATGGCAGAAGAACTGGTAACGATGTATAAACCAAGTTATGTCTATGAAAATGGAAGAAAAGTAGAAAATTGAACAGCGCATGTTATGGTAAGCGACGAAGCTTTTATTACGACGAGTTGTGATCTTAAGCTCTGGAGAGAGTGTAATGATAAAAGAATGGACGCCTAGCTCTTGGAGAGTAAAGCCAATTAAACAAGTTCCGACTTATCCAGATAAATCTGTGTTAGCGGATGTTGAACGAAAGCTACGTAGCTATCCTCCTTTAGTTTTTGCGGGTGAAGCACGTGATTTGAAAAATGAATTAGCAGCTGTTGCGCAAGGTCAGGCTTTTTTATTACAAGGTGGAGATTGTGCAGAGAGCTTTGCAGAACATGAAGCTGATAATATCCGTGATTTTTTTCGTGTATTTTTGCAAATGGCGATTGTTTTAACTTTTGGAAGTTTTAAGCCAGTTGTTAAAATTGGTCGTATTGCTGGCCAGTTTGCAAAGCCACGCTCGAGTGATATGGAAAAAAAAGGAGGGGTTGAACTTCCTTCTTATCGGGGGGATATTATTAATGGCATTGAGTTTGGAGCAGATTCTCGTATTCCTGATCCACAACGAATGTCTATGGCTTATCGCCAATCTGCAGCAACGCTTAATCTGTTGCGTGCTTTTTCACAAGGAGGGTATGCCGATTTAGAAAATGTTCATGCATGGATGTTGAGTTTCGTTTCTAATAGCCCGCAGGGTGAGCGTTATGAGCTATTAGCAGAACGTATCTCTGAAGCGATTGATTTTATGCGTTCCATAGGAATTACGTCCAAAACAAATTCTTCATTACGTGAAACATCTTTTTATACCAGTCATGAAGCACTTTTGCTTGGTTATGAAGAATCTTTAACACGAATTGATTCGACTTCTGGAGATTGGTATGCAACATCTGGTCATATGTTATGGATTGGTGATCGTACACGTCAGATTGATCATGCTCACGTTGAATATTGTCGCGGTATTAAAAATCCGATTGGGTTAAAATGTGGTCCTTCCATTGAACCTGATGAACTTTTGAGATTAATTGATATTCTGAATCCTGAAAACGAGATGGGGCGACTGACTCTCATTACGCGTTTTGGGTATGATAAAGTTGAAAATTATCTTCCTAAATTGATCCGTGCAGTTGAGCGGGAAAAACGTAAGGTTATATGGTCGTGTGATCCAATGCATGGCAATACAGTCACTGTAAATGGCTATAAGACTCGCCCCTTTGATTATGTTTTAAAAGAAGTAGAAAACTTTTTTTCAGTGCATCGTGGGGAAGGAACTTATCCAGGAGGCATTCACATTGAAATGACTGGTCGTAATGTAACCGAATGTACAGGTGGTGCACATGCTATTTCTGTAGAAGATTTGTCGGATCGCTATCATACGCAGTGTGATCCCCGATTAAATGCAGATCAGGCTTTGGAATTAGCTTTTCTTGTTGCTGAACTCCTTAAAAAAAATCGTGATACTGATTCATTAGCACTTGCTGCGAATGGTTAGACAAAAAATGACATAACACTTTTTATTTTAGGTGTTTGTAAAGGGGATTTTTTGAGAAAAGGAATATTTTTGGTGATTAAAATAGAGTTGTGGTTCCAAAACTGATGAAATGATACAAAGCTTATGAAAAATGATTTTCGGGTAGCAGTTGCCCAATTGAACTCTGTTGTCGGTGATATTGAAGGGAATTTTTCTCTTGCCGTAAGGGTGTATCAGGAGGCTAAAGAAAAGGGAGCTGACCTTGTTTTATTCACTGAGCTTTTTATTAGTGCTTATCCACCAGAAGATCTTGTTCTTAAACCTGCTTTTACAAAGAGATGTGAAGATGCTGTTAAGGAATTAGCAAAGGAAACAGTAGGGGGAACTGGAATCGTGATTGGTCTTCCTTTAAGGCGGGATGGTAAAGTTTACAATGTTGCTATGCTTCTTGATGAAGGACGGATAATTGCTGAAAGCTTGAAATTTGATTTGCCTAATTATGCAGAGTTTGACGAAAAGCGTGTATTTTCTCCCGGTTCGCGCCCTAAGCCTTTTATCTATCGTGGAGTAAGACTAGGAATAGTGATTTGTGAAGATATTTGGCATGATTCTTCACTTTGTGCGGAGCTTGGCAATAAAGGAGCTGAGATTATTCTCGTTCTTAATGCATCTCCCTATTGCCGCAAGAAAACACTAAAACGTGTAGAAGTTGTGCGTGCACAAGCGCTTCAGTCTGGTATGCCAATTATCTATGCTAATCCGGTTGGTGGTCAAGATGAGCTTGTTTTTGACGGGGGGTCTTTTGCGCTGGATGGACAAGGAAAAATGGTGTTTCAAATGAAACATTTTGAAAGCCATCTTGCTTTGAGCCATTGGCAACGAAAAACGACAGGATGGCAATGCGTTTCTGGTCCCAATGAAACTCTTCTCAATGGATTAGCTGCTGATTATCAAGCCTGTGTTTTGGGTTTAAGAGATTATGTCAATAAAAACCGCTTTAAGAATGTTATTCTTGGTCTTTCAGGAGGGATTGATTCAGCACTTTGTACGGCAATAGCGGTGGATGCTCTTGGCTCTGAGAGAGTTCGCACCATAATGATGCCTTATCACTATACTTCGCAAGAATCGTTAAAAGATGCTAAAGAGTGTGCACGTCTTTTAGGGTGTCATTATGAAATAATACCGATTGAGCAACCTGTTGAATCTTTTTTGAACACAATGGCGCCAGTTTTTTTAGGGTTGCCGTCTGATGTGACAGAAGAAAATCTTCAAAGCCGTATACGCGGTACACTTTTAATGGCACTTTCCAATAAATTTGGCTCAATGGTAGTGACAACAGGTAATAAGTCTGAAATGGCTGTGGGATATGCAACACTTTATGGTGATATGAATGGAGGCTTCAATCCTATTAAGGATATTTATAAAATGCAGGTCTATGCATTAGCTAAGTGGCGCAATAAAAATCACTTGCAAAATTTTGAGGGACCAGAAGGAATTGTCATTCCATTCAATATTATAGAAAAAGCGCCTTCTGCAGAGCTGCGGGAAAATCAAAAAGATGAAGATTCTCTTCCTCCTTATCCTGTCTTGGATGACATCTTGCAATCTCTTGTCGAAAATGACATGAGCGTGTGTGATATTATTAAACGTGGGTATCTACGGGAGACGGTTGAGAAAATTGAGCATCTTCTTTATGGTGCCGAATATAAAAGGCGACAGTCCGCGCCCGGTGTAAAAATCAGCGACAAGAACTTCGGACGTGCTCGTCGTTATCCTATTGTCAATCGTTTTCGTGATAAAAGTTGAGCAT
The DNA here is from genome assembly GCF_053795145.1 of Bartonella sp. B39. Taxonomy (NCBI): domain Bacteria; kingdom Pseudomonadati; phylum Pseudomonadota; class Alphaproteobacteria; order Hyphomicrobiales; family Bartonellaceae; genus Bartonella; species Bartonella sp. B39. The sequence goes on from NZ_CP200036.1 coordinate 673,537, forward strand.
TGTTTAATGATAAAAGTTCGTTTTGCCCCATCTCCAACAGGTTATGTTCACATTGGCAATGTCCGTATTGCCTTATTTAACTGGCTTTATGCGCAAGCGCATAATGGAGCATTTGTTTTGCGCTATGATGATACAGATGTTGAACGTTCCAAACAAGAATATATTGATGCTATTGCGATTGATCTTGAGTGGCTTGGTATCCAACCAGATGAAATTTATTACCAATCTAAACGGTTTGGCCGGTATGATGAAGTTGCAAAAACTCTTAAACAACGCGGGCTTCTTTATCCCTGTTATGAGACTGCAGAAGAATTAGAGCGGCGTCGTAAAATCCGGCTTTCACGCAAGTTGCCTCCTATTTATGACCGTGCAGCATTAAAATTGACAGCAGAAGATAAAAAAGAATTTGAATCACAAGGTCGTAAACCTCATTGGCGTTTTCTTCTTCCTAATTTTGAAAATAATCCTCTACAAACAAAGCGAACAGAAGCTTGCTGGAATGATGCAGTAAAAGGAAAGCAGACGATTGATTTAGCTTCTCTTTCAGATCCTGTTCTTATTCGTGAAGATGGAAGCTACCTTTATACATTACCCTCTGTTGTTGATGATGTAGATATGGCTATTACGCATATTATTCGTGGGGATGATCATATTACAAATACAGGCGCTCAAATTGCTCTTTTTAAAGCTCTTGATGCAGAATTACCAATTTTTGGGCATATCAATTTATTGACTACAGTTTTAGGAAAAGGGCTTTCAAAACGTAATAATGATCTTTCTATTCGCTCTCTACGAGAAGAAGGGTTTGAATCTATAGCTGTTCAATGCCTTGCTGTTTTGATTGGGACATCACAAAGTGTATATCCATATCCCAATCAAGCAGCGCTTTTAGAGCATTTTAATCTCCAAGATACGTCAAGATCTGTTGCAAAATTTGATATTGCTGATCTTCTTGCTTTGAATAGTCATCTTGTACATGAGTTAACCTATGAAGAAGTTCAAATGCGACTTAAAAGTCTTTCTATTGATGGAGAAAAGGCGGAGTATTTTTGGAACGCGATAAGAAGCAATATTGATAAAGTAAATGATGCAGTTTTGTGGTGGAAAATCATTCATGATGAACAGAATTTTGATACAGTGGCACCAGAGGATCGTGCTTTCGTGCAGCAGTCACTCAATTTCTTACCTAAAGGTGCTTTGAATGAGGAAAGTTGGAAAATTTGGACAACAGCATTAAAAGAAAAAACAGAACGTGGTGGAAAAGCTTTGTTTATGCCATTACGTCAGGCACTTACAGGTATGGATCATGGACCTGAAATGGGAAAATTTTTGCAGCTTTTAGGGCGTGAGAAAGTAATAGAAAGGCTAGCTATCCAAGGGAAGTAAAAGAAGCGCTTTCAGAGTACTTTACTCATTTTTTGCCCTATAAAAAAGCAAACTTTCAGTTCAAGTGCGGATTTTTATGAGCATAAATGCCGGAATATCATCGCCAAATCCAAGGGGAGCGTAATTCTTATTGTTTCGAGAATGATGCTGCTGAGGTGGCTTTTCTTTATTGTTTGCAGTTTCCATATCATCCACTTTATTATCTTGTAAAGACTTTTTAGTTCGAACAGCGCGTCCTTTTTGAGAAGTCCTTTTTACTGATTTTTGAGATTTTTTCTTTACATCGATGTCGTCTTCTTGATCATCGGTCGTTAAAGTAGAAAGATCCCCATTGAGCCATTCAAGTTTTTCATTGCTTATTTCTTCAATAGCATTGATATATTTTTGGTCAGCTTTTGTAACAATCGTAAAAGCTTTTCCACTACGATTTGCGCGCCCTGTACGACCAATTCGATGAATATAGTCTTCAGCATGTGTAGGAACGTCATAGTTGAAGACATGGCTTACGGCTGGAATATCAAGTCCACGGGCAGCAACATCAGATGCAACAAGAAGTGTGAGTTTATTGTCTTTAAAATCGGTTAATGTGCTCATGCGCGAGTATTGGTCCATATCTCCATGAAGTGCACCTACACTAAAATTATGTCTGACGAGAGATCTAAAAAGTTCAGAGATATCTCTTTTTCGATTACAGAAAATAATAGCGTTTTGAAGTTCGTCACCTTCATTATGAATAAGTTCTCGCAAAACAGCTCTTTTATCCCATGACTTACTTCCCGATTTGACGAGCCGCTGTGTAATTGTGGTTGCGGTTGAGGATGCTTTTGTAATTTCAACAGAAACAGGAGAATGTAAAAATTTCTTTGCTAGTTTTGCAATTTCTGGCGCCATTGTTGCAGAAAAGAACAAAGTTTGACGTGTAAAAGGGGTGAGTTTACAGACGCGCTCAATATCAGGAATAAAGCCCATATCCAACATGCGATCAGCTTCATCAATAACAAGAATTTCTACGCCCATCAGGAGCAGTTTACCGCGTTCGAAATGATCGAGAAGACGTCCTGGCGTTGCGATAAGCACATCAGCACCCCGTTCAAGTTTACGATCTTGGTGCTCAAAAGAAACACCACCAATCAAAAGTGCAACATTTAAACGATGATTTATTCCATATTTATCGAAGTTTTCTTCGACTTGGGCTGCAAGTTCTCGTGTTGGTTCTAATATGAGAGTACGGGGCATTCGCGCTCTTGCACGCCCTTTTTCAAGCAGTGTGAGCATAGGTAAAACGAAAGAAGCTGTTTTTCCAGTCCCTGTTTGAGCAATACCTAGAACATCTTTTCTTTGAAGCACGTGAGGGATTGTTTCACTCTGAATAGGTGTTGGAATCGTATATCCCGCTGACTTTACTGCTTTAATAACCTTTTCGGAAAGGCCCAAATCATCAAAACTTTTTAAAGCTGGTATCATTTTTTTATCAATTGCTCTGCGATTTTAACTTCTCTATCCGAACTATTCGTGAGATTTAAGTATTCGATACTCTTAAAGAGGGTTAAAGTGCCTTCATAAAAAAGTCAACTCTAACGGCCGTATACCTAGAGAAATCATATTACAATAATTAATAGCGAAATTGTTCTGATAAAATACGTTCATCCCATGAATGGTTAGAGTCAAAAAGGATTGAGACTGTTACTTCTGTTGCCATTGAAATAGTAACTGAATGGACAGATTTTACCTCAACATTGTCGGCAGCAGCATTTACAGGACGTTTTTCAGGTTCGAGCATATCAAAGCGTACTATTGCCGTATCGGGAAGCAGCGCTCCATGCCAGCGACGAGGACGAAAGGGGCTAACAGGGGTGAGTGCCATAAGGGGAGCCATGAGGGGCAAGATAGGTCCGTGTGCTGATAAATTATATGCAGTAGACCCTGCTGGTGTTGCAACGAGGATACCATCACAATTTAATTGTTCCATACGCACGTTGTCATCAATACTGATACGGATTTTTGCTGCTTGGTAAGATTGACGAAATAATGAGACTTCATTGATTGCGAGTGCCTCAATATATTTTTGACATTCAGCTTTTGCAATCATGCGCAGGGGATGAATTTCCTTTTTATGTGCGACAGCAATGCGATTTGGCAATTTTTGTTCATAAAATTCATTCATAAGAAATCCTACAGAACCTTGATTCATGCCGTAAATAGGTTTTCCGGTGTTCATAACGTCTCGTACTGTTTGTAACATTGTTCCATCACCACCAATTGCGACAACAACGTCACTTTCTTCGAGAGAAGAATGACCGTAAATGGAAATTAATTTATGGGTAGCTTTGGTGGCATCTATAGTTTCTGCAGAGATAAAATGAAAACGGCTTGGTAATTTAGTCATTAAGAATTATCCTGATATTTACAATTTATTTTGTAGCTTACTTTTTGAGAATTTTGAAGTTGTAATAAAAGCTGTTTTCTCAACAAGAAAAGAATTTTGTGCGACAAAGAAGCTGTTTTAAGATAAATTCTCTTGGCAGGAGAGGATAAGAAGTGTGCGTAGTTGCATAAATCATAAACAAGTATTTTTTATCAGAATGATAATTCTCCATTGAAGCTGAGAGTGTGATCAGTTAAAAGGCTACGGATGATTTTAATGATCAGTTTTAAGCACCCGTAGCTCAGCTGGATAGAGCGCTGCCCTCCGAAGGCAGAGGTCACAGATTCGAATTCTGTCGGGTGCACCAAACTCTTCAATACCATTTTGTATCATTTTTATAACAGTATTGATTTTTTTGAAAATAAAGTATTCCTATTTTAAAAGGAAATTTCATTAAAGTGCATTGTTAAGTTATATATTAAATGGTGAAAGTAATTTAAAATGAGCAAGTTTGTTTCTTTTTATGGAGCTATTTTGGTTCATTATTTTGGATATTGAAATAAAAAAATTAGGGAGAATAATGGAGAAAGTTGCAGTTATTTTGCCAATGGTATTACACTCTGTACACAAAACAGAAAATGCTCCTTAATTTATGAGGTAAAGCTATTCTTTCCATTATTTTATTCAGTCAATTGGAATTAAGAAATTCTTTTCGATATTTTTATTTTGTTATTTAAGAACATAATTTGTTTATCAAAATAATTTTAATCCCCACATAAGTGTTAGAGAGCGAAAGTGCTTTTTCTGTTATCCTAAATAAATGGAAAGTATGAATATAAGCTATAAATGAGCGAGAGAGAAAATTATGACTATTATACTAAATCCTAGTAAAGTAACGCTTAGCGAACTTGAAGCTATTTACTGGAATGGTGAAGTAAGCAAACTTCATAATGATACGCATCTAGCTATCAAAAAGGGAGCAGATCGCATTGCTAAAATTGCTGCGGGAAGTGAGCCGGTTTACGGTATCAATACTGGTTTTGGAAAATTAGCGTCGATTAAAATTGATGTAAATGATGTAACGGTTTTACAAAGAAATCTTATTTTATCACATTGTTGTGGTGTGGGGGCGCCTTTACCGGAAAATGTTGTACGTCTGATGATGGCCTTAAAACTCATTTCGATCGGGCGAGGAGCTTCTGGTGTTCGTCTAGAATTGGTGCATTTGTTAGAAAACATGCTTGCAAATGGAGTTATTCCTGTCATCCCTGAAAAGGGATCTGTTGGTGCATCAGGTGATCTTGCGCCTCTTGCTCACATGGCCGCTGTTATGATGGGAGAGGGAGAGGCATTCTTTCAAAATATTCGCATGAGTGGGGCGTCTGCTTTAGAAAAATCAGGATTGTCACCTGTTGTTTTAGAAGCAAAAGAAGGTCTAGCTCTTATCAATGGTACCCAAACATCAACAGCACTTGCTCTTGCAGGCCTTTTTCGTGGTTATAGGGCATTGTGTGGTGGACTTCTTGCAGGAGCATTGACGACAGATGCCGTCATGGGATCAACAGCTCCATTTCACCCTGATATCCATATTTTACGGGGACATTATGGGCAGATTGTCGTATCACAAACATTAGAAAAGCTTTTAGAGGATTCAGAAATTCGGGCTGCACATTTGCGCGATGATGTCCGTGTACAAGATCCTTATTGTATACGTTGTCAACCACAGGTTATGGGTGCATGTTTTGATATTCTTATCGCAGCAGCAAAAACACTGATTATTGAAGCAAATGCAGTTACAGATAATCCGTTAATTTTAAGCGATGGTAAGGTTGTATCATGTGGAAATTTTCATGCTGAACCTGTAGCATTTGCTGCTGATCAGATTGCTCTTTCTCTATGTGAGATAGGTTCCATTTCTCAAAGGCGTATTGCTCTTATGGTTGATCCAGCAGTTTCTTATGGACTTCCAGCTTTTTTAGCGCAAAATGCGGGCCTTAATTCAGGTTTTATGATTGCTGAAGTAACTGCGGCTGCTTTAATGTCTGAAAATAAACAAATGGCACATCCTGCTTCAGTTGATTCGACACCAACTTCAGCAAATCAAGAAGATCACGTTTCAATGGCATGCCATGGTGCGCGTCGGTTACTGACGATGAGTGAAAACCTTTTTACTATTATTGGCATTGAAACGCTTATTGCAGCACAAGGAATTGAATATCGTACTCCTTTAAAAACAAGCTCCTTTCTACAATCTGTTATGGATCACTTGCGTAAAAATATTGAGACCCTTAAGGGAGATCGTTATATGGCCCCAGATCTTCATAAGGGGTACATACTTGTAAGTGAGGGGCAGTTATTGTCCATTTTACCAAAAACAATTTTTCCATCACTAGAATCCAAATAATATTTATTTTGATATCAAGTAGGGCAGGGAGACACTTAATTTTTGAATTTTCTTATATAAAAATTGGGTAAAGTGATATATTTGAGTAATAAATGAATATGTACTCATGTATCAGCTAGTATGCAGTGGATACCTGTATCCAATTATCTCTTAAGTGAGCATAACAGCGTATGAACCAGCTTTTTAATATCAACAGAAATGGTCTAAAATCGGTGATATAGTGAGACTCGTCAATCTTTAAAAGCTTTGAAAGGGCGTTAGAAAGTGTTTCTATGGGCCCATATTTTAAACCAAATCGCCCCCTTAAGTGCAAGGTTTACAAGAAAAAAAGTTATTGTAGCGATCATAACTCCCTTTTTAACTTTTTCTTTGATTGTATATCCACTTTTTTCTATAGTATTTTTATTTGAAATGCGAATGACAACCATATTTTTCGCCTTAACAAGGATTATTTCTCATGTGACTTGATGGCAATGAAAAGACTCTCTTGAGATCTGATTCTCCCAAGATTTGCATTAACCTCCACAATTTGCAAAAAACAAAAAGTAACTGTTATAAAAATACATAATATATTGCTTTTAAACATTTTTTTCATTTTTTATTTAAAATAATTCTAAAAAATTATAAAATATCTTAAAAAAGAGAAATGCATGATAAAATTGTTAATTTTACTTGATGCAATACATATAATATATTATTTGTGAATGGTAAAATAATAATAAAATATTTATAATGCCAAAGTCTATACTTTAATTATGTTATAGAATATAAGCTAAAAATAGAAAATTAAATCACTTCCAAAAGCAATTTTTTCAATATTGGTTTTTATAAGTTTATGCTGATAAATCAGATCACCATGAGGCAAAATAGCTCTTTTAGGGAAAACGTGTGTTTTAAAGTAATTAGATTTCCTAAGGAGTGGATTAAGCTGCCTTTGTTATTGGTTTGAAGCCATTCAGTTGGTATTAAAAGCTGTTTCATGGGCTGTTGTACACAATTTGTGTTTGTTGTAAACTGAAAAAGCAATAGAAAATTTGCCTAAGGTACCGATAGAAAATTTATTGACTTGCCCAAAATCTAGCTTTACGGATTTTAGGCTTCTGTTTCTGTGAAGTGAAAAGAGAGTGTTGCAATTAGTAGTCTCATCAAATTCAGCATTTTTTCTGCAAAACAAAAATAGAGAATACGAAAATAAATTAAAGGACAATTATAAAAAATTGCATTATCACTTGATCAAAATAACATGATAAAAATGAGAGCGTTGAAAAAGCTGAATAACTCATAACTAAGAGTGTTTTTTCATTGTTTACAATAAGGATTCTCGTAGGCATTGCTCAATGCTCTTTAAATATACTTTCGGGAGAAAAATGAGGCTTTATGATGGATAAAGTCAGCATTGTATATGGTTTTTCGTCAATAATTCAGTGAAGAAGGAAAAAAATGGGAACAAATGAGCTTAAACGAGGTATGAACAAGCGCCAAGTTATCTTTTTAGCTCTTGGCTCTGCTATTGGAACGGGCCTTTTTTATGGGTCTGCGCAAGCCATTAAGCTTGCTGGTCCAAGTGTTCTCATAGCCTATTGTATTTCTGGTTTTGCTATTTTTATGGTTATGCGAGCTCTTGGTGAGATGATTATTCACAATCCGCTGCCTGGTTCTTTTGCTCGTTATGCTGCAAATTACATATCGCCATTGGCAGGTTTTTTAACAGGATGGATATATGTCTTTGAGATGCTCCTTGTTGGCTTGGCTGATATCACGGCTTTTGCGACTTATATGGGGTTTTGGTATCCTGATGTTTCTCCTTGGATATGGGCACTCAGCATTACACTGATCATTACCAGTATCAACTTGGCAGCAGTGGAAGTGTATGGTGAGCTAGAATTTTGGCTGTCTTCTATTAAAATTATTGCGATCATTGCAATGATTATTTTAGGAATAGCAATTATTTTGTATGGTTGGGGAGCAACTCCTGCTTCTTCCACTGTAAGTGTCGATAATTTATGGAAAAATGGAGGTATTTTTCCCAATGGTTTGTTTGGTTTTTTGGCTTGCTTTAGTGTTGTTATCTTTGCGTTTGGAGGTATAGAAATCATTGGTATGGCAGTGATGGAAATACAAGATCCTCATAAGACACTCTCAAAGGCCATTAATTCTACTCCTGTACGTATTTTGCTATTTTATATCATTAGCTTAGCCATTTTAATGTCACTTTATCCTTGGAATAAAATTGGCCTTATGGATAGTCCTTTCGTTTCAATTTTTGAAAGTCTTGGGATCTCAGCGGCAGCTAATATTCTGAATATTGTTGTTGTTATAGCGGCTGTTTCGGCAATGAACAGTGCGATGTATGGCGCTGCTCGCATGATACATGGGCTCTCTCAGGAAGGTTATGCTTTAAAGAAGTTTCAATATTTATCAAAAAATGGTATACCGATTTTTGTTATTTTATTGATTTTAGGTATTTTCCTTCTTGGAGTTGTTTTGAATTATTTGTTCCATGAGCAGCTTTTTTTTCTCATTGCAGCAATGGCAACATTTGCGACAGTTTTCGTTTGGATGATGATATTATTTTCGCAAATTTTTATGCGGCTTAAAATGCCTAAAGAAGTGCAATCTGGTTTGAGATTTCCAATTCCATTTTGGCCAATAGGGCCAATTTTTTCTATCTTATTTATGGTTTTTATTTTTGTACTGTTATGTTTTTTTGACGATACACGACCAGTTTTAGTCGTAGGTATTAGTTGGGTTGTTTGGCTTGTTATTTGTTTCTATACACTTAAATTTTATAATCTGAAAAAAAACAAGAAACAAGAAAGTACGAATAAGAATTAAGCTAGGATAAAAGGCTGATAATTTGATGGTGGAAGGGTAATTGCTCAACAAAAATTAGAAATAACATGCTAATTCTCATTTTGTTTGGAAGAGATATGTATGTTATTGCTGATAATAGCTGTCAAATCATATAAAGCAGGGATAGTTATAAAATCGACAGGTCATTACTGACGAACAAGCAGTTGCATAAATTTGCTTCTCCAACTTCAACTACACCAGCTCTGGCTACAAGCTTTTCCCTACATACAAAAGTGCCGTGAAAAGAGGGAGAGATCCTCTAATCTTTGTAGTATTGTTTGATAAAATAATTATATCGAAATCATTATTTTTTGTTTTATAAAAAATATTGCTTCATTTAACATTAGCTGAACAAAAATATGTATAAATTATAATAATAATTAAATTATTTAATTATTATTATTTTATTCATGTAACAAGTAATAAAATAAGTTTATTTATTTAAAATATCATTTTGTTTAAAATTAATTATTTTATATATTGATATTTTTAATTTTTAGAATAAAATTAATGTGTCATATTGGTTTAAATATAAATTAGTTATCTACAACTACTTGGCAGGTTTATTATAACAATTACAATGGTGGGGATGAATGACTATGTTTTTCTATAATTTATCCATTATGTATCAATTGATATATAATTTACTACATAACAATCTATATAAAGGATCAACGACAAGCAGGATTTTAAATAAAATAACTTTAGGATTAGTTTGATCGTTGTGTGCTCTCTAAGCCTTCATAAAAAATAGCTGAAATAAAGAAACAATAGGAAATTTTACGGATACAGTAGCATTCAGTCTGGTGTGACAGTACGAATCTCTTGGTATAGCTGCTGCATTTTTGTGGCAGAAAAGATAGAGAATGAACCGACAGTTACTTTTATTGGCAGGTGTTATGCTGCTGGATGTTTATCTGTTTGATGGTTTTCGTTACAGGGTTGATGGCGAAGATGGGAAGAACAGATTTTATCACAATTGAAATAAGACAGAACACTGTGCGTACTTTTATAAAGAGAACGATATGGAAGCAGTCATTTTTTCCATTTTAAATGGATGTTCTGTCATCACCGAATTTTCTTTAGGCAGTTTTTCATGAAATACAAATGCGTGGAGCCAATCTATAATGTTTTTTATAATACTAATCCAAGATTGCTTATTAAGATTTTTTGTTTTTTTATTTTATTGTTTTGGTTTTCTTAATATTTTTACGGTATCTGCGCAAATATCTACCGATAACTTTGTCCGTGAGCATAGTGAGCAGCAAAGATCACAGAAGCTTGAGCATTTACGGGCTTTAACGCCTAAAGGCATGAACAGTTCTCCTGAAAGAGAGCAGGATGCGCGTCTTAGTGATGGAGTCTGCTTTGCCATTCATCATATTGTTGTTGAGGGAGTGCATCACGTCAAGAAGCACGCTCTCGCAACCGTAACAGAGCCTTATACTGGGAGATGTATCGGGCTTTCTGATATCCAGACATTGATCAAACAGTTAACCAAAGTTTATCTCGATAAGGGCTATGTGACGGCGCGTTTTTATATTCCCGATCAAGATATTAAAAACAGCAAGACGCTCAAATTTGTTGTTATTGAAGGAAAGCTCTCAGAGATTTACTATAATGGTTCACCAACGTCTCGTTATAACAATGTTGTATGGAGTGCTTTTCCTGGGCTTAAAGGGCGCATTCTCAATATGCGCGATATTGAACAGGGGCTTGATCAGATCAACAGGCTCCAGTCAGCACATGCTAAAAGCGAACTTCTTCCCGGAAACGAAGACGGAAGCACAATTCTCAATATTAGCAATCAGCCTGATAAAGCTTTGAAGGTTACAGTTTCCCATGACAATTTGGGACAATCATCAACGGGATATGCGCGTTATAATGCGGGTTTAAGGGTAGAAAATATTTTAGGGATCAATGATGCGTGGGACTTTGGCTATCAACGCAGTGAACAAGATTATTGGGGTGATAGCAAGCAAGAGGGGCATAGCAATAACATTTCTGCGAGTGTGAGTATTCCCTACGGTTATTGGACATTTTATCTTAGCGGCTATGCTTATAATTATCAAAGCATTATAGAGGGCAACTTCACAGATATTGAAACGACAGGTAATTCCAGTGAATTACACGGTAGCACCAGTTATGTCCTTCACCGTGATAGTTTTTCGCTCACAACACTGAATTTAGGTTTTTCTTATAAAAGAACCAATAATTATCTGCTTGGAAATAAGATTGAGGTTGGCAATCGCCAATATAGCGTTGTAAATTTTGGGATTTCGCATTCTCGCCAGATGCTTGGTGGAACGTGGACGTTTGATGCAAGTTATTTGCAAGGGATCCCCTTGTTTCATTCAGTAAAGAAACATGATCCAGGAGCAGGGGATGTGGAGCCTCAATTTGCGAAATTTACTGGTACGATCAGTGCAATAACGCCCTTTAAGTTAGGGGAATGGAACTTTGTACTGAGCAACCTTTTGAGTGGGCAATATTCGCCTCATAATTTATTGGGTGTGGAGCAGATTTCATTAGGGGGAGCTTCCAATGTGCGTGGCACGCGTGAGAGTTTGATTTTTGGTAATGACGGTTTTTTCATCCGTAATGACTTGTTGTTACGAATAATTCCGTGGAGCAACAATGCATCTTTTAAAAGGGTTTTTGGTGAACTTCGTCCTTATATTGGTTTGGACTATGGTTGTGTGTTTTCGCAGCCCCAGGCAGTCAATCCTTTGTATAGTTTTACGAGTGAACAGCTTGCAGGTTGGACAGCAGGCGTAAAGCTTGCGGGGGGTATTGTATCTCTTGATGCGAGATATTCGAACGTTCTGTGGAGCACAGTCAAGCATAAAAAGTCTGGAACATTTTTTATGACATTAACAATGGATCTTTAAGCATAGCTATGGGGAATTAAAGCATGACATATGGTAAAAGAGAAAAAAGAACAACTTTGTTTGGAGTTTTAGTTTCCAGTACAATGCTCAAAAAAGTTTTGGTAAGCGGAATTAGTTTACCTTTTCTATTCCAATCTCCAGCGGTTCATGCACAAATTTCTGTGGATCCTAACGCAGGTAGCGCATATCGCCCTGATATTGTGGCAGTGCCCAATGGGGTTCCCTTGATTGATATTGTAACACCCAATGGCAAGGGCTTATCACACAATAAATATTACGATTTTAATGTTGGTAATCCAGGTGTCATTCTCAACAATCATGCGAATGAAGTGGGACAATCACAATTGGGGGGCATTATGCTGGGCAATCCGCATTTGCGTTTTTCTGGTTCAGCAAAAGTGATTTTAAATGAAGTGACCAGTGGCAAGCGCAGTGTACTCAACGGTCCTGCGGAAGTTTTTGGGCACCAAGCAGATGTTATTATTGCTAATCCAAACGGCATAACTTGTGATGGCTGTGGCTTTATTAATACCCCTCATGCGACATTAACAACAGGTGTTCCTGAAATTGATGTCTCTGGTTTTCTGAAAGGTTTTGAGGTGAAAGGAGGGGATATCACTTTTGGAACAAAGGGAGCAAATTTTTTCTCTGGCAAGGGTTCAGTTGATATTCTCGATATTGTTTCACGGACTGTACATTTAGAAGGTTCTGTTGCAGGCAGAGAAATTAGGGTGACGGTTGGGACGGGGCACTTTGATTACGCTTCTCGTGAAATGAAGGAACTCACCGACATTACTGGCAAACCGGAATATGCGATAGATGGTTCTGCGTTAGGGGCTTTGCAGGCGGATCGTATCAAACTTGTTGCGACAGAAAAGGGCGTTGCGGTTCGGATGCGTCATGATATGGCGGCGAATGTTGGGCAGTTGCATCTTTCTGCTGATGGGAAAATCTCTCTGAAGAATGTTTTTGGTCATGGAGGCGTTTTACTGAAATCAAAAAGCCAAAGCGTGCTGGCAAAGCGCATTACATCGAAAAAGGATATTAAGATTGTTGCTCATCAGGGGATTTCTTTAGAAACATTGAGTGCTGATGGTCATTTGATGGCAGATGCAAAAAGCGGGATTTTATCTATTACCGGAAAAGCGACGACGGGGAGAAATATGGGGTTGTCTTCGCTCCATGCCATAAAAGTTTTTCAACTTGGCGTTGGCGCTGATCTGACGTTTGAAACAGGTGGCGACCTTACGGTTGGTGGTCTTGTGTTATCCGAAGGCAACCTAAAGGCGCACGCTGGTGGCAATATACAGGCGCATTTTTTAGCAGGTGGGATTGATATGGCTGCTACTGAAGCTGCTGGTGTTATTGTTCTGGGGAAACAGGGTAATATCGATCTACAAAGTGTGAAGGGGAGCATTGCAGCTGAAAATATCTATGGGGCGGGTGATGTTAGACTGGTTTCTCATGAAGGGATTTCTGTTTCCCAATCGATTTTATCTCATCAAAACATCGTCATTCATGCACAACCAGAAACGAATGCCCCCGTTCATTTTAAACAACTTGTGGCTTATGATAAGGCAGACATTAGTGGCGGAACAGTTGATTTTTCTTCTCTTATGACGGGTGGTGATGCTGTTTTAACGGTTGAGAGTCTCGATGCTGGTATAGTTATTAGTGGTGTAGATTTTGTACAATCTAACGGCGTTACAGGCGATATTGTTCTGCATGATAAAGGCTCACTTTCTATTACAGCACAAAAAGGTGTAAAGGTTGGGCAGATTGTTAGTGGTAAAAATATTGATATTTTTGCGGGCAATGACATTTATTATGATCAGGTTATGGGCTATGGAACCGCAACACTGATATCGGTGTCTGGAGCGATCAGTATTGAGAATGAGATGTCTGTCAGTGGGGATGTTAGATTGACAGTAAAAATACTAGATTTGAGCAATGACCGTTCTCATATTCATACCCCAAAAACGCTGTATTTAATTGCGGATCATATTGATGTATCGGGGAGCACTTTGATTTATGGGGGGCTAGATTTTAACAGCACCAATGCTCTTGAGATTCGCCATGCATTGCTTAGAGCTATTACTGATGAGGGAGGGACTGGGGATATTCTCTTTGTTGCTCCAAGTGTTATGGTGGATCAGGACACTTCTGTTTTAGCGGCCAGGGATTTCACGATCAAAACAGGGGGTCTTGAGAATAGCGGGCAATTGGTATCGGGGCAGAATTTAGTCTTTAGCGTGATGGGCGATATAACCAACAGCAAAACAGGTCTAATCTATGCAGGAGGCAATGGTTTTTTGAAAGTTGATGGCACTGTGTTGAATGATTTTGGCGCTATTTTGGCAGAACGTGATTTATTTTTTGTCAATACAGAAGGTACAGGGAAAAGCCTTTCCCTTGTTAACAAAGCTGGGTTTATTCAAGCAGGCGGAAACTTAACCATCCAAACTAACAGTCTGAAAAATGAAGCCGATAGTACTCCTGTGGTGAACATTAAAAAAATTGAAAGCAATCTCTTTGCATTTGAAAAGCCAGACAATTACTCTTCGCTCAATGAAGAGGGGCTATTTAACAAAAAAACATTGGATCTTTGGAGCAAAGGGGACATTAACGATCTTTTCCTTGAACACAGAGAATTTATCTTGGAAGAAGCGATGTGGGGTAAAAAAGAGAGAACCTATGGAAAATTAACTTTGAATGGTGGAACAGTATACAAGGCATTCACTTGGAAAATAGCATCGGAACATGGAAAAAATCGCATGCAAACGTATGTATGGAATGATAGGTCATACATGACAGAAAAAACTGTTACACAGAGTTTTTCGCATAAGCCAACCGTTCAAGGGATGATACAGACTAGTGGCAATCTCATCATTCATGCCGACAACATTGATAACCATTATAGTATTATAGAAGCAGGGGAAAACGCTGATATTCACGCCAATATGCTCACCAATTCAGGTGCAACAACTTATAAAAATACCTATCTAGGTTGTAAAGCAGGTACAGATAATTGCTATGCCTATAATGCGGATGGAAGTCGCAATAGCGCTTTAGACCTAGCAAATGATACTTTTCGCCATACCGGTTCAGTAGCTACAGATACAGTTTCTGCTCTTGTTCGCGCGGGGAGCATTCTCAATTTGGAAGTCGATCAAATAAACAACAAGGCAGCGGAAGGCTCCATTTCAGGAAGTGCTCATTTTAAAGCAAAGGCGGTTGCGGGTAATCCATTAGAAGCATTGCAAAACCTAACAGCAGTTGGTGGTGGTTTATTTACCCCGAAAATCAATCGTGACGCTTTTTCCAATGGAAGAGATTTGTCTTTACCAAAGCTCCAATCGAGTGGAGATGATGGCACGTTGCCCAAACAAAATTTCCTTTATGAAACTCAAACAGATTTCTTTGATGTCAGCAAGTCTTATGGTGTCTCTTATTATTTAAAGAGAATTGGTTATAATCCTGATCGGGAGATTTTTTTCTTAGGTGATGCGTATTTTGAAAAGGAATTGATTGAAAAACAAATGCATGATCTTGTTGGTCAAGGTTTAGGAAAAGGCTCCTTTATTCCTGGAAGTGATGCCATTGAACAAGTCAAAACCTTACTTGATAATGGGGTTGATTATATAAAATCTCATCATCTCCCCTTTGGTGAGGCTTTGAGCAAAGAACAATTGACTTCTCTAGAAACTCCTATGGTTATTTATACGCGCCAAAAAGTGAAGGGTATGGATGTTTATGCACCCGTACTTTATATTCCAGAAAAAGAGAGAGCATCCTTTATCTCTGCAGGTGCTTTGATCATGGGAGATAATGTCAATATTACCAGCCATAATACGAGCAATTCCACGGTAATCAATTCAGGGCGGGTTGAGTCATCACACCAATTGTATATCAAGGGTGGTAATATTCTTAATCACGGAGGGTATTTAACTGCTGGTGATGATATTGTTTTGGTTGCGGATAAAAACATTCGTTTTGATGCAGGGCGAACAAGCGTTGAAGGCGTGGAAACTGTTTTAAACACCGAGGCGCTTTCTGCTGGTAGCAATGCAACAGTGATTGCTAAACAAGACCTCACAGCTTCAGGAGTGTGTATCACAACAAGGAGGAGATTGGCGTTGTCAGCAGAACAAGGCACTTTGTCTGTAGGATCAACAGCTACCATCAACCGCATGGGACAGCGTGATTCCGTCGGACAGTATCCATCAAAAGTGAGTTCTGGAAGCTTGATGGTAGTTTTAGCAGGGAAAGATTTGAATGTTGCAAGTTCTTGTATTCAAGCCCACGATACTCTGCGCTTACAAGCAGAGGGAAATATTTCAATAGAGGCTATACACAATAGCATAAATAACAATGCTCATGGTGAAACATCACGCCTAGTGTTGCACAAAGCTTCTTATTTGAGTGCTGGAAAAGATATTTTTGTCAAATCCGGACGAGATGTCCATGTTGCTGCTTCTACTTTAAACGCTGAGGGTTATGTTGCTCTTAGCGCACAAGGGGATGTAACTGTAGGAGCAAAAAAAGATGAAATAGCATATCATCTTCAAACTCAAAACATGACAATTGACAGGCATGTGTCAGCTTTTGTTGGGGCATCCATTAAAGCTGAAGGTGATATTATGGCTGTTGCGGGGAAAGATGGAAAACAGCATGATCTCATCATCACGGGAAGCACTGTTACCTCTGATGGCAAAGTGGGGCTGAAAGCCAGCAATGATATTCTGATCACCAATACAGAAAATAGTTTACAGCGTGAGGTATCACTTCACACAACTGGTGGAGTGTTTGGCGGCAGTAAATCAGTCCATCACAATGTTGCAAATGCGCAAATAGTGAGCGCAAATATCTCAGGGAGTAAAGGAGCAGCATTGGATTCAGGAAGACATACTCAATTCGTTGGATCAGCGCTTGTTGCTGGTACAGCGGAGGAAATGAAAAATGTAACAAGTCAAGGTAGTTTAGCGGCTAATATTTCCATTGTATCTGGCGGTAACATTATCATAACAGGAGAGAAAGAGCGGTTTAATCAGCAAAAAGGACTATCAAAAAGTGGATTTTTGAGAGGGAAATCTTCAAACCAATTTCAGAAACAGTCAACAACGCTCTCTTCTGGTTTTACTGCAAAGGGTAATATTGTTATGGAGGCAAAAGAAGATACGATGATTTCAGGGTCAAAACTCTTTGCTGGTCAAGATATTACTGTAACTGGAGCCGGTGTTTCAGTCATCGGAATGGAAGAGCACTATAACGTTCAATCAGAAAAGCGTAATTCTGGCCTTGGGGTTGGTTCAAACTCTAGCTCTTTATCACTATGGGGGAGAAAAGCGCAAACACAAACAGACAAAACAGGTACGCATAAAGGAACTTCAATAGTTGCTGGTGGTACTGTCAACATCATTGCAGAAAAATCAGATTTGATAGTGGGGAGTTCTGACCTTGCAGCAAGCAGAGACCTTATTTTTTCCGCTGCGCATGATATTAATGTTATTGCTGGGCACAAAAGCCATTCGATGAATTTTGAAGAAAAGCACTCCGATTTTGGTATTCATTTTAAAAAAAATCGTAGTAGTGTCCCACTCAGTATTGGAATCTCTTCATCGACAGATAAAGCGCATAAAGAGGAAAATTTTGCGAATCAAGCTGGCTTTGCAGCAGGACGAGATGTGCAGATCAACGCAAAACATAATGCCCATTTGCAAGCGACAGATATTTTGGCTGACCGTGATGTCAAGGTTTATGCAGGCAATGATGTCACGCTGTTGGCAAGTCATAATGTTTTTGACGCTAACGAAATGCACGACACTTTGTTTGCAGGAGTTAAAGCTGTTGTCAATGCTGATTTTTTGAGCACTGTACAGAATGTGGGAGATGTAGCAACGTCTTTTAAAGATGGGGAGAGTAAAGACAAAATTAATAACGATACTATTGCCAGCACCAAAGGCGATGATTTCTATAACAAAGGTAAAAATCTTTACAATGGGATAAAAGATGAAACAACAAAGGATATTCTTCTCAATACAGAAAATATTTCCTCTAGCGTTACAGTAGATTTTATGTCTGATAAAACAGAGGCGTCTTCTCATGCCTCAATGGCGGTAACGGATAAAATAGAAGCTAAACGTGTTGTGAGTATTGAAGCCAACAAAGGGACACTTCATGATGTTGGAGCAGATGTTATTATTGGTGCAAATTCTACTTATATCCCAAACAATGATAAGCATAATAATGAAAACAGTAGAGAAATCATCCTGAAAGCAGGACAGAATATCACTCTTGAAAGTGCGCAAAATGTGCAAAAAAGCACAATTAAATCGCGAAGCGCTTCCATCAATTTTGGATACAGCTATGGAAAGGGTGGTATAAGTTTGATGGGTAATGGCTTTTTCAACCAACAAAAGAAGTCTGACGAGAGTGTTCAACACAAGAATAGCCGTCTTTCAGGTACGGGGAACATTCGCATCATCAGTGAGAAAGATACAACATTAAGTGGTGCAGTCGTTGCTGGAAAGAGTATAAAAGCCAATATTGGCGGCGATTTTACCATTGCTAGCCGTAGTGACAATGCTCAAACATTTAACTCTCAGCAATCTGCTTCTGGTCGTTATCATGACGAAGAAGAGGCTGATGCAGCAAACATAAACGGCAATTGGTTAAAAAACAAATCGTCAAGCCATTATGAGAATATTCTAAAGCAATCGGGGATTAAAGCTGGTGAGCAAGGCTTTGACATGACTGTTATAGGTAAAACAACTCTCATCAGTGGCGTCATTGACAGTATTGCCTCTACGGATAAAAACACTCTGACAACAGCGGCTATAACGACCAGTGATATTGCCAACAGTGCAAAGGCTCAAGCAAACAGTGATGAGATCAGCATTGCAGCGGGTGGAGCATTGCAACAGGGAAAATATGGTATTTCAAAAAACCTTGCAAAAAATGCTTTGGATCACGGAAAATCTCATGATTCAGTGAATGGAGAAACCAAGTCTGCTATCAGCAACGGTACGATTATCATTACAAATGAAACCGAACAGAAGGCGTTGACGGGGCAAATATCTGACCAAACGATAGCCTCCCTTAACCGTAATACAACTGAATCTCATCAGGGTATAGAACGGCTGGATGTAGAAGAGCTAGAGCATATAGCCCGAGAAAACCGCGAAATGAAAACACGATTGTTGGAAAAAGGATTTCAATATAGTGATGAAGCTTATAAAATCATGTTTATCAAAGAGCACCCTATCGCTGTTATTGATCGCGATAAAAATGGAAAGGTTATTTATTTAAAAGATAAAAAGGGGCGGGTTTTTCCTCAATATCATTATTTAACACCTGAGGAAAAGCAGAGTTTAAAGGCAGGATCTGATGGTAAAATCCATATTTTTGTCAATGGAATTTTTACTTCGGCAAATAAAGCGGCTGCTTATACACTTCAGCATGCAGACAATAAGAATGAACCACACTATTTTGTACATTTCCCCAAAAGCAACACAGTTTTATCAGAGCTTATGATAGCGGGTTACCAGAAGTTTATGGAAAATAACTTTTTTGGTCTAAGCAATTCGACAAGGAAAGTGCAGAATTTAATGATTCTCAATGGCAATGATGGATTGCATTTTGATGCTCATAGTCGTGGCAGCATGACAGTGGGTAACGCACTGCAATCTCTAGATCAAAAGGGCAGATATAGGTTAGTGGGAAAAACAACGATCAATCTTTTTGGACCGGCCTTTAACGCTCAAGCCATGGCGGATACGTTAGAGAGATTGAGTGATGGTAAAAAAATGAGTGTCGGTTTAGAAAATCATAAATATGATTTTGTTGGAAGATGGATTGGAGGAAATCCTTATACCTTTGAACAGATACCTGCTGGCAGTAACGGATTGATAGAAACATTCAAAATAATAACTGATCCTATCAATGTTCATAATTGTCTTGGAAGTGGAAAACCAAGATATACGCAGCTCTATGGTTTACCTCATCGTGTACAGATTCATTCGAGGAAGGAAAAATGAAACAAACTTTAAGATTATGAATGCAATGGTTTTGTTAATTATCATGGATGTCAGTTTAATAAGACTCCTGTAGAGTACTTTGAGTATATGGAAGAAATCTAGTGCAGAGTTTGCTGAGGTAGCAAAAGTAGTGTTAGAATGTGGTTGATCAGTGCCGTATGATTTTGATAAAGAAGATAAAAATCTAATCAACAATGCGTGGGAAAGCATTGATGTTTTTTATATGCTCCGAGCAGGATTCCGCCATAAAGATAAAAAGCGAAGGTGGTATAAAAATTATTTGTAAAGCTGAGAACTTTTCTATTGTTCATCCTGGCGCTGTTATCCTACAACGAAGTGTCAAGAAGCACTTAAATAGCACCTATTGTAAAAAATATAAAAATAGTCTTAAACGCCAGACTTAAGTCTTGTTGCTGGTAACAATTAACAACTCCCACACTCTTGCTTTTATGAGAGTGCAAGGTTGTTTTCTTTATTGACCATTCACACTATATCCATAGTTATCTTGGACAGCTGGAACAAAAAATATTAGTAGGATTATAAGCCATTTCATTGTAAATAAATCCATTGAAGGAGGGGAAAAATGAAAAGATCTTGAAATTATTGGGTGAAATAGCTCTGTTAACTATGGTTGGATGTATTAATCAACCACCTCCATCAACTTTGGCATTATGGGAAAAACCCGGTGCTGATTAGCCCATGATCCAACAAGCATTGTCAAACTGTGTATGGAAATCGATTTATTCTTCTCCTCAAGATATGGATTCGTATGCAAGTGAATTTGCTTCAGTTTATGAATGCATGAAAAAAGCAGGGCATCGGTATAAGTTGCAAGATTCAGATTTTGCATTTTACAATGCATTAAGCACAAGTGAATTTCATCTCCAAATTTCGTTTAAAATCCATAGATAACCTTTTTCTGATTTGTTATCCAATAGCTATATTGATGTATAACAAAAGCATTTGAGATAACAAAATATCACAATGGTAAACGCTTTTGAATTAATTTACAAAATATTGATTTTTTACTGACTAAAGCATCTATGCATATAAATAGTTATAGAATTATTTTTTCCTATTCAAAATGTGCATTTGAGCTAATTTTCGTGATTGATATCTTTTTTACGGTGAAAAGGGTGTAAGCTGTGATTTCGATATTCAGAAACTTTGTATGCCAATCAAAAAAATATGTGACGATAAAGACTTAGTGTTATAAAAACTCTTTTCTGACGAACTGAAGAATCGTCACATTTAGCAATACAAATATTTGCGAAAAAATGCTTTTATCGGGCGTTATCTTGTTTCTTTGTGGTTTACAATTTTTTTTATCATTTTATCTTAAGTTATGGAGAGTGTGTATTAATTTTTATTTGTCTATTTTATCTCAGAAGGGTGGAGTGGTATTAATGTCAAAAAAAGTCATGATCGTAGAAGATAACGAACTGAATATGAAATTATTTCGTGATCTTGTAGAGGCGAGTGGCTATGAAACCGTTGAAACCCGTAATGGTCTTATGGCATTAGAATTGGCTCGTTCATCAATGCCCTCTCTTATCCTTGTGGATATTCAGTTACCTGAGGTATCAGGGATTGACGTTATTAAACAATTAAAAGAAGATGAGGAACTTAGATCTATCCCCATTGTTGCGGTAACAGCCTTTGCTATGAAAGGGGATGAAGAAAGAATTCGTGCAAGTGGATGTGAAGAATATATGTCAAAACCTATTTCCGTTCCCCGTTTTATCACAATGGTAAAGCACTTTTTGGACTGAAGCTATGCTAAAGAATGGTAGAAAAAGTGAATGAGGAAATTTCAGTTGTATCACGAATATTTTTGCAAACGAGCGCGTAGGTAAATCTGAACTACTGAAGTACAAATCCTAAATGTTGATCCAAACTTTCCAAGCATTTCCGATCAACCTCTTTTGAGTACTTACCTATCAGGAAAAAATGATCTTTTTATTCCTTAAATTTTTTTCACGATAGAGAAGAGCAGGTTACCCTGTTTTCTTAAAAAAACCGCTTTAACAAACATAAAGCCCCGCTAAAACGGGGCTCGATGTATTGCACAAAAAGTTGAAATTAACGCTTTGAAAATTGGAAAGAACGACGCGCTTTTGCTTTACCATATTTTTTACGTTCAACAACACGACTGTCACGGGTAAGAAAGCCGCCCTTTTTCAAGATTGTGCGAAGTTCTGGCTCGTAATAGGTTAAAGCTTTGGAAATACCATGGCGCACCGCACCGGCTTGTCCAGAAAGACCACCACCTGCAACGGTTGCAATAATATCGAATTGGCTATCCCTATTGGTTGCAACGATTGGCTGCCGAAGAATCATTCGAAGAACAGGACGCGCAAAATATTTGTCGAATTCCTTATTGTTAATGATGATTCTCCCAGAACCTGGTTTGATCCATACGCGAGCAACAGCATCTTTACGTTTCCCTGTTGCATAAGCACGTCCTTGTGAATCAAGCTTTTGCACATGGACAGGAGCGACATTTTCATTGGCTTCTACAATATTTGTTACTGCACCAAGCTCAGAAAGAGAATTAATTTCAGCCATAATCAAGCAATCCTTTTGTTTTTGCGGTTTAAAGCACCAACGTCAAGAGCTTCGGGCTGTTGTGCCGCATGCGGGTGTTGGCTTCCAGCATAAACACGTAAATTCTTCAATTGGCGACGACCAAGTGGTCCACGAGGAATCATGCGTTCCACAGCTTTTTCAACAACGCGTTCAGGAAAACGTCCTTCAAGAATTTGTCGTGCCGTACGCTCTTTGATCCCACCAATATATCCGGTATGCCAATAATATCTTTTATCTGTATATTTTTTTCCTGTAAGAGCTATCTTATTTGCATTGATCACAATAACATTGTCACCATCATCAACATGTGGAGTAAATGCAGCTTTATGTTTGCCCCGTAAGCGGTTAGCAACGAATGTGGCAAGACGACCTAAAACGAGGTTCTCTGCGTCAATAATAACCCATTTTTTCACCACTTCAGTTGGCTTTTGTGAAAAAGTTGCCATAGAAGTATCCTTTATTAAAACCCTTTCATACTAAGGGCATTTTTTGTTGCTTTGCGTTGAAAATTGTTACCATAGCGATATTTAACGCGCATTACCCG
Organism: Bartonella sp. B39; assembly: GCF_053795145.1. NCBI lineage: Bacteria > Pseudomonadati > Pseudomonadota > Alphaproteobacteria > Hyphomicrobiales > Bartonellaceae > Bartonella > Bartonella sp. B39. The sequence continues at coordinate 696,605 of NZ_CP200036.1, forward strand.
CTCTGATATAATGTCTTTTGATGTACGTCAAGAGAAAATAAAAACTTATAAAACAGAGCATTATATTTAAGGTATTATAATACTACGAATTTTGTGATATTTGTGCACATTTTAAGCCAGAACGAATATTCCGAAAGAATGCTTTATTTCTAACTGTTGATTGTATTTTATTCGCTTTCATTGTAAAATGAATGCTGATGCAGCATCCCCGTTATTTTCTCAATGTTGAATCTTCTGCTTGCGGTCAGGCTTGGTTAGATGCCCTTGATATTCGAGGAATAAATAATGCGCGCGCTATTTCTCAAAAATTTGGTTTTCCAGATGCGTTAGCGCGCGTTCTCTCAGCAAGAGATGTGGATGAATCTGAAGCTGTTGCTTTTATCAATCCAATGTTGCGTGATTTAGTACCTGATCCAAAAAAATTTACGGATATGCAATGTGCAGCAGAGCGCATTGTTAAAGCTATTTTGCATCAAGAAAAGATTGCCGTTTTTGGTGATTATGACGTTGATGGTGCTTGTTCATCAGCACTCGTAGCGCGCTTTTTCCGTTATTTTGATATGGAAATAAAAATTTATATTCCTGACCGTATTGTTGAAGGATATGGTCCAAATGAACAAGCAATGAGAATGCTCGTACAAGAAGGTGCCCATTTGATTATCACCGTTGATTGTGGCGCAAACAGTCCAGAAGCAATAAAAGCAGCAAGGCTTGCAGGCGCTGACGTTATAGTTTTAGATCATCATCAAATGTCAGAAATTCATCAAGAAGCTGTTGCTCTTGTCAATCCTAATCGCCCTGATGATTTTTCTGAACAAGGGCATTTATGCGCTGCTGGCGTTATCTTTGTTACGTTAGTATGGGTTAATCATTTATTGCGAGAAAAGAAGTTTGGAGGGAAACTTCCTGACCTTTTAAGTATGCTTGATCTTGTTGCATTGGCGACCGTATGTGATGTTGTGCCGTTACAGGGTGTTAATCGCGCTTTTGTGGTTAAAGGACTCCAAGTTGCGCGTTCTATGCATAATCTTGGGATAGCAGCTTTAACAAAGGTCGCGCGTATAGGTGAGCCGCTTAATAGTTTTCATTTAGGCTTTTTGTTAGGCCCTAGAATTAATGCAGGGGGACGTATTGGCGACCAAGCTTTGGGAGCACGTTTGCTCTGCTGTGATGATAAAGATGAAGCTGATAGAATAGCAGAACAATTAGATCAGCTTAATCAAGAACGCCAAGAAATGGAGGGCATCCAATTAGCGCAAGCAGAGTCTTACATCGATTCTCTTTATCAAGAGCAAGAAACGCCGTTGTCACTTGTTATTGCTCATCAAGAATGGCATCCAGGAATCATTGGTATTCTTGCATCCCGCTTAAAAGAGCGCTTTTTTTGTCCTGTTTTTGCAATTGCTTTGAAAGAAGATGGAAGTGGAGTAGGGTCGGGACGCTCAATTAGTGGCATAGATTTAGGAGCACTTGTTCGTGAAGCCGTTACATTAAATTTATTAGAAAAGGGTGGGGGACATAGTATGGCAGCAGGGATCACAATCCAATCAACAAAAATTGACAATTTTCGAGAGTGGTTGGAAGAAAAAGTTTCTTTAAGGGTTTCTGAGTTGCATGCTAAAAGGTCTCTTAGTATAGATGGTTGCCTTTCTGCTGCTGGAATCAATAAAGCGCTTTTTGATATGATAGAAAAAGCAGGACCATTTGGTTCAGGTAATACTACACCTGTCTTTGTTCTTCCCTCTCATCGGTTAATTAATTTGTGTGAGGTTGGTAAAGGACATCTTCGCCTAGTTATATCTAATATGGAAGGAAAAAAACTACAAGGAATAGCTTTCCGTGCGGTGGGAACATCGCTTGGTGATTTTCTTACTGAAAATATTGGTGAAATGATCCATGTAGCTGGTAATCTGAGTTTGAATTATTGGAATGGAACTATCAATCCACAACTGCGCGTGATTGATGCAGCAGCAGTTGTTTGAGAGGGGATATTTTTTGAAAATCATATATCTAGATTAGAAACAAAAGTAGAGTTTTCTTGTATGAATCGAAATCTTGCTTCTGGCTTTGTCCCCATGAGACTTTCTACTATATGTTTCGTTTCTTGCATTTCTACAGTGTCAATAGAAACGCGTAACAGTGTACGCTTTTGAGGATGCATAGTGGTTTCTTTAAGTTGTTCAGCGCGCATCTCTCCAAGTCCTTTGAAACGCCCAATTTCGATTTTAGTTTTTCCAGTGAACTCTGTTTTTAGTAATTCTTCCTTATGAGCTTCATCACGTGCATAAGCGACTTTTCCTCCTTGTGAGATTCGATAAAGAGGAGGCACGGCAAGGTATAAATGTCCCTGACGAATAAGATCGGGCATTTCTTGAAAGAAGAAGGTAATGAGGAGTGAGGCAATATGAGCACCATCAACATCCGCATCCGTCATAATGATAATACGTTCATATCTGAGATCTTTTTCGCGATACTTAGAGCGCGTTCCACATCCAAGAGCAAGTATCAGATCACTAATTGTTTGGCTTGAGTTCATTTTCTCGTGTGCGGCACTGGCTACATTTAAGATTTTTCCACGAAGGGGTAAAATTGCTTGGTTTGCTCTATTTCGTGCTTGTTTAGCAGAACCACCAGCAGAATCGCCTTCAACAATGAATAATTCAGCACCAGCAGCAGAGTTTTGGCTACAATCTGCGAGTTTTCCGGGTAGACGTAATTTACGTACAGCAGTTTTTCGACTTATTTCTCTATCTTGGCGTCTTTTAACGCGTTCTTCAGCACGTTCAATAACCCAATCCAAAAGTTTTGTTGATTCTTGTGGAGAAGTTGTCAGCCAATGATCGAAAGGATCACGTATTGCATTCTCAACGATACGCTGTGCTTCGATTGATGCTAATCGATCTTTTGTTTGTCCAACAAATTCAGGATTTTTGATGAAGACTGAAAGCATTGCAGCGGTTGAAATCATAACATCATCGGACGTAATGATAGCAGCGCGCTTGTTTCCTATTAACTCAGCATAGGATTTCAAACCACGCAAGAGAGCTTGCCGTAGTCCTATTTCGTGTGTTCCACCTTCTTCAGTAGGAATAGTATTGCAATAAGACTGTACATAAGCATCACCACCATGCCAAGCGACAGCCCATTCAACAGAACCATGACCATTGTACTTTTTTGTTTTACCAGAAAAAATTTCTGACGTGATCCGATATTCATCTTTCAGTGATGAGAGTAAATAATCTTTAAGCCCATCAGGGAAGTGAAAAACAGCTTTTTCAGGAATATTTTTTATGCCTTCAAGTATGACAGGATCGCAATTCCAGCGAATTTTTACGCCGCCAAAGAGATAGGCTTTAGAGCGTGCCATCTTATAAATTTTTTCTGGTTCAAAAGCTGCTTTTTCGCCAAAAATTTGACTATCAGGATGAAAACGAACGCGTGTGCCACGACGATTATAAACATCACCCAAATCTTCTAATTCAGATTGAGGAATACCGCGCGAAAAGCGTTGCCGATAAAGTTTTCGTTCTCGTGCTACTTCGACTTCCATATCATCAGAAAGAGCATTGACGACAGAAATTCCTACTCCATGAAGCCCACCAGCAGTTTGATAGGCTTTGCCATCAAATTTTCCACCTGAATGGAGTTGTGTCATGATGACTTCAAGAGTAGATTTTTCAGGCATTTGAGGATGATTTTCGATAGGTATTCCGCGCCCGTTATCTGTCACCGTTAAATAACCGTTTCTATCTAAGGATACATCAATTAAGTCTGCATAACCAGCGACGGCTTCATCCATCGCATTATCAATAATTTCAGCAAATAAATGATGAAGTGCTTTACTATCTGTTCCACCGATATACATTCCAGGACGTAAACGTACAGGCTCTAAGCCTTCAAGAACCCGAATAGAGTGGGCGTTATAGTTATCTTCTTGTGTATCCTTTTTCGAAGTCATCGCTTCTGAGTTCACTGGGGATTGCAGACCTTTTTCTTTTATATTTACCCGGGATTGAACATTATTTAAAATACTGAAAAGATCCTTGCTGTTATCGCTCATGGCATTTGATTATCCACCTCATAAAATAAAATCTAATTACAATAAATTCTATGCCTTTTTTTTATTTAAAAATCAATGCACTTAGGATACATCAATTGTTGAACCGAAAATTTGTTCAAATGCTTGTTTCAGAGCAATATCAATATCGTGTATTGTTACAGGGAAACCTAGATCAAGAAAACTGGTTACACCGTAATTTGTGATTCCACAGGGAACAATTCCTGAGTAATGCGCTAAATTAGGATTAACATTGATGGAAACTCCATGAAAGCTTACCCATTTGCGTACACGAATGCCGATAGCAGCAATTTTATCTTCGGGGGAGTTTTTGTTTTGTTTTGATGGGCAATGAGATCGTTTAACCCAGACACCAACCCGATCTTCGCGGCGTTCACCTTTAATATTAAATTTTGCAAGCATTTGTATGATCCATTCTTCTAATGCACTAATAAAAGCACGAATGTCTTTTTTTCTGCGTTTAAGATCAAGCATAATATAAGCAATACGTTGTCCTGGACCATGATATGTAAATTCACCGCCACGGCCTGCCTCATAAACAGGAAATAAGTGGGGAGTTAAGAGATCTTTTTTATTCGCACTTGTACCAGCTGTATAAAGAGAAGGATGCTCAAGAAGCCAAACTTGTTCATGTGCATTTTTTGCAAGAATGTTTTCTACACGCTCTTGCATATAACGCAGTGCTTCAGGATATTCGACCAAGCTATTACTTATTTTCCATTCAACCGGTGGATTATCGGGGATTGTTTTAAAGTAATGTGGTAAGTGATCACGATCAGTATGTTTCAATTCAAATGTCATTAGCAATATTTATTTTTGTATTTGGGTTTGTATTGTACTTAGTAAAAGAATTGCAAAGTAAGATATGAAATTGTTTATTAAAATTGAGATAATATGGTAGTGAATTAAAATCTGCATTCATTTTACCATCTTCCTGTCGCACCACCACCACCTGAAGATCCACCACCACCTTTAAATCCTCCGCCTCCTGAATGACCACCAAAAATTCCACCAGAACGTCTGCCGACAGCATTTAAATTTAAAAACCAAGGTGTGAAGATGATACCCATCCAAAGATATTTTTGTGGCCCTACTTTTTTACCAAAAATCATTGCAAGAATGGGTAAACCAACCATTATAAAAAGGATTAAAAGCATAATTATATTGATTACCATTTCTTCTTTTTCAGCTTTTTTATTTTGTTCTTCAACAGCCTTGGCTTTCATCTTGATTCTAAAAGAAAAATCAGAGTCATTTTCTGTAATGACTTTGATAATTGCATGAACTGCTTCGACAATTCCTTTTTGATAATTTCCGTCACGGAAATTTGGAAGAACGAAGTTATTAATGATAACTGCGGAAATAGCATCCGTTAACTCTCCTTCCAAACCATAGCCCACTTCAATACGTACTTCACGCTCATTCGGTGCAATGACGAATAATACACCGTTGTTGATCTGTTTTTGACCTAATCGCCATGCGCGGAAAAGAGAATTGCTATATGTCTCTATACCGCTTCCTGAAAGAGTAGGGAGAGTTACAATAACAATTTGATCTCCTGTTTTCTCTTCAAGTACAGCTAGTTTTTCTGTTAGATTCTCTTTTGTTTCATTATCAAGCAAATGGGCCACATCGTTGACATAGCCAGTTAACGGAGGAAATTTAGTCTGCGAGCAAGCGACGCTTCCCAATGCAATGACCAAACATAGAGTGTAAACAAGAGCCCATAAGCATTGAAAAACACTGCGTTGCATAGAACGTCGAAACGGTTTCATTAGTTAAAATTGACCTTCGGTGTTTGTTGGTTATTGGTATCGATAGTAAAAGTTGGCATAGGCTTAGCATCACGAAACCATAATTTTGCCCAAATCATTGTTGGCATTGTTTTTAGTGCAGTATTGTAGACACGTACTGATTCGATATAATCACGGCGCGCAACAGAGATACGATTTTCAGTCCCTTCTAATTGTGATTGAAGAGTAAGAAAATTCTGATTTGCTTTAAGATTAGGATAGTTTTCGACAACAGCCATAAGACGCGAAAGTGCGCTTGATAAATTTGCTTGATTGTTGAGATATTGCTGCATAATTTGCGGGTTATTCAACATATCGGCATTAATATTTACTTGTGTTGCTTTAGCACGTGCTTCAATAACATTGGTAAAAACAGCTTTTTCATGAGCTGCGTAAGCTTTTACAGTTTCTACGAGATTGGGAATGAGATCTGCACGGCGTTGATATTGACTTAGCACTTCACCCCATGCGGCATGTGCTTTTTCTTCATTTGTTGGTATCGTATTAAATCCACAGCCGCTTAAAAATGGCAAAAATACTAAAAAAATAACGATTGAAAATTGTCTTAACATTTTAACCATAGGATAAGTAAGTATAATTGAATTAGTTTGTACGTTTAGCATAAAAATATCTCCACAGCTATTTATTATTATGTAGGATGTAGTTTCTCAGTAAAAAGTATTTTAAATTTCATAAATGCATATTTTATGAAGAAATGATATCAATACAAGTTTTTAGCTAGTTTATCGTATTTAAATGGTTAGCTGATACTTAAACAATAATGACAATATAATACCAACCTATAAATAATTAATGTTAATTATTATTGCTGAATATTATCCTATTTGCAATTGTTTCTTTAAACATTACTTAATTGCTATTTATAAAGATAAGGTTTGTGATGGTATGGTACTACTTAAAATTTTAGTTATAGGATATATGCTATATAAATCTCCTCGAAAGGTCTTCACACAGAGCTTGAAAAGCCATTTTGTCTGACAGTGCCAGACTTATGATATTGAAGTACTTGTTATTATCGTTTCTTCATTAATTTGGGGAAGAAAATGGTAACAGATTTGCATCATAGCATTTTGCTAATCATCTGCAAGAAGGGGTAGCATCCGCAAAGCGGGATCTCAAACCTCATTTTAATTTATTAAAGTTTGAAAGTACATGAGATCAATTCATAGTTCAGTCATACAGAAAAAACGAGGAATAATTGGTGATAATATATGTCCTAGGAGAGGACAGAATATCGATATTAATAGCGATAGACAGACAAAAATATGGGAAGACTTTTCTGTTAGTCGTGCAACTTATTATTGAAAGAGGAAATTATCCAAAGAAAATAAAAAAAGAAAACAAAGATAAAACTGCTCCTGTCGCTATATTAATCAAGCCTTTTACACGTTTCTTTTTTAAAGCGGTGCCGGCAAATAATATAAAAATAGTCATTAAAGTAAACCATGCAACGATGCTGAAAGAATGTATGGTTATAAGTTCAAAGTCTTTTTTTATGCTACCGCTAGAAGACAAAAATTTCGGGAAGGCCGCTATGTGAAATATTGATACTTTGGGGTTTAGTATTTGTGTTATAAAGCCGTCTATGTAGCTGGTTAAAAGCCTTATTTCACTCGTATCATGCTTTTTATTCTTTGATATTACTCCTTTTGAATTCAAGCTGTTTATTCCAGATTTAAGCGATTTAACTCCCATGTATAATAAAGTGCAGCTACCCATGAATTTTATTAAAAAAAACAGCGTGTTGTTGTTGAAAATGAGTACTGATACACTTAGCATGGAAAATGCCCCATGCACATATATTGCTGTATACAATCCTAAAACGTTGGCAAATGCGTTCTTTCTTCCCAATTGTAGTTTGACACTAGGTTTTGCACTAAGTGGGAAGAGGGAGGTGGGATTAGTTAGGAATATGTGGTAATTTGTTGTTTTTATGTACAATTTTTACCATTAAATGCGCGTTTTGTAAAATTAAATTTTGACAGCTAAAATTGCCCAAAAGAGCGAAAAATCATAAAAATCGGAATTTAGTGCTAAAAATGAGAGAAGTCTGTGAAAGGTCTTTGAAGAATTTTAAAAAGTCTGTAAAAGCCCAGAAAACCAGCTTTGAAAGACCTTTGAAAAAAATCAGACAAATCGTAAAAGCAACTCCAAAAACAACCCAAAATGACCAAAAAAGCAAAAAAGATATGCGCTATATGGCGCGTTTCTATTTTTGTAAGATATAATCTTTTAAAAACAGTTAGTTAATTGAATTTTTTAATGTAAAAAGATTTCCACTTTCATTTTTCATTTTAGAGAGGCATTAAGCCGTATTTTGTGTAGTTTCTAGATGTGCTCTTTCAGTTTCAATTTGCCGTTTTAAATGCAATTTTAGAAGAGGGAAAGTTGCCTCTACTTCTTCCATGTCGTTGATGTTTTGAACGAGTTCTTGCAATTTTATACAAAGCTCTGCCGCTAATTCCGCTATATCTTCAGGGGGGAGTTTTATTTTTGCATCACGATAGGTTGTATAAGCTATGCGACCAAGCTTTTTCATGAGGCCAGAAGGAATGGTAGGTGCCTTAAAACCTGCTGCTTTAGCCTTTGCCATGTCACTAAACATTTCACCTTCACCTGTAACAAGCCAATCTAATGAAATACCGCATATTTCTTGATATTTAGATAGAGCAGAGGCGGTAGGTTCGCTTATGCCAATTTCATACGTTCCTATAGATGCAGCGGTTATACCAAGATGCTCCGCAAATTTTTTGCGTTCTGCGAACCCAAGGACGCGTCGCACTTCACGAAATCGTTTCGCTAATTCTGTTTTTGGTTCTGCTTCTGGACGTGCCAAAAAAACACCTCAAAACAATTATAATTAATTTTACAAAGTAATTATAATTGTTTATACCTTTAATTACCGCCCGATATAGCGGGCATATATTCTACAATTAACCCGACAAAAAACGGATATTGGAGTATCCGTTTGAAGCAGGGGTGAAAGTTATGACAACCACCCAAACATGGGATCGCCATAGTACTCTAGCAGAGCTATGCCGTAGGAATATGACCTTGGCGGAACTCACAAAAGCTTATCAACTGTCGTCATCCAGTATTCAACATATCTGGACACGATCTAACGAGAAAGCTGAACGCGCTATTGCCGATTTTATCGGCTTGCCCGTTGAGCAGGTTTTTAGCGACCGCTACCCCAAAAGTCGCCGTCGCATCTTCAAAGCAGCAAAACACGCTAATACGGATTCGCGTACCCCTTCCGCACTGCGCGGTAATGCCGCTTGAACTCGTTACACGGCTTTGCGTGTTAAACGCATTTGCCATGAATTTAGATACCATAAGATAAAAAGGTTTATCAATGTCTAAACATCAATACGAAATTGGCAAGATAAATTGCATACAGTTGTCTCATCAGGCAGCTGATTGGATGGTTTGTTTTTGGCGATTAGGTGGTGGTCAAGTTTTCTTTATCGGGGGGGATTATGGTTGCTGCTTGTAATTTATGGACCCCAGATGTCAGAAGCGATATCGTTAATCCTTATTCAGAAGTTGAACGATTAGAAACGATGCTCGCTTGCTGTTATAAGGTTGTGCAAAGCAGTTTTCGCCATTTACCTGTACGATATATTATTAACCCGCCGCATCATTTGTTTGATGCGATGTTAGCGCGGCAGATTGTCATTCATCTTTTTCATTATCAGTTTGGGGTACCACGATGGCGTATTGTTGCCATATAAGCACGGCAGCGGACTTCTATCTCTCTGTCTTTGCAAGTGATTAATCGACGTTTGGAAGAACCTGTTTTTGCCAAAGCTTATCACAAATGGGCAAAGCGTGTGCAGGATTTGTTTTTACAAGAGATCAGAAAGGTGGCAGCGTGATGGCACAGTTTCAAACACTTAATCTTGATCTTATTACTTAATCTTGATCTTATTGTTGTGCCCGAGCGCATTCGCCCTGTAGATGATGAGCATGCCAAGGCGCTTGCGCAATCTATGGAGCGAGAGGGATTGATGAATCCGATTACAGTGCGCCATACGCCCAACGCTAAAGGGGGCAATTATACCCTTATTGCTGGTGCGCACCGGTTACGTGCTACTGAGCTTTTGGGTTATCGGGAAATTGATGCTGTTGTGGTGCAGACCGATAAAGAGAATGATGCTGCACTCTTATAGGTTGCGGAGAATCTTTTTCGTAATGAATTGTCAGTGATAGATCGCGCATTGTTTGTCCAGACATGCCGCGAATTATGGGAAAAGAAGTATGGAGAAATCAAACGGGGAGGGGATGGTAGTAATCAATATAAAGCCAAAAAAGAGCAATTTGGTCAAGTTGACCGAATTGCTCAAACGAACAAAGATACCCCTTCAGATCAAAATGAAGTCGTGTTTGAAGGGGATGGAAAATCAAAGGGTAATGTTTACCCTTTTGCTAAACATGTTGCCGATAGGATTGGTTTATCGAAGGAGTCGGTGAAGCTTCTTAATCGCATCGCCCAGCATTTACAACCATAATTGTGTACAGCTCTGCGTGGCACGGCATTGGCGGATAATCAGGCGCAATTGTTGAAGCTTGCGAAGATGGAGCCGGTTGCGCAGCGGCGTGTGGCAATTGCTTTGCAACAGGTTGAGGGGGATTTACGGCGGGCTGTTGATTTGATCAATGGCATTAATACACCGCCACAAATCAATGAACAGGAACGGATTTTTTCTCAATTGTTAGGAGTATGGCAGAGAGCGGATGCGCAGACACGTGCACGTTTTCGTGATTATCTTGATGGGCAACAAGCACAGGTGCAGGCATGAAAGCGCCCAATCTGCAACAGCTTGATTTTTTTCAACAGCCGGTTTTTCCTTGTCGGGAGCCGATTGCCCAGATTGATTTAGAACGATTTCGCTCACGAATAAAACGTGCCATGGCTAAAGCTTTGCGTGAATGCCCGTTTGAACGGAGTGTGATTGCTGAGCGTATGGCGCATTATTTAGGGATTGGTTGTTTAAGCAAAGCGAGTTTGGATGCTTATGTTGCGGAAAGTAAGCAGGTGGATATTTCTCTGCCGCGTTTTAAGGCTTTTGTTCGCGCTACGGGAGCATTTTGGCTGTGGGATGAGGTTGTGAGTGAAGATGGTTTATTGCTGTTGCAAGGGGATGAGGCGCGGTTAGCAGAAATTGCGAGGCTTCAGAAAGATCCTTTGAGAATCCCTTTAAAATTCTATGAAAAAAATTGGTGCAAAACCTACTGTCAAATTAGGTAAAACTTGATGACAGATTACAAGAGAAAAAATATATAAGTTCATCGATCAATGTTTCAGCAGAGTGCGCTTATAAACGTAGGTGTTGAAATTGAGGATAAAGTAAAGATTATTAAAAATTTATGATTTTCTAACTGTTTTTTTACTTTACGATTATATTTTAACGACGGGTCATTTGATAAATGACTTTTCGTGAATGTGTTAAGATAGTGCTATTTCAAATATAGGTGTTATAGAAGATTAAAAATAAAAGTTTTTACTATCTTTGGAGTGCCTTATTTGCCATCAAAGATTAAAATTTGGGATTCTCAAAAGACAGGAGAGCATGGTGAATGCTGATGAAATAAAAAAACTTGATAGTTATTTTAAAAACATATTCCAAAATTCAGCATTACAAGTAAAATCGCGTCCTAAAAAGGATGATTCTTGTGAAGTTTATATTGGTGATGAATTTTTAGGCATTATTTATCGAGATGAAGATGAAGATGAGTTGTCATACAATTTCTCGATGGCTATATTGGATGTTGATTTAGAGAATTGATTTATTACGAATAATTAAATAAAATTTTTCTTCGTTTAATAAGCTTTATATGAGTTTTAATGCTTTAAAACTCGTGTGTTCGTTTCGTGCGATAATTAGGTGATCATGAATAGTAATACCTAATGCATTTGCTGCGTCTTTTAATCTATATGTCATGGTGATATCTGCTTGAGAAGGTCTAGCATCACCAGACGGGTGGTTGTGTACTAAGATAAGTCCTGATGCAGATAATTCTAAAGCTCGAGAGATTACTTCACGCGGATAAACAGGGGTATGATCAATGGTTCCAGTTTGTTGCACTTCATCAGCAAGTAAACCATTTTTCTTATCAAGAAATAAAATACGAAACTGTTCACGTGTTTCGTGAGCCATCACAGCTTTACAATAAGCTAATACTTTATCCCAAGATGAAAAAATATCACGTTTAAACAATTCTGCACGAGCAAGACGCCCAGCAACATCCGAAATAATTTTTAAGTCGATCGCAGTAGCTGGTCCACATCCTTGAACCTCTTGAAGTCGATAAATATCAGCACCTAATACATCAGCTAATGAGCCAAAACGCGCTATCAAGCTCTTAGCTATTGGTTTTGTATTTGCTCGAGGAATCGTGCGAAAAAGCAATAATTCAAGGTATTCATAATCTTCAATTGCTTTTCCTTTTGACTTTAAATAGCGTTTACGGAGACGTTCGCGATGTCCTTGGTAATGTTTATGTATGTGTAAATTTTTCTGAATTTTTTCACTTTTTGTTTCTGCCATTGGGTTAAGTGGAGCACTTGATGTTAATGCAAAATGATTGCTCTGGATGTCTTCCTTTTTATTTATTTTTTTAGCCATGATATTTCTACACTTATTTAGGCATATGAATTGGGAATATAAAAAATATTCCTAGGAGATTGCGTAAAAATTTCGCATCCTTCATTTGTTATACCAATTGTATGTTCATACTGTGCACTAAGAGATCGATCACGTGTAACGGCTGTCCAACCATCGGATAAAATTTTGACCTGTGGTTTACCAAGGTTTATCATTGGCTCAATTGTAAATATCATACCTTGTTTTAGTTCTATTCCTTCTTTAGGTTTTCCATAATGTAGAATATTAGGCGCATCATGAAAAAGCTGACCGATTCCATGTCCACAAAAGTCTCTTACAATTGAGCAACGTTCAGATTCTGCGTAGTTTTGAATGGCGGCACCAATATCACCTGTTGTTGCTCCAGGCTTGACTACGGCTATTCCTCTCATCAGACTTTCATGCGTTATTTTTAGCAAACGTTCTGCAGCACGTCTGATTTTTCCAACAGGATACATGCGGCTTGAATCTCCATGCCAGCCATCGAGAATGAAGGTCACATCAACATTCACAATATCGCCTTCTTGCAAGGGCCTTTTACTAGGGATGCCATGACAAACAACATGATTGATTGATGTGCAACATGAATGTCTGTATCCGTGATAATTCAGATCAGCAGGAAGAGCTCCTCTTTCGGCTCCAAAAATAAATACAAAGTCATCAATTTCTTGTGTAGTGACGCCAGGCTTAATAATATCCATAAGTGCATCAAGGCATTCCGCAGCAATGCGACCAACTTCACGCATTTTAGAAAAAGCGTGCTCATCAAAAATGCGAATTTGTCCGTTAAATTTTAAGGGGATTTTATTATATTCAATATAATCAGTCATTACTTTTTCTGTTTTCTATTTCCACTCGATGAATCGGAAAGATACCTTTTGTACTTACGTGACATTTTACAGCATAAAATTCTACCCCCGATTCTAACGCTAAATCAAATTTACGTCCATAGGTTGGATCAAGATCATGGCAAATTGTAAAAGCTGAACAATCTTCCCGTTGAATTACATAAAGCATAGCGGCTCGTTTGCCTTGTTGCACAACTTTTATGAGTTCATCAAGATGACGTGTACCACGTTTTGTCACGGTATCAGGAAATTCTGCTAATCCTTTTTGGCGGATAAAATGGACGTTTTTAACTTCTAGATAACAGTCAGAAAGAACGTCATCACGCAGAAGAAAGTCAATTCGTGATTGCGTACCATAGCGTTGTTCCTTCAAAATTGTTTTGTATCCGTTTAATTCCGGTAACAAACCATTTTGAATTGCTTCTAATGCAAGTTTGTTAGGTAAAGTCGTATTGATGCCAACTAAAGTATTATTTACTTCAATAATTTCTAATTGATATGCGTATTTTCGTTTGGAATTATTGTGATATGAAAGCCAAATATTAGAGTTGGGAGTTGCCAAACCAAGCATCGATCCCGTATTAGGAACCACCACGGTGAAGATGTGCTGATCTTCTCGTTTAACATCAGCAAGAAAACGTTTATAACGATGGATAAGTTTTGCAGGAAAAAGTTCAGAAATAAAGAGCATACCCCTTATCTTAGAATTTATGATTTCATAATTCAACTCAGATTGTTATCTATAAGCTCTATAGCATATTTCAATGAGGTATTCTTGATGCACAAAAAATGTCAAGACAATTCACACAACCACTCTAAGCATCTAAGACTAAAATTTATTTGTTCTTATTATTCGTTGTTAATTTTAAAGTTGTTACTTCGCAATAGACTCTATGTAAAAAGATAATATTGGCCTTAATTTGTTATTAAAAAGGTCATTTTGGGGAGAATCTTTTTTAAGAAGGCTGCGTTTAAAAAAACATCTGTAGGAACATAATGTATGAAATTAGAGAGAATTGATGGCTGGAACTAATAAGAATCGTAAAAATTTAACAAATGGTCCAATTATTATTTTAGTCGAACCACAGCTGCCTGAAAATATTGGTATGGTAGCAAGGGCGATGGCAAATTTTGGGCTCTCTAAGCTTCGGTTGGTCAAACCTCGAGAAGCATTTCCAAATGAAAAAGCCATAGCTGCTGCTAGTAAAGCAGATCATGTCATTAATGACGCAGTTATTTTTGATACGTTGCGTGACGCAATTGCAGATTTGCATTATGTTTTTGCTACAACAGCACGTGAAAGATGCGGTTTTAAAACTGTAAAAAGTGCTGTTGAAGCGGCGAGTATCTTACGTCAACGTGAAAATATTGGGCATAAAACAGGTATTTTATTTGGAAGAGAAAGGTGGGGACTAGAAAATGATGAAATAAGTCTTGTTGATGAAATTATTACTTTTCCAGTTAATCCCGCTTTTTCTTCACTTAACATTGCGCAAGCGGTTTTGCTTATGTCTTACGAATGGATGAAGTCAGGTTTGGAAGATGCGAGGGATACTGCTTTTCGTGCGGTAGAGCTGGAGCCAGCTGATAAAGCAACGTTTCATGGTTTTTTATCTCAATTAGAAGATGCTTTGGATATTCGTGGATATTTTAGACCCCGAGAACGCAAAGAGGTTATGCTTGCAAATCTACGTTCTGTTTTTACGCGTGCCTATTTTAGCGAATCTGAAGTTCGTTTGCTCCGGGGGATTATATCTTCACTAGAGCATTTTTCGCCCAAGTTTCCACGAGGAAGTGGTACACCCACAGAGCGTAATCGTAAAAAATTAAAAACAAATGTAAAAACTGATGGATGAGCGTCCTATTCTTTTTTTTGATAGTGGTATTGGCGGCTTAACAGTGTTGAGGGAAGTACGTCTTCTTATTCCTGAAACGCAATTTATTTATGTTGCTGACGATGCAGGATTCCCTTATGGAAATTGGGAAGAAAATGTCTTGAAAGATCACATTTTAAAGGTTTTTACAAATCTTTTAACACGTTATAATCCCGTCTTGTGTGTGATCGCTTGCAATACCGTTTCTACATTAATGATGGCAGATTTACGAAAAAATTTTCCCCATATTCTTTTTGTCGGAACAGTTCCTGCAATTAAGTTAGCAGCTGAACAAACAAAATCTGGTTTTATTTCAGTGTTAGCCACTCCTGGAACAGTGAAACGTGCGTATACACATGAGTTAATCAACACTTTTGCAGATCAATGTCATGTTCAGCTTGTTGGAAGTGAAAAGCTTGCTAGCTTTGCTGAAGATTATTTACGCGGGAAATCTGTTGATTTGAGAGAATTACGGAATGAAATCCTTCCATGCTTTGTTGAGAAAAATGGCAAATATACTGATATTATTGTGTTAGCTTGTACACATTATCCTCTTTTGATTCACTTATTTCGTGAACAAGCTTTATGGCCTGTTGAATGGATTGATCCGGCAAAAGCTGTGGCAAAACAGACAAGATCATTACTACCGGAAAGAATACATCACAAAAACAGAAAAACACATAATAAAGATTTTGCGTTGTTTACATCGCAAAACATAGATTCTTCAACGAAGCGTTTGTTAAAAGGGTTTGGCTTAAATATTGTGAAAGGAGTTGACTTTTTGGTGTGAGATTAATAAAATTGCTCTAGCTTTTTCTTTCGAGAAAACGGTGTTAATTGACGTGTCCCGTGGATAATTTTGCATATTATGTGTTAAAGTATCCTGTCAGTCTTTGTATTTAAAGGCAGAGGAGGGCGCGTTTCCTTGAGGTCTCACTATGAGGTCTTGTATTTTATTTTTAAGGAAATGCGATGAGTAAACGCGAAGCAACAAAGTATAAAATTGACCGCCGGATGGGAGAAAATATTTGGGGTCGTCCAAAATCTCCTGTTAATCGTCGTGATTATGGTCCAGGTCAGCATGGACAACGCCGTAAAGGAAAACTTTCTGACTATGGTGTGCAATTGCGTGCTAAGCAGAAATTAAAGGGTTTTTACGGTGATATTTCAGAGAAACAATTTCGTAAAACTTATGCGGAAGCTGCTCGGCGGCGTGGTGATACGGGTGAAAATCTTATTGGCCTTTTGGAATCGCGTTTGGATGCTGTCGTTTACCGTGCAAAATTTGTACCTACAATTTTTGCTTCTCGCCAATTTATCAATCATGGTCATGTTAATGTAAATGGTCAGCGCACGAATATTCAATCATACCGTTGTAAACCAGGTGATGTAATTGAAGTTCGTGAGAAATCAAAACAGCTTGTTCTGGTTTTGGAATCTGTGCAATTGGCCGAACGTGATGTGCCTGAATACATTGAAGCGGATCATAATCAGATGAAGGCAACATTTACGCGTGTTCCTGCTTTTGCAGATGTTCCTTATGCTGTGCAGATGGAACCCAATTTGGTTGTTGAGTTTTATTCTCGATAGGTGCTTTAGGGGAGGATTGCTCTCTCGATTTTGTGACACGCTCGGGAATTTTGTGTTGGTTCATAGTCTTTGGAGCCAACGGGCGGTTTTTATGAATGGTGCTGTATCAAGTTTGTTGTTATGTTTTATAGCAGTTTGGCTTGTGTGGCTTCATTTATTTTTTACGTACCTCATCTTATACGGAAAATGAGTATAAGTTTGAGCTGCACTCCATCTGTTGTTATCTTGATCATACTTTCAGAATAAGATGTTTCTTGTGCAGGATTATGGTATTATGGTCAATGTTTCAGTCGAATATCAGGAAATGAAAGAGAATGTAGAAGAAACTGATCTTTTAATGAGAGAAGCGGATGATTGTCATCCAATATTTAGGATTGCTCCTTCAACCGTAGAGTTTAATAAACTACGTAAACGGCTTTTGCGTCATATTCGGCAGGCATTTGATGATTTTTCTATGCTCTCTTCAGGAAAAAAATGGCTCGTTGCTTTATCAGGTGGAAAGGATTCTTACGGTTTACTAGCGCTTCTTCTGGATTTAAAATGGCGTGGCCTTTTACCTATCGAAGTTTTGGCCTGTAATCTTGATCAAGGACAACCAGGTTTTCCAAAGCACATTCTTCCGAAATTTTTAAACTCTTATCAAATTCCATATCGCATTGAATATCAGGACACTTATTCCGTTGTAACGGACAAATTGTCACATACACAAACATATTGTTCTCTTTGTTCTAGGTTACGACGTGGCAATTTATACCGTATTGCACGTGAAGAGGGATGTTCTGCATTAGTTCTTGGGCATCACCGTGATGATGTTTTAGAGACATTTTTTATGAATTTATTTCATGGTGGGCGATTAGCAGCTATGCCTGGAAAGCTTATCAATGATGAAGAAGATCTTTTTGTTTTGCGTCCTCTTGTTTATTGTGCAGAGGAAGATATAGAGAAATTTTCTCAGGCAATGCAATTTCCTATTATTCCTTGCAATCTTTGCGGTAGTCAGGATGGTTTACAACGTAGTGCAATGAAGGAAATGTTAAGTGATATCGAAAGAAGAATGCCCGGACGTAAAGACACTATGATTCGCGCCTTGAGCAATGTGCGTCCAAGCCATTTGCTTGATAAAAAAATTTTTAATTTTAAAGAATTAGTATAAGTATTAAATGCTTAAGTTTTAGTTTGTTAAACTTCAAACCGCGATACCATAAAGATCATAAGCATCTGATTGTTCGATTTTGATGGTGACAAATTCACCGACACGTAATGGTCGTCGTGATGATATATGCACAACACCATCTATTTCTGGAGCATCATATTGACTACGACCTTTTCCTACTTTGCCTTGACTTTCATCAATAAGAGTTTGAAGTTTTTTTCCGACTTTTTTCTTTAAAAGATGATTGGAAATTTTTTGTTGTTTTGCCATAAAACGATGCCAGCGTTTTTCTTTTACTTCTTCAGAAATGTTTTCTAATCCCAAATCATTTGCGACAGCATCTTTTACTTCTTCATATTTAAAACAGCCGGCACGTTCAATTTTTACTTCCTCTAACCATTCAAGAAGTATATTAAAATCTTCATTCGTTTCGCCTGGAAAACCGACAATAAATGTTGATCGCAAAGTCAGATCTGGGCAAATTGCTCGCCACTTTTCAATTCTACGATTTGTTTTTTCCATAAGGGCAGGACGTCTCATATTACGCAAAACATTTGGTGATGCATGCTGAAAAGGGATATCCAGATAAGGCAGAATTTTTCTTTCAGCCATCAATTCAATAATTTCATCAACATGAGGATAAGGATAAACATAATGCATACGTACCCAAATACCCATGTTTCCTAATTCGCGACAAAGATCAAAAAATTTTGTTTTTACTGTGCGATCTTTCCAAGGAGTTTCCAAATATTTAATATCAATGCCGTAAGCACTGGTATCTTGTGAAATAACCAAAAGCTCTTTTACGCCTGCTTGTACCAGTTTTTCAGCTTCGCGAAGAACTTCATTGATGGGACGTGAGGTAAGACTACCGCGCAGGGTAGGGATGATGCAAAAGCTACACCGATTAGAGCATCCTTCAGAAATTTTTAAATAAGCATAATGGCGAGGTGTTAAACGAATACCTTGTGGGGGAACTAAATCAATAAAAGGATCATGAACTGGGGGAATTGCTGAATGAACAGCTTGTATAACGCTTTCATAGGCTTGTGGTCCTGTAATAGCCAACACATTAGGGTGTGCTCGGCGAATAACATCAGGATCAGCACCAAGACAACCTGTTACAATAACTTTTCCATTTTCTTTGAGAGCTTCATCAATATTGGCGAGTGATTCATTTCAGGCAGAATCAAGAAAACCACAGGTATTCACAATAACGAGATCAGCACCTTGATGCTTACGTGAGATTTCATAACCTTCAGATCGAAGTCTTGTAATAATTCGCTCAGAGTCTACTAGCGCTTTTGGACATCCAAGGGAGACGAAACTAATACGAGGTGCTGTCATGATAAATCCTGCAACTTTATAACGATTAAATTTTATTTATTATTTTCACTTCATTAAGAATAAAAAATGTGCTTTATCTTTGATATTTGTGCAATATAATTCACGACAAAGTCATTTGTTTTTTCTATAATATCTTATGAGCGTGACTGCTTCATTCATAAGTGTGGCACAATATAAAGAAAACACCAAATATTTTTTATTGAATGTATGGAGTGTGTTTAGGTAAATGCTTTTATTTTTTAATATTTGCGAATAAGTCCTATAAGTTTACCTTGTATCTGTACACGCTCAGATCCGTATATGTATGTTTCATAGTGAGGATTTGCAGCTTCTAGTGTAATAGAGGTTCCTTTGCGTCGATAACGTTTTAAAGTTGCTTCTTTTTTATCAATGAGTGCTACAATGATTTCACCTGATGTTGCTGTATTTTGGCGTCTAACAATTATAGTATCTTTATCAAGAATACCAGCTTCAATCATAGAATCATCTTTGACTTCTAAAGCATAGTGCTCACCCGAATTAATCATACCTTGTGGTAAAGAAAGCGTATTTGTTTGTTGTAATATAGCAGAGGCAGGCACACTTGCAGCAATACGACCCATAATAGGAACAGCAATGTTTTTTTTCTCTTCTACTTCAAAATTATCAAGATCATCAAAGTTTTTTAATATTTTTCTTTTATTTTTCTCTATCATACTGGGAGAAATTTTACGTGCTAGAGAAAGATTAAATGTTATTTTCTCGGGAAGTCGAATCACCTCTACCGCGCGGGCACGATTTGGCAAACGACGTATAAAACCTCGTTGTTCCAAGGCTATCATGAGCTTATGAATACCAGACTTTGAAGAAAGCTCCAATGCAATTTTCATTTCATCAAAAGAGGGAGGAATGCCTGTTTCTTTCATATGATTATGAATAAATAAGAGTAGCTCATATTGTTTACATGTCAGCATTCAATATTCCAATCAAAAGAATCAAAAGCGAGGTAAAAAGAAAATAAAATGTATGTATTTATAAATATTATAATTTTTTGCTATAAATTAAAAAATATTTATAAATACATACATTTTATTTTATAATTGATTTTACAAAAATAATATTTGTTAATTTATATTAATAAACAATACTTATTATAATATAAAATTTTATTTTATTTAATGTAGTTAAATATATTTCTTATATTGTATTAATAATTATTAAATTATATATAAAATAATATTTTACTAAAATTAGATAATATAACCTATCTTAGACTAAATTCTGCAACTCAGTTCTGGAAAGAGTTATCTATCTCTTCTAAGGATAGATCTACATCTCTTCACTCTCTGTCATCAAGAGCTCGATCAAACAGTATTCCCACTCATTTAGCAGGGATGGCAGCTCAATTACGCATTTAGACCATTCCCCGTATTATTCCTGCTTTTTATCTTAAATAAATTGTTTATATCTAAATTATTGAGGGTGATCTCTTATCATTATAAGTAATATTATTTTAATTTAGCTAAGATTTTGATTTATATTTGTTTTATTTTTGTATAATAATAGATTTATTATTTATATTTTCGTTGTGCATTAATAAAATAGAGCTCATAGTTGAACACTATAAGTAAAAATATATAATTATAATTTTAATAAAATAGTATAGTAATTATAACTATTAATAATTATATATTTTTATTATTATACTTGTTAAAATTAATAATGAAGTATATATTTGCTTTATTTCTTATTTTATTTAGTTATTTATCAACAAAGTTTTCCATTTGTACAGATTATCTGTTTTTCTCATAATTTTAAAATATTCATTCTTCCGTGCTGAGAATCTATGCCGCATTTTTATGTTGGAATTATTCCTTTTATTTAAACTCAAAATAGAAAAAAATGTATACACAGTGATGAGAAAAAACAGAAAATTATTGATAACTAAACCGAATAATAATATTTTTTTCGAAAGGTGTTGACCAAATGAAAAGTCGACCGTATGTTCCACTCACTTTCTGCGAGCAAAATGGCTTGTGTGGGAGCGCGTAGCTCAGCTGGTAGAGCAACTGACTTTTAATCAGTAGGTCCAGGGTTCGAATCCCTGCGCGCTCACCAACTTCAAATAAAATTAATAGATTATACAAAAGTTTGAGGATTTGACTTCCTTCATTTATTTTGGCTTATTTTTCGTTTATCCTAAGCTCTTCTAAGGATTTTTGATCGATTTTATTGCTAGTCATTTTTTATCAACTGCTTTGGTATAGAGCGAAGCTATACTGTCTTCTGTTTAGCTCGAAAGAGCTTTAAGGCTGGAATTGTGTACCCGCGCATCACGATTTCTTGAAGCACTGCAAGAATAATTATCAAAAATTTTCATCGTAACCTTTTTTCTCACCTAAGGCTAGAAATGCTTTAAAACTACTATCACGCTGCTCACCCCCCTAGTGTTGCGACAGCTCTTGCATTAAGACGTTTCATAAGAGGTATTTTTATCCATTTTTTATAGTTTTTTGCCTACGCATTAGCTCCGATTCTTATGTGCAAAAGAAGATAATTGATTCATTATAAACAGGTTTTAAATGAGAGAATCATACGATATTTGGGAGTCTCATTCAAGTTACAAAAAGACAATTTATATTTATAAATCAATGAATTATATGATATATGCAAAAGCTCTCATTACTTCGTTACTTTTGGATACAAAGCAACTGTTGTAAAATCTGGCAAATTAACACCACTCCACGTAAAATCATCAAAAAGCAGTTAGGAATATAAATAATTTTGTTTCAAATATAATTAACTAACCATATTAAAAAAAAGAAACAACATGTAGATATCAAATATATCAACGATCGTCGTCTACTGTAGTGTTAAGGGGCGTTATATTTTTACTTTTCTTAATTTTTATAACTCAAATAATTCCGGTGGAAATAATTAATATAGACCTAGCTAAAGAGAGCCCACTACTCCTACGAGTGAAAAAAGTTCAGCAATAAAGCTAGACACTGCTTCAGCAGAGTTTGCTAAAGTTGAAAAAGTTTCAAAACTCTTACCAAAATCTTCACGACGAGAGTATAATTGAAGAGCTGAAAATAAACTAATATCTACAAATGCACCAATAAATCCTAAAACAAATGCTGACACTAGAATTAGTTTTAAATAAAGTACTGCAAATAAAGACATAATAACACCATGCAGAAGCAAAATACTATGAGCTTACAACGATGTAACATTTAATATAATTTTACTATATAAAAAACCACCGATAGTCGCTCCAACAGCAATGAGAGAAAAATATAATTAACAAAGCTTTCCTCTTCATCCACAGAAAGAACGAAAACTGGAATTAAAAATTTTAAAATTGCACCAGTAAATAGAATAGCAAATGACGAGCCAATGAGCGTAATAAATAAATTATTATTTTTTGTAGAAATATGTTTAAGATAGGAAGTTGTTTCTCGATAAATTTTTATAAAATTGAATGATTTATTCTCATTTGAATTTAAATTGATGAGATTAGGTAACACTATGATAGATATAAAATTAGGTAAAAAAATCAAAAATGAGTACTACCTATTTATTTGCTAAAAAAAGCAGTAAGGAACAAACCAAATGGTCAATAACGGATGTAGTTTCAATTATAATTTGTGCAATGCTATTTGCCTTTGTAAGATCCTTTATGGAAAACATTCTAGGAATAGCAGCTTGAAAACTTAATTGGAAAATACTTCTTCCTATTGTTTGTACATGATGCGGAGCCTCAATTTGCGAAATTTACTGGTACGATCAATGCAATGATGCCCTTTAAGTTAGGGGAATGGAACTTTGTATTGAGCAACCTTTTGAGTGGGCAATATTCGCCTCATAATTTATTGGGTGTGGAGCAGATTTCATTAGGGGAAGCTTCCAATGTGCGTGGCACGCGTAAGAGTTTGATTTTTGGTAATAACGGTTTTTTTATCCGTAATGACTTGTTGTTACGAACAATTCTGTGGAGCAACAATGCATCTTTTAAAAGGGTTTTTGGTGAACTTCGTCCTTATATTGGTTTGGACTATGGTTGTGTGTTTTCGCAGCCCCA
This sequence comes from Bartonella sp. B39, assembly GCF_053795145.1. Classification (NCBI taxonomy): domain Bacteria; kingdom Pseudomonadati; phylum Pseudomonadota; class Alphaproteobacteria; order Hyphomicrobiales; family Bartonellaceae; genus Bartonella; species Bartonella sp. B39. The sequence continues at coordinate 720,019 of NZ_CP200036.1, forward strand.
GGCAGTCAATCCTTTGTATAGTTTTACGAGTGAACAGCTTGCAGGTTGGACAGCAGGCGTAAAGCTTGCGGGGGGTATTGTATCTCTTGATGCGAGATATTCGAACGTTTTGTGGAGCACAGTCAAGCACAAAAAGTCTGGAACATTTTTTATGACATTAACAATGGATCTTTAAGCATAGCTATGGGGAATTAAAGCATGACATATGGTAAAAGAGAAAAAAGAACAACTTTGTTTGGAGTTTTAGTTTCCAGTACAATGCTCAAAAAAGTTTTGGTAAGCGGAATTAGTTTACCTTTTCTATTCCAATCTCCAGCAGTTCAGGCACAAATTTCTGTGGATCCTAACGCAGGTAGCGCATATCGCTCTGATATTGTGGCAGCGCCCAATGGGGTTCCCTCGATTGATATTGTAACACCCAATGGCAAGGGCTTATCACACAATAAATATTACGATTTTAATGTTGGTAATCCAGGTGTCATTCTCAACAGTCATGCGAGTGAAGTGGGACGATCACAATTGGGGGGCATTATGCCGGGCAATCCGCATTTGCATTTTTCTGGTTCAGCAAAAGTGATTTTAAATGAAGTGACCAGTGGCAAGCGCAGTGTACTTAACGGTCCTGCGGAAGTTTTTGGGCACCAAGCAGATGTTATTATTGCTAATCCTAATGGCATAACTTGTGATGGCTGTGGCTTTATTAATACCCCTCATGCGACATTAACAACAGGTGTTCCTGAAATTGATGTCTCTGGTTTTCTGAAAGGCTTTGAGGTGAAAGGAGGGAATATAACTTTTGGAACAAAGGGAGCAAATTTTTTCTCTGGCAATAGTTCAGTTGATATTCTCGATATTGTTTCACGGACCGTACATTTAGAAGGTTCTGTTGCAGGCAGAGAGATTAGGGTGACGGTTGGGACGGGGCACTTTGATTACGCTTCTCGTGAAATGAAGGAACTCACCGACATTACTGGCAAACCGGAATATGCGATAGATGGTTCTGCGTTAGGGGCTTTGCAGGCGGATCGTATCAAACTTGTTGCGACAGAAAAGGGCGTTGCGGTTCGGATGCGTCATGATATGGCGGCGAATGTTGGGCAGTTGCATCTTTCTGCTGATGGGAAAATCTCTCTGAAGAATGTTTTTGGTCATGGAGGCGTTTTACTGAAATCAAAAAGCCAAAGCGTGCTGGCAAAGCGCATTACATCGAAAAAGGATATTAAGATTGTTGCTCATCAGGGGATTTCTTTAGAAACATTGAGTGCTGATGGTCATTTGATGGCAGATGCACAAAGCGGGATTTTATCTATTACCGGAAAAGCGACGACGGGGAGAAATATGGGGTTGTCTTCGCTCCATGCCATAAAAGTTTCTCAACTTGGCGTTGGCGCTGATCTGACGTTTGAAACAGGTGGCGACCTTACGGTTGGTGGTCTTGTGTTATCCGAAGGCAACCTAAAGGCGCACGCTGGTGGCAATATACAGGCGCATTTTTTAGCAGGTGGGATTGATATGGCTGCTACTGAAGCTGCTGGTGTTATTGTTCTGGGGAAACAGGGTAATATCGATCTACAAAGTGTGAAGGGGAGCATTGCAGCTGAAAATATCTATGGGGCGGGTGATGTTAGACTGATTTCGCATGAAGGGATTTCTGTTTCCCAATCGATTTTGTCTCATCAAAACATCGTCATTCATGCACAACCAGAAACGAATGCCCTCGTTCATTTTAAACAAATTGTAGCTTATGATAAGGCAGATATTAGTGGCGGAACAGTTGATTTTTCTTCTTTTATAACGGGTGGTGATGCTGTTTTAACGGTTGAGAGTCTCGATGCTGGTATAGTTATTAGTGGTGTAGATTTTGCACAATCTCAGCACAGCGTGATGTAGATATTCATGCCGGTAATAATGTGACGCTTTCGGAAAATCATGACATTTCCAAGGCACAAGAAATACACGAAAGGTCGTTTGCAGGTGTTACAACCTTTGTCAATGTCGGTACTCTTGGCACCGTATAAGATGTAAGGAATGCAGCAAAACGTTTTGGTCATGAGGATACAAAACACAAAATCGGTAATGGCATTATTGTAAGTCTAAAAGGCTATGATCTTTATGACAAAGACAAAGGTTTTTACAATGGGATAAAGGATGGCTCACCAAAAGGGGCTCGTGCCAATATGGCTGATATTTTTGCCGGTGTGACAGTAGGGCTTGAAGACTGAGAAAGCAGAGGCGTCTTCTGATACGTCAATTGCTTAACTAATACAATAGAAAGCGGGCGTTCTGTCAATATGCAAGCTCACAAAGGCAGCATCAATAGTGTTGGAGGGGCTGATATCATCGCCTGCATCAATCCAGTCTATGCACTAAATAATGATGAACAGAGCGAGAATATCACCTTAGAAGCAGGAAAAGATATAACCTTTGAAAGTGCACAAAACACGCAAAACCACACGCAAAGTGCTTCGGTGAATGTTGGGTATAGCTATGGTACTGGTGGCGCAGGGGAAACAGGCAATGCCTTCTTTAGTCAAGGGAAAGGCTCCAGTAAGGAGGTTTACCAGAAGAACGCTCATATTGTTGGCAACGGCACTCTTCACACCAACAGTGGGGGAAACGCCACGCTGGCAGGCGTCGTGGATTCTGCAAACCATGTAGCAATGGAAGTAGGGGGTGATTTCACCATTGCCAGTCGCAGTAATGCCGGTCAAATTTCCAGCAAGCAGAAATCAGTTTCTGCAGGATTTGGTGGAAGCAAAAGTTTTGATGCAGGATCAACAAGCCTTTTCTTACAAAAGGATCAATCTTCCAGCGATTATCACAGTGTTGTGGAACAATCAGGCATCAAAGCCGGTGAAGGCGACTTTAAAATCAACGTTAAAGATAAAACGACCCTAACTGGAGGACTTGTTACCAGCACCGCGTCGGCAGAAAAAAACAGCCTGACCACACGAAGCATTAGCATCAGTGACATCATCAACAGTACCCATGCGCAAGCCAGCAGCCGATGTTTCAGTGTTTCTTCTGGTGGTGCTTTGGAACAAGGGCAATATGGTATCATAAAAAACTTGCCAAAAATGTTTTAAATCACGAAAAAGCCAAGGATGCAGCGGAAGGAGAAACTAAAGCTGCTATCAGTGATAGCAGCATCATCCTTACTGATATAACTGGACAAAGGGCGATGGGGCAAGATGCTGGGCAAATCATTGATGCCCTCAACCGCAACACCGCGGCAGCCCATAAAGCCGCTTCATCGATAGACGCTACATCAGTTGAGGATATCGTTCAGAATGGCCTAGATATAAAAATAAATTGTTGGATGAATGGCTTGGTTACTTCGACAAAATTCTTGAAATTGCATATCTCAAAAGCGTCCCGTGAGTGAGGTTGAGCACGATAAAAATGGCAATGTACTCTATAAAATAGATGAAAATGGAAGTCTTATAGAAGACAGCCATGGACAAAAAATATCTCTGTATCATGATTTAAAAGCTGAAGATGAGCAGCATTTACAAGCTGGCTCTGATGGCAATATCCGTGTATTCTACAATGGCATTTTTAACACACAAGATGAAGCAACTCATAATGCTGTTCAGTTGGCTGATAATGAACATGATTCACTTTATTTTATGTATTTTCCAAAAGCTGACTCATGGGAAATAGAGTTAGGAATAGTGATTTATCAGTATGTTGGGGAAGGGAGTAATTCGACCGAAAAATTCTAGAATCTGGTGCATAGCTATAGCAATGATGGGGTTATTATTCGTGCGCATAGTTGTGGCGCCCTGACCGTTGGCAATGGCTTGCGTGATTTTGAAGAGCGTAGTATCTACGGTATAGAAGAAAAAACAGATATCTATCTTTCAGGACCAGCTTATAATGCTAAATCGTGACCCATATGCTAAATTATGTAAGCGATGGCAAGAAAAATTATGTTTATTTATAAAGCCATATGTTAGACTCCATTAGTACAGTGATTGGTCAAAATCCACCTACTGATTATAAGGTACCCTTGGAGTTTTCCTATGTATTATTTTCACCAGCAATTCTAATGAGAGAGATAGGGAGAGCATTAGCAGGATATGATCCTAGTACCCATAATTGTTATGGAAATGCGAGTCCTGAGTGTAGAAATAATTATGGTTCATTTGGTTTTAAAAAAATTGACATGAATGCAAGCCTTAAGTTTTATGCTGGTGATGAACCACACTTCGCACATTCTGTGTACTTTTTCATGAATGTGCGAGCGTGTTTCCTTTGTGTGCCATCATCCCTATCCAACAGTGTAACGGAACAACTGCTGCAACCCACCAAGCTGTAGCATCATTAGACGTAGCAAAGCTGGAAGATATAGCCATGAAAGTCAATAGTGGGCCAAGATGAGCACTGAAAGAAGGCTTTGAATACTACGAAGCAATTTATAAAACTATGTTTATCAAAGAGCACCCTATCACTGTTACTGATCGCGATGAAAAGAGCAATATAATTTATCTCAAAGATGAAAATGGAAATCCTATCAAAGACAGCCGTGGACAAAATATTTCTAAGTTTCATTGTTTAAATGCTGAGGAAAATCAGCATTTGCAAGAAGGTTCTGATGGCAAGGTGCATGCCTCCTTTAATGGAACCTCTACCTCATCTGAGGAAGCCACTGTTTATGCAGAGCAACACGCGAAGGATAAAATAATCCGCTTTATTTTGTTATGGTTTCCCAAGCTGATTCTGCCATATCAGAGCTTATGATAGCAGGCTACCAGAAGTTTATGAAAAATAACTTTTTGGGTTTGACTAATTCAACACAAGAATCAAAAGATTTGGTGTATAGAAATGGTATTACAGGGTTAAAACTTTATGGCCATAGCCGCGGTAGCATGACCGTGGGGAATGCGCTGCAGTCCTTAGATAAACAAGGTTTACATGGGTTAGCAGATCAAACAGAGATCAATCTCTATGCCCCCAGTCTTTAATGCTCAATCTATGGCCAATATGTTAGATAAATTGAATAATGGCAAGCAAACTCATGTCGGCCTGGAAAGACATAAAAAAGACATTGTTAATAGAGATATTAGCCGGTGGCAATCCCACTGCAAAAGGGTGTTTTCTGGCAGTAGTCAGTAAGAAGAAGTAGCCAGCGTAATAATAAACGTCGATAATGTCCATCGTTGTTTTAGAAGTGAGAAGCTAGGATGTAAAATAGCGTATGGGTTATTTTGCCGTGTAGGAGTTTATTCAGAGAAAAAAATGAGAAAAATATTAGAATTATTGAGCGGGATGACTCTGTTTTTTATGGCTGGGTGTTACTCAGATCAGACTCCTTTAACGGCTGTGGATATGTTTGAAAAACCGGGTGCAGACCGACTTGAGATAAAAAAAGCGCTATTAGAATGTGGAATGCCGACCCTTGATGGTTTCCATTTAGAAATAAGCACCAATGAAAAAATAAATAGGGATGCATCCATTGATGCGTGCTTGGTTCGAGCAGGTTTCCGTCATAAATTTGGGATGGTGAATTGGTGTGAGAAGTATAAATCTGACAATCTCCCAATTTGTCAACCTGATGCCGACATTCCCACGCGAAGTGCCAAAAAACGCTTGAATAGCCCTTATTGTAAAGAGAATAAAGACCAGCCTGAATGCCAGCCATAGTTTTTTGCTGGTGATGAACCCTCATATTTTGCGTGCTTTTGCATGCATGTGTGGGGTTGTTTTTTTGGTACACCATTTCAAGACTGTCCTATAGCTGTCCTGGGCACGAAGATGGAATATTAACAAGTTACGAGCCATTTTATCGCAAATAAATCCATTGAAAGAGAAGAAAATGAGGAAAATCTTGAAATTATTGAGCACTATAACTTTGTTAAGTATAGCTGAATGTATGAACCAACCTCCGTCATCGACTCTGGTATTATAGGAAAAGCCTGGAGCGGATCGTATTGCAGTTGGAGAAGCACTGTCAAAATGTGGTTGGCAACCAGTCTATTCTTCTCTTGATAATATGGACTCTTTCATGAGTGAATTTGCATCAATTTATGAATGTATGAGCAAAGCATGTTACCGTTACAACTTGCGAGATTCAAAAGAGATTTATGTATCATCTCCCTCACGCAGTGATTCATTTTTAACAAATCTCTTTATTGCGGGGTATCAGAAGTTTTTTGACAATGATACCTTTGGGGTGAGCGCTACGATGCAAAGTGAACGCGATATGATAAAATATTTTGAAGGTGAGAGGAAACGTTAGCAAACAAAAAAATTTTGCAAAATCGATCATCATCAGCGGCACGAACATCCTTAAAGAGGCAACCAGATAAAAAGCACAATGTGAAATGGGAGACGAAACAATAGTGGCTGTTCCCTTAACCAAAACCCATCAGGCTCAGATCAACACAAGTTGATGAAATGGCATACCATTTTCAGAGTGAAAATTCGAAAGTTGACATGCAAGAGTCTACATCTGTTGGTTCCTCGATAAAAGCTGATGGTGATATCACGGCAGTTGCGGAGCAAGATGGAAAACATCATGACCTTACCCTCATGAGCAATTCCATTGCTGCTGAGGGCAAGGTTGGGCTCAAAACCAGCAATGATATCCTGGTCAGCAATGCAGAAAATAGCTTACATTATGAAATGTCGCACCATAAAGATGGTGGGGCATCGTAGTTTGACATTATGTTTTGCACTAAGTGGGAAGAGGTGGGATTAGTTAGGAATATGTGGTAATTTGTTGTTTTTATGTACAATTTTTACCATTAAATGCGCGTTTTGTAAAATTAAATTTTGACAGCTAAAATGGCCCAAAAGAGCGAAAAATCATAAAAATCGGAATTTTGTGCTAAAAATGAGAGAAGTCTTTGAAAGGTCTTTGAAGAATTTTAAAAAGTCTGTGAAAGCCCAGAAATCCGGCTTTGAAAGACCTTTGAAAAAAATCAGACAAATCGTAAAAGCAACTCCAAAAACAATCCAAAATGACCAAAAAAGCAAAAAAGATTTTCACCTATTGGTGATTATCTATTTTTATGAGCAATATATTATTATAAATAAGATAGTTACATAATTTTTCTAATGTAAAAAGATTTTCATATCAGTTTTTCATTTTGGAGAGGCATTAAGCCGTATTTTGTGTAGTTGTTATATGTGCTCTTTCAGCTTCGATTTGACGCTTTAAATGCAGTTTGAGAAGAGGCAAAGTAAGCTCAACTTCTTCCGTATCATTGATGTTTTGAGCAAGCTCTTGCAACTTTCCATAGAGCTCCGCCGCGATTTCCGCTATATCTTCAGGGGGGAGTTTTATTTTTGTATCACGATAGGTCGTATAAGCTATGCGACCAAGCTTTTTCATGAGTCCAGCAGGGATGGTAGGTGCTTCTAAATCTGTCACTTTCGTTACGTCCGTGAACATTTCGCCTTCACCTGTAGCTAGCCATTCCACAGATACACCGCAAATATTTTTGTAAATTATCAGCATGGATATAGGTGGTTCGCGTAAGCCAGTTTCATAGTTGCTCATAGTACTTTCAGGTACCGCAAGATGATCAGCAAATTGTTTGCGTTCCACAAAACCAAGAGCAAGACGCACTTCACGTAACCGTTTTGCTAGTTCTGTTTTAGGTTCTTTTTTAGGACGTCCCAAAAAAACACTCCTAATACACATTTAGGTTTACTAATTCATAAAAGTGAATTATATCTTTTATTACCGCCCGATATAGCGGGCATATATTTTACAATTAACCCCACAAAGACGGATGTTGCAGCATCCGTTTGAAGCAGGAGCGAAAGTTATGACCATGACCCAAATATGGGATCGCCATAGTATTTTAGCCGAGCTACGCCGTCGTAATATGACCTTGGCGGAGCTTGCAAAAGCTTATCAACTATCGTCATCCAGTGTTCAACATATCTGGACACGGTCTAACGAGAAAGCTGAACGCGCTATTGCCGATTTTATCGGCTTGCCCGTTGAGCAGGTTTTTAGCGACCGCTACCCCAAAAGTCGCCGTCGCATTTTTAAAGCAGCAAAACACGCTAATACGGACTCGCGTACCCCTTCCGCACTGCGCGGTAATGCCGCTTGAACTCGTTACACGGCTTTGCGTGTTAAACGCATTTGCCATGAATTTAGATACCATAAGATAAAAAGGTTTATCAATGTCTAAACATCAATACGAAATTGGCAAGATAAATTGCACACAGTTGTCTCATCAGGCAGCTGATTGGATGGTTTGTTTTTTTAAATCAGCTGGTGCTTCCATTCTCTTTACAGGGGGGGATTATGGTTGCTGCTTATAATTTATGGGTTCCAGAGGCAAAAAGAGAAATCGTTAATCCTTATTCAGAAGTTGAACGTTTACAAGTGATGCTTTCCTGTTCTTTAAAAGTAGTGAGTGGTGGCTTTAAGCATATAACGATCCGATATATTATTGATCCTCCACATGGCTTATTTGATGCGGCGTTAGCACGACAGATTGTTATTCATATTCTGCATTATCAGTTTGAGGTGCCGCGGCGGCGTATTGTTGCCATACAAGCACGGCAGCGGACTTCTATCTCTCTATCTTTGCAAGTGATTAATCGACGTTTGGAAGAACCTGTTTTTGCGAAAGCTTATCGAAGGTGGGCTGGGCGTGCGATGGATTTGTTTTTTAAAGAAATGGAAAAGGTGGCGGCGTGATGGCACGATTTCAAGAGATTGCTTTAGATTTGATTGTGGTGCCTGAGCGCATTCGCCCTGTAGATGATGAGCATGCCAAGGCGCTTGCGCAATCGATGGTGCGAGAGGGATTGATGAATCCGATTACAGTACGCCATACGCCCAACGCTAAAGGGGGCAATTATACCCTTATTGCTGGTGCGCACCGGTTACGTGCTGCTGAGCTTTTGGGTTATCGGGAAATTGATGCTGTTGTGGTGCAAGCTGATAAGGACAATGCCGCGCTTTTAGAGGTTGCAGAAAACCTTTTCCGCAATGAATTGTCGGTGATTGACCGTGCCTTGTTTGTCCAGACCTACCGCGAATTATGGGAAAAGAAGTATGGGGAGATTCAACGTGGTGGTGACCACGGTAATCAATATACAAAGGATAAAGTGGCAAAGGGTAATGTTTACCCTTTGCCAAATGATGGTGACTTAAATGGCAAAGTGCAAAGTTTGCACTTTGCCAAACATGTGGCGGATCGCATTGGTTTATCGAAACGTGCAGTACATTATTTAACGAAAATTTCCCAGCATTTACAGCCGGAATTACGGGCGGTTTTGCGTGGCACGGCATTGGCGGATAATCAGGCGCAATTGTTGAAGCTTGCGAAGATGGAGCCGGTTGCGCAGCGGCGTGTGGCGATTGCTTTGCAACAGGTTGAGGGGGATTTACGGCGGGCTTTTGATTTGGTCAATGGCATTAATACGCCGCCTCACATCAATGAACAGGAACGTATTTTTGCTCAATTGTTGGGTGTTTGGCAGAGAGCGGATGCGCAGACAAAGGCGCGGTTTTGTGATTATCTTGCAAGAGAACGGGGGGAGGAGCAGGCATGAAGAGGCATGGTTCTCAACAGCTTGATTTTTTTCAACAGCCGGTTTTTCCCTGTCGTGAGCCTGTTGCCCAGATTGATCTGGAGCGGTTTCGTTCACGTATTAAGCGTGCCATGGCGCGGGCTTTGCGTGAATGCCCGTTTGAACGCAGTGTGATTGCCGAGCGTATGGCGCATTATTTAGGGATTGGTTGCTTAAGTAAGGCAAGTTTAGATGCTTATGTTGCGGAAAGTAAGCAGGTTGATATTTCCCTGCCGCGTTTTAAGGCTTTTGTGTGGGTGACAGAGGCATTTTGGCTGTGGGATGAGGTTGTGAGTGAAGATGGTTTATTGTTATTGCAAGGGGATGAAGCGCGGTTAGCAGAAATTGTGAGGCTTCAGAAAGATCCTTTGAGAATCCTTTTAAAATTCTATGAAAAAAATTGGTGCAAAACCTGCTGTCAAATTATGTAAAACTTGATAACAGATTACACGTACCATAAAGATGGTGGGGCATTTAGTGGCAGCAAATCAATACATAACAATGTTGATACTACGCAAGTAGTAGTTTCAAGCATATCCGGGGGGAGGGATTTCCCTTGAATCTGAGAACAACACAACAATTATTGCTTCAATGCTTATTGCCGGCACAGAGAAGGACGCAAGATCAGGCAAAGGCGGATATTTCCATTCATTTTGGTGGAAATATTGTTATAAAAGGAGCCCAAGAGAAGTTTAATCAGCAACAACAATCGTCGGAAAGCGGATTTTTTCACGAAAAATCTTCCAATAAATAAATCCGAATCGCACACCACAACGGTTTCGTCTAATCTTGTTGCAGAGAGCGACATTGTGATGCAAGCAAAGCATGACACAACGATTTCAGCTTCTCAGCTGTCCACGGGAAAAGACATCAATGTGACATATGAAGATATTGATTTCTTTATTTTTTAATTCGTTCATAACGTCTATAAGATCGCATTTATTTCTTACAAAAATCATAAAAAGATTAACAATGCATTAATTTTCCTTGATAAAAGGTAAAATTTCAAGCTATCATAGCCGTGCGAGGGAAATCATCCAAAAATGTGAATTTCTATGTCGCATATAGAAGGTGTAATGTGATTTTTCGCAGTAAATATTTAATTAGAAATAAGCGGGCTGACAAATGCTTTTAATTAGCAAGGAAAAGTTTACTTCTATTCTTCATTCAACATTTCAATTCGTTTCTGTGGTAGTTGTATCTCAGTTATTGGCATCTTGCTGTGCGAGCCGAACAGTACCTTTTACAATAAAAGGTTTTTACAATAATAAAGCAACCAATGTAAATACTTCTGTTCTTCCTAAAAAAAATTCTAGTGAACAAAATCAATCAAAAGAAAAGAGAAGTGGGCGAGCTGTTGTCGGTAGACCTTACCAAGTAAACGGAAAATGGTATTATCCCCAAAGTAATCCAACCTATCAACGTATTGGAGAAGCATCATGGTATGGTGCAGATTTTCATGGGCGTTTAACTGCAAACGGTGAGATATATGATATGAACCTTTTGACTGCTGCTCATCCCACAATGCCTTTACCCAGTTATGCTCGTGTTACTAATCTGAGAAATGGATCTTCTATCATTGTTAGAGTAAATGATCGTGGTCCTTTTATGAAAGATAGAATCATTGATTTATCAAAGCAAGCTGCGGAAATACTTGGTTATGCAAGTGCAGGTGTGGCAAATGTTAAAGTGGAATATATTTCTGATGCGCCTGTTGGCTATTATGATGGTGCTTATTTAATGGCTTCTTATATTTCAGGGAATGAGGCTTTGTCCTCATTAGCATTGGCAGGTCTTTCAAAAGAAAGAGAAAATATTGTGCTAGAAAGAATCGGTGCAGACAATCAAAAACGATTGGATGAATCTGCAATTGAACAAAAAGAACTCGATAAAACTTTTTCAATAAGGTTGCCCAAAATCGGTCCCGTTTTGATTAGTAAGCCAACGCTGTTTGATCAAGTGGCTTTTATAAATAAGCCAAGCAAGAAGATACGAGTCAATTAGCTACAAGTTTTAAGAGAATAATGTTTTTTTCTCATCATCTATAATTTTTAAATTACAGATGATAGGAACTGGTTGATTATAGTAGTATTTTTTATTTCAAACAAAAAAAGATGAGATTGCGTATTATTATGGAATAAGGTAACTTTCTAAAAGCGTCATTACGCTTTGCCGTATTTGAGACATTCAAAATAAATCCTACGCGAAAAACGAAAAAGAGAGTATAGCATGCTGGTTTGTTTTGGCGATACTGAGCAAAAATAAAAAACTGGTCTCATTTTTTAATAATTTTCAGTTTACAAAAAACAAATCTTTCCTTGTATAAGAAGATTCTTTATGCTGCCTCTTTAGATATGGGAGAAGGGGTTATGCACAAAGCATTAAGAGTTTTATTCATCTTATTTTGGATGTTGACGTTGGATGGGTGGGGAAGAGCACAAAATTTTCAAAATTCCGCATCGCAATTACTGCTATTAGATAATGACACAGATACAATACTTTTTGAAAAACAGAGTGATATTGCTTTTTTCCCTGCTTCATTAGCAAAACTGATGACGGCTGAAGTCATATTTCATCAATTAAAAGAAGGATTGTTAAGTAGTGCACAGAAATTCAAGGTAAGTGAAAATGCTTGGCGCAAAGGTGGAGCACCTTCTGGTACAACCACTATGTTTGCAAAAGTAAAGACAGAAATTAGTATTTCTGATCTTTTGCGTGGTTTAATTATTGTCAATGGAAATGATGCTGCTATTATCCTTGCTGAGGGGATATCGGGAAGTGAGGCTAATTTCGCAAAGTTGATGAATCAGAGGGCTCAAGCTCTCGGATTGTCGCATAGCCATTTTGTTAATGCGACAGGGCTTTCAGAAGAAGGGCAGTTTGTGACATTGCGCGATATGATCACATTAGCGCGTCATATTGCTCATGAATATCCCGATTATTACACGCTTTACCGTGAACCCCACTTTACTTGGAATAAAATTTTTCAACGTAATAAAAATCCTCTTATTTCTAAAGAAATTGGTGCAGAAGGATTTGGCTTTGGTTACAGTGAAAAAGAAGGTTTTTCAATGGTTGTTTCCGTTTATAAAAACCATCGACGTCTTTTTTTAGCAATAAACGGTTTGCAAGATGGTAAAGGGCATACAAAAGAAGTAGAACGCATTCTTCAATGGGGAATGACAGCTTTCGATCTTAAAACGATTTTCACAAAAGGGGAGGTGATTGGTTGCGCTTCTGTTTATGGTGGATCGCAAAATTTTGTTCCACTTATTGTTAAAGAGCCGATAAATTTTATGCTTTCGAATCAAAAAAAAATGAACATTCAAGCAAAAATTAAATATCGTGGTCCATTAAAAGCTCCCATTGTTTCAGGACAATCAGTCGGTATTCTTCAAATTTTAGAAGATAAAAAGATTTTTCTCGAAAAGACCGTTTTTGCTGGAAAAAATGTTCAGGAAGGAAGCTTTTTTGCAAAAGTAAAAAATTCATTCTATGAGATAACAATTGGATGGTTACGAAAATATTTATAGTATGCGCTAAAATAAAGGATAAGGTTTATAGGTGTCAGGTTATTTTATCACATTTGAAGGGGGGGACGGAGTAGGAAAATCGGTGCAAATTTTTTGTCTTTATGAGCATCTCAAGGGCAAGGGCTATGAAGTTGTTATGACACGAGAGCCAGGAGGAACGCGAGGTGCAGAAATAATACGCGATATTTTATTATCCGGTCAGGCTCAACAGTATGGACCTGTGATTGAAGCCGCTTTGTTTACAGCTGCACGCATCGATCATGTTACCGAAGTTATCGTACCTTCTTTGCAAGAAGGTAAAGTGGTGTTATGTGATCGCTTTATTGATTCTACACGTGTTTATCAAGGACTCAATAATAAGGTAGATTCTTCTATTCTTTCTGTTTTAGAACGTGTTTCTCTCAATGGGATAATGCCTAATTTGACATTTTTACTAGATATATCGGCAGAGTACGCTATGGAACGTGTAAATACTCGAAGATTTTTGGAAAGCGTAAATTATATAAGAAAAAAAGCAGAACCAATTGATTATTTTGAAAAAGATAATTTAGAAATTCAAGAACAAAGGCGCCAAGCTTTTCTTCGACTAGCCGAACAGGAACCTCATAGGTTTCGTGTGATTGATGCGACAAATACAATTCACGTTGTTGCAGACCAAATAAAAAGTATTTGTGATCAAGCATTTATGGATCATTTTATATGAATGACGTAAATTTTGTGCGCCAATATGACGATATTGACACAGTTTTATCGCCTTCACAGAACAATATGATCTTTGGTCATGAGACTGCTCGTCATTTTCTGATGCAAGTGCGTAAAAAGGGGCGTTTACATCATGCTTTATTATTCGAAGGAGAGCACGGAATTGGCAAGGCCACATTGGCATTTCACTTTGCTTGGAATATTTTAAGCTCTCAAAGGGATGATTTCCTACAACCAGAGCATAATTCTATTACATGGCATCAAATTACGCAGGGTAGTCATCCCAATCTTTTACACGTTTCACGTCGCTTTGATTTAAAAACACAAAAATTCAAAACAGGTGTACTTATTGATGATATCCGCGATGTTATGCATTTTTTAAACCAAACTTCGCAAAATAATGGGTGGCGTATTGTTATCATTGATCCTGTAGACGATATGAATAGAAGTGCGGCTAATGCAATTCTCAAAACGCTTGAAGAACCTCCTACAAAGACTTTATTTATTCTTATCACGCACTCTCTAGGAAGAGTGCTTCCAACAATTCGCTCACGATGTCAGCAAATTTCTTTGCGACCATTGCATGATAATGAGATGAAAAAAGCCATTACACATATTTTTTCCAATCAGAATTTACCTGATGAAAAAACTGTTGAAATGATTATTCAAAAATCCAACGGAAGCCCTAGAAAAGCTGCCTTACTTATTTGCGATGGTGGTTTTGAAATTGTTAGAACTATTGATACTCTCTTGGAGAAATCTGTTTGCAATCCAACTGTTGTACATACTGTTGCACAAAAACTCTCATCTCTTTCTTCAGAGATTCAATTTCAACAATTTTGTGACGAACTTCTTGATAAAATTCAAAAAAAAGCTATCATGCTCGTTGAAAGGGAAGATTTGGCTCTCTCAAAAAAATATGCGCAAGTATGGCAGGAGATTTATCAAGAGATAGGGGAAATACAATCATTTAATCTCGATAAAAAGCAATTCATTATCAACTTGCTTTTCAAAGTTCATAAGATCATTCGCGAGGGTACGTTTTTTCCGTGACAATGTGATTAACAGACGTTATGTCAGTGTATCTTTTATTGCGTTTCACAATGAGTATGACATGCGTAATACATATTATATAACAACTCCAATTTTTTATCCTAATGGGACTCCACATATTGGGCATGCCTATAGTGTAATTGCAAGTGATGTTTTGGCCCGTTTTCAACGATTAGACGGAAAAAATGTGTTTTTTCTCTCTGGTACGGATGAGCATGGTTTAAAAATGCAACAAACAGCAGCAGCATTAGGCATAACACCTAAACAACTTGCAGACCGCAACAGTGCAGCATTTCAAAAAATGCTTGCAGTATTAAATTGTTCTAATGACGATTTTATCCGTACGACAGAAGAGCGCCATCATCAAACTTGTCAAGAAATTTGGAAAAAGATGGAAGCGAATGGCGATATTTATCTTGGACGTTATACTGGTTGGTATTCGGTTCGTCAGGAATCCTATTATGAAGAGAAAGATACTGAAGTTGGGGAAGATAACATCCGCCGCGAAAAGGAATTAGGCTCTCCAGTTGAATGGAACGAAGAAGAAAGTTATTTTTTTAGGCTTTCCCGTTATGAAAAAGCTCTTCTTGAATATTATGAAAACCATCCTGATTTTATTGCTCCACTTGAACGACGGAACGAAGTTATAAGTTTTATAAAGTCGGGTTTAAAAGATATTTCCATTTCACGGGCAAGTTTTAATTGGGGAATTCCTGTTCCAAGTAATTCAAAGCACGTGATGTATGTCTGGGTTGATGCGCTTACAAATTACCTGTCAGCAATTGATTTTTTCGATAAAAATTCAAAAAAACGTGATTTTTGGCCTGCAAATGTTCATATCATTGGTAAAGATATTATTCGTTTTCATGCAGTCTATTGGCCAGCATTTTTAATGTCCGCTGGAATTGAATTGCCTAAGTGTGTTTTTGCTCATGGTTTTTTACTCAATCGTGGTGCAAAAATGTCAAAGTCCATTGGAAACGTTGTTGATCCTTTTAAAATGATTGATCACTATGGTATTGATCAGTTTCGTTATTTTCTTCTTCGTGAAGTGCCATTTGGACAAGATGGTAGTTATAGCCATGATAGTTTTGTGAATCGCATTAATGCGGATCTTGCTAATGATCTTGGTAATTTAGCACAGCGCTCTTTGTCCATGATTGCCAAAAATTGCGATGCAAAAGTTCCTATACCAGCTGCTTTTTTAGTTCAAGATCAACAGCTTTTAGAATACTCTCTTCAAGCGCTTGAAATTATGCGCCAAGCCATGTCTTGTCATGGGATGCATTTAGCACTTTCAACTATTTTTTCAGTCGTGGCAGATGCTAATCGCTATTTTGCCAGTGAACAACCTTGGAGTTTACGGAAAAATAATCCAGAAAGATTTTCTACAGTTCTTTACATAACTGTAGAAGTTCTGCGGCAAATAGGAATTATGCTGTTGCCTTTCATACCACAATCGGCAGCCAAGCTTCTTGATAGCCTTGCAATTGCAGAAGACGATCGGCTATTGTATCATATCAGTAATTCAAAAATTCAAGCAGGTCTTGATCTTCCTCCACCAGAGCCAATTTTTCCCCGTTATATCTTGAGAAAAGACGAGACTCATCATGTTGATTGATACACATTGTCATCTTGATTTTGAAGATTTTTCACAAAATTTGGATGATGTTATCCAACGGGCTTTAGATGCTGATGTTAAACGTATGATAACAATTTCAACGCATGTTCATAAGTTGGATAAACTTTTAGCAATTGCGCAGACTTATGAGCAAGTATTTTGTTCCGTTGGCACGCATCCAAATCATGCCCATGAAGAACAAAATATTACAGCTGAGAAGCTTATTCATCACTCGAAGCATTCCAAAATTGTTGCGTTTGGGGAAGTGGGGCTTGATTATCACTATGATTATTCTTCACCAAAAGAGCAAAAGAAAATTTTCCAAGAACATATTATCGCTTCTCGTGAAACACAACTCCCTCTTGTTATACATTCACGCAATGCGGATGGAGATATGGAGAAAATATTACGTGAACAGATAAAAGAGGGCACTTTTCCATTTGTTCTTCATTGTTATTCATCTGGGATGAAACTTGCTCGTGCCGGCATCGAACTTGGTGGTTATATTTCTTTTTCAGGTATTCTTACTTTTAAAAATGCCCTTGAAATTCGTGAAATAGCAAAAATTATACCTCATGAGCATTTATTGGTTGAAACAGATGCTCCATTTTTAGCACCTGTTCCCCATAGAGGAAAAACAAATGAGCCATTTTTGATGCGTTATACAGCAGCTGTTTTGGCTGAAACTATTGGCTTAAGTATTGAAGAAACAGCTCAGATAACGACGCAAAATGCTTTTCGTTTATTTAACAAAATGAAATAAGGCAAAAAGCTATGTTTGATCGGTACCGATTTACAATATTAGGCTGTGGTTCATCTCCGGGAGTACCACGTCCCAATGGTGATTGGGGAGCTTGTGATCCAAATAACCCTAAAAATAAACGTTACAGAAGTTCTTTATTAGTTGAACGTATTCATATATCGGGAAAAAAAACAGCAGTCGTTATTGATACTGGCCCAGATTTTAGATCACAAATGATCAATGCGCGCGTGAACCATCTTGATGCTGCACTTTATACGCATTCTCATGCAGATCATATTCATGGGATTGATGATTTACGCAGCTATGCACTTGCACAAAAATGTTTGATAGATATTTATGCAGATACATTTACACTGGAGCATTTGAAAAATGCTTTCGGCTATTGTTTTCAAACACTAAAAAATTCGTCTTATTCACCCATTTTAAAAGCGCACCTTATTAATGAAGATAGCAAATTTATAATTCAGGGGCAGGGCGGAGCAATAACCGTTAATACGCATCTACAATGTCACGGTAACATTCATTCTTTAGGTTTTCGTATTGGAAATGTTGCTTATTGTACAGATGTTAATGAATTTCCTGAAAAAACATTACCAAAATTGATGAATTTGGATGTTTTAATTATTGAGGCTCTTCAGTTTGAATCTCATCCAAGCCATCTTTCACTTGAACAAGCGCTAGAGTGGATAAAATATCTAAATCCAAAACAAGCTATACTCACACATATGGACAGATCACTTGATTACGATGAGGTTGTAAATTACACCCCTCCGCACGTTAAGCCGGCATATCAAGGACTTATTTTCGAGACAGAGATATCGCTCGGTGTTTAAAATATAAAGTCAATTTTTTACATTATAAGGCACAAATGAGATAATAAACAGCAATTCGGTTAGAAAGAAATACTTTAAATGAGTAGAGCTCTAGCTCTCATGTTTATTCTATATATGTTGGCTGATTTCCTTATTGTAGTTTGACACTAGGTTTTGCACTAAGTGGGAAGAGGTGGGATTAGTTAGGAATATGTGGTAATTTGTTGTTTTTATGTACAATTTTTACCATTAAATGCGCGTTTTGTAAAATTAAATTTTGACACCTAAAATGGCCCAAAAGAGCGAAAAATCATAAAAATCGGAATTTTGTGCTAAAAATGAGAGAAGTCTGTGAAAGGTCTTTGAAAATCCTTTGAAGAATTTTAAAAAGTCTGTAAAAGCCCAGAAATCCGGCTTTGAAAGACCTTTGAAAAAAATCAGACAAATCGTAAAAGCAACTCCAAAAACAATCCAAAATGACCAAAAAAGCAAAAAAGATTTGCACCTATTGGTGATTATCTATTTTTATGAGCAATATATTATTATAAATAAGATAGTTACATAATTTTTCTAATGTAAAAAGATTTTCATATCAGTTTTTCATTTTAGAGAGGCATTAAGCCGTATTTTGTGTAGTTGTTATATGTGCTCTTTCAGCTTCGATTTGACGCTTTAAATGCAGTTTGAGAAGAGGCAAAGTAAGCTCAACTTCTTCCGTATCATTGATGTTTTGAGCAAGCTCTTGCAACTTTCCATAGAGCTCCGCCGCGATTTCCGCTATATCTTCAGGGGGGAGTTTTATTTTTGTATCACGATAGGTCGTATAAGCTATGCGACCAAGCTTTTTCATGAGTCCAGCAGGGATGGTAGGTGCTTCTAAATCTGTCACTTTCGTTACGTCCGTGAACATTTCGCCTTCACCTGTAGCTAGCCATTCCACAGATACACCGCAAATATTTTTGTAAATTATCAGCATGGATATAGGTGGTTCGCGTAAGCCAGTTTCATAGTTGCTCATAGTACTTTCAGGTACCGCAAGATGATCAGCAAATTGTTTGCGTTCCACAAAACCAAGAGCAAGACGCACTTCACGTAACCGTTTTGCTAGTTCTGTTTTAGGTTCTTTTTTAGGACGTCCCAAAAAAACACTCCTAATACACATTTAGGTTTACTAATTCATAAAAGTGAATTATATCTTTTATTACCGCCCGATATAGCGGGCATATATTTTACAATTAACCCCACAAAGACGGATGTTGCAGCATCCGTTTGAAGCAGGAGCGAAAGTTATGACCATGACCCAAATATGGGATCGCCATAGTATTTTAGCCGAGCTACGCCGTCGTAATATGACCTTGGCGGAGCTTGCAAAAGCTTATCAACTATCGTCATCCAGTGTTCAACATATCTGGACACGGTCTAACGAGAAAGCTGAACGCGCTATTGCCGATTTTATCGGCTTGCCCGTTGAGCAGGTTTTTAGCGACCGCTACCCCAAAAGTCGCCGTCGCATTTTTAAAGCAGCAAAACACGCTAATACGGACTCGCGTACCCCTTCCGCACTGCGCGGTAATGCCGCTTGAACTCGTTACACGGCTTTGCGTGTTAAACGCATTTGCCATGAATTTAGATACCATAAGATAAAAAGGTTTATCAATGTCTAAACATCAATACGAAATTGGCAAGATAAATTGCATACAGTTGTCTCATCAGGCAGCTGATTGGATGGTTTGTTTTTGGCGATTAGGTGGTGGTCAAGTTTTCTTTATCGGGGGGGATTATGGTTGCTGCTTGTAATTTATGGACCCCAGATGTCAGAAGCGATATCGTTAATCCTTATTCAGAAGTTGAACGATTAGAAACGATGCTCGCTTGCTGTTATAAGGTTGTGCAAAGCAGTTTTCGCCATTTACCTGTACGATATATTATTAACCCGCCGCATCATTTGTTTGATGCGATGTTAGCGCGGCAGATTGTCATTCATCTTTTTCATTATCAGTTTGGGGTACCACGATGGCGTATTGTTGCCATACAAGCACGGCAGCGGACTTCTATCTCTCTATCTTTGCAAGTGATTAATCGACGTTTGGAAGAACCTGTTTTTGCGAAAGCTTATCGAAGGTGGGCTGGGCGTGCGATGGATTTGTTTTTTAAAGAAATGGAAAAGGTGGCGGCGTGATGGCACGATTTCAAGAGATTGCTTTAGATTTGATTGTGGTGCCTGAGCGTATTCGCCCTGTGGATGATGAGCATGCCAAGGCGCTTGCGCAATCAATGGTGCGAGAGGGATTGATGAATCCGATTACAGTACGCCATACGCCCAATGCCAAGGGAGGCAATTATACGTTGATTGCTGGTGCGCACCGGTTACGTGCTGCTGAGCTTTTGGGCTATAGCGAAATTAATGCTGTTGTGGTGCAAGCTGATAAGGACAATGCCGCGCTTTTAGAGGTTGCAGAAAACCTTTTCCGCAATGAATTGTCGGTGATTGACCGTGCCCTGTTTGTCCAGACCTACCGCAAATTATGGGAAAAGAAGTATGGGGAGATTAAGATTGGTAGGAATAAAAAATCAAAGGGTAATGTTTACCCTTTGATTGGTGATGATATACATGCAAATCAAAGCGCAAACATTGCATTTTGGTCTGCTGATGAGAAATTGGATCAACTTGATCCTATTTCTGAAACGAGAAATAGTGCAAAGTTTGCACTATTTCATGATGAAGAGCAATTAGTGCAAGTTGCACCTATTTCTCATGCGAGTGGAGAAAATGGCAAAGGAACAGTTTTGTCTTTTGCCAAACATGTGGCGGATCGCATTGGTTTATCGAAACGTGCAGTACATTATTTAACGAAAATTTCCCAGCATTTACAGCCGGAATTACGGGCGGTTTTGCGTGGCACGGCATTGGCGGATAATCAGGCGCAATTGTTGAAGCTTGCGAAGATGGAGCCGGTTGCGCAGCGGCGTGTGGCGATTGCTTTGCAACAGGTTGAGGGGGATTTACGGCGGGCTTTTGATTTGGTCAATGGCATTAATACGCCGCCTCACATCAATGAACAGGAACGTATTTTTGCTCAATTGTTGGGTGTTTGGCAGAGAGCGGATGCGCAGACAAAGGCGCGGTTTTGTGATTATCTTGCAAGAGAACGGGGGGAGGAGCAGGCATGAAGAGGCATGGTTCTCAACAGCTTGATTTTTTTCGACAGCCGGTTTTTCCCTGTCGTGAGCCTGTTGCCCAGATTGATCTGGAGCGGTTTCGTTCACGTATTAAGCGTGCCATGGCGCGGGCTTTGCGTGAATGCCCGTTTGAACGCAGTGTGATTGCCGAGCGTATGGCGCATTATTTAGGGATTGGTTGCTTAAGTAAGGCAAGTTTAGATGCTTATGTTGCGGAAAGTAAGCAGGTGGATATTTCCCTGCCGCGTTTTAAGGCTTTTGTGCGGGCGACAGAGGCATTTTGGCTGTGGGATGAGGTTGTGAGTGAAGATGGTTTATTGCTGTTGCAAGGGGATGAGGCACGGTTAGCAGAGATTGCGAGGCTCCAGCAGGAACAGCGGGAGATTGCGGCGCGATTGAAACTCATGCGCGCAACGCCTGTTCGCATTAAAAGGGGGCAGCCATGAAGGAATGGTTTACTATTGCCGAATTGGCTAAGGCCGCCCTGCCGGGGTTGCCATCGACCTATATTTGACTGACAGTGTCAGGCTTATGATACTTATGCGTTTGTTGTTATGGTCTCTTCATTGATTTGGAGAGCAAAATGGCAACAGAATTTAATCATGGGATTCGCCTTGTTGAGGCTGGTGAAGAATCGCGGCCGTTGGAGATGTTTAGTCAGACGGCCATTGGTGCTGTTGTCACGGCGCTTGATGCGGATGCACAACTTTATCCCCTTAATGAACCTGTACTTATCTCTACGCATGAAGCGGACAAAATCGACAAGCTTGGACAAAAAGGCACGGCTGTTGATGTGATTAATGCTGTGTGTGCACAAGGGGGAGGGGCACAAATTATTCTTGTGCGTGTGGAAGAAAAATCTACCATTGCTGACACACAAGCTGAAATGGTGGGATCAAATTCTGCCTTGACCGGTGTGCATGCGCTGAAACATGCACGGGGGCATTTAGGTGTTGAACCTGGGATTCTCCTGGCACCGGCTTATAGTGCAGGGCGGGTTGACAATGGCAAAAACCCCGTGGCGGATGCACTTGAACAAGTTGCCGAAAAGCTGCAAGCGATAGCCGTTTTTGATACGGGAGGCAAAAACACTGAAG
This sequence comes from Bartonella sp. B39, assembly GCF_053795145.1. Taxonomy (NCBI): domain Bacteria; kingdom Pseudomonadati; phylum Pseudomonadota; class Alphaproteobacteria; order Hyphomicrobiales; family Bartonellaceae; genus Bartonella; species Bartonella sp. B39. The sequence goes on from NZ_CP200036.1 coordinate 742,326, forward strand.
AAAGCCTTGCATTTCGTGCAGATTTTTCCTCACGCTTTTGTTATCTGATTGATCCCTTTGTACGGGTTGCAAATAGTGATGGTGGTTTTAGCATTAAACCGGCAAGTCCTTTTGCTGTGGCGATGTTTATCAAACGGGATAAGCAAAGGGGCGGTGTTTTTTGGTCTCCTTCCAATCAAGATGTCAAAGGCATTTTAGGCACGGCGCGCCCGATTAGCTATTTTGATGGAGAAATGGATCATGAGGCAAACCGCCTCAATCAAGCCGATATTGCTACCTTTATTCCAGCACGGCTTAGCCAAAATGCGCAGGGGCAATTTGTCGCCAATGGACGCATTTTATGGGGAAACCACACCACATCCAGTGATCCATTGTGGCGTTTTGTTAATGTGGTACGCACCCGTGCGGCACTAGAGAAAACCATTATCAATAATTTGCGCCCTTGGGCAAATGATGAGAACCTTACAGGCCAACATGTCATTGCCATTACCCGCAGTCTCACGCAGTTTCTAGATGATATGATTGCCCGTGGCGCCCTTTTGGGTGGGCGTGTTTGGTTTGATCGTGCTTTTAATTCAAACAGCAATTTACAGCTGGGAAAGTTACGGGTGGAATTTGATGCGGAAGAAGTTCCGCCTTTAGAAGATTTAAGTTTTGGCAGTCGCCGCAATGGCACTTACTTTAATCGGCTGGCCGAGGATATCCAAAATAAAATGACTTACGCATTTGGCGATACGCTTGAGGGTTATCGCAAAGCAGCAAGGAGTGAAATATGACCTTACGCATTATACGCGGTTTTACCCTGATTGTTGATGATGATGTCAATCTACATCTTGATCTTGAGACACTTAAACTTCCCACATTGGAAGAAATCACCGAAACCTATCAACCAGGTGGTTCTGATATGCAAATTGATGTTGCTGGCCTTGGTGTCAAAGCTTTTGGTTTGCAAATGAAAATCCGCAGCCATACCCCAGAAATCATTGGCATCTTTGGTGGTGCCCCTGGTGTTCGTCATAAATTTACCGGCAAAAAGCATGTGGTTTGTGAAGAAGATGGGCGCGAGCATGAACATTCCATCGATGTCATAGGCCGCTTAGTTAAGGTTGATAGTGAAGGTCTGTCTGGTGGGAAAGCCACAGGCTATGATTGCGAGATTAAAAATATTTGGGATTATACGGAATTTTGGGATGGTTCTGTCCTGCATCGCTTTTCTTTTAAACGAGGCGGCTGGCTTGTACGCAATGGACAAGATATCGGTGGCCGTCGACGCTCTATTCTCAATTTATAAGCTCTCATTATTAGGGATCTCATTTATAGGAATTGATCATGACAAGTTTACAAACAACCATTGATGTGGAGTTGCAGGTTCCTCTTCTTTATCAAGACAAAAATGGCAAAGAATCTCTATACAAGAAACTGACCTTTTATCGCCCCACCTTCAAACAAGCCAAGCAATTAGCGGTGCTGATTGGACCACAGTTGACAGAGTTGCTTGGTTCTGAACTTGGAGAGCAAAAAACACTCACCAATGATGTGCTTATCACAAAGCTTTCTCAAGTTTTGTTCACAAGTGAGGCGACAGAAGGCATCACAGCGCTTTTAGCCGATATGTCACATGAATCTGTTGAACTGATTGATCGTCTTGATGTTGTTGACATTATTTCTGTCTTCAAGGTTTTTTTTGCTTTTTTTACGCAACGCCAATCCTTTATGCTGGACAATTTGGAGCAGAACTAGCGCTTTATTATCACTGGGCACCTTCAGAAATTAACCAGATGGATTGGCGGGATGTGATTTCCTATCGCAGCGAATTAGCACGCCTTAAAGCCCTAGAATATGAAAGCCATCAGTTAGGATAAAATACTCTCATGGATGTTTCCCTTGTTGTGCGTTTTGTTAATCATCTGCAAGAGGGGATAGCTTCTGCCAAGCGGGATCTTGCAGCCTTTAGTTCAGATGTTGCGCATTTCCAAAACAAGACAAGGCAGCACTTTAAAAATTGGTTTGACCCTGAGCATCTGAGGGAGGCAACAGCAAATGCGGAAAATGCTTTCAATCAAGCACGTGGGCGCATGGTGGGTGCCATTGCGCAAACAGCAACCTTGATTGCCCCTCTCTATAAAGCCATGCAATTTGACCAATCGATGAAAGGATTGGAAAAGGTTCTGGATGCGCCCCTTGAGCGCTTAAAAGCATTGCGCCGTTTTGCTTTGGAAACCTCCACCAAGATTCCGCTAGCGGCACGTGAAGTTTTGGAGCTGATGACCAGTGCCAGCCAAGCCGGCATCGGCGAGCAAGATCTAGAAGCTTTTAGCGTTTATGCTGCTAAAGCTGCAGTGGCTTTTGATATGACGGGGGATCAGATTGGGGAGCGCTTTGCTAAATTGCGCAATGTCTTTAAACTCAATCAGGAAGGTATTGAGGCTTTAGGTGATGCCATCAATCATCTCTCCAATCATATGGCCGCCAAGGCCAGTGAGGTTTCCGATTTTACCAATCGTGCCACCGGTGCGGCAACCATGTTTAAACTCACGGCGCGTGAAACAGCGGCGTTTGGTACAGCAATGATTTCCGCTGGTATTGTTCCAGAAAGCGCAGCGCGTGGCTTTAACGTAATCAGTGCCCGCATTCAGGCGGGAGGCAAGCATATTGAGGATGCTTTTACCAATATCGGGCTATCCCGTGAAAAATTCATGGAAGATCTCGATAAAGATGCGACCGGTACCTTGGTTCGCTTTTTTGATGTTTTGGGCAAATCAGAACAGGGTATGCGTTCCCTGATTGCCATCGCTGGACGCGATTTTACCGGTGATTTTGCCAAATTGGTCGGCAATCCCGAATTGTTATGGCAAGCTCTAGAGTTTGTGAGAGATCCAAAAGTCTTTAAAGGCTCCGTGGAGCAAGAGGCGGACAAACAAGCAACCGGTGCGATGAGGCAATTTGAACTTTTGCAAAATCGTATCGTGGCGTTGGGGATTACCATTGGTGAAGTTTTATTGCCCCCTGTCAACAGTTTGATGGAAAGTGTTGGCAATTTTACCAATGGGTTGATGACATGGGCGAATGCCCATCCCACTTTAACAAGCGCTATCATCAAAACCATTGCCGCCCTGATGGCTTTTAATATTGCTCTGCGTGTGTTGCGTTTTACCATGGCTGGTACACGTCTTGGGTTTCTGCAGTTGATCAGCTCTTTTATCAAGCTTGGAGCACTCAGTCGTGGTCTTAAGGCAAATTGGCGAGGGTTAGCGGCTTCAGGTCGCTCACTGGGAATAATGGCGGCAGGGCTTGGTGGGAGATCACTGCGTCTTTTACGGCCGATAACTTTACTGGTGGCTACGTTTCGGGGGCTTATGGTCTCTGGTTCTGCATTCGCCGCCTCTTTTGGTTCGATAGGGACAGCGATAGAAGTGGTTGGGGCTGGCATTGCCTCTGTAGTTGGTGCTGTTTTTACCCCGATAGGGGCTCTGATTGCTGCTGTTGTGGCTGTGATCCTTACCGCTTGCTTTGCTTTGTGGAAATATTGGGATCGTTTCTCTTCCTTTGTCAAAGGCTTTGCACGGGGAATAACACGCGCTCTTAGTCGTGCCTTTGAAGCCGTCATGCGCTTTTTTGGTGCTGATACCGCAACCATCACCAAGTGGAAAAATATTATTGCCGCTGCTTTTGATTTCTCTCAAGCTTGGCAAAAATTCAAACAAGGACTTAACGCTGTTGGCAGGTGGTTTGGCAATGTGTGGGATGGGTTTAAACAAAGCCTTTCCAACTTTTGGCAATGGTTGGTTAGTTTTTTTGCTCAAGAAAAGCTCTCTGAGGATGCCAAAGCCGGTATGGAACAGGCGGGGGAGGACTTGGCCAATTGGATTGTCGATGGTTTTATGGCCTCCATCACGGGGTTGAGCGATTTTTTTACATCCTTGCCCCGCCGCATCAAGACATGGATTGGGTCGATTGATTTATCGGACCTTTTCCATTTGCCAAGTTGGCTTGGGGGCAAAACAGCCATTCAACCGATTGTGCAATTTGCGGGAAGCCATCACAAACAGGCTCCTGACACAGGGATAAGGGACAAAGACCGCTCCACCATCACCCATAATCAAAATGTCACGGTACATGTCAATGGTGCCCGTGATCCTATTGCCACTGGTCGTGCGGTAAGTCACGCCATTCAACGTGCACGTGCCAATGCCCTGCATGGGGGAACAGAATGAGGGGAGGGAGCCTATGAGAGATCCTTTGATGATGTTAGGACCACATCAATTTTATGTGGACTGGTTGAATTTCCAATCCTTTGAAGAAGAGTTTTCTGCCTCCTGGATCTCTATGGAGCGTTTTGGCAAGGCATCTGGTTTGCAATTTACCGGCTATGGTAATGATCCCAAAACCATCCATGGGGTTTTGTTTCCAGAAGAGTTTGGCGACCGTGAAGCGATAGATGCCATTACCCAAACGATTCGAGCAGCCAAACCCGTTGCGATGATCCGTTGGATCAATGATACCACCTATAGCGCCATTATGCATGGCTGCGTGGTGCTCACCAGTATTAGTAAAGACCATGATTATATCAGCCGCTCTGGCCAATCTCAGCGTCTCCGCTATTCCATTAGTCTCTTGCCCTTTTTTGATGGGGGAAAACCTCAAGGACAGTATCAGATGGGGCAATATCAGATGGGACAATGCCAATGAAGATAGCAGAAAAGCACATTGTTGTAGAGCTAGAGGATATGAGCTTAGACCTCATCTGCTTTCACCATGCCATGGCTGTGTTAGGGGATCGCTCTCGCGTGGGAGCTTTAAAAGGTTATTTAGAAGCCACATTGGAGGCCAATCCAGAGATTGCCAAATATGGTGTGCTTTTGCCACGTGGATTGCGTGTGATACTTCCTGAATTTGTGTTGTCTAATCCCCAAAGCATGGTGAAGCGGCTATGGGATTAATGCGTACATACCCTTTTATTGTGGTTAAGGTGGGAGACAGACCTGTTCATGAAGTTTTTTACCAGCGTCTTTTAACGGCAACCATCACTGATAATGCCGGTAATGAAGCCGATACATTTGAAGCAGAATTTGACGATAGCGGTCATGATTTAAGTGTTCCGGCCAGCAACAGCACTCTACAGGTGATCTTTGGCTATGAGAACATCATCAGTGCGTTTATGGGGCGTTTTGTTGTTGAATCGGTTGTAAGTTCAGGCGGCAGTGAAGGAGAGATTTTACGCCTTTGTGGCAAAAGCGCCTCGATGCGTAAGGAACTCAAAGAACAAGCTAGTGAACATTTTGATCACAGAACCATTGGTGAGATTGTTGAGACACTCGCCAAGCGCCATGGCTATCAAGCAAAGATCAGTCCCCAGTTGACCAAACAAGCTTTGCCTTATGTGATTCGTACAGATCAATCTGCGGTTGATTTTTTAACCCGCCTTGCTGACCGCATGCAGGCACGTTTTTTGATCAAGGACAATAAGTTTTTATTTTTAAGCGGAGACAATTTACCAGCACTCGAACTTCATAAGCACGACTGTTCCAGTTGGGAATTCACGTTGGAGCCACGCACGCAATACGGTGTGGTGGAAGCTTCTTATTTTGATCGCTCAAAAGGGCAGCAATACCAAGTCAAACATAAGACAGGGGTTAGCGGACCTGTGCGTCGTCTGCGGACTTGTTATACCTGCAAGGAAGAGGCGTTAGCAGTAGCGGCATCAGAATCAGACCGACTTTGCCGTGCTGTGGGGAGTGGTTCTTTGACCCTTGAGGGTTATCCAGAAATCATGGCCGATCAACCTCTTTTGCTACAGGGGTTCCGCAGCGAAATCAATGGTTCATGGAAAGCCGCAACCGTCACCCATCGCTATGAGAAATCAAGCGGATACACCACAGAAATTACACTGGAAGCACCAAACAAAAGGGAGGAGAGACACAATAAATAGAGGCTGGGCTGGTTACCCAGCCAACGGGGATAGTTTAGCGACACACCCGTCCGATGCCAAAACACATAACATCGCAGCCACTTCTTATCACTTGAAGCAATGAGAAGGCGGCTATCATGTATGGAAGAAGTTAAAAAAGTATGGATACACTTTATGCTGAAACATTAAAATCTGTTGATCCTATCACACCAGCTAGTGCTTATATTGGTGGTAAAATCAAGTTGTCTAAAACCCTTATCAGAATCATTGAAAGCATTCCTCATAAAACTTATGCAGAACCTTTTGTTGGCATGGGAGGAATATTCTTTAGACGAAAATTGAAACCTTTATATGAAGTGATCAATGATCGTTCAGGTGATGTGGTGAATTTTTTTCGGGTGTTGCAACGCCATTATCAGCCATTTACGGATTTGTTAAAGTTCCAGATTAGCAGCCGTGAAGTATTTCAACACTTCTCTTTACAAGATCCCAAAACCCTTACGGATTTAGAGAGGGCTGTACGATTTTTCTATCTGCAGCGTTTGAGTTTTGGTGGTCAGGTAACCAATCGTAGGTTTAGAGTTGATCCTCACTGCACTGCACAGTTTAATCCTTTGAAACTTGAAGCCTTGTTAAAGCTTATTTACCGTCGTTTATCCACGGTCACCATTGAACATTTAAATTGGTCTGACTTTATTCTTCGCTATGATCGTCCACAGGTGTTTTTTTATCTTGATCCACCTTATTTTGGCGTTGAGCCCTATTATGGAAAGGATTTGTTTAAGCGGGAGGATTACCAGACCATGTCTGCGCTCCTTGCGCAATTAAAGGGGAAGTTTCTTCTTTCACTCAATGATGTGCCAGAGATCCGAAAAACCTTTAGTCAATTTCAGATAAAAGAGGTCACAACATCTTACACATGTGGTTTAAATCGTGCGACTCCTGCCAAAGAACTGATCATCTCAAATTGTGATTTTTAACAGAAAAAAAAGACTCATTTAAAGGGTCTTTAAATAACCTTTGAAAGGCCTTTGAAGACCCTTTGAGAACCCTTTGAAAAAATGAAAATCCTTTGAAAAGGAGGTAGTTTTTACAAAATACGATACAAATTATACAAAATTTTATGGTGCTCTGCACTCATGATCTTACAAATTGTAGGTATCAAATCATGTGATTGTGGCAAAAAAACTGATCATCTCAAATCGTGATTTTTAACAGAAAAAAAAGACTCATTCAAAGAGTCTTTAAATGATCTTTGAAGACCCTTTTAGAACCCCTTAAAAAACCCTGTGAAAAAAAATAAATTGGTGCAAAACTAGGTGGCAAATAGTGCAAAACCTGCTGGCAAGCTACATTGGTGCAAAACTAGGTGGCAAATAGTGCAAAACCTGCTGGCAAGCTACACATCTGAAAAAGAAATGGTGGGTGATGAGGGGATCGAACCCACGACCCGCTGATTAAGAGTCAGCTGCTCTACCGACTGAGCTAATCACCCACAACTTTTCAGAAGACGAGAATGAGCGGTCCTATAACGTTCATAAAGGGGGATGTCTAGATGATTTTATTGTTTTTTACATGAAAGTGGTAAAATCTATAGCTAAATTGGCTGTACGATAAAAATATGATATGACCTCTTGATCTTACATAAAAATATACTCATTATAAACAACTCTATAAACGAATGTTTCGATTATTATGTGGAGCTATGGTTGGAAGATCGTCGAGCGTAATGCCCGAGAAAGATTCAGAGGAGCCTTCCTGTGGTTATAAGCAATGTAGGGCAGTGTTCTTCTTTATAAATTTTATAAATAATCGTGTGCGTTTAAGGAATATTTTACCTTCTCTTGCTTTGAACACAGTCTTTTTGCATGCAATGTTCTTGATTAATTGTGCGAATGAGAGCTCATGAATTTATTTTGTCAATTGCGCACTTTTAAGTTTTTAAAAGGTGAACTATAATGGAGTGGATCACCGATCCCCATGCGTGGTTTGGCTTGGTCACGTTAATTTTTCTCGAAATTGTTTTGGGAATAGACAATCTTGTCTTTATTGCGATTTTAGCTGAAAAATTGCCTATCTATTTGCGTGATCGTGCACGCTTGATAGGTCTCACTTTAGCACTTGTTATGCGATTGTTTCTTCTTACAGTTATTGGATGGGTGATGAACCTCGATACAATAATTTTTTCATTCTCTTCTTTTGTATTTAGTTGGCATAGTCTTATCTTAATTGGTGGTGGAGCATTTTTGCTGGCAAAAGGAACACTGGAATTACATGAAAGGTTGGAAGGGATATCACATGAAAGAAAAACAGGCGTTGCTTATGCTGTTTTTTGGCAGGTAATTGTTCAAATCGTGGTGCTGGATGCTGTTTTTTCCCTTGATAGTATTATTACTGCAACAGGTATGATTGCAAAAGAGCAAGCAGTGGTTATGTATATAGCAGTCATTATTGCTATGGGAGTGATGATGTGTGGATCTGGTCCTCTTATGCGATTTATTAATCGTCATTCTACTATTGTCATCCTCTGTCTTGGCTTTTTGATGATGATTGGTTTTACCCTCATTGTTGAAGGATTTGGTTTTCATATTCCAAAAGGGTATTTGTATGCTGCTATTGGTTTTTCTGTTCTCATTGAAGCTTTTAATCAAATTGGACGTCGTAATCGTGAAAAGATGATCACAACAAATAATCTACGTGGTCGAACAGCTGATGCTGTTTTAAGGCTCTTAGGAGGAGGAAATAAAGGTGGTCATCTTGGTGATACTGTGGATGTCATTGCTGAACAAGCAGCAGCTTCTGAGTTGTTTCGACCTGAAGAAAAGGAGATGATTCGTGGCGTTCTCGATTTGGCTGATCGTCCTGTTCGTTCTATCATGTCGCCGCGCAATGAGATTGAGTGGTTGGATTTGAACAGTGATGAGAATGAAATGCGTGAAGAACTACAACAAGTTAAACATAGCCGCTTAATTCTTGCACGTGAAAAAGTGGATGAATTTGTTGGTGTTGCTTTGACCAAAGATCTCCTCTTGGATTTGGCTGAGGGTAAAAAGATCAATTGGAAAAAAGCTATGCGAGAACCTCTCGTAGTTCATGAAAATACAAGCGTCTTACGATTGATGGAGCAATTACGCAATTCTTCGATTCAGCTGGCAATTATTGTTGATGAACATGGATCTTTTGAAGGGATTGCAACACCAACCGATATTCTTGAAGCCATTGCAGGTGATTTTCCTGATGATGATGAAGAACCCATGATTGCAGAACAACTTGAAAATGGAAGTATTCTTGTTGAAGGATATGCTGATATCCGCCGTTTGAGTGGTTATCTTGGGCGTAATCTTGTTGATGAGGCAGACCGTTATACGACTCTGGCAGGGTTTATGCTTTGGCGATTTGGTCATTTGCCGAATGAAGGAGAAAGCTTTGAAGCTGATGGATTGCACTTTAAAGTTATAGAGATGGATCGTCGAAATGTATCTAAAATCCTTATTTCTCCTCTCATGTAACCAGAAAAAGCACATTATTTTTTATTTGTGTTGAGCATGAAACATGGAGTAAGCAAAAACTGAATTGTCAGTGAATATTTAGGTTAGAAGAGGGAAATCTTCATACTAGATGAGGGGTTTTATCAATGATTTGCTAAAAAGAGAAAATGATACAGAGTTATTTGTAAAATAGTCATTAATTTCAGAAACTATGATTGCATATACGTTGTTTCTGCATTTTTTAAAGATAAAAATTTTATAAAATCTTTTCTTGTATTTTGTACGGTCGTTTAGAGGAACTCTTTTTATTAAAATTATTATCGAGTGTATTACTTTTAAAACGGCAATTTCAATATTCAATGTTGGAAGTTAATTAGAGATTATGGAAGCGGTTATTCTCTATACGGAAATTCATCTTGTAGGTTAATGAAAGGCTTTTTGAAGGAAAATTGAAGTATTAAATGTTGCCATGTTTTGTATTGTAGTGTTGGTATAAAAAGAAAAGAATTTCAAAGTTTAATATAAAAAAAATGAAAGAAGACTAATGGCTGCATTAGTTTACACACCACAAAAAAAGAAGACATTGATTTCCTTTTATTTATTCAGGTGGTGTCTTGGAAGTCCGTTTCCAATATTGTTGAGTTTCAAAAATTGCTACAACAAATAGTGAAATGATGAACGGTATGATCAAATAAAACATTCTGAATACAATGAGTGCTGCAACAACATCTGCTGGATTTAAATTGGGCATACCTGTTATGAATAAAGCTTCTAGAACACCAACCCCTCCTGCTGGAGCATTGGAGAGAAGAGTTATCGTAAAAGATGCTAGGAAAACACCAAGCACAGAAATAAAATGAACATCTGTACTATAAGGGAGAACAGCGTATATAATCCCTGCTGCTGCTAAAAGCTCTAGGGGGCTAATAAGAAGCTGTTGAATGACAATTTTCAGTTTCGGGTAAGAAAGTTGAATTTTTTTACCCAAGCGCAAGGGTCTTAATTGAAGCCAGCTGCCAAAAACATAAAGTGCTATACAGCTGAGCAAAGCTGCACCAACTGTTGTTCCAAGCCATTCAGGAAGATCATAATAAATGAGCGTGATAATTTCGGGTTGTAGAATCAAAACGATCCCAAAAAGTAAGATTGTACCTATCACAAATGTAAAAGAGCAAAAACCTACTAATATTGCGATTTCAGTTCCACTTAATCCTTTCATTTTATAGGCGCGATAGCGCACGACTGCACCAGAAAAAACTGAAGCACCGATGTTATGTGAAAGAGCGTAGGTTGTAAACGAACATAGTGCGATAAAAATCCAAGAAATTTTATGGCCAAGATGCTGCAAGGCAATTCGATCATATCCAGCAAGAGCAGCATAAGCTAGAAAAGAACACAAACAGGCTAACAGCCAATGTTGTCCATTTAAATTGTTCAAGCGTTCCAATACCTCACTAAAAGAAATCGCAGAAAGCTTTATATAAAGAATGCGGATAGATATCAGCATTGCTAAGACACCAATAAATGGCCATATAAATTGCTTTATTTTCACGCTTCTTTATCCATTTTATGTTTTTTGTACATTTAATTTATGATTTTGCATATTCCTTACAGATCTCTGCTCCGTTATATGCTCGATAACACCATTGGCAATTTCTTCATCATCAGTTACTACAATATCTGCACCTAAATCAATGAGATAAGACGTCTCCACGTTGGATAGTGCATGCGTGATTATCTGGATATCTTTTCTCATATCACGTATATTCACTATACATTCTCCTACTTCAATGGTACTTCGCATTGTAATAACAACTTTGTGTGCATCGTTTATATTTGCTGCATTCATTATTTCTTGTTGAATGATATTGCCGCAAATGACTTCGAAGCCGTCTGCAATTGCTTGATCAGCGAGGCGTTTTGATTCTTCTACTATTACGAAGGGGTTGCCTTTATCTGTTAAAGATAGTGCAACGCATTTCCCAATACAACCGTAGCCAATGATCACGATATGGTTGGTTTTTAAGGTCATTTGTAAAGATTCTTGATCGGGATCTTGTGGATCAATGTCAATAATTTTCTCTATATCGTGTAAATTTTCAGGAACCTTTTCTAGACGTTTTTTAATTTTATTACAGGCTAAAAAAACAAGGGGATTGAGCAAAATAGAAAGAATCGCACCTCCAAGAATTAAATCATGAGCATCGTTGTTTAAAAGTCCCAAGTTCAAACTTAAACCTGCAAGGATAAAAGAAAATTCTCCGATTTGGGCAAGGCTTGCAGAAATGGTCAAAGCTGTTGCATTAGAATAGCGAAAGAATTTAACGATGAAAAAGGCAGCGGTAGATTTTCCTAGTACGATAATCAATAATGTTGCTAAGAGAGGGAAAAAATGAGTAAATAGTTTTCCTGGGTCAAATAACATTCCTACGGAGACAAAAAAGAGTACAGAAAATGCATCTCGTAGCGGTAGGGACTCTTCTGCTGCACGATGGCTTAATTCTGATTCGCTCATAACCATGCCTGCAAAAAAGGCACCAAGAGAAATAGAAACACCAAATAAATGAGCTGCTCCGAAAGCTACTCCTAGTGCAGTAGCAAAAACACTAAGACGAAATAATTCACGTGACCCTGAATGTGCACTCATTTTTAATAACCACGGGATAACACGCCGACCAATAACGAGCATAAGAGCGATAAATATGATAACTTTTAAGATGGTGAGACCAAAAATTCCCCAAATATTTAAATCTAACCATTGAACAAGAGGATCAATAGCTTCCTTTTTTGTACTGCTAAGGACGTTTGCCAGTGATGGTATGAGCACAAGTATAAGAACCATCATTAAATCTTCAATAATCAACCAACCAATAGCAATGCGTCCTTTTTCTGTTTCAATAAGGTGGCGTTCTTGCAAAGCACGCAGAAGGATAACAGTGCTTGCAATTGATAAAGCTGAACCGAAGATTAAACTACCGCTAAATTCCCATCCCATGATCAAACCAAGGCACAAGCCGAGAAAGGTAGAAAATACCATCTCTGAAATGGCAGCAGGGATAGCAACAGCTCTTACAGATAAAAGATCTTTTAATGAAAAATGGAGTCCAACACCAAACATCAATAAAATGATCCCAATTTCAGCGAGTTGGTTAATAATAACGGAATCTATTTTAAATCCACCTGTATTGGGTCCTACGATAACACCCGCTAATAGGTATCCCACAAGAGGTGAGATACGCAAACGGCTCGCAATCATTCCTAAAAGAAATGCTAAACATAAACCGGAAACAATGGTTGTAATCAGTGGTGTATCATGGAGCATGGATTATTTACGACTTTGTTATTAAAAAATGAATGAGTTAAAATGACTATATTTTTATGAGAAGAAGGATGGAACCTATTGTATGAACATGATATTTTTATTTTGGTTTCGTGTTTGTACGATTATTTCGTTTATGCCACCAATTCCCTAGCAAGAGTAAAATGGGAGCGGCAATAAAGATAGAGGACGATGTTGCAATAATAATCCCAAAGACCATGGGGACTGCAAAATTATGGACAGCACTTCCACCCCATATCGCCATAGGGAGCATAGCGAGAACTGTGGTAGCCGATGTGAAAAGACAACGGACAAGAACTTGATTAATTGAGAGATCAATGAGTTCGCGCAGTGGCATTTTTTTATAAAGGCGCATATTTTCACGCATTCGATCATAGACAACGACCTTATCATTTATAGAATAACCAACAATTGTCAAAAGAGCAGCGATGGCTGTTAAATTGAAATCAAATTGAAATAAAGCGAAAAAACCAACCATTTTTGTGGTATCTAGAACGAGCGTTATAATCGCTCCAACTGCAAAAAACCATTCGAATCGTAACCATATATAGAGCGACATAGCAATGGCTGCCAGAATAACAGCAGTAAAAGCAGCTGTGGAAAGCTCATTTGAAATTTTTGGTCCAACAACCTCTATTTGATCAAATGTGGCATCTGGATAGATGTTTTGCACCGCTTTTTTTACTTTATCAATGGCGCTGGTTTGTTGTGCTTCACTGCCATTTTGTTTCTGTATGCGAATCAGCACAGTGTTCGCGTTATCTATATTCTGCAAGGTAACTTCACCAATATTAAGGGTTGAAAGTTTAGAACGCAAGCTGGCTAAGTTTGTTGGTACTTTTGTTGTAATACTCATTTGGCTACCACCGATGAAATCAATTCCAAAATTCAAGCCAGGCTTAAAAAACAGAAAAACTGAAGCTAATGATAAAATAATTGAGACGCCAATCCCAATGAAGCGTGCTTTCATAAAATAGAAATTTGTATTTTGTGGGATGATGTTGAAAATAGAATAAAGATGCAGAGTTTTAATTTTCCATTTACGTATTACCCAAATCATCATGATACGCACAATCGTGATATTTGTGAACATAGAAATGATAATACCAAGCAGCATTGTTACAGCAAAACCGCGAATAGGACCGGTGCCAAACCAGAACAGTAAAATAGTTGCAATAATTGCAGTAACATTAGCATCAACAATGGTTGCGAAAGCGTGTTTGAAACCGCGATCTAAGGCTGCAAAGGCGCTGACACCTTTTCGGCTTTCTTCACGGATGCGCTCATTTATGAGAATGTTGGCATCAACGGCGATACCAATACCTAAAATAATACCAGCAATACCCGGTAATGTAAGTGTCGCACCCAGAAGACTGAGCGCAGCAAATGTTAAAATAGTGTGGAGTATTAGTGCTATATTCGTAATGATTCCCCAAACTCTATAGAGAAGAAAAATAAAAACTGTAACAAGGACAAAGCCTATCATGCCGGTGTAAAGCCCCATCTGGATGGCGTCAGCACCAAGATTTGGACCTACAGTTCTCTCTTCAATCACGGTTAGCGGTGCTGGCAAGGAACCAGCGCGCAGAAGAGCTGCCAAGGTTGAGGCTTCTTTAGGGTCAAAGCTTCCTGTAATTTGACCTTGTCCATTGGGAATAACACTATTGATGGTAGGAGCAGTCAAAACTTTGTTATCAAGAACAATTGCGAAAGGGCGATTAATGTTTTGTCGTGTTATTTCCGCAAATATTTTTGCACCAGCGGAATTTAGAGTAAATGAAATAATAGAACGTCCTGGTATTTGCGGGTCAAAACCTGCGCGGGCATCTTTCAGGACATTTCCATCTAAGGCGATTTGGTCATAAATTGCGTAGCGTTGTGTTTCATCTGTATATCCGGGGAGAATAGAAACACCTACGGGTGGGTTATTTATATCCACATTAGAGGGCACCAAATGAAAGGTCATCTTAGCAGTTGTTCCTAAAAGGTCACGTAGCTGCTTTGGGTCTTGTAAACCCGGCAATTGAACCATAATACGATCGGTCCCGATCTTTTGTATGGCAGGCTCAGCAACACCAACTTGATCTATACGGCGACGGATGATTTCTAAGCTTTGTTCAATAGCACTTCTCACACGATCCTTTATACCAGCTTCAGTTAATACGACATGGATAGTTTCATTTTGAGCACTAATAGTGATATCATCAGCTGTAGTACCAAAGCTATTATGTATAGGAGTGATTAATGTTTTCAAAGCGGTAACAGCTTTTTCATTTTGTGTTGGATCAGAAATAATTGCAATTACGCTATCTTCGAGCATACGAACGCTCGATGTACGGATTTGTTTTTCGCGGAGTGTGTTACGCACATTGCCTAAAACCATGTGTAGTTGGTCACGTTTTAGTGCTTTGCTATCGACCTCGAGTAGGAGAGAAGAACCTCCTTGAAGATCAAGCCCAAGTGTTACTCGGGTGTCGGATAAGAATTTTGAGTTTTTAACCTGTTCTTGTGAGAGTAAATTGGGCAAGGCAACGTATATGCTGCTTAAAAGGATCAAACAATAAAGAGTAGTCAACCAACCGGGTGTGCGCATGATATGTTCCGCTAATAGGAAATCTAAAAGTTATTAAGGTAAGGCAAGATAATAATTTTACAATTTAAGATTCAAGCAAAAGGAGGAGCACGTTTATTTGAAAAACATTGTGCCTGTAGGTCCTCAATCTGTGCACAAACAAATGTGGCGGTTATTAAAAAAAGATTCAATACTAAGATATCTTGAAAAATATTGAGAGGTAGGACAGAATCTATATGGGGTATTACAAGCTTTTTGTTTCTAGTTGTTGTAATATTTAACTGATCACGTTTGTTTTGTGAATCAAGAGTATTCGTTTCAACTATATTATTTGCTTGTGATTGTTTGATCAAATAAGCTCTTGTTCCTGGGTTATTTGTCAACAATATGCCAAAGCTGGACAGAAGAAGCCAGGCCGTAAAAGGAAGAAAATTTTCTTTTTTGCAAGAGAGGTGCAAAAAAAGCATGCTTAGAACGCCTTCTTTAATCTTATTGAGTCCACAAGCTTAGTTATTATCTTTTCTCTTATTATCAGTATTATGGGATGAGGAAAAGCTTTTATAAGATTATTTTATAAAAGTTGAAAATATTTATCCCATGCCATATTCTTAAGGGGGGGGTGGATTCTTCTTTATACATCTAAGGCAGATATGTATCCATTTCTTAAAAAAAAATCGTTCATAGTTTTCATTATTTTTGGGATTATCGTTGTATTCAGCTCTTGTGCGTGGGGGAATCTGGAACCACAAAATCTAATCATTGGACAATCGATAACTTCTTACTCATTTGATGAAATTATTGAACAAAAACAGCTAATTATAAATGGTCTTGAACAAAATACAGAAACTTTAAAAAAAGACTTTGAAAATAAGTCAGAAGATGAGAGTACTTTGGCAGAACTGCGGTTGCGTGCACAAGATATCAGTAAACGTGCTATGGAAGCGGCATTTGTTTTGCGTGCTCCTCTTAACGATATTAATGCACTTCTTGATCAATTAACTGAGCTCCATGATGATCAAAAAAACTTGCAAAACTCAAGTAAGGAGCGCTCTATATTGATAGAGAAAAAAGCTAAGATTAATAGTATAGTGCTTCGGTTTGAAGCGATCTTTTTGACTGCAAATAGAATAGCTGAACTTGCTATTTCTCAATCTCGAGAGCTTTTTAAACACACACTTACATACAGGCTTGATTTTTCAATTCCGATGGTTAAACATCTTGTTGAGAAAACCAAAGAGGCTTCATCTGATTTTCTTTTGCTGTTGAGTGCTTGGTGGAATTTCGTATTTTATTTCAAGTTTTTACAACTATTTCTTTCCTTTTTTATTCCACTTTTTATCACTTCGGGACTTTCTTATTTTTCTCGTAAAGTTCTTGCACGTGTGCACTGCCATTTTACTAGGGGAGATAAGGAAATATCTTATTTACAACGCTTATTGGTCGCTTTTATTTCAGTTATTCTCCCTTCGCTTGTATGTGTTGTTTGCGTTTATCTTGTATTGTTTTTATTCCGTAGTTTTAGCTTGGATCTAGGGAAGCTCACAGCAGTATTTGATATGGTAGGGTATCAAATTATCTTAGTCTTTTTGATAAACCGTTTAGCAGTTGCTCTTTTATCATCGAAAATAAGCCATGTGCGTCTTCTCAATATTACACCGTCAGCAGCATATCAATTGGTGATTTTGCTCACTTTTTTAAGTGGAGTTTTAGCATTTGACGTTGTTCTTGATAGTATTTATCAAATAATCTCAGCCTCTCTTTCTTTGACAATTGCCAAAAGTTTCATTGCTGTTTTTCTTGTCGCGATATTGCTGTTTATTATCTCATTTGTGCCTTTGCAGTTTAGACGTAGGCGTTCTCAAGGTGAAGAGGGAGAACCGCTATTTTTGCCAATTTATATACGCATTCTTCTCATTGTATTGGGATTATTGCTGATTGTGATGGATTTTTTGGGTTATGTTGGTTTGGCGCGCTTTATTATGCAGCAAATTGTGATCGGTGGTGCATTTTTGGTTTTAATGTATTTGGGAATACAAAGCGCTCAAGCACTTGGAGCTAAAGGCCAATTTATGAAAACGAGCGTTGGTCATACTTTGATGCAATGGTTGCATTTAGAAGAGAAAACGATGAATCATTTGGGGGTTGTTATTAGCGTTTTCCTTAATTTGGTTGTTGTTGTGTTTTGCGCAATGCCGATTGTCGTGCAGTTTGGATTTTCCTATTCTGATTTGAGAGCAGTGTTGTGGCAATTGATTACTGGTTTTCAGATTGGAAATGTGTCTATTTCTTTGGTTTCTATTGTAACAGGAACCGCTGCTTTCCTTGCTTGTCTGTTTTTCATCCGCCGATTTATCGGTTGGCTGGATAGCGCGGTATTGGCGCATGGAGAATTCGATTCTGGTGTGCGTAATTCTATCAAAACAGTTATAAGTTATGGTGGTATTGTGCTATCTGCTTTGATAGGATTGTCGATGGCAGGTTTGGATCTTAGAAATTTTGCTCTCATTGCTGGTGGGCTTTCGCTTGGCATAGGTTTTGGATTACAAAATATTGTTCAAAATTTTGTATCTGGGCTTATTATTTTGATTGGGAGACCATTTAAACTTGGCGATTATGTGGAAGCTGGATCGGTAGGTGGTATTGTTAAACGTATCAGTGTTCGCGCAACGGAACTTGAAACATTTCAGCGTAAGACGATTATTATTCCTAATTCAAGCCTTATCAATAACAATGTCAGTAATTGGACTCGACGTAGTAAAATGGGGCGAATTGATATCCCTATTGCTGTTTCTTCCAATATTGCTCCAGAACGTGTTGTTGAAATTTTACTAGAGACTGCTTCTACAACAGAAGGGATTTTAAAAAATCCCGCACCTCAAGTGAGTTTTACTGCATTTGATAGCAAAAAATTTTCCTTTAATTTGGCTATTTATGTGCCTAACATCACCTCACCTTTTAAGGTAACCAATGCTCTTCGCTTTGTATTATATAAGCGTTTTGTTGAGGAGGGAATCCTAGAATGCTAAAATGTATTCATGTTTTTATAACAGTTGCGTTGTTGGATATCTTGACTGTGACAGTTTTTGCAGCAACTGTGAAGAATACTGATTTAAAGGTACAATCTCTCATTATCGTTGAAGGGAGCGTATCTTTAAATATTTTGTTGAATACTCATCAAACCGTTACAGTTTGTATGAAGGGCTGTTTTATCACTTTTCCTAATAAAGACCGCTTTGCAATAAAGGCAGAAGATAATATAGAAATCAGTGAAGGTAGAGCATTTTTTAAGTAAAATGATTTTAATTTGTTATAAGGTAATATTTATAAGAACAATAATATTGCTTTTATGCATTTTGATAAGAGTAGTATCAAAGAGTAGAAGATAAAAATGTAATATTTATAAATATGCATATAATTTGAAATGTGTGTTCTAAGTATAATAATTTTTATATATTTATACAATATTTTTATTATTTTATATTAATAACAAGATAATTAATTTATATAAATAAATTAATTATCTTGTTATTAATAATAGATTAATTTATTTTTTTATATTGTATTAACTATAACATATTTGTAATAATATTTGTTAGATAGTGTTTTTAAAACAGTTATTTATATTATTTTAGAAAATTTTTCAAGCAAACATTTTGTTAAATGATACAATATGCGGTTTTGGTGTGATAATTTAGATAAAAAATATCATGTATTTTTTTAAAATAAAAAAAGGTATTTTATTGTATTTTTATAATTTTAATTATTTAAATTATTAATTATTAATAATATATTAAAAGTAATTAAAATTTATTTGCTAATATTGAATTTTGATGTAATGATAAGCTTATATGTATATATAAAGGAGTAAGTATAATTTTGTGACATAAGATTTTATAACACTTTGTTTTCTAAATGTGATTTTTATTATGTTTATTTTAGCAATGGGGTATGATTTTATGAATAAAAGACTTATAATAACTTCCATTTTTACTTTATTTTCATCTTCTATAGTACAGGCAGCAGATATGGTGGTACCTGAAGAACCAGTTTATGTTGCTTCAGTAGGTATTGCCTCTCCCTCTTTTTCTTGGGAAGGTTTTTATTTTGGAGGTCAAGTTGGTGGTTTTTCGAGCAAAACCTCTGCTATAACGCCTGATGTTGATATTCCTCTCTATCCTGATGAAGATAGTGAAAAGAAGGAATGGGTGCCGGTCGAGAAACATTATATGCCTAAACCTTCCGGTTTTATAGGTGGTCTTTATGTTGGTGCTAATTTTGATCTCGGTAATAATTTTATTTTGGGGATTGATACGGATATTCTTCTTACGAATCGAAAAGATACAAAAACTATTGTTGTAGATTTTGATGGAGGTTATGATATTGGTGAAGATGAAAATGAACGGGATGGAAAAAAGAGTAATGAAAAAAAATTAAGGTTTGGAGTAGGTAAGAGTGACAAATTTTCTCGATCAGTTTTAAGAAGTAAAGAAGAGAGAGAGGAAAATCGTTTATTTTTTAGCCATACTTTGAAACAAAAATGGGCAGGTGCCACGCGGATGCGTGTTGGTTTTTCTACTGGTCGTGTGATGCCTTATATTTCTGGTGGTATCGCGTATGGGCAGCTTCAGGATGTTATGTCGATCTCAATTACGGGGGAAGATTCCTTTAATGAAACATCAGATATTAAAAAAACCATGATTGGTTATACTCTGGGCGGTGGTATTGATTTTGCAATGACAGATAATATCATTGTGCGTGCGGAATATCGTTACTCAGATTTTGGTAAAAAGAAATTTGATGACGAAATTGAAATTAAATATAAGACGAATGACTTTCGTGCTGGAATAGCTTACAAATTTTAATTTTTTGAGATAGATTAGCTTAAAAGGTCTTATCTTAGATAGGGCCTTTGTTTTTTTATTATAAATTGTAAATACTATTCTATGATAGAATAGAAGTCATTGACTTCGAATAAGTTTATAAAGTGAAAAAGAATTGCTCACATTGCTTCTGTTTAGAATCAAGATTTTTTAGATCATGAGATAGTGCTAAACATTCAGTCTAAAAGGAAAATATGATTCGCCTTCCACATAACCAAAATTCCATCTGATTATATTATAATAGCGTTGCAAAAAGTAATCCTAAAGGTCATCTTATCGTAATTTAAACAATTAGAGAATAAGGGGAAATTCAGATGTTGTGGTGCGGACGGCGGGACTTGAACCCGCAAGGTCTTAGACCGGCAGATTTTAAGTCTGCTATGTTTACCGATTTCATCACGTCCGCGGTAAGAGCACCCTCATAAGCTATATCTTTTATTGAATCAAGAATTAATGATAAGAGAAAAATTTTTCCTTTTTTGAATGAAAATTCGACTGGCAATAGTTGTCTTTATAGATAAAAGATAAGAAGAAGCCTTAATAATATTAACGAATCATGAAATGACTGGTGTTATGAGTAAATTTATTCAAGACGTAACTAAAGCTATGGTGGCTTTGCATAATGTATTTGCCGAAACACCACTTCAGAGAAATGATTTTCTTAGTCAAAAATATGATGCAGAGATTTATTTGAAACGTGAAGATTTAACACCAGTGCGATCATATAAGATTCGTGGTGCTTTTAATTTTGTCTCAGCAATGCTTGATAAGATTTCTCAAGATGCTGCATTTGTTTGCGCATCAGCGGGAAATCACGCGCAGGGCGTTTCTTTTGTTTGTCGTTATTTTAAACGTAAAGGTGTGATTTTTATGCCTGTGACGACTCCGCAACAGAAAATTGATAAGACACGCATTTTTGGTGAAGAGTTTGTTGATATTCGTTTAGTTGGTGAAACGTTTGATCAATGTTACGCAGCTGCACAGTCTTTCGTTACGCAAGGTAGTGGTATAATGGCACCGCCTTTTGATGATATTCGCATCATTACGGGGCAAGCGACAGTTCTCTGTGAGGCTGTTTTGCAATGGAAAAAACTCAATGGAGAAAGCGAACCAGATTTAATTATTGTACCCGTAGGTGGTGGTGGTTTGGCTAGTGGTGTGAGTAAGTTTTTACATGACTATGGTTGGAAAACAGAGATTCGTTTTGTTGAGCCGCAACGAGCTGCAAGTTTGCTTGCTTGTTTGAAGAGTGGAAAACGTGTCAAACTTGAAAATATCGATACATTTGTAGATGGTGCTGCTGTAGCTGAAATTGGTGCGTTAAACTACACAATGCTAAAGCAATTTTCACCTGATTCTGTTATTACAGTTCCTGAAAATCGTGTTTGTTCTACAATGGTTGAAATGCTCAATGTTGAAGGTGTAGTTTTGGAGCCCGCGGGCGCTTTATCAATTGATGCCCTTAATAGTCTTTCTTATCAAGAGTTGAAAGGAAAAAAAATCCTTCTCGTTATTTCGGGTGGCAATTTTGATTTTGAGCGTCTACCCGATATTAAAGAGCGCTCTCTGCGTTTTCAAGGCTTAAGAAAGTATTTTATTTTTAGTTTTCCACAACATCCTGGTGCGTTGCGTAGTTTTCTTACACAACTTTCTCCAGATGATGATATTGTGCGCTTTGAGTATCTCAAAAAATCATCCAGAAGTTTTGGTTCTGTGTTGATCGCAATTGAAACAAAAAAATACGATAATTTTTGCCTCTTAGAGAAAAAGTTTCAAGCTTTAGGATGGCGCTATCGTGATATTACCGACGATCAAACATTATTTGATTTTGTCATTTGAGAAGCTAAATTTTTTGCAAAAGTGAGAGATATTAAGAATGAAGTCTATTTTTTGTTTTTTACTAGGCCTGTTTTTATTTTTAAGTATTAGTAAACAAAGTATAGCACTCGAGCTACCGACAATACAAAAAAACAAACTTTCAAGATTAATTATTGATGTCAATAATGCTGTAAAAAATGGTAATTTTGTACCTATTTCTGCTTATATGCCCGATCGACTCTATAAAGAAATAGCGCGTCGATTGAATACGACAGAGGATAAATTACGTGAAAATTTTCTTAAACAGCTGCGTGTTCAATTTGAGAATTTGCCTACAGGCGCTTATCGTTTAGATGAAGCGAATATAGATTATTTGCAAACTGATAACGGCACTTTTTATGCTTTGATTCCAACTACACTTGAGATGAGTGATCGTATCATTCAGTATAAAACTTTAGCGATTTTTGATAAAACGCAATGGTATTTAATCTATGGTGGTCAAAAAACTGTACAAAATCCGATTTTTCTTGAGATTTATCCTGATTTTAATGAGGTGCATTTACCAAAGGAAACAATCATCAAAAGATAAGTGGTTAACTTACTGTTTTTCTTATTCATTATAAATAACTTTCACAAAGTACTTGATTTTTTGTTGTAATCGAATGATAGTATGAGAAAAGGTTTTTGGGCTGGTTAGTTAGCTCTTTTTAGGATGAAATTTATGCCTTTTACCTTGATTTCAAGGTGCTCATGGGTTGCGCAAATCGCTCTTTAAAGCGTTGCTCCATAAATTTGTAATATCGAGGTTTCTCTTGCGCGGATTCTTGAATAACATGGTTCAGCTTAATGCTTATTGATAGTTGTTGGGCTGAGGAGAGATTTTATTTTGAATTTAAATAGAGAAAACGTTTTCGCACAATTGGGGTTACCTGCTCTTTTGGTTAAAAGCTTACTTATTGCTGGTATGAATAGGCCTAAACCTATTCAAGAACTAGCTATTCCAATGATGCTAAAAGGGCATGATATTTTAGGTATTGCACAAACAGGTTCTGGAAAAACTTTGGCATTTGGTTTACCAGTTTTAAGTCAGGTTTTGGCTTTAGGTGATAAACGTTGTCCTAAAACTGCGCGCGCTTTGATTTTGGCTCCTACACGTGAACTCGCTGTTCAGATTGATGAAGCAATCCGTACTGCGGCGAAAGGGACTCACCTTTCGACATGTCTTATTTTAGGAGGGGTATCGCGTTTAAAACAAATTAAACGCATGGGTGCAGGTGTAGATGTTTTGATAGCAACACCAGGGCGTTTAATGGACCTTGTTCGTGAAAAATGCGTTGATCTTTCTCAATCTCGTTTTTTGGTTCTGGATGAAGCAGATCGTATGTTAGATATGGGCTTTATTAGTGATGTACGGCAAATCGCAAAACTTTTGCATCAAGAGCGTCAGACAGCGCTTTTTTCCGCGACAATGCCGAAAGAAATTACTGCACTTGCAAAAAGTTTGCTTAATGATCCAGTGAGGATAGAAGTTGCTCCTCAAGGGACTACCGCTGCGGAAATTACTCAAAAGTTATATTGTGTCCCTACGCGTGAAAAAAAGAATGTTTTGGGTAAACTTTTGACAAATCCGATTTTTGCTTCGGTTATTGTCTTTACCAGAACCAAACACGGTGCTGATACTGTCACACGTAGTTTAGCAAAGATAGGGTATTGTGTTGCGACAATTCATGGAAATAAATCACAAAATGCTCGGCAGTCTGCCTTAAAAGCTTTTCGTGAAAGAGCGGTACAGATCCTTGTTGCAACAGATATTGCAGCCCGCGGTATTGATATACCGGGGATCAGTCATGTTATTAATTATGATTTACCAGATGAAGCTGAAAGTTATGTGCATCGTATTGGTCGTACAGGACGTAATGGTGCTTCTGGTGAAGCACTCACACTTTTTGATGAAGGAGTAGAGGGAGCACGGTTGCGTGCTGTAGAGCGTTTGATTCGTATGCGACTAACACGTGAAGCTGTTCCAGAACAGTTTGCTGATTTTCCAGAAAGGCCAATTATATCAAAAAGTGGAAAAAAAGAAAATAGTAAGGAACCTCATTTTAGAAAATCTAAACATGAGAAGCGATTTTTGAATTGTAAAGATAAATCTGAACAATTACAAAATAAAGATTCTTCCTCTTCAAGTGAAAGACACAAAAAAGCAAAAACAGCAGCAAAGCGGGCGAAGCTTTTTCGTTTTCGCAAGTCAGTGAAGAAGGCTGCTTAAGGAAAATTTTTAGAAGAGATCGTGGATTATTTTTCTCCCTTCAATTTCTTAAAAGTAGAACAATTTTGGATGTCTGGTATCACTAACAATATCTTAAGAAATCATTATTGTATCCTCTTAACTACAGTCGCACTTTAATGCATTTGTAAAAAATATCGATGGATTTTGTGCTTTGTTTGATATTTATTGTAGTCTAAAGGACAAAATGCAGTGCGATGTAGCTTATGTTTTAAGGATGGTATTTGAATGAGAATAAGATTTAAGCTTAGAAATTTAATTTTTTCCATTATTCCGTAGTTTTTTGAGCTACAGAATTTTTATATTGGTATTAGAGGAACAATACCCAGTAATACGCCTTTAACTATGGTTCAAATTCGTTTAGTCACTAAATTGTTTAGTATATCTACTGGAATACTAAATGCTTTTTTGAAGGAGATCTAAAATCAATTTATAGAGAAATATTAGAGAATCCCTGTTTCAAAATTTTTACCTACGAATCCATCATTAAAAAGGTGTAGTTTGACAGTATGTTTTGCACTAAGTGGGAAGGGGTGGGATTAGTTAGGAATAGGTGGTAGTTTGTTGTTTTTATGTACAATTTCTACCATTAAATGCGCGTTTTGTAAAATTAAATTTTGACATCTAAAATGGCCCAAAAGAGCGAAAAATCACAAAAATCGGAATTTTGTGCTAAAAATGAGAGAAGTCTGTGAAAGGTCTTTGAAAATCCTTTGAAGAATTTTAAAAAGTCTGTAAAAGCCCAGAAAGCCGGCTTTGAAAGACCTTTGAAAAAAATCAGACAAATCGTAAAAGCAACTCCAAAAACAATCCAAAATGACCAAAAAAGCAAAAAAGATTTGCACCTATTGGTGATTATCTATTTTTATGAGCAATATATTATTATAAATAAGATAGTTACATAATTTTTCTAATGTAAAAAGATTTTCATATCAGTTTTTCATTTTAGAGAGGCATTAAGCCGTATTTTGTGTAGTTGTTATATGTGCTCTTTCAGCTTCGATTTGACGCTTTAAATGCAGTTTGAGAAGAGGCAAAGTAAGCTCAACTTCTTCCGTATCATTGATGTTTTGAGCAAGCTCTTGCAACTTTCCATAGAGCTCCGCCGCGATTTCCGCTATATCTTCAGGGGGGAGTTTTATTTTTGTATCACGATAGGTCGTATAAGCTATGCGACCAAGCTTTTTCATGAGTCCAGCAGGGATGGTAGGTGCTTCTAAATCTGTCACTTTCGTTACGTCCGTGAACATTTCGCCTTCACCTGTAGCTAGCCATTCCACAGATACACCGCAAATATTTTTGTAAATTATCAGCATGGATATAGGTGGTTCGCGTAAGCCAGTTTCATAGTTGCTCATAGTACTTTCAGGTACCGCAAGATGATCAGCAAATTGTTTGCGTTCCACAAAACCAAGAGCAAGACGCACTTCACGTAACCGTTTTGCTAGTTCTGTTTTAGGTTCTTTTTTAGGACGTCCCAAAAAAACACTCCTAATACACATTTAGGTTTACTAATTCATAAAAGTGAATTATATCTTTTATTACCGCCCGATATAGCGGGCATATATTTTACAATTAACCCCACAAAGACGGATGTTGCAGCATCCGTTTGAAGCAGGAGCGAAAGTTATGACCATGACCCAAATATGGGATCGCCATAGTATTTTAGCCGAGCTACGCCGTCGTAATATGACCTTGGCGGAGCTTGCAAAAGCTTATCAACTATCGTCATCCAGTGTTCAACATATCTGGACACGGTCTAACGAGAAAGCTGAACGCGCTATTGCCGATTTTATCGGCTTGCCCGTTGAGCAGGTTTTTAGCGACCGCTACCCCAAAAGTCGCCGTCGCATTTTTAAAGCAGCAAAACACGCTAATACGGACTCGCGTACCCCTTCCGCACTGCGCGGTAATGCCGCTTGAACTCGTTACACGGCTTTGCGTGTTAAACGCATTTGCCATGAATTTAGATACCATAAGATAAAAAGGTTTATCAATGTCTAAACATCAATACGAAATTGGCAAGATAAATTGCATACAGTTGTCTCATCAGGCAGCTGATTGGATGGTTTGTTTTTGGCGATTAGGTGGTGGTCAAGTTTTCTTTATCGGGGGGGATTATGGTTGCTGCTTGTAATTTATGGACCCCAGATGTCAGAAGCGATATCGTTAATCCTTATTCAGAAGTTGAACGATTAGAAACGATGCTCGCTTGCTGTTATAAGGTTGTGCAAAGCAGTTTTCGCCATTTACCTGTACGATATATTATTAACCCGCCGCATCATTTGTTTGATGCGATGTTAGCGCGGCAGATTGTCATTCATCTTTTTCATTATCAGTTTGGGGTACCACGATGGCGTATTGTTGCCATACAAGCACGGCAGCGGACTTCTATCTCTCTATCTTTGCAAGTGATTAATCGACGTTTGGAAGAACCTGTTTTTGCGAAAGCTTATCGAAGGTGGGCTGGGCGTGCGATGGATTTGTTTTTTAAAGAAATGGAAAAGGTGGCGGCGTGATGGCACGATTTCAAGAGATTGCTTTAGATTTGATTGTGGTGCCTGAGCGTATTCGCCCTGTGGATGATGAGCATGCCAAGGCGCTTGCGCAATCAATGGTGCGAGAGGGATTGATGAATCCGATTACAGTACGCCATACGCCCAATGCCAAGGGAGGCAATTATACGTTGATTGCTGGTGCGCACCGGTTACGTGCTGCTGAGCTTTTGGGCTATAGCGAAATTAATGCTGTTGTGGTGCAAGCTGATAAGGACAATGCCGCGCTTTTAGAGGTTGCAGAAAACCTTTTCCGCAATGAATTGTCGGTGATTGACCGTGCCCTGTTTGTCCAGACCTACCGCAAATTATGGGAAAAGAAGTATGGGGAGATTAAGATTGGTAGGAATAAAAAATCAAAGGGTAATGTTTACCCTTTGATTGGTGATGATATACATGCAAATCAAAGCGCAAACATTGCATTTTGGTCTGCTGATGAGAAATTGGATCAACTTGATCCTATTTCTGAAACGAGAAATAGTGCAAAGTTTGCACTATTTCATGATGAAGAGCAATTAGTGCAAGTTGCACCTATTTCTCATGCGAGTGGAGAAAATGGCAAAGGAACAGTTTTGTCTTTTGCCAAACATGTGGCGGATCGCATTGGTTTATCGAAACGTGCAGTACATTATTTAACGAAAATTTCCCAGCATTTACAGCCGGAATTACGGGCGGTTTTGCGTGGCACGGCATTGGCGGATAATCAGGCGCAATTGTTGAAGCTTGCGAAGATGGAGCCGGTTGCGCAGCGGCGTGTGGCGATTGCTTTGCAACAGGTTGAGGGGGATTTACGGCGGGCTTTTGATTTGGTCAATGGCATTAATACGCCGCCTCACATCAATGAACAGGAACGTATTTTTGCTCAATTGTTGGGTGTTTGGCAGAGAGCGGATGCGCAGACAAAGGCGCGGTTTTGTGATTATCTTGCAAGAGAACGGGGGGAGGAGCAGGCATGAAGAGGCATGGTTCTCAACAGCTTGATTTTTTTCGACAGCCAGTTTTTCCCTGTCGTGAGCCTGTTGCACAGATTGATCTGGAGCGGTTTCGTTCACGTATTAAGCGTGCCATGGCGCGGGCTTTGCGTGAATGTCCGTATGAACGCAGTGTGATCGCCGAGCGTATGGCGCATTATTTAGGGATTGGTTGCTTAAGCAAAGCGAGTTTGGATGCTTATGTTGCGGAAAGTAAGCAGGTGGATATTTCTTTACCACGCTTTAAGGCTTTTGTTCGCGCTACGGGAGCGTTTTGGCTGTGGGATGAGGTTGTGAGTGAAGATGGCTTATCGTTATTGCAAGGGGATGAAGCGCGGTTAGCAGAGATTGCTAGGCTCCAGCAGGAACAAAGGAAGATTGCCGCGCAATTAAAAGCCATGCGGGCTACACCCGTGAAGATTAAGCGGGGGCAGCCATGAAAGAATGGTTTAGCATTGCCGAATTAGCTGCATTAGCCCTGCCAGAGTTGCCAAAACAAAAGTCGGCCTTAATAATCTGGCACTTAAAAAATGGCGTTTAAATACACAGTTGTTTCGACAAATTTTAGGAAAAACCAAGCCGGTTTGGGAGTACAACGTCTCTTTATTGCCAGAGCGGTCGCGGGCAGTTTTACTGATGCAGCAAAGAGAGATTGCCATTTTTCAAAATACGGAAGAAAGTACGCAAAAAGAAGACATTTGGTTGCGCTATGATGGCCTTTCGAAGGCACATAAAAACCGCTGTGAAGAGCGTTTGAAGGCGCTTTGTTTTATGGATGATTTACTCTTAGCTGGTGTAGGTGTGCATGATGCGGCAACCAGCACGGGGATCAAATTTGGCGTAAGCCGCAGGTCGCTTTTTAATTGGCGCGAGAGGGTAGAAGGTCATAGTCGTAGTGATTGGTTGCCAGCATTAGCACCAGCTTGCGGTGAAGATAATTATTCACAGTTTGCAATATGTCATGAGGGGGCTTGGGAAGTTTTATGTTCGGATTATCTACGTTCTTCTAAGTCTGCATTTTCGGCTTGTTATCGGCGCATGGTTGCGGTTGCACGTGAGAAAGGCTGGGTTCCTATCCCTTCAGAGCGGGCTTTGCGGCGTCGTTTCAATAAAGAAATTTCAAAAGCGGTTGTGACGTTAGCGCGTGACGGTGAGGAAAAGGCGAAAAAACTTTACCCTGCACAACGACGCGATCGCTCTAGCCTTCATGCTCTGCAAGCAGTGAATATGGATGGGCATAAGTTAGATGTTTTTGTTCAGGTTCCTTGGGCAGAAAAGCCTGTGCGTCTTTATTTGATCGCCATTCAAGATCTTTATTCGGGCAAGCGATGTTATAGGCCGCTTAGTTAAGGTCGATAGCGAAGGTCTATCTGGTGGGAAAGCCACAGGCTATGATTGCGAGATTAAAAATATTTGGGACTATACGGAATTTTGGGATGGTTCTGTCCTGCATCGCTTTTCTTTTAAACGAGGCGGATGGCTTGTACGCAATGGACAAGATATCGGTGGCCGTCGACGCTCTATTCTCAATTTATAAGCTCTCATTATTAGGGATCTCATTTATAGGAATTGATCATGACAAGTTTACAAAAAACCATTGATGTGGAGTTGCAGGTTCCTCTTCTTTATCAAGACAAAAATGGCAAAGAATCTCTATACAAGAAACTGACCTTTTATCGCCCCACCTTCAAACAAGCCAAGCAATTAGCGGTGCTGATTGGACCACAGTTGACAGAGTTGCTTGGTCCTGAACTTGGAGAGCAAAAAACACTCACCAATGATGTGCTTATCACAAAGCTTTCTCAAGTTTTGTTCACAAGTGAGGCGACAGAAGGAATTACAGCGCTTTTAGCCGATATGTCACATGAATCTGTTGAACTGATTGATCGACTTGATGTTGTTGACATTATTGCTGTCTTCAAGGCTTTTTTTGCTTTTTTTACGCAACGCCAATCCTTTATGCCGGACAATTTGGAGCAGAACTAGCGCTTTATTATCACTGGGCACCTTCAGAAATTAACCAGATGGATTGGCGGGATGTGATTTCCTATCGCAGCGAATTAGCACGCCTTAAAGCCCTAGAATATGAAAGCCATCAGTTAGGATAAAATACTCTCATGGATGTTTCCCTTGTTGTGCGTTTTGTTAATCATCTGCAAGAGGGGATAGCTTCTGCCAAGCGGGATCTTGCAGCCTTTAGTTCAGATGTTGCGCATTTCCAAAACAAGACAAGGCAGCACTTTAAAAATTGGTTTGACCCTGAGCATCTGAGGGAGGCAACAGCAAATGCGGAAAATGCTTTCAATCAAGCACGTGGGCGCATGGTGGGTGCCATTGCGCAAACAGCAACCTTGATTGCCCCTCTCTATAAAGCCATGCAATTTGACCAATCGATGAAAGGATTGGAAAAGGTTCTGGATGCGCCCCTTGAGCGCTTAAAAGCATTGCGCCGTTTTGCTTTGGAAACCTCCACCAAGATTCCGCTAGCGGCACGTGAAGTTTTGGAGCTGATGACCAGTGCCAGCCAAGCCGGCATCGGCGAGCAAGATCTAGAAGCTTTTAGCGTTTATGCTGCTAAAGCTGCAGTGGCTTTTGATATGACGGGGGATCAGATTGGGGAGCGCTTTGCTAAATTGCGCAATGTCTTTAAACTCAATCAGGAAGGTATTGAGGCTTTAGGTGATGCCATCAATCATCTCTCCAATCATATGGCCGCCAAGGCCAGTGAGGTTTCCGATTTTACCAATCGTGCCACCGGTGCGGCAACCATGTTTAAACTCACGGCGCGTGAAACAGCGGCGTTTGGTACAGCAATGATTTCCGCTGGTATTGTTCCAGAAAGCGCAGCGCGTGGCTTTAACGTAATCAGTGCCCGCATTCAGGCGGGAGGCAAGCATATTGAGGATGCTTTTACCAATATCGGGCTATCCCGTGAAAAATTCATGGAAGATCTCGATAAAGATGCGACCGGTACCTTGGTTCGCTTTTTTGATGTTTTGGGCAAATCAGAACAGGGTATGCGTTCCCTGATTGCCATCGCTGGACGCGATTTTACCGGTGATTTTGCCAAATTGGTCGGCAATCCCGAATTGTTATGGCAAGCTCTAGAGTTTGTGAGAGATCCAAAAGTCTTTAAAGGCTCCGTGGAGCAAGAGGCGGACAAACAAGCAACCGGTGCGATGAGGCAATTTGAACTTTTGCAAAATCGTATCGTGGCGTTGGGGATTACCATTGGTGAAGTTTTATTGCCCCCTGTCAACAGTTTGATGGAAAGTGTTGGCAATTTTACCAATGGGTTGATGACATGGGCGAATGCCCATCCCACTTTAACAAGCGCTATCATCAAAACCATTGCCGCCCTGATGGCTTTTAATATTGCTCTGCGTGTGTTGCGTTTTACCATGGCTGGTACACGTCTTGGGTTTCTGCAGTTGATCAGCTCTTTTATCAAGCTTGGAGCACTCAGTCGTGGTCTTAAGGCAAATTGGCGAGGGTTAGCGGCTTCAGGTCGCTCACTGGGAATAATGGCGGCAGGGCTTGGTGGGAGATCACTGCGTCTTTTACGGCCGATAACTTTACTGGTGGCTACGTTTCGGGGGCTTATGGTCTCTGGTTCTGCATTCGCCGCCTCTTTTGGTTCGATAGGGACAGCGATAGAAGTGGTTGGGGCTGGCATTGCCTCTGTAGTTGGTGCTGTTTTTACCCCGATAGGGGCTCTGATTGCTGCTGTTGTGGCTGTGATCCTTACCGCTTGCTTTGCTTTGTGGAAATATTGGGATCGTTTCTCTTCCTTTGTCAAAGGCTTTGCACGGGGAATAACACGCGCTCTTAGTCGTGCCTTTGAAGCCGTCATGCGCTTTTTTGGTGCTGATACCGCAACCATCACCAAGTGGAAAAATATTATTGCCGCTGCTTTTGATTTCTCTCAAGCTTGGCAAAAATTCAAACAAGGACTTAACGCTGTTGGCAGGTGGTTTGGCAATGTGTGGGATGGGTTTAAACAAAGCCTTTCCAACTTTTGGCAATGGTTGGTTAGTTTTTTTGCTCAAGAAAAGCTCTCTGAGGATGCCAAAGCCGGTATGGAACAGGCGGGGGAGGACTTGGCCAATTGGATTGTCGATGGTTTTATGGCCTCCATCACGGGGTTGAGCGATTTTTTTACATCCTTGCCCCGCCGCATCAAGACATGGATTGGGTCGATTGATTTATCGGACCTTTTCCATTTGCCAAGTTGGCTTGGGGGCAAAACAGCCATTCAACCGATTGTGCAATTTGCGGGAAGCCATCACAAACAGGCTCCTGACACAGGGATAAGGGACAAAGACCGCTCCACCATCACCCATAATCAAAATGTCACGGTACATGTCAATGGTGCCCGTGATCCTATTGCCACTGGTCGTGCGGTAAGTCACGCCATTCAACGTGCACGTGCCAATGCCCTGCATGGGGGAACAGAATGAGGGGAGGGAGCCTATGAGAGATCCTTTGATGATGTTAGGACCACATCAATTTTATGTGGACTGGTTGAATTTCCAATCCTTTGAAGAAGAGTTTTCTGCCTCCTGGGTTTGTATGGAGCGTTTTGGCAAGGCACCTGGTTTGCAATTTACCGGCTATGGTAATGATCCCAAAACCATCCATGGGGTTTTGTTTCCAGAAGAGTTTGGCGACCGTGAAGCGATAGATGCCATTACCCAAACGATTCGAGCAGCCAAACCCGTTGCGATGATCCGTTGGATCAATGATACCACCTATAGCGCCATTATGCATGGCTGCGTGGTGCTCACCAGTATTAGTAAAGACCATGATTATATCAGCCGCTCTGGCCAATCTCAGCGTCTCCGCTATTCCATTAGTCTCTTGCCCTTTTTTGATGGGGGAAAACCTCAAGGACAGTATCAGATGGGGCAATATCAGATGGGACAATGCCAATGAAGATAGCAGAAAAGCACATTGTTGTAGAGCTAGAGGATATGAGCTTAGACCTCATCTGCTTTCACCATGCCATGGCTGTGTTAGGGGATCGCTCTCGCGTGGGAGCTTTAAAAGGTTATTTAGAAGCCACATTGGAGGCCAATCCAGAGATTGCCAAATATGGTGTGCTTTTGCCACGTGGATTGCGTGTGATACTTCCTGAATTTGTGTTGTCTAATCCCCAAAGCATGGTGAAGCGGCTATGGGATTAATGCGTACATACCCTTTTATTGTGGTTAAGGTGGGAGACAGACCTGTTCATGAAGTTTTTTACCAGCGTCTTTTAACGGCAACCATCACTGATAATGCCGGTAATGAAGCCGATACATTTGAAGCAGAATTTGACGATAGCGGTCATGATTTAAGTGTTCCGGCCAGCAACAGCACTCTACAGGTGATCTTTGGCTATGAGAACATCATCAGTGCGTTTATGGGGCGTTTTGTTGTTGAATCGGTTGTAAGTTCAGGCGGCAGTGAAGGAGAGATTTTACGCCTTTGTGGCAAAAGCGCCTCGATGCGTAAGGAACTCAAAGAACAAGCTAGTGAACATTTTGATCACAGAACCATTGGTGAGATTGTTGAGACACTCGCCAAGCGCCATGGCTATCAAGCAAAGATCAGTCCCCAGTTGACCAAACAAGCTTTGCCTTATGTGATTCGTACAGATCAATCTGCGGTTGATTTTTTAACCCGCCTTGCTGACCGCATGCAGGCACGTTTTTTGATCAAGGACAATAAGTTTTTATTTTTAAGCGGAGACAATTTACCAGCACTCGACCTTTATAAGCACGACTGTTCCAGTTGGGAATTCACGTTAGAGCCACGCACGCAATACGGTGTGGTGGAAGCTTCTTATTTTGATCGCTCAAAAGGGCAGCAATACCAAGTCAAACATCAGACAGGGGTTAGCGGACCTGTGCGTCGTCTGCGGACTTGTTATACCTGCAAGGAAGAGGCGTTAGCAGCAGCGGCATCAGAATCAGACCGACTTTGCCGTGCTGTGGGAAGTGGTTCTTTGACCCTTGAGGGTTATCCAGAAATCATGGCCGATCAACCTCTTTTGCTACAGGGGTTCCGCAGCGAAATCAATGGTTCATGGAAAGCCGCAACCGTCACCCATCGCTATGAGAAATCAAGCGGATACACCACAGAAATTACACTGGAAGCACCAAACAAGAGGGAGGAGAGACACAATAAATAGAGGCTGGGCTGGTTACCCAGCCAACGGGGATAGTTTAGCGACACACCCGTCCGATGCCAAAACACATAACATCGCAGCCACTTCTTATCACTTGAAGCAATGAGAAGGCGGCCATCATGTATGGAAGAAGTTAAAAAAGTATGGATACACTTTATGCTGAAACATTAAAATCTGTTGATCCTATCACACCAGCTAGTGCTTATATTGGTGGTAAAATCAAGTTGTCTAAAAACCCTTATCAGAATCATTGAAAGCATTCCTCATAAAACTTATGCAGAACCTTTTGTTGGCATGGGAGGAATATTCTTTAGACGAAAATTGAAACCTTTATATGAAGTGATCAATGATCGTTCAGGTGATGTGGTGAATTTTTTTCGGGTGTTGCAACGCCATTATCAGCCATTTACGGATTTGTTAAAGTTCCAGATTAGCAGCCGTGAAGTATTTCAACACTTCTCTTTACAAGATCCCAAAACCCTTACGGATTTAGAGAGGGCTGTACGATTTTTCTATCTGCAGCGTTTGAGTTTTGGTGGTCAGGTAACCAATCGTAGGTTTAGAGTTGATCCTCACTGCACTGCACAGTTTAATCCTTTGAAACTTGAAGCCTTGTTAAAGCTTATTTACCGTCGTTTATCCACGGTCACCATTGAACATTTAAATTGGTCTGACTTTATTCTTCGCTATGATCGTCCACAGGTGTTTTTTTATCTTGATCCACCTTATTTTGGCGTTGAGCCCTATTATGGAAAGGATTTGTTTAAGCGGGAGGATTACCAGACCATGTCTGCGCTCCTTGCGCAATTAAAGGGGAAGTTTCTTCTTTCACTCAATGATGTGCCAGAGATCCGAAAAACCTTTAGTCAATTTCAGATAAAAGAGGTCACAACATCTTACACATGTGGTTTAAATCGTGCGACTCCTGCCAAAGAACTGATCATCTCAAATTGTGATTTTTAACAGAAAAAAAAGACTCATTTAAAGGGTCTTTAAATAACCTTTGAAAGGCCTTTGAAGACCCTTTGAGAACCCTTTGAAAAAATGAAAATCCTTTGAAAAGGAGGTAGTTTTTACAAAATACGATACAAATTATACAAAATTTTATGGTGCTCTGCACTCATGATCTTACAAATTGTAGGTATCAAATCATGTGATTGTGGCAAAAAAACTGATCATCTCAAATCGTGATTTTTAACAGAAAAAAAAGACTCATTCAAAGAGTCTTTAAATGATCTTTGAAGACCCTTTTAGAACCCCTTAAAAAACCCTGTGAAAAAAAATAAATTGGTGCAAAACTAGGTGGCAAATAGTGCAAAACCTGCTGGCAAGCTACAAACAGTTTTGAAAAAAATGGTCGGAGCGGCGGGATTCGAACCCACGACCCCTTGACCCCCAGTCAAGTGCGCTACCAGGCTGCGCTACGCTCCGATTCTGCGTAGAACGACTAAACGACTGTTCATTTAAAGGCAAGAGAAAAAATAAACAGAATGAAATCTATAAAATACTCTTGTATTTTTAAAGAGAGATTGTATTCATAAAAAGCTTTGTGCTTCTAAAATTGTTCATTTTTTCCGGCACTTAATAAGTGTGAGGGGATGGTGGTATCTTTTTGATATTTCTGTTTATCCATTAAAAACTTTTCAAAAAGGGGAACAGTTTTATAAGTATACTAGCTGATCGATGATATTGAAGAATTTTTTCTTTATTTTTGATTTTTGTACAAAAGGCATTTTGCACAGGATATGAGGATGGTAAAATGGAAATCTCAGATTGTATAATTATGAATCCAAATTATTGGATATGAGGCTTTTATCCTGATAGAAAAAATCAAAATATTTCAATTTATATCTTGTTGTTTTATTTCTGATATACCAAATAACCAGGATATCGAAGATAAAACATTATCGAAGTTTTGTTGAGTAGAAAAGAGTAAATAATGAGCCGTTTTTCGGTAGTGAGTTTGACAGAATCTGCAGTAAATCGTGTTAAAGCGATTATGGATGCAAAAGATGCGCGTGGTATCCTTATTGGCATCAAGAAAGGCGGCTGTGCGGGGATGGAATATACAATTACCCTTGTAAAGGAAGAGGGGTTGGATGCAGATGTTGTTGAAATTAACGGCGCTCGTGTTTTTATAGCACATGATGCAGTATTATTTTTATTAGGGACGCAGGTGGATTACGAAGTGACAACACTTCGTTCTGGTTTTGTATTTAAAAATCCTAATCAAGTTTCAGCATGTGGATGCGGTGAATCGGTAGAACTCCGTCCTGCCTTGCAAGGTCAGCTAGATGAAGCGTATAAAGCCAATTGAGCTTAGTCAGGTTTTATTGAATAATTCGGATATTTGTTGATTTTTTTAGGTTAGCGAAATCTGATATTTTTCTTATTTTTTGCCTTATCCCAAAGATATTCCATTTCATTTAAAGATGCATCAGCTAGTGTTTTAGATTGAGTAGATAGGCTTTCTTCAATATAGGCAAAACGATTTCGAAATTTTGTATTTGTTTTTTTTAATGCTTTTTGTGAATCAATATTTAAATGGCGTGCAAGATTAAGCAGGGCGAAATAAATATCACCGAATTCTGCTTCTATATCTGACATTTTATTATCTTTGATTGCTTCTCTGAGTTCATTGAATTCTTCTTCGATTTTTGCACAAAAATTATGATTCTCATGCCAATCAAAACCAACTTCAGCAGCCGCTTTTTGTAAAGTGAGTGCTTCTTGGTCTGCTGGCTGGATCTTTTTTATTTTTGCAAGGATGCTTGTTATGGAATTGTTTGATAAGTTTATTTCTTTGCACCATTGTTTCTGTTCAGCTCGTTCTGTTTTTTTAATCTGTTCCCATTCTTCCGCCACAAAACCACGTTTTTTTTGCTCTACATTTCCAAAAACATGGGGATGGCGACGAATCATTTTTGCAGTGATTGCGTAAACAACATCCTCAAAAGAAAAATTACCTTCTTCTTGCGCAATCGTAGCATGGTAGACTATTTGTAAAAGAAGATCACCGAGTTCATCACAAAGATCTGTGCGGTTATCCCGCTCAATGGCATCGATAACCTCGTAAACTTCCTCGAGCATATAGGGTATAAGAGATTCAAATGTTTGTTTTATATTCCAGATACATCCGTTATTGGGATTTCGTAATGCTGCAACAATTGCGATAAGATCATTAATATCTTTTGATGCGATCATTTGTGCCTTTCCCATAAATCTGTAATATATCAGCTATTCCAACGTCTGTGTAACCACGTCCATTGTCCAGGATATTCACGTATCCAACTTTCGACAATATCATTTAATTTTTGCGTAGAAGCAGTTATATCGATTTCATTGTTTTCATCAAGTGGAAGCTTTATACGTTCATACAATTCTAAACGATGACGCCCTCCAGGGAGACGAATACAACGTGCTGGATAAATATCGCAATCATAGCGTCGCGCAAGCTTTATAATTAGGGGATTTGTTTTAAGTGGTCTATTAAAAAATGTTCCTAAAACACCTCGACGAAACTTTTGATCAACGAGCATGCCAACATTTTGACCCTCTGCTAATTTGGCTGCTAATGCCCAAGCTGCACCTGCCTTAGAGGGGACGAGATGCCCCATAGAAGTTTGTCGAGCTTTCAGGACTCGTTTTGCTATATAGGGATTATCGGGTAGTCTAAAAAGCACTGTAATATTAAGGTCAAAACTTTGAGCGCATATAGGGAGAAGTTCGAAATTTCCGGTATGAGCTGTGAAGAAAATATGCGGTTTTTTTTCATTTTTTAATCGCTGAAATATCTCGATACCCTTAACCTCAATAAGACCTGGCTGGTTCGCATGAGGATCAAAATCAAAAATTTTATCAAGAAAAATATATTCAGCTATAAATTTTCCTATATTCTCCCACATTTCTATTGCAATTGCATGCAGTTCTTTTTCTGTTTTTTCTGGATACGCAGCTCTAAGATTCTCAAGCGCGATTTTATAACGATGGACAAAAGGACCGAGTGTTTTTGCCAAGCAGGAAAAAAAAGAAATTCCAATGTTGGCAGGAAAATATTTGAAAATAAATAAAGAACCAATGAGCAGATATCCCCATAAAAAATAAAATAATTTTTTCACCATGATTTTAATACGATACATAAAAACTTTAATATAAAGTTTTATCATAATTTAATCGATTTTAAGAATAATTTTACCAAAAACATTACGGCTTTCCATACGTTTTAAAGCTGTATCAATTTCATCAAATCCAACAATTGTATCAATGACAGGGTGTACAACGCCTTGTGCCATTTTCTGCATAGCGTTTTGCATATTCTCTATGCGGCAGCCAAATGAACCGAATATTTTAAGTTGTTGCTGGAACAACTGCATGAGATTTAGTGATGCTGTAACTCCAGAGGTAGAACCACAAGTTACCAAGCGTTCTCCTCGTTTCATACACAACAGAGAACCGCCCCATGTATCAACTCCTACGTGCTCAAAAACAACATCAACACCTTTTTTTTGAGTTAATTTGCGGACAATACCTTCAAAACGTTCTTTACGGTAATTAATCACGTGATCAGCTCCGAGAGCTTGTGCTTTTGCAATTTTCTCATCTGAACCTACGGTCGTGATAACTGTGCATCCTATATGTTTTGCAAGTTGAATGGCTGCTGAGCCGATACCAGAACCCACCTGCCTGTATTAGAATTGTTTCTCCTGCTTGTAGTTTCGCATTATCGAAAAGCATATGTTCTACAGTGCCAAAAGTAATTGGAGCAATAGCTGCTTGCAGTTCATTACATTTTGGCGGAGCTGAGACCAATAGGCGTGCTGGCAAATTGACAAGTTCACAGGCAAATCCATCAAGATGAAAACCGTAGATACCTTTTACATCATTGCAAAGGTTATCACGTCCTTCACGGCAAGCTTGGCATGTTCCACAGGTTTGTGCTCCATAGATTGAGACGATTTGCCCTAGTTGTAAATTTTTAACATTACTCCCTAATTGAGTAACCTCACCGGAAGATTCTGCACCAATTATAAGGGGCATTTTTCCTTTAGCAAAGGCCATACCACGCCAGCCCCATACATCAATATGATTAAGAGCAACGGCTTTTATACGCACTGTTACTTCATCAGGATTAGGCGGTGGCGGCGGGGCAATATTGGTGATTTTAAGCTCACGTTCATTTAATAATTGCAGTGCACGCATTATCTTTCCACTTAAATATATATGGCTATTAGGTTAAGCATAATAGGTTTGATCAGTACTCAAAGATTTATCCTTTATATGCTGTGATAACAAGACTCGTATTTTGACCACCAAATCCAAATGAGTTTGATAAAACCGTATTGATACGAGCTTTACGGCTATGGTTAGGAAAAACGTCTAAAGGGATAGCAGGATCAGGATCATCATAATTGATTGTAGGGGGAAGTATTCCCGATTGAATCGTTAACAGCGAAAAAATAGCCTCTATGGCACCGGCAGCAGCTAATGTATGTCCAATCATTGATTTATTAGAAGAAACAGGAATATGTTCTAAAATATCACCGAAGACCGTTGACAATGCGAGATATTCCATCTTTTCATTTTCAGGTGTTGAGGTTCCGTGTGCATTAATATAGTCAATTTCATTGATGGTTATTTTTGCATCATCTAAGGCTTTGCGAACTGATTCAATCGCTGGGGATGCATCAGGCTTTGAGCGCGTACGATGAAAATCATCTGCTGTCTCTCCACAACCAGCAAAAATTCCTAAAATCGTAGCGTTACGGTCTAATGCGCTTTTAAGAGATTCAAGAACAAGAGCGCCTGATCCTTCTGCCATAACAAAACCATCTCTATCACGGCTAAAGGGTTTTGCTGCTTTTTCTGCAGGATCATTTTGGATTGAAAGAGCAGATAATAACGAAAAGCGAATAAGAGATTCTGCTGAAACTGAACCATCCGTAGCAATTGTAAGTGCACGATTTGTTTCTATCTGTTGAATAGCTTCAACGCCTAATTGAATAGCTGTTGCGCCAGATGCGCAAGCAGTTGAAAGTGTAATAGGAAGTTCCTTTGTCCCAAATTGTTTTTGAAGATTTTCTGCAATTGTACCAAATTGTGTGCTCTCAAAGAGTTTTTCATGGAGGCTATGGCTGCAGACTTCAAGAAGATGCGCATAGGAAGGCTCATTAATGAATATCTCTCTTTGATCAAGAGCAAAACGTGCTATCCATTCAAACGCAACAGGAGGAGCTGCTAAAAAGAGTGGGCCATTAAAATCCATTTTATCAAGAGCTGCTTGCACTAAAGCTTCTTCTGCCGCGAGATAAGCGAGTTTTTCAGAGAGAGCTGAAGCACCAAGCGTACTTTCTTTAAGAAAATCAACTGTTCCAGCGACACGCGTATTTAATCCCTCAACGGGAAAGCGCGTTATTTTATGGATACCGCTAACACCATTTGTTAATTTTTGCCAATTTTCGTGTTTGCCTTGTCCCAGTGATGTTACAATTCCTACTCCAGTTATTGCTACAAGAGGACGTCCGAGATGATCATTATATTTCACTACAGAAATCTCCCTCAAACAGCAGTTAGGCGAACTATACCTTCAGCTCTTTTTATACCAATGATCGTAACAAACGCTTCACGTACTTCTTTAGAAAAAGGTTTTTCATGATCACTTAATGCTGGAAAACTACGTTTTTTTCAACAGAAATGGCAGCAAGTGCAAGTGCTAAAGGAAATTGCGTTTTTCGCATATACCCAAATAATGTTGTAATACCGCGGTAAGAAATATCAGCGACCTCAAGAGTAGTTTTTTCTGTTTTTGTTACTTCATGAAACCCTGAAGCAGCTGAAATGGCCAAAGCAGATTTAGCAGCCATTGTTTTCAACATTGACACAATTGATTCTTCAAGCGAGATTTTTGTTCTATCTATTTGATCTGTCGGTATCTGGTCAATTTCAGCATAAACACGTGCACTATGTTTTTCTGCGTGTGCTCTACTTTCAAGGACCAGAAAGACAGAACCAGAACCAGTTATAACACCACCACCAGGGTATTTTTTACGCTCCCACACTGATGTCCACCCACCCCGTGTTAAAAGGCCTCCAAGTTCATGAGCCAACAACATATCACAGCACTGTGCAGTATAGGAACTACCTACCAGTGCATGTGTACTCTCTCCTGATCGAATACGCGCTGCAGCAATTTGAAGTGCAGAAAGTCCAGATCCTTATTCTCCCATAAACGTGCGAGAAGATCCGGTAACTTTGTGAACAATTGAAATATTTCCAGCCAGAAGATTTGATAATTGTGCTAAAAATAAAGCAGGACGAAGTTCGGTCGAAAGGACTGAATTTAATATGGAATCAGGATCAGCTGTTGTACGTGCTTTAGAAAGAATCTGTGTATCAACAACAATATCGCGTTCCCCCTCCACTTGCTGCAACGATCATATCCATTGTTGATGTTAATTGTTCATTACTTTTCATACCTGCATCGCCGAGAGCAAGACCAGCCGCATAGGTACCAAGGCGTTTCCACCTACCCATCTGCCGTTGATCACTTTTTTAGGAATCTGTCAATTCCAATCAATTTCTGGCAATTGATGGACAATGTAGGGTGAGAAAGTTGTACAATCAAGGTTTGGTGTAATTGTGGGATCATTTAAGAGATCCCAATGATGCTCAACCCCTTCTCCCAGAGAGGTTATAAGTCCTATACCAGTAATGAATACAGTTTGATCATACATGGTAAAAAAATTATTCTTCTTCTTTTAAGACAACGAGTTCATCAATTTTTGTACAAAGATTTTTAAGAACAAAGTATTATTCAGTTGTAACTGCACCTTCGTTAACTTCTTGCGTCCACTGCTCTAATGGAACTTTAATTCCAAAAGCCTTATCAATAGCAAACACAATATCAAGAAAATCAAAACTATCGATTCCTAAATCATCAATTGTATGACTTTCAGGTGTGATCGTATTGCGATCAATTTCACTAATTTCTGCAATAATATCAGCAACTTTATCAAACGTAGAGGGCGATGCACGATTCCTTATTATAGAGCTGATAAATTCAAAATATACTCACTATCCTTCTTTTAGTCTTTTTTCTCTTAAAAAAAGCCAAATCCAGAATATGGTTGTCTTTTCTGTAGGGCAAATGAGTTTTCAGCGCTTAAAATGCCATACTGTAAAGTTATGAAAAACTTTAGAATTTATTTTAATCTTACTTATTTTCATTTACTTTATTATAGAGTTTTTTCTATTAGCAGCGAGGACTGCAAGGGCTGTCATATTAACAACTCCTCGTGAAGTTACTGAAGGTGTCAGGATATGCACGGGACGTGAGGCTCCAATTAAAATAGGTCCTACGTGAAGTGCATTAGTGAGATTTTTTATGAGATTGAGTGTTATATTAGCTGCATCAAGTGTCGGAAAGACAAGCAAATTAGCTTCGCCTTTGAGGCGTGAATCAGGAAAAACACGATCACGAAAAACTTTAGAAAGTGCAGCATCACCATGCATTTCACCATCGGCTTCTAAATTGGGGTATAATTTAGCAAGAATTTCTGTTGCACGGCGCATTTTACGTGCACTTTCTGTATTTTTCGAGCCAAAATTTGAGTGCGACAATAATGCTGCTTTTGGTGTTATACCAAATGCTTCAATTTCTTGTGCTGCCAGCGCTGTCATTTCTGCTATTTCTTCTGCAGAAGGATCTTCATTAACGTAAGTATCTGTTAGAAAAAGAGTACGACGTGGAGAAATAAGCAAACTCACAGCAGAAAAATGACGAACATTTGTATCAAGACCAATAACTTGTTCAATCAATTCAAGATGACGTTCAAAACGCCCTTCTAAGCCGCAAATCATTGCATCAGCTTCTTCACGCATTACGGCGAGCGCTGCAATCGCTGTTGTTGATGTTCTGACGATTGTTTTGGCAACGTCAGGTGAGACACCACGCCTTCCTGTATAACGAAGAAATAAATTAACATAATCACGAAAACGTGGATCATCTTCTGGATTGGTAAGTTGAAAATCTATACCGGGGCGAATTCTTAAACCAAAGCGCTTTAATCTCGTCTCCACGACATGTGGACGGCCAATGAGGAGAGGTATTGCAGTTTGTTCTTCAAGTACAATTTGTGCTGCTCGAAGTACGCGTTCATCTTCACCATTGGCGTAAATGACACGTTTACGGTTTGCTGTTTTTGCTGCTGCAAAAACAGGTTTCATCATTAAGCCAGAACGAAATACAAATCGATTAAGGGTATCATGATAAGATTCCATATCTTCAATCGGCCGAACAGCAACACCAGTTTGCATTGCTGCTTTAGCAACAGCAGGGGCAATACGCAGTATTAATCGTGGATCAAAGGGGGAGGGGATCAGATA
Organism: Bartonella sp. B39; assembly: GCF_053795145.1. NCBI lineage: Bacteria > Pseudomonadati > Pseudomonadota > Alphaproteobacteria > Hyphomicrobiales > Bartonellaceae > Bartonella > Bartonella sp. B39. Next base: position 785,698 of record NZ_CP200036.1, read on the forward strand.
GTTTGGACCAAAACTGGGTGGTTTCTTTGAATATGCACGTGCTGCAATATCTGAAGTTTCTTCACGGGCCAGAGCTGCAATTGCATGAACTGCGGCCATTTTCATTTCTTCATTGATTGCGGTAGCACCGACATCTAATGCACCACGGAAGATATAAGGAAAACAAAGAACATTATTGACCTGATTGGGGTAATCAGAGCGCCCTGTGCAGATCATTGCATCTGGCCGCACAAAATGTGCTTCTTCTGGCATAATTTCTGGTGTTGGGTTAGCAAGTGCCAAAATTAATGGATTTTGAGCCATTTTTTTCAGATATTCAGGTTTCAAAACACCACCTGCTGATACGCCTAGAAAAACATCCGCATTATCAATAATCTCTGATAAAGTTCGTGCATCAGTTTTTTGTGCATAATTAATTTTCCAACGATCCATAAGAGTTTCACGACCTTTATAAACGACTCCCTCTAAGTCGCTAAGCCAAATATTTTCAATTTTTGCTCCAAGGCGAACTAAAAGGTTAATACAAGCTAAAGCTGCGGCACCTGCGCCAGAAGCAACTATTTTTGCGTTTTCAATTTTTTTCCCAGCAAGATTTAAGGCATTTAATACTGCTGCAGAAACAATAATAGCAGTTCCATGTTGGTCATCATGGAAAACAGGAATATTCATTCGAGAGCGAAGTTTTTCTTCAATTTCGAAACATTCAGGAGCCTTAATATCTTCAAGATTAATGCCACCAAATGTAGGTTCTAAGGCAGATACAGTTTCTACCATTTGCTCAATATTGGGTGCATCAATTTCAATATCAAAGACATCAATATTTGCAAATTTTTTAAATAAAACAGCTTTTCCTTCCATAACTGGCTTTGAAGCGAGGGGACCAATATTTCCTAATCCAAGAACAGCAGTTCCATTTGATATAACAGCGACTAAATTAGAACGGGAAGTATATTGTGCAGCAAGATTTGGATTTTTATGAATTGCAAGACACGGCGCAGCGACACCTGGAGAATAAGCAAGAGCTAGATCACGCTGATTATCAAGAGGTGTTGTCGATTGTATTTCCAACTTTCCAGGTTTTGGATACTGGTGATAAAAAAGTGCGGCACTATCAAGTTCAGCGTTTTGTGAACTGAAATTACTATTTCGTTCTGTAGACATTTTTGTGATATCCAAGTTACAGTGTATGTTTATATGAGTGTTTCATTTACGATAAGGCTCTATCCACCGCTAGAGCTTAATTTCTCTCAATACAAAAACGCAACGAGTATGAACAAATTCTTCTAGATTGTTAAATCAGTTTGATGTTTCTTTTTGTTTGCACTCATTAACAGTTTCATTGATAGCGGTACAATTAGTCTTCTCTCCTTAACCGAAATTCACGGAAGTTAGTCAGTTTTTTTTAACAAGTAAAATATTACTGGTGATTACATTACCAAGCAGTTATTTTTTTTGCAATGCTAGTAAGATAAGTAAAAAACAAAAGAGAGTTGCTTACTAATTTAACCTGATTGTCATAAAATAAATACGTGCTTTATTTATTACGTTCTACAAGTAAATGTATGATTTATAGCTTATTTTTTATAAATCCTAAATTTTTGTATAATTTTAAAAAGTTTTTTGTAGAAAAAATATGTGTTTCAATGAATGAAGATATAGTTGGAAAATCTCTCATTAAATATTTTATACGTGTGCAGTTCGTTTTTGCAGTAGCCCTTTATAAAAAAAGTAAAGTAGAGAGCGAACAAGGGAAGTAGGAAATGGTATACTTATCCTATCGTGTTAGTCTGTTTGGTAATTAATCATGCTATTTTCAATAGGGTTATTGTTTAAAATATCACAGAAAACCGCATACCAATCATCCACCTAGCCTTTAACATACAACGTTATATTCGAAAACTAGTGCATTACACGATGATAAGTTATGAATACAATTAGAACAAAAGTGGAAAAAATATTTTTCCCACTTTTGTTGGTATCTATTGAATACGACCACTTGCATGAGCAAGCATAGTATAAACTTTTCCAGTATCCGATATAAGATATTTTCGAACTGAGTTAGAAAGACCAGAACCGTGGGATACTTCACGTAAGAGTTTTTCAAAATCCGCAATATACTGATTAACTGAACGTTTAAAATCAACATCACTCATATATTTTTTCTTAATCATTTCAAACATGGTTTTTCCGTTCAAAGTATAAAGGCGTTCCGTTATGATGTTCTTTTGTCCGCGCTGATAATGATCCCACAGTTCAACGATGGCATTGTGGTTAATAGCCCGTAATATACCTGCTGCTAATGAATTAAGAGACACATTTGCAGGACGTGGTTTTATTTGTACTGGCGCAAAAACAGCATCATCAGGAATTTCATCATACCAACTCTCTTCACGCGAAGCTCTTTCTAGGAGGTTGGATACCCATTTATTTTGCCTTTTTTTGCTTTGGTGTTGTTGTAAAATAGGTTTAGGTGGCACTATCTTCTTGATGACGTCAGGAGAAATACTATCACTTCTCTGAAGTGTTGATGAGGTAGGAAATGCGGGCATTGGCTGCCCATTTGCATTTTTTTGATCAGCTCTTTGTACAACACTCGCTAAGTCCTTTAATGCCGTAATTTGTTCATTGAGAGCAGTACGGATTTTTTGCGTTGTTTCTTTTGTCGTTGCAGGTAATTTTTGAACACTCTCATTAATATCATCATTAATTTTTGAAAGCTCTAAACAAATTTTATCAGATGAACGACGTATATCTTCTGCTGCTCCTGAAAAACGCGTTGAAGCTTCATTAATCAGCTGATTAAGTGACTGTTGGAGTGAATGTGTTGAATTACGCGCATTTTTATCAGCACGTTTAAGTGCTAAGCTGAGAACATTTTCATAATGTTCAATCAGTTGATTGATTTCATCAGATTTTGAAACAAGAGCATTGCTTAATGCAGAGAGCATGTTATGTTTTTCTTCAAGTGTTGTACTCAGTGAATTTTCGGACTGTTCGAGAACGTGAACAGTCTCAGACAGTGTTTTAGCATGTTCACCGAAATTACTTGTTATATAACTAATTTGCTCAAATGTATTTTGTGAAAGCCCTTGCAGAATCTCAACATTGTTATTGAGCGCTTGATTTGAGGCTGATAAATGCTCCGCGACTTGGGTAGTGTTGCGGAAAAAATTATTTGCAGTCTCGCTAAATTGACCATCAATATTTTGAACTGCCGATAATAAAACATTGCTATTTTCGTGAAAGCTATAAATTGATTGATTCAACTGTTTAAGGATGGATGAGACATTATTGACGAGATCTTCTTTCATAGCATTTACTGTTTGAAGTGTTTCAGAATTGGTTTGTGCCAAGCTATTCACTAAAGATTCACTGTGTGCATAAATTCTTTGTTCAGCATCTTGTGTTGAGAGGGAAAGTTGTTCACCGATATGCTCTGTTAAATAACCAATTGACTCCGTTGTACTTTGTGCAGCTTGATTTAAATGGTTTGTTAATTCTGTGATCTTTCCCACATGTTCCGAAATTTGAGTAGCTGTTTGATTTTTTGCTTCTTCCAGACGATTGCTTACATCAGAAAGCTGATATCCCAAGTTATTTTTAAGATTCTGCATAGAGTGATGAAGAACACTACAGCGTTCGCTAAGGACTTGTTCAATTGCTATTGTTGAAGTGTGAATTGTTTCATTCAACAATGCTTGTGCATTATGACTGGCCGTTGCGAAGGCTTCCACAGTATGAGCTGTTTGATCAGACAAAACAGATAGAACTTTTTCACTGGTGTCATAAATTGTCTGTTTAACATTTGATACAATGCGATTGCCAGACTCTGAGAGAATATTTTCTGCTTTTACAGCGATATCCGTAACCGATGAAAGTATCTGTTCACCTGCAGAAGAAAGAACATCAGAGGCTTTTATAATCTTATTGTGCAAGTTGTCTGCGACTGTATTAACGGAATCTTCTAATGTGATGCGCATATTATCAATGTTTGTTTCCAGCGCTTGTTGAATTATCTGACTTTGTTCATTATTAAGCATGATAGATGTTTTTAATGTGTCAGAGCGTTCTTCAAGAGCAGATGTTTGCATCTCGATAGTTTCACATACTTGGCCAAGTTTTTCGGATAATGTTTCCTCTAGCGTAGTTGCACGTTCAAAAATCTTGTGTGCACGGACTTCCAGATTTGTGTCAAACGATTCTATACGTGTATCAAGGGTTTCAAAGAATGTACCACTAGATTGAGAGAGAGTACTTCTTAAAATCTCCGCATGGTTTTCTAGGTTTTTAACATGACCTTGAACAGTTTCAGTAATGTTCTTGTTATTGATAGCAATTGCATTCTCAACTAGATCTATCTGTTGCTTTAATGCAACATCAACGCGTATATCACTCTTTGCGATGAGATTATGGATCGTTTCCATCCGTTGCTCGAGTGTACGTGCTTGATCTGCAAGAACTTCATTTAGAGAAAAACTATTAATAGCTAAAGAATCACGCAGAGCATCAGCACGTATATCAATATTTCTAGCTTGTGCTTCTAAAGCTTCTTTTGTTGTATTACAGCTTTCTACGATGACTCCTTGTAGTTTTTCTGTGCATTGAACTATATTTGCAACATGATTTTCAGCATGCTGATCAACGATCTGAACATTATCAATCAAAACCTGTTCAAGATTTGAAGTGTTCTGAGCTAAGATGTCAATTTGACTTTTTAGTGTATCAGCAATTTTGTTCTTTTCATTATCGAGCATATCTGCCATCAGAGCTCTTTGATCAGAAAGCTGTAATTTGAAGTCTTGCGAACGTTCTTGTATGATCTCAACAATAGCACTATCGATATGTTGAACTTCCTCTCTTAGTCTTTCTTTGCTTTTGTCGATTGCAGAAAGAATAGTTTCATGCCCATTTGTAAATGATTCGGTGATATCAGCCATTCTTTCTTTGAGATTTGCGTTAATTTGCAAGGCATGTGATTCTAAGAAATCACCAAGCTTTTCAGCATTGTCTTCTAAAGTTTGAGTGCGAGAAATGAAGGATTCGATTATAGAATCACTGTGTTCTTTGAGAGAAAGATCAACAGTTGCTAAACGATTTTCAAAGGCTTCAATTGCTTCTGAAGTTACGTTATCGAATTTAGAAGAGAGTTTATATGCCTGCTTGTCGAGTTGCATGATTTTTTCATCAAAATTCTGCAAAGATTGATTATTACGATCAACAATGACTTCATCTAACGTTTTAAATTTCTCATCAATACTATGTAGAGTCTGATCTGTTGCTGCTTGTATATGCGTCGCAATTTTAGCGATATGCATTTCAGCTTTAGCAGCTGTTTCATTAAAGGTTTTCTCTATTTGTTTTTCATTATTATCAAAACGTTCTGAAAAATCGTCAAAGCTTTTTCCTAATTCATGGAAAAAATCTGTGTTTTTCTGCTGAATTTGTGTCGTGGTTTCATTAAATTTTTCAATGAGCTGATTTGTTACGCCATCACCCGCATAGGAAAGTTTTTCAACAAGATCTTCTCCCTGCTTTTGTAAAGTTTGAGAAAGAGTTTGCGCAAGCTTTTCAACATTGGTTACAATTTTAGAGGTAACTAAGCCAAATTCATCATTCAGTTGTTCTTGTGTTCCTTTAATTGTTGATTGTACGCGGTCAGCATGATTTAAAATAGCTATGCGTTCATTACTCAATCCTTTAATTAATGTATGAATGCGTGATTCATTTTCAGCGTAGGCCTGTTCGAGATTATGAACTTCTCCTTGTATGATTGCTTCAAGTTCGACAGCACGCTCAAGTGTGCGTTCAATTCCCTTATTCATGGCCGCGACTTCTTCACGGATAGTTTGTCCTATAGCAATAGCTTGCTTTTCAGATATATGTTGTGGTTCACTAAGGCGTTGTGCAGCATTTGTCATAAGAAGAGCGATATTATGCAATTCGTTTGAACGTTTTGTTAATTGAGCAACCCCCCAAGAGATAAGGATAGGGATTGCTGTTCCAGCTGCTACCGCTATTCCCGTTGGGGATGCAAAAAAGGTAGCGATATTTGATAAGGAAGCAAGTCCAGCAGGGGCTAGCTTATGAGCAACAAAAGTACCTCCTGTTGCCCATAGAGCACTGAGTGCTGTTGTACACCAGTAGATTCGAGAGGTAGAGCGCTGCTTTAAGAAGCCAAAATTTGCAGGAATTGTTATATCATCATTAGCAGGAAGAAGTTGCGTAGACAACAATGTATTATGAACAGTTCCACCTGAAAGTTCAGATGCAGGTTTTGGAGTAAAAAGCTGTTCAACAACGGAATCATCAATCACAGCATTATCATGAATATTTGAGACAAGAGTTGAAGCACCATTTTCAGAGAAAATTTCTTCTTCTGCCATTGCAATCTTTTGCATTAACTCATCTACATTAATGGCATTTTCAGAATTATTAGATGACATTGTTTCAATTGTCGCGTCATCAAAATCAAAGTTCATAGCTTTAGAGAGAGCTTCTTCAACTTCAATTTCAAATGTTTGTAACTTGGTTCTGCGTGCCATACTCGCCTCGTACTCTTACAGATGGGAAAGGGATACGTCCTCCTCCAGATTTTCTAGTATACTAGCCGTTAATTATTTAGAAAGGAATATGTTCTGGAAAAAATTTTAAAAACTTATCAGGATAAAGTTAACGCAGTTCCTTTAACCTGTTCAGAAGTTGTATAAAGTACAATAAAAACAATATCGTATTTGAGTAGAATCAAAATAAAAATGCTGTTTACAACTTTTGTCCATGATAAAATTAAAAGCCTGTTATATTATGGAGAGATATAATTTAATGGTGGTTATGCACAATGTTTAAAAGAAGTGTATGGTGTGTGGATGCGTTTGCATTGCGCAACGTGCAACTTATCGTTTCTTTTTTCAATGATAAATTAACGAATCGTGTTACTATGCCACCTATCTTACTAATTCTAGATAACCATATATTTCTTTAAAATACAAAAAATGCGAAATAAGGTGTGTACAGTGCTTTTAGGACAAGACAAAAACTCGCTTTTAAACTGTAATGCATAGAGTGAATGTGGAGAATTTTTTTATTCGATGACAAATTTTCACGGTGTGTAATGTTTTTTACCTTAAAAGATTCCTTTTTAATATTTAAGTTATTTTTTGCTAATTTTTGAAGCTCCTACGTTGACAATTGGATATTTTTCAGCCGATATGCATGTACGAATATTTTATGCAATTCGAGATGAAGGTGTAAGAATAATGGCAGAACGATCACAACACCTGCAGGATGTGTTTTTAAATACGGTGCGCAAGCAAAAAATTTCTCTTACAATTTTTCTTGTAAATGGCGTTAAACTAACGGGTATCGTAACTTCGTTTGACAGTTTTTGTGTTCTTTTGCGTCGTGATGGACATGCGCAATTGGTTTATAAGCATGCTATTTCTACAATTATGCCTGGACAACCTGTGCAGATGTTTGAAGGTGAAAGTTCGGAATAAACAAATCATTGTTACTTTAAACCTCTTATATCATCTTATAAAGTGCTTAGATTGCCATGATAAATGAAAATGAGAGATTTAGGGGTTCTTTTTCACAGATTGCAATGCAAGTGCGTGCACTTGTTCTGGTGCCGATTTTTCAAGAAAATAAGGGTGAAAATGCTTCAAGTGGCGGGTCAGTATCTTCTCGAATTGAAGAGGCATTGGGGTTAGCACGCGCCATAAAATTGGAAGTTGTTCATTATAAAGCAGTTAATATCGTTAAGTTCCGTCCTGCAACGTTGTTTGGAAAGGGTAAAGCAGATGCACTTGCCCATTATATAAATGAAGAAAATATTGAGCTTGCAATTGTAGATTATTTTTTAACACCAGTGCAGCAGCGTAATTTAGAAAAATTGTGGAATTGCAAAGTTATTGATAGGACGGCTTTGATTCTTGAAATTTTTGGGGATCGTGCGCGAACAAAAGAAGGGGTTTTGCAAGTTGAGTTGGCGCATTTATCTTATCAAAAAAGTAGGCTTGTGCGTAGTTGGACACACTTGGAAAGGCAACGTGGTGGCCGTGGTTTTTTAGGTGGCCCTGGTGAAACTCAAATTGAAGCGGACAGACGTCTTTTGCAAGAGAAAATTATTCGTATCCGCCGCGAATTGGAAACGGTTATTAAAACACGTGCTCTTCATAGAGCAAAAAGAAAAAAAGCATCCCATCCTGTTGTTGCTTTAGTAGGATATACTAATACGGGAAAATCAACTCTTTTTAATCGTTTGAGCGGTGCAGATGTATTAGAAAAGGATATGTTGTTTGCAACGCTTGATCCAACTTTACGCAAAGTTGTTCTTCCCCATGGGAAAACAATTCTTTTATCTGATACTGTAGGTTTTATCTCTAATTTACCAACGCATTTGATTGCAGCTTTTAGAGCAACCCTTGAAGAAGTGATTGAAGCTGATCTTATTCTTCATGTGAAAGATATGTCAGATATTAATCATCGTGCGCATGCCCACGATGTTTTAGAAGTGCTTTCGAGTCTTGGTATCGACATTGAAGATACAGAACATATCATAGAAGTTTGGAACAAGACTGATATATTGGATGAGCACGCGTTAAATGTTTTGCAAACAAGCGCGAAAACACAGTTAAATCCTGCAGTAATGGTATCAGCGCTTATGAGTGATGGACTTGATCAATTGTTAACAGCAATTGAAAAGCGAATTTTTGGAAAACTGCAAAATGTTGAATGTCTTTTGAGACCTCATGAAATGTCACTTGTTGATTGGTTTTATGCAAACTCTGGTGAAATAATGCAGGAAGGGCATGAGGATGGTTCCGTTACCATTAGAGCAGTACTTACCTCTGAAGCAAAAAAACGACTAGACCATATCAAGCAAAATATAAACTAAATTTTTTCGAGATATTTCTTTATATTTTTCTTAAGTTTTACGTTTTTCTTATCTCAAAATAATATGTTTTCAAGTTAAGAGGATAGTTACCACTTTCTCTTAATAAATAAATATGAAGTATTTTACTGGTTGAAATAAAAATGAGTCTTAAGTGTAATAAAAGACTGTTTGTACGCACGATTCTGCGAAATGTTTTGTTTGCTTTGCTGTTAGTGTTGCTGTGTACGTTTTTGATTTGGTTGTATTACTTTATTCAACCACGGATATATCGAGCAACTTTAACATTTTCGCTATCTGATTCTGTAGGAAAGCCGTTGCCAACTGATAAACAAAACAATATCCTTGCATTCCTGTTTTCACAGTCCATATTTTTAAGCGATCTAAGCGTACAGAATTTTTCTTCAGATGCTGCTCAGAAGAAAAATTTTCATGAAAATATTCGCTTGTCTCGTAATGGTGATTTTATCGATCTTACTTTTGAAGCTGGAACTGTTGAAGCTGCTCGACATGGATTGGAAACGTGGTTTTCTGCATTTTCACAAGCAATTATAAAACAGAAAAAAAAATTATTGTTAACGCAGTTGCAGGCTGGTCAACAATACGATAAGACTGCGGTACTCAATATAGTGCAGGGGTTTCGTTCATCTGTTGATTCTTTCATTTACCAGAATGTAAAACAAACAGAGCTTAATGATCTTTCTATGCAATTAACGCAAGCAACTTTAAAGCGTATTCACTTAACAAGTTTAAATTCAACTATTAACATGATGCGTGAAAATGGACAGTCTTTGCTGTCTTTATCATTTATTGCAAATAACTCAATGATTGCTGCATTAGAATCTAAGCGTGATCTTCTGGAGAGACAAAGAGCGCATATGGTTGCACAATTAGGTTGGACACATCCTCAAATTAAGGCAATGACTGCGGAATTAAAGGTCATTTCTCATCAATTAGAGAATAAAATTTTGCAGATCATTCATCAAATTCATTCAGATGAAGTTATTGCAACAGAATTTGAAAAACAGCTCAAAAAAAGGATTAGCTTTTTTATAAAAGATCAGTCCCAATCTTTGAATCAAATGTTTGACGCGCTTGAAAATAAAATAAGAGCAGTGGTAGATTCACAAAATAAAGAGATAAGCAGAGTTTCTCCTCTGTTGCAAAATACAAAGATTCATGTGGTTGTGCCAACAACGACAGTTCCCATTTCTTTTATGGCTCTTTACGGAAAAAATGTTATTATCTGTGTACTTACAAGCTTGGCCACTTTGTTGGGAGGAGTGTTGTTGTTTAATCGATGCTCTGAAATAAAAAAAGATCAACCAGAAGAAAATGATCTTAAAAATAATGAGAGCGCTTTAGTCTCTGAGAAAATAAAAAGTTTTGAATCTTTTATTACAATAGAGGGGTTATCCGATTTTTTGAAATGTCGTACTTCAACGGTTGTTTCAATAATTGGGCTAGAGGCTGCGCGGATGGCAGCAAAGCTCTCTCTTCATCTCGTAAAAGAGCGCAAAACAATCCTGTTAGTAGATATTTCTGGTCAACAAATAGAGAAAGTTATTGGTCCCCATCGGGGGATGAGCGATATTTTAACGGGGAATGCCCAGTTGCATGACGTTATTTATCGTGATTATGATACGGGAGTTGATATTCTTCCTCAAGGATTAACGAGTGCTGTTTGTGCACAAAATTTTTCAAATGAGATTCCTCATATATTACAGGAATTCAAAAAAGAGTATGATTTTATCATTTTAGAAATGGCGAGTGAACCAAAATATGGATTTGAGAAATTTGCAGAGCTAACAGATTATTACATTTGCAGTATTGCTCTTAACGAACAAGATTGGATGATGCAAATGGTGAGTAAGTTTCCGAAAACTGTTTATCGTGTAGTTGCATCATAAAGGTCGTAGATTATTCATTGCATGTTGTAATGATATGCTTGTTTTGTGTTAGAGTTGCAGACATATTTAAAATAGCCTAAGATTTGATGTTTAAATTTTGGAATGAATTGTGGTTGGAGAGAGGCGTGGGGCAATCAGAGATGACAGTAAAAAAATTGAATGATAGCATTTTAACACCATTGCAAAAGAAAAATCGAAAACAAATTCAGGTGTGGCTTTATTCTATTTTATTGCTTTGTTTGGCCATTGTTTTAGTGGGGGGAGCGACCCGCTTGACGGGATCAGGGTTGTCTATAACCGAATGGAAGCCGATTCACGGTGTTATTCCACCGATTGGTGTAGATCAATGGCAGGAGGAATTTTTAAAATATCAACAGATAGCGCAATATAAGCTACTTAATCGTGATATGACGCTAAGTGCGTTTAAGGTCATTTTCTGGTGGGAATGGGCACATCGTGTTCTCGGACGTCTTGTTGGTCTTGTGGCTTTATTCGGTTTAATTTGGTTTTGGGCGACAAAACGTATTGAAAAAAATATTTTGTTTCAGCTTGCGGTTGTACCAATTCTTATTGCACTTCAAGGGGCGATTGGTTGGTGGATGGTGGCTTCAGGCATTGGTCAGAGTAATTTGACAAGCGTGAGCCAATATCGTTTGGCATTTCATCTCATAACAGCATGTTTTGTTGTTATTTTTGTTACTTATTTAGCGCGGGGACTCACAGAATATTCAGAAGAACCAGCAAATCAAAAGGTTCAATATTTTGCTGGTTGGTTTGTTATTCTCATTCTGATTGAGATTTATTTGGGTGCTTTGGTTGCAGGGCTCCATGCTGGGAAAGTCTACAATACATGGCCGCTTATGGATGGTCAGATCATCCCTGATGGATTATTTCAGCATAATCCTGTTTGGCTTAATTTATTCGAAAATCCTCTGACTGTTCAATTTATTCACCGCTTTTTTTCTTATCTTTTGTTTATTACAGCAGTTATTCATGTTTTATATGTACAAAAGAATGCTCCACGCTCAACTCATGCTCGCCGTGCATTTTTTATATGTGTGATGATCGTAGTTCAGGCATTTTTAGGTATTGTCACCTTGTTACATGAAGTTCCCATAAGTTTGGGGCTTATTCATCAAAGTGTTGCATTAGCAATATTGTGTTTTTCAGTTGCTCACTGGCGAGCAACAAAAGGGGCATATCGTGCTGTTTAATAATTTATTACCAAAGAAGTGTTAGAATCCTGAAAGCATTAAATCGAGATTTTGAATAGCAGCAGCAGCTGCACCTTTCCCTAAATTGTCTAATATGGCACAGAGGTTAAAAACACCTTCGCACTCATTGCCAAACACAAATAATTTCATTCGATCTGTACCTGCTAAGCATTCTGGATTGAGTTTGGTGAGTGCGTCAGTCTCTTCTTGTGAGGCAACTGATATGATATTTTGTCCACTATAATGGTTTTCAAGAATTTCGCGCAGATCAGAACAGTTCGCTGATTTTGTAAATAAGTGACGATGTAGAGGAATATTTACAATCATTCCTTGAGGAAAATGACCAACACTTGGTACGAAAATGGGTGTTTTGTTGATTTGTCCATAGATTTTAATTTCTGGCACATGTTTGTGTTTAAGATTGAGACCATAGATGAAATAATTTTCCCGAACATCATTTTGTTGAGATTGGTTTTCCATGTATGCAATTAATTGTTTACCTCCACCAGTATAGCCGGATATTGCGTTAATTGATATCGGATAATAAGCATCTAGCAGGCCTGCCTCACGGAGTGGTCGAATCAAGCTAATTGCACCGGTAGGATAACATCCGGGATTTGTCACGTAATGCGCGGCTTGGATACGTTTTTTTTGTCCTGCAGTCATTTCAGGAAAACCATAGACCCAATTTGGCGCAACACGGTGTGCTGTTGAGCTGTCAATAATTCTAATTTTTTTATTATCTTTAAGCCAGTTAACTGTTTCGCGTGCGACATCATCTGGAAGACATAAAATGGCAATGTCAGTTTGACTAAGACAGTCTCGCCGAATGTTAATGTCGTGTCGCTCTGTATGAGCAAGAGAGAGTAATTTAAAATCCGAACGTTCCGCTAGTCGTTTTTGTATTTGTAATCCGGTTGTTCCATGTTCACCATCAATAAAAACTTTCGTTGCCATCCTAGTTGCCTTGAATTAATTTTTTCTACCATATTCAGCTTCTTACACTATAAATTGCTTTAAATTATTACTAATTTAAATGATAGTCATTAAATTATTGAATTTCTTGAGATTATAGATTTTTTTTATAGAAATTATGGCAGATTAGGAGCGCATGAGGAAAAATGTCATCCCAATTTTACAGAATTTTGTGGGGCAAGAACTTTTGTTCATATGGCAAAGAAATAAGATAATTGTTTGCATCATTTTTGGATAAAAATGGTTTAAAATATTTGGTTTGCGCGGTTTGCTGTGTTATCGTTCAATTACTTTATTTTTTAATTTTAGGAATGTGTTTTATGACTCAACAGGAAGACAAGATACAAAAGCGCTTTTTTAATGATAAATTACAGACTGTTGATGTTGCAATTTTTGATGCAATCAGGGGTGAATTTGAGCGTCAGCAACATGAAATTGAGCTGATTGCGTCAGAGAATATTGTTTCAAGAGCAGTTCTTGAAGCACAGGGATCGGTTTTAACCAATAAATATGCGGAAGGTTATCCAAGGAAACGATACTATGGTGGTTGCCAATTTGTCGATGTTGTTGAAGACTTAGCAATTGAACGAGCAAAGCAGCTTTTTGGTGCTGCTTATGCAAATGTCCAGCCTAATTCTGGTAGCCAAATGAATCAAGCTGTCTTTTTAGCTTTACTCCAGCCTGGTGATACATTTATGGGACTGGACTTAAATGCTGGTGGTCATCTTACACATGGTTCATCAGTCAATATGTCAGGAAAATGGTTTGATGTTGTTTCTTATGGTGTGCGTCAAGATGATCAGATTCTTGATATGGAAGAAGTTGAACGCCTTGCAAAAGAACACAAACCAAAACTTATTATAGCAGGTGGTTCGTCTTATCCTCGTCTATGGGATTGGAAACGATTCCGTGAAATTGCAGATGAGATCGGTGCTTATTTTCTTGTTGATATGTCTCATATTGCTGGTTTAGTTGCTGGAGGTGTTCATCCTTCTCCTGTTCCGCATGCGCATATTGTAACGACTACAACGCATAAATCGCTGCGCGGTCCTCGTGGTGGTTTGATATTGACAAATGATGAGGCGTTAGCCAAAAAAATTAATTCAGCGATTTTCCCGGGTCTTCAAGGTGGCCCTTTAATGCATGTGATTGCGGCTAAGGCTGTTGCATTTGAGGAAGCTTTGCAACCTTCTTTCAAAAATTATAGCGCCAATGTTGTTGCTAATGCGAAAACTTTAGCAAAAACATTACAGAGTAATGGTTTTAATATTGTTTCTGGCGGTACAGACAATCATTTACTATTGGTTGATTTGCGTTCTAAAAATGTGACAGGAAAATGCGCAGAATTGGCTTTGGGACGAGCGCACATTACCTGTAATAAAAATGGTATTCCTTTTGATCCTGAAACACCCTCTATAACATCAGGAATTCGTTTGGGGTCACCTGCTGCGACAACACGTGGTTTTACGGAAAAAGAGTTTATTCAAGTTGGTGATCTGATTTCAGAAGTTCTTGATGGGCTTCGGGTAGCAAAAAATGATGAGGACAACAGTGCCGTTGAAATGGCTGTTAAGAGAAAGGTGGGAAATATAACAAATAAATTTCCTCTTTACTCTTATTTGAGCGCCTGTTAGGGATGCGAAAAGATGCGTTGTCCTTACTGCCAATACGAAGATACACAGGTTAAAGATTCGCGTCCTGCGGAAGAGGGGGCGGTCATTCGTCGACGGCGTGTGTGTTCCGTTTGCGGTGGCCGTTTTACAACTTTTGAGCGCGTTCAGCTGCGTGAGCTCTTAGTCTGTAAAAAAAGTGGACGATGTGAGCCATTTGATCGTGATAAGTTAATGCGTTCAGTTGATATAGCTGTGCGTAAACGCAATATTGATCCTGACTATATTGAACAAGCAATTTCTGGCATTGTACGTCAGCTCGAGAGTTTGGGAGAACCAGAAATTGCTTCGGAAAAAATTGGACATCTTGTGATGGAATCATTGAAAATTATTGATGATATTGCCTATATTCGTTTTGCTTCCGTCTATCGAGATTTTCGTAATGCAAGCGATTTTCATGATGTTATAGACGAGTTATCAAAGGGCATAACGGATACGGATACAGAATCTCGTTTTGATGAATAAAAAAGTGCAAGATGAGCGGTTTATGGCTGCGGCTATCCGTTTAGCAGAGCGTCATGTCGGTCTTACAGGTGAGAATCCTTCGGTCGGTACGTTAATTGTGCGAAACGATGATGGTGTAGGAACATCCATTGTGGGGTATGGTGTAACCGCCATCCATGGAAGACCTCATGCTGAGGTGCAAGCTTTACACATGGCGGGCTCCTTGGCTTGTGGTGCTACTGCTTATGTGACTTTAGAGCCTTGTTCACATTATGGAAAAACTTCGCCGTGTGTGAATGCACTCATTGATTCAGGTATTTCACGGGTTGTTATTGCTCTGACTGATTTAGATAAGCGGGTTGATGGTCGTGGTATTGCTCTTTTACGTACGGCTGGGATTGAAGTGGTTGAGGGGATTTTAGCTGAAGAGGCTTTTGAGGCGTTGTGCACACATTTGTGCATAAGGAAGCTGCAGCGATGTGCAGTCACTTTAAAAATGGCAATTTCTGCTGATAATGGTGTGGGGAAAAAGGGGCAGGGTGGAATAAAAATTAGTGGAATGATTTCTCACACTCATACTCATATTCTGCGTGCTCAAAATAATGCTATTCTCGTTGGTGTTGGCACTATATTAGCGGATGATCCGCAATTAAATTGTCGTTTGCCAGGGATGGAGACGCGTTCGCCTATACGTGTTATTTTGGATACAGATTTACGCATCCCGCTTGATGCAAAAGTTGTCCAAACAGCAACAAAAATTCCTACATGGGTGATTTGTGATACAAATTTTTTAAAGAAAAGCAAAAAAAGTTCGTTAGAACAGCTTGGTGTATCTGTGTATTCAGTAAAAATGGGTAATGGTTGCATGCAGCCTTTTGCTATTTTACAGCTGCTTTATCAATGTGGAATCAATAGCGTTTTACTTGAGGGAGGTGTAAAAACAGGGGAAGAATTTTTAAATGCTGGTTGTGTAGATCATTTGATATGCTTTTATGCACCCGTTATTTTAGGCGAAAATCGTATTGAGGCTCCTCATTTTGGAAATTACCTTTCGCAATTTCAAGAAGTTGAGACAAGAATGTTTGGAAATGACCGTTTTTGTAAATGGAGACGTAAGACATTATGTTCACAGGGATTATAACGGATATCGGTTGTGTTGAAGATGTTCAATCTTTAAAAAAAGGGGTGCGTTTAAATATTTCTACGCGTTATGCTATGGAGAGTCTAGAAATTGGTGCATCAATTGCTTGTTCAGGAATTTGTCTAACAATCGTTGAACGAGGATTAAAACAAGCAAATAGCAATTGGTTTGCTGTGGAAGCATGGGAAGAAGCATTGCGTTTGACTAATATTGCAGAGTGGAAAAAAGGGACCTGTATTAACTTAGAACGTTCTCTCCGTTTGGGTGATGAAATGGGCGGACATTTGGTTTCTGGCCATATTGATGGTTTGGCTGAGGTCATTGATCAGAAAAATGAAGGGGATGCGGTTCGTTTTTTTCTAAAAATTCCGACACAATTTACGCCTTTTATTGTAAGCAAGGGTTCTATTGCACTTAATGGGACATCTTTGACTGTTAATTGTGTTGAAGATTGTATTTTTGATGTCCTTATTATTCGCCATACACTTGAAATGACAACTTGGGGACAAACTAAAGTTGGAGATCATGTTAACTTAGAGATTGATCAGTTGGCTCGTTATGCTGCAAAGTTTTCTGGCTTTAAAATGATAGATGAGTAAGTTGAAAGCTTATTGTATTTTTCAGAATTTTGTACTCTATAATCCTATTTTTTGGGTTAATTTTTCTTACGGGATCCTGTTATGATAAAAGAGATACATAAAAAATCGCATGTATTGATTGTTGAAGCGCGTTTTTATAATGGGATTTCTGATGCGCTTCTTGCCGGTGCTGTGAGTACTTTGCAAAAAGCTGAAGCAAGCTATGATATTGTAACAGTGCCAGGAGCATTGGAAATACCATCTGCAATAGCTTTTGCCGAAAAGAAGAGTAAGGTCATTTATGATGGTTATGTAGCACTTGGGTGTGTCATGCGTGGTGAAACATATCATTTTGAAATTGTTGCCAATAATTCTTGTCGTGCATTGATGGATTTAACTGTCCATAAAAATTTGGCTATCGGAAATGGCATTTTGACCGTTGAAGATGAAAAGCAAGCATGGGCGCGCGCAAAACAGGATGAAAAAAATAAAGGTAGTTTTGCTGCTAAAGCTGCTTTATGTATGATCGCTCTCAAAGAAAGATTTGGAGATAATCATTAAATATGGCTGATATAAAAGGAATACATTCTCCGCGTTCAGCTAATAAACGTGGAGCGGCAAGACTTGCTGCAGTTCAAGCGCTCTATCAAATGGATATAGTTGGTTCTGGTGTGATGGAAACAGCGACTGAATATGAGACTTATCGTTTAGGAAAAAATATTGATGGAGATCAGTACCTTGATGCTGATTTTCAATGGTTTTTAGCTATTATCACTGGTGTTGTAAAAGATCAAAAACAGCTTGATCCTATGCTTCATCAACAGCTTTCTGCAGAGTGGTCGCTTTCACGTCTTGATTCTATACTACGTGCAATTTTGCGTGCAGGTTTATGGGAGTTGATTAACCGCCAAGATGTGCCTGTTGCTGTTGTTATGAATGAATATATGGACATAGCAAAAGCGTTTTTTGAAGGGGATGAACCAAAGCTCGTCAATGCAGTTCTTGACAGTATGGCAAAAAAAATCCGCCTCTAAGAGGACGGATGTAAATCCAACGCTATCAGGACTGATAATTATCAGTCCTGAGATTATCAAAATCGTATGCTGACTCTTAATAACCTAGTTATGTGTTGGTAAATTCGCAGGGCCTTTAATAATCTGGATCAAGAAAGGCTGTTCTTTTGTAGCGGTTGGAGTTGTTTGCGCAACAAAATCGAATATTTGTCCATTTTGTAGACCATAGTTAGCTATTTTAGTAACTTGATTATTTTTATTGAAATAAATCGCCAAAACCTTACGATCAATAATTTTCGCTTTCATAAACTGCATCCCACGATAGCGTTTTTGTGAGATATAATAGAAAACCTCATTATCATATTTCGTTTTTAGCGAGGGGGTTCCTAAACTTAAAATAACTTGCTCCTGGCTTGATCCAACAGAAACAGAATTAAGAGCACTTTTATCAAGGACATAACCCTCTTGATATATCTGGCTTGAACCTGAAGAATCAAGAATACTACAACCCGAAACCACTATCATGCTTGCTATTGACAGACCAACTAATAACTTATGCTTGATTAGGACCGCTATGTGGGACATTTGAAACAATGATATCTCCTATATTTAGACACACGAAAAAAAGGCAACCTCAAGTTTTTCGTCATTTTAGCTTAATCTGCCATAGCTTACATTGAGCTTCCCTGTTATAGAGTAAATTATGACACACAGAGTTCCTTTAGAAAAGAAAAAAATGAATGCAATGTACTTTGGCTAAATAAAATTACAGTATATTACACTCTATATTCGGGAGTCGTTAATGAATGTTCAAAATATTTCTCAAATGACATTTGCTTTGGTTTATCCAATATCAGTACGTTCTCTACCTGCTAAGGGTATAAATGTTTATATTTGTGCGAAACAGCGAGAATGTGCTCATTTAGCTAAGAATCACGATTTGGTTGAAGTAAAATTTTGTGAGGGAAAATTTCATATTTTCCCGTGGAAAAAACGCGGAGTACGTATAAAAGGTCTATTGCGGGCATGTATAATACAGTTATGTGTTGTCACATTAGAGCCACTGGAGAATATTCTCTGTGAAAATATTGATGTTGTTTTGGTCCCTGCAGACTCAAATTTGATAAAGCCAAAAATATCAGAGGATACAGGAGAATTGTTTTTAGATGCGGAGGGGCTAGATACGCCAGAAGTGTTTTATGGTGATAAAATTGATATCGGTGCAGTTATGGAAGAATTTTTTGAGTTGTCCATTAATCATTATCCGCGCAAAGAGGGGGCAAGAATACGTATGATTGAAAATTTAGAAGAATCTGAACAAAACTTATCGCCGTTTTCTGTTTTGAAAAGTTGGAAGTGATTATAAAAACATAAAAAAATTATCTATTGTATCGCATTATAAAAACAGTATTTTCTGTGGAGCTATTTTTTGCATGATGTGCTTTTGTGGTGGTTAAATAGCGAAAAGTCGTAATATGCGTTTAAAAAGCATAAATGAAAAGATGTGGGATATGCAAACGTGATTAGAATTTCTGTAGATGTAATGGGCGGTGATTATGGTCCAGAAGCGGCTATTGCAGGGGCAGCAATTGTGCAAAAAGCTTTGTCGAATATCTATTTTCTGTTTTATGGGGTAGAGGAGGTTGTTGTACCAGTTTTAAAAAAATACCCTTGTTTAGCGTCCGTGTCGCGTTTTTATCCTACAGAAAGTTATACGCGCATGGATGAAAAGCCAAGCCAAGCACTACGCAATGGACGTGGTAAATCATCAATGTGGTATGCAATTGAAGCGGTGAAAAATGGCGAAGCCGATGCTTGTATTTCTGCAGGCAACACCGGTGCACTCATGGCAATGTCTTATTTTTGTTTAAAAATGATGGAAGAGGCTGAACGTCCTGGAATTGCGGGTATTTGGCCAACACTTCGCAGTGA
This sequence comes from Bartonella sp. B39, assembly GCF_053795145.1. Taxonomy (NCBI): domain Bacteria; kingdom Pseudomonadati; phylum Pseudomonadota; class Alphaproteobacteria; order Hyphomicrobiales; family Bartonellaceae; genus Bartonella; species Bartonella sp. B39. The sequence goes on from NZ_CP200036.1 coordinate 805,465, forward strand.
GAGTATCGTTTTAGATATTGGAGCAACAATTGGTGCATCTGCTAGTCAGTTGGTAGATTTGGCGGTTATGGGGGCGGGTATGTTTCGTGCGCTCTATCATACTGAAAAACCAAGTGTTGGGCTTTTAAATGTCGGTGTTGAAGAGGTTAAAGGCCTTTATGAAATTAAAAAGGCCGGAATGATATTGCGTGAAGTGCACTTAGAAGGATTAGAGTATAAGGGATTCGTTGAAGGTAATGACATTGGAAAGGGAACAGTAGATGTTGTTGTAACAGAAGGATTTTCTGGTAATATTGCTTTAAAAACAGCAGAAGGAACTGCACGCCAGATAGGGGAGATCTTAAACTCCGCTATGCGCAGTTCTTTTTTAACATCTCTTGGTTATTTTTTGTCGCGGGGCGCTTTTCGTACACTGAAACACAAAATGGATCCCGATAGAGTGAATGGTGGAGTGCTTTTGGGGTTGAATGGTGTTGTGATAAAAAGCCATGGGAGTGCTAATGCTAACGGTTTTGCTTCTGCTATCCGTGTTGGTTATGAGATGGTTAATAATGGACTTTTGAAAAAAATAGCTGCTGATTTACGGCGGTTTCATAAGGATAAAGAAACACTTTTTGATCAAGATGATGAAGCGACGGTGAATGGAGGGGATTATGATAAGCTTCTGTAATATAATTGAAAAATATGAAGAAAAGGTTAGGAACGAATGATTCGATCCGTCATGTGTGGTGTAGGAAGTGCTTTGCCAAAAAAAAGCTTATCGAATGGTGAGATTGCAAAATTTGTTGAAACATCCGATTCATGGATTGTTCAGCGTACAGGGATACACCAACGTTATATTGCCAATGAAAATGAAACAACTGTTTCTTTAGGGGTTGAAGCTGCACAAGCAGCACTTGCTAATGCTGGTCTAACAATAAAAGATATTGATTGTATTATTTTAGCAACCTCAACACCAAACCATACTTTTCCTGCTTCTGCTGTTGAGATTCAGCATGCTTTAGGAATGAGTCATGGATTTGCTTTTGATATTCAGGCTGTTTGCTCTGGTTTTATTTTTGCTTTAGCAACAGGAGATGCTTATTTACGCTGTGGAACAGCCAAAAGAATTTTAGTTATTGGATCTGACACATTTTCTCGAATTTTAGATTGGAAAGATCGCACTACATGTGTTTTATTTGGTGATGGTGCGGGAGCTGCTGTTTTGGAAGCACAAAAAAGCAAGAGTGATATTGCTTTTGATTGTGGTATATTGGCTACAAAATTGCGCTCTAACGGTGCGTATATGGATAAGCTGTATGTTGATGGTGGTCCTTCGACAACACAAACGACGGGCTATTTACGTATGGAAGGACGAGAAGTTTTTAAACATGCAGTTGGGATGATAACAGACGTGGTTGATGATTGTTTTTCGGCTGCAGGTATAGATTCCTCACAATTAAATTGGTTTGTGCCTCATCAAGCTAATAAACGTATTATTGAAGCATCAGCTAAAAGATTAGGAATTGCCATAGATAAAGTTGTGATTACTGTTGATCAACACGGTAATACATCTGCAGCATCGGTGCCGTTGGCTTTAACAAAGGCTGTTCACGATGGAAAAATTAAAAAAGGAGATCTCATTATGTTAGAAGCTATGGGAGGTGGATTTACATGGGGAGCAGTTCTTGTTCGTTGGTAGATTATAGTCGCTTGACCATATTTGAATAAAACGTATAAGTCATTTTGTAATTTTAAATTTTAAATAGGTGGTTATAATGGCAAGTAAAACAGTAACGCGTGCAGATTTAGCGAGCGTAGTTTGTAGAAGGGTGGGCTTGTCACACACTGAATCAGCCGCTTTGGTTGAATTGGTTTTGGATGAGATCTGCAATTCACTGGTGAGGGGTGAGGCAGTTAAACTCTCTTCCTTTGCATCTTTTCAAGTTCGCAATAAAAATGAGCGTGTTGGACGGAATCCAAAAACGGGTGTTGAAGCTCCTATCCCACCGCGGCGCGTAGTGACATTTAAGGCTGCAAATGTACTTAAACAAAAAATTTTAGATGCGCATCGTACAAGACAGAAAGATGGTATCACCTAGGTGAATGCTGTTACAATGTTTGGTATTTATTAAGAAAATACATAAGATTAGACTCTACATTTTGTTTTAAGCGAAAGGCTTTTGAGTTTAAGGTATGGTCCTATTTTTGACCAATATTGTTGAGAAATTGAGACTTGGTGAGTCGTTGTAGAATTATTCGTAGTGTTTTGGATAAGGTGTTGCAAGATGGATAAGAGCTCCGATGCTTTTCGCACAATTAGCGAAGTAGCCGAGTTATTGGAGATTCCGCAGCATGTTTTGAGATTCTGGGAAACACGTTTTCGACAGATAAAACCGATGAAACGTGGTGGAGGAAGACGCTATTATCGTCCGACTGATGTTGACTTGCTTAATGGTATTAAGCAACTATTATACGATCAGGGTTATACAATAAAAGGTGTACAGCGTCTTTTAAAGGAGAATGGTGTTGCTTTTGTTACTGCATTTGGTAGCGGTGATCTTGATGCTATGAATGTTGTAATAAGGAAAAAACAAGCAGGACAAACTTCTGAGTCTGGCAACAATAAACCTAAAAAGTCTTCTTTCGGGCTTTTGAATTTTATGAGGAATGAGGAAGAAACAGCTGTTGGTTCTGTGAACGTTCACAAAGACAAAACCGATAAAGCATTGTTGCAAGAAACACTGTTTGAACTCATTGAATGTAAGCGGGTGCTCGATAGAGCACGATAGCAGTAATTTTTTCTTCTTTATAGTCTCTTTTATCTTTTCACGTACTTTTAAGTATTTATTAAACGGCGCAAGTCTGGTGGTGTTGCCTTATCCGTTAGCTGTTTAATCGCTTCTTCTATAGACAAGGAGGTTTGATCTGCGCTTCCTAAGCGACGCATATTCACGCTATTTGTTTCAGATTCACGTCTACCGCATACCAAAATTACGGGAACTTTTTGTAAAGAGTGTTCACGTATTTTATAGTTAATTTTTTCATTACGAAGATCTAATGTTGCAGAAAGTCCAGCAGCTTTAAGTTTTGCTGTTATTTTTTTTGCATATTCATTTGCTTCGGATGTAATTGTTGCTACAATGACCTGCTCAGGTGCAAGCCAAAGTGGTATATGTCCAGCAAAATTTTCGATTAATATACCAAGAAAACGCTCCATTGATCCAAAAATAGCCCTATGAATCATAACCGGTTGACGTTTTTCTGAATCTTTATCAATATAAAACGCGCCAAAACGTTCTGGGAGATTGAAGTCTATTTGTGTTGTTCCACATTGCCATTCACGACCGATAGCGTCTTTCAATGTATATTCAAATTTTGGACCATAAAATGCACCTTCACCTGGAAGGATACTTGTTTTGATTTGTTCTGCAAATTTTGTCTCAATAGTCTTCAGAACGGATTTCATGATATTTTCCGCATGATCCCATAATGCGTCAGATCCGACTCGCTTTTCTGGACGTGTTGAAAGCTTAAGACTGATTTCTTTAAAACCAAAATCAGCATAAGTTGATAAGATTAAATCATTAATGTTGAGGCATTCATCCGCTAACTGCTCGTCTGTACAAAAGATATGGGCATCATCTTGTGTAAAGCTACGTACACGCATAAGACCATGTAGAGAACCTGAAGGTTCATAACGATGGACAAGACCAAACTCAGCAAGTCTAATAGGCAAGTCGCGGTAAGACTTTAAACCATGTTTAAAAATCTGCACATGACCAGGGCAATTCATTGGTTTAAGAGCATAAACGGTTTCATTATCCCAATCCTCAGCTGCTGGAATTACTTTGAACATATTCTCCTTATACCATCCCCAATGGCCAGATATTTCCCAAAGCGATCTATCGAGAACTTGCGGCGCATTAACTTCGGCATATTGATGATCATCAAGACGCCTACGCATATAGTTGATCAAATTTTGGAACATTTTCCAGCCTTTTTTGTGCCAAAATATCATTCCTGGTCCTTCTTCTTGGAAATGAAATAAATCCATTTCACGTCCCAAGCGGCGATGATCACGTTTTTCAGCTTCTTCTAGCATGTGTAGGTAAGCTTTTAAGTCATTTTCATTTGCAAACGCTGTGCCATAAATTCTCGTTAGCATTGGATTATTGGAATCACCACGCCAATAAGCTCCTGCAACTTTCATTAGTTTGAAGGCATTTCCAATTTGTCCAGTAGATTGCATGTGTGGTCCGCGGCAAAGATCAAACCAATCACCTTGATAGTAGATTTTTAACTCTTGATTTGCGGGGATACTATCGATAAGCTCTACCTTATAGTGTTCTCCTTTTTCAGAAAAAATCTCTCTCGCTTTTTCACGAGACCAAATCTCTTTTTTGAAAGGTTTATTGCGTTGGATAATTTCACGCATTTTTTTTTCAATAATGGTGAGATCATCCAATGTAAAAGGTTGTTGGCGTGCAAAATCGTAATAAAAACCATTCTCAATGACAGGACCAATAGTTACCTGTGTTTCAGGAAAGAGCTCTTGCACTGCTTCAGCTAGCACATGTGCACAATCATGACGTATGAGCTCAAGAGCACGCGGATCCTCTCGGGTAATAATTTCTATTTGACCAGATTGTTCTAATGGATCTGATAGGTCTCGTATGCTTCCGTTAAGGTTGTAGGCGACCGATTTTTTTGCAAGTGATTTAGAAATAGATTCTGCTAATTCCAAACCAGTCATTTCGGGGGGATAATCACGTTTTGAACCGTCAGAAAAAGAAAGAGAAACAGAGCAAGACATAAAACACCCCTTTGATCCAATTCCGCCAACGATTGCGGATGGTTTCGTGAAAACTGAGTAAAAATTAATTTAAAGCCTACAAACTGCCCCTTTTATCAATACGCATGAAAAAAGAAAAGAACTATTTATTACGTTTAGTAGGATTTTTCCAGTAACACCAAGGTTTATAAAAACAACAACTTTTTTCAAGAGAAGTAGGCACTGGATCGAATCCGTGTGTTCCAAATGGACCACAACGCATAATACGAAAAAGTCCCATCCACGCACCAGCCCACAGCCCATGGCGTGCAATCGCTTCATAAATATATTCCGAACAGGTCGGTGCGTGGCAACATTGATTCCCTATAAGGCTGGAAAGCGTTATTTGATAGAAACGTATCAAGAAAATGCCAAGCAATCGTCCAGGTGTTTTTCGCCAATGTCCCATATAATTTCGAGTTTGTCTGTTTTTTTGTCGGGATTGTGATTTGAGCATTTATTTTTCTTCAATTTGTTCAATACAATCTACAGTTGCATCAAATGGAAGCATTATTGACGCATGACGTGCTTTGTAGTCTTTAATGGGTTGCAAGCAAGAAAACGCTTGAAACGGAGCTTGAGGAGATGGACCATCTTTCGTTAACATATGATAGATAATTTCACGTAATATTTTAAGATTTTGTGTTGTTTTCCCTCTAATATGAGATGCCAAAAGTGAAGCCGAAGCCTGCCCTAGCATACATGCTTGCACTTCATGGGCAAAATCTATAACAACGTCATTTTCTATCTTTAGATCTACAGTGATCGTTGAACCGCAAAGACGTGCATGCTTTTTTGATGTTGCATCCGGATTATTAAGACGCCCAATGCTACTTATATGCGCGGCATATTCAAGTATTTTATCACTATAGACATTGTCAATCATGAGCACTTGCCTGAAATTTTGAAAGTTGTAATTGTTTAAGCTTTTAATTCGTTTATATAGAGATTATACAAGATGAAATAGATATATAGCAAATGTTTTGTATAGAGTGAGCTTGGAGTTTTTAAATGCATAATGTTGTTAAAGGAGGTCCGATAGATTCATTTTTATCTGGAAAAAAGCATCCTAGCTTTGAAGAGGTGGAAGCAGCGGTTCGTACATTGCTGTTATGGATGGGGGAAAATCCGAATCGAGAAGGGCTCGTGGACACTCCGAGGCGTGTGGTCAAAGCGTATAGCGAGCTTTTTATTGGTTATAGCAAATCGGTTGAAGAGATCTTAGATACGGTTTTTGAAGAGGTTTCAGGATATAATGAAGCTATAATGATAAAAAATATTCCTTTTTATTCACATTGTGAGCATCATATGATCCCGATTGTTGGTAAAGCTCATATCGGGTATCTTCCTGACACAAAGATTGTTGGACTTTCAAAAATTGCGCGTGTTGTAGAGATTTTTGCTCGTCGTTTACAAACACAAGAGGCTATGACAGCTCAAATAGCTGGCGCTTTGGAAGTACATCTGAAGCCTCGTGGTGTTGCGGTTTTGATTGAGGCTGAGCACATGTGCATGGTTATGAGAGGGATTCAAAAGCAAGGTGCTACAACAATTACAACGAATTTTAGTGGTTGTTATGAGAAAGATCAAGATATACAGGCTAACTTTATGAGGATGGTTCAAGGATTATAATTAAGGATTATAATTAAAGTGTACATTCTATCTAGCTATAAATCATTCAAGTAAAATAAATCGTAGGAAAGCGAAAATAGGCTTGTACCTCGCTTTATGATTTGTTAAAGCCAGAGACCAATATATTTTTCTTTACTACGTGCGGTCGTGGCGGAATTGGTAGACGCGCAGCGTTGAGGTCGCTGTGGGGCAACCCGTGGAAGTTCGAGTCTTCTCGACCGCACCATTTAAATTCTCTATAGTGGATATGGTTGTATTATATTTAAGGGGGGATGCTGTTTTGAGCATTGTCGCGGGAGGGGGCTTTGTGTATTATTTGTTTATATTCCTAGCAATGGTTTTATTTCAGAGGTTGTAGAATTTTTTTACCTTTATATTTGAAATTTTGATCTTTTTAATAGGGTTGGGTGGCATTATAGTGAGAAATACAGTGTTTTTAAACTATTTTACATTCTTTATTTGTGTTTTTTTATTAACGGCATGTAGCAAGTCGCGTGCTGTGCTCTGGCATGGGGTACATGCAACACCGTCTATGGTTGCAGTACAAAAGGAAGTTGAAGATAAACCGATTCTTCCAAAAACTGTTGTTCCGGTATATGTTGCAACAAGTCGTATGATGCAAAATAATTATTCTCAGCCTTATGGAGCAGAGCGATCAAATAAAGTGCACTATAATCGCGTCGACGTAGGAATTCCCCAACAACATCTGAAAGGTGTCGTTGAAATAAACGCTTATAAACCTACTCATGATAAGTATTTTGCAGCAGTGGCGTTACAAAAATACGATAACAAAGAACAGTTTAAGCAGCAATTGAATGCTGCTTTAGCAGAAAAAGAAAAAGGAAAAAGAGAAATTTTCCTTTTTATTCATGGCTATAATAACAATTTTGCAGATGGTACATTTCGTACAGCTCAGTTTACATACGATTATTCTTTGAATGTTGTTGCAGTACACTATTCTTGGCCATCTGCTGGATCGGTACCTCTTTATATTTATGATCGTGATAGCGCTAATTTTGCGCGTGATGGACTCATGGAGCTTTTGAAAATCATCAGTGAAACCAGTGCTGATCAGATTTCAGTTATTGCGCATTCTATGGGAAATTTTGTCATAATGGAGGCATTTAGAACTTTAGCATTACAGGGGAACTATAAACCTATTCGCCGTATTACAAGTTTCTTAATGGCAGCGCCAGATATTGATATTGATGTGTTTGAACGTCAACTTAATGATATTAAAAAATTACCTCAACCAACGGCTATTTTGGTATCTCGTGCAGATAAAGCGCTAGCTGTTTCAGGGCGTCTTACAGGTGGACATCATCGTGTAGGGGACGGATCAGATATTGAAATATTGCGCAAAAATGGAATAGCTGTCTTCGATTTTTCTAATGTTGATGGCGGAGCACATAATGTCTTTGCATCCTCACCAACGTTAATGGCTCTTTCTCGAGAAGGTTCTTTGGCTTCAACAATTATGCAAGGTACAGAATTGTCACCCAGTCAGGCGCTTCTTGCTGATAGTAGTAGTGTGTTGGAAAAAACAACCCATCTTATTCTTTATACACCTGTACGTTTTTTAACCCCTCTAGCTTCACATTAAGTGTGAGAAAGGTTGAAATTCTCTATTAAATATAAATGAATTGTAAATAATGTTTTTTAGCACTTTCTTTAGAATGGTTTTGTAAAATAGAAATAAATAGCGGGATGAATGTAAACAGTCATTAGGTGAGTTCATGATGGTTGCACGAAAACGCTATACCGATACGCCTGCATTAGTTGATTATTTATCTCATTCCGCAGTTAAGTTATTAGATATTCATACTATGCTTTTGAAGGCGAGAGAAGGTAATATGGGGGAAAAACCGAATTTATTGCGTCAAATTGATTCCACAAAAAAACAGCTGGATGAGATAAGTCATGCTCTTATTTTAGAATATCGTAAACGCCAAGAAAATGAGCGCTTTTTAAAACAAATTTTGGTATCGATTTCCGATCAACTTTTTTCACTTAATAATGGCTTCAAAGAAACTGGACGTCTTTTTTTTCAAGAAATTAGAATACTTCAGTCTCAGATGCAGTGTTTTTATGAGGGAAGAGAAAGACAACATTTATTGAATAGCCAAGAATTTTCTCATTCTCCATCAAAAATTGATGAAGTTATTAAACAGTTACAAAAAGCGCGAGAAAAGCTCATTGTTGAAAGCCCGCATCTCTTTGAAAAAGAATATTAAAGCCAAAAACAAAAGATTTTTTGAAAAATACATGGTGCCGCATGCCGGCAGAGCGGGCTTTATTAGCAAGAATCAAATTATATAAAGAAGCGCAAGGATGTATTGATGTCTATAGCTTTTTATGATTCAATAAAAAAATTAAGTATTAAAGAAAAAATCTCAAATCAGAAATTAAAGGTGGTCTAAAAGGTGGACCAAAAAAGGTGGACGAGAGGGGACGTTAAGTGAGGGCGATTCATCGGTTATCAGCATCATTCGTAAAGACGTCTCCGCAGGGTAAATATTGTGATGGGGCAGGGCTATGGTTAAATGTTCGAAAAGACAATACACGCTCTTGGTTTTTTCGTTACACATACCACAATAAACGCCGTGAAATGGGGCTTGGTTCTGTTACGAAACTCTCTTTAAAAGAAGCGCGTGAGCTTGCTAGGCATTATAGTGATATTCTTAAAGAAGGCAATGATCCTATTGTCTTTCGGGAACAAACCATCTTAAAACAGCAAAGCAACATATTCAGTGAAATTGCAGAAGCGGCTTTTGAAAGCAAAAAAGCAGAATTGAAAAATGAAGGTAAAAACGGTCGCTGGTTTTCTCCACTAGAGTTGCACGTTATTCCACACATAGGCAAATTACCTATAGAAAAATTAACAGCCAATATCATTCGCAATGTTCTCGCACCCCTTTGGCATGAAAAAGCAGACACAGCGCGAAAAGCACTTAACCGTATCAATATTTGTTTGAAATATGCTGCCGCTCTTGGTTTAGATGTTGATCTACAAGCTTGTATGAAAGCACGCGCTCTTTTAGGAAAGCCACGTGCTACATCAACAAATATTCCTGCTATGCCATGGCAAGAAGTGCCGGTTTTTTATCAAAACTTAAAGGATGATATCCTCTCAAATTTAGCACTGAAGTTACTAATTTTGACTGGAGCACGGTCATATTCATTGCGATATTTGCGTCTTGAACAAATTGACAAAAATATATGGACGATACCAAAAGAAAACATGAAAGGTATTGTAGGGAAAGTTTCAGACTTTCGCGTGCCACTCAGTGATGAAGCTTTGAGAGTCATTGAAAAAACTCTCCCCTTTGAAAAGAATGGTTTTCTCTTTTCTGGTCTTACAGGCAAGCCAATTTCTGATGCAAGCATGGCAAAATATATGACAGTTTGTGGTTTGACTTATCGTCCACATGGTTTTCGTTCAAGCTTACGGGATTGGATAGCAGAGACAACGTCAACACCCTTTGAGATTGCAGAAACTGTTCTTGCGCATTCAGTTGGGAGTTCAGTGACAAAAGCTTATATGCGAACAGACTTTTTAGAGCAACGCTGTGTCCTCTTAGAACAATGGGCGTCTTTTATATCAGGAGAGGCTTGATAATATGTCTATTGTCGAGTCAGGTGTCTAAGAAACACTTAAGCGATTAGCGGATGGATTACGATATAATCTCTCTTTCTCCGTTTTGAAAGCGGAGAGGGGATAGAGCTTTCATTTTTTTGAGAGCCATTGCTTTAAATGGGTGAAGATATCCTCTATCGCATCTATGAGACGTGCAAAATCAAGGATCAACAAAAAGATGAAGAATGCTATCCACTTCATCAAGCGAGACATCATTTTCACACTTTGGTAAGTAATAATCATTTCTTGAAGCATTTCTTTTTCTGCTTCCGTAAGCTCTGTTGTTTTTTCAGTTTTTTTTCTGACCATGTTTCCACCCACACAAGCGCTCACCCTGTTTGTTATGTTTTAAGATATCTCTTGCTAAGTGCGTACTGATGACGTTTATATCTTGTCTATCTAAGTAAATGGGCAACCAACCTACACAAGAAGAAGCATATTTATTGATCGCGCAACCAGTCAGAGAGCTCAGTACGCACATCAGCATCACTTTTCTGATTAATTTCATTCTCTATCTCCAGTCGCGTTGTCTCTGCTTTTAAGGCTTGCTCTGCTTCCTTTTGCTGCTCACTCTTCTTTCCAAGGGTAAAAGCTCTTGCAAGAGCGATAAAAAAAGCGGCTAAAGCCGCACCGGTTACCATCAGATTTTTTTTCATCCACCAGATCATAAGCGTTGTTCCTGAAAACGTTTGGTGACAAAGAAAATTCCAGCACAGGCGGCTAAAACCATAACAACAGCTAAAGCCCATTGAATAGGACCATTGCCTGCTAGCAAACCTCCAAGCCCAGAAAAAGAACCAATGATCGGGGCAAGGGCTTCGGCTTTGAAAAGCCCTGTTGGTGCTTGCGTTTCAACGGTTTGGTAGTTGGAAGAAACATAAGCCCCTTTAGCCCATAACCCTGCTTCTGCTGCACGACGGTGTACGAGACCTTGTAAAGATTTTCCACCGGCTTTGATCCATTTCTGTAATTCAGCTGGTACCGCTTCATATTCACCTCTATTGAGTTTTTTTAGAAGGGTCGAGTTGCAAAAAGCTTCTGTTCCCACATTATAGCAAAAGGATACGAGTGCTGCGAATTGTTCATCCGTTAAGGAAACCTGAACCGCTTGTTCAACAGCATTCTCAAATTGTCTTAAATCTTGACAAAGAAGCTCTTCGGCTTGCTTTTCGGTGATTGTCATGCCTGTGTGAACAAAAGGTTTTCCAGCACTGTTTGTATGTCCATAACCTATTGTCCACACTCCGACGGCGTCTTGATAGGCACTCAACCGCAAGCCTTCCCATTGTTTAATCAGTGCTAGCCCTTCTTGTGATATTTTTCGCATATGCTTCTCCATAAAAAAAGCCCCACAAAAAGCAGAGCTGGATTAAAAAATTGACATCTTTCCTATCCGAAATGATGGCTTGTTAAAACTTATGTAGCTTTTTCACTGAAACAAAAGAATGTATTTGACATTATCTATTCTGTATCTTATAAATTACAAATGTTTACAGCGCACAAAACAAAATACTTTATGAAATGGCTAGATTCTTTAAAAGATGAGATTGCGCAAGCACATGTTGTTACGCGGATTGCAAGAGTAGAAACAGGATTTCTTGGCAACGCAAAATTCTTCCGTGGAATTGAAGAATAAAAATAAATCACGGATCAGGCTATCGTGTTTATTTTTTCAAACAAGGAAAACAAATCATTTTGTTACTTAATGGCGGCGATAAATCTACTCAGCAAAAAGATATTGAAAAAGCTCTCCAATTAGTAAAGGAAATAAAAAATGGAAATCACCAAGTTTGATACAAGCGAATATTTCAAAACGCCTGAGACTCAGAAGATTCTTTTACAAGATGCTCTTGAAAGCAAGGATAGCAAATATCTTGCGCATGCTCTTGGCATAATAGCGAAAAACCAAGGAATGAGTAAAATCGCTCAAAATACAGGGCTATCAAGAGAGTCTCTTTATCGTTCTTTAAGCGACAAGGGTGACCCACGGCTTTCTACTTTTCTCAGTGTTTTAAGTGCCTTAAATTTGCAGATTAGCTTAACGCCTATCCAAAATAATTGTAAGGAAAAAGCGGCTTTAGAAGAAGCATCTTGATCACCTTCCCACCTACAAAGATGGGAAGGAAAGATGTTTTAAAATTTAAGCCACTTTCTTAAGTGGGCTTTTTAAGCTCGGATCATAAGCTTTTAACAAAGGATCAATGACACGAGGAAACTCTGAATCTCCAAAGTCTGTGAGAACCACTAAAAGCTTAACAATATGCGCATCTTTCTTGATCTTTGAAACCAGAGCCTTTTCTACTACGTTCATGGTATTGACTATAGCAGTACACTCCTCATCTTCAACACCACCACGATTGCAAAGCTTAAATAACGCTATCCACAAATCACACAAAGAGTCGATATCAGTATTCATTGTATACCTCCGTGGATTTGTTCTCTTAAACATGCCAAGCCTTTTGCGGTAATCTTGGTTGAAGGCAAGACTTTTTCTGTTCCATCAGGTTTTTGAATCGTGATCGTAGGGCAATCCATGAGGCCTTTCTTGATCTTATCCTGATAAGGCAGTAACGGAGATCCCGGAGCACGACGATAAACCCAATCATTCCCACGCAAATAATTCGTTAGATCTTTTGGTCGTACCTCCAGTACCTTGGCTGCTTCTGTAAGACCAAACAGACCATCAGAGCGTGTTAAACCTTCAAGTGCTTCTGCTTTTGGTTTGAGTGCAGCGATGATTGTATCTTTACGCTCATTTTCATCTTTTAAATGCGTTAAAACACCGAGCATTACTTCAGGACTGGAGTAGTCAATCTGTGGAGTAACAACTTGCTTTGCGCGCCGTTCGCATTCAATAAAATACTGCCGTGCTTGCTTGCCTTTTTCATTACGTTCAACCATGGAAAGCTCTTTCGCCATGTCGAGTGAAAGATGGTATTCTATCGCTCTTCCACCGTTTTCTAAAATTTTAGAAAACGCCATAAAATCCTGATTTTTTCGAAAACCATATTCTTTGATGCGATTTTTAATCCAGTCTGCAAATTTTGATGTAACTTCCAAAAACGCATGCAATTCACGTGCGTTTACTGTTTGAACAATTCCCTGTCCAACCGTTTGTTCTGTAATTTCTATGAGATCGTTCATGATGAACTCCTATGTGTTAAATGTTTTTGATTGACACTCTAAAGAGAGTGCCGGGTGCTCAAAAACACGGCACATAGCCCGTCGTTATGCTTTTCCCACAAGGGTATTTTATGGCATAACCACACCCGACAAGGTCATTGTACACTCTCGGTGTATAATGAGTCAAAGCCTTTAAATGCACGGAGGAAGATTATATCGGCAATCTACCCGCTATGTGTCTAAGGTGTTTTTGAAGCACCTGATTCGAGAATAGACATACTGCTGAAATTTTGTCAAACAAAAAATTATAATTCCCACGCAAATAATTCGTTAGATCTTTTGGTCGTACCTCCAGTACCTTGGCTGCTTCTGTAAGACCAAATAAACCATCAGAGCGGGTTAAACCTTCAAGTGCTTCTGCTTTTGGTTTGAGTGCAGCGATGATTGTATCTTTACGCTCATTTTCATCTTTTAAATGCGTTAAAACACCGAGCATTACTTCAGGACTGGAGTAGTCGATCGATTGGATATGAGATTGCTTTATCTCGCCTCTACGCCATGCAACAAATAGCTTAATAAGCATATAACGGACTTGAGAAGATTTTTCTGTATTCGATAATGTTGCAATCAATAATGCTTGCTCTTCGTTAAGCCAATATTCTGTTACGTTATTGCCTTTTATTACGTGCGCCACGGTGGCGCACGTCCCAAACCTTTCTATTTCTTTCATATTTCTTGCGATTAATTTTCTAACGTCACGTGTACGAACAAACTCTAATTTTTCTGCTAAATCCACATCGCGAACACGGGGCTCGTTTTCGATTTCTCTTAATTTGATTAATTTGTCTTTATTGATAGATAAGTATGTGCTATTGTCCATGGTGATTAACCTCTTTCAGGTTGATTAAATGTGAAGCGTTAGAGCAGGTTTTTGCGGACTTATGCTCTAGCGCTTTTTCTTTTTTGAGAATGTTAATTATTTCAGATGAAAGAGAGCGATCATTCTCTGTCGCCCTATCAAACAACCACTCCTTTAATGTATGTGGCATATTTATTTTATATTGGATCGTTTTCATTTTACCTCCTATGCACATATTTAGTACCAAAAAAGTACCTTGTGTCAAGTGCATTTTAGGTATATTTTAGGTGCATGACAAAAAAAGATCGTGTGCAATTTAAATTTCTCATTCCAGTTGAACTAAAAAATCAATTGGAAGAGTTTGCTGAAGCAAACCACCGTAGCCTTACGGGCGAAATTCTTTCTCGTTTAGAGGAGTCTGTCCGCACTACCCATCTACGGGCAATGGACTCAAAAGATCTCCCAACGCGCATGAGACAATCACGTTGTGAATAAAAAATAATAAAGCTTGATGCCACACATTCCCATCAGAGCGTGTTAAACCTTCAAGTGCTTTTGCCTTGGGAGTTAATTCTGCAATAACATGATCTTTCTGCTCAATTTGATTTTGTAAGTGATTCAAGACACCAAGTAATGCTTCGGGTTTCGAGTAGTCAATTTGTGGTGCTGATACTTGCTTTGCACGCCGTTCGCATTCAATAAAATATTGTCGTGCTTGCTTGCCTTTTTCGTTGCGCTCAACCATGGCAAGCTCTTTCGCCATGTCCAAAGTGAGGTGGTATTCTTTCACTTTTCCACCGCTTACTAAATTTTTAGTAAGCATAATGAAATTGATGTGTTCCTGAAAATCATACTCCTTGATGCGATTTTTAATCCAATCATTAAAACGAGATGTAACATTTAAGAACGCGTGCAATTCACGCGCATTTACTGTTTGGACAGTTTCCTGTCCAACCGTTTGTTCTGTAATTTCTATGAGATCATTCATGATTGAATTCCTTGGTAATAATTATTTTCTATTGACACTTCAGAAGAGTGCCGGGTGCTAGAAAACACGGTACCAAGTCCGTCGTCACACTTTCCCCGTGGAGGGTATTGTATAGTGTAACCACACCCGACGAGATCATTGTACACTCTCGGTGTATAATGAGTCAAAGTCTTTGATGCACGGAAAGAGATTGTTTCGGCAACCCACCCGCTTGGTATTTTAAGGTGTTTTCTACGCACCTGATTCGAGAATAGACACACTTTTATTATATTGTCAATTAGTAAAATTGCTTTACGTTCATTTTCATCTTTTAAATGCGTTAAAACACCAAGCATTACTTCAGGACTGGAGTAGTCAATCTGTGGTGCAGAGATTTGTCTTTCCAATTCTTGCCAGAGGTCATACATCCACTCTTTTCATAACCATGAAAAAACAGTATTATCAGCTCTAGCTCCACTTAAAATTAAAGAGTGTAGAGTGTCGGAATTTTGCTAACATCTGTTTCACGCTCAGCATGCCAAGCATCATAAGCCGCTTGCATACGCAACCATACAGCAGCACCATCACCAAACATTTTTCCCAAGCACGCTGAAAGAGAGGGAGAGATAGGCTTTTTGGCAGATAGAATATCATAAAGATGCTGGCGTGATATACCAAGCATTTGCGCAATTTCTGATTTTGTTTTGCCGGTTTCAGGAATAATTTCTGCCAGTAAATCACCTGGATGAGAAGGGCAACGGTTTTTATCTCTTTGTGCAGGAATATCATTCATAACTGTATCCTTAGTGATATTGTTCAAGATCAACACGGTAAGCATGGCATGCATTAAATTCAAAAGTAATGCACCATGGCCCATTGACGTGAACAGTATAACGAGTGGGTAAATATCCACTCAAAGCATGAAAATTAAAGCCTGGCAGATTCATATCTTCTGGTCTTTCAGAAACATCTAAACGATCGAGACGAACAATGATACGCTTTACAAGTCTCTTATCAATCTTAGGCGATTTTCCTGTTTTGAATAATTCAGCCAATTCTTTGCTTTTAAACGTTTTAATCATTCTTTTATATAATGTAGAAAACTATAAATGTCAACAAAAAGCTTACATTGTAAGCCTAAAATTGTAATTATCGCGTATATTAAAAATCTCGTTTCATGTAACCTTTATTTGTGTTATACGTTACATGAAACATGATGGAGATTTTACTATGGGTACAATGCACGTGAATGAACGAGTTCAAAAACATCGTAATGCACAAAGAAAAGCGGGTTTACGCTTAATGCAAATTTGGGTACCAGATACACGCCAGCCGAATTTTGCAGAAGAGTGCCGTCGTCAATCCCGCTTAGTAGCAAGAATGGATAAAGCTGATACATCTATACAGTTGTTTATGGATCAATCTTTAATGGACGTTGATGGCTGGACAGAATGATGCGTGGTTCTCTGGTAACAATAGCGATACAAGGTGATTTTGGTAAACCAAGACCTGCATTGATCATTCAAGGTAATCAATTTAGTGAACATACGAGCATGGCGGTTTTACCAATTACAAGTACACTTGTTAATGCGCCATTACTCCGCATTACGATTCAGCCAAACGCTAAAAATGGTTTGCAAAAACCTTCGCAAGTAATGATTGATAAGATTATGACGGTAAGGTGTGACAAAATGGGTTCCATTTTTGGCTCTCTTCAAGAAAAGGAAATGCTAGAAATTGAACGTTGTTTGGCTGTATTTTTAGGAATAGTAAAATAATATCATAATATTTTTGCTAATTTTACTCATGTATCCTCTTTATCCATATGGATAACGCCGTCTCCTTCGTCGTATGCATCGGGTGGAGCGCTTGGGTCAAGGGTATCGTCTTTGTCTGGTGTTGTATTTGCTACGTTTTTAGCAGTGTCTTCTTGCGCTTTGTCAAAAAGTTCGCACTCTATTTTTGTTGTGTAACCGCCGGTTTTATCAAGTTTGTGCTTGACGCTTTTGATACGCCATTCTGCTGGGATATAAGGGCGGAAAGGCGGCTCTTGAACAAGCTTTGCTTCTGCTTGCACAAAGGGATCACCACCGATATCACATGAGAAAGAAGATTTTCCGCGCAATGATTTATTGCGATAAGAAGCAATAGCTGCAACCGCTTCTGATTGATTGTGGTAGGTATATTTTAGTTCATGAAATGGCGGTTTACCAACTTTTACCTCTTTTTTCTCACCACTGCGGATGTCATGATAAGTTGCGAGAACACCGCCTTTTTTCTCTTCTTCTTGCTTTTCAGGCTCTTTTCCGCCTTTTTCTTCTGTTTTTGGTTCAGGCAATTTTGGCATATCACTATCATTCATATGGATAATGCCTTCACCTTCCTCAATTTCCGCTGGTTTTCGTGCATCAGCAGCGGTTTTTTGGTCATCCCCCGCATCTGTTGCTAAACCATTGGCTGCACCTGCTTCATCACGTGCACTGTACTTAAAATCCCAAGAAATACAAAGTTTTTCGTGGATTAAAACGACGGGAAGCGTCTCACCAGTGATGGCTTTACCTTCCCCCCGTTTGGCAATCACCAGTTTGCCGTCAACAGGCTTTGCTACCGCGTCATATTCTTCTGCAAGACGTGTGGCAAAAGCCATATCGCTCTCAGAAGTTTGGTCAATGTGACGCACAACAATTTTTGCAAGTGCAGGATCAACTTTTGGTATATAGCCATTGCGCTGTGCTATCTCTTGAACAATATTGCCTATTGTTTGTTGGTGATAGGATTGACTTTTAGGTGTTCTATAAGATGTGTTCATGGAGGCGGCGCGTCCTGTAACACTTAAGCTCTGTGGTGGGCTGCTCACAGAGATTTCATCAATCAGATAGGCTCCCATATCGCGGTTTTTACCACCTTCATAGCCAAGTGTCACGGAAATAACCGTCCCAATTAAAGGGATATCAAGAAAGCCGTTATCGCACTCACGGGCGCGGTCATCAAGCTCTATGGTGATACGGTCGCTTTTGTCTTCTGCTTCATCGGTAATTTCAATTGATAAAACATAATCCATGAGCGTTTTTGTGATGTCTTCTCCATTTGCCAAAACCGTGCAAAAAGGTTTCATTTTATTTGCGTCCCCAAATTCTGATTACTGGTGTGGCTTTAGGATAGGGGAGGGATGGCAAGAGTATCGTGATGCCTGCTTTTAAGATTGGTCCATAGTCTGCAAGACCAAAATTTGCTGCATAGACGCGTTCAACGGCAAGCGCTTGCTGACCTTTGGTATAGTATTTCCAGCAAATGGCATCGACCATATCGCCTTCTTTGGTTACATAAAGGTCATTCATTGGTCTTCACCATATTCTCTTAATTTCACGCTAAATTCTTGTTTTTTCGGGGAGCCGTTATGATGAAAAACGCTTTGTTTTTCCTCTACGGAAAGAATGACAAATTTGCCTAAGATTTTGCCTTGACCGGTCACAAGGATGTGAGGTCCTTTATGTGCCATTTGTCGCAAATATTCGAGCTGTCTGTGACCACCTTTGAAATCTGGATAAATCACTCCTGCTAAAGAAAATTCCGCATTTGCAACAGCTGGCAATTGAAGAGCAGCCTTTCTTCCTAATCGCCCTTGCTCCACCCATGGAACCCCATAAGACATATCAAGGGTTTGATAAGCTGCTGTTTCAATCGAAAAAATAAAACCTCCCAAAGCTAACATCATGGTATCTAATCCGAAAGGCTAGAGGCTATGGCTAAACGTTGTTGCTTCGCATAGCGTTCAAGTGCTTGATTGACTGCGTCTCTGATTTCGTCCTTGAGACCATTTGGTACGGAAATATTTAAATTTGTAATGGTCACGCGGGCGTCTATTTCAACAGGCTTATGAACCGTAATTGGCTTGGAAACTTTGAAGGCACTCACTTTTGCATTTGGAGTTTCTATGTGTCCTGTTTCGACTATGCCTGTATTAAAACCACTTTTGCCTTTTCCAGATAGAATATTTGGAACAATTGCTGTGCCAACCATTCTCTTTACGCGCGCATTGGTTTCATTGGCAAAGGTTTTAATTGTTTGGGTTGAAGTTTTGTTGATTGTAGCCTTAAATTCTGACTTTTTCCCTCCCCAGCCAGGTATCCAGCTGGTTAATTTGCTTGTCATGCCATTAAACCATTCGGACAGCTCTTGCCACTTGCTTTTTATGCCCTCCCAAAGCCCGTTAATTAGATTGGCACCTGCTTCCATTAAATCGACGCCAAACAACCATTTAATCAGTTCATTGATTTTTTTTGCTATCCAATAGAGCGGGGAAAACTTTTTAAACAGAGTAAAGAGTTTATTGAAAACATTACTGAATAAACTGGCAAAAGATTCCCATAATTTGCTTATGAAGTTCACTACTGTATCCCAATTTTTGTAGAGCAGATATCCAGCACCTACAAGGGCTGCAATACCGCCGATAATCCAGCCGATAGGTGTGGTCATGATAGCAACACCAAGCGATATAAAAGCAGAACCAACGGCTGCTATTGCTGGAATAGCTGAAGCTATAAGAACTACTCCAACTGCGGCTAAAGATGCAGCCACCCAACCATTGAGTTTGTCCCAATATTTATAGAGTACAAAGAGCGCTGTAATACCGCCAATGAGCCAACCGATAGGCGTGGTCATAAGAGTATAGCCAAGCGTGACAAACGCTGCTCCCGCTGCAGCTAAAGATGCAATCAGTGGACCAAAAATAAATGAACCAAGGGCTACAAGGCCAACCTTAAGGAGGGTTATTTCACCAATCAACGGCTCTAGCCATTGAAACCAGCCTTTTATTCTCTCTGTGAGATCGCTTATGCCTCTTCTCAAATCAGAGGTAGGATTAAGCAAATCATTAAAGACTTTTCTTAGGTTTTTTGCCCATCCCGCAACGGTTGTTTGAATGAGGACACGGTTTTCATCAATCAACTTTGAAAAAGCATCAATCATATCATTGAGAATGGGCATAAAACGTGCGCCAATAAAGCTCGTGATACCGCCTATTTTTTTCTTAAAAGCACCAAGTTTGTCACTTAAATCTGCTGCATAGCGTGCGACATCGGCACCTATCAGCCATTTTCCTTTCCGCGCCTTTGCAAACAGTTCTTTGATTGGTGCCATGCCTTGCGCAAGCATGGCCGCCATTTCCTTGCCATCACCACCAAACAGCAGAGCGGCAATATGTTGTCTTTGTGCTTGATTTTTCATCTCACTCATCTTGTCGGTAATTTCTTCCAACAAAGCCGAATTTGATTTGAGTTTTCCAGAGGCGTCTTTTACAGAAATGCCAAGCGCCTCAAAGCCCATAATGCCTCTTTTTTGTCCGGCATATGCTTGTGCCGAACGCCTATTTAAAGTTGCCAAGGATTGTTGAAAAAGCTCGGCAGAATATCCTGAATTATCAGCAGCATCACCCCATAACTGAAGCGATGCAACACTCATGCCTAAATGGCGTGAGGCATGGTGAAGACTATCTCCAAGATGCATGGTTTTCATGGTGAGGGCGGTCACACTTGCCACAAGACCACCACCAGCAAGCCCTAAAGCACCGGTAAAGACCGAAGCACGGCTTGCCGCCGTGCTAAGAGCACCTTGAACACCATGAAGGCTTTTTGTCATGTTCTTTATAGCAGCAGAAAAGCGTGGCATACTTAATGTATGCGACAATTTCTGAAAACGCTCTTGTACACGTTTAAGAGGTGCGGTGAGTTTGTCTTCAAGAGACAATTTCACCTTTGCATCGGCAACTTTTTCACTCATTTTGTTTTATACCTTTCTACTGCTTGATTTTGCCAAAAGACCAATTCTTCCAGCTCCATTTCCATCATGTCTGAAAGTGGCCAATGAAAAGCAATGGCAATATCGGCTATGAGTTTCGTGGCAGTTTCCCAGTCTCGGAATCCTGCCGTTTGGTAAAAGACTCTGTTTTCTTTACAATAACATCCATATCGTAAGAATCGATTCCCTCAACGGCATCCATGGGCCAACCAGAAAGACGCGAAATCATTTCTAGTATTTGTGTAATATCTGGCTTTTTCTGTTTATAGACCTCATGCACATCTTTTGTTTTGGGGCGCCGTAAAGTAATTTCAGTGTGCTCTTTTCCTTCAAATGTAACAGGTACAAGTAATTCATATGTAAAGCTTGTTTGGACTGTCATTTTTATACTCCTAAATTTTCTCTGTGTTCTGCTAATTCATCAACGCCATTAAATTTTCTCACCATGTTGAGGGCGTCTATCTCAACAATTTCAACGTCTTTCTGGACATATTTAAAATAATGCAATGTAAAGGTAGCCGTGGAGGTTGCTTTGCTTCCCGGTTGCCATTCTGCCATTTCAAAACCTTTGCAAAGTCCTCTCATGGTAATGACAGCACCTTCTGCGGGTGTGCCTTGCGCTTGCATTGAACTTCGCAATGAAATGTTGACATCAGATCGTCCCAACAGCACCATCAATTCTGGAGAGCAATCAGAAATGGTCATGCTAAGCGTGAGAGTTTCAAGACCAAGGTCAATTTCAATGGGGGTTCCCATGCCGCCACCACGATAACTTTCAACAATCAAGTTCAAATTCGGTAACGTCACGCTTTCACATTTTGCTTGATAAGGAATGCCGTCGACAAAAATGTTAAAATATTTCAAAACTCTTGGTAAAACAGGGATAGTCATTAAAAAATCTCCTCTAAATAATCATTCACAATGCGTGAACGGAATGTGATGTGTTCTGCTGGTGTTGTTGGTGTGAATTCAACATTGAAATAGACTCTGCCGCTCTCAATAGCGCTTGCTGTGTTGAGCTCTGGATCAGGAGTACAATGCCCACCAAGGATGGCGCCTTGCGCTTTTAAATCACGCAAATAGGCATTGACGCTTTCACTTACGTCATTCATGTAAGTTTTTTTGACATTGCGGTCGACTGCCCATAGATGCCCGCGCAAAATGGCGTCATTAATCATATCGGCAGTTCTCACCACCGATAAAAAAGCAAATTTCGTATCGCTTGAAAGCGTACGGTTTCCCCATAAGCGATAACCATTTTCACGAATGATTGTTGTGATGTTTTGTTCATTGAGAAGGTTAGCGCGACTAGACCTGTCACCAATGGAGAAATCAATCGGACGCGCAGTTCCAACAATGCCATTAATCACTTTATTTGAAGGGGAATGCCAAAAACCGTTGTTAAAATCTGTTTTGGCAATGACACCAGCAACCGCTGCACTTGCAGGCTGCTCTACAATTTTTCCAGCACGATTTACCTTTACAAATGGATCAACCATGATAGCGCGCTTTGAATCAAAATCCTTTGCTGTATTAAGAGCTGCTTCATCTGTTGTATTTGGTGCGTCAATCACTACAATGGCGCGTAGGCGTTCAGCAATGCCAAGAAGCTCTGCTGCGACGGGGTTAGAGGTTGCTTGAATTTCAGCCTTAGCAGTCGCACCAGTGCCATCACCTTCAATCGTAATACTTGGGGCTGTTTGATAATCAAAACCATTTTCCTTGATGACAAGTGAGGTGATTTTCCCATCGGTAAGGATTGCTTCTGCTTTAGCACCATCAGCAATTTTAACGCTTGCTTTGGTGTAACCACTCCCTTGGTTTGTAACATCAATCTTGCTAAGGGTTACAGGGCGTTTATGCGTAAAACCTGGAGCAATGAGAATGCGTGGTGTTTGTCCAAGAGTGGATTGCGCTCCAATCAAAGCGTGAACACCTTCATAAGCACCATTTGCGTTCACACCGCCTAGAATATTAGTCAATGTTGTATTTTCATTGTCGCCTTCTTCTACCCGGACAACAACAACAATGGCACCTACTTGTTTGAAAATCAGATCAAGAGCACTGGGCAAAGTGCCACGTTGTTTCCCTGTTTTATCTAGTTTAGCTGCTTGTGAAAGAGAACCCGTTACCAAAACGGGTATGTTAAGAGGAAATGCTTGTTCATCTGCATCGGGTGCTGTGCCAACAATTCCGATAACGGCCGATTGTACCGCGCGAAGGGGACGGGTGCCGTCGTCAACCTCGACAACTTCAACACCATGTAAAAATCCTGTTGCCATGCTTTATGCTCCTTTAAATGAGGGGTGAATGAAAATGAATGGGAAAAATGAGGGGCGAAATGCCGTATTTTTTAGTGCTCGGCACCCAGAGATAAAAAACTATCGGAAGCTTCTTGACATTATTATCATGTTTTGCCGTAAAATTCTGTTATTTACAGCAAATCGTGATAGGCATTTTATTAGGATTTATAAAAATTTTCTTGTATTTGGTAACGATATGCGATACAGTATGTTATGATTTTGGGGTTTAAACATAAAGGGCTTGAAGCTTTCTACAATACTGGTACTACAAAAGGAATTCAATCTGCTCATACTCAAAAGCTAAGGCGTATTCTAGGTGCTCTTGACGTAGCTATATCACCAAATGATTTGAATTACCCGTCCTTTCGATTACATCCTCTAAAAGGTGATCTTAAGGGCTATTGGTCAATTACTGTAAATGGAAATTGGCGTGTAATATTCCGTTTTATTGGTATAGATGTCGAATTGGTCGATTATCTAGATTATCATTAAATAAGGAGAGCTAAAAATGATGAAAAACCCTCCACATCCTGGAGAACTATTGCGTGAAGATGTAATCGCAGAGCTTGGTTTATCTGTTACTGAAACAGCTGAACGGCTTGGTATGTCTCGTGTCGCTTTTTCTAGGGTTTTAAATGGGAAAGCCGCTATTAGTCCAAATCTCGCTATTAGGCTTGAAATGGCTGGTGTGAGTACTGCACGCGCTTGGCTAGCTATGCAAACAAATTATGATTTAGCGCAAGCTCTAAAACATAAACAGCCTAAAATACATCCTCTTTTCACTAGCTCTTGTTAGTACCATTCCATCGTATTGGAATGCTTTCTTAAGGTGCTATTATAACTTAGATTAGTAACAATCAACAGTGCTAGTATCGCTGTCACAACCTCTTTAAAAATTGCAGAGGGTGTGGGTAATACGCATAAGGCAGTTATACAGCTGATACGTCAAGATATTGAAGACTTCGAAGAATTTGGAAGGGTCGCATTTGAAATGCTACCCTTTGGAACCAAAGGCGGAAGACAAAGAAGAGAAGCCGCTATCCTCAATGAACCACAAGAAACTCTACTCATGACGTATAGGCGCAACAATGATATGGTGCGTGCATTTAAAAAAGCACTTGTTAAAGCTTTCTATGATTTAAAAAGCCAACTGATTGATAATGACCGTGACACGCGATTTGATTTTCCAAGCAATTGGGATGAGATGGGAGAAACTGAAAAGGCTGTTTACATTTATGGACCACTCCACATGCATCTTGTTAAAGCCTTTACATTAGCAGAAGAGAGCAAACATTATAAAATGCTCATTGAAGAAGCCAAGCGAGTCTTAACAAAACCTATTGCAAAAGTAGCTTAGACTTAAAACATGATTTTATCTCCTCGTCTTTTGGGCGGGGAGGCAGTTAACAGCATAAAATATCTTTACATAATACGTATAATACGTATTGTGCGTACAATTTATTAAGGATAGGATGTGCATATGAAAAAATATAGTTTTACAGATATAAACCGCGGGGCAGGCGATATTTTAGACGAAGCTATGTCCACACCTGTTGCTTTAACGAAACGAGGGCGTGAAAAAATCATTATGCTTCCCATTGATTTATATCATGAACTAATAAAAGCGCATTCTGGCGCACAATCCTTTATTTATGCAGATGCACCCCAAAATATATTAGATAATTTAGATCGTGGTTTAGATGACATTTTAAATAATGATGAACATGTTTAAAGCAGGGGATGTTGTGCGATATTATTATTTATGGCATGAACAAGCACAAGAAGGTGAACATTCAGGGCGTAAAGCTCGTCCTTCCTGCGTTATGGTCAAAACTGAAAAGCATCTTTTTTGTTTCCTATCACTTCTCAAGAACCTAATGATTTGCAGTATAGCTTAAAGGTACCTGAGATAGAATGCCTGTTTAAGCTTTCTCTTGTGGTTCTTTTATGGGTTCTACGGATGCATCTGATTCTGCCATTTTAGTAGAAGACAAAGAAGCTTTTGCTTCATGAACCTCAGGAGGAGAGAACACCCCGTCCTTATAAGTCCAGCCAATTTGTGCTTCACTTGAGGGGATCGCTTCACCATCAAAGGCGTGAACATAATCTTCTGATGCTACGATAATATTTGTTACAATACCGTTCTCAACAACTGCATAATCCATATAAAAACTCCTATATAAAAAATTTCAATAATATTGCTCCATTGCCACCAGAACCGCCAGAATATCCAGTTGCCTTATCTCCTGAAAAATAGCCACCTCCACCTCCACCTCCATTACCTTCTATACCATTATTGCCAAAGCCTGCTCTATCGGTAGAAGCTCCACCCCAACTAAAGCCGTACCCTCCATTTCCACCCTTAGCGCGAATAATTTCATTAATAACCGTATCACCGCCGTCATATCCTATATGACGCCCATAACTGCTTCCACCATCACCTCCACGACCAATTTGTGCTGTTCGCGATTTTTTAAGTTGCCATCCTTTAACTCTCACACACACGCGTTGACCGCCTTCACCACCATTTCCATTGCTACCATTACCACTAGTTCCACCACCACCAGCACCCCATGCGCATATTTCAATGTCAGTGTCATCAGTGACACCCTCAGGCCATGGGATGGTACCGCTTTCTGTCATGAGGATTTCAACGGGATTTTTCTTTAATAAAGCTATTAATTTATCTATTTCTGATTTCGTATAAACAAGATCACCATCGACTTTGAGTGGTCCTTTAAGCAAGCTTCCTGTTGCGTTTAAACTGGTGAGCACTTCATTATTATGGGTGAGATTTAGTGAGGTGTTACCAAGAAGCTCTAACCCACCACTCATGGTGACTTTGCTGGTAAATTTGTTGTAACTTTGCCATTCATTTGGCCGTGCTAAGCGGCCATAAGCTGTCATATCTTGATTAATCTTGGCTCTAAATTCATCCAATCCCACAATATCTTCGCTTTTGTGTTGGTGTGCTCCCAACAAGGAAACAGCACTGCCAAAGGTAAAGTTCTTGTTGCTTGATTTGTAGAGAACATAATTGTTGGCCGCATCACTAGCACCCTCGACATCGCTTAAATCAGCAAAAGTAAAAGTTTTGTCCGCTGCCATCTTGGCCTTAAGAGACGCTTCAAGGTCTGCGACATCATCTATGGTGTGCGTATGCTTTGAAGGTGCCTTTTCATCTATCTTTTCCTCAACGTCCATTATGGCTTGATCAATTTTGCTTAAATTTTCCCGCAAAATTGGAAATTCAGAACTGATAAAGCGGCCTTCTTTGGGCAGTTCCATCTGCAATTTTTTTGTTTTGTCCATCTCTTTTCTCCCCTCACAATATGCCGGCACCAAAATCACGCACCATGGATCGTGCTGATGGATCACCCGTGAGTGTGAGTTTTAAGCGCGCCTGTTTGGCTGTTTTGTCACCACTGATGAATTTTCTCTCCACCCAAAGGGGCTCGGAAAGCTGTTCTGTATCCTCTAATGTGAGAGGGACAAAAGCACCATCATCTACTTGCATCTCCATGCTAAAAGATGAACCGCCCGGCAAAAATGTTTTGATATAGCTGGTCAATCGCGCCTTTTCGCCAAAGACAAAAGCACGGGTAATATAGGTTGCCGTTTTATGAATTTTTCCCGCAATCAACTGAACAGGAGCAAATAAAACCGGTGAGAGTTTTTCAGTGCCCTTGAGAATGGCACGAAGCTGAACCTTTTCACTGATATATTCGGTAAGGCTCAACAATTGAAAGGGTAGGAGTTGATAAATTGTGCCGTTGCTTCTTTCAATTTCAAAGATGACAGAACAATCGCTTGAAGGCAATTCAATGGCCGCACGAACTTGCAAATCAGAGCACTCAACAAGGTCAAAACTGCCAAGATCAATGGTTTTTTCTGTTTGTGTGTAGCGCGCAGCCAGCACCCGGAATGTCAAGGCCTCATCTTGATGGGCTGTCCAGCTTTGCGCATTAACAGAAGAAAAACGCGGCCCCGTCACATAAGGATGGCTTGAGACATATCTTTGCTTTTCTTCATCAAAGCCTCCAAGTTTTGCCAAAGAGACAGCATGCTCACCATCATCGGTTTTCATGACAAAGGCCGTTAAGCGGTCATTTGGTACCGTCAAGGGAACATCATAGCGTGCATGTGCCCATCCTGGTTCAGCTTCTTTCATGGAATAAGACGTTTGTGCTTGAATATCAGCTGTCGGATAACCGTTTTGAGTGGTGACCAAATCAATCACCAAATCATGGTTTCGATTGCCAATTTTACAAAGATGAAAGTCAATGCCGGTTATTTGCCGTGTTTCATCGGGAGTAAACACTTGCGCTTGTGGATCAAATTGTGTCCATATCCGCACCGTTGTTATGCGTCGCATCACTTTCACATCAATCACACCTTGACCGGTAAAAAGACCCGTAGCAGTCGTTCCACCTTTACCAACAGCCACAACGCTTTTTGTGCCAGAAAGAATGTTTTCAGGAATTTTAAACCTGCCTTCAATGCTACCGTTAGCATTGGCAACGAGGCGGTTCTTTGGCAAGACATTGACGCCATCAAAGGTAAGGCTCTCTAAGATTTCACCTTTGGCAAAGCCTTCAATTTTAAAGACAAGCTCTATTTTCCTTAAAAAATCAATTTGTTCCTGATGGGCATTGACCAATTCATCTTTTGTTTCCCTTGTCCGGATAGTGCTGCCACGATTCCAGCCCATATTCAGTTGATTGGTCACGCTTGAAAGCCAATGGGTGCGCTGTTCATGCCAAAAATCTGTCGCGGGGGTAAGTGTAACCGTACCGGGAAGTGGTGCAAAATTTTGGTAAGGGTTGATTTTTTCGCAAGCTGTTGTCAACTCTTGGGCGATAATCACTTCGTTTGTCCAGTCAAGCGTGACAGGCTCTTTCAGAGATGCAGTGTAAAATGTTGGATCAATGGCAAGCTGCAAAATGCCGTTGCCCACAGCACCTGTCTGCGTAAACCCTTCATCTCTGTAAGAGTCATCCAGAAAAGGGTCAGCAAACATACCTTTTTTAGCGACAGGTTCTTTAGAGTCAACATTGCTTTTAATGCGCTCTAACTGCATCAACCGGTCAAGGGAAAGTACCCGTTGAAAATAGCGCCACATCTCATCATAGGGGGCAACCCTAGTGCCATCATTGACAACAAGCGGCGTTTCAAGCCAATTATTGCTAATGGTTGCAAGGGATAACACATCCTCAGGGACACTTGGTGCCATGGGCTGATCCGCTGAGATGCCTTTGATATAGACAACTTTGCCTTGCGCATTCAACCCTATGCGATCAATACGCGGCAATTTGTAAGTGTAACTGACAATGATGTCACCGCCCTCAGCACCACCCGATACGGTAATTTCCTGTGCTGTCACTTTATCAGCACTCACCTGTGCACGATAGCGGTAAGTCACCTTATAGGTGCTGCCCGGGCGCGGTTCATCCCCCACGGGAGCCCAATCAATCGTATCGCCGGTCTTTTTAAAGTCCGTGCCTTCTTTAAATTCTTTATTCCCTTGAACAATTTTGACAAAAGAGGTGATACTTTTATCGGGAACGCCATCACGTCCTGAGACAATCGCACCGCGCGTTAGCGTGACGGTTTTTTCCTTTGTCAGCAAAACAGAATGAATATGTGCAATGGGGGCGTAATAAGTTTGAAAGGTAAAGCTTGTTTCCCCTGCTTTTGTCGAAAAGAGATGTGTTTCACTGGGAACCGCGCTTGTTGAAAAGTCCTCGAGTTCTTCATATCTCAAAGCTGCTAAGCGTTTGCGCTTAAAGCCGTTGATATTGGCTTCCCCTTCTTGAATGCTGAACCGTTGATTTTGTTCCTCTTTGCCCAAAGCTGTCACACGGCAACCGCTTACAATATAATGCCCATGGGCACGGTCGTAAGTGGCAATGGCTTGCATGGCCGGTTCAAGCAGCGAGGGTGATTTTTGATCAATCAGAACGCCATCTTGCAAAATATAAACCGGAAAGAAAGTGCCTTGCTGTGGATCATCTTTTAGTGCCCAAACAAGCTTTGCGACTTCACGCGCTGCTCCTGCTTCACCTTCAGCCAAGGTGCCTGGAACTTGCCCCAACAATTCTGGATCATCCTCATGGGTTATCCATTGTTTTTGCAGTTTAACACCAATTTCCATGCGCCCAATCATGGAAACATTGTTGAGTACAGCGGGTGCAACGGGAAAGATATCCCCTGCGATATAAATCTTGCCATCGGTTAAAGTGACCGTTTGGCTCTCTTTGTTCACAAAAGCATCAGCCCGTTCAACACGGTCACCTTCTTTGGCCACAAGACGCCCCAAGCGGTTATGCCGTCCCCTTATGATGGTTTGAACTTCATTTAGTTCCCCACTTTGAAGAAAGGAGCGTTCTCCATAAAACACAACACTTTGTTGCTCCTCTTTGCCGCGAGATCGGTCAATTGCAAAGGGTAAACCACTTTCATGCTTCATGTTAAAACCTCAATAAAATCTTGAATTGTTCACGAACATCGGCGCGCAAAGGAATGTTGATGGGCGTCTTGAATATTTCCACACCACCACTCAGTTCATCAAGCTTTAACCAAAGCTTGCCAGGGGGTGTCTGCTCTTCTAGGGAACCATGAATGAGAAGGGAAACAGAGGCGGCTTGTTTGTCCTCAACATCCTTAAAATCTGTACGGGCAGCAAGAAACAACATTGTGCCTGTTTTAGAGGGTTTAAATCTGTTTCCTGAATGGTTATAAACGCCGTCCAAAGCCTGTTCGACAGGCTGTACAGCATAGCATCTGCGATAACCAATCACCGCATTTTGAGTGTCTCTTAACCCGAGATAAAGCGTGCGGTTGCTAAACCACTCTGCCATGAGTATATCGCGTTCATGCTTTTTGACCGAACACCACGGAAAATTTGCCATGTCCCATGGATAATCAATAAGGTTCCAGCTTAATTCTTCATCCCCATCATCCATCCAATTGCCAATAAGTTTGCCTTCTTCTTCTTCGAGAATATGGTTAATCTCTGTCGTGCGTCCAAAGGAAAACAAAGTGCCACCAGCTGTTATACGCACACCGCTCTCATACTCCAGCATACTGTTATCAAGCCTCGACATATTACCTTCCAGGGCTTGCACATCATAACCACTGACACCACGGCGAAAATCAGAGCGCAAACTTTTGGAAAGTCTCACGATTGCTTCAATGGCTTCAAGGAGCGTTCGTTCAGGAAGGCGGTCAAACTCAAGCTGAAACGCGTTCCACCATGCGCGCCCCGTCCATGCGGGTGTAAAGCGTGCTGTAATCCCAAGCCATTCAAGCCCCAACTCTATTGCCGCAAGGGAACCGCGCAAGCGCTGCCAGGAAAGACCCCGATCAATCAAATCATAGAGGTTTTGGACATAAGGTGTAAGCTCTCCAAGTCCGTATTCTTCAATCAGCCATGGTAAAAAGCGGGGAGGGCGCGTAATCAGTTTAGCACGTGAAATCTCCAAAATAGATCCATCAACATCTTGATGAAAATCACAAGCATCGGCAAGGCGTTTCTCAAATTCTGTGGCATGTGTGGGGAGTAGAGAGCCAACCATTAGCGGGCACGCCCTCTAAAGTTTAAGGTGATTTTACCAATCGATAAAACTTCTTCATCACAAACCGTACTGTCCCTTGTTGGTGCAATGGCAATCACTTTCTGAACACCAGCAATCATCAGTTTTGAAATCCACCATGAGAGGCTTAATTCACGACCAATGGCTTGTTCTTGTCTCCATGCGGTTCTTAAATTTGCTTCCATTTGCGTGAGAATTTTCAAAGATGTTTCCGGTAGCAGCCAAACATCTGCTTCTAAGTCCAATACTTTTTTAACAGCAGCGTGAACAATGATTGTATCATTGGTCATGATGATATTTTTTCTGTGAAGAGCCTCTGAAACTATTTGTATAAGGTCTTCAGACGCCGTTCCTTCTTCATTGTTGCCAAAAACCGCTACATAGATGGTTGGGTCTTTACTTTTACGATAGATAATGGCATCCTTGACACGACTATCTGCAGTTAAGGCTATAAGCTTGTAATAGGGCTCTGTCCCGCTACCCTTGCCACCACGGGCATGAAGTTGAATGCGTTCACGGTATCTTTCATCACTTTCATCCTCCATGCGTTGAACACCATGCCAATTTCCTAAAGCGTCAAGAGAAGAGCCGGTGGCAAAATCAAGAATATTGTTGCGTGCTGCTTCATTAATACGCTGCCTTAAAAGCAATTCTCGATAACTAAAAGCCTCAATGACTTTTACGGCTGGATCACTTTCGAGAAACGTATATTCAGGCAAAAGCTCTTTTAAATGGGCAAGAGCCGCGGCACGTATTTCCTCAAAAGAAAGTTCTGTGATAATTTCAGGTTTTGCAAGCACTCCATTCATTTTATCAATAATCCTTCCATGGTGATGGGCTTGCCTGATGGCAAATAAATGCCTTCAAAGGACAGAGAAACTTGTCCAGCCTCAACCACTTTAAAATCAATCTTTTTGAGCTTAAAACGTGGTTCCCATTGGTCTAAAGCCTCAGCAATGGCGGCATAAAGCGTAACCGCAAAAGCATCATTAATCGGTGCGTCAATCAATTCAGGAACCCGTGAACCATAATCACGACGCATCACCCGCGTGCCAATCCGTGTTGACAAAATATCAATAATCGACTGCCGCAAATGATCGATGCCAACCAATGGTTTTCCTGTTGTGCGGTCCATTCCTGTGTTCAATTGGGAACTCCTGTCATGGAGCCACCAGGGGAAACACCCCCGTGAACATGGGTTGCTCCTACATTGGTGCCGTTATGCTTTAAGCCACTTGAATTGATGGAAACCTCATTGCTTGAATGAAGAGAAACACCATCTTGCGAATTGAGTGAAATGTTTCCATCTGCTTTTACAGAAATGTTGCCCTTTGCCTTTAAACTCAGGTCACGTTCTGAGGTGATTTTTATACCATCCGGTGCGCTAAGCTCTAGCTTACCACCATCCCCTTTGAGTGACACGCCATCAGAGATTGTCAGGATAAACTTTCCTCCTGATTTGATATGAATTCCATAAGTGTTTTGTTCATCATCATATTCAAGGCTGGTACCATCGGGATAAATGGTTCGGTGAATGCTCCCCTTATCGGCTGCTTGGTTAGTATCGGTATGAATAGAGCCAACAATCACCCCTTGCGATAAATCTCCTGATGAAGACACAACAACAACTTGCTCTCCAACATCGCGTCCCTCGTAGGAACGCGTTTTACCAGCACGGGCTTGGGTGTCTGCAATCCAGTCACTGATAAGGTTGCCACTTTTTACCCGATAGCGGGCGTTTTTATGGTCGACATGGCTAATCTTACCCACCACAACCATATTGGCTACGCGTCTTTTTAAATCGGTGATTTCTTTATCGCGCCGCTCAAGCATGACTATCCTTGATTTTATGGTATTTGTCTTTGTTTCTCACACCTGTTTCTGGTTCAAAACCTAGGAAAGGTTCAATGAACTGTGCTGTTACACTGCCTTCTCCTTCATCCATGTTGGGAATATTCGTCACATAAATGACCTCAAAGGTTAAAATTGCACCATGGAGCGCTACAACACCGTTATCACCAAAGGCCATCGCAATATTTTGCAGGCGGCATGTTTCAACTGTGTTGTTAAGATTGGGATTAGCATAGAAAATCTCCTCAACTTCCCATGCTAGTTGGTCAACAAAATGTGCACCGTTTTCTCGTGTGTCGTAGCACTCAACGTCCACTGTTAAAACACGCCGCCTTGCTCCAAAATCATGTCCATCTTCAATTGTTTCACTTTGTGTGGAGATATTAATGGCCGGCGTGTTCTCAGGGGAAAAGTTGAAATCACGCATATTGAAAACATGCTCACCAGCAGCAGTCTTTGCTGCCTTTATCAACGCAACAAAGCTTTCCCTGATCGTCTCTCTCGGCTGCATAAACGCTCCTGTTTAATAATGGGATTTTTATTTATTTTGTTGTATTTGTGGATACATTTTAATATACATACGTTATGACATTAAACATCAAAATTCATGGCATAAACTGGGATAAAGGAAATTGACCTAAATGCGCTAAGCACGGTGTCTCCAAAAAAGAAATCGAGTATTTGTTTACTAGTTCCGGTAATCTCTTCATGGAAAACGATCCAAGTGATAAAGAGGAGCGGTTTAGAGCTATTGGAAAAAGCTATAACGAACGGTACATTTTTTTGGTTTTTACCTTAAGAAAAATGAATAACGAATTATTTGTGTGCCCTATTAGTGCACGTTATATGCACCAAAAGGAGGTCAATTTTTATGAAAACAACTAAATTAAAGAAAATACCCGTTTTCAAGACGGATGAAGAAGCAGAAAATTTTATTGATACTGCTGATCTTACTAATTATGATTTAACCAACTTTAAGCCTGTTCATTTCGAATTTCTACCAAAAGAAACATCTGTTAACGTTCGATTGCCTCAGGCACTTATGAAAGCTTTAAAGGAAAAAGCTAAAAGTCAAGCTGTTCCTTACACACGCTACATCCGATATCTCATCGAACAAGATTTACAAAAAAGTCATCGGAACTAGCTTTGTCTCTATAAAACGGATAAAGGTGATTTGGTGATTGAATCCTTTGCTGATAAGCGGTGTAAAGATCTTTTGGAAGACAACCCGCCAAAAGGCTTTCCCACGAATCTAGTGCGGATAGCCCAAAGGAAATTATTTATGCTTGATAAAGCGGTTGATCTCAGAGATTTACGTAGCCCTCCTGGCAATCATCTCTAAGCATCGAAAGGTAGTCGACAAGGACAATATTCTATCCGTATTAATGATCAGTTTCGTATTTGTTTTGGATGGCGTTCTAATAACGCTTATGAAGTTGAAATCGTAGATTATCATTGATCTATAGGAGAGCGAGATGAAAAATTATATAGCTATTCATCCCGGAGAAATTTTACGAGAGGAATATTTAAAAGAATATGCCATTTCTGCTTATGCCCTTGCAAAATCGTTAAATGTTCCACGGACTCGGATAGAACGTATTGTTGCAGAAAATAGTCCAATAACCCCTGATACAGCACTAAGATTAGCCTATTTTTTTGATACAACAGCTGAATTCTGGCTTAATATGCAAGCTGCTTACGACGTCAATGTTTTGCAATCAGAAAAAGCAGAAGAATTTTCTAAAATAGATAATTTTAAATGTGTGCTTTAATTATCCTCCCGCCTTAATGACGGGAAGATATAAGCTTTACGATAAGGTTAAGCCACTTTCTTAACAAGGCTTTCTAAATTTGGATTATATGCTTTCAAAAAAGAATCCATACCTCGAGGAAACTCTGAATCTCCAAAGTCTGTGAGAACCACTAAAAGCTTAACAATATGCGCATCTTTCTTGATCTTTGAAACCAGAGCTTTTTCTACTACGCTCATGGTATTGACTATAGCAGTACACTCTTCATCTTCAACACTACCACGATTGCAAAGCTTAAATAACGCTATCCACAAATCACACAAAGAGTCGATATCAGTATTCATTGTATACCTCCGTGGATTTGTTCTCTTAAACATGCCAAGCCTTTTGCGGTAATCTTGGTTGAAGGCAAGACTTTTTCTGTTCCATCAGGTTTTTGAATCGTGATCGTAGGGCAATCCATGAGGCCTTTCTTGATCTTATCCTGATAAGGCAGTAACGGAGATCCTGGGGCACGACGATACACCCAATCATTCCCACGCAAATAATTCGTTAGATCTTTTGGTCGTACCTCCAGTACCTTAGCTGCCTCTGTCAGACCAAATAAACCATCAGAGCGGGTTAAACCTTCAAGTGCTTTTGCCTTGGGAGTTAATTCTGCAATAACATGATCTTTCTGCTCAATTTGATTTTGTAAGTGATTCAAGACACCAAGTAATGCTTCGGGTTTCGAATAGTCAATTTGTGGTGCTGATACTTGCTTTGCACGCCGTTCACATTCAATAAAATATTGTCGTGCCTGTTTGCCTTTTTCGTTGCGCTCCACCATGGCGAGCTCTTTTGCCATGTCTAAGGTGATGTGATAATCTCTTAATTTCCCACCCCGGTAAAATTTTACCGTAGTTGTAAAGTCTTGTTCGTCAATAAAAGAATATTGTTCAATACGGTTGTTAATCCAATTTCTAAATTCGGATTTAACTTCCAAAAACGCATGCAATTCACGTGCGTTTACTGTTTGAACAATTTCCTGTCCAACTGTTTGTTTTGATATTTTAATGAGAGTATTCACCGTGAACTCCTATTCGTTAAATGTTTTTGATTGACACTCTGAGAGAGTGCCGGGTGCTCAAAAACACGGCGAATAGTCCGTCGTTACACTTTCCCCGTGAGGGTATTGTATAGTGTAACCACACCCGACAGTATCATTATACGCAGTAAGCGCATAACGAGTCAAAGTCTTTAATGTGCGGAAAAGAGATTGTTTCGGCAATCCATCCGCTATTCGCTCAAGGTGTTTTTGAAGCACCTGATTCGAGGATAGACAAATTTTTGTTATATTGTCAAGTAGAAATATAATTTCTTCTAAAAATGATAAGCACATCTTTACTTTTTTTGTCGACTCACTTCGAATTTATCAACTTTCTTTTTTATTTATAGCGGAGGGGTAAATAATGCTCAATGTGCTCGACACAATTGCAATGATTGTATGTTTCTCATCATTACTGGTGATGATTGTCGGACTCGTTTTAGTGTGTATGAAAGAACGGCGGAAAAAGGGATTTAAAATCCTTGGTATTGGAATTCTATTATTTCTCGGCTCTGCAATAGTGGGTGCTTCTGTACACAAAAATAAACCAGAACAAGTTGCACACAATAATGAAATTTTTACCTCCTCTTCGACTTCATCAATAGATGTTGCTACTCAAGATAAAAGCGTGACTCAGGCGCCAGCTGAGAATACTGATAAGCAAATTACCTCTATTCAAGACAATAAATCAGACGGAAATGGTGGGCTAAGTTTTGCAGAATGGACGTTGTTAATAATCTTCACTTTTTTTGCATGTTCCACTTTATATCATTATTGGCGATACAAACGAAACAAACATTTTGAAGAACAAGTTGCAATACAACATTCAATACTGTTCCGTCATATCCGTCCTTCTTCTGATTTTTCACACGTTGTTGAAATGTTGCCAGCACTTGATGCTCATCAATATGATTGTCGTTTAGCGCGCAATGAAAAATTGTTGGGAGTTCAGGAGTATACCAATTTCGTTGTCAGGCGCAAAATTAACAATATAGAACAAACGGTAGTTATAGCACGTGGGCGTCTTTTGGTAACAGATCAAGCCATTGTGTTTGAAAGCCCTGAAGAGCATGAAAGGATTGCTTGGAAAAAAATTAAATTAGTAAAAATCACACGTGAGGGATGTCAGGTTTATCGCTACTCTGGCGTACCTTCTAATTACGCATTTACCGCAACTCCTAGATTTGTTGCAGTAGTTCGAACCCTTGAAAAATCCAATAAATTTTGAGATATTTTTGTGATATTTACCCTGCTCTAAACAGACGCCTCCCGCAAAATCAGCTTATACATTCCGGATTCTGAAGCTTTCACATCTGCCACAATGAAATGCTCTTGAAGGGTATTTCCAGTGTTTTCAGAAGACATAACAATGACACTATCCTCAAGCTTTGGCGGCAATCCGCCAATGTCATTGATATAAACATCAAGTTC
Organism: Bartonella sp. B39; assembly: GCF_053795145.1. Taxonomy (NCBI): domain Bacteria; kingdom Pseudomonadati; phylum Pseudomonadota; class Alphaproteobacteria; order Hyphomicrobiales; family Bartonellaceae; genus Bartonella; species Bartonella sp. B39. Next base: position 842,310 of record NZ_CP200036.1, read on the forward strand.
TTTTCTTGGGATTGTCGTAAATGTTCTACCGCCAGCTTCCGATTCTGAATGCTTGATGCCATAAATCGCTGTAATACGGAAAGATCGCCCTGTTTCCTTTCGTGTATAAATGATGAGCTGCCCAAAGGTATTACGTACATCTTTCACCATTTGCTTAAGCAGCCCATGCCATAACATCTTATTTTTCCCCTATAACGGCCTTAAAGAGCATTTCAGGACGTGTGCAAATATAAAGAGGATAGCTGTACACTTCAGGCTTGACCCATGCGTTGCGATCGTGATCAACTATCAACATAGTGTAAAGAGGCTTCCCAACCGTATTAACAAAGTCTAGACTTTCCCCTGGAGCAAAGGTTTTCTGGAACACACCAGGTGCATCAACGGGAAAGAACTGACATTCATCAGGCTTAATCCCTATTGCACGTTTTGTCCCAGCTTTAGCGCTAACGTTGTAATTGTGAATGCTTCGGTAATTAATAAAAGTTACCCCAGCAAAATCAAAACTGCCAAAGCTGCCCGATCCAATAGCATTTGGTGTTGCAACACCCCCTGCACTATTCAATGTCTGTGCCAAGGCTGTATTTAAATAGGTTTCACGAATAGTTTTGTGGTTTTTTAATTTGGAAAAGAATTCATTTCCGCAAAGACCAACAATTCGTGAACGATCCGTAAACGCACCCTTTGAAGCCTCAATCATTTTCATAATGACTTGATCAACGTGGTCAGCAACATTTGTCTCATCTTTGTTCAATTTAAAATCAAGTGGCTTTGGTGGTATAATCTCCCATTCCTTATACCAATCAACAATCACTGATCCATCAGCATCGAGAACAACACCTTGAATAGCCCCAAGCTGCATATTTTCCCATGTCAATTCAATTTCAGAAATAAGCTTTTTTTGTTTTTTAGCGATATATTTCATCGCACTCTCAAGTTGATCCTCTGTTCCAAATTCTCGACGATTTTGGATTTCTTCTGCTTTCACCGTGTCACTTTTGGCAATCCGTGTTGTTTTGAAAAATCGAAGATTACGACCATCTCTGTCTCCTTCAACCAAGGGGGCACCACGTTCACTTGTCTGAATCAATGACAATGTATTGTCACGTCTCTCAATACCAACCACTGTGGTGCTTGTTTCCACTTCCTCAAAAAGATCAAGAGAACTAATGAGACCAGGTTGAAACTCATAGTTTTCGATGGCTTTCATCATGGTGATGCTTGAGAAAGCATCATGTTTAAAAAAGTTCATATCCATGGGTGCATTCTCCTATCGCAACATTATCTTGTTGTTGTCTTCTAAAGACTGAATGGCTGCTTTCTTTTGCTCATCCGTGATGGCATCTGGCCATAGCAGTTCAGAAGCTTTTACAGTGCATAAGCGTGCTGTAATCACCGCGCGTTGATCTGCCTCTGTCACATCAACAGTCGCAAAAGAAATACCCGCCGGCACTTTACTGCCATCTGAGGCTGCTGGATTAAGGGGAACGTATTTTCCCGTTGCTGTCACCTTTCCCATAACAGTGCCAGCCTCAACAATTGCTCCTGATGCAAACACCACTTCTTCGTTTGACATGTCAGGGTTGTAGGGTCCAAGATAAGCGCCATTGCGTACGTCGTCATAAATAATATTTGTCATTTCACTGCCCTCCAAGCTGCTTCCCATTTTGCATGAATCTTTGCCTTGCTCGCCCCATCACTATGGGGAGCATAAGGCGATAGTTTTAAAGATGCGCTTTGAGAGCTAGCAGCCGCCAAAACACATTGGCGTGCCTTCTCAACATTCATGCCGTCCTTAATTGCTTTTGCGGCATCAAAAGAAACGCCTAAGCGCTTTGCTTGCTTTTCAAGATTTGTCAGTGCGCGTGCGCGTTTTCTTTCCTTTTCAAGCACGGCTTTCATGTCTTCGCGCTTGTTTTCATTATCCTCATTGTCTTCATCCTCATCTTCGTTTTCTTCTTCTTCGTCAAAGATTTCGGCGTTTTTGTCGACGTCACTATCGTCTTCTTCCTCGTCATTGATGGTGTCGACAATCTTTTCATCGTCCTCTTCTTGGGCGCGGTATTGTGTGCGTGCCATGTGTTTTGTCCTTCTTTTGTTGTTGATGTTGGGGTTTGTGATATGGAATCCGTTAAGGCTTCCAAAGCTTGCGCAAGTGTGCCTTGCGCATCTGCTAATCCAAGCTTGAGAGCTTGGCTGCCTATAAAAGTTTCTGCTTTTGTGTCACGAATTGCATCAGCACTTAAGCGTCTGTTTTTTGCAACCAAATCGACAAACATCTCGTAGAGCAGGGCGCAATCGGCTTGCATTTTTATCTGTGCCGTATCGCTCAATGGTTCGTGAGGATTGCCATGAACTTTGTGATCGCCTTCAAAAACAAAAGTCCATTTATGCCCGTGTTTCTCATCCGCACGGGATTGGTCAAGATGGGCGCAAACAACCCCAATCGAGCCCACAACACCGGTGCGTGCAACCCAGATTTGAGAAGCAGAACAAGCAATGGCATAAGCTGCAGAACAGGCAAATTCATTGGCATGTGCCCAAATAGGCTTGGCATATTGTTTTGAGAGTGTTTGAAACTCTTCAACTAAATCAAACACGCCGCCGGCTTCTCCACCACCACTGTCAATATCAAGTAAAACAGCGCAAACATCAGGCTGTGCAATGGCTTCACGAAAAGAAGCCCCCAAACCTTCATAAGAAGTTAATCCCGATAAAGCCCCAAGCCATGCACTGCGGCGCACAAGCGTGCCATGAACCGGTATTATGGCAATATTGTTTTGCACCACATAAGTTTCAGGGGGTCTTAAAGTAGCCCCATTCCTTTCCGAAAAGGCTCCTATGGGAAACTTTTCCCCTTCAAAAAGACGTGGCGCAAGGGCATTGAGAATAATATCAAGCTTTGTGGCGGCAAGCATGTGTGGAACCCCAAAAAGCCGTGATGCCAAAAACGGCATATCAAGATTATTCGCCATTTGCATGTGCCTCGCTGCCTTGATTGCTTTCATAAGTCTCAGAATGATCTGAATCTGTGGTATCAATTGTTTGATTGTCACCAGAGGGCGCTGTTATATCCGTATCAAAAGATAAGCCGCGCGCGCGAGCATCTGTGTGCTCTTCCTCAAGTTCGGCATGAATGCTGTCGATATCAAAGCCGCGTTCGGCAAGTGCCATACGTCGTGTCTTCAAGCCTGCACGGATTTCTTCTTTTTCTGCTGAAATATCCTTGTTTGGATCAATCATTTCAAGCGGGGGCGCAAAGCTTTCACATTGAAGCCATGGCAAGGGATTTTCTTCCCACCCTGGCAAATTGACACATCCAGAAAGCACTGTCATTTCAACAAAACGCTCCCAAACAATGCGGTTAAACTGAAAGGCAATGATATGTTCACGCCATTGTTTGACGTGCCGTCTAAACTGAATGATGGAGGTTCGCACATTGGAAAAATTCCCCCGCGTAACATCCCCTGTCACAACGGCATAAGGCATATTAAGTGCTGCACAAATTTTCAAGATATTGCGAAATTGAAAAGCCTCATAAGAGCCACCAACCTCAACAGGATTTGAGAATGTAACCTCTTTATTCTCTCCTAAATAAATAGATGCACCGGGCGCAATGACAGGTGCTTTGTATTCTTCTTCAACGTTGTTTTTATCACGATTATCGGGTAATTTTTCGACGTTTGGTGAATTGTCCTTGACAAACGCCGCGAAAAGAGCCGCCGTCCTTTTTCGATCAAGTTCTGCGTCGTCATAGGATTCGAGTTGAAAGATCTTTGTCATAGAGCGCGTTATTTTGGGAGAACCGCGCAATTGTCCGGCAATACGGCGCTCTTTGATATGAATGACCATTTCAGCAGGGACACGCACGCGCTCTTGACTCTCAAAGACTGTGCTTGCAGAACAATCATCATAGGGGTGATGTTCCCAGAAATGATAAGCAACACGCTTACCACTGGCATTAAATTCAATCCCCATACGAATGTAATTGCCTTCAATCTCAGCCGGTCCATTGTAGGAAAGGTCCAACATTTCGGTGGGATAAACTTGCAATTGAAGAGGCACACCAGAGCGCCCGTAGAGATCAACATAATGTAATCTTACAAAGCATTCTCCGGTTAAAAAGACTTCTCGTGCAATGGTTGCTTGAAGTCCATAAAAATTGGCATCTTCATCATAGTCCGCCTCATCAACCCATTGCCACCATAAGTCTAAAAGCTTTTTCTTCTCTTCTTGAAAACCTTCAATACGAGGATAAGGTTTAATCCCATCACTGACAGCTGCAGAGACCCATTCTTCTGTTGCAGACCCATAAAGAGATTCATTGTCATAAAGCCATCTTGAACGGGCAACAATGGTATCGCCGCATTTTTCAATTGCTTTATTGATATGTTTTTTTGCGGGGTCAAAACCACTCATGCGACGGCTTTTACTTGCAGCTTCAAAATGGGGATTGTGTTGACGAGAAATTGTAAAAAAGCCCGTGAGTTTATTGATAAAGCCAGCCATTAATAGCCTCGTGATATATTAAAATAGAAAACGCGTGAACGCTTGCGTCCTTCAAGGTCCGCTATTTGTGTGTTCAGCATCTCAAGCGCTCTGCGCAGTTCCTCAACAGAACGATTGCTTACTTGCTTATCGCCATGGCGGACTGATTGCGCTCCCGAATAAAGAGCTTCTTCAATTTGCTCACGCCGCCTTTTTAAGTTTTCAAGTCTCGCAAATTTGCTGTTAAATTGTCCTAAAGTTTCATCCACAAATTACCTCCAATCCCCTTGCATATAAGGATTCATCACCGTTCTGGATTGTTTCCTTTGAGGTTGTGTTATCTGAGATCTTTTTGGAGCAGGAGAGGGGGCATGTCTTGGTGTTGGCTGCTCTAAAGAGCCTTCAATTTTAAGTCTTTCCAGACGCTCTTCTAAGATATCGACTTCTCGATTAAGATTTATCCCTGCTGAAATAAGACCTTGTAAAGCAGCATAAGCATAAACCCTACAGTCCAAGGCTTCATTTCTTGCCTTTTCGCTTTTTTGCCATTCAATGCGCTTAAAGCCTTTAAAATATTTGATGACTTTTCTTTCAGCGGTCAGTTGGTCAAAATATTCCCGATCAAGGTTTTTGTGAAAATGCGTTGCACCAGCACCCGATGCTTCAGGACCGGATTTTTTAAACCGTGCTGTGATAATATCTTTTGCTGCATCAACCCCAACAATATAGAGATTAATCTGTCCTTTGTTGTTTTTACTTGGACGGCGCGGCCATACTGCACGCCATCCCGCTTGTCCCTTAATCCCCCAGATACGTCGTCCCTCACGCGGGCGCACATAATTATAAACCGCCTGTGTGTGTCCACCACCGGTATCAATACAAGCAGCCGTTATCCTGATACCATCTTTGTAACCTGGGTGTGGCCAGCGTCTTGTAAGATATTCATCTAGCTGGTCCCATACTTCAAAAGAAGAGGGATCACCAAGGATGACCTGATAATCAATATGCCAGCTTTCTTCACTGCGTCCCCATCCCACCACTTCAAGTTCCAAGCGGTCATTTTGCACATCAATGCCTGCTGTCAACACGACGGCTTGTTCTGGTGCTAAAGGATACTCTTCGCGTTTTGCATAGAGGCTCTCAGGATCAATAACTTCACCCGTTTTATCTTCCCATGGTTCTCCAAGTACTGTATTGACAAAAGGCTGTAGAAGGGCTGGATCATCCTTGGCATTTAAAAACTCTCTTGCACATTCCCCCCATGTAAGCCAAGGTGAATAGAGTGCCGAAATATGATAAGAACGCAAATTCGGTCTGCTTGATTCACTCGTAGGCACCCAGCACGCACCTCTTTCCTCACTCATGAGATCTGTTTTTCTGTGCTCGGCATGTTCATGACCACAATGGGCACAAACAAATACAGCTTTTTCGGGGGCGCCTTTTGGCCACTTAATTTGTGACCAAACAATGGGCTGTAGAACACCACATGCATCACAAGGGACATTGTAATATCGCTGGTCTCCTAGCACAAAATCCTTGGCAATACGGCTTGTGTCACGGTGGGTAGGGGTGGACAATTTAAAAATCTTTCGTTGCACAAAGGTTGAGGTACGCTTTTCCGCAATCATCACTGGATCACCTTCGTTATCGACACTAAGAGGATAAGCATCGACCTCATCCAAAATCAGATAACGAATAGGCATGGAACGCAATCCAGCAGCACTGTTGGCTCCTGTAAGCATCAATGCACCACCAGCAAATTCTTTCGAAAACATTGTATTACCGCTATCACGCGCACGGGCAGGGGCTATGCGTTCACTTAAAACGGGACTTGCCATAATCATGGGATCAAGCCGCGTCTTTGAAAGCTTCTTGGCTGTCTCAACGGTCGGCATCACATAAAGGGCAGGTCCCGGACTATAATGAATGGCATAACCGCAGAAATTCAATCCTGCCTCTGACATGCCAACCTGCGCACCTTTCATGACAATGGTTGTTTCAATAGGCACGTAAGAGGAAAGGTTATCCATGATTTCGCGCAAATAGGGGGTACGCTTCGTTCTCCAAAGCCCAGGCTCAGCACTTGCTACCGTGCTAAGGTACCTATTCTTGTCCGCCCATTGCGAAACCGTATATGGTGGGTCCGGTTGTCTTGCATCATTGGCATTGGCGAAAAATTCTTCGACTGCATTTTCATCCATTATTCGTTTCTTGCAAGTTCTCTAACTCTGGAGAATGAGGATCATGAAAAGGAACTGGAATATGAACAGCTTCAAGCAAAGCTTTTCTCATATAATAATCAATGGCACCTATCAGGCTGGCGGCATCACAGCCAACCTGTGCGGCAATACTCGCACCAAAACGATGCGCAAAATTCAACATCGCATCACGGTGCGCTCTACCAAACTCACGAGCTGCTCTCTTTACTTCTTCTCGATCAACAGTTGTTTCACGTAAGCGTTCAAGGGCAATCTTTTCGCTTTCGAGTGCAACTTGCATTCTCTCCAGTTTAATTTTGTATTCATTGGCACCATCTGTAGAGGCTTGTTTGATCTTTGTACGATGTTGGCCATCAGGTGCTAAAAATGGAGCTGGGCGTTTTGTTGGATTCTCATTCCAGATGGCTGTTGCAAGCGCTTCATTGACAGAACCATCTTCAAAAAGAGCTGCATCAAATTTACCTGTCTTTATCCGAGAAACAACCGCATTTGCAGACACACCCATCTTTTTGGCAAAAGCACGAACCGAGAGACCTTTACGAGATTTCTTAGTCATAGATAGCTTCTCCATTCTGAAAAACTTATAAGGATTATCGTACAGTTTTTTGTTTACGGTATCCTATTTTTCGTGTACATAAAATATATGAAGATAGTGTGAGATGAACCAAAAAGAGCTTTAAACATTGTTAAACATAAGCTTGATTTTGCTGATGTTATTTACTTTGACTGGGAACATGCTCTTATTGATGCGACACACTCAAACCGCATGAAGGCTATCGGACATTTTGCTGATGGTATAACAGTTGTTGTCTTTGCAAAGCTTGGCAATGAAGTGATGTCCATTATCAGTTTTCGTCAAGCTAATAAAAAAGAAAGAGAGGTTTTCAATGACTATCAAAAAAAACCTTTAAAAAAGAATGTGGTTACACAAAAGAAGATTGGGACGCTGTGGATTCCCCACCACTAACAGATGAAGAACTTGCACGTTTAAAGCTAGCTAAAGATGTTTTACCAACCTCCTTTTTTAAATATGTAACAGAAGAACGCCGTAAGCGTGGGCGTCCACCCGTTGAATCTCCCAAACAAGCGGTTACTCTACGTCTTGACCCAAATGTTATTGCCTCTTTTAAGAAACAGGGAAAAGACTGGCGCACACGTATGAGTGAAGCATTGAAAAAAGCAAGTGGATATTAAGCCAAACGATCTCGCCACTCTAAAAAATCTGTGCTTTACAATTGAAATTAACCTTCAATTGTATTACATTGAAATACAGTTGCAAGAGGAGAGCTTATCATGGCTGCTAGTCGTATGGTTCAGGCGCGTGTACCAGAGGAGATTCAAAATGTCGCTAATCAAGTTATTCAAGCTTCTGGTTTGTCAGTAAGTGATGTCGTAAGGGTGTTGATGACGCGCATTGCACAAGATAAAGCTATACCGTCTTTTTTGTTTCAACCCAATGCAGAAACTATAGCGGCTTTTGCTGAACTGGATGAAGGCAACTTAAAAAAGTTTCATTCCGTAGACGAATTATTTGACGATCTCTATGCGGACGATTGAACGTACCACCATCTTCAAACGTGATTTCAAGCGTGAAATGAAAGGACGGTATCGGCATCTTTTAGATACTGATTTGCGCCAAATCATTGCAGCATTAGCAAATGATCAACCTTTAGAACCTCGATATCATGACCATGCATTGACTGGGAATTGGAGCAATTATCGAGATTGCCATATTCGACCTGACTTATTGTTGATTTATCGCTTGATTGGCCAAGATCGATTGATTTTAGTGCGCCTGGGCTCCCATTCAAAACTTGATCTTTAAACTACCTCCCCACCTGTAAAGATGGGAAGGAAAGATGTCTTTTAAATTTAAGCCACCTTCTTAAGTGGGCTTTTTAAACTCGGATCATAAGCTTTTAACAAAGGATCGATGCCACGAGGAAACTCTGAACCTCAAAAATCTGTAAGAACTACTAGAAGCTTAACAATATACGCATCTTTCTTGATCTTTGAAACCAAAGCTTTTTCTATCACACTCATGGCATTAACTATGGCTTTAGATTCTTCGCCTTCAATGCCATCACGATTACAAAGCTGAAACAATGCTATCCACAAATCACACAAAGAATCGATATTAGTATTCATTGCACACCTCCATGGATTTGTTCTCTCAAACATGCCAAGCCTTTCGTGGTGATCTTGGTTGAAGGTAGAACCTTTTCTGTGCCATCGGGTCTTTGAATGGTAATGGTTGGGCAATCCATAAGCCCCTTCTTTATCTTATCCTGATAAGGCAACAGGGAAGAACCTGGAGCACGACGATACACCCAATCATTGCTACGTAAGTAGTCAATTAAATCCTTTGGCCGTACCTCCAATACCTTTGCCGCCTCTGTAAGACCAAACAGACCGTCAGAGCGTGTTAAACCTTCAAGTGCTTTTGCCTTGGGAGTTAATTCTGCAATAACATGATCTTTCTGCTCAATTTGATTTTGTAAGTGATTCAAGACGCCAAGTAATGCTTCGGGTTTAGAGTAGTCAACTTGTGGAACAGTTACTTGCTTCAAAAGCCGTTCACATTTGATAAAGTATTGACGTGCTTCATGCCCTTTATCATTACGTTCTATCATTGAAAGGTGTTTAGCCATGTCTAATGTGAGATAGTATTCTTTTACCTTTCCACCGGTTTATAAATTTTTAGAAAGCGTTATAAAGTTTATATTTTCCAGAAACTTACATTCTTTAATGCGATTTTTAATCCAGTCTGCAAACTTTGATGTAATTTCCAAAAACGCGTGTAAATCACGAGCATTAACTGTTTGAACAGTCTCTTGATCAATGATTTGTTCTGTAATTTCTATAAGAGTGTTCATGATGAACTCCTATTGGTTAGATGTTTTTCATGGACATCCAATAAGAATGCCGGGTGCTGAAAAACACGGCCAATAGTCCGTCGTTATGCTTTCCCCATAAGGGTATTGTATAGCGTAACTACACCCGACAAGATCATTATACGCAACAAGCGCATAACGAGTCAAAGTCTTTAATGTGCGGAGAAAAGATTGTGTCGGCAATCTATCCGCTATTGGTTTAAGGTGTTTTTCAAGCACCTGAATCAACAATAGACACATTGTTGCCATATTGTCAATTGGTAAAATTACTTATCTGTTAAGATAATCCTATATTGTGCAGTTTACGTATAAAAAATGTACAGTCTGCACATTAAAATCAGTTATTTTCAATGACTTATGTGTACAATGCACAGTCATTTTTAAAATTCTGTCGCTAGCGATAGGTCGCGCTGTCCTGCCCCGCAACAGATCCAACCCGCCGGGAAGTACCTTTTGCATTGATTTTATTGACTTTTTGGGAAATAGGAGATACATAATTGGTAATCTTCTTTAAATTAACATCCTCTCCACTCTGAAAGTGAAGAAGATGAGATCATATTTTCAATTAAGCAGCTTTCACTACAGACCTTTCTAAAACCTGTTTTGCTTCTTTGATTAAGGCTTTATAGTGTTCAAGTTCTTCTTCAAGACCGTTCGCATCCAACAAACGTCTCATCATCACCCCTAAGATTTCTCCAACACCGGCAGGTTTTTTAAAACACTCATAAGACAATAATTCATAACTAACAGATTGGCTTTTTAGTTTCTTTTCACACTCAATAAAGTAACGACGAGCTTGACGTCCTTTTTCATTGCGTTCAACCATCGAGAGCTCTTTTGCCATATCAAGTGTGAGATGGTATTCCATACTTGGACGACCACCTTTAGGTTTTACTCTTTTTTGAGTAAAACTCATAGAGTCTTGATTTTCCTGAAAAGTATTAGGTTTCGCTAAAATTTTAGCGAAACTTATAAAGTCTTTATTTTCTAAGAAACCATACTCTTTAATACGGTTTTTTATCCAATCTCTAAAATTAGAATTGACTTCCAAAAATGTATATAACTCGCGTGCACTGACGGTTTGAACAGATTTCTGATCAATTGTTTGTTCCGTAATTTTAATAAGAGTGTTCATAACGAACTCCTTGCTGATTAGGTTTTCATTGACACTCAACAAAGAGTGCCGGGTGCTGAAAACACGGCAACAAGCCCGTCGTTATGCTTTCCCCGCAAAGGGTATTGTATAGCATAACCACACCCGACAAATACATTATATGCGTGTAACATACAATGAGTCAAAGTCTTTAATGTGCGGAAGACTGATTATTTCGGTAACCAATCCGCTTGTTGTTTTAAGGTGTTTTCAGGCACCTAGTTTGACGATATACTTTTTCCGTGAATCTTGTCAAGAAAGAAAATCTCATTATGTAGCACATAGGTACAACTTAAGAATATGATCTAGCCTTTCTTATTGGCAGCATATTCCTGACGAGCAAGCTGTATCTGTATATTTTTGGTTAATCGTTCACTGGCATATTGTGCGATAGCACTTGCAATTTCTGGCTTTGACATAACTTTAGCAATTGAAGGTCCCTCTTGTTTTGCAATGGGGAATTGATCTCCATCTGCTCTTTGAAACACATTGTTCTCCATCTTTAACGTAACACGCTTAGGAAATTTACCGCCGCAAATGAAAGCATGGGGTAAGATTTCTTTTTTTCCAAACATTTTGTATGTTACGCCGCGTTTTGTTTCTTTTGCTTGAAAAAATTTAAGAGGTATCGGTGTTCCAGAACCAATGATATCTGTCTCGAGAAACTTTGCTGTCGCTTTTCCTTTAATATAAACGCCTTGCTTGATACGCTTTGATTTGGCGGATGTAACATCAGAAACCTTCTTTTCGGCAAAGCGTTCGACTTGTTTTGCTGCGGTGTTTACAGCATTGCGTAGAGCCCAATTAAGGCGAGGGGCTTGAAGATTGGTAAAAGTATCATTCACCTGTTGAAGATACCATTTTTGGTGGATGATTAATTTCAACTTCTAAACCTTTTTAGGAGTAGATGTTGATGACTTGGAAGCTTTAGATTCTTTTGGTTTTTCGAGTGAGGTTTCTTCTGTTGCTGTTTCAGATGATGTTTGTGCGGCTTCTTGTTCTATTTGCTTAATGTGTTCAACTGCCTTGTCAGGCTTTGCTGTTGTTTTGACGTCAATAAAAGGTTTTGCAGCATTGGCGCGCTTGAGACGTGCGTAGACTTGATTGGAAACTTCTACAAACGGATTATTGGGTGTTGATGGTTCAAAACGAACGGTGCTTTTGTTGTCACCAACAACACACATTGGCTTAGTGATGATTGCCTTCATCTTCGCTCCTTTTGAGGAAATTAATTAATGACAGAATTAATGACATCATTGGTCAATTATTAACTTTTATTATTTGAAAAAAGAAAGAGCCCGTTTTCTCAAGAAAACCGGGCTTTCTAGCCATATTAAAGGCTTGATATTTTAATGAATTTTAGGGGAAATTTTTGAATTTTTGACACAATACGACCAGTGCCGTGGTGTCATTAAATACGATTTCTCACACCGTGTCAACACAAAAAATCACGATATTGTGTTTTTTTGTTTTTTTACCCAAATATGATATTTTTAGAAACAAAATGGTATGTGTTGACACATCCAAAAAAGAAGAAAATTTAAATATTAAGCTCGTGACGCGCTGCTGTTGCCAAAAAAGCAGATCTTGTTAAACCTCTTTCTTGTGCACAATCATCAATTGCACGTAAGAGCCCCCTTTCAATAGATATATTCGTACGTACCACTTCTGCATCATTTTCAATAAAGGGAACTTGTATTAAAAAAGCTCCTTCTGACAAAGCTGTTTTGACAGATTCCCGTTGTATGACTTCTTCAAATTTTGAAGGAATAGGCACTGTATCTATATCTTCACAATAAAGCTGAAGTGCTTCTGTTGCATTTGCGATTAAATTTTCTTCCTCATCAGCAGCAGAAAAAAGCCCCTCAAAATCAGGAAACTGAACACCAAAAGCAGAATCTTCATCTTTATGAATAAGAGCAAAAAATCTTTTCATTCTTCTTCTCCTTTTTTTAACCAGCCTGCTTGTTGTGCGATAGAACGTGCTGTACCAATCGGAAGATTTTTTTTAGGATGTGGAACAATAACAACCTTACCATTTTTTTTTAATTTATGATGAGAACCTTTTACTTTAACAAGTTCAAAGCCATCACGCTTTAATTTTGCAATGATTTTCCGGCTATCTTGTTCCATTACCCAAACTAATAATGTGTAAATATATACACATCTTAATGATTTCTCATCTGATGTCAATTCTTTTTTTAACGGCTGAAATGTTTATGAAGAGCGTTAAGAACAATATGCAGTGAATTAACAAGATGTGGTAGCATTTGATCTTCTATAACAAGATACTGCAGAGAGGCATAAAGGTTATGTTTGTGATATAGATATTGTGCTTCTTTGATAGCCTCTTTCGTTTCTTCATAACAATGAGTTGCTCTTTCAATCCACCGTTTTTGTGCCTCCTCATTTGATGAAGGAGTAAAGTCATCATAAATTGCATTAGGCAATCCTTTTGCACATAGGTAATTGTTTCTCACTTCGAGATATTTTTGCGCAGCATCATATTGATCTTGTTCAATCACACCTTGCAAATAAAGCCGTCCGATATAAGTACCGGAAAGCGGATTTTTAGCGTCTTCTATGGTCAAACCAAAGCGCTTGGCACGTATTTCTATGGCCAATTTATCAACCGGATCACGCGGTGCTTTTGCACGTGAAATACGGCCATTTTTCTCTCTCATACATCCCTTAATCCGTGGACGGCCACGTTTTGCACGTTTTTTTCTCTTTGTCATATTTTTTCAATCAGAATGGAATAGCATCATTGACTGCTGTACTATAATCAGCAGCACCTGAAGCAACAGCATAATTTTGAGACGTGCTGGGTGAAGGGGTAGGGGATGCCGATTGATTTTTCTTTGCATCAAGTAAATACAATTCACCTTTAAACTGTGGCAAAATCACTTCTGTAGTATAACGATCGATGCCTTTTTTATCTTGCCATTTACGTGTTTGTAATTTGCCTTCTATATAAACCTTTGAGCCTTTGTTGAGATATTGAAGAGCAACCTTTGCCAAATGTGGATTGAAAACCACCACTGAATGCCATTCGGTTTTTTCTATTTTCTGATCGGTATTTTTATCTTTATAACTTTCAGAAGTGGCCATACGAAAATTAACAACCTCAGCACCAGAAGCCACTGTTTTGCTTTCGGGATCAGCACCAAGATAACCAATGAGAGTCACTTTATTGAGCATATTTATATATCCATAAGATTTGCATTTTAAACAACAGATATTGTAGCACGAATTTCTTTGTTTTTCAAAGAGATATAATAATATATTAACGTATAGATTTATGTTTTTGCATGACAAAATAGTAAATAATTGATTGACATAAACGCATGGTGTATCGTATCAAGTACCAAAGGGGAAATATATGGCAATCGTTAGTTTTAAGCATAAAGGGTTGAAATTATTCTTTGAAAGAGGATCTTGCAAAGGCATAAAATCCGCGCATGCTAAAAAATTAGCAAATATTTTGGTAATTTTAGATACGATATCTACTCCTGAACAAGTAACAATTAAATCATATCGTCTGCATGCACTTACTGGCGATTTAAAAGGCTATTGGTCGATGCGTGTAAATGCCAATTGGCGTGTTACCTTTCGTTTCATTGGAACAGATATTGAACTTGTTGATTATCAAGATTATCATTAATTTTTGAGGTGTTATTATGATGTACAATCCTCCACACCCCGGTGGCATTTTAAGAGAAGAGTTACTGGATACACTAGGATTAACGGTAACAGAAGCAGCAAATCGTCTTGGTGTTGCACGTTTAACTTTATCACGTGTTTTAAACTGTAATGCAGCAATTAGCATTAACCTAGCCTTACGCTTGGAGATGGCCGGTTTAAATGATGCGGAATTCTGGCTTAAATTGCAACAAAAGCATGATCTATGGCAAGCACGGCATAACAATCCGATTTCGCATATTGCACCTTTAGAGCAAACAGGACTTTGAAATTAATATCTCGTCTGACCTCTACCCCGCTTAGAGGTCTCACTTTTAAACTAAGCAACTTTCACAACAGAGCTTTCTAAAACCCGTTTTGCTTCATCGATTAAGGCTTTATAGTGTTCAAGTTCTTCTTTAAGGCCGTTTGCATCCAACAAACGTCTCATCATCACTCCTAAGATTTCTCCAACACCGGCAGGTTTTTTTAATACTCATAAGACAATAATTCATAACTAACAGATTGGCTTTTTAAATCATAGAAAGCTTTAACAAGTGCTTTTTTAAATGCACGCACCATATCATTGTTGCGCATATAGGTCATGAGTAGAGTTGCTTGTGGTTCATTGAGGATAGCAACCTCTCTCTTTTGTTTTCCACCTGTAGTTTCAAAGGGTGCGATTTCAAATCCAACCCTTCCAAATTCCTCAAAGTCTTTGCAATTATTGCGTACAAGCTTGATAACAGTGGCATGGCTATTTCCTATACCTTCAGCAATTTTCAAAGAGGTTGTGACAGCAATGCCAGCATCATTTATTGTTACTAAATTATTCATGGCTAACTCCTAGTTGTAAAACGGTTTCTATTAACAGCCCTATAAGGGCGCCGGGTGTTAGAAACACGGCAACTAGTCCGTCGTCACATTTTCCCCATAAGGGTGTTGTATGGTGTGACCACACCCGACAAGATCATTGTACACTTGTAGTGCATAATGAGTCAAAGTCCTTAAAATGCGGAGAAGAAACTGTATCGGCAATCTATCCGCTAGTTGTTTAGTGTTTCTAGCACTTGATTCGATATATTCACATGTCTACAACATTGTCAAGCATATTCCGATAATTTTTTAATATTTTTGTTGATTTCTTCTATGAGAGGTTCGAGATTCAAAACGCTTTTAGGCACCGCACCCCCATAAACCCACGCTTTCACCTGCGCTTTGGTACTGAAATCTGTTTTCTCTGGCATGTCATAGTACTGACAGCCTTCAAACTCCTCATATTCTCTAGAACCATCCTCATGCTCATAAAGGTTATAAAAATACTCAGCACAACCAAGCCCCCATGGCACGTGACCAATAGCTATTGCCACAAACTTTTTTTGCATGGGCTGTTGACGTTTTGTTAAGAACATGTGTTTTAAGATTTTCATATCTTAAATCCTTAATTTTACCATATGGATTTATTTACCTCAAATTTGACCGTACAGTGGCGTTTTAACTTCTTATGTAGAATTTATCAAAAAAACTTTAAATCGCTCTGTACGGTGCATTTTTGTCGATTTAAACGCATATCTATTCCAAAAAAATCAGCACTTTTCACTATTTTGCTAACCTGCAATGTTTTTCACTGCTCCCCCAATCCCATTTAAAACCTCTTCAAGCTTTTGCTTTTCAACCAACGTGAGTGGTCTTGAATTTTCTCTCAATGCCTTTTCTTTCAGTCTTTTTTCACGGGTGTTCAAGACAGCCTTGCGGACAAGATTGGCTTTCGTCAAAAGAATGTTTTCCAAATCACGACATAATCTTACTAACTCACGGGTGCTTGGGAAAAACGTATCCGATAAACCTTCTACCTCATCGCATAAAATCCGTTTAATCGTTTTCATCAGTGACCACGCAGAAACACTTTCCAAAACCATTCCATAGGTAAGCGCCATACCTTCATGATCTGCCTGTTGCGAAATTTTCAAACCACACGAAAGCATCCGAATTGCCTTGGCTATATCCTCTTTACTCGCTTTCACTGCAAACAATTCGTGAAGTTGATCACAAGCATCTAAGGCAATCGTTTCCTGCTGTCTCGTTAATTGCTGACCATCCTTCAAAACCAAGGGAAAGCCCGATGCTATCATCTCGTAAATTTGATTCAAAGTAGCCTCGAGATCCGATATCAAGGATGCTGTCTGCGATGCGTTCACCAACGCTTTTTTGCCTTTGAGAGTGATTTCCATTGTTTCCACCTTGTTTATTTTTTTGATAATCTTTTGAATTTCTTACCCAGTTACGCCACGTTGCTGGCCAATCACGCTTGGTAGCGTCTTTTCCTGTCTTGGCACGCCAATAATCTCGGAATTTTTCCATCTCGACTTTCACGCACTCTGGAGATAATCCCTCCTGAATGGCAAAAGCGTAATCAGGCTCAAAATCATCAGGCAATCGACAACCACGATCAGTTTTAAATCGTTTGACTTTTTGAAAAACGTTCCTTTGCTCGTGAATGGAAGATGATTTCACAGCGCTTGTGATTTCTGAAACATTGCTGCTTGCATCCAGTGAAATTTCATCGTGAGCTGAAAGCCTATTGAATGCATCACTGCCTTTTGGCTCGTGAATGGGAAGATCAGTTTCTGAATTCTCAGCCCCCATTTCTTTTTCTTTTTTTGCTAACACGATAGTGTTAGTTTTTTTATTTTTATTTATATTTTTATTTTCTTTTAGGGGGGTGTGGGGGGATCTTTTCTTTTCTTTTTGTTCACCATCATGCTTAATACCGTAAGCATCATGCTTAGCATCATTAAGCATACCGTAAGCATCATGCTTAGTATCATCAAGCATACCGCAAGCATCATGCTTAGCATCTTGATCATCACTGATTGTTTTTGCTTTATGATGTTTTGCCCATTTTACTTGCGCTGCCTTCTGTGCTCTCTCTGAAAATTTATTTAAATTTTCGTTTGAGTTATTGAGTTCTTCCTCAACATCTGAACTCCACAAACGACCATCTTCTAAACAAATGATGTGTCCAGATCTAAATAAATAATCTAATGCCTTTTGAAATCTTTTTACTGAACAACAAGTAAAATGAGATAATATTCCTGAATCATTCAAAAGAGGTTCACGCGTGTGTAACATTCTTATTCGCAACTTCACATAAACATTGACTTCCATAGGTGGTAAATCAGAGAGTTTAAATAGCCACTGGTCTGTATTAAGTCTCGTCCATGGTATTTTACTGGACATGCATACCCCCTTCTTTCATTAAATATAAAATTGCCAAAGCATCTGCTTCATTATCGTCTTGCGGTGCGTGCCCTTTGTCACACATCGCCTTAATCATTTCTTCTTTTGAGGCGTTGCCTTTTCCTGTCGTTGCTTTTTTAATTGTGCCAACAGGAATGCCTTCATACGGTATCTGGTGGTGTTCACACCACGCTGTTAATGTCGCTAGAAAGCCCCCATAAACATGGGCAGCATCCGTACCCATATGACGCCTTACCTCTTCAAAATACACCGCATCAATTTGACCTGCTGCCATCGTGATTTCTGAAAGCCACTGCTTAAACCGCAAATAACGCATTCCCCCACCTTCAAAACGGCGTGTGGGAAAATGTTCTGTATCGCTTGTTATACGACCATCCACACCACAAAGCGCCCAGCCCGTCTTAGTGCCTAGATCAAGGCAAAAAATAGTTTGTGAAAAACTCATAATCCCCCCTAAGGATGTTACATATTTACATGGACGCTATGACAGAGCGTGTTGTGATTAGCTGTCTTGAAAAAATTATGCTTTCGGTATTTCTACAAAAGTGGATTAACTCACCTATTTATCTTGGTTTCTTTCGTCATAACTAATATTCTAACTTCATGGAGCTAAACGTAATAAACTTCACTTACTTTTCCTCATGTTGAGACTGCATCATTTCACTTCGCTTGCCCGGCTTCATGCAAACAGAGAAATCGTTGACAAAAGAGGTCGTTGGAGGTAACTTTCCTATTTCCATCAAAGCTCGCAAACGCTCAGGATAAAAGAAATCCTCAGGACGCAGGTCAATGTTATGCCGTTGAGCATAAGTAAGCAGTTGTGCCTGATAAGTTGAAGGAAACAACCCACCGGCACCGCCTTTTTTCTTGGAGTAGGTTATACGATAAACAGCGCCTTTACATTTACGTAAAATGCGTGCAACCTTTGTGACTCCTCCTAAATATTTTATAAGCGTATATGCAGGCTCTTGTTTCATAACAGTATAATTTCATAAATTATGAACTTTATCAATAGTAAAAATTCAGAATTTATTGAATTGATTTTTCACTCAACCTGAAAGAATTTAATTATATGGAACGTGAACAGTTAAGATTATGGCTTAATGAGCAATTAGTAAAAAAAGGACACGGCAGCAAAAAAATGCTGGCTAAGCATTTAGGTATATTGCCTTCCACTCTTACCAGCATATTAAATAACTCAGGCACAAACCGCTCGATAAAGGCAGATGAATTAATAAAAATTATTAATTTTATTGGCGAGGTACCACCCTTTTTAATAGAGGGGTCTGGACAATTTGTTAGTCTTTTTTATCAAGCAAAGCCTGAAGTTCAGCAAGCTGTTTTAACGATTCTTCAGAATTCTGGCCA
Organism: Bartonella sp. B39; assembly: GCF_053795145.1. Taxonomy (NCBI): domain Bacteria; kingdom Pseudomonadati; phylum Pseudomonadota; class Alphaproteobacteria; order Hyphomicrobiales; family Bartonellaceae; genus Bartonella; species Bartonella sp. B39. The sequence goes on from NZ_CP200036.1 coordinate 861,371, forward strand.
ATCAGACAAAAAATAATAGCAGCTATCACCTTTTTATCCCCATAATTCCAAAGTTTTTTTAGCATTTCTTCATCCACTGTTAGCCTCCATATGCAAAATATTTCATATTTTATGAAATTTATTATTGACATTTTTCATTAAAAATGAAATATATATTCCATAAACTAAACAGAATTAATTGCCAAGAATCGTAATGGAGGGGAAATTATGGGAAAACCAATTTTTATAAATTCAGATGAAATTCTCTTAGTCATATGTGAAAATGAGGTACAAAATCTCGCTCAGTCTGGGCCATTTTACGAAGAAAATGACATTATCGACTTTATTGACGAAGCTGATAACGCTGTCCAAATCTTTCGCATTGAACCAGCTATGAACCGTTGTGAAGATATCTCTGAAGATATTGCCGATTTTTACCTTAAAGAACGTGAACAACAGTGTTTTGACGACATCATACCTCATGACTTTATTAAACACAGCGCAGCATACGGCTTTTTTTTAGACGATATAAAACAGCAGAAATATAAAGACAAAATGTTTGGTACCTATGAACAGCAGCACCGATTGCGTCCTTGTGATGTGCTTTAAAATTTCTAAGGGCGTTTGAAAAAGCGCCCCCTTTCTCCATCAGTCATTAACGAGAACAAATCTATGAACAGTCATGCCAAAAGTAAAGAGACTGAACGATACATCACACCCAAAAACGAGGGAGAGGATAAAACCGGTTACATCCCAATGGTCAATGCCCATGTAATGCATAGGCGTTTACATTTGAAACAAGATTTTTCCACTTGGTTTAATGATTGTGTTGAAAAGTTTGATCTGAAAGAGGGGGTGGATTTTGTTTTTACAAAAGAAGAATGGAACAGAAAAAAGATTTGTCCAAAATCTGAAATAAAAACAGATGAAATAGATAATCATCACTTCACAATTTACGCAGCAAAGAAAATTGCCAAAACAAAATACCACAGAAGCAAAAACACAGCATTATATCAAACCTTGTGTTTTGGTTAATTAAGGCAGTGATGATGCAAGACTTTATTAGAACATCTGAAAAAAATACGAGCTTCTTGAAAGGAGTTCATCATGCATAATCTTATGACAACAGCAGAAAACGATTTTAATAACCAAACGGTTCAAACTATGTCTAGCCGTGAGATTGCAGAGTTATGCGGTAAAAGACATGACAATGTAAGACGCGACATTAAGCAAATGTTAGGGGAATTATACTCTGAAGGGGGTCTCCTCAAATTTGAGGGCACCTATTTAGACAAACAAGGCAAGCCTCAAAATTGCTATCATCTCCCCAAGCGTGAATGCTTAATTCTTGTTTCTGGTTATAGCACTACTTTACGTGCAAAAATAATTGATCGTTGGCAAGAATTAGAAAAGCAGGTGGCGGTTCCACAAATCGATTACTCAAGTCCAAAAGCTATGATTGGCTTTTTGAATTACCTACAAGGGCAAATAGATCAAAAAGACACCATCATTGAAGATTTAAAGCCAAAAGCAATGGCTCTTGAAAGCTTACAACGCCATGATGGACTCTTTGGTCTTACAGAAGCCGCTAAAATACTCGAGATGCAACCAAAACAGTTCATTCAATTCTTACAGCAAAAAGGTTGGGTTTACAGACGATCAGTAGGTGGAAATTTGCTACCGTACCAAGACAAAATCCAAAAGAAACTTATGGATTGTCCAACCATCACACTTCAAACCGCAAGTGGAATAGAAAAATTCATTCCTTGCGCAAAAATCACAGCAAAAGGAATTGGTGTGCTGTCTCAAGAACTTAAAAGACAAAGCATGCATTAACAAAGGAGAAAAACTATGGAAAAGAAATACGAACTCACTGATAAGTGAGCACGGTCTCAAAAGACCAACTTCTAACAGCACAAACAACCATTTTTAACAAAAGCGTGATTCACGCCACGGGTGAGTGATGCGTAAATAAAGGAAACCAAAATGACAAATTCTCCTTTAGCCCTTATATCGCAAAAATATGGCTTCTCAGAACAAGAATTTCGAAAGACTATCATCAAAACCTGTATCAGCCATAACTTCTCTGATGAAGAATTTGCTGCTTTTATTTCGGTAGCTAATACTTATGGCCTCAATCCACTCACTAAAGAGATTTATGCTCTTCCTAAACGAGGCGGCGGCATCATCCCTGTTGTCTCTATTGATGGATGGATCAAGATCATAAAGTCAAATCCTAAATTTGACGGCATGACCTTTCAAGATCAACTCGACAATAACGGCAATCTCATTGCTATCAAATGTGCCATACGCTTGAAAGAGATTAAAGACCCCATTGAAGTCACTGAATATCTCAACGAATGCAAACAAAAAACAGATCCTTGGCAGAAATACCCTGCTCGCATGTTGCGCCATAAGGCAACCATACAATGTGCACGGTATGCCTTCGGATTTTCTGGAATCTATGAAGAAGATGAAGCTGTGCGGATTAATGAAGGAAACAACAACACACAAGAGCAACCAATTTCTCATGAAATGCTTGTACAAATCAAAAAACTCATGGAACAAACACAGACAGATGAAGCAAAAGTACTCTCTTTTGTAAAAGGACAAAGCCTCATCGATCTCTCTTATGAGAAAGCACAAATGGCTTTAGAGGGGTTGAAGAAAAAGCAATGCATGCAAATGGCTGCCGCACAACAATCCTTGCAACCACAAGAGCAAACCGATCTTCTTATACAAGATGCCGAATGCATACATATTCAAGATATTGAATCTGCACCAAGACAACAAAAACAACAAACGGCGGTGTGAGATGGAACAAAGAACAGCAGAGTGGTTTCAAGTGCGGTTGGGAAAAATCACTGCTTCTAATATTTACAACGTACTCAGTAAGACAGCAAAAGGTTTGCCGACAAGCAAATATGATGACTACAAAATCACACTCATCACAGAGCGCTTAACAGAGGAAATAAGCCCCCATTATGAAACTGAAGACATGCGATGGGGTATTGACCATGAAGAGGATGCAATCAAAGAATATGAGTTCATTTATGATACTCATGTTACAAAGTGCGGTTTTATCCAACACCCCACAATGGAGATGGCCGGTGCAAGCCCTGATGGTCTGATTGGGGATCATGGATTAATAGAGGTCAAATGTCCAAGATCAAAAACGCATATACGCTTTTTTCTCGATAACCAGATCAAGCCTGAATATCTCGCACAAATGCAATTCCAAATGGCTTGTACAGGACGTCAATGGTGTGATTTTGTGAGTTATGATCCACGCTTTACTGGCCAATCGGCGCCCTTACGGATCAAAGCAAAACGCGTACACCGTGATGAAAAACAGATCGCATATATCAATAAAGCTGTCGAAGCCTTTTTAGTAGAGATAGAACAAGAAACAGAAAAGATATTAGCAAAAGCTGCTTAAAGTTATGGGGGTGCTCTCTCCTCCAAGCATCCCCGCCCATTTAATTAATATAAAAAATAGAAAGGTAATGAGATGATATTTGATGATGGAGATAGATATGTAACGACACGTGAGTGTGCACAGCTTTTTAGTGTATCCACAACAACGATTCGCAATTGGGTGCTTCAAGGGTTGTTTCCTGAACCCTATAAATTAGGTAGAGCAGTGAGGTGGAGAAAAAAAGAGATTTTAGCATTCACTCCAAAGAAAAATAAGGAGCAAATAAGAACAAATTAGGTAAAATTATATAAACTGTATAAGGTGGTCTAAAAGGTGGTCTAAAAACAGCTCTTTAAAGAAAAAATCTATATATTTCAATATATTGAATACATAAAATGGTGCCCCCAGAGAGACTCGAACTCCCGACCCCCTGATTACAAATCAGGTGCTCTACCAACTGAGCTATAAGGGCATAAACACGTAGGAGGTAGCACAAACTTTACAAAAAGGAAAATAGAAAATTACCAATTTTGGTGGATATTTGTAGAAATTTATATCATAAATTATAAAATAACCAGACTCTTTGTTTTCTTACTATCGTTTATAGCAATTTTAGATATTACTCCCATGTTGCCACTTTGTAGAAGCGTTGATGAGCACTCACCATTTTGTTATCAAATCATGAATCTAAAAAAGTTTATTTGTTAGAAAGATATTTTTCTAGCCAGTGAATATTATAATTACCATCTGCAACATCTTCATTGTTAATGAGATCACGGAAAAGAGGCAATGTCGTTTTGATTCCATCAACCACAAATTCATCTAAAGCGCGTCGTAAACGCATCATGCATTCTAAACGCGTGCGTCCATGAACAATGAGTTTTCCAATCATGCTGTCATAATAAGGAGGGATGCGATAACCTGAATAAGCACCTGAATCAACGCGAATTCCTAAACCTCCAGGTGTATGAAAGTGTGTAATGGTTCCCGGTGATGGTGTAAAATTAATCGGATCTTCCGCATTAATACGACATTCAATAGCATGACCAGAAAAGCAAATATCATCTTGTGTAACTGAAAGTTTGCAGCCTGATGCAATATGAATTTGTTCATGAACTAAATCTATGCCTGTAATCGCTTCAGTTACAGGATGCTCGACTTGTAAACGCGTATTCATCTCAATAAAGTAGAATTCGCCATTTTCATAAAGAAACTCAATAGTACCTGCTCCACGATATCCAAGTTGTGCACAAGCATCTGCCACAATGGCACCAATTTTTTTCCGTTCAGTTTCATTAAGTGCAGGTGACGTAGCTTCTTCCCATATTTTTTGATGACGCCGTTGAAGTGAACAATCGCGTTCTCCTAAATGAACAGCGTTTCCCGCTCCATCACCTATAATTTGAATTTCAATATGACGGGGATTTTCTAGATATTTTTCGATATAAACTGCATCATCACCAAAAGCTACTGCCGCTTCTGAACGGGTTGTTTTGAGAGCTATAGCAAAATCTTGTTCAGAATGGACAACTTTCATACCACGTCCACCACCACCGGCAGAAGCTTTAATAATAAGTGGATAACCAATTTCACGAGCAGTACGCAGAGCTTCAACTTCTTCAGTAATAGCGCCGTCTGAACCAGGGACTACAGGAATTCCAAGTTTTTTAGCGGTTTTCTTTGCTTCTATTTTATCTCCCATGATTCTAATATGTGCAGCTGTTGGACCGATAAATGTGATGTCATGGGCTTCTAGAACATCTGCAAATTTTGCATTCTCAGAAAGAAAGCCATAGCCTGGATGAACAGCATCAGCTCCCGTAATTTCGCACGCAGCGATAATTTGCTGAATACTTAAATAAGAATCGCGCGCTGGGGGGGGGCCAATACAAACACTTTCATCAGCAAGACGAACATGCATTGCATCAGCGTCAGCAGTGGAGTGGACGGCTACGGTTTTTATTCCAAGTTCTTTGCAGGCTCGTAGCACGCGAAGAGCAATTTCTCCCCGATTAGCAATGAGGATTTTTCGAATCATAGTTGCTCCTCGCTTTATTCAACAACAATAAGTGGTTCGCCAAACTCAACGGGTTGGCTATCTTTAACAAAAATAGCAGTCACTGTACCTGAGCGTGTTGATGGAATCTGATTCATCGTTTTCATCGCTTCAATGATAAGTAACGTTTGTCCTTCAGAAACATTTTGCCCTATTTCTACAAAAGGTTGTGCGCCTGGTGAAGGTGCAAGATAAGCTGTCCCAACCATGGGAGATGTTATTGCATTTTTTGATTTATCCTCTTGTATAGGAGTTTCAATTGTGGAGGCAGGAGGAGAAGTTACAGTAACAGCAGGGGCAGGAACGGGAGCATAAATTGTCTGTTCAGGAGTGGCTGAGGTGTTTTGACGTGACACACAAATACGAAGTCCACCTTGTTCAAGTTCAATATTCGTTAAATTTGTATCATTTAAAATCTCAGCAAGGTCACGGATAATTTTTGTATCAATTGCGGTATGTTTTTCCACGTCCATTTTTTTTGTTGACATTTTATTTTTCACTCCTTGATCAATGAAGATCGTCACTATTTATTTCTTATGATCGAATATCTTTAGACTACGGATGACCTTTTTTGAGGCTTCTATTAAAAGCTATCTACTTTTTTAGATTATGGTCTGCAATTTTAAACCAGTATCTGCTGTATAAAGTCGCACTTATAAGCCTGTTACCAAAAAAGAGAAAGCATAAAATCATTCCATTGACGGTATTTTTTTAAGTGTATGAGATAAAAAAAGATATTTACTGTGTATTTTCTATGGATTTTTTTAAAATATCTTGGCTTACGGCTCCGATAAGCACTTTATCACCAATAATATAAGAAGGCGTTCCTGTAATATTCAGTGCAGAGGCAATTTGAATATTTTCTTTAAAGGAATTTCGAAGATTAGAATCTCTTATTGCATTGCGTAGTTTTTTTTCATCTGCTCCTAATGAAACTGCTATTTTAATAGCTTTAGCCTCATTGACGCGGCTTTTATTGGTTAAAAGCGCTCTATGAAACTGAGGATATTTCTCTGGAAATTGTTTTCGAAAAGCATAAGCAACACTATGTGCTGCCACAGAATCAGGTCCCAAAACTGGTAACTCTTTGATAATAATCCGTAGGTCTGGGTATTCTTTTATTAAGTTTTCTATGTGTGAATAAGATGTCTTACAATATCCGCAATTGTAATCAAAAAAATAAACAAGGACTCTTTTACCATTTGGACTTCCTAAAACAGCATCATAAGGGGATTGGAAAATTTCCTTTTTCAACAGATTGATGATTGAAGCTTGTTTTTGAGCTTTTTCTTCGCTTTGCTTTTCTAGCTTTTCTTGAAGTATAAGCTGCATTTCGATCATGATTTCCGGATTAGTGAGCAAATAGTTTCTTACAATGTTTTGAATATCGTTTTCATCAACGCTTGGTGTAAGCTTTTCTTTAAGCTTAGATAAAAAAGTAGGATCTTCCAGAAGTTGCGTTTTAAGGTTTTCTGAATTCAAATAATTTGCTATTTTATCACTTGAGGTTGCATTTGATAAAGAAGACGAAAAGGTTAAAATACTCAACGTAACTGTTGCTAAAAATTTCGCAATAAGCATTGTTTTTAAGTATTGAGACTGCTGAATCATTTGTATGCCTTCATATTTCTATTGTAAAGTTGAGTAAACGATATGAAAACTATTGCTTATGTACAATAAAGCACTTAGCCGCAGTATACATCTAGTATGTTACAGGGAAAACATCAATTTTTTTCTCTCGGAAGGGTTTACATAATACATGCTTTGCTATGAGCATTTTCTTTAATAGCTAAATTTTCTTCTTTTTTATCAAACGTTGGTTGCATCTGTGATGATATCAAAGCTCTTTTGATGCATGTTTTTTATTGTGGAAAAAAGCACGTTGATAATCCAATTAAGAGCATTTTTATTGATTTTTTACTGTTGCTTTATTGAGCACATTAGAACAAATTAAATCAAATGATGAAAAGTAAAATTATGAAAACCACAACGCATTATGATTTGTTTATCATTGGTGGAGGAATAAACGGGTGCGGGTTGGCGAGGGATGCATCTGGACGCGGGTTTAAAGTGGGATTGGCGGAGATGAATGATCTTGCCTCGGGGACATCAAGTGCATCAACAAAACTTATTCATGGCGGTCTTCGTTATCTTGAACACTATGAGTTCAAGTTGGTTCGTGAAGCATTAAAAGAACGCGAGATCATTTGGCGTATGGCTCCTCATATTGTGCGTCCTTTACGTTTTCTTCTCCCTTATCATAAAGAGTTGCGTCCTGCTTGGATATTGCGTCTTGGACTTTTTATGTATGATCATCTAGGAAACTGGAATCAAAAACTGTGGCGCAGTAAAACAATTAATTTTTCAAAGAATTTTTGCTCTATACTTAAGGAAGAATATCAGAAAGGTTTTGAATATTCTGATGCAACAGTAGATGATGCGCGTTTGGTCATTGCTAATGCTCGTGATGCAGAAAAGTACGGTGCCGATATAAAAGTACGAACAGAAGTTCTCTCTTTAAAAAGAGAAGAAAAAAAATGGCTTATAATGCTTCGAAATAAATTAAACGGTAAAGAATATTACGTCATGGCTTCTTATATTGCGAATATGACGGGTCCTTGGATTAAGAATATTTTGGCAAACGTGTTGGACTGTAAAGATAATCCACCACTACGGCTTGTTAAAGGTTCTCATATTCTAATTCCCAAGCTCTATGCTCATAACCGTGCTTATATTTTCCAAAACGGTGATGGTCGTATTATATTTTCTATTCCCTATCAAGAAGATTTTACATTGCTTGGAACAACAGATTGTGATTATCAAGGTGACCCTGCTCATGTTCATATTACAGATGCAGAAATTGACTATATCTGTACAGCAGCGAGTGAATATTTCATACAACCCGTATTGCGTGAAAATATTGTCTGGTCTTATTCTGGAGTTCGTCCGCTCTATGATGATGGGACGTCAAAAGCACAGGAAACCACACGTGACTACGTTCTAAAAGAAATTGGATCAGAAGATGTGCCAAGGATGCTTAATCTTTACGGTGGTAAGATTACAACCTATCGAAAATTGGCAGAAGACGCAATGACATTTGTTGAAAAAGCGCTTGGGACAAAGGGAGAACCCTGGACAGAAAATTCAACGCTTCCTGGGGGTGATTTTCCATATAATAGGCTAAATGCAATTGAAAATAAGATTGCTCTTTTGATTCCAGATTTAGATTCTTTTACATACCGCAGACTTGCGCGGTCTTATGGTTCTGAGGCACTATTGATATTTGCAAATGGTAAAGCAGATAAAGGAAAAAATTTTGGACATGGACTCTACGAAATAGAAGTCAAATGGTTAATAGAAAAGGAATGGGCTAAAACATGTGAAGACGTATTATGGCGTCGTTCAAAACTTGGGCTTTTGTTTAATGAGAAAGAAATCAGTATGCTTTCTGATTACATGGAAAACCAAAAAGAGAGTGAAAAGAATTTATGATCACAGAAATCCAAAGTAGTACTTTAGTATCTATTCGCGCAATAAATTAAAGAATATTGAACAAAAATTCGTTATAATGACACGAGCTTTGTAATGTTTTTGTTTGTTCTTTATCAAATTCAAAATATCTTAGATACTATGCTGGATAGTGCAGCTATAGCTTTCAGAAGGGTAATATGAGTGGCAAGAAGAACCGTTCAAAGGATTTTTTTGATGTTATAACTTTCACATCTTATAGCACCAATTGCATGACCATGGTTCAAGAAATTATTCCGTTATGAATGGTTATTGTATTTTTTTTCAATTGGTGTTGGTTTAATTTTAGATTAATTGAAAAAGATAATGGGAATAGAGAGTTTATTTCTACATTTTTAAGTGACAATAAAAAGAATAAAACTTTCTGCGTAGTGAGAAAAAAGTGGAGGCTTTGTATGTATGAATGGGAAACACTTAATAGAGCTAAGAGAGCAATTTTCTTATGATATTTTATGATCCTCCATCATCAGTAAAATTTGCAGTAGCACCAATGTTAGACTGGACAGATCGGCATTGCAGATTTTTTTATCGTCTTTTAACGAAAAAAGCACTCCTTTATACTGAAATGATTGTAGCCGATGCTGTAATCCATGGTGTTCGCAGACAAATATTAGCTTTGAACGATAAAGAACATCCAATTGCATTGCAACTAGGGGGAGCAGATCCAAAAAAATTGGCAGAGGCTGCGCAAATTGCTGAAGAATTTGGTTATGATGAAATAAATCTCAATGTTGGTTGCCCATCAAATCGTGTTCAATCGGGTGTATTTGGTGCTTGTTTGATGTTGCATCCTGATATTGTGGCAAGTGCTGTAGAAGAGATGAAAAAAGTGGTTAGCGTACCTGTCACTGTTAAATGTCGTGTTGGTGTGGACGAGCAAAATGAAGAATTAGCTTTAGATCTTTTAGCTGATAAAGTTTGGAATGCTGGGTGTGATGCACTCTGGGTACATGCACGCAAAGCATGGTTACAAGGATTAAGCCCGAAAGAAAATCGCAATATTCCTCCACTTAGTTATGAAAGAGTTTATAAATTAAAACGTAAATATCATAATAAATTCATTGGGATAAATGGTGGAATCAAATCGATTTATGAGATTAAAGAGCATTTGGCTTTGTGTGATGCTACCATGGTTGGTCGACAAGTTTATCATGATCCAACTTTGTTAAAATATATTGATTTTGAAATATATGGTGAACCGCAGAATAATCTTGGTGATAGGGATCTTATTGAGGCCATGTGTGAGTATGCTGATCGACATATTGCATTAGGAGGGCGGCTTTCTCATGTGACGCGTCATATGATTGGTTTATTTCATGGTCGGGATGGAGCACGTCGATGGCGACAAATATTATCAAATGATGCAATAAAAACAGATGCGGGCGTGCATGTTTTGAAAGAAGCTTTTTCTGCCATCATTTAACAGCAATTTAGAGATTAATATATGTTAAAGCTTAGATTCTCTAAAGCTTTACTTCTTTAAGAAGATTTTGGACGAATCCAGATTCGTGAATTTCAGAAAGCTATCACTTTTATTATGGAGAGGATGTTAATACCACATGTTAAACAGTGTGCGGATCAATGCTACTCAATGTGGAAATAGATTAAAATTATAATATAAAAATATATGATAACATATTGATAATATTTATAATATATAAATTAGTAAAACGGTCATTCTGTTAGAAAATATAGTACAAAAATAATTTTATTAATAATATTTGACGTTCTTAAAACGCTGCTTTGAAAAATACAACAAATTATTCATATCCTGTATATATGACGAGATTCTCATTAAACATTGTAGATTTAAAAAGGTATCTTCATGTCCGTTAGTCCATTTGATGATTTTCGTGCTTTACTCACAAATTTACCTATTGCTGATGCGTTTTCTATAACTTTGGCAAAAAAAAGGCAAGAAAAATTAACGAAAGTTGAAGGATCTCTAGGGAAACTAGGAGAGATTGCGGTTTGGTATGCGGGCTGGAGAGGAACGGAAAAGCCTATCGTAAAACGACCTTTAGTTGCTATTTTTTCTGGTAATCATGGCGTTACAGAGGAAAATGTTACACCATTTCCGCAATCTATGACGCAGAAGATGGTCCAAAATTTTGCTTCTGGTGGTGCTGCTATTAATCAAATTTGTATAGCTTATGATCTTGGATTGAAAATATTTGATTTAGCACTGGAATATCCCACGATGAATATTACCAAAGATGCAGCAATGGACGAGCGTAGTGCAGCTGCTACAATGGCATTTGGAATGGAATCCATTGCTGGTGGAACAGATCTCCTGTGTATAGGTGAAATGGGTATTGGAAACACAACAATAGCTTCAGCTTTGTGTTTAGCTTTGTTTGGTGGAGAGGTTGAGGAATGGACAGGAAATGGTATGGGATCCGAGGGAAAATTTTATCAGCGTAAAATAGCGGTGATCAAGACAGCGGTTTCTTTACACAAGGATCATTTTAATGATCCTTTTGAAATTATGCGTCGCCTAGGAGGGCGTGAAATTGCAGCTATGGTTGGGGCTATTTTAGCAGCGAGAATGGAAAAAGTTCCGGTTATTTTAGATGGTTTTGTGGCAACAGCAGCAGCAGCGGTACTTTATAAAATGCATCCAAGAGCTCTTGATCATACTCTTGTTGGACATGTTTCTTCTGAGTCAGCACATCGTAAACTTTTAAAAAAGATTGGAAAAGAACCGCTTTTAGATCTAAGGATGCGTCTTGGTGAGGGAACGGGTGCAGCCATGGCAGCTGGTATTGTCAAGGCTGCTATTTTGATGCATACAAAAATGGCGGATTTTGAACAAGAAGATTTGATCGCCTAAAGAATAACAGCATATTTAAAAAAGCTTTTAAGAACTTTGTTCGCTGGTTTTTTCTTGCAATTTTATATAGTTGAGTGGAAGTTCTGTTGTATATTTAATCTGTTCCATTGCAAAAGAAGATGAGACGTCATGAATGTCAATTTTAGAAATTAATTTCTTATAAAAAAGATCATAGGATTCAATATCGGGAATAACAACACGCAATAAATAGTCAATATCTCCACTCATGCGATAAAATTCAATGACTTCACGAAATTCTCGCACAATTTTTGCAAAACGCTTAAACCATTCATGGCTATGTGTGTTTGTACGAATGGAAACAAAAACAGTAACGTGTGCATTTACTTTTTCTGGAGAAAGAACAGCGACACGACGCTGAATAACGCCATCCTCTTCAAGTCTTTGAATCCTGCGCCAGCAAGGAGTGGTTGAAAGTCCAACTCTTTTTGCAATATCAGCAACAGAGAGTGTTGCATTTTCTTGCAAAAGATGTAGAATTTTTCTGTCAAGACGATCCATGTTTTTTCTCAATATTCAGTTTATAAAAATTCACGTATTAAACTACGCAGACACACAACAAGCTCATCATTAAACCATGGATTTTTTTGTAACCAAGAAGTGTTTCGCCATGAGGGATGAGGCAAAGGCATGACATTATAACCCCGAGGTTGGCATATGAAAAGAATATTTCTCCAATCATGGACGGTTTCTAAAACAATTTTATGCTTTAACTCTGCAATATGCCATTTTTGTGCATAACTTCCAATAGCAAGAACGAGCTTTGTTTGTGGCATCGCTTGAAATATTTTCTCATGCTATATTTCACGACACTCACGTCTGGTGGTAAATCAGATTTATTTTTGTCATAGCTTGGAAAACAAAATCTCATAGAAACAATAGTAAAGAGGGATTTATTATAAAGTTTTTCTTTCGTAACATCGAGTCAATTACGCAATATTTTACCAGAGCGATCATTAAAATGGATAGAAGTTTCATAGACACGCAACCCTGGTGCTTGACCTGCGATTGCAATTAAAGCTGTATTGGATAAATAAATTACGGGTCTTGGCTCATGAGGAAGTGGAGGAAGATAATGTGGCTGTTGGATACAAATACAACAGGAATAAATTTTTTTCAAGTTCGGTAATCTGGCTACAGGGTGGTTGCTTCATTGGCAAATAGGAGATTAAAAAATGTGTTTCAGAAAAAGAATATTTTTCTTATTCTGTTTGAGAATGTGTTCTTCGCCATTCTTTCGGTCGTTGAAAATTTGATTGCCATATTCCTTCTTTTTTCTTTCTGGCTTCTTGTTCTTCTTCAAGGTAATCATAGTAACTTACGGCCCAACCATTACGCACAAGCGATGCGTTGATATTGCTGACTTGTTTTGTTTCACATGTCGCAAGAATACGGCGATATTTGTCTTTTTTGTACCAATGACATGTAACTGGTTGGTTTGCTATGAGTCGTTCTAAATATTTTTTTGCCTCAAGTCCGCATGGATAACGCGCTTGCTTTTTACCACAAAATTGGTGGAGCTCAGGAGCATCAATCCCTAGAAGACGGATCATGACAGAAGAAATCATGATTGAATCGCCATCAACGACCAGTGCATTCCCCTCGATAGAGGTTTTAGAAACAAAAGTTTCCTTTTGAGGGGGAGGATAATTCTTATTAAAATAAACCGTTGTAGCGATGAGAATGGTAGCTGCGACAAGAATACTAAAATTGATGATTTTTAACTTAAAGATTCTTAAATTAAAATGAGAAAACTTCTTTTTCATGAAATAAAAAAACTACCGCTATAATGCATTTGCTTTAGTAATAATCTCCTATAATTTTTACAAAAGACTTTCATTATTTTGATAAAAATATTGTCTCATTCCAAGGAAAAAACTTCGTTACGTTTGATGCATCTTGTGTTTTGTTACATACCAAGATAAACCAAACATCCTGTTATTTTAATCCTTACGATGCAGATAGGAAACTAAAAAATGAACTAACCACCCCATGTCTGTAAAAGCATACAAATTACAGAGATACTATTTTCTTTAGCTAAAAAAATCCCATAAAATAATTCTGAAGAAGCAATAAAACTGCATTTATCTTCTGCTACAGAATCTACCAGTTAAACGGTATAACCTATTTTATTTAATTTTTGTTTCTTTAAATTCGACGTGTTTTTTTATAATTGGGTCATACTTACGTTTGCTCATTTTGTCTGTCATCGTACGGCTATTTTTCTTTGTCACATAGAAAAAACCAGTATCCGCAGTTGACAAAAGCTTGATCTTAATGGTTGCTGCCTTAGCCATAATTTAAGAGTCCTATTCATACTGAAAATTATATCATATTGTTATGAAAATTTATTTCTGATGTAATCATACTTTGCAGCAACACTACGGATGTTCTAAAAAAAGTCAAGAGCTGATTAATTTCTCATTAGTTGTACAAACACCAAAATAATATATAAGCCAAAAAAACAATCCATTGCTGCTGAAAAATCAAATGGTTTAAAGATACCCATGTATTGTCCGATAATGGTTGACCAAATGAGCATACCAATTCCATAACAAAAGATAAAAACAGAATTAGCAGCAGAGAGTTCGTGTCCTTTGAGACGAGCACCTAGGTGTGCAAGCCTGATTGTGTAAAAACTCACAGATACGCCTCTAAGGAGAAAGAAATCAAAAGCCATTAGTTATTTTATCATCCAGGGTATCATAAAAGTTTCAATAAAACCTAAGATAGCACAGACCATAAAGGGATAACGTTGGTCTTTTGCATAATTACTTATAACGCTAATAGGGATTAAGATAAAAATATTACCAAGTGCAAGAGTTGCCATAAAGTGTGCAACTACACTCTCATTATACTCGATGGATAGACTAAAGGGTGTTATAAGGAGTAATTCTCCTATTTGGACAGTATTATAATAAGTACTGCCATCATTGAGCTTAGAATATGGAAAAGATAGGGAAAAAATAAAGTATGTTGGCTTTTTTAAATTCTGGACTTAATTTCCAAGCCACGAGAATTTGGATAGGTGCAAATCCTAATCCTAGTTGTAATGGCATAAATAGAAAGTAACAAACCGCGTTTTTTAGGTGATGCACAATTGTTAATCAAAAACTCCGATAGGATAAATATAACTGTCATAGTAAAATGTAATACAAATCTTAAAATGAACCAAAACCACATTGGTTCAAAAGAATAAAGTCCTGGAAAGCTCAAATACCCTATGGTCATCAAAAGCAATATTGTTTGAAAAACATCTGATTATAAGATGATTCGAGCAGTTAAGATGGCTGCAATAACCGCAGAAATTCTACCAACTGTTCCACTATAGCCAATGGCACTATTTGAAATACCTTTCTCGGTCATAAGAAGTGAAACAAATTATGTTCCTATTCCCAATGCTATTCCAACGGTACCAATAGTCGCGATAGCTGCAATGATGGCACGCAAAAAATGATTTTGAGGGATCAAAACTTTTTTATCATAAGGATGGCTTAATTCTGTTTTTGTTCATTCAACTAATGAAAAGTTGATTTGGAATGAAAAAAATAAAAATCTGTTCAACCTATCCTTTGTAGATTTTCTAATTCATTTCATATAAAGAGTGCTTTCAGATTTTTTATGCGTTTGTTATTGGTCAAAAAAACACGGCTTTATATGCTAAAAAAGTTAATTATATAAATACAAAATAATACAATTACAGCATATTGTAGATCATTTTTTATTTTACAATTATCGTTATCTTTTACTCTTATCATTAATATCTAATTTAAGGAGAGTAAGATAACGATTTGATTTATCTCATAAGTTTTTGAGATTTTTAGTTCATTTTTCTTTTTCCATAAAAAGCATTTTTTCGTTTTTTCATTATAAATTTTCTTTTATGATAGGAGGTGGATGAAAAGGTTATTGGACGAGGTTCTGTTAAGAGATCAAAGCATAAAGCACCAGCAAAAGGCTGCACTGTTACAAGTTTTACCTCTACTCTATCACTTAGTTGATAACCTTTATGACTACGTTTTCCGAGGAGAATATGTTGTATTTCATCGAAATAATAATAATCATTTTTAAGTGTAGAAATAGGCACAAAACCATCTGTATTAAGTTTATCAAGTGAGATAAAAAGACCCGCTTTTGTAACACCAGAAACACGGCCTGTAAAAATACGGCCGATTTTGTTCATTAAATAGTGTGCGACAAGCCTATCAATTGTTTCTCTTTCAGCCATCATTGCACGGCGCTCACATAAAGAAATTTGTGTAGCAATTTCTGTAAGATTTTGTTCCTGTATGTCTGTTAATTGATCATTTCCTAGTTTTAAGGTTTTAATGAGTGCTCGATGAATAATAAGATCAGCATAGCGACGGATCGGAGATGTGAAATGTGTATAGTTATGTAAGTTCAAACCAAAATGGCCTATATTTTTAGGGTTATATTCAGCTTGAGATTGTGTACGCAAAATTACCTGATTGACCAATTCTTGTTGTTCGGTATTCATGACTTTTGCTAAAATGCTATTAAGGCGTGCTGATGTAAGCTCTGCGCCTCGAGAAAGGGATATTCCCAAACTTTGAAGAAAATTTCGCAGTATTTCTTGCTTTGCAGGAGAGGGCTTATCATGGATACGATAAATAAGAGGCTGATGATGTTCTTTCAATGTTTCACAAGCAGAAATATTTGCTTGTACCATAAATTCTTCAATCAAACGATGTGATTCTAGATGTGATTCATTCACAACGTCTTTGATGCATCCATTTTGATCAAGAATAATCTTTTTTTCTGCTGTTTCTAATTCTAGTGGTTGTCTACGATTACGCGCAATTTTTAGACACTCATAAGCTTGCCATAATGGTTGCAAGACACTCTCGATAAGAGAAGCACTTTTTTCATTTATATTTCCCTCAATTGCTAATTGTACTTCTTGATAAGAGAGTTTGGCTCTTACACGCATCATAATTCGATGAAAACTATGTTTTAATTTATTACCGTTTGCATCAAAAATCATACGAACAGCTAAAGCTGGTCTCTCTTTTCCTTCACGCAGAGAACATAAATTATTAGAAATTTTTTCTGGAAGCATTGGCACAACGTGATCAGGAAAATAAATAGAATTTCCCCGTTTTAATGCTTCTTTATCTAAAGCGCTTCCTGCTTTGATATAGTAAGAAACATCTGCAATTGCGATAACAACAATCCAACCACCACGGTTGGTTGGGTCTTTATCCTTTGTTGCATAAACTGCATCATCATGGTCTTTTGCATCTGGTGGATCAATTGTAACAAGTGGCAATTGCCGCCAATCTTCGCGATTTTCTATGTTGGCAGGTTTTATATGTTTTACTTGCTCAAGGACATCTTTAGGAAAAACATAAGGAATTTCTTTTGAAAGAAGAGCAATCATTGAGAGTGTTTTTTCACCTTCAATGTGTCCTAAAACATTTTTTATTTGGGCACTTTTCAATCCATAACCAGTATTTTTTTTAATTTCGACTTCAACAAGATCACCAGATTCTATCTTTATTTTTGAAGATATATCAGAGATATCAATAATGAATTCATTCGTTTTTCGATCTATAGGTTCAAGTCGCCATTGGTCAGTTTTTAATTTTCGTACAACACAAAATGTACTTTTCGGAGATGCATCAATTTTACAGATAACTCGTCCTATATAAGGGGAGATTTGAGAAGTTTTATTTCTAAAAATTTTTACAAGAATATGATCTCCAACACCAATGCTTGCTCCTTTTATGCGATGAAAATAGCGTATTTCAATACTCGGTTTTGGACCATCTTCCCACTCAAGAGGTTGTGCAATAAACTCACCATCTTCATCTCGCCCGCTAATTTTTACTAAAGCAACCGGTGGTAACTTTTCTTTATTAATTGCCCTTTTACGCTGTTTTGATACGAGGTTTTGCCCTTTCAATTCACGCAATATATCTCCTAACCAGATACGAGAATCACCTTTTAAGTTAAAAACTTTGGCAATTTCACGTTTACTTGATCGGTCAGGATTCTCATTAATAAAGGAAAGAATTTCTGCTTTATTAGGCAGCCGTTCCATATTGAATGACTGCAAATATTTTGTTTTCTTTTCACCTGTAGCCAAGGTTTACGTCTCTTTTTTTGGAGAAGAAGCTCTTTTTGAAGTTGTTTTTTTGCCGGATGCTTTAGCTGATATAAGTTCTAATGCTTCTGAAAGTGTTACACTAATTGGATCTTTATCTTTTGGCAATGTTGCATTAATTTTGCCCCAATTAACATACGGACCATAACGTCCATCGCGCACAGTAACTGTTCCACCATCTGGATGATTCCCTAATGTTGCGAGTGCTGCTGGTGTTTTTCTGCTACGCGTTGTTTTATTTTCTTGTTTTTCAGCAAGTACTGTAACAGCACGATTGATACCAATATCAAAAACTTCGTCTGCATGAAGAAGGGGAGCAGATTTGCCATTATGTGTAAGGTAGGGACCATAGCGTCCAATTGTGGCTGTGATTATTTTTCCTGTTTCAGGATGAATGCCAATTTCACGAGGCAAGGATATTAAGGATAAAGCTTTATCAAGAGTTATATTTTCTGCTTTCCATTCTTTTGGTATCCCTGCACGCTTAGCTTCTTTGCTTTCACCAAGTTGAACATAGGAACCAAAACGGCCATTGCGAAGAGAGATATCTTTTCCTGTTTTAGGATCGACACCAAGCACAACAGGTTCATCACTACGCATTACGTCATTCTCTTCTGCTGAGTCCGTTCCAAGTTGGCGTGTATATTTGCATTCGGGATAATTAGAACAGCCAACAAATGCACCGTAACGCCCTAGCTTTAGTGATAATTCACCGTTTTTACAAAGAGGACAAGAACGGACATTACTTCCGTCTTCACGGATAGGAAAAGCGAGAGGTGCTAATGTCACATTTAAAACATCAAGAACATTGGTTATACGGAGTTCTTTGATATTGGTAATAGACGCATTAAATCCATCCCAAAAATCGCGCATTACATCTTTCCAAGAAAGTTTTCCATCTGATATAAGATCCAGTTGTTCTTCGAGATCAGCTGTGAAACCGTATTCTACATAACGATTAAAGAAATTTTCAAGAAAGGCCGTAACAATACGTCCTTTTGCATCAGGAATAAGTTTTCGTTTATCAATTACAATATATCCACGATCACAAAGTGTGGATAATGTAGATGCATAGGTTGAAGGGCGACCAATTCCTAGCTCTTCAAGCTTTTTAATTAAGGAAGCTTCAGAATAGCGAGGAGGTGGTTCTGTGGTATGTTGTACAGCTTCGACTTTTTCTTTTGTAAGCTCTTCACCAGCATTAATTTGCGGCAAACGTGTTGCTTCATTTTCTTCACTATTTTCTTCTTCTCGTTGATCAGTGTAAACAGAAATAAATCCATCAAAACGAATAACAGAACCCGTTGCACGTAAATTTGCGCGGTTTTCTCCTTGCTGTGCTTCAATTTCAACAGTTGTGCGTTCAATCTCAGCAGAACGCATTTGGCTAGCAATAGCGCGCTTCCATATCAATTCATAGAGCTTTGCTTGATCGCTATCGAGAAAATTTCGTACATGATTGGGGATGCGTTGAAAATCGGTTGGACGGATGGCTTCATGCGCTTCCTGTGCGTTTTTTGCTTTTGTTGAATAAAAACGCGGTTTTTCAGGAATATAGTTACTACCAAAGGATTCATGAATCACTTTTCGTGCTGATTCAATGGCTTCTGGTGCTATTTGTACACCATCGGTACGCATATAGGTAATAAGCCCTGCCATTTCACTATTAATTTCAATACCTTCATAAAGTTTTTGAGCAATTTGCATAGTGCGAGAGGCTGAAAAACCTAGTTTTGAAGAGGCCGCTTGCTGTAAAGTGGATGTTGTAAACGGAGGAGAAGGATTTCTCTTTGTTGGCTTTGCTTCAATATTCAATGTACGATATTTTGCTTCCTCTAACATAAGGCAAATTTGATCTGCTTGTTCTTGAGATTGAATATCGAGTTTGCTAATCTTTTTTTGATTAAACATTGTTAATCTTGCTTGGAAATTATCATTTCGGACGGTTTTTAAGTCTGTTGTAATGGACCAATAATCTTCTTTAATAAAATGTTCTATCTCTGATTCTCGATCACAAATAATACGCAAAGCAACGGATTGAACACGACCAGCCGAACGTGCACCAGGAAGTTTACGCCACAAAACAGGTGAGAGTGTAAAACCGACGAGGTAATCAAGGGCACGACGTGCAAGGTAAGCATCTACAAGTGATGTATCAATATCACGCGGATTGTTCATGGCATCAAGCACAGATTTTTTGGTGATAGCATTGAATACAACCCGTTTAATGGGTTTATCTTTTAAAACTTTTTTTTGACGAAGAATATCAAGAATATGCCATGAAATGGCTTCCCCTTCACGATCAGGGTCCGTTGCTAAGATGAGGCTATCGGCTTCTTTGACTGCTTTTGCTATTTCATTCAAACGCTTAGCAGCAGTAGAATCGACGCTCCATTTCATAGAAAAATCTTGATCGGGTAGAACGGAGCCATCTTTTGCAGGCAAATCACGAACATGTCCAAATGATGCTACGACTTTGTATTGAGATCCAAGATATTTATTAATTGTTTTTGCTTTTGCTGGAGATTCAACGATAACGATATTCATAATTTTACCCGAATGTTGAAATGAAAGCCTTTTTATAACTCCTTTTCATACGAATAGCTAATAGCAATTGATTAAGAGCATATAAAAAAATATTAGCCATATAAAAAACATTAATATTGTACAACTTATGATTGTTATTATTAAGATACACCCTATATAAAACTATATAATTTATTTTTCATCATTAATACAGAAACATACGGCAAAATACTAAGATAACATCTATTGAGAAGTAGGAGGATAAATGCTCAAGGATAGAGGATTATGTTTATAAATCATTTAAAAGTTATCCAATATATTACAGATATGTCAGAACAAATGAATCAGATGGCACGCCAAGCGCATAGCCCACTTTTAGCATTGCTTTTGGATATGGCCGCTAAAGAAGGGCAGAGCATTATTAACAGTGCCGAGGCTCTCGGGGAAGATCCAGACTCGACAATGACACATAACCGCCAGAGTGTCGAATAAGCTTCCCAGCAAGCTCGAGTTCTACCAAAAAAAGATAAAGGTTTGAGAGTGAAACGCCTGAATGGGTGCGGAGTGTATCTAAATCAATTGGGGTTGTGGAAAGGGCAGAAAGAACGGCTGCGCGTTCTCTTTCATCTCCAATACAAGAGGAATTGCTGTTTTTTTCATCAGGTACACTTAAACTATCTTTTTCAATTTGTAGAGAGATTGATTTTTCTTCCTCAAAAAAATTGAATTGGGAATGAGTGACTGCTGGAGTTAATGGTGTAAGTGTTTCTATGATGTCAGAAGGATGTGTGGTTAGTAGAGCACCATCCTTAATAAGGTTGTTTGTACCAACGGATCTCGGATCAAGTGGAGAACCAGGAATAGCAAAAGTTAATCGTCCCATTTCTGCAGCTTGACGTGCGGTAATTAAGGATCCTGATCGCAGCGCAGCCTCTACAACCAAGAGGCCAAGTGATAGGCCTGCAATAATGCGGTTTCTTCTCGGGAAATCGATAGCGCGCGGTTTCCAGGAAATGGGCATTTCACTAATAATTGCTCCACCGTTACTAATAATATCTTCGTGGAGTTTTTTGTTTTCAGGAGGATAGATGTGATCAATTCCACCAGCCATTACTGCTACTGTACCTGTTAATAAGCTCGCTTGATGCACAATGCTATCAATTCCACGAGCGAGTCCAGAGATTGTTGTAAAACCAGCATTTCCCAGAAAATGAGCAAATTGAGTAGCGAGTTTTTTGCCAGCTGCGGAGGCATTTCGAGACCCTACAATTCCAACAGAAGGTTTCTGAAAAGCTGCAACATTGCCTTTTATAGTAATAAGGGGCGGTGAAGCTTCTGTCACCTTAAGAAAGGCTGGATAATCCGGTTCTCCTACACCGATAAAGCGAATACCCAGCCTCTCGGCTTTTTGCATTTCCTTTTCTGCTTCTTCTATTGTTGTTATTCGAACAGATGTAGGAAGGCCACCTTTTCTACTAAGCTCAGGAAGTGCTTCTAGAGCAGCTTCTGCTGTTTTATAATGATCAATAAGATTGCGAAAACTCACTGCTCCGATATTTTCACTACGCAACAATCGTAACCAATTTAGACGTTGACGATCAGTAAGCAGGATTCCTTTATTTATCCCCGTTTTGAGTTCCAATTTTATTTTCTTTCCCAACTAATAATCTACCGATATTTGCGTAATGCTTTATATACACAAATATGTTCATCACAATCAGCATAAAGTAGAAATAAGGATCGGAAAAGTAAAAAACAAATATCGCAGTTACAACAACAGCAATGAGTGCGGATAATGAAGAATAGCGTGTGAGTAAAAAAATCGCCATCCACACAACAATGAAAACAATTGCTGCCGGCCAGTAGACCCCTAAACACACACCAAGATAAGTAGCAACGCCTTTGCCACCTTTAAATTTCAACCATATAGGAAAAAGATGTCCCAAAAAGACAAAAAAACCAGCTAGAGAAACAATGATACTGTTTTCTGTTGGGACATTTAAAAATTTTACAATAAGAATAATAACAGTTCCCTTTAACGTATCACAAAGAAGCGTGAGAGCCGCAACTTTTTTATTTCCTGTCCGTAGAACATTTGTAGCTCCGATATTTCCAGAACCAATTGTTCTGACATCGCCAAGTTTTGCTAATCGCGTAAAAAGAAAGCCAAATGGGATTGATCCCATGAGATAGGACATCAGAAAGATAAACCATACACAAAACTGAAAAAGCATTTCACCTTCATTCATTAAAAATCTCATTAAGTTTATTGATCAAGTTTAAAAATTGATTGTCCTTTAACAAAAGTTTGAACAACACGTCCTTGGAAGCGTGCATTCTCAAAAGGTGTATTTTTTGAGCGTGAATATAGCTTCTTTGCAGAAACTACCCATGGCTCCTCAAGATCAACCAAAATAAGGTCTGCATGAACACCTTTTTTGAGTGTACCTGCATCAAGGCCAAAAAGTTTCGCAGGAGCCGTTGACAAAAGTTCCGTTAATCGTAGAAGAGATATAGCTTCATCATGATAAAGGCGTAAAGCGGCACTCAATAAAGTTTCCATACCAATGGCGCCTGCAGCCGCATCATTAAATGGTAAACGTTTTGCATCAAGACTCTGAGGATCATGAGAAGAGACGATAATATCCACTGTTCCATCTTTTATTGCTTCAATCATTGCTATACGATCTTCTTCTGTACGCAATGGAGGCATAAGACGGAAAGAGGTATGATATTCACCAATGTCGTTTTCATTAAGAGATAAGTGATTAATGGATACACCGGCTGAAATCTTCTCGCTACGTTGTTTGCCTATACGAATTGCTTCAGCAGAGAGTGCTGTTGATATTTGTGCGGCATGATAGCGTGTTTGTGTTAATGCAGCTAAGCGCAAATCTCTTTCGAGTGGAATAACCTCTGCTTCGCGAGGGATTCCAGAAAGACCAAGCCAACTCGCTAGCAGTCCCTCATTCATAACACCTTTTCCTATAAGGTCTTTATCTTGTGTCTCATGCATCAATGGAACATCAAAATCACGTGCATAAGTCATTGCGCACCGTATAACAGATGAACTTTGAAGTGTGTTCTTTCCTTCACAAAAGGCGACGGCTCCTGCATCTTTTAACAAGCCAAATTCGGTTATTTCTTGTCCGTTAAAACCTTGAGTGATTGCAGCAACGGGATAAATATTGACCAATGACATTTCTCGTGCTGTATGCGTAATGAATCTAACAAGCGCTACATTATCGATAATTGGGCGCGTATCTGGCATCATAAGGAGAGAAGTAATACCACCTGCTGCTGCAGATTGGCTTGCTGATGCAATTGTTTCACAACGTTCATTGCCTGGTTCTTCAATAAAAACACGGGCATCAACAAGTCCAGGAAGAATTGCTTTGTTTTGTGCATTAATAATTTCAGCTTCTGCGGGGATTCCTTGATTCAGTGCTTCTTTTCCAGCGGCTGTAATCAGCCCATTTTCAACAATAACTGTACCAATTTCATCGATTGTGCGTGAAGGGTCAATAATACGGGCATTTTGAAAAACAATTGGCTTTGTCATTTTTTCTCTCCACTTGCTTTAAGGCGTGAATCCAATAAAGCCTCCATGACAGCCATACGCACAGCAATTCCCATTTCTACTTGTGTATGAATCATACTTTGTGGTCCATCTGCTATATCAGACGCGATTTCTATACCGCGGTTTATTGGGCCAGGATGTAAAATAATACAATCATTTTTGGCATAAGCTAAATTTTCTTTATGTAAGCCAAAATAATGAAAATATTCACGAATGGAGGGAATAAAAGAACTTGCCATACGTTCATGTTGTAAACGTAGCATCATGATGACATCAGCACCTTTAAGACCTTCTTTCATTGTATTAAAAACTTCAACACTCATTTCGGCAATACCCGTGGGTAAGAGGGTGGAAGGAGCAACAGCACGAATCCGAGCTCCCAAAGCGTTAAGACTAAGGATATTGGAACGTGCGACACGCGAGTGTAAGATATCTCCACAGATTGCAACAATTAACCCCTCAATACGGCCTTTTGCTCTTTTAATGGTTAGAGCATCTAATAAAGCCTGTGTTGGATGTTCATGGGCACCATCACCTGCATTAATGACACAACAATCCACTTGTTGCGCTAACAAAGCAGCTGCTCCGGCGCAACTATGGCGAATAACGAGTATATCTGGTTTCATTGCATTGAGGGTTGTGGCTGTATCAATTAATGTTTCCCCTTTTTTTACAGATGAGTTGCCAATAGCTATACTCATCACGTTTGCTCCTAACCGTTTGCCGGCTAATTCAAAAGAGGATTGTGTGCGTGTGGAAGATTCGAAGAAAAGATTAATTTGAGTACACCCACATAATGTAGATGTTGTTTTATCAATTTTTTTAGAGAGGTTAGCATTTGCATCTGCTCGATCAAGCAAGATAGTAAGGTCTTGTACATTCAAACCTTTAATACCTAAAAGATGTTGGTGGGGAAAAAGGGGAAAAAAAGTATTTTGAGTCATAGCATTCTTTTCTATCTCTCTCTAAACAGGTTAAACAAGTGTTTGTTCGAATATAATAAATGTTTTTTAACTGCAAAACGACAAATAGTCTATGATATGAATGATTTGAATAATAGGAATATGCCTATGGGTGCTGTATCTGGGCAAAATGCCCGCAAAAAAAATGCGTTTCTCAGTGATACGCTTATGTTTCGTATTGCTTCTACTTTGCCTAAATTTTTATTAGCAAGTTTTGAAGAAATAGGAGATTTTGTAGCGAGTCGTGGAGCATGGGAGCTTTCCTTGTTGGCGAATCGTTATCGACCTGTATTGCGGTATAACGATGAATGGGGACAGCCAATAGAACAATTAGAGATACATTCCTCTTATCAAGCTCTTCAACAATATTCTAGACAAGCTGGTTTGGTCACTTCGCTTTGGGAAAATACTTCCTCAGAAAACGGGGTGCGTTATCAAGCGCGTGCTATTCGCTTGGCTTTATCTGCTAGCTTAGAAACAGGGCATTTGAATGAGGTTATTATAACAAGTGCAGCTATTGCAGTCTTAATTGGTGATGTTGAGCTTTTTAGAAAATGGCAAGATGTACTCTTATCACGCCAATATGATTTATCGTCCAAGCCTTTTAATAGCAAAAAAGCAGCTTCGCTTACCTGTGCTTTTGATGATGTTGAACAATGTGGAAAATACTCTTTCAATTTTCCAAGTGTTAAGAAGATTTCTTTTGATGAAAAAATAGGGCGTGATCTGTATCGTTTAAATATTGTAAAAACCAATGTTATTAATCCTATAGTGGATGGATATCTTGTTAGTGCAGACTTAGATGGTCATTTAAGCTGCTTTTTAGTCCCACGTGTACAAGAAAATGGTGCATTAAATGGCACGATATCGATTCGTCATTTACTGCAGCGTTCCGGAGAATCTTTAACCCCAGAGGGTGTTGTTGATTTTCAAGGTAGTTATGGTTGGCTTTTGGGTAAGGTGGGAGAGGGAGTTAAAGTCATTAAGGATATCGAAACAATGATGCGTTTTGATCAATCTATCGTATCGGCAGGTGTTATGCGGGCTGCACTTCAATTCGGTATAGATTTTTTTCGACAAAAAATGCCAGATCAGCCTTTACCACCACTGACAGAACGTATTTTTGCAGATATTGCACTGGATATTGCTGCTGCACAAGCATTGGTTTTACGTTTAGCGCGAGCATTTGATAATGCTGCAAATGATCGCTCTGAAGCAGCTTTTGCACGGATTATGACACCTATTATTGCTTATCACGTGAGCCAATTAGTCATACCTATTATTGGCGAGATTATTGCACAGGTCGGTATTGAGAGTTTTGTAGAGGGCAATCCATTATCGCAAATGTTGTGTAATGCTCCTGCACGGATTGTGAGAAATGGTTCTGCTAATCAATTGGTAAAGGATGCAATTCTGATAGCTAAAAGAGCACCAGGATTATTTCAGAAGTTGTTAGAAAAAATTGCTGCTAATATTGGACCAGCCGGACCACGGGCAATTGAGATTATTAAGTCTGCTGTAGAAATGGCATCGGCAAATGAGGGGGCAGGTAGATTTTTTGTTGAACAAGTAGCATATGCAGCTGCAGCTGCATCATTATGTTCTATAGATATAGAGCATGTAGCAAATGCTTATATGGAAAGTCGCCTTGGGGGACAATGGAGATCTTCCTATGGGATGCTAGTTGCACGATATAATGCAGGACATCTGTTAAATGTTCTTTATCCTTCTATATGACAAAGGTTTTGGATTCTGTTGAGAGCGCCTTGCAATATGAAGGCAGCGGCGGCAGAATCAATTCGTGTTTTTCTTTTAGTGCGCGATACATCCATTTCTAGAAGAGAGCGTTCTGCAGCAATTGTTGATAAACGTTCGTCCCAAAAAACAAATGGAATTTCTGTATGTGTTTCCATATTCCTGACAAAAGCTCTGGTTGCTTGAACGCGAGGGCCGATTCTTCCATTCATATTAAGAGGTAAGCCAATGATAGCAATTCCAACGTTTTCACGATCAAAAATTTTTATAAGTTTGTGAGCATCTTCCATAAATTTTTTTCGTTGAAGTACAGGACGCGGATTTGAAAAAGCTAGCCCCATATCAGAAACTGCAATTCCGATAGTTTTTGTGCCCAAATCTAAACCTGCTATTACTTGCCCAGGCAAAAGATTCGACATAACTTCATTTATGTTAATAATAGTCATATGGTTTATAATTTAAGTCTTTTGGTGTTTCAGGTTATCAATATTCTTGCGCTTGTAAACGCAGCCTTGTATAGCCAATACACAAATGTAAAAATAAAAAGCAGAAAGGCATAAGTATGTCTGTTGATCAAGAAACAGTCAAGCGGGTAGCGCATTTAGCGCGTATTGCTGTCCATGACGACGAAGCAGAACGTATGACAAAAGAACTCAATGTCATTTTAGGTTTTGTGAAACAATTAGATGAAGTCGATGTCAGGAGTGTTGAACCATTAACATCAGTGATGCCGATGGCTTTACGAATGCGTGAAGATAGTGTCACAGATGGTGATATAGCGGCGGATATCGTAGCAAATGCGCCTGTTACGGAAGAAAATTTCTTTCTTGTTTCAAAAGTCGTTGAGTAATTTTTTGTATTTTAAAAACTTGAGAACCAATATGACCAATTTAACAACTTTTACAATTGCACAAGCTCGTGATGCTCTCATAAAGAAAGAATTCAAAGCCACTGAATTAACGGAGGCTTATTTAAAAGCGATCGAATTGGCTAATCCAACTTTGAATGCTTATGTAGCAATAACAGCAGAGCAAGCACGAAAAATGGCTGCTAAATCAGATAGCCGATTGGTTAGAGGGGAGGGAGGGATTTTAGAAGGAATTCCACTAGGAATTAAAGACCTTTTTGCGACATACGGTGTTCATACGCAAGCCTGTTCACATATCCTTGATGGTTTTAAACCGCATTATGAATCAACTGTAACGGCTAATTTATGGCAAGATGGAGCCGTTATGTTAGGTAAGCTTAATATGGATGAGTTTGCTATGGGGTCCTCCAATGAAACATCATATTATGGTCCAGTTATAAATCCATGGCGAAAAAATGGTTCTAATGAAAAATTGGTGCCTGGTGGTTCTTCAGGTGGCTCTGCAGCCGCTGTTGCAGCGCGGATTTGTGCTGGTGCAACAGCAACAGATACAGGCGGTTCAATACGCCAGCCAGCAGCATTCACTGGGACGGTAGGAATTAAACCAACTTATGGACGGTGTTCACGGTGGGGAACAATCGCTTTTGCTTCATCACTTGATCAAGCTGGGCCTATCGGGCGAGATGTTCGCGATTGTGCTATTTTGCTTAAATCAATGGCTTCTTTTGATGAAAAAGATTCTACTTCTGTTGATTTGCCGGTGCCTGATTATGAAAGATATCTTGGTCGATCAATCAAAGGAATGAAAATTGGTATTCCAAAAGAGTACCATATGGAAGGAATGTCTTCTGAAATTATTGAGCTTTGGCAAAAAGGAATGGATTGGTTAAAAGAAGCGGGTGCTGAAATAAGCGATATTTCATTACCCCATACAAAATATGCTTTGCCTGCTTACTATATCGTCGCTCCTGCAGAAGTATCTTCTAATTTGGCACGTTATGATGGTGTCCGTTTTGGTCTCCGTATGCCAGGAAAAGACGTTATTGAAATGTATGAAAATACCCGTTCAGCTGGTTTTGGTGATGAAGTCAAAAGGCGTATTTTGATTGGTACTTATGTTCTCTCATCAGGTTATTATGATGCTTATTATTTAAGAGCCCAAAAAGTACGAACATTGGTAAAGCGTGATTTTGATCAATGTTTTGCTTCCGGCATTGATGCTATCCTCACACCTGCAACACCAACACCCGCTTTTGGCATTGCTGATGAAAAAATAAAAAATGATACTGTGGCAATGTATCTCAATGATATTTTTACCGTGCCAGTTAATATGGCTGGTTTACCAGGCATCTCTGTTCCTGCAGGTCTCTCATCGAATGGTTTACCACTAGGATTACAATTGATTGGTAAGCCTTTTGCTGAGGAAATTATTTTTCAGATAGCGCACATTATAGAACAGGCAGCAGGCGTATTCAGCGCAGAAAAATGGTGGGAATAAAAAGCTCAGGATTTTATGAAAAGAGCCTTATAAAAAAGCATCGCTCTTAAACTAGAGAGATATTTTGGGAGAGAATACTATTGGTTTTTTAACGCTATGTGTTTTTCATCCACCAAGATATGCTTCTTTAACACGGGGATCAAAAAGCATAGTTTTGCCTTCACCGTGAAATAAAACATGTCCTACCTCTAGAATATAAGCATAGTCAGCAATAGAAAGTGCTGCAAATGCATTTTGCTCAATAAGAAGGATGGTTTTTCCCATATCGTTAATTTTTCGGATAATTGAAAAAAGTTCCTTTACAAGAAGTGGTGCTAAACCCAGAGAGGGTTCGTCTAATATTACCATGTCAGGATTACTCATGAGTGCACGGCCCACAGCAAGCATTTGTTGCTCACCACCAGACATCGTTCCTCCCAATTGTTTTGCTCTTTCACGTAGGCGTGGAAAGAGATCAAATACCCATTCAATATCACGAGCAATTCCTAGCCTATCATGGCGAATATAAGCACCTAGGTGTAGATTCTCTAAAACAGTGAGATGAGGCATAATGCGTCGTCCTTCAGGACTTAGGGCAATACCCAATCGCAAAATTTTTTCTGGGGATTTTTTAATAATTGATTCATTTTTATACGTGATTTCTCCATACACGTATCGGTTAAGTCCTGTAATAGAGCGTACAATGCTGCTTTTTCCTGCTCCATTGGCACCGATTAAAGTTACTATACTTCCCTTTTTTATAGACATAGAAAGGTTTTGGATAGCTTTAATGGCACCATAATGAACGTGAAGATTTTTGATTTTAAGAATATCCATAAACATCTCCGCCAAGATAGGCTTCAATAACTTTAGGGTTGTTACGAATTTCATCTGGTGTGCCATTGGCAATACAACAGCCGTATTCCATTACCCAAATATATTGACAAAGCCCCATAACAACTTTCATATCGTGTTCTATAAGCAGAACTGTAAGATCAAAGTCTTTCTGTACTTTTGCTATAAATTTTTTAAGGTCTTCACTTTCCTGTGGATTCATACCAGCAGCAGGTTCATCAAGAAGCAGTAATTTAGGCTTTGTTGCTAGAGCGCGCGCAATTTCTAGACGTCTTTGCACACCATATGGCAGAGTTATTGCAGATTGATTGGCAAGATGATCAAGTTGTAGCCGTTTAAGAAGTTCCATTGAATTTTTATGGACTTCTCTTTCCTCTTTTATTGCTTTTGGCAAAAACAGAGCGGAAGCAAACCATGGACATTTTTGTCGGACATGAGCCCCCACCATAACATTTTGCAAGACCGTTAACCCAGAAAAAAGACGAATATTTTGAAATGTTCGTGCAATATGGCGCCTGCAGATAATATAAGGAGGTGCTCCAGAAACTTTTTTCTCATCAAAAAGAATTGTTCCACTTGTGGGAGCATAAAATCCGGAAATCATGTTAAAAACAGTTGTTTTTCCAGCTCCATTCGGACCAATTAATCCAGTAATTGTTCCTCGTTTGATTACCATATTAATGTTATTTACAGCAACCAAACCGCCAAAACGCATTACGATATTATTGAGTGAAAGGATGGTGTCGCTCATGATTTTCCCTCAGTATTAGAGAAATTCTTGCGTGCCAAAAATCTATAAATGCCATTCCATGAGAATTCACGTTGTCCCAACAATCCTTTTCTCCAAAATAAGATAATTACCAGCAACAAAAGAGAAAAAACGACCATACGAAGCCCTGGTGTTTCTGGAATATGTAAAAAACCTAAGTCAAAAGGACTTTCAATAATGCGGAGCCATTCAAGCATGACTGTAATAATAATACTCCCAATAATGCTCCCTGTAATTGAACCAAGACCACCAGCAACAACAATCATCAAAATATTAAATGTTAGGAGAAAATTAAACATTTTGGGATCGATAGTTGAAATAAGAGCAGCCATCAATGCTCCTCCTATACCTGCAAAAAATGCACCAACAGTAAAGGAAAAGCTCCGGTAGAAAAAAGCGTTAACCCCCATTGTTTTCGCCGCGATTTCATCATCACAAATAGCACGCAATACATTACCAGTATTGCTTCGTAGTAAGAGAATAATAAAGGTAACCGTAAATGCCAACCAACCATAGTTCCACCATAATGTTGCATTTTGCGGTATTCCCTTAATTCCCAAAGAGCCATTTGTTAAGAATGTAGTATTTGTAATGACAATCCGAATAATTTCTGCAAAGCCTAATGTTGCAATTCCAAGATAGTCGCCACCAAGACGCAATATAGGAAGAGCAATCAATAAACCCACAACTGCAGCGCACAGACCACTTACAACAACAGCAACAAAAAAAGGTAATTGTAGATGAAGCAACGGTTCAGCTATAGGTTCGAGAATCCACATCATTTCTTTTTGTTCAGGGGAAAGAAGTAAAATTGCACATACATAAGCACCGATGGCCATGAAGCCAGCATGGCCTAGAGAAAACATACCAGTAAAACCATAAATCAAATTAAGCGAAATTGCCAATATCGCATTAATGGCAATAAGATTGATGATACGAAGTGTATAGTCATTAAAATGATTATCAGCATAAAACAAAAAACTAATAAGAAGCAAAATACTGATACAGGACAGAAAAGTTGTAGCTGATTTTGCCATTAGATTTTCTCCTGACTTTTTTTGCCCATTAATCCAGTGGGCATTACCAATAAAATCAGAATCAATAAAATAAAAGCGAAGGCATCTCTGTATCCAGATAGCGTAGGAAAGAATGCGATAATCATAATTTCAATAAACCCTAATAATAATCCACCTAACATTGCTCCTGGAATTGAGCCAATACCTCCGATAACGGCAGCGATAAATGCTTTGAGTCCTGGAAGAACTCCCATATAAGGTTGAATTTGAGGGTAGCGCAGAGACCACATGATGCCTGCAATAGCGGCAAGTGCTGATCCTATCCCAAATGTGAATGCAATGACTTTATTGACAGATACACCCATCAAACGAGTCGTTTCGATATCGTGTGAGATTGCACGCATAGCAAGACCAGGTTTTGTTCTATGGATAATCCACAGCAGTAACACAATAAGAAGAAATGAAATAGTGGGAACGATCAGAGACATGGGAGCAATTCTAATGATTCCCTCTGAGTTTTGTCCCACATGCCACAGAATCGGCTTTACAAGAAAATCTGGTTGTTTCACTCCTTTGGGGATACCGCTAAAAAGTACAGTAGCGAGATTTTCAATAAAAAAGGAAACTCCTATTGCACCAATAAGCGCTGAAATACGCGGAGCATGACGCAGAGGCTTATAAGCGAATTGATCAACAGTAATGCCCACTGCACTTGTGATAAAAATTGAAAAACAGATAGCTAAGATCCAAATAGGTGCAAAATCTTGTGGAGCAATTTTAAAATAATAAATTAACCCTAGAATAAGGATAGAAAAGACAGCGATCCAATAAATTGGAGGGCGTTTTTTAAACCCTATAAACACCGAATAATAAATGAAAACTGCTAACAGCAAAAGGAGAAGTGCAGCCCAAGCAGGCATAAAGCTAATTGTGGAAAAGAAAACAAAATATGCTCCCAACATAAAGATGTCACCGTGAGCAAAATTAATGAGTCTCAGTATACCATAGACCATGGTGTAACCAATAGCGATAAGCCCATAAAGAGATCCCAATGCCAGTGCATTAAAAAAATATTGGATGAACATTTCAGTGCTCATCTCTTGTCCTTCCACATTTGTTAATTCACATAGGATAAAATAAAAAACTCTCAGATTTAGTTGAAAAAAATCCCCAACCAATTATTGTATTTTTATTAGCATTAGCAAAATTTCTGACTTTTCAAAAAGCAGGTTTAACTTCATCTAAATAGACACGTTTCCCATCTTTTATTTCAATTATACCAATAGGAATTTTGGGATTATGATTTTCATCCATAGACATATCACCAAAGGGTGTTTGAAAACCCTTTAATTTGCTAAGTTCTATCGTGATCTTTTCACGATCAGCACTGCCAGCATTTTCAATAGCTTTCATGAACATCATATAACTCGTGTATCCCAAAACAGAATTGATATTTGGCTCTTTATCAGGATAAGCTGCTCTCCATTCATTTGTAAATTCTTGCGCAGCTGCTGACATATTCGGCATGTTTTCACTATAGGGAAGTGTTGTATGTAAGAAGCCTTCTGAAGCTTTTCCGGCAATTGTAACAGTTTCTGGATTATCCATAGCATCTCCACCCATAATTTGAAACTTTGCACCTAGCTCGCGCGCTTGTTTCATGATAATGGCACCTTCAGAAAAGTAGGATGGAATAAACAAGATGTCAGGTTTTTGTGCTATAATCTGTGTTAGAACAGCTGAAAAATCCTGATCTCCGGAATTATAGTTTAAATTTGAGATAACTTCACCACCTAATTTTTTGAAAGCACGCGTAAAATAACTCGCAAGGCCAATTGCGTAGTCGCTTGATATATCTTTGAGTATAGCTGCCTTTTTTGCCTGTAAAGTTTGACTTACATAAGTTGCAATCCCTATACCTTGATAAGAATCAATAAAGCAAGCGCGAAAATAGTATTTTTTACCCTGTGTAATAAGCGGATTCGTTGAGGAAGTCGCAATAGCTGGAGTCTTTGCTTTTTCCGATATCTCCCCACCAGCCAACGATAGCGAAGAGCCATAACTACCTATAATTCCACTAACATTTTCACTCGCAGTTAAACGCATAACAGCATTGGCAGCTTCTACTTTATCAGATTTATTATCAATAACAATAAGCTCTACTTTACGTCCCAATATTTCTGGGATTTTTTTATGTGCCAACTGTATGCCTCTAATTTCAAGCTGACCTCCAAATGCATTTTGACCACTTAACGGAAGGTAAACACCAATTTTAATAGGTTCACTCGCATAGACATTTGCTACAAGTGCCATGATAGCTACAAGGCTAGTAAGGATTTTTTTCAATTGCATTGCGCACTTTCCTTAATATTAATTGTAATTTTTATACCTTATCTTGAACTTCTTTATCATGCAAGCTACACATTCATGCATGAAAATATTTGTGTAAAAAACCTTTTGTATTAGCTTCTTTCTGAGCGATCCACTGTAAGATATATGGAGCATACGATCAAATACTTTTGTGAATATTCGTGTTGATATTAACACTAAGAGATACGACAATGTGGGGAAATCTTATCTTGGGGCTTGCGTGTTGATGTAATAGCAATGTTTACTTAAGCGTAGAGAATCAATATCATACAATTTAGAGCTACAGGATCACGTTTTATTATGACGAGTAAAGATGCATTAAAGGATTGTTCCCTATCTGAGGACAGTGTAAGTGCTTGTGGTGAGATTATTGAAATTAGTGGTGTCATTAAGTGGTTTGATGGTAGTAAAGGGTATGGCTTTGTTGTACCTGATTTGCCTAATTTTCCCGATATATTATTGCATGTTACGGTAATGCGCAGGGATGGTTTTCGGACAGCTTTAGAAGGTGCTAAAGTTGTCTGTGCTGTGGAAAAAACTGAGCGGGGATTGAAGTGCGTTCAAGTGAAATCCATAGACTGTTCTTCGGCGGTTCATCCGTCAGAAATTCCAGCCCGTACACATATTGTTGTGACTCCAGAAAGTGGTTTAGAGCGTGCAATTGTTAAATGGTTTAATCGCGATAAAGGTTTCGGTTTTCTTAGTCGCGGGCAAGGAACAGAAGATATTTTTATTCATATGGAAACGTTGCGTCGTTTTGGTTTAGCAGAGCTACGTTCTGGTCAAGTTGTTCTTGTGCGTTTTGGTAAAGGGGAAAAAGGCTTGATGACAGCAGAGATTTATCCAGATATAGGGATTCCGTTTGCTACGCATTGAATTGCAGTATTGAAGTTATACGATCCCTTTTTTTAAAGAGAGGATCCAGTGGATGTAAGCGGTATTAAGGTTAGCATGTGTAAGAGGAAGTTTGTCTGTCAATCCGTAAATAAAATAAAACGGATTCAAATATTGCATTGAGTACGATAAGAAGATAGATTCTTGTAATTTTTTACTTTTAAAATTTAGGTGTTTTTATTTTAATAACAAAATTTAAAGAGTTATTTGTGGTGAAGATAAAAATATTAAAACCTTTTGAGAGAAGGCGTATCGTTGTATTGGTGCTGTTTTTCTTGTTAAAAATAAGTGTAGTTATAGCGAAGCAACCCATAGAAATCCCTGTTCATCCAATTCCTTTGGAAATACAAACAAATCAAGGTAAGATCTCTTACAAAGTAGAGATTGCTTTTACGCAGTCCCAAGCGGCAGCTGGTTTAATGTATCGCACTCATTTTCCACGTGATCGCGCAATGCTCTTTAGAAAGCAAGAAAGTAAGCAGTTAAAGGATAAGCAGGAATTTTTTATGTGGATGGCAAATACACCTTTGCCCTTAGATATGATTTTTTTAAATGCTGAAGGGGTTATTGTGTCAATTATTGAAAAAACTTCACCGTTTTCAACTAATATTATTTCATCAGGAGTGCCTGCGACTTTTGCTCTTGAGCTTAATGCCGGTGAAGTTTCTAAAAAACAAATACAGAAGGGACAACGTGTTATTCATCCTACTATTTGTGGAAAGTGCGAAGGCAATAAAAAATGATAGCGGAAAATATTCATTTTTTTGAATATAATGGTTTGCGATTTGCTTATCGAGAAGAAGGGCAGGGAACTCCCATTTTGTTGATTCATGGTTTTGGATCTTCTGCATGGGTGAATTGGTATGCAACGGGTTGGTTTCGTACTCTTACTGAAGCGGGATATCGTGTTATTGCCCTTGATAACCGTGGTCATGGAGATTCTGCTAAAAGTTATGACCCTTCTTTTTATACACCTCAAGCTATGGCGTATGATGCCGTAAGATTATTGCAGCATTTAGAGTTATCTAAAGTACATGTCATGGGATATTCTATGGGGGCTCGAATTAGCGCATTTATGGCTCTTTTGTATCCAACATATGTACACAGCGTCATTTTTGGTGGTTTAGGTATTGGTATGGTAACAGGAGCAGGGAATTGGCAACCTGTCGCTGAAGCTCTTTTAGCAAAAGATATTTCTACTATTACCAATCCGCGCGGTTTGATGTTTCGTAAATTTGCAGATAAAACTAAAAGTGATAGACGTGCTTTGGCTGCTTGTGTTATTACATCAAAACAGGAGTTAACAGCCTCTGAGGTTTATAAAATTAAGCAACCTGCACTTGTTGCCGTTGGTTCATTAGATGAAATTAGCGGTGAAGCAGAGCCGTTAGCCGCTTTGTTGCCTCATGGTGAAGTGTTACCAATTCCCGATCGAGATCATATGCTTGCTGTGGGAGATAATGTCTATAAAAAAGGCGTTATCGATTTTCTTTCTCGTTATCCTATCATATAAAATGTTGATAGATTTTAGGGTTCGCAAAATGTCCAGTGTTTTTTATCTTGAATAAAAGTAAAAAGCTTACTTATTAGTTCTGCTATTGTGATGTAAACTTTTACGAAAGGGTAAGAAAAACAATAACAAACCCCCGTTAGCTTATTTGTAGGAAGCATAATTCTCTTTTATAGACGAAAAGAATTTATTTTAGAAGTAATTAAAGAGGGCTGTTTCTAATTTTTACAATGAGTTTTTTTGTAAACAAGACAGCTGTAAAAGGATGGGTGTACTTTTATTTTATAGAATTCTGCTTGTAGCAGGAGAGCTGTGGTTTGGTAGTATGTTTTGCACTAAGTGGGAAGAGGTGGGATTAGTTAGGAATATGTGGTAATTTGTTGTTTTTATGTACAATTTTTACCATTAAATGCGCGTTTTGTAAAATTAAATTTTGACACCTAAAATTGCTCAAAAGAGCCAAAAATCATAAAAATCGGAATTTTTCAGCAAAAAGGGAATGAGGCTTTGAAAAGTCTTTGAAAATCCTTTGAAGAATTTTAAAAAGTCTGTGAAAGCCCAGAAAACCGGCTTTGAAAGACCTTTGAAAAAAATCAGACAAATCGTAAAAGCAACTCCAAAAACAACCCAAAATGACCAAAAAAGCAAAAAAGATTTTCACCTATTGGTGATTATCTATTTTTATGAACAATATATCATTATAAATCATATAGTTACATAATTTTTCTAATGTAAAAAGATTTTCATATCAGTTTTTCATTTTAGAGAGGCATTAAGCCGTATTTTGTGTAGTTGTTATATGTGCTCTTTCAGCTTCGATTTGACGCTTTAAATGCAGTTTGAGAAGAGGCAAAGTAAGCTCAACTTCTTCCGTATCATTGATGTTTTGAACAAGCTCTTGCAACTTTCCATAGAGCTCCGCCGCGATTTCCGCTATATCTTCAGGGGGGAGTTTAATTTTTGTATCACGATAGGTCGTATAAGCTATGCGACCAAGCTTTTTCATGAGGCCAGAAGGGATGGTAGGTGGAGAGATATTGAAAGCCTGAGTCATCATCATGTCTATAAACATTGCATCTTCACCAGTCAAAAGCCAATTTAGGTTCACTCCAAATTTTTCTTTATATGCTGATAAAACCGTTGCGTCTGGAGTTCTGTCGCCGCGTTCGTAATTTCCAAGCCCCTGAAGACTGATACCAATCTTAAGAGAAAATATATCACGAGATAAGCCCACAAGCTTTCTAACTTCTGTGAGTCGTCTTGCTAATGCGGTTTTTGGCTCATTTTTTTTTCGTTTCATATTATAAATATTTACAAATGGGGTTGACTAATATCCCGTTTGTAGATA
Organism: Bartonella sp. B39; assembly: GCF_053795145.1. Lineage (NCBI taxonomy): Bacteria > Pseudomonadati > Pseudomonadota > Alphaproteobacteria > Hyphomicrobiales > Bartonellaceae > Bartonella > Bartonella sp. B39. Next base: position 899,260 of record NZ_CP200036.1, read on the forward strand.
TACCTTTTATTGCAGCTATTTTACAATTAACCCCACAAAGACGGATGTTGCAGCATCTGTTTTAGCAGGAGCGAAAGTTATGACCATGACCCAAATATGGGATCGCCATAGTATTTTAGCCGAGCTACGCCGTCGTAATATGACCTTGGCGGAGCTTGCAAAAGCTTATCAACTATCGTCATCCAGTGTTCAACATATCTGGACACGGTCTAACGAGAAAGCTGAACGTGCTATTGCCGATTTTATCGGCCTGCCCGTTGAGCAAATCTTCAGCGACCGCTACCCTAAAAGTCGCAATCGCATTTTCAAAGCAGCAAAAGATTCTAATACAGATTCCGTAGCCCATTGTGCATTGCGCAATAATGCTGCTTAAAATTGGTTGCAAGAATGCGTGTTTCAAACACATTTCCCATAAGCTTTAAATACCATAAGACAAAAAGGTTTATCAATGTCTAAAGATCAATACAAAATAGATAAGATAAATTGCTGTTCTGCAAAAGATGAGATCATCAATCCTTACTCAGAAATTGAGCGATTAGAAACGATGCTTGCTTGCTGTTATAAGGTTGTGCAAAGCAGTTTTCGCCATTTACCTGTACGATATATTATTGATCCTCCACATGGCTTATTTGATGCGGCGTTAGCACGACAGATTGTTATTCATATTCTGCATTATCAGTTTGAGGTGCCGCGGCGGCGTATTGTTGCCATACAAGCACGGCAGCGGACTTCTATCTCTCTATCTTTGCAAGTGATTAATCGACGTTTGGAAGAACCTGTTTTTGCCAAAGCTTATCGAAGGTGGGCTGGGCGTGCGATGGATTTGTTTTTTAAAGAAATGGAAAAGGTGGCGGCGTGATGGCACGATTTCAAGAGATTGCTTTAGATTTGATTGTTGTGCCTGAGCGCATTCGCCCTGTAGATGATGAGCATGCCAAGGCGCTTGCGCAATCGATGGTGCGAGAGGGTTTGATGAATCCGATTACAGTGCGCCATACGCCCAATGCCAAGGGAGGTAATTATACGTTGATTGCTGGTGCGCACCGGTTACGTGCTGCTGAGCTTTTGGGTTATCGGGAAATTGATGCTGTTGTGGTGCAAGCTGATAAGGACAATGCCGCGCTTTTAGAGGTTGCAGAAAACCTTTTCCGCAATGAATTGTCGGTGATTGACCGTGCCTTGTTTGTCCAGACCTACCGCGAATTATGGGAAAAGAAGTATGGGGAGATTCAACGTGGTGGTGACCACGGTAATCAATATACAAAGGATAAAGTGGCAAAGGGTCAAGTTGACCCTTTGCCAAAAGATGGTTCTTCAGATCATAATGAAACTGGGTGTGAAGGAGACAAAGTGGCAAAGGGTAATGTTTACCCTTTGCCAAATGATGGTGACTTAAATGGCAAAGTGCAAAGTTTGCACTTTGCCAAACATGTGGCGGATCGCATTGGTTTATCGAAGGAGTCGGTAAAACTCCTCAATCGCATTTCCCAGCATTTACAGCCGGAATTGCGGGCGGTTTTGCGTGGCACGGCATTGGCGGATAATCAGGCGCAATTGTTGAAGCTTGCGAAGATGGAGCCGGTTGCGCAGCGGCGTGTGGCGATTGCTTTGCAACAGGTTGAGGGGGATTTACGGCGGGCTGTTGATTTGGTCAATGGCATTAATACACCGCCACAAATCAATGAACAGGAACGGATTTTTGCCCAATTGTTGGGTGTTTGGCAGAGAGCGGATGCGCAAACAAAGGCGCGGTTTTGTGATTATCTTGCAAGAGAACGGGGGGAGGAGCAGGCATGAAGAGGCATGGTTCTCAACAGCTTGATTTTTTTCAACAGCCGGTTTTTCCCTGTCGTGAGCCTGTTGCACAGATTGATTTAGAACGATTTCGCTCACGAATAAAACGTGCCATGGCTAAAGCTTTGCGTGAATGCCCGTTTGAACGGAGTGTGATTGCTGAACGCATGGCCCATTATTTGGGGATTGGCTGTTTAAGTAAGGCGAGTTTGGATGCTTATGTTGCTGAAAGTAAGCAGGTGGATATTTCTTTACCACGCTTTAAGGCTTTTGTTCGCGCTACGGGAGCGTTTTGGCTGTGGGATGAGGTTGTGAGTGAAGATGGCTTATTGTTATTGCAAGGGGATGAAGCGCGGTTAGCAGAGATTGCTAGGCTCCAGCAGGAACAAAGGAAGATTGCCGCGCAATTAAAAGCCATGCGGGCTACACCCGTGAAGATTAAGCGGGGGCAGCCATGAAAGAATGGTTTAGCATTGCAGAATTAGCTGCATTAGCCCTGCCAGAGTTGCCAAAAACAAAAGTCGGCCTTAATAATCTCGCACTTAAAAAATGGCGTTTAAATACACAGTTGTTTCGCCAAATTTTAGGAAAAACCAAGCCGGTTTGGGAGTACCACGTCTCTTTATTGCCAGAGCGGTCGCGGGCAGTTTTACTGATGCAGCAAAGAGAGATTGGTGTTTTGCAAAATGTGGAGCAAAGCGTGCAAAAAGAAGACATTTGGTTGCGCTATGATGGCCTTTCGAAGGCACATAAAAACCGCTGTGAAGAGCGTTTGAAGGCGCTTTGTTTTATGGATGATTTACTCTTAGCTGGTATGGGTGTGCATGATGCGGCAAGCTTGAGTGCGGTCAAATTTGGAGTAAGCCGCAGGTCAGTTTTTAATTGGCGCGAGAGGGTAGAAGGATATGAGCGTTGTGATTGGTTGGCAGCGTTAGCGCCTTCCTATGGTGAGGAGAGTTGTGCACAATTTGCGCCGTGTCATGAGGGGGCTTGGGAAGTTTTGTGTTCGGATTATTTACGTTCTTCTAAGCCTGCATTTTCGGCTTGTTATCGGCGCATGGTTGCGGTTGCACAGGAAAAAGGTTGGGTGCCCATTCCTTCTGAGCGGGCTTTGCGGCGTCGTTTCAATAAAGAAGTTTCCAAAGCGGTTGTGACATTAGCACGTGAGGGAGAAGAAAAGGCAAAAAAGCTTTATCCTGCACAACGACGTGATCGTTCGACGCTTCATGCTCTGCAAGCAGTGAATATGGATGGGCATAAATTAGATGTTTTTGTTCGGGTTCCTTGGTCAGAAAAACTTGTTCGTCTTTATTTGATAGCCATTCAAGATCTTTATTCTGGGAAGATTTTATCATGGCGTTTATCGGATTCTGAAACTTGGGAAATTGTCCGTTTGGTGATTGGTGATATGGTGGAAACTTATGGCATTCCGGAGCTTATGACTTTGGATAATGGTCGTGCCTTTACCAGCAAATGGATTTCGGGGGGTGTGCAAAATCGTTTTCGCTTTAAAATTAAGCCAGACGATCCGCAAGGTCTTTTGACGACATTGGGTGTTCAACTGCAATGGACCACACCTTATAGCGGACAATCTAAGCCAATTGAGAGAGCATGGCGTGATTTAGCTGAAGCTATTTCCAAACATCCTTTTTGTGCTGGAGCTTATACGGGGAATAAACCTGATGCCAAGCCTGAAGATTATGGGCAGCGTGCAATAGGATTTGAGGAATTCAAAGCGCATGTTGGAGCGCAAATTGTTGCCCATAATGCACAAAATGGGCGTAAAGCGCTTAATTGTGCGGGGCGGAGTTTTGATGTCACATTTGAAGAAAGTTTACAGGCCGAGGGGACGATTATCCGGCAAGCAACGGCAGCACAACGGGCTTTGTGGCTTTTAACGTCAGAGGCACTTCGCACCCAAAAAGGAAAAGGATTTTGCCCATTTCAATATTTAAATCAAGAGTACGAAGTTTTTAGGTGTCTTTGCCCTAAGAGTTGAGGCGCATGAAGTGATTTAAGTTTCCACGATGGGTTGGAAAAGGGAAGAAATTTTAAAGTGTCCGGTTAAGTATCGCGTACGGGCTTGAAGATTTAACAAAGAAAGGGGAGAAAGAATCTTATCCATTCAAAGTTTCAATCAATACGATCAAATTTTCAGGTGTCTTTTCCTTAATAGGGCAAGGAGCATGAAGTGATAAATTGCCCCCAAAGGACAAGGAGAGGGGGATTTAACGTGGCCGGTTAAGTATCGCGTACGACTTTAGATATTCATTGAAGAAGAAAGAAAGGGGCGAGTTTTAACCTCTCCCCTTTCAATGTCTAAATCAATACAGAAAGGAAATATACATGAAGTACGCGATAAATGCAACAGTTGATAAAAACACTTGGGCGCGACCAAAAATCCAGCCTGATGGATCAGCACAAAACCGCAATAGTGATGATATTGCTTTATGGAATGAGCTTGTGGATTCGGTGAGAGCTTTGGCACGTATGAATGATTGGTCGAAGGCAGAAGTAGCGCGGCGCATTGGTATGCCTGATGGAACCTTTTCACAGTGGTATTCGGGTAGTTATGCTGGACAATTAGGCAAGCAAAATGCGAAGGTTCAACAATGGGTAGATGCTTTAAAAGAGACGGCAGGTCTTTTGGAACTGATCCCCGAAAAGCCTGCCTTTCAAAAGAATCGTATTGCGCATGAAATCATTGACACTTTAACGTTGGCGTAAAGTACGGGCGGTATGGTGATGATTACGCTTGATGCAGGCAATGGCAAGACGGAAACCTGCCGCCATTACCGTGCGACTCGTCCGCATGTTTATCTTGTGACAGCTAGTCCGCATACGCGCAGTGTTCATGGTATTTTGAATGATATGGCAGCAGAATTGGAAGTGGTGGAATATAACCCCACCCGTTTAACGCGTGCTATTGGCAAGAAATTAGAGCGTGTTGGTAGTGGTACGCTGTTGATTGTTGATGAAGCACAAAATTTAACGGATGAGGCGATTAATCAGTTGCGCCATTTTGTTGATATCAACGGTACGGGTTTGGCTTTGGTTGGCAATGATGAGATCTCTGGACGGTTGGTTCACCGTCAAAATGGTCCGTCTTATGCGCAAATTAAAAGCCGATTGGCTATGCATCTGAAGCGTCGCAAGCCCTATAGTGAGGATATTGCCTCCCGCATACATGATTGGGGGATTGAAGATGTTGGTGCGATAAAGTTTTTGACAGGGATTGGCTTAAAGGCTGGTGCTTTACGGCAAATTGATAAAACCATGATGTTGGCACGTATGGCAGCGCTTGGGGATGGGTGTGAGGTGACGCTTAAACATGCCAAAGAGGCGTGGAGAAACCGTGACGTGGAGGAATTGGCATGATCCCTGTAACTAAGGAATTATCGAATACGCTTGTTGGTCTTTATGACGATTATCAGCACGGTTTTGAGATTGGAGAACAGCTTAAATTGTGTGTGGATTTGGCGTTATCCCTTGAATTGGAATTGAGTATTCACCGTTTAAGCGAGGCGGATGCGGTCTTGGAAAAGGAAGTTGCAGAAGTTTTGCCCCGTTGTGGCAGCTCTCATGGTGATGCAGATGAGACAAATACAGTTGTTTATATGGATTTTGGAGGCGAAAAATGATGGAATGGAACCCTTATATGGTGAGAGATTGCTTGATTGCTTTGCGCTCTGCCTTGTTAAAACATGAATTGGATGGAATTTTTTTAAGTGCGAAAGATGTTCGAGAACTGAATGACTATTTGCGCCGCTTGGCGGTCTATAACCACATTTTAGTGCATGAACTTTTGCGGTGTCGTTGGCAAATAAAAGCGGGATGTGCGCCTTCTTCAGGAGATGTTGTGCCGTTTCGCCGTTTTCAAAAAACACAGGAGGAAGTTGGTGATGAATAAAGCAATTGAGCTTGAAGGAACGCATTATATGAAAGATGCGAAAGGGGCTTTGGTGCCGATAAGCTTGATCCGCCCTGCGGATTTAAAGGCCTTTGAAGACCCTTTGAGAACCCTTTAAAAAAATGAAAATCTTTTGAAAAGGAGGTAGTTTTTACAAAATACGATACAAATTATACAAAATTTTATGGTGCTCATGCACTCATGATCTTACAAATTGTAGGTATCAAATCATGTGATTGTGGCAAGAAGAATTGATCATATCAAATCGTGATTTTTAACAGAAAATAAAGACTCATAAAAAGGGGCTTTAAATGATCTTTGAAGACCCTTTTAGAACCCCTTAAAAAACCCTGTGAAAAAAAATAAATTGGTGCAAAACTAGGTGGCAAATAGTGCAAAACCTGCTGGCAAGCTACACTTATTTTAAGCAAATAGTTTCGGCTAAAATAGCTTCTTGGCAGCAAAAACAATTGCCATTTTTTTGACATAATTGTGTTGCAAGTATAAAAAATGCGTTAAAAATATGAATAATGTGTCTAAAATAGGTTTTTTCTATCTAGGTTAAGACTTCTTATCTCATGCTTATTATCGCATAATATATATTATGGAATTTTTTTAAATAGAGAGGGTATGTATTATGGCAATGGCACTTTGGGGAACACTCGCATCATTGATATGGATATTCTCAACGAAAGCGACTAGTGTCTGGAATTTATGGTGGGTACCGTTTAGTTGAGAAAATTCTATAACGTTTAAAATAGAATCGGGCCGGAATGACTGGCCCGAAAACTTTAGAAATAAAGATGTTATAATAATTTAATGTCGATGGAATCGTCAGTTGTATGATTTCTTTTTGAGAAGAACATCATAATTTGTAGTATCACAAAAGCTAAAAATAATACTCCATGAAATAGTGCTACAAAGGGCTGATAAATAGAAGCGGAATAATACATCGTTAATGTTTCGATAAATGCTGCAATGCACCATAAAACGATTCCCCACAATGAATGCATCCAAAGTCCAATTAAGGCGACAGGATAAACAATAGCCAATGTGGCTGATGCAAACTGCCACTGCCATGGCATAAGATCAAAACGCCATAGAACACCTGGAAGCACACCAACAAGACGTATCCAATAAACAACACTTAAGCCTAAGCAAATAAGCGCCAAAAAACGTAAATAACAGCTATAAATTAAATTGATTTTTGAAATCTGCTTTTGAGGGTTAGTTTTCAAAATAATAATTCTCTTTCAACAGGTTGGAAGTAGGCATCTATCATTTCATCTGTTACATTTGAAAGTTTGTCTGGCTGCCATTTAGGTGCTCTGTCCTTTTCAATCAGCATTGCACGCACACCTTCATGAAAATCATGTGAGTTAATCATATGATGTGCAATACGATTTTCAACTTTTATAAAATCTTCCAAAGTTTGCAATGGATTTTGTTTCATTTGTTTCCAGATAACTTTTAAACTTGTCGGAGAACGTGACAGCAAGATATCATAGCACTCTTTGGCAAATAAAATGCCTTCATTGCTTTTTTTATGAAGCAATTCAATACATTCCTCTAATGTATGGGCACTAAAACAAGCTCTGATAATACAGCGTATTTCATGGCTTGTTTCATAGTCTTTTGTAATTGTTCGTTCTTTCAAAGCTAAAACAGGATTTCCTTTCTCAATGATAGCTTTTCTAATCATATCGAGTTCAACTTCAGGAACTGCATGAGTTGCTAGTCCTAAGTTTAAACAATCTCCCCATTTTATGCGTGCGCCGGTTAATGCAAGATAAATGCCGAAGTAATCGGGAAGAGGTGGTAAAAAAAAGCTCGCGCCAACATCTGGAAAAAAACCAATAGCGCCCTCCGGCATAGCAAAGAGTGTATTTTCTGTAACAATTCGGTGTGAACCATATATGGAAATCCCTACCCCTCCTCCCATCCAAATGCCGTTTAAAAAAGAAATGTAGGGTTTTGGAAAGCGTTTAATATAAGCATTTAAGCGATATTCGTCACTAAAATATTGGTAGGAAGAGTCTTTTTTCCCCATATGGTAGATTTCTACAACATCTCCACCAGCACAAAAAGCACGCCCCTCTCCTTCAACCAAAACGCAAGAAACATCATCATCTATTTCCCATGTACTGAGAGCTTTTTTAAAGGCGAAAACCATTCGTTGATTAAGAGCATTTAATGCTAAAGGACGTGTGAGCTTTATAATGCCAGCATGCCCCTTTTTTGTAAAAAGAATATCATCACCTGCCCCAAAATCAATTTGCATCTCATACCTTTCCCAGAGTGTCTATATTATTGTTTTTTCACGCCCAATTGAGGAAATATCTGCATGATAGCACCAATACAATACATATAAATGCCTGTTACTGAAATTCCTAGCTTAACCCAATATGGAGCATCTAGTTTGTAAAAAAATGCGGTAACACCAAAGGAACACCATGAAAGAAAAATTGGAAAATTAAGCCACCGCAAACGGATGACTCTTGTTGGATGGATGAAATAAACTGGTAAAAAAGATATAATTGCTGATAAAACAATAATGGTAAAAGTGATCCACTCCCCTGGCTTTACTACAAAAAGCATGAAAACCATCATATTCCAAACGACAGGAAATCCTTTAAAAAAGTTTTCTTTGGTTTTCATTCCAGTATCCGCATAATAAATAGCAGATGAAATGACAATGATAGCACTTAATAAAAATGACAGTCCTGAATCCATTAAACCACTTTGATAAAGCGCAAAAGCTGGAATTAGGACATAAGTTACATAATCAATAATATTATCTAAGAGTTCTCCAGACCAAGTTGGAAGTACGTATTTAACATCAAGTTTGCGTGCAATTGGCCCATCGATACCATCAACAAGAAGTGCAAGTCCAAGCCAACAAAACATAGCAGTCCATTCTTTTTGAGATGCCGATATAAGAGAAAGAAACGCTAAAAATGAACCAGAAGCTGTCAGTAAATGGACAGAAAAGGCCTTTGCTTGTGGCATCGTTACTTTTTTATGGCGCAATAAATCAGCATTAGTTTTGATTTTTTTTGTTAGCTTACGTTTCAAAGTTTTCTTATCCTCGTCTCTAAAGTTTTCATCCATTTACCAATACGCCATTTTTTACTAATGGTATAATTGACTGTAAAAAAAATCATACAAAAGTTACTTTTTTATATCGCATTATTTATTACATAATATAATAGAAGATCTTCACACAATAAAAAGAGATTGTTCATTTAGAAATATTAAAATATTTGGTAAATGTGAAAGGGCTCAGGTAGTTGTGACATTTGAAAAAAGTGAGCATAGAGGTATTGCTGTCATTGGTGCAGGCCAAGTCGGTATGTTAACAGCACTTAGTCTTGCACATAAGGGGCACTCTGTTTTTCTTGTTGGTCCACCTGCTCATGCGGATGAATTACGGACAACTGCTCTTATGATGCCAGCAATACGTACGCTTCAAAAACTCAATATTTGGAATATTCTTAAAGGTCATGCAGCAGCTTTGTCTTTCATTAGAATTATAGATATAACCTCTAGGATTGTGCGTGCTCCTACTGTAAATTTTTCTTCCGCTGAAATTGGTGAAGAGGCTTTTGCTTACAACATACCTAATGTAGAGTTAAACAATGCTTTAGTCAATTCTGTTATGCATACGCCTAATATTACAAGATTTGTTTCTTCGGCAAAATCTTTTCATCACCAAAAAAGTCATGTATGTATTACTCTTGCAGATGGTAGAGTTATTCAAGCGTCGCTTGTTGCTGCTGCTGATGGGCGCCACTCTCTAACACGAGCGGCAGCGGGTATAGGTGCCAAACAGTGGAATTATCCGCAAAAAGCGCTTGTTCTCAATTTTTCCCATGATTTCTCTCATCAAAATACATCAACTGAATTTCACACAGAAAATGGTCCATTTACACAGGTTCCATTACCAGGAAAAAGATCTAGTCTTGTGTGGGTTGTTAGTCCTTCCCGTGCCGAGGAATTATTGAATATGGAAGCAAAAGCAATTGCAGAAGTAATCGAAGATCAGATGCAGTCAATGCTTGGTACATTGACATTAGAAACACCAGTTCAAGCATGGCCACTTTCAGGACTTATCTCTCATCGTTTTGCTGCCAATCGAACAATTTTAGTGGGTGAAGCAGCCCATGTCTTTCCTCCTATTGGAGCGCAGGGACTGAATTTAGGGTTTCGTGATGTTCAAACTTTGATTGATATTTTACCCAACAAAATATCCACTTCTAACTCTGAAATGATTGTTGCACGTTATAACCGATGCCGCAAACCTGATATATTGATTCGAAGTGGATCTGTTCATATGCTCAACTCTGCTTTACTTTCTAATATGTTGCCTGTTCATATCATACGAAGCGTTGGTCTTGGATTATTACGTAGTTACTCACCGTTACGTAATTTATTTATGCGAGAAGGAATGTATCCAGGCTACGGATTCAAAGAAATTATGCAAACATTCCTAACTAAATCACCTAAACAGCTCCATTGATATGATAAAAATAACTGATACAGATGAATTAAAATAATGGACAATAAAAAAAATAAGATCTAATTTTGCTATTAAATTTACTGATTAAATAAAAATATTAACAGTTATTTTGTACAGTACATAATGCAGCAAAAATAATAATAAAAAATGCAAAAACGACTCTAACATCACAACATAATGATATTAGTAAGAGAAATATTTATTATTTTTATATTTTAATTAAACGTTTAAAATTAGGAACAATTTCATTTTTCATGGAATTTTGACAAAATGATATTTTCGAGAAGAAATTATACATAAGAGTTATTAAAACGTTCTGATAGCTTACATTCTCTCAGATAAGGATTAATTACGTAATAAATCTTTTATATCAGTTGGTTGATGATATAAAACTGAAGAACTGTATGTTTGAATAAGTAAAAATGGACATGAAAAAATTGTTAAGAACAAAAACTCACGTCACTTTTTTTCATAAGAAGAATAAAGAAAAAACGATTTTTGTTAATCAATATAAATTTTAAAAAATTTTCTTCGTTAATTATAATATTAAAAATAAAATATTCTTTGGAACCTGTTAGCAATAAAGAAGTTAGTGAAGTATTGTTTTAACAGGCGGCAACAAGATGAGTTTAAGTAAAATTTTAAAATTAGTTATTTTTTTTATGGCGATTGTCTGTCTTTTATCTATAGTCATAGCTTCAATAAGTAAAATTTTTTATGCTCCATATTGTCAAGCTTCTGCCTATACTTTCACCAAAGATATCACTAAACAAGGCCAAAATTCATTTACAGCTTCGCAAGTTAAAAACTGTCTCATGCATAATGGTTTCACGGATATTAAACGATTGCGTTTAGATGATAAAGGTATTTGGCGTGCTTTAGTAGAATTTAAAAAGCACAATTTTCTTGTATCAGTTGATTACTCTGGAACAGTTAGTATTCAAAATGAAAGAAAAAAATATGATTAATTTTAAAACTTATAGCAATGTTGATTCCAAAAGTTGTAAGAGAACTTTTTTCAAAAAAATCTATCATTCTATTAAAGAACCTGCTTTTATTGGAAGCTTAAATGGTAGTATATCAGGAGCTATTGCGGCAACTCTCGCAACTTATGGTTATATTGGGCTGTCAGGATTTGGTCCAATTGTCGCAATGGGTATAGGTATAGCATTTTTTACCGGAACGATAATTGGTGCAACGATAGGATTAATAATGGGTATTTTTGTTGGTACATTTTGTGCTTTTATGGGAAAGATACATACATTACGATAGATTAAATTTCATAACAAATAGAAAATTTTACCAGTTATCCTTGTTCAGAAACAGAATTTTTTATGAAAATCATAAAATCTGTTTTAGGAGTGTCTCTTGAAAAAATGTAGGAAAAATGTCCATAAAAGCCACATTATTCATTTTATATAGGAAATCATTTGAGATAAACTTAAAGACATGTAAAAAGATTTATTTTGAGTTTATAGAGTTTTTTTGTGAATTATACTTTTTCAAGAAAGTATGATTTATGTGTTTTTTATGAAGTGTACAATTACATAGAATATAAAAAGTATTTTTATCATTATGATATTTATTTTTATATTTTAGTAATGAAATTTATTTCAAATAAGTATAAAAAGGTGCTACATGAATAAAATTTTCTTTCTTTTCTTATCATCACTAATGTTTTTAGCTAATTATACTATTACATTAGCAGAATCTATGCAGGTAAAGGTTTATGGGCTAGAAAATAACAACACAAAAAAGCCTATTGGTACGATTGAAATTGAAGAAAATACACATGGTTTAATTTTTGTGCCAAATTTATCCACCTTACCGGAAGGTTTACACGGTTTTCATGTGCATGCGAATCCTTCATGTGATACGAAAGATGGTGTAATTGGCGGTGCTGCAGGTAGACATTATGACCCGCAGAGCACTAACAAGCATCTTGGACCTTATAATGTCAATGGTCACTTAGGTGATTTACCTGCGCTTTATGTCGATGATAAAGGGCGATCGACAATGAGCGTTATCGCCCCACGAATTAAAAAGCTTTCAGAGGTTAAAGGGCGCTCATTAATAATTCATTTAGGAGGAGATAACCATTCTGATAAGCCATTATCGTTTGGCGGAGGTGGGGCGCGTTTAGCATGTGGTATTATCGAAGAATAGATCTAAAATTATGATAAACTATGGAAATATGCACTTTTTCTATAGTTCATCAACGGTGTAGCTTATCACTACAATTTGTAATATGGTTTATTATAAGATTTTATAAAGTTTGTTTTTTTATTTATCAAAAGACCCCTTCCGTTTTGGAAAACAGTGAACAATCCGTAGAATTTTTTCATTGATCACTGGTTTCCTCAAGTTTCTCTGCAACGTAGGCACTTGCAAAATAATAACTTCTTTTATTTGCAAGAAATGTAAACAAATATTTTTTCAAAATATAATTGACAGTGTTTTATATCATTTTGTGGCGAATATTTTTTTTGCAAAATGACATTGTTTACAAAATTTCGTCCATCATAACTCACTTTAAGATAAGCTTGGTCATCACCAATGGATATCCAAATACTTTCATCATTCGCAAGAAAACAATGTAACAATTCTAATCTATTTTCCGTAAGGCTTAGCCATATAGTACATTCTAAACCATCTTCATAATATTCGAATGCATTGCCTGTATCATACGGTGGATCAATATAGATGCTCTTCACCTTACCTGTATACTCTTGTTCAAATGCTCTGAGTGTCAGCAAACTATCATCAAAAATACCCTGAGCAGGCATCTGATACGCTGCATAATAAGATTTTTAAAGATCTTCCAATAAAATACGAGGATCAAGTTTTGTGCGTCTCTCTTTTCCCAATCCAAGTTAGTTCCAATTTTTGTTTATTACGGCTCATGTGAACGTTCTTAAACCTAAAAACTTATGAAAAGTAAAAAGTTTGTTCATGAGCAGTAATTTTAATACCATCCGACAGCAACTTGCGCTTCTTCTGACATACAATCAGGTGTCCATGGTGGATCAAACGTCATGGTGACTTCAACATGTGAAACACCTTCAACTGCGCTTACAGCATTTTCTACCCAACCCGGCATTTCACCGGCAACAGGACACCCTGGTGCTGTAAGTGTCATTTCAATTTTTACTGAACGATCATCTTCAATATCAATACGATAAATCAACCCTAACTCATAAATATCAGCAGGAATCTCCGGATCATAAACCGTTTTCAGAGCAGCAATAATATCATTCGTCATACGATCAATTTCGTCTGCTGGAATTGCTGATATGTAAGACTTTTTATTTTCGCTTAAAGTCTCAACAGATTCCGTAGAACGGCACTTTTCAATTGATTCAGCCATTAAAAAATGTCCTTGCTTCTTTCAGTGCTTCTACTAATATATCAATATCTTCATAGGTATTATACATAGCAAATGATGCACGACAAATAGATGTTAAACCAAAGCGTTGTAATAACGGCTGTGCACAGTGTGTTCCTGCACGTATAGCAACTCCTTTTCTGTCAATAAACATAGCAACATCATGCGCATGGATACCTTCGATTGTAAATGATATAATAGCCCCTTTATTGGGAGAATGACCATAAGTACGTAACGTTTCAACAGTTTCAAGCTTTTCATGTGCATAAGCCAACAGTGCTTTTTCATGTGCATAAATAGCATTTCTACCTTTTTCTTGCACATAATTAATGGCTGCAGCCAATCCAATAGCTTCAACTATGGGAGGAGTTCCCGCCTCAAAGCGGTAGGGGGGAGCATTATAAAAAACTTTATCAGTCGCGACATCCTCGACCATTTCCCCTCCTCCTTGAAAAGGAATCATTTCCTCCAGCCGATGTTTTTTACTATAAAGAACACCAATACCTGTCGGACCATAAAGCTTATGGCCCGTAAAAACATACCAATCACAATCAAGACTTTGCACGTCAACCGTTAAATGTACAGCACCCTGAGAACCATCAACAAGAACAGGAATGGCATTTTGGTGTGCTAGTTTAACAATCTCTTTAACAGGAGGTACAGTTCCCAATATATTAGACATGTGCGTAACAGCAACAAGTTTTGTTCGAGCACTTAAAGCTTTTTGGAAATCCTCAATATGTAAAATACCATTTTCATCAATCGGAATAAAAACAAGCTTAACACCTTTTTGTTCACGAAGAAAATGCCAAGGAATAATATTTGAATGATGCTCCATGATGGTGAGAACAATTTCATCACCTTCCCTTAGTTTGGACATAGCCCAACCATAAGCAACGGTATTAATGGCTTCTGTTGCATTTTTCGTAAAAACAATTTCCTCAATTGTTTGAGCATTTAAAAATGCACGAACTGTTTCACGGGCATTTTCATAAGATTGTGTTGCCGCATTTGCTAAAAAATGTATTCCCCTATGCACATTAGCATAGTTGCATTGATAGAAATCATCCATTGCATTGAGCACTGATTGTGGTTTTTGAGCGGAAGCACCATTATCAAGATAGGCTAGTTGCTTTCCATAAACACTACGGTGTAAAAGAGGAAAATCATGCCGAATTTTGTCTACATCATAACTTAATGTTTGTACGTCATTTCCCATTTTTTTACCTTAAACATTTTTTTCTAACCATCTGCTAATAATAGTTCCCAAAATAGCTTGAGTATTATCCTGTTTAATGTCTTCAATAAGCTCGAAAACAAATCCTTTAATTAAAAGTGCACGAGCTGTTTTTAAAGGAATACCACGCGCCATGAGATAAAAAAGATGATCATGATTAATATTAGCAACTGTCGCACCATGACCACACGCAACATCATCAGCAAAAATTTCTAGCTCAGGCTTTGCATTAAATTCCGCGTTATCTGA
This sequence comes from Bartonella sp. B39, assembly GCF_053795145.1. NCBI lineage: Bacteria > Pseudomonadati > Pseudomonadota > Alphaproteobacteria > Hyphomicrobiales > Bartonellaceae > Bartonella > Bartonella sp. B39. Next base: position 914,354 of record NZ_CP200036.1, read on the forward strand.
AAGTATGAGGCTATTACAAGCCATGCGTGCATCTGTTTTTTGAGCTTTTTGAGCAACACGTATTGTTCCTTGAAAAACACCGACTGCTTTATCCGTGACCACATTGCGTATAACTTCGGTTGAAGTTGATTTTTCTTCCACGTGACGAACAGTCATCGTAAGATCGCTATGCGTTTGTCCTGACAATAAATTTACGAATCTTAATTGAAAGCTAGATTCTTCCCCCTGTAATTCAACATCAATTTCCTGACGATTCAATTGACTGCCTATATTAATCACATAAAGTGATAGTTTTGCTCCTTGACCAAGAAGAGCACGAAATCGGCTAAACTGTATAGAATTAAAACCACGATTGCAAATAATGATCCATGTAATATCACTATAAGCAGCAACATCTAACGAAGATATCGAACTGACAAAAGTATCTTTATCATTACCAATCTGATGTTCAAGAAATACAGCTTGACAGTTTTTTTCAATTTTTATGTCTGAAAAAATATGAGACTGTCCTCCCATTTGAATATTTTGTAATTCAATGGGAACATTTAATTTTGTATTTTCAGGAATGTGAAAAAGCCAACCATCCGTAACAAAAGCTGTATTTAATTGTCCAACAAAATCTTCATCAGAAATAATTTGATTTATCTCTACAAAATTGTCTTTCAATGCGTCTGCAAGACGTTTTACCGTAATATTTTTTATATTTGACTGCGTAACTGTTTTTCCATTTTTAATAGAAAAAATAGCACTTTCTGAAAGTAATGCATCAACGAATTGCTCATCATTTACTTCTGAAAAATTACTAACAGATTTCAGTAACGTACGCAGATTCGTATAATGCCAATTTTCAATTTTACGTGAAGGAAGCCGTGTTGTTTGAAACAGTTCAATAGCTTTTTTTCGGACTGTCTGTACAGCTTTATCGCCAGGTAAATTGCTTATATATTGATTGAAATTATTGAGTATATCTTCTTCAGCTGCCAACAATTCTTGCCGTGCATTCATATTCAATGACCTCAAGCCGCTTCACTGATAAGATCAGCATATCCATTTTGTTCTAAATAAAGCGCTAATGATTTATCACCGCTTTTAATAATACGTCCTTTATAAAGAACATGTACTGTATCAGGAATAATATAATTAAGAAGACGTTGGTAATGGGTAATAACCAAGAATGAACGCTTTGAATTCCGAAGTTTATTAACACCATCTGCAACGATTTTTAGCGCATCAATATCTAAACCAGAATCCGTTTCATCTAAGATACAAAGTTTAGGTTCAAGAAGCGCCATTTGTAAAATTTCAGCTCGTTTTTTTTCTCCACCTGAAAAACCCACATTTAATGGACGTTTTAGCATGTCCATATCTATTTCAAGTTTTGAAGAAATGTCTTTAACACATTTTATAAACTCAGGAATTTTAAGCTCTACATCACCACGCGCTTTGCGTTGAGAATTCATCGCAACTTTTAAAAACTCCATCGTTGCCACCCCAGGTATTTCCATTGGATATTGAAATGCAAGAAAAACACCGTATGCAGCACGTTCTGCTGGATCCATTTCTAAAAGTGACTGTCCATTATAAAGAATATCGCCTTCTATCACTTCATAATCATCACGACCAGCAAGCAAATAAGATAAAGTCGATTTTCCGGCTCCATTTTGTCCCATGATAGCAGCAATTTCACCATCTTGAACAGTTAAGTTTAAACCACGAATGACCTCTGTATCGGTCCCAACAATACGGGCACGCAAATTTTTTATCTCTAACATAATTTAATCCTGTTCTGGCTATTTTACGCCAAGTGCGCTATTTACCTAAATAATTATCCCACACTACCTTCAAGGCTGATACCAATGAGTTTTTGTGCTTCAACAGCAAATTCCATCGGAAGCTTTTGAATAACTTCTTTGACAAAACCATTCACAATTAATGCGATAGCTTCTTCTTCGGGAACACCTCGCTGCATAACATAGAAAAGCTGATCATCAGAAATTTTTGATGTTGTTGCTTCATGTTCAAATTGAGCCGTCGCATTCTTTGCTTCAATATAAGGAACTGTATGGGCACCACAATCATTACCAATTAACAAACTGTCACATTGCGTAAAATTGCGTGCATTCTGTGCTTTTCGATGTGCTGTAACTTGCCCTCGATAAGTGTTATTTGAAAAACCGGCAGAAATGCCTTTGGAAACAATACGGCTTGATGTATTTTTTCCTAAATGAATCATTTTTGTACCGGAATCAATTTGTTGATAACCGTTTGCGACAGCAATAGAATAAAATTCTCCACGCGAGTTGTCACCACGTAGTAAGCAAGATGGATATTTCCAAGTAATTGCAGAGCCAGTTTCGATCTGTGTCCACGAAATTTTAGCATTATCACCCCGACAATCTCCGCGTTTTGTCACAAAATTGTAAACACCACCCTTACCATCTTTATCGCCAGGATACCAGTTTTGTACTGTAGAATATTTAATTTCTGCATTTTTGAGCGCAACAAGCTCAACAACCGCAGCATGAAGTTGGTTTTCATCACGTTGGGGTGCCGTACACCCTTCAAGATAAGAAACATAAGAATCTTCGTCTGCAATAATTAATGTTCGTTCAAATTGACCCGTATTGCGTTCGTTAATCCTAAAATAGGTTGAAAGTTCCATGGGACAACGAACCCCTTTGGGAATATAAACAAATGAACCATCTGTAAAAACAGCTGCGTTTAAAGCAGCGTAATAATTATCACCCGCAGGCACAACTGTCCCTAAATACTCCTTAATAAGAAAGGGATGTTCTGTAATTGCTTCTGAAATAGAGCAGAAAATAACACCCGCACGTGCCAACTCTTTTTTAAATGTTGTCACAACAGAAACAGAATCAAAGACTGCATCAACAGCTACCTGTCCTGATGCATAAATACTCTCATCAAAAGTAGAGGGGGCAGACTGTTTTCTTACCCCTGCTAAAATTTCTTGTTCTTTGAGGGGAATACCAAGTTTTTCATAAGTCGCCAACAATTCAGGATCCACTTCATCCAAAGATTTCGGTCCTGTATGATTTTTAGGAGCAGCATAATAATATAGCTCTTGGAAATCAATTTTGGGGTATTTAATGCGCGCCCAACCAGGCTCTTGCATTGTTAACCAACGACGAAAAGCTTGTAAACGCCATGTCAGCATCCATTCAGGTTCATGTTTTTTATCGGAAATGAATCGAATAATATCTTCAGTTAATCCTTTTGGAGCTTTATCTGTTTCAATATTGGTTTCAAAGCCGTATTTATATTGATCAACATCTATCTCACGTACCTGGCGTATTGTTTCTTGTACTGCCGGCATTAGCTTTCTCCATTCTTTCCAGTGTCAAGAACCTGTGATTAAAAGTCTTGTTTTTACAAGATTAAAGCAAGAAATTCATTTTCTAGACTATATGCAAAGTAAAAAAATTTCAATCAAGCTTATTTTATTTTTTAAAACAATTCTAAGTTTTTTTATGGTAAATTCCGCTTTTGCTATTATTTATAATCTGAGAAAAAACTAATAAAAAATCATCGATATCTTTGGAAGTCGTGTCGAGTCCTGTTGAAACACGGATTGCGCCGTTTGGAACGTTGTATCCCATTGCTTCCAAAACTTTACTTTGTTTGACTTTTCCTGAAGAACAAGCAGAACCTGCTGATACAGAAAACCCTGCCAAATCAAAACTAATTTGCATGGTTTCAGCTTTTATATTGCGCACAGCAAAATAAGTTGTGTTTGGCAAACGCTGAACTCTTTTACCAAAAATTTCAACATCACTACATATTTTCTGTATTCCATCTTCCAATTTATTGTGTAAATACACTAAGCGTTTCATCTCTTCGTTGGTGAAACAATCAGCCATCGCCACCCCAAAAGCCGCAATAAGTGGCAACGCTTCTGTTCCTCCACGCAAACCTTTTTCTTGTCCCCCTCCAACAATAAGAGGATACGGAATCAGAAGGTTACCGCATGAAACAAAAGCACCAATTCCTTTAGGCCCACCAATTTTATGCGCAGACAGTATAAAAAAATCCCCTCCCATCTGTTTAATATCAACAAAATTTTTGTCTACATATTGTGTCAAATCAACGATAAGAATACCTCCAAAATTTCGAACAATAGCAGCTATTTTTTTTATTGGTTGAATAACACCGGTTTCACCATTAGCAGCTTGAATAGCAACAAGAGGGAGGCCTTTTGTTTTATCGTGAGCAGTTAAGAGAGAAACTAATTTATCTTGTTGAATGAGACCATCTTGATCAACAGCAATGGTGCTGATGAATTCTTTAGAGAAACGTCCCCCTTCTGCAATAGATGGATGTTCAGTGGCTCCAGTGTACAGATGAGAAAATTGAACCTTAGAGCTCCCCATATTATAAAAGGGTGTTAATAAAGTCATTGCTGCTTCAGTCGCACCAGAGGTAAATACAACATGATCTGGATGTGCGTTGAGATTTTCAGCAATTTGTCGGCGTGCTTTTCCTAATAAGGCTTTAGCAGCACGCCCTTCTTCATGAACGGATGATGGATTACCAAATATCTCTAAAGATTCCAATAATGCTACCCGTGCCATTTTTTTGAGTGGTGTTGTTGCATTATGATCAAAATATCGGCGTCTTACAACCATTTTACATCGCAATCATTAATCTTATGAATTTATTTAAAAAAATAGTGCAATTTCCTTGAAAAATGCACTTAAAAAAGAATATCTAGTAATCAATGAGTGGAGATTCTATGGTAAAAGTTGATCAAGGTCAATAAGAGTCTTTATAGCATTTAAGGAGCATTTAATGCCAGAAATTATTTTTAATGGTCCCGCAGGTCGACTTGAAGGGCGTTATCAGCCTTCTCACCAAAGAAATGCATCAATAGCGATTGTTTTACATCCTCATCCCCAATTTGGTGGCACAATGAACAATAGGATTGTTTATGATCTCTTCTATATGTTCCAACAACGTGGCTTTACCACATTACGTTTTAATTTTCGTGGTATCGGTCGCAGCCAAGGTGAGTTTGATTATGGAATAGGAGAACTTTCAGATGCTGCAGCTGCACTCGATTGGGTACAAACGCAGCATCCTGATTCTAAAAACTGCTGGGTTGCAGGGTATTCATTTGGTGCTTGGATTGGTATGCAGCTTTTAATGCGCCGACCGGAAATTGAGGGTTTTATATCCGTTGCTCCTCAACCTAATGTTTATGACTTTTCATTTCTTGCCCCTTGCCCCTCCTCTGGGCTTATCATTCATGGCGATATCGATAAAGTTGCTCCTCCAAAAGATGTCCAAACGCTTGTAGATAAACTAAAAACACAAAAAGGTATCACTATTACACAAGAGATACTGGAAGGTGCTAACCACTTTTTTAGCGGATGCAATAAAGAGCTTATTGAGCGATGTGCTCAATATTTGGATAATCATACTACGGGTGAATTCCTTTCTCCTCCACCTGAAATACTTTCACTTACTTAGAAGTACTGAAAAAATGAAAAAAATATTTTGATGATAGATGTGTAGCTTATTTTTCGGTATTCTTGTAGATTTCCCTCATTTTATCTACTTTTTAAAGATAAAAAATATATCTAATTATATCAATGAAAACCGTTTTTCTCTAAAGCATAAAAGAAAGAGAGTCTCTTTGTTATCTTTTGCTCCCAGTATTGTTCATTCTCTTGTGAGATATGATTCATTTATGGTAGAGAAAGCGTTAATCATCCAATATAAACGAGTGCAATGTTAAACTAGGAAATAAAATTTGTGCCTGCCTTTAAATCTGAATTTTTACATATTATGAGCGAACGTGGTTTTATCCATCAAATTTCGGATGAAAGAGGTTTGGATAATCTTTTTTCAAAAGAAGTTGTAAGCGCCTATATTGGATTTGATCCTACAGCGTCGAGTCTGCATGCTGGAAGTCTTCTTCAAATTATGATGCTTTATTGGTTACAAAAAACCGGTCATCGTCCCATTGCTTTGATGGGGGGAGGAACGGGATTAATCGGTGATCCTTCCTTCAAAGATGAAGCACGACGTCTTCTGACACGAGATGATATTGCTGCAAATATCGCTGGTATTAAAAAGGTATTCGCTAACTATTTGACATTTGGTGATAAGAAAATTGATGCATGCATTGTGAACAATGCTGAATGGTTATGCAATTTAAACTACTTAGAATTTTTGCGTGACGTAGGAAAACATTTTTCTGTTAACCGTATGTTGTCATTTGATTCTGTCAGACTGAGACTTGAGCGCGAACATTCTTTGTCATTCCTTGAATTTAATTATATGATATTACAAGCTTATGATTTTATTGAACTTTATAAGCGTTATGGATTGCGTGTGCAAATGGGTGGTTCTGATCAATGGGGCAATATTATCAATGGAATTGAGTTAGGACATCGCTTAGGAACACCACAATTATATGCATTAACTTCACCATTGCTGACAACTTCTTCCGGTGCAAAAATGGGTAAATCATTGAATGGTGCTGTATGGCTTAATGCAGATATGCTCTCACCTTATCAATTTTGGCAATATTGGCGTAACACAGAGGATGCTGATGTTACACGGTTTTTAAAACTTTATACCACATTGCCAATAGATGAGATTCTCAAACTTTCCGTATTGCAAGGAGCTGAAATTAACGAAGCAAAGAAAATTCTTGCAACAGAAATTACAGCAATGTTGCATGGGCGCAGTCTTGCGGATGAAGCAGCAGAAACCGCTCGTAAGACTTTTGAAGAAAAAACACTCGGAGAAAATCTTCCAACTGTTGAAATGAACGCCACAGAATTTAAAACAGGTGTTGGATTACTCTTTCTTTTAGTACAAGCAGGACTTGCTAAATCTAACAGTGAAGCACGCCGGCATGTTCAAGGTGGAGGTGTGCGTATTAACGATCAAATCATTGAAGATGAAATGCGTCTTATTATTGAAGAAGACATCAATGCAGAAGGAGTAATTAAACTTTCTTTCGGTAAGAAAAAACATATTTTAGTAAAACCAGTATAATTTCTTTATAACTTTTTGCATTCCTTTGCTTATGCTGTTTATACTGATCTTGTTTTTTCAATTCAATCTTTGTGATAAAATGAGCCTTGTTAGGAGAAATAAAAATTCTTTGAAATCATTACTAGAGCGTTAAATTCTTACCTCTTCGACGTATTTTCAATACGTTATACTTGCTACACAAAAAAGAAAGACGAAAACAATGACAAAACCGACTAAAGGTACTTTTGCTCCTGATTTTGATTTACCACGCGATGGTGGAGGTAGGTTATGTCTTTCTGATCTTCAAGGAAAAGTTGTTGTTTTATATTTTTATCCAAAAGATGATACCAGTGGGTGCACAAGTGAAGCAATTGATTTTACGCGATTGAAGACAAAATTTGACGAAATTGGGGTTGTCATTGTTGGGATATCTCCAGACAATGTAAAAAAACATGATAAATTTAAAACAAAACACGAACTTGATATCATCCTTGTTTCCGATGAAGAAAAAACGACACTTGAGGCTTACGGTGTTTGGGTTGAAAAAAGCATGTATGGGCGCAAATATATGGGAGTTGAACGAAGCACTTTTCTGATTGATACAACTGGAAAAATAGCAAAAGAATGGCGCAAAGTTAGTGTACCTGGACATGCAGATGAGGTATTATCTGCCGCCGCACTTTTACATCGTAATGGCTGATCCTACAAAACTTAAAAAAAATTATTTACGATTAATCAATATCTTTAATTTCTTGGACTTTTCCGTAAACTCTTTGGGCAAGTGCCGCCTCTATAAACGCGTCTAAATTGCCATTAAGTACGGATTGTGGATCAGTATTTTCAACACCTGTACGTAAATCTTTGACAAGCTGATAGGGTTGAAGAACATAAGATCTAATTTGGTATCCCCATCCGATTTCTGTTTTAGAAGATTCAACTGCATTCGTTTCTTCTTCTCTTTTTTTAAGCTCTTCTTCGTAAAGCCTTGCGCGCAACATAGACCATGCAGTCGCTCGATTTTTATGCTGAGAACGCTCCGTTTGACATTGAACAACAATACCCGTTTTTATATGCGTGATGCGAACTGCAGAATCTGTCGTATTGACATGTTGTCCCCCAGCTCCTGATGCACGATATGTATCAATACGAACATCTGACTCTGAAACATCAACTTCGATATTATCATCAATAACTGGGTAAACCCAAATGCTTGCGAAAGAGGTATGGCGCTTTGCATTGGAATCATACGGGGAAATGCGTACCAAACGATGAACGCCTGATTCTGTCTTCAGCATACCATAAGCGTTATGCCCTTTTATGAGAATAGTCGCTGATTTGATTCCTGCCTCTTCTCCATCGTGAATTTCTAATAGCTCAACCTTCATTTTATGCTGTTCAGCCCAGCGCGTATACATACGCAACAGCATAGAAGCCCAATCTTGGCTTTCCGTACCTCCTGCACCAGCATGAACTTCTAGATAAGTATCATTCGGATCTGCTTCCCCTGAAAGGAGTACATCGATTTGCTTTTTATCTATCTCGTTCTTAAGATTACGTATTGAATTTTCTGCATCAGTGATAATTTCAATATCACTTTCCTCTTCACCCATCGCGATTAACTCAATGCACTCTTCAAGTGTTTTTGTAAATGACAAAACACCATTAACTGAATCATCAAGGCGCTGACGCTCACGCATCATATCTTGTGCTTGTTGTATATTATCCCAAAGTGTTGGATCCTCTGCTTTTTGATTGAGATATTCGAGACGTTTTAGAGATTGATCCCAGTCAAAGATGCCCCCTTAGCAACTTAATTGCTTGTTGGATTTCATTGACTAATGCTTCTATTTCTGCTCGCATAATTTAACACCGTAATTCTTATTTTTTAAAACTCTTTTTGGTTATGCTTTTTAGCATTTTATACAAATTTAATGATCATGTAAGGGGATAGCATAGCTTCACCAAACCTGTTTACTGTAGCTACACTGCAAAAAGATAGATAAAAATGACCTTACTCCGTTTGCCAGTCATAATTAAAGGAGAATTTTTCTGATTAATATAACCCACCCGTACCGCTTTCGAGAGCTTTGTTGACCTGTGGAGAAGTTGTTCCTGAAGGAATACCTTCTTGAAAAGAATTTGTACTACCAATGACCTGATATATATCAGCAGGTCCAGTTCCTGGCTTGAATGCTTCTATAATGACATCACGATCCCCTTTTTCTGCGAGCATGCCTGTCCTACGATTAATGGGCATTAAAATCATACCCTTTGGCATTTTAAATGGTACATCTGGTTTTCCTTTCAAAGCTTCTCCCACAAAATCACCAAAAATAGGTGCTGCCAATGAACTTCCTGTCCCATTGTATCCTAGCGGCGCTGGTTGATCATAACCAATAAAAATACCAACGACAAGATCAGGGGTAAAACCCATAAACCACACATCTTTAGAATCATTGGTGGTTCCTGTTTTAGCAGCAATATGTCGATTGAGGTAATGTAAACGTGCTGCTGTACCTCGCTGAACAACCCCCTCCATCATTGATGTAATTTGATAAGCTGTCATGGGATCAAGAATTTGATCTCGTTCATCGACCAATTTTGGTTCACTTTGATTATCCCATGATTGAGCATTACAATTTTCACAGATACGATCATCATGACGGTAAATCGTTTTCCCATAACGATCTTGAATTCTATCTATCAGAGAAGGCTTAATAGAGCGGCCACCATTGGCTATGACTGAATAAGCTGTAACCATTCGTAAAACTGTTGTTTCAGCAGCCCCTAAAGCCATGGGCAGATAAGGTTGCAATTTATCTACAACACCGAAACGCTCCGCATATTCAGCAACAAGAGGCATTCCCATATCATAGGCAAGCCGTATTGTCATAAGATTACGGGAATATTCAATACCATAACGCAGTGTCGAAGGCCCCGCAAATGTACCACCATAATTCTTAGGTTGCCAAATCTCACCATTATATTGACGAATTTCAATGGGACCATCCAAAATAACTGATGATGGTGTATACCCATTATCCAGCGCCGCTGCATACACAAAGGGCTTAAAAGCTGAACCAGGTTGGCGATAGGCTTGCGTTGCACGATTAAACTCAGATGCAGCAAAAGAAAATCCTCCTACCATTGCAAGAACACGCCCTGTGTGAGGATCCATAGCAACAACTGCACCTTCAACTTTTGGAATTTGTTGTAAACGATAAACGTTATTTGTATTCGGTACTTTTTCAACAAAAATGACATCACCAACTTGCAGAACATGAGATAAATTCTGAACAACTCTTCGATGGCCATTTTCTTTCACAACATTTAATGCCCATTTTGAATCACTTTCAGATAAAATAGCGGTTTCCCGTTTTTTTGATAATAAACTTGAAGCCTTGCGCTGCGGTTGTAAGCCAATCTCTACTTTATTATCGTTTGTAGAAAGAACAACGGCTAAACGCCATTCAGGAACATCACTTAACCCTGTGATATTTGCAAGTTCTATACCCCAATCATCTTTCTTATCGATATGATCATAAGCTCCACGCCAACCTTGTGAATGATCAAACTTAATTAATCCATTATGCAAAGCACGTCGAGCGAGAAATTGTAAATGGGGATCAAGCGTTGTACGAATTGAAAGCCCACCCTCATAAAGCGTTTTGGTGCCATAGCGATGCATTAAACGACGACGCACTTCTTCAGTAAAATAGTCAGCAGCAAAAACATAGTTATCGCTACCGCGTATTGTCGCTCCTAAAGGCTTTTCCTTAGCTTTTTCACCTTGTTCAACTGTCACATACCCATTTGCAACCATCCGGTCTATAACCCAATTTCGTCGATTAATAGCGCGTTGTGTATTTTTGAAAGGGTCATAATTTGCGGGTCCTTTCGGAAGAGCAGCCAAATAAGCACACTGTTCTAAAGTAAGATCATTGACGGACTTATTGAAATAACTCAAAGAAGCAGCTGCAATACCATAAGTGCCACGACCAAGATAAATTTCGTTGAGATAAAGTTCAAGGATATGATTTTTTGAATAGGTTTTCTCAATACGCATTGCCAAAATAGCTTCTTTTAATTTACGTTCTAATGTAGCCTCTGAATTTAAAAGGAAGTTTTTAGCGACTTGTTGTGTAATGGTTGATGCTCCCTCTGGGCGTCTTCCAGAACCAATATTACGAATATTATTGATCAAGGCTCGAGAAAGTCCTTCAGGATCTAAGCCAAAATGATGATAAAAATTTTTATCTTCGGCAGAAATAAAAGCTTCTTTAAGAATTTTTGGTATTGATTGAATTGGTAAATAAAGGCGATATTTTGTTGCAAACTCTGCCATAAGACTACCATCAGCAGCATGGACGCGTGTCATCACGGATGGTTCATAGAGCGAAAGAACTTCATAATCAGGAAGTGCACTCGTCTGCTCTTTTGCTATCGAGCCCTGTACCATTGCTTTCCCAACCACAACAGTGGTAATAAAACTAATAAGATATCTAAAAAAAATCATCATCGAAACGGCTATCACTTTCTTTAAAACTGATCAAAGAAAAAATATGTTATCTCACCAACACCACGCGGGTATCTCTGCTAGATTGAGATAAAGAAAAAACTGTTTTCTCTCTTTTACTTAGGAACCCATACTGGTACTCTATTTTCTCACAAATTTAAAGAGGCTGCATAATTTTCTGCCTATACTCAGCAAATTGACGAATAGAATACGCAAGAGAGGTAGCCATTTTTTTTCTCCATTGAGGATTACTTAGTAATTTTTCATCCTCTTTATTCGATAAATAACCTATCTCTATCAAGATAGAGGGGATATCTGAAGCTCTTAAAACCTGAAAATCAGCATATCGATGGGGATTATTTATCAAATTAATATTACTTTTTGATAAGTTTGAGATAACACTATTGGCAAAATGCACCGAAAATGCATGTGTTTCACGTCGAGTCAAATCGATCAAAATATCTGTAATTTCAAGCGATTCATCCGCAGGAAAACCATCCAGAAGATCAACTTTATTTTCACTTTCAGCTAAGGACTTTGCAATTGCATCAGATGCCTTATCTGATATAGTATAGACTGTAGCACCGCGAAGGGAATGTACATCAATGGTATCTGCATGAATGGATATAAAAAGATCAGCACCGAATTCTCGAGCCTTTTTTACTCTTTCGCTTAATCTTAAAAAAACATTAGAATCACGTGTTAAAGCAACAGTGATATGAGAATCTTTTTTTAATTCATCTCGTAAAACTCGTGCAAAGGCCAGTGTTATATCTTTTTCTAAAATGCCGCTAATACCTCGTGCACCACCGTCAATTCCACCATGACCAGGATCAAGAATAACACGAAAATTACGTGTCAACATTTTTTGTGTTTTTATATTGCGATTGGCTTTTTGTTGTTTTTCAAATATCTCATAAAATTTTTCTTGCGTACTTTTACTAATATCAATGAGCAGTTGCCATGAATCATTCTCTAATTTTTGTACTGTAGTTTTTTCAACAACAAATGCAAATTTGCTTGTCAAAATAATGCGCGAAGTCCGTATATCAGAGAAACCATAACGTACATCTGATAGCATACCTGATAATATATTCTGTTTTTTTAAAGGCGTATTTTGTGCTGAAAAATCAGCAGTAGGTAGATTAATAACCAAGCGTGCTGGGTTGCCCAAAATCTGCAAACGAACACTTGGTTCAGTATTAAAAATCGCAATAATACGCGTATGTGCACTATCACCAACAGCACGAAAATTGATAAGTTTAAGAGCATCTGCAGCTCGGATATCCGTTTGGAACATTAAAAAAAATAACAAACAATATGGGATGTATAAAAAAACACTCCAATAGGCTACTTTTAGCTTTTTGATATAAAATCCTCTTATCATAAGCAAAACATTTCATATCCTATATTATTAACAACTTATTTTATCCTATAAAGGCGGAGCTCAAATTTACTCCATCTCTTTCAAGAAATGCTGAACATTTTGATTTTAAGCAATTAAAAAATTAAATTAAGGCAATAAAGACATTATAATGGTATGTATTTATATTGCTACTTGCCAAAACCATGATATCAACATAAAAGAATATTTATGCTTTCTAGCTGATAGTAATCATCTGAATTATCTGTAGTCCATGTTAAGTTATCTTTAGAAGATTTGTTGTATGTTACAAATTTAAGCTTTTTGTGGATAAAATTTTTTATGTCAAAAAAGCTAAGATTGCGCTATTTAAGACTCGCGAGTTTGGATATCCGAACTATTTTAAAGATTGTTTTACCGGAGACTTACAAAAATTATGAGTCATACAAAACAAATGGAGATGACGATTAGAAATGTTGTAAATGCGGTTATGCATCTGCACATAGTGTCCCATCCTGTTTTGCTGGTACCTCCCTTTTATGGCAGACAGCCTCTCACATTTGCGAATAGTCATACTGTTCGTTTGAATAAAGTTGAGCATGTCGCCTTCAGGATTTTAACTTATGTCAAACAAAATGCTTATAGATGCCTCCCATCCGGAGGAAACACGTGTTGTTGTTGTTCATGGCAACAAAATTGAAGAACTTGATTTTGAATCAGAACATAAAAAGCAGCTTAAAGGAAATATTTATCTAGCGCGTATTACGCGTGTAGAACCATCTCTCCAAGCAGCTTTTGTTGAATATGGCGGCAACCGCCATGGTTTTTTGACGTTTTCTGAAATTCATCCCGATTATTATCAAATTCCTGTTGCTGATCGTCTCGCTCTTCTTGAAGAAGAAGAAAAAGCTGCTGTAGGAGAAAATTATGCAGATAGTCTTCCTGAAGAAACAAACAAAAATAAAAAACGCCCCAGAAAAACAAAAAAAGATGGACGTAGCAGTACCATAGCAGCGGATGTTGAAAATGACGTAACATCCGAAGCAATAACATTTGATGATACAGAAGAAGCATTTGATACAAGTGTTTCTCATGATGATATCGAAATGGTTGGTGCAGAGGATGTACGTGAAGAACTCCCTACCTATCAACGAAAACAAGGACGTCAGTATAAAATGCAAGAAGTGATTAAACGACGTCAAATTTTGTTGGTGCAAGTCATCAAGGAAGAACGTGGCAATAAAGGTGCTGCACTCACAACATATTTATCTCTGGCAGGTCGTTATTCTGTTTTAATGCCTAACACAGCGCGTGGTGGTGGTATTTCACGAAAAATCACAAATGCACAAGATCGTAAGCGTCTTAAAGAAATTGTAAAAGAATTAGCAGTTCCCAAAGGTATGGGAGTTATCCTACGAACTGCTGGAGCAAATAGAACAAAAGCTGAGATTAAGCGCGATTATGAATATCTTACACGTTTATGGGATACTGTTCGCACTTTGACACTAAAATCCACGGCACCATGCCTTGTTCATGAAGAAAGCAATCTTATAAAGCGCTCCATACGGGATCTTTATAATAAAAATATCAATGAAATTCTTGTTTCTGGTGACCAAGGATATCGTGAAGCAAAAGATTTCATGCGTATGCTTATGCCAAGTCATGCAAAAGTTGTGCAACCCTATCGCGATCCCATTCCTATTTTCACGCGCTACAATATCGAAATTCAACTTGATAAAATGTTGCATCCACAGGTTTCTTTAAAATCTGGTGGTTATCTTGTTATTAATCAAACAGAAGCACTTGTTGCTATTGATGTAAACTCTGGCCGTTCCACTAAAGAACTTTCTGTCGAAAAAACAGCATTACAAACCAATCTTGAAGCTGCAGAAGAGATAACGCGTCAATTACGCTTACGTGATCTTGCTGGTTTGATTGTGATTGATTTCATTGACATGCTTGAAGAGCGTAATGTGAAACTTGTCGAAAAAAAGTTGAAAGATTGCTTAAAAAGTGATCGTGCCCGTATTCAAGTTGGTCACATTTCACACTTCGGCCTTTTGGAAATGAGCCGCCAACGTATTCGCGTATCAGTTTTAGAAAGCACAACGCAACCCTGCCCGCATTGCGCTGGAACAGGAAATATCCGTTCTGAATCCTCAATAGCTTTACATGTTATGCGTTCAATTGAAGAATATCTTCTTCATAATCCGCAGCATAATATTACTGTACGAACGCCTGTAACAACAGCACTTTATGTGTTAAACCACAAGCGCAATATTCTTGTTAATCTAGAAGCGCGCTTTAAACTTAATATTAGTATTGAAGCAGATGATAGCATTGGAACGCAACATCTCATTATTTCTAAGGGCACAATAGCAGAGGCAGTTTCTCAGCCACCATTGATTTTTGAAAATAACAGTGAAGAAGAAATTGAAGATACAATCTTAATAGACAGCGCTTTTATCGAAGATAAAACACCGGTTGAAATGAACCAGAAACATCGGCGTAAAAATCGTCAAGGTGAAATTAATAGCAATTCTTCTTCCAACATGCATAAAAATGACAATATGTTAAATGATGATTCTCGTCGTCGTACTCGTCGTCGGGGGCGCCGTGGTGGTCGCCGTAATCAAGATAATGGATTTTATCAACTTCGTATTCCTTATGCAGAACCAGTAGGCGATTTTGCTAAACAGGCTTTGGAAGAAATTAAAAAAGCACATCGCAAACACCGTATTTCAGCTACTAAATCTGTACAATTTGAAGAAGAAAAAAACGATACACAACACTTGAGCATACAACAAGATGAAGTTGTAAAAGTTGATACAGTTGTTAAACCTAAAAAACGTAAAACACGTTCTTCAAAAGCAGTGCAAAATCAGAAAACACTTGAGAACGATCAAAATGTAGAAAAATTAGAACCTTTGGAAAAAAAATCTACAACAACTGGTTCGATACATAAAGCTAAAACAAAAAAGGCAGATCAATCTGCTCATGACGTAGCAGAGAAAACTATTGCAGATGCTAAAAAGTCTACACGTAGAACATATAAAAAATCACTCTCTAAAAAATCAACAACAACAAAAGAAAAATCAGAACAAAAAACTGTAAGTGAGGAATCTGTCAAACAGACTCCCTCTAAAGTTGAGGAAAAAGTCAATTATCCTGTTGTTATATCATCAACATCTGATGATGCTCCAAAAACTGAGCGTATTGGTTGGTGGAAACGTAGAAACCTTTCTAAAAATTAAGCATAAAAAATTGCCATGAATATTTCATGGCAATTTTAATAAATAAATATAGAAAAAGCTTCAAAAAATGCTCTTTTTATATCGTGAATTGGCTAGTTTTGTTTAGCTTTCTCTTGCTCAGCACGCATACGATCTTCAATCTCTTTTTGCTTTGATTGAATGGCTTGTTGCAGTTTTATTTGTTCTTGTTGAAAATCTTTTTCTTCCATACCAGGACCAGTGTATGCAGCTGTGAATCCACTAAGAGAAAATTCAATAGGATTAGCCGAACCACGGAAATTAACTGTGGTTACAACCATTTTCGAGCCACTTTTCATAGCAGTAATGAGCTTATCATCTAAGACATCATTAGCAATACAACTCGGCCCATTACAAATAATATAAGGAATCTTCTTAGAGAAATTGTCCCCTATTTGAATATGAACACCTTCTGGTAAAAAACGACCTGTAGGTACTTGAATACCTATGCGTTTTTCATTTTGTTTTCCTTTTATTTCAACGAGATTAAAAGCCGTTAAAGGCTGTCCAGTATTTGACACAACAGTGTTCATTGTATTACAGACATCAACATCATGCTGCTTACTGCAAACCTTATACCAACCTTGAGATAAAGTTTGCGCACCTGCAGAAGTGTGAATTATAAGAAAAAAGGCAACAGCTCTAGCTAATACTGAAACAACAGAATAAACATTTTTATGCGACATGACCAAGTTAATCCTTTCAACGCGCTTTTATAATAACCCCAACATTAGGAATATCAAAATATATTTTTAGTCAAGTGTATTAAATTAAAACAACAAAACGACTCCGTCTTTTACGCTTCTTACTTCAATGTAAAGAGAAAAGTCAAATTGAGAGAAAAAAGTTGCAAATAGCTAATAAGACTTTTATGCACTCATATACAGCGTCCCCCTTTATGGTATTGGCTTTTTATAAATTTATCCATAAAAAACCTTAGTGCGATGAAAAGAGACACGATCGCATAAACGAGCCGATATTGCAATATAATTGAAGTAAATTCTTCTGTTATTCTATAGCTTATTACTTTACAATTTTGCTTTTAAGTCATGGATGTTTTAACAACAGGCATTACAATGCATGAAGATCTCAAATTGTCGAACAAATTTGAACATTTCCCTTATGCATCTCCTGATGTAAACCAGAGATAAGGTTACTTATGGCGTCCTTGAGACATTTGATAAATCAAATTTTCCTTGTCATCCATAGTTTTAAAACAACTGCAAGAGAACTGTTTTCGGATAAACAATTTTCTGGTCCTATTTACGAAACAATGATTGCGCGCTTTTCAGATGAAAATCCTATAACTGTTGAAGGCGTTTTATTCACAAAAACTTCTTAATGATAAGGAAAGGTTTCCATTTAATTGTAATATGAAATGCATAGAATCCTCCGAAAAAATCGGAAGTTATGGTATTAAGTGTGTCTACATATTCAAAAACATTGCGAATTACTATTTCTTTTAGCGGACATAATGCCTACACTACTTAGACGTGCTATTAATGTTAATAATTTTGAAAAAATGAGATGAATAAAGTTCTAGAAAGTAGACCCTATATCATTGAGCATGTTGATCTAAGTGAATTATTATAAACGCAATCCTCATTAGTAGGAGTAAAAACTTCCTGTTAATAAGAAGATTAAGTAATTTTGATATAGTTCAGACCAAATATTTTCGTAATGATAGAGCACGTTTTGAAGATTTTAAAAAGGGCATCATTGATATCTCTATAGAAACAGATCCAAACATTTGCAACATTCTCGTAATTTTCAAATGTTTGTGAAAGGCGTGTATTGTTAAGGAAAGTTTTTTAAGGAAATACCCACTGATCTCACAAGGTTTGTTTTAAACGCACATTGTACTTTTTTAAAGAAAAAGAACAAGGCAAAAGTTTAGATATTTTCTTACTTTACGTGCGCTATACCACAATTCTTCTTTTTCTTTAGCTAAATTATTTAATTTAATAAGTTTAAGGCGATCATTCTTCACTGAAATCGCTCTGCTCCTTTATAAGCTGATCGTGTTGTATATTAGAAACGCGTATTTGCGAAAAAATTAAATCAGCAAGTGTTTTTTCAGTCAATTTTATTCTTTTTAATAATCTGTAATCTTTTTTAAGATGCTCGGATTTTTCATCAAGTGTTAAATCAGAAAGAGATAACTCGGTTTTAAAAGCTACAGCATAAGCATTTTTTATGCTAAATATTACAGTGAAT
Source organism: Bartonella sp. B39 (assembly GCF_053795145.1). Taxonomy (NCBI): domain Bacteria; kingdom Pseudomonadati; phylum Pseudomonadota; class Alphaproteobacteria; order Hyphomicrobiales; family Bartonellaceae; genus Bartonella; species Bartonella sp. B39. The sequence goes on from NZ_CP200036.1 coordinate 932,730, forward strand.
AACAAAAAAGCTATATAAGAAACTTTTGTAATGAAGAAATCAGTTTACACTATTTTCTCATATGTTTAAGAAAGTTTACAAAATTTCATTAATGGCACACATGATGTGATCATTGTGTTGTGAATGTGCTGTTCAATCTACTATGTTATTTAATTTATCTCTATATGGCCATGTAGAATGATTCTGTAAAAATAGATGATAGCTGAAAATAATGAAAAAATTTCTAAATGGAATGTTGTTCTGCCATTTCGACAAGCTGTATCATAATATTCGTGGCTCCAACAAGCCTTTCATCTGCTGTGGACCAATCACGAATAAGAGCAATACTTTGATCTGGTCGAATTTTTGCCATCGAACCTTGTTTTTTAACCCACTGAACAAGAGCAACACTATTTGCAAAATAATTATTGCGAAACTGTATAACAATCCCTTTGGGTCCAGTATCCAATTTTTCTACATGCGCTTTTCGACACAATGTTTTGATATAAAAGACTTTAAGAAGGTGTTGAACTTCAAGCGGTAAAGGACCAAAGCGATCAATTAACTCCGCTGCAAATTCATCAATTTGTTCTAAATCATCAAGTTCTGTTAAACGACGATAAAGTCCCATACGTAATGGCAAGTCAGGCACGAAACTTTCTGGTATCATCACTGTTGTACCAAGTGAAATTTGAGGAGACCATTGCTTATCTTCATTTAGCTCTCCATCTTTTAATTCAGAAACAGCTTCCTCAAGCATTTTTTGATAGAGTTCAAATCCAACTTCTTTGATATGCCCCGATTGCTCTTCACCTAAAAAATTGCCCGAACCGCGGATATCCATGTCATGGCTTGCTAATTGAAAACCAGCCCCCAAGGTATCAAGAGATTGTAAAACTTTAAGACGGCGATCAGCAGCAGCTGTTAAAACTTTACCAGCAGGAAATGTAAAGAGAGCATAAGCACGTTGTTTTGAACGCCCTACCCTACCACGTAACTGATAAAGAGCAGAAAGGCCAAACATCTCAGCACGATGCACAATTAGGGTATTGGCTGTTGGAATATCAAGACCTGATTCAATAATGGTTGTTGAGACCAGCACATCATATTGCCCATCGTAGAATGCATTCATGATATCATCAAGTTGTCCAGCCGGCATTTGCCCGTGAGCTACGACAAATTTAAGTTCAGAAACATGCATTTTGAGATATTCTTCCACAAAGGCAAGATCAGAAATACGTGGACAAACATAAAAACTTTGTCCGCCACGGTAATATTCTCGAAGCAAAGTCTCTCGTATAACAAGTTCATCAAAAGGTGAAATAAAAGTACGCACTGCCATTCTATCAATGGGGGGCGTTGTCATCAATGAAAGCTCACGTACACCCGATAATGCTAATCCTAAAGTGCGTGGTATGGGTGTTGCGGAAAGTGTAAGAACATGAATATCACTTTTTATCTCTTTTAAACGTTCTTTATGTTTTACGCCAAAATGCTGCTCCTCATCAATAATAAGAAGTCCTAACCGTGAAAAATTGACTGCATCGCTTAATAATGCATGGGTTCCAATAACAATATCAATTGTACCATCTGCAATCCCTTTTTTAACTTGTGCAAGTTCTTTAGCTTTCACAAACCTTGAAGCATGGCCTATCTTAACGGGTAATCCTTGAAAACGTCCAAGAAAAGTTTTGTAATGTTGTCGTGAAAGCAAAGTGGTTGGCACAACAACAGCAACTTGATACCCATTTAATGCTGCGACAAAAGCACTTCGAAGAGCAACTTCTGTTTTTCCAAAGCCAACATCACCACATATTAAGCGATCCATTGGTTTTCCTGATGCTAAATCGTCTAAAACAGCATCAATTGCATCCATCTGATCTTCTGTCTCTTCATAAGGAAAGCATGCAACGAACTCATCAAATATACCAACTGGCGGGACCAAAATAGATGCAGAACGAGTAGCGCGCTCTGCAGCGATACGGATCAATTGCCTAGCTATTTGTAATAAATGTTTTTTTATCCGTGTTTTACGTGCTTGCCAAGCAACTCCACCTAACTTATCTAACGTTACGTTTGCTTCCTCTGATCCATAACGTGAAAGAAGTTCGATATTTTCAATAGGTAAAAAAAGCCGATCGCCTCCAGCATAATTAATTTCAAGACAATCGCGTAAAATTCCAGTTGTAGTGATGGTTTTAAGACCAACAAATTTTCCAATACCGTGGTCGATATGTACAACGAGATCGCCAGAATTTAAAGCAGAAATTTCAGAAATAAAATCTTTATTATGCTTACGCCGTCTTGGCGTTCTTATTAATCGATCACCAAGGATATCCTGCTCCGCTACAATTACAAAATCTTCAGCCTCAAAACCGTGCTCAATCATTATAACAGCTGCCGTTATGCGATCACGTGGTGTTGCTTTAACAGTTTGCAACGATTTTACAATGTCTATTTTTTTCAATCCGTGCTCATCAAGAACTTGCAGCAAACGATTGAGAGACCCTTCACTCCAACATGCTAAAAGCACCTTCTTGCCAGCAGCGCGCAATGAAGCAATATGATTAACGACACTTGAAAAAACGTTTTTTTCTTGAGCATTACGCTCTTTCACAAAATCATATCCCGACACAACATTCGCGTGAACAACAGTTTGTCCAAAAGTTTGTGGAATATTAAAAGGTGTGAAATCGATACGCTGCCCAGATCGTTGTACGCATTCTAAAATATGTTCTGGTTTTAGATAAAAAAGGCTAGGCTCTACTGGATGATAAGAAGCAGAATTTTCTTTATCCTTTTCACGCTCTTTACGAGCACTATAATAATCTTCAATAAGCCGATAGCGCTCAATGAGCACTTCTTCTATAAGATGCTCAAAAACAACAGGTAAGTTACCACAATGGTCAAAAAAATTATCAAGTTTCTCATAAAAAAACGGCAACCAATGCTCCATGCCAGAAAAACGCCGGCCTTGAGAAATTGCTTCATAAAGCATATTATTTTTTTGTGATACTCCAAATGTAGTGATATAATTTCTTTTAAATTGGCTGATAAGTTCTGGTGTAAGAATAACCTCACTCATCGAATGTAACAAAAATTCAGCTCTTTTACTTATTGTTCTTTGCGTTTCTGAATCAAATACGCGGATTGTTTCTAAGGTATCCCCAAAAAAATCAAGTCGTAAAGGCTCAACATCAATGGGAGAAAAAATATCAACTATTCCGCCTCTCACGGCAAATTCACCAATATCACGAACAACCGTAACACGCTCAAAACCATTGAGTTCTAAAAATTGAATTAAATGCCCCATGTTTATACGCTGTCCAGCACGTGCATGAATAATTTGAGTCTCAATCATTTCACGAGGAGGCAATTTTTGCATAATTGCATTTGCTGTTGTTAATATAATTGCAGTGCGTGGATTCTTACGTAAATTTGCTATGTACGCTAACGCTGAGAGGCGACGTGCCGTAACAATAATTCCAGGTGACACGCGATCGTAGGGCAAACAATCCCATCCAGGAAATTGAAGTACAGGCACACCGGGGTTAATAAAATTTAATACTTGCTGTAAATGAGTGATTTTTGTTCCATCGCGGACAACATAGATAAGTGGTTTACCTTGTGCAATTTCTGAACTCAATTTCGCAAGCGCAAAAGCTTCAAACCCATCAGTAACACCATCAAAGACCGTATGAACAGAAATGTTTTTAGGAATGACAAATTTTTTTAATATAGGCATCGGAATCAATTTAAATTTATGCAGACGTGATAATTAACAATCTCACGAAAAAGCGGACCATCTATTTCAGATGGTGGTGAAATTTCTCCAGTAATCCACGTTAGTAAATCGCGATCATCAAAAGACATAATATGTTCAAGTTGAGAGATTGTTTTATCACTCATCCCTACAATATGGGCATCCACATAGAGTCCCAAAATGAGATCCATTTCACGAATACCTCGATGCCATGCACGAAAAACCAATCGGCGCCGACGTACATCCAATTGATTTTTGTCAACGGCACAAACTGTCATAAAAATCTCCTTGCATTAGATAATAAAGGGATATGGAACACAATATTCAATTTGTAGAATATTTTTTCCCTTTCTGTTAAGGTAGTTCAATAATCTTTTTTTCTTTAAGTGTAATGCGGCGATGCATTTGTTTAGCCAAACCGTAATTATGTGTCGCGATAAGAGCAGAAAGACCAGATTGACGAACAAGAGCAGATAAAGCTTGAAATACATAAGCTGAAGTTACAGGATCGAGATTCCCCGTAGGCTCATCAGCTAGAAGAACCGAAGGACCATTTGCGACTGCACGTGCAATAGCAACACGTTGTTGTTCGCCACCTGATAATTCTGATGGACGATGGTTGGCACGATGAGAAACACGTAAATATGTCAACAATTTAAGTGCACGATCTTCTGCTATAGATTTTTTAAATCCTGCTATCATTTGCGGTATCATGACATTTTCTAGAGCTGTAAATTCTGGAAGCAAATGATGAAATTGATAGACAAAACCGATATCATGTCGTCTTATAGCCGTTCGCTCACTATCAGAACATTTTGCACAAGAAATACCCCGTAACATCACATCACCAGCAGTTGGTTTTTCCAATAATCCAGCGATATGAAGAAGTGTTGATTTTCCAGCACCAGATGGCGCTACAAGCGCTACAAGTTCTCCACAATTAAGAATAAAATTCGCTTTATCTAAAACAATGAGAGGTTTATTACTCTCAAAAAAATGTCGCTCAATTTCTACAAGCTCTAAAATAGCTGCCATTATTCATACCTCAAAGCTTGCACAGGATCCAGCTTAGCAGCGCGCCATGCCGGAATGAGTGCAGCGAGGAACGACAAAAATAAAGCCATTACAGCCACCAAGACTGTCTGTTTCCAGTCAATTTGCGCGGGCAATTTTGTTAAAAAATAAAGCTGAGAATTAAAAACATCAACATTAAATAACCAAGATATAAAATTCTGAATATGATTGATATTTGCGGTCGCTATAACACCAAAAATTAAGCCCAATATTGTTCCAAGAAATCCGATCATCATACCAGTGACAATAAATATACGCAAAATCGTACCTTGTTGTGCGCCCATCGTGCGCAAAATAGCGATATCATGGCTTTTATCTTTTACAAGCATAATCAACCCTGAAATAATATTCAAAGCAGCAACAAGGATAATAAGAGAAAGAATGAAAAACATAACATTGCGTTCAATCTGTAAAGCTGAAAAAAAAGCCTGATTGCGTGAACGCCAATCAATTAAATAGACCTGCTGATCGATTGTTTTCTCTACGATTGGTTTTATTCGATCAACAGCATCAGGATTATTCAGAAACAACTCTAAAGACTGAACCTTATCTCCTAAATTAAAAAACATTTGTGCTTCATGGAGAGGCATAAAAACAAATATTGAATCATATTCAGACATACCAACTTCAAAAATAGCGGTTACTTTGTAAGCTTTAACACGTGGTGTAACTCCAAAAGGAGTTTCATCACCATCTGGTGTAATGATACGAAGATCACTCCCAACTGTGAGCCCCAATTTTTCTGCTAAACCACTTCCAATTGCAACACCTTCTTCTTGATCAAATTGAGCAAGTGAACCTAACCTAATATTCTGGGAGACCGTTTTCAGCTTCTCCAAATCTTGTTTGCGCATACCACGCACTAAAGCACCAGATCCTCCCTGAAGTTCACCCTGCACAAGTGCTTGACCTTCAATGACAGGTAATGCAAACTTTATACCTTCTACGGACTCTAAAGAAGAAATAAGAGCATTATAATTGGGAACACCAGAACCAATGGTTTGAACAATAAGGTGCCCATTCATGCCAAGAATACGATTGAGAAGCTCTGTACGAAAACCATTCATCACGGCCATAACAACAACAAGAGCAAATACTCCTAGCATAATTCCAATAAGAGAAATGATTGAAATAACAGATGAAACAACATGTTTTTTATTAGGAATCATATAACGAAAAGCAATCATCCATTCATAAGATGAAAACCATTTACTGCTCAACCTCTTCATAATATTGCCTATCAAAATACAGAAAACTGATTGAGTACAGCTTCAACCGTTAGAGATTTTTTAACACCTGTTCTACGATCTTTCATTTCAACTTCATTTTGCGCAATGCTTTTAGGCCCAACAATTATTTGCGTTGGTAAGCCAATTAAATCCATTGCTGCAAATTTGGTTCCGGGACGTTCATTTCGATCATCTAATAATGGATCAAAACCAGAACGCCTTAATCCTTGATAGAGCATTTCGCATGTCTGTGTACATTTTTCATCCTCTGGTTTCATATTAATGATACCAAAATCGAATGGTGCAATAGAATCTGGCCAAATAATACCATTTTCATCATGAGAAGCCTCAATAGCTGCTGCAACAAGACGTGAAGGCCCGATACCATAAGATCCCATAGAAACAATATGTTCTTTTCCATCTTGTCCCATAACTTTGGCTCCCATTGGAGCAGAATATTTCGTGCCAAAGTGAAAAATATGCCCTACTTCAATGCCACGCGCTGAGAGGCGCTTATTTTCAGAAACCTTAGTCCACTCTTCTTCATTATGCATTTCTTCTGTTGCTGCATAAAAAGATGTCCACTGTTTAACGATATCAGCTAAAACAGCTTTATCTCTAAAATCAATCGAACTGTCTGGAACAGTAAGTTCAAGAAATTGTCTATCACAAAATATAGCGCTCTCTCCCGTTTCAGCCAAAATAATAAATTCATGACTGAGTTCACCTCCAATTGGGCCTGTATCAGCACGCATGGGAATTGCTCTCAAGCCAAGACAAGAAAAAGTACGTAAATAAGCAACAAACATTCTATTATAAGATGTTTTAGAACCCTCATAATCAAGATCAAAAGAGTAAGCATCTTTCATTAAAAACTCTCGTGAGCGCATCACACCAAAACGTGGACGGATTTCATCACGAAACTTCCATTGAATATGGTATAAATTGAGTGGTAGATCTTTATAAGAACGAATATAGGAACGGAAAATATCTGTTACCATCTCTTCGTTTGTCGGACCATAAAGCAAATCACGTTTTTGACGATCTTTAATGCGGAGCATTTCTAAACCATAATCATCATAACGACCACTTTCACGCCAAAGATCCGCAGATTGAAGTGTAGGCATCAATATTTCTATAGCACCCGCACGTTCTTGCTCCTCACGAATAATTTTACAAACTTTATCAAGCACTTTTTTTCCCAAAGGAAGCCAAGAATAAATCCCTGACGCTTGTTGGCGAATCATGCCGGCACGCAACATAAGTCGATGAGAAATAATCTCTGCTTCTTTAGGATTCTCTTTTAAAAGCGGTAGGAAATATTGAGAAAGACGCATTAAATAACCAACTCCTAACTAAGCCCATCGTGTTAAAATAACTCGAATATACCATATGTTCATCTATAGCTACATTCTGAATAGTTGCAAACGTAACGATCACGTTGGTGAGAAATTTGTGTGCTCTCTTTTCTTATTTTTAGCTATAAAATGATCTGACAACTCTCTTTCTTTCATTAAAACGAAATAACGTAATATGAGAATGCTTTATTTCGAGCGGTGTAAAAAAACTGTGCAAACAGGCTTTTTTCGCCAAAATTCATTAACGGCCGCTCTCACTGCGCGCCGTATTGCTTCTCGCATAAGTTCATTATTTTTTCTTTTAACGCGCGGAATGTTGTAAAATGTATTTTCTACAACATCGAAAAGAATATCTTTCAAACGTTTGCTTTTTCCATCAGTTTCAGGTAAACCAGATGTGACCAAACCAATATCACCCTCTAGGTCGTGTTTGCCATTCATTTGGATAGAAACAGCAACATGACCAGCATAACTTAATTTGCGACGTTCATGAACTCCTAATGCATCTTCATCACCAATAAGGCAACCATCCTTATAGATCCGACCAACGGGGACTTGGTCAATAACTTCTACAGGCTCTGGTGCAAAACGTAGCATACTCCCATTTCTAATATCAGCAACAATTTTTATACCTGCTTGACGCGCTAAAGCTGCTTGAGAAGCAAGATGCATTGCCTCACCATGTACAGGAACCAGTATCTGTGGTTTTATCCAATCATACATCTGTAAAAGTTCTGAACGGCGAGGATGTCCTGAAACGTGAACAAGAGCATCTTCATTCGTAATCGTTTTAATCCCAAAATCTATGAAACGATTTTGTATATCAATAATAGACTTTTCATTTCCTGGAATACTTCGTGAAGAATAAATAACGGTATCACCAGCAGAAAGTGCAATATTTCTCATTTCATTTCGAGACAATTTAGCCAAAGCAGCACGCGGCTCACCTTGACTACCAGTTACAATTAAAACGATATCTTTTCGCGGGATATAACCGTAATCTTCCTCAGAAACGAATGGTGCTAAACCATTCATATAACCAAGCTCTTGTGCAACCATAATACTTCGCTTAAGAGAACGCCCAATAACAAGAACTTGGCGCCCAACAGATTCAGCTGCAAGAGCAATTGAACGTATCCGACCAATATTAGATGCAAAAGTTGCGATAGCAACTCGTCCTTCAGCTTTCGAGATAATTTCAGAAAGACTTGCCTGAACTTGCTGTTCCGATTGTGATGTACCATCTCGACACGCATTAGTAGAATCACAAAGTAATGCTAAAATACCTTTGTTGCCTAAAGCGCGAAATCGTTTTTCATCCGTTATATCTCCAAGCGAAGGTGTATGATCAATTTTCCAGTCGCCAGTATGAATAACTGTGCCTAAAGATGTTGTAATTGCCAAAGATACAGATTCCGGAATCGAATGGTTAACAGCAATAGCCTCAATTGAAAAAGGACCAACCTGAAAATGATCACCAGCTTGAAAAATATTCAATGAAATTTTACAAGATCCAAAATCCGATTGTTTTTTACTCTCCAATAGTCCCGCTGTAAAAGGGGTACAGTAAAGTGGAACTTGAAGCTTTGGCCATAAATCGAGAACAGCACCATAATGATCTTCGTGGGCATGTGTCACAATAAGACCGCGCAAATTGTGTTTTTCATTTTCCAAAAAACGAATATCCGGTAAAATAAGTTCTACTCCCGGTAATTCAGAACCAGCAAAACTAACACCCATATCAACAAGCAGCCATTCACGAAGATTTTTGGAACCAAATCCATAAGCAGCCAGATTCATCCCTATCTCACCTACTCCTCCTAAAGGTAAAAAAACAAATTCATTTTTATTGGCTGCAACCATAAACATCTCCTAAATCATTAAGATAATCTGATGGTGAAATAAAAATTTAGCAATTAATAACAACCTGCATTAACAGAAGCAGCCGAACCAAAATGAACATCTCCAGATGTTATAACTGCTTGCTGACCATTTTTTTGTTTTATGATGCAGTTAAAATCATTATCAAGACCATCAAAAATACCTTCGATGATTTTTTCATCATTGATTATTTTGACATGCTGCCCAAGATGAGCAGAGTGTAAAAGCCATTTTTTGCGGATTATATCGCATCCTCCCGACTGCTTCCAAAGGAGATAATTTTTAGAAAAAAACTCCGTTAAAACTGTAAATATCTGTTCTGCATCAATATACAAACCAACACTTTTTAGGCATGAAGTGGGATAGGGTGCATCTTCATAATGATATTTTACATTTATTCCAATACCAATAACCAAAGCATATTGCTGTGATGGTAATTTAAAAATCTCGAGTAAAACTCCTGAGCTTTTGGCTCCTTTTAACAAAATATCATTCGGCCATTTTAAGCTAACAATACTGTTTGTTTGCTTTTCATCTTTTATAAATTGTTTTACTGTTTCTACCACGCTTATTCCAGCAACAAAACCAAGCTGAGCAGCAGTTTGATGAACAATATTATCAGTTAACAAAAGGCTAGAATAAAGGTTTCCTTTCGGACTAGACCATCTCCTACCTCTTCTTGCTCTTCCTCGTAATTGTTCTTGTGCGACAACCCAGTGATAACCTTTATGACCAGCTTGTGCTTTTTGTTGTGCAATGAGATTTGTTGAATCCACACTTTCGTACGATTCAACCGTGTATCCTTGTTTTTGTGCAAAATCTGATAAGATATAAACCATATTCATTAAAATAATGCGGTTGCTGCTTTTTCTGCTAACTCAGCAAACCAAATTCCAAATACTGTATAAAACAAAATGAATAACGCAGAAAGACCGAGACAAAATTGAAGTTCATTCGATAAAGTAATAAAATGTGCCTTTGCTTCATCGAACCACATAATTTTAATGACTCGTAAATAGTAAAAAGCCCCGACAACAGATGCTATCATACCAACGACAGCAAGTGGAGTAAGTCCAGCATGAACAGCGGCAGAAAATGTATACCACTTTCCAAAAAATCCAGCCATCGGCGGTATACTTGCTAAAGAGAAAATCTGTATCGTCATCACAACAGCCATAAACGGATTCGTCTTTACCAATCCTGAAAGATCATAAATATTTTCAACATTTCCATCACCAGATCGCATCCCAAGAATAAATGCAAATGAACCAATCGTCATCATAAGATAAATAGTCATATAAAGAATAACGCTTTTTACCCCAAGTACATCTCCAGCAGCTAAACCAACAAGCGCATATCCCATATGACTGATCGACGAATACGCCATTAAACGCTTAATATTATTCTGACCAATTGCAGCAAATGCACCCAGTATCATTGATGCAATCGCCATGAACACCAAAATCTGCTGCCATGCAGGCATAGAGCCATCGGTACTCTCTAGTGGAATAAAGGTCATAACAATAATACGAACGATTAATGCCATTGCCGCCACTTTAGGAGCACCAGCAAAAAATGCTGTAATTGGTGTTGGTGCTCCTTCGTAAACATCAGGCGTCCACATATGAAACGGAACCGCAGAAATTTTAAAAGCCAAACCAGCTAAAATAAAGACAATTCCAAAGATAACTCCCAATTGTACGTTTTTACCTTTTAAAGCAACAGCAATTTCGTGAAAACCAATTTGACCGGTAAAACCATAAAGCAAAGAAATACCATAAAGCAAGAGTCCTGAAGATAATGCTCCTAAAACAAAATATTTTATACCAGCTTCAGAAGATTTTACATTATCACGATTAATCGCCGCTAAAACATATAAAGCTAAAGATTGTAGTTCCAACCCCATATAAAGCGATAGCATATTACCAGCTGAGATCATGAGCATCATGCCAAGAGTTGCTAAAAGAACGAGCACCGGAAATTCAAATACATCAAACTTGTGATTATAGGAAAAATCAACAGACATAATAAGAGCAAAGAGCGCACCAATAAGCGTTAAAATTTTCATATAACGGCTAAAAGAATCTATAATAAGCGCATTATTTTGAAATAAGCCACTTTTCGGAAAAACAATAATAATAATAGTTGCGACAAAAAGGGCAATGGCTAAGCCTGTCACAGTTAAAGAGGCGCGTGCCTTTGAATAGACACCAATCAAAAGCAAAATGATCGCCCCCAATGCTATTAAAAGCTCCGGAAAAATTAACACTAATTGCGCTATTATTTCAGTTTGCATGAGCATTCTTCTCTTAATCTAGTGTAGTTCATTAACAAGGGCTTCTACAGAAAATGCCGTTGCTTTAAGAATAGGGGTTGGATAGATACCAAAAAATATTGTAAGAATAACCATCGGATAAAGAATAAATTTTTCTCGTGAAGAGAGATCAAGAAGGACTTTTAAGTTCTCTTTATCCAAAGAACCAAAAACCACACGCCGGTAAAGATAAAGTGCATAAGCAGCTGATAAAATAACACCAGTTGTGGCAAAAACCACAACCAATTTATTCACTTGAAAAACACCTATTAAGGTTAAAAATTCACCCAGAAATCCTGAACTGCCTGGTAAACCGACATTTGCCATCGTGAAGATTAAGAAAACAACGGCATATTTTGGCATGTTATTCACTAAACCGCCAAAAGCTGAAATTTCACGTGTATGCAAACGATCGTAGATAACCCCAACGCAAAGGAATAAAGCTGCTGAAACAATTCCATGCGAGAGCATTTGATAAATAGCGCCTTGGATAGCTTGTTCATTCGCAGCAAAAATGCCCATGGTCACATATCCCATATGCGCTATTGAGGAATAAGCAATAAGTTTTTTTATGTCATTTTGAACAAGAGCAACTAGTGATGTATAAATAATAGCAATAAGCGATAACGCGAAAACCAATGGAGCAAAATTCAATGAAGCGATAGGAAACATTGGTAAAGAAAAACGAAGAAAACCATAACCGCCTAATTTGAGTAAGACACCGGCTAAAATAACAGAACCAGCCGTCGGGGCTTCCACGTGAGCATCAGGTAACCATGTATGAACTGGCCACATCGGCATTTTAACTGCAAAAGAAGCAAAAAATGCAAGCCATAACCACATTTGCATATGTGCTGGAAATTGGTGCGTTAATAAACTTGGTATATCGAGTGTTCCAGCTTCCCAATACATAGCCATAATGGCAACCAGCATAAGAACTGATCCAAGTAAAGTATAAAGAAAAAACTTCATACTCGCATAAACACGACGTGCCCCACCCCAAACACCTATAATAATAAACATTGGAATAAGGCTGCCTTCAAAAAAGACATAAAATAAAATTGCATCAAGAGCACAAAAGACTCCAATAATCGCAACTTCAAGAAGAAGAAAAGCAATCATATAAGCCTTTAATCTATCTTTAATATTCTCCCAACTTGCTAAAATACAGAAAGGCAAAAGAAAAGCTGAGAGAACAACAAAAAGAATAGAAATACCATCAACTCCCATATGGTAGCTAATGCCCTCTCCTAACCAATTGAATTTCTCAACCATTTGAAAATGAGCGTTTGTATGATCAAAACCAGCCCAAATAATTAAAGAAATAATGAAAACAAAAACACTCGTAAAAAATGCTACATTGCGTATATTATGTCGTGCTACTTCGCTATCATCTTTGATAAACAAAATTAAAATCACACCAACAAGCGGTAAAAAGGTAACCGTAGAAAGAATAGGCCAGTCAGTCATCAGTTTACGCCCCCGATCATCATCCATGTGATCAGCGATGCAATACCAATAAGCATTACAAATGCATAATGATAAAGATACCCTGTTTGCATTCGAACAATTCTATTTGTAATATCAACAACACGTGCTGCAATACCATTCGGACCTAAACCATCAATAATCCTACCGTCTCCCACCTTCCAAAGAAAGGAACCAATTCTTAAAGAAGAACGAACGAACAAAAAGTGATATAATTGATCAAAATACCATTTTTTGTAAAGAAATTGATACAATTTAGGCATAAATCTAGCCAATTTTTTGGGAAGAGAAGGAATAGAAATATAGAATAAATAGGCTAACATAAATCCAAGAACCATTGCTATAAAGGGCGACCATTTTACCCAATGGAACACATTGTGGGCATCATGAAGGATGTGATTATGGCTGTTTGTAAATAACGCCCCTTTCCAAAAAGCATCATATAAATCACCAAAAAAGTAAGGTTGAAAAACGACACCAGAAAATATTGCTCCAATAGATAAAATAAAAAGGGGAATCAACATAACTAAAGGCGATTCATGAACATGATGCATCACATCGATAGTCGCACGTGGTTTACCATGAAATGTCATAAATATAAGCCGCCACGAATAAAAACTGGTTAATAAAGCTGAAAAAACAAGAAGCCAGAAAGCATATCCTGAAGCAATATTATGGGATGCAAAAGCAGACTCTATAATTGCATCCTTAGAGAAAAAACCAGCAGTTCCGAAAAATGTCCCTGGAATTCCAACACCGGTCAAGGCGATAGTTCCTATGACCATCATCCAATAAGTTGCTTGTATATGTTTACGCAGCCCACCCATTTTTCGCATATCTTGTTCATCAGATACAGCATGAATCACAGAACCTGCACCAAGAAATAATAAAGCCTTAAAAAAAGCATGCGTAAAAAGATGAAAAACAGCTGCTCCATAAGCTCCAACACCTAATGCAACAAACATATAACCAAGTTGCGAACATGTAGAATAAGCAATGACACGTTTAATGTCATTTTGCACCAACCCGACAGTTGCTGCAAAAAATGCAGTTGTTGAACCAACAATAATAATTACTGTCAAAGCAATGGAAGAAAGTTCAAAAATTGGTGACATACGTGCAACCATAAAGACACCTGCTGTTACCATTGTTGCAGCATGAATAAGTGCTGACACAGGCGTTGGTCCCTCCATTGCATCAGGGAGCCATGTATGTAAAAGAAACTGGGCTGATTTCCCCATAGCACCAATAAATAACAGACAGCATATAACAGTAATTGCTGTCTGACCGTCAAGCTGCCAACCTAAAAATGTTACATTTTGCATGAAGCCCTTGTTGGCAGCTTTTGTAAAAATAGAGGCAAAATCAACGGATTGGAATAAAACAAAAATACTAAAAATTCCCAAAAGAAAACCAAAGTCTCCAACACGATTAACCACAAAAGCTTTCATTGCAGCCTTATTGGCTGAATCGCGCTGAAACCAAAAACCAATGAGCAAATAAGAAGCAAGCCCCACACCTTCCCATCCAAAAAACATTTGAATCAAATTATTGGATGTCACCAACATAAGCATCATAAATGTAAATAAGGAAAGATAAGAAAAAAAACGCGACCTTGAAGGATCGTGGTGCATATAACCAATTGAATAAATATGCACTAATGCCGAAACACTGTTTACAACGATAAGCATGACGGCTGTTAAAGTATCAACATGCAAAGCCCAATCAAAAGTTAATCCATCGACGGTAATCCAATGTAATACTAGGAGATCAACCACCGGATCATGACCAAGTGCAATACCAAAAAAGACTATCCAAGACAATACAGCGACAACGACCATAAAGCTACAAGTTACCAATTCACTTGCTCGATCTCCTATAGTTTTTCCACCTAGAGCAGCAATTAAAAAGCCTAAAAGTGGAAGAAAGACGATCGTATAATACATCATTGGTCAGCCTTTCATTACATTAACATCTTCAACCGCAATAGAACCACGATTACGGAAAAAAACCACAAGAATTGCTAAACCAATTGCGGCTTCAGCAGCTGCTACGGTTAAAATAAATAAAGCAAATATTTGACCAACAAGATCATGAAGAAACGCTGAAAACGCAACAAAATTAAGATTCACTGAAAGTAATATAAGCTCAATAGACATCAAGATAATAATCACATTTTTTCTATTGAGAAAAATCCCGGCAATACCAATTGTAAACATTAAAGCAGAAACAATCAGATAATGAGTGATATCAATGTGCATAGCTCCCCCTTAAACGCCCTTACCTGATTCAACTTGTTTGATTTCAATTGCATTTTCTACTGTTCTAGAAACTTGCACTGCTATGGATTGTCGCTTTACACCCGATTTATGACGAAGTGTCAAAACAATAGCACCAATCATCGCAACCAATAAAATTATTCCAGCAATTTGAAAGTAAAAAACATAATCCGTGTAGAGGATATCGCCTAATGCTTGTGTATTTGTTCGCTGCGCCATATCTGGCATTGGTTGCGTAACATTTGTCCTAAGAACTGGAGAAAAATGGCTAGCAACAAAAACAATAATTAATTCTACGGCAACAATACCTCCAATAAAAACTCCAATAGGAGCATACCGAAGTGCACCACGTTTTAACTCAGCAAAATCAACATCAAGCATCATAACCACAAATAAAAACAAAACAGTGACAGCCCCAACATAAACGACAAGCAAAATAAGCCCTAAAAATTCTGCTCCTGCAAGCAAAAACAAAGCAGAAGCATTAAAAAATACTAATATTAAAAATAAGACTGAATGCACAGGATTGCGTGCTGTAATAACAACAACAGCACTCACAAGCATAATAAAAGCAAACAAATAGAAAAATGCCGCCGCTAGATCCGTTAGCATAGGCTTCTCCTCAACTAATCAAACAGTTGGTATAACACTTCATACCAGATTACAATTTATCGGAAAAATTATCCGATACCTCATTATTCAACGATACACTCAACGATAAGGTGCATCCATTAATATATTACGAGCAATTTCTCGCTCCCAGCGATCTCCATTCAATAAAAGCTTTTCTTTATCATAATAAAGTTCTTCACGTGTTTCCGTCGCAAACTCAAAATTTGGACCTTCGACAATAGCTTCAACCGGACATGCTTCTTGACAAAAACCACAGTAAATACATTTAACCATGTCTATATCATAACGAACAGTTCTACGCGTACCATCATTACGCCGCGGTCCCGCTTCAATTGTGATAGCTTGAGCAGGACAAATCGCTTCACACAATTTACATGCAATACACCGTTCTTCACCATTTGGATAGCGACGTAATGCGTGTTCACCACGAAAACGCTGAGAAATAACCCCTTTCTCATAAGGATAATTAATCGTAGGCTTTGGTGAAAAAAACTGACGCATTGCCAAGAAAAAAGCACTCACAAATTCCAATAAAAGAAGTGATTTCGCTGCTTGAATAAGACCTGACATATGAAGAGCTCCTCTTAAGCAAAACCAGTATATTTTAAGAAAGCAGCAGTTATCACAACCATCGCTAGTGAAAGAGGAAGAAAAACCTTCCAACCAAGCCGCATGAGCTGATCATAACGATAACGCGGAACAAACGCTTTGACCATAGCAAACCAAAAAAATACAAAACAAACCTTTAAAACAAACCAAATGATACCAGGAATCCAATTAAGCCACCAAACATCCAAGGGAGGTAACCAACCGCCTAAAAATAAAATGGTTGTTAATGCGCACATTAAAACAATAGCAACATACTCACCAAGAAAAAAAAGCATGTAAGGTGTTGAAGAATATTCAACCATATGACCAGCTACAAGCTCAGATTCGGCTTCGACCAAATCAAAAGGGGGGCGATTTGTTTCTGCAAGTGCAGAAATAAAAAATATGATAAACATTGGAAAAAGAACGAGCCAATTCCAATCAAGAAAACTGTTAAAAGGAAGACCAAGGCTCGTACCAATTCCAGAACTTTGTTTATGAACAATTGTTGTAAGATCCAATGAACCACTCACTAAAATGACAGTTACAAGCACAAACCCAATTGAAACCTCATAAGAAACCATCTGTGCAGCGGAACGAAGAGCCCCTAAAAAAGGATATTTAGAGTTTGACGCCCACCCCCCCATAATCACGCCGTAAACTTCGAGAGATGAAATAGCCAAGATATAAAGCAAACCAACATTAATTTTTGCAACTTCCCAGCCTTCATTAACTGGAATAACAGCCCACGTTGATAAAGCAAGTGTAGCGGACACAAAAGGCGCCAACAGAAAAACACCCTTATTAGCACCAGAAGGAATAACAGGCTCTTTAACGACAAATTTAATTAAATCCGCAAAAGACTGTAACAAACCCCATGGACCAACAACGTTTGGTCCACGACGCAATTGCACAGCAGCCCAAATTTTTCTATCTGCGTAAAGAAGATAAGCAACCAGAACGAGAAGAACAACTAAAAGAAGAAGTGTTTTTCCAACTATAATGAGTAATGGTAAGAGCCAAGTCATAAAGAAATCATACATCATTATCCTTTTCCTTCTGCCCTTACTTTACAGTTTGCGTGGCACTATTCCTTGCAAGAGATGAACACTCTGCCATAACGGCAGAAGCACGTGCTATTGGATTTGTCAAATAAAAGTCTTTTACCATAGAAGAAAACGTTTGTGTTTCTAAAACAATCATCTGTGAACCAAGCGCTTTAAGATTATCTATATCAGAGGGCGCTATATCATCAATGGCACAAAAGTGTGGATAATCATTAAACAGATTCTGTCTTAATTGAGAAAGCGAATCAAAAGGAAGCTTTCGTTCTAAAATATCCGACAAAGCACGTAAAATAGCCCAATCTTCTTTTGCTTCACCTGGGGCAAAACCCGCCCGATTTGTCATTTGAACACGTCCTTCTGTATTCACATAAAGTCCTGATTTTTCAGTATAAGCTGATGCCGGCAAAATAACATCAGCAGCGTGCGCACCCTTATCACCATGGCTACCAATATAAATTGTAAAAGCTTTTATATTGGCTAAATCTACTTCATCAGCACCAAGTAAAAATAAAACTTCACAGGTTTTAAGAATATTTGCAACCCCAAGCTTGGAAGTAAAACCAATGTCCAATCCTCCAACAGTTGATGCAGCATTGTGAAGAACACCAAACCCATTCCATTTCTCGCTGAGAGCTCCAATACTATCAGCTAATTTTGCAAGATTTTTTAAAACAGACAAGCCTTCCTTACCTGAAAGAGCTCCCTCCCCGATAAGAATAAGTGGCTTTTCAGCTTCTTTTAACACATTAAAAAACGCATCTTCACCACAAACAAGTGCACTCAATGCATTGGTACCTTCTCCAAGATAAGAATAAGGGTAACGTAAATCGACTTTTTCCCCAATTAATGCTATGGGGAAATGTCCCATACGTTGGCGCTTTAAAATACGTGCATTTAAAACAGCGGCTTCATAACGTGGATTAGATCCTACGATAAGTAATGCATCAGCCTGTTCAATACCTGCAATCGTCGGATTAAAAATATAACTTGAACGCCCAAATTCGGGAGATAAAATCATCCCTCTTTGACGACAATCAAATATTTCTGAACCCAATGAAAGAAGCAATGTTTTAAGTGCGTACATTTCTTCAACAGACGCAAGATCTCCAGCAATTGCTCCAATTTTTTCTGGCAAAGTTTTAGAAACTACCATTTTAATTTTTGCAAAAGCTTCTGTCCAACTTACGGGCTGAAATTTTTCATCTTTGCGTATATATGGCCTATCAAGTCGTTGAGTACGCAATCCATCCCAAATAAAACGCGTCTTATCAGAAATCCATTCCTCATTTACATCTTCATTTGTACGCGGCATAATCCGCATCACTTCACGACCACGGCTATCAATGCGAATCGCACTACCAAGTGCATCCATTACATCAATCGATTCCGTTTTTACCAATTCCCAAGGACGCGCATGAAACGCATAAGGTTTTGAAGTTAAAGCTCCCACCGGACAAAGATCAATAACATTTCCCTGTAATTCAGATGTCATTGCTTTTTCAAGATACGTCGTAATTTCAGCATCTTCACCACGACCTATCAAACCAAGCTCAGAAATACCCGCCACTTCCGTCGTAAAACGAACACAGCGTGTGCAATGGATACACCGTGTCATAACCGTCTTCACAAGTGGCCCAATATATTTATCTTCTACAGCACGCTTATTTTCACTATAACGAGAACAATCACGACCATAAAGCATCGCTTGATCTTGAAGATCGCACTCTCCCCCTTGATCACAGACAGGACAATCCAAAGGATGATTGATAAGAAGAAACTCCATAACACCTTCACGTGCTTTTTTAACCATTGCAGTGTTGGTAAAAATTTCTGGGACTTCACCATTAGGCCCCAGCCGTAAATCGCGAACTCCCATAGCACAAGAAGCTTGAGGTTTCGGAGGTCCGCCCTTAACCTCAACCAAACACATGCGGCAATTTCCAGCAATTGATAAAGATTCATGAAAACAAAAACGAGGAACTTCAGCACCAGCTGCCTCAGCAGCTTGAAGCAACGTATAGTAATCAGGGACTTCAATCTCTTTACCGTCAACTTTGATATTTATCATCACTCATCCAGCCTGCGGATAATCCACTTAAAACTTGCATTCCGTTGCTCTTAGAACAAAATCCTTTATTACACTGCTTCCAAAGCAATATTTTTGCTTTGGATTACATTTCGCGTATAATCATCAATTCTGCGCTCGATTTCCGGACGAAAATTACGTATCAACCCTTGCACAGGCCATGCGGCAGCATCACCAAGCGCACAAATAGTGTGTCCTTCAACCTGCTTAGACACTTCAAACAAAAGATCAATCTCGCGTTTTTGCGCTCTTCCCTCAACCATACGCCCTAAAAGACGCATCATCCAACCCGTCCCCTCACGACATGGCGTACACTGACCACAACTCTCGTGCTTAAAAAAAGCAGATATACGCCAAATTGCCTTGATAATATCGGTTGATTTATCCATAACAATCATTCCCCCTGTACCAAAAGAAGACCCGACATCCCGCATCCCATCAAAATCCATGATCGCATCGATCATATCCTCACCGCGGACGACTGGACAAGAAGCCCCCCCTGGGATAACGGCTAAAAGATTATTCCATCCACCACGAACACCACCCGTATGTTTTTCAATTAATTCACGGAATGAAACACCAAGAGCATCTTCAAACGTACAAGGTGCATTAACATGCCCTGAAACCATAAACAATTTCGTTCCAACATTATTTGCTCGTCCGATTGATGAAAACCACGAAGCGCCCCGCCGCAAAATCGTTGGAACAACGGCAATGGACTCTACATTATTTACTGTTGTCGGACAGCCATAAATTCCCATATTGGCAGGAAATGGTGGTTTAAGCCGAGGTTGTCCCTTTTTTCCCTCAAGACTTTCAAGAAGAGCCGTTTCTTCACCACAAATATAAGCACCAGCTCCATGGTGAATAACAATATCACAAGCATGCCCATATTTTGTTTTCTTGCCAAGTAAACCTGCATCATAGCATTCATCAACGGCAGCTTGAAGCGCTTCACGTTCACGAATATATTCACCACGAATGTAAATAAAAGCGACATTCGCTCCCATAGCAAAAGTAGCAAATACACATCCTTCAATTAAAGTATGGGGATCATGTCGCAAAATATCACGGTCTTTACATGTTCCTGGCTCTGATTCGTCCGCATTTACAACCAAATAGTGAGGCCGGCCATCACTCTGTTTTGGCATAAAAGACCACTTCATCCCTGTAGGAAAACCAGCACCACCACGCCCACGCAAACCGGATGCCTTCACTTCATCAATGATCCAATTACGGCCTTTGTCAATAATCGCCTTGGTACCATCCCAATGTCCACGCAATATCGCAGCCTTTAATGATTTATCTTTTAAACCATACAGATTGGTGAAAATGCGATCTTTATCAGCCAGCATACCCCACCCTTTTTTCTTTTTTCCGTAGCATTTTTCGCTTTTCCTCAAATGCAATTTTTAAATATCTTTTCAAGACTGCTTACTTTTTGTTAAATGTTACTACCATGGGTAGAATAATAAAATACTTTTTCAAGAAAAATACTCAATTATGTTCCCATTCTTTCCTTATCCTTTTTTTGTGAAAATTTAGAGATCTTTTTTCTCATCATCAATAAGAGAAGTTAAACCACTAATTGGTTCCGATGATTTACGACTACTCTGCGGACCGACCACTATCTCAGAACCTCTACCTGCTTCAAATGCATCAATAATTTCTTCAAGACGCTCAGCTGTAAGATCTTCATAAGTATCTTTAAAAATCATAACCATCGGGGCATTTACACAAGCACCAAGACATTCTACCTCTTCCCATGATAAGGTTCCGTCCTGATTGGTAACAAAAGGTTCATGATGAATTTTTTTCTGACAAACTTTAATCAATTCACCAGATCCACGTAACATACAGGGGGTCGTACCACAAACCTGAATATGTGCCTTTGTTCCAACGGGTTTGAGTTGAAACTGAGTGTAAAAAGTTGCAACTTCCAAAACACGAATATAAGCCATGGATAGAATCTGAGCAATATGCTCAATCGCGGCACGTGTCACCCAACCATCTTGCTCTTGAGCACGCATTAATAGCGGAATAACAGCAGACTGCTCACGCCCTACAGGATATTTTTTTATGGTATTTTTTACCCATATCTGATTTTCTTTTGTAAAAGAAAACTCAGCAGGCTGATAAATATCATCTGCAAGACGACGCACAGACATTAGCGATCAACCTCCCCAAAAACAATATCAATCGAACCCAAAATAGCTGCGGCATCGGCCAACATATGACCTCGAGTTAAAAAATCCATAGCTTGAAGATGCGCAAAACCAGGAGCACGCAACTTAACACGATAAGGCTTATTGGTGCCATCGGAAACAAGATAAACGCCAAACTCACCTTTCGGGGCTTCCACAGCAACATACACCTCACCCGGGGGAGTATGAAAACCTTCCGTATAAAGCTTGAAATGATGAATAAGTGCTTCCATTGAACTTTTCATTTCAGACCGCTTTGGCGGCACAATTTTGCGATCCAAGCTCGAAACCGGTCCATTTTTTTCAGTACTCAGTAAACGCTCAACACATTGGCGCATAATTTTTGCTGATTGACGCATTTCTTCCATACGAATTAAATAACGATCATAGCAATCACTATTTTTACCTACAGGAATATCAAATTCCATTTCATCATAACATTCGTAAGGTTGGCTTTTACGTAAATCCCATGGCACACCAGCTCCACGAATCATAACACCAGAAAAGCCACGCGCCCAAGCTTCATCAATACTTACCACGCCAATATCCACATTACGCTGCTTAAAAATCCGATTTGGCGTTACAAGCGAATCAAGTTTGCCAAGAGCAACAAGAAAAGAATCAATAAAATTACCAATATCCTCAATTAAAGATTCTGGTAAATCTTGATGCACACCGCCAGGGCGAAAATAATTTGCATGAAGACGTGCGCCACATGCACGCTCATAAAAAATCATCAATCTTTCACGTTGCTCAAACCCCCAAAGCGGCGGTGTCAAAGCACCAACATCCATTGCTTGCGTCGTTACATTAAGTAAATGATTAAGAATGCGTCCAATCTCTGAAAACAAAACACGTATTAACTGCCCTCGTTTAGGAACCTCAACACCCAATAGTTTTTCAATGGCAAGTACAAAAGCATGCTCCTGATTCATAGGAGCAACATAATCCAAACGATCTAGATAAGGACACGCTTGAAGATAAGTTTTTGTTTCCATTAATTTTTCTGTACCGCGGTGCAGCAGTCCAATATGGGGATCTACACGCTCAACAACTTCACCGTCCAATTCCAGAACCATGCGTAAAACCCCATGCGCTGCAGGATGCTGCGGACCAAAATTGATATTAAAGTTTCGAACATTAACCTCAGCCACAATTAACCCCTTGTTTTTTTAAAAAACTTCATAAAAAATTCTGATAAAAGCTCTTATCACACTAAAAATGTTTCATTATTTAAAAAAACTGTTATTCTAATCTCAAGCCTTATAAGTTCTAATATCACTTGTCGACGTCTAATTTTTCATCACACGGCAAAACATATTGTCCTCCTTCCCAAGGAGAAAGAAAATCAAAACTGCGCATTTCTTGTCGCAAGACAACGGGTTCATAAATTACCCTCTTTGCTTCATTGTCATAACGACATTCAACAAACCCTGTTACAGGAAAATCTTTGCGTAAAGGATGTCCTTCAAAGCCGTAATCAGTCAAGATTCGCCTTAAATCCGGATGACCTGAAAATAAAATTCCATACATATCATATATCTCCCGCTCATACCATTCTGCTCCAGGATAAATCGAGCAAGCAGAAGCAACGGGAGTACTTTCATCCGTACGCACTTTTACACGTAAGCGTAAATTCTCGCGAGGAGATAATAATTGGTAAGAGACGTCAAAACGTTTATCACGAAATGGATAATCAACACCACTAATATCTGTAATATTAACAAACTGACAGCGAGAATCATCACGAACAAACATTAAAACATCCGTAATTGCATTGAGACGCGATACAATAGTTAATTCACCAAATGCAAGAACGGCCTCTTCAAGCTTATCTCCTAATTTATTTTTTAAATAGGTAGCAAGTTCAACTAATGATTCATTCATCATAATAATGAAATTCCTATCGCTCTATGGAACCAGTACGACGGATTTTTTTTTGCAGCAATAATATACCATATAGCAATGCCTCCGCTGTAGGAGGACATCCTGGAACATAAATATCCACAGGCACAATACGATCGCACCCACGTACAACTGAGTAAGAATAATGATAATACCCGCCACCGTTTGCACACGACCCCATAGAAATCACATAACGCGGCTCAGGCATTTGATCATATACTTTTCTCAATGCAGGAGCCATTTTATTTGTCAGAGTACCCGCTACCACCATTACATCTGATTGGCGGGGCGAAGCGCGTGGCGCATATCCAAAACGCTCATTATCATAGTGAGGCATTGAACACTGCATCATCTCGACAGCACAACAAGCTAAACCAAAACTCATCCACATTAAAGAACCGGTACGCGCCCAAGTAATCAAAGCTTCCGCTGAAGTAACTAAAAAACCCTTATCCGATAATTCAGCATTAATATCACGGAGAAAACTATCGTCAAAACCCATCAACTTACCGGTATTTGGATCAATAATTCCCTTTGTTTTCTGAGCGGTAAGCATTGAATTGTTAGTTAATCCCATTCAAGAGCTCCTTTTTTCCATTCATACATAAAGCCGACAGTTAAGAGTGCTAAGAATATAATCATCGACCAAAAGCCAAACATACCTATCGAGCTAAATGAAACAGCCCAAGGAAAAAGAAAAGCAACTTCAAGATCAAAAATAATAAACAAAATCGATACCAAATAAAAACGAATATCGAACTTCATGCGTGCATCATTAAACGAATTGAATCCACACTCATAAGCCGATAATTTTTCTGGATCTGGGGAGCGATAAGCCACGATGTAAGGCATAATTAAAAGAACTCCAGCAATAACTGCTGAAACAATAATAAAGATTAAGACCGGTAAATAAGAACTCAATAAATCAGTCACAATCCTCTTCCACCTTAATGAAATGCCTGAACTAAAGTAATCACCCAACACGGCTAGATCAAACAGACAAATCGCAATAATGGCTCTATTAACTCCGCTTATACTGCTTCAAGGGCATGTCATGCGATATTTTTCTTACCGGCATAGGTAACGCAGAGCAAAGAAAGACGCAAGCCCTATTCTTACAAACCACGTAAAAAGGAACAAAAGCTACATTCTAGAAACCACTCCAAAGCCAACACCTTAATAGCTATATGCCCTATAAATAAAATGTTCACACTAAAAAATGGAAATTCTGCGAAGCAATCACGAAATGGCGCGAGTGACGGGGCTCGAACCCGCGACCTCCGGCGTGACAGGCCAGCACTCTAACCAACTGAGCTACACCCGCGCACTTCTTATGAACCAATTGATTAATTGGTACAAGCGGTCGTGTAAGGGGTTCATACGTTGATGTCAAGAAGGCTTATGCATTTTTTCAAAAAAATAATCCAACAACATCTTTATTCTTGCGTTTGGAAAAATTTTTCCTTAAAGAGGTCCCGTTCAATTGCCAATCATTGCATTGGGCGATTAGCTCAGCTGGTAGAGCGCCTCGTTTACACCGAGGATGTCGGGAGTTCGAGTCTCTCATCGCCCACCATATAATTTTATATCTTTATTAACTTGTTGATTTTTTATATTTTTTATATGAGGAAACAGGTTTTTCTAGCGCTCTGCTCTAATTGTTGCGAATCAGGGCTTTATTAGAGTTTTCTAACTATATTAGGATTTTCTAAAAGGGAAAATGATTTAGCTCTTCATTAGTGACCTTTTGAGATGTGGAAATATAGTCCTGCGCGCCCATAAAATTAGCAAAATCGATAGCAAAAAGATGATAAATCTAACTATTCATACATAGAGATATCATCTCCACATCTTGATGGTCTTGATTATTTCATAAAGCTGTTATTTTTTCTATTGTCTTTTGAAAAAATCGCCCATATTGGAATGAAATTGCTGATTTAAGAAGAAATTTTCGAATAAAAGGTGGCGTTAGGAATTATTTTTGATTCGCTTGCAAATAATTTTATTAAAAACGTTTAGATACACATTATAAATGATTGACCTTTTGTAAGAACTTTGTAAGAAAGCATATTCAGTTTGGAGGGGTGGCCGAGCGGTTTAAGGCACCGGTCTTGAAAACCGGCGTGCAGGAGACTGTACCGTGGGTTCGAATCCCACCCCCTCCGCCACAGCACTTTTACTGACAAGTAACTTATTGATTTTATATATCTTTTTCTAAGGTGCGGGATAGCTACATAAAGGTTAGGGAATAGGATTTTCAAAGGTTCCTTTATAAAACGCATCTTTTTTCCCAACTTTCTCTAATAATTTTTTTAATTTTGCTAAATCCTCTTGTGAAAAACTATTCAATGATCTCACGAACATGCCAACAATTTCACGGCTCAATGGACCAGAAGGCTTGATCGTAAAACTTTTGCGAGAGGCGTCTGATTCTTTCCTTAAACATGCCGCTGTCTCTTGATCTAAAACGTACAGCTCTATGATTTTTTCTTCCATGCCAACAGGTACAGATTTTTTGCCAATCTCGACAGAAGATAAAAATGCTACAGATATATCTAATTTCTTAGCCATATCTAAAAGACGTTCAGAATGATCAATACGAAGTTTACGTAAGGTTTTACCAAATGGTGTTAGCATCTAAAAAAATCCTATTAGAAAAAGAAGCTCTCACGTGATTCTAGCAGAATTTTTTATTTTTTCCTCTACAGCGTATTACAAATCAGGATTTTTTTGAGGTATTTTTTAGTCGTACCAGATGTTTCGAGATCAGTCAGAGTTGGTAGAATAAATTTGAAACAGCTTATTTTTTTGAGAGCCATTGCTTTAAATGGGTGAAGATATCCTCTATTGCATCTATGAGGCGTGCAAAATCAAGGATCAACAAAAAGATGAAGAATGCTATCCACTTCATCAAGCGAGACATCATTTTCACACTTTGGTAAGTAATAATCATTTCTTGAAGCATTTCTTTTTCTGCTTCCGTAAGCTCTGTGTGTTTTTCAGTTTTTTTTCTGACCATGCTTCCACCCACACAAGCGTTCACCCTGTTTGTTATGTTTTAAGATATCTCTTGCTAAGTGCGTACTGATAACGTTTATATCTTGTCTATCTAAGTAAATGGGCAACCAACCTATACAAGAAGAAGCATATTTATTGATCGCGCAACCAGTCAGAGAGCTCAGTACGCACATCAGCATCACTTTTCTGATTAATTTCATTCTCTATCTCCAGTCGCGTTGTCTCTGCTTTTAAGGCTTGCTCTGCTTCCTTTTGCTGCTCACTCTTCTTTCCAAGGGTAAAAGCCTTTGCAAGAGCAATAAAAAAAGCGGCTAAAGCCGCACTAATTAACATCAGATTTCTTTTCATCCACCAGATCATAAGCGTTGTTCCTGAAAACGTTTAGTGACAAAGAAAATTCCAGCACAGGCAGCTAAAACCATAACAACCGCTAAAGCCCATTGAATAGGACCATTGCCTGCTAGCAAACCTCCAAGCCCAGAAAAAGAACCAATAATCGGGGCAAGGGCTTCGGCTTTTAAAGCACCCGTTAGTCTTTGTGCTTCAACGGTTTGGTAGTTGGAAGAAACATAAGCCCCTTTAGCCCATAACCCTGCTTCTGCTGCACGCCGGTGTACGAGACCATGCAAACGTTTTCCTCCCGCTTTGATCCATTTCTGTAATTCAGCTGGTACCGCTTCATAATCGCCACTATTAAGCTTTTTAAGCAGTGTAGAACTTTGGAAAGCTGCCATACCCACATTATAACAAAAAGAAACAAGAGCACCGAACTGTTCATCGCTTAAATCCACATAAACCGCTTTTTCCACCGCCCGCTCATATTGCCGCAAATCTGTTAATAGCATGGTTTCAGCTTTTTTTTCTGTAATCACCATGCCCTCAACAACCTTTGGCTTACCAGCTTTTTCCGTATGTCCATAACCAATAGTCCACACGCCAGAAGCATCTTGATAAGCATTCAACCGCAAGCCTTCCCACTTTTTTAAACAACGTAGACAATCTTCACTTATTTTCCGTGCCATTATTTCCCCCATCCTATAAATATACTTTGATTAATACTGCTCCATCTCCACCATCACCACTTGATGAGGCTGTTGCATCTTTGCCAGGAAAATATCCACCACCACCGCCACAATAAGATTTAAAATTTTCATCTTTGTCGCCTTGCCGTCCTGTCCAGCCTTTACCGCCTTTACCACCCCACATGCTATGACCACCATTCCCACCACGATCACCCCAACCGCCGCCGCCTCCGCCGCCATAAACACTATCCCCACCACGACCACCGTTCCCACCACTACCTCTGCTTTTACCAAAATTGCTGCTCCCTCCTATCCTTCCATTACCACCGCCGCCGCCACCGCCATAAATACTGTTCCCACCATAGCCGCCATCGCCACCGCTACCGCCATAAGAATATCCATAGTCACCACCATGACCACCGCAACCGCCATTGCCGCCTAAACCATAAACACTATCACCGCCATTCCCACCATGACCACCATTCCCACCATCACGTTTATTACTACCGGTTCCGCCACTGCCGCCATCACCGCCATCACCACCGCGACCACCATTGGATAAAAAATTATCCCCACCACGACCACCACGACCACCGCAACCGCCATCACCGCCTTTACCGCCATCACCGCCTTTACCGCCAATACAGCCATCACCACCACTACCACCAGTATCACCTACTTTGGCACCTATAGAACCATCATCACCATTGAATATATCCTTTTGATGAGGATTTGTTTTTCCTCCACCAAAAGCTGTAATAAATTGACCAACTGTTGTAGAATAACCAGTTTTATCGCCACCAGCTACTCCACCTTTTCCAATACGTACTGAACTATTTCCAAGAAATTTTTTCTTGGTTCTTAAATACGTACAACAACCGCCAGCACCACCGCTTCCTTTAAAAAAATTATTTCCAGCATTACCACCACCCCATGCCCATATTTCAAGCTCAGTCTCATCAGTGACCCCATCTGGCCAAGGGATTTCTCCGTTTTCCGTCATGAGGATTTCAAGAGGTTTGCTATTTTCTCCACCGCTGTTGTCGACCCCACTGCTGTTTTCACTGTTTGCTTTGATTGAAGCCATGAGGTTGGCTGGTGAAATAAGTGCATCTATTGTTTTTGTTCCATCAATCCAGTCTTGTTTTTCAAGAGTTTGAATGAGATCAACTTTTTTCTGCGCCTTATCAGCTGTTTCCTGTGCTTTATTCGCTGTTGTTTGTGCAGCAAATGCAGTAGCTTTTGCATCGATAGCGTTTGTTTGTGCAGCCTCAGCCGCCGTTTTTGCATCTTTTGCTGTAGTTAATGCAACATTTGCAATGTCTTTTGCCTCATCTGCAACTGCTACATGTCTCCCTTGTTGTCCTGCATTTTGCACATTTTTTTCAATTGCATTAATTTTTGCAATCAGGGAACGTTCTTGAGGAGTTAAGATAAGATGCTTTTCTCCCTCTCTCATATTATCCATATCAAAAGCATCTTGTGCTATTTTATTTGGATCATAGATCGCTTTTGACATACCAAGAGACTTTGATAAGGCAAAATAACTGATGGTATTTTTGAGATCTATTGGAGATATAGGATAATGAACACCTTCATTTCCCGTACGCCACTTTTCTATTGTCGGCTGACTAGGGCTTAACCACTGTAGCTTTAACCTTTCTTCAGGGGTCAAAATCTTTTTTGTAACGCCTTCAGTCATATTTTCCATGGAAAAAGCATTTGACCTCACATTGTCGGGATCATATGTGGCGGCGTTCATATCACCAACTCCTAAAGGCGATATTTTTACCCAACCAGCACCTGACAAAAGAGTATCCTCGCTAGGGTTCCCACTTGTTTCAATGTCGTGAACTGTTGCTTTGTCTTTGTAAGCAAGTGTACCAATATCTCTCTTTACAACCGCATCATCAGCTTTCTTTCCTTGAGCAGCGGTTGCAAAATATTCCACCTCATAAGCCGCCGCGCTGCCAACAGAAGTGGGAGCAAGAGCCTTACTATCTAATACACCTTCTTTGACTTCTTCTTTTGTTGCTGGTTCAATATTAAATGTATGCGTGTGATAGGGTATTGGCATCGCATTTTATTCCTTAATCAATTTGTTTTTTTTGCTGTGTGGAAGAGAGAGACTGCAATCGCAATGCATCAATGGTTTTTTGCATGATCTCGATACGTTTGTCTGTTGCTTCTTGGTGCTGTGTCAAAACACTTAAAAGATCATGCTGTATGCCGTTTTTGATAAGATCAATGACCTTATTTAAGGGTGCGTGAACCACCCTATGACTCGCATAAAAAAGGACGCGGATTTGTTCCGCGTCCGCAATATCATCAATAGCGGAGAAATGATTAATCACCCGAAAACCTCACGATTTTATAGCATAAACAACTGTTGCATTCACAGGTCGCGTTTCTGCCTCACCCGTTGGGGAAAGAGTAGCTTTGTGCGTGTGGGCACCACTAGGTTCTGTTATTCCTGAGTTTTTAAAATCACCAAAAGCAGAATTCCTACCACCTATTGGACCAGATCCTCTGTCAGTATCCCAATAATAAAACTTGTGTGTATGCTCGCCTGCTTCTTCAATGGTGCAATCATGGGTATGCGATTTTATGCTATCTTTTTGTTCGGTTGCAAAATTTCTCTTTGGGTCTACACCACGACCATCATCAAAGCCGCGTAAAAACATTCCTCTAAAGTCAGGAACTTTAAAGGTTGTATCGCTGTCTTTTCCCCACTTATCACCTATTGCTTTGAACAATTGCGGATAATCTTTGCATTCATAGGTTGCACCATCACATAAAAGCCAACCGCTTGGCACTTCTTGCATAGCAAAGGTTGCAATAAACCCTGAGGGAAAAGTTTCTACCTTTGGAGGTGGGAGTGGTGTGGGATTTAAGAGATACCAACCATCATGTTCTTTTGTTGATGCATCACTATTATAGGCTATTGCATAAATACCGCCTTTTTGTAATTCACCACCCTCTAATGGTACAATACCCATGTTTGTGGCTTTATAGAGTGGCTTTGCCCCTATATTATTAACATTTATTGTTGTGGAACCCACATTCACACCACGTGCTTTAAAACGTAGAATGATATCATTTTTGTATTTTGCTATAGGCGAAACAGTTGTTAACGTTATAGATGTTGTTTTATCTTGCCCATTCACCATAAAGTTTGCATCAAGAGAACCACCATTATCTGCAAGATATTCACGTACACGTTGCATCATTACCCGTGCACTATCGTTGACAGAACTAGGTGGTTGTCCTTCTGCCCAATTAATAACGCTATCTGAATGCGCATTTTCATCAGCTATTAACGACCAATCATAAATATCAGACATTATAGACCCCCGTTCTTCTTAATAACTCTTCCCGTAATTGTTGCTCTCTTTTCTGCCCATATGAGCGAACAGAACTTCTCCTTGAAGGATCAATCAAGGGAGTTAAATCTATCGGGTGTGCACTTGATTGTGAAAACCCCGCCATCATTGGTTTCTGCATCATTTGTTGGTGTACCATCTGTATTTGTTGATCTTGCGCATCTGCATTGTATCTAATCAAATCAACTGGATTCATCACACCCTTTTTAAGAGCACCAGCATCAATGCCTTGCCCCTGCAATGGTGTATTTTCCATAGCCTGACTTGTGGGAGCATCTCCCTTTTCAGGTACACTCATTCTCTTTGGTAATGGCATGTCATAGGCCATCAATGGTTTTTCCACTTGATCGCTTTGCATTGCCTTTTGTAACCGTTCAACGCCGCGCAATGATTGCTTGTGTGACCAGGCATCATCTGGCAATGAAATTGTTTTGTTTTTAGCTATTAGCAAATTATTTTGCTGCGGTTGTCGTGTTTGATTCGAATCGTCTGTTGTTTTGTTGTACAGCTGATAAATGTGGTTCATAAAATCCTCTGCTGTAGCTTCGCTGTGACCACCATTGAGCGTGACTGCTTGTCGACCTAAAAGCTGGCTTGCTGGCATATGTGGATTTTTGATAAGCTTTACTGCCCCTGCTGATCCTTGTTGATGTGCGAGGTAAAGCTCTGCCTCTGATGGCTCTCTGCCTAATGCTGTGGCCAAATAACGTGCATTGTCCCTCGTCAATCGCGCCATAGCATCAGTTGCTTGAAAGGGATCAAACTTGTTTTTCAATTGATAGTGTTTTGCTGTTGAATCTAAAAATTGATAAAGTCCCCCTGCACTGCTTTTGTTATTTTTTGCATTTGGATTACCATTACTTTCTATTATAGCTACCCGTTCAAGAAAGCTTTCTGGCAAACCATATTTTTGTGCTGCCTGTGAGATAGCGCGTTTCACATTGGGATGAAAATTGATCATTAGTTTATAACCATTCTATCAGTACTGCTATTAAAAAGAATTCCAAGAAAATTGATGAATTTTGTGTGATCTTCTTTTGTTATTAAGCGTTTCTTTTCTGCTTCATGAAACTTCTTAATTAATTCAACAGCTTTTTCCCTTGCTAACCCAAACTCCCCTTTTTCCCGTGCTGTTATGAGAGCCGCAATATCTCTCTCAGTATCTCTATGCACTCCTAAGAGTTTGCGTCCCCATTCCCTTGCGAAAATTTTCAAAGCAGTCTTGATGAGACCAATCTTTCCTACACTCATCACTTGTTCTATTTTCCTTTCTTCCACTTCACCCATATGGTTTGGCAAGCGTGCAAACAACCTTGTTCTTTCCACTTCTGGCCGCAACACTTTCATCAGTTGTTTTGCTTTATCCTCACCAAAAATCTGCTGTAATTTTTCTTGCCCATTTTTTGTGTCAAACAAACTCAAAAGGCTGTGTTCAAAATTCCGCGCATTGCCTGCTGCATGTTCTATTTGTGACCGTATACCTTTTTGAAAAGCATCTTTTTCCATCAACCCCAAATCCGAAAGTTGACTGTTGATTGTATCAAGATCAACACTCTTCTTCAGTGCTTGTTTTCCTCGCTCTAAAGCATCAGCAATCTCGAGCTCACCATGATAAATTTTTCGTGCTTTAGCGTAATCTGGAGATGATGTATCCAAAATGTCCAGAATGCGTTGTTTGAACAGAGTCAAATCTCGAGCATACCCCCGTTTTCCTTTGATACGAGCAGAGTTAATTTGGTCATCCAAAACCTCTTTCATTTTATGTAAAATCCGCATATTCAGCTTTGGATATCCATTGCTCCCTATAACTGTTGCATTCACTTCATTTGGCATTTGCGCAATTGCTTTTTTGTATGTTTTTTGGAATGCGGGGGTTTCTTGCAAGAGCGATAAATCTTTACTTACAGCATTTGAAATGGGAGAATCTTTCGCCCTCTCATAAAATGGTTCAGCCTTTTTCTGTGCTTGCTTGATAATCTCTTCTTTTAAATTGAGCGTATCTACTCTTGGACCCATTACATCTGTCAACGCATCCCTTACCCGCATAGCACTCGCATCTTGTCTTTCACTCAAACGATTACTTACGAGTGAATATGTATCAGGATCTTTTTTTGCTGCCTTAAAAGCTCTTGCAGCAAGGTCGTCATGAAGATCAATAATCATTGAATCAGGACCACGCAGTTTTAATGCTCTCTCAAGATTATCAACACCTTCATCACCTAAGGTACGGCTTACATCTTTAAGTGCTCTCTTGCTTATTTTAAATGCCTCTTTTTCTGGCATTTGTGCGGCTTTTGCTGCCATTTCAGCTGGACTTATAGGTCCTCTCAATGCCGCTTTGAGCGATTTTGTCACAAAAGGTGTCACTTTTGATAAACCACTGGCAACAACTGGAGTTACAGCACCTAACCCTGCACCAACCCCAGCAGACACTAGAGTATCTGCAAGCCCTTCCCCCTCACCACTGCCTGCTATCGCTCCGTATGTTGCTCCGGCTTTTGTTGCACGCCACAAGCCAAACTTTGCCGCCTCTTTGCTTGCCGCTGTTTTTATTGCTGCTTCACCTGCTGCTTTTGCCGCTGCCCGTTCCGCACCCTCTACTAAAGCAGATTGCACCGCCCTTTCTCCTGCTGCTAAAGCTTTACTGGTTATTTGTGCTCCTGCAACACCTGCTCTACTCCCCAGCACAACATCAGCCCCAATTGCCGCACGAGCGGCAGCAGTAGCCCCTGCCGCGGGTGGAAAGATAGCAGAAGCAATTACGGGTGCCGCAGCACCCGTTAAATTCCCAGCAAGAGATAGATAAAAATGATCTCGGTTCGCTGCTCTTTGATAATCACGCCATCGCTTTGTCACTTCATTATATTTTTTGACAGCCTCTTTATATCCCTTCAACCAAGAAGTAAGAGTCGCTGCTGATATTCCGGCTATTTCATCATCATAGCCCATAGTTAACCCATGAAGAGCCCCCCATCCAAAAGCACCAGCACCACTTGGATGTGGACCATCTTCTTCTGTTTCTTCTGTTGCACCTTTATTTACTGTAGTAGCACCACTTAGCCTTTCCTTATTCTTCGAAAAAAGCTCTTGAAGCTGTTCTGGTGTATAGTCACTTATATGCCCAATGACTCTTGTGTTTTTACGATTAATAAGAGGGGTAATTACTTCAGCCATTGGTTTGTTTCTCCTTAATGCGCCCGTCGCTATCAACGAACAGCATGCCTTCCGGCAATGCTTCTATCTGTTTTTCTAGTGGATCATTTGACTGTGCATGATTTCCCTTATAAGCATCTTCCCCATAGGCGGCTCGAACGAGCTCGCTTGTTGCTTCTGCACCACCAAAAAGAATTGCGCGCGTTGCTGCATTGGATTTATTGAAAGTGTCAATAACTGTTTTTAAAGATTTCTTCATTTGCTCTGCAGAAAGATCTTGATACAGTGCTGCTACAGAGTTTTGCAATGCTTGCAATTCCATATTAGACAAATTCCCAAAGCCAGATGCACCATTTGGTGAAAATGCTTTTGCTTTTCTCAAGGCATCAAGCCCGATACTTGCCTTCAATGAATCAAGCATATGCCCGAAATCTTTTGCCTTAGAATTAGGAAGGAACGACCCTATAGAACCCGTGAAACCAACAACATGCGGATATTCCTCAACAATCTTTAGCAATTCTTTAGATGCTGAGAGTATACGATTGGACCTATCTGCTGTTTCCAGAATTCGCATTTGCGTTTGTTGGTTTTTACGCTCCTCCTCCTTCTGTTCTTGAATTAATTTATGTTCTGCACCACTGCCTGCAATTGGCACCGCACGTATGCCATTGGGTGCATTTTCATCCTTAACAAACATATAGCCAGCTTCAGGCTTTGATACTGTACTACCCGCATCACTCCCAAATCCAGAAGAAGAACGCTGTCCCCCTTGAACAGGTATAATTTTCCCTGTGCTTGTTGAAATTTGATAAGCCATATCCTCAGGCAATCCCTGTTCTGCCTTTTCTGCCGCTGTCAATGTTCTATAGCCTTCTTGAGGGCTTAACGTGCTGCCTATAAGTTTCATGGCAAGATCAGGATATTGCACAAGGGCTTGTGCATCTTTATCACTATATCCTTTAGAGCGTAAAAACTCAAAAATTGGTCTATTTTGAGCACGTACATTATTGCCCTGCCGCATAACAAGCGCTGCATTTGAAAAACTTTCTTGCGGTGTTTTTCCTGATGCTAACCCTGCAAAAAAATCCATTAAATGCTCGGAAAATTCTGATTTTCTAAAACGCTCCCATAAGCTGTTTGGATTTACGTCTTTATGGATAAAATTCCCAACTGCGTTTACATAATCCGTTGCCTGATCAGAAAAAGCTTCGGCTTTTAAATGTTTTTCTTCCGGCAAAGATGTATGAGAAGGTGTTTCTTCATTTTCAGAGCTCCTTCTTAAAGCTTCTTCCGGCATAGATTGTTTATTGCGTCCTGCAATATAATCCATGGCATCTTTCTGCTGTTGTTGTGCTTCATTCTCATCAGGTCTATTGATGTTTGCAACAAGTGGAGATTGTGGAATCAATGATTCAACATCTCTCTGCCCTGAAAACTCATGCTTATCTTGCTCTAACCCCTCTTTTTTCTTGACAAAATAATTTGAATAATCCGGTAAGGGAGGCGCTTGGCGTTTTAAGTCATCAAGTGACATAATCAATTCTGCTGGCGTTTTTTTCCCGCCTTCTTCTACTCCCGCATGAGAACCACGAATAAGCCCACCAAAATTGACTTTTTGTGGATTATCAGATCCGTCGGGAGCATCAAAAGGGTTTGTGCTAAAAGCAGCACGTTCCAAAAAACTGGGCTTGTATCGTCCTTCAAATGGCGTAGTTGGGGGTGCAGAAAGCTGTTTGAACAAATGCTTAGGGAATTGAGGAAGAATTTGGGTTATGAGAGCATGAAAAAATTTGGGATCAAATAATCTTGATATACCATTCGACTCTTGTTGTTCCATCACTGCACCCTTTCCATTTCAAATCCAAGCTTGCTATAATCAACATGCAAAAAGCCTGTCGCATTATTATAAAAAACCGCCTTCGGATTTGACTTCAAAACATCCTGCGCCATTACACCGCGATAGCGCTCTGGGTGCCCCTTGTAGTTATATTCATAGAGTTTGTAGCCATTTCTCTGTCCAACTTCCATGATGTTTTCCTTTGCTCTTCTATCGCTAAGCCCAGCAAAAGTACCAAGAATGCTTCCAACATTCCCAATAATTTGCCATGGATTTGGTCTTGGTTGCGGAGTAAACATCGTCGTTTGTCCCGTTTGCATTCCGTAATTTCCAGCAGAAGCCGCACCAGCTGCAAGTAATTTACTTAAGTGATCCCAATCAAGATTGTTCTGCTGCTCCCACTTTTGTCGCTCTTCATCTAATTGCTGCTGATGATTGGCATCAAGCAAACCACCCCCAGCCAACGCATTGATATTAGCCTGACTTTGACCTTGAAAAAAGTTGTTAGCGCCAGCCAACTGATTTTGGTTTGCTTTGTCGATTAAGCTGTTAGCATTCATCATATTGTTGACGTCTTGGTTATATTGCTGCGACAAAGCCTGGGTTGCTATACTGCCTAATTCATCCGCAAGAACACCCGTATGCGCACCGGAGCCATAACGACCAGCCCCGGACAGCGAGCTATTAATCGTGTTTGTCGCTTTATTTAATGTGTTCTGAAGCGCTTCATTAAAGTAAGGATTATTGCCTATCTCATGACCAGAAGCCATATTTTTTAAATTTTGGCTGGTTGAATTTTGTCCTGTGGCTAATCCATTTAAGGTACCGTTATGATAATTATAAGCAGCGTTGTTAAGCCCACTGATGGCATTCTTTGTTTGATCACTTAAACCTGCTACACGTTCCCCCTCATAAACGGCTTTTCCGCTGCCTTGATTGTAAAAATTCATGGCATCCTTAGCAGCACGTTGAAAGATGCCCTTTGCCCATTCAGGTGGTGCGTTTGTTTGCGTTGTATTTTGCGTCGTCTGAATTGGTTTTGAACTTTTTCCCATGTTAAAGCTGCTTTCTATATTCTAAAAGATTAACGAAATAGCCATGCGATTTAAGGGATTTTTCCCACCCGCGCCGGCCTATAATGACAAGCTCTTTCGCCCCTTTTTCTTTATAATAGGATTCAATCTGTGGAATGAGCTTAGTTAACAGTTCTCCTCCTTTTCCCCCAAGCGTAACAATAACTGCCCGCAGTGTTCCAGTGATGAGTTTCTGTAACTCTGTTGTGACATGCGCCATAAAATTTTCCTGCTCATCCACAATAATCCAAAGGAGCTTTTCCCCCTTTAAAATATCATTTAAAATGCTCTGAGGAGTATAATCGTCAGAGAATTTCTTCTGAAAGTAAGATATTGATTTTAGGACATTCTCAAAATAGGGAGCCATTTGTTCAGCGCTCCATTTTTCTGTGTTATAAATCTTAAAACTCATCTTATGCCTGCAGGTTTGAGTGTCACATCAAAGCCTGTTATATGAGTCCATGGCGTGCCCTCTGGTATTCTAAGCCGTAAAGCATGATAACGCGCTCTAGAGCGGATATTGTACATCCCACTGTTATAGCCCGCATAACGTTCTTTAGCCCAATTTAATTTGTTTTTGTCATCAATGAGGAAAGCAGCTCCGACACTTAAAAAACCATTTGTCGTATCAGCCTGAACAAAGGCTTCACTCATAAGATTGATTTGCCTCCCTGTATCTCCTACAGTTTGGGAAGCAATAATCGCTTCCATAGGAGAGCCAGCAAAAAAACCAAATGTGTTATCTGGAATAAACGCTCCCAACATTGGCGCGCCATTTTGCCACATTTTACTATCAAGAGAAGCGCGTAAATCCCTCAGGCATGCTTGTACTTCGTCTAAGCCTTCTAATGTGTAACCCGCCGCAAAGAGGGGAAATAAGAAAAGTCTCCGGCCTTTGATGACACTCCATATTTGCAAGAGCCAATCATAAACATAGATATTCATCCCCATAATATCGTCATTTATAGAAAAATAGACGCGTGAATAGACCGGATCGATACAGGCTTTCATCTCATCAATGGAAAAATTATTGTAAAGCGTAAAGATGGTTTTATCGACTTTTCCAAAACCAATAGGCAACATCTCACCTGTATTATTGATTTGATAAAAACCATCATCAGAGACAAAGAACGTATAGTCTCCACGACTTGCAATAGCCGCACTGCTTTTTGCTCCTATTTTATCTTTTACTTTTACAAAACTGAAGATTATTTTAGAGCCTGGAACAAATGTTGCGTGGTAAATGGCTGAGCGCATAAAAATAAATGGGTTGGTTGCTTCTGTTGCTCCTTGCACATATTCACCATCCGGGAAGTCCTGATAATCGGAACTTTTCTCACCAACCTTCCAATGTGTCGCATCGTTTAAACCTGACCACTGAACACGATTAGGCTTGTCTGTTAATTTCATCAAACACACAAAATCTCCCCAAATACGAACAAGCCCAGCACGCGGGGGATTTCCGCCTAAATCATCAAATCTGTCTGCTGTCTTTAACGCAAGTATTTGCGGCGCGTCGTTGTTATTAACAGCAATGATGTAATCGCCAAAGACAGCAAAAGACCAAGGTGCCGTTTCATTGGCATGATACTGTTCACCAAGTTTGCTTACGTCTTTCCACCCGCGCGTGCTGTTGTCATACTCGTAAAGCTTTGTTGAAGAGCCTACAATGATGCGCACACCGCTCAATGACCGTACAGCATACACCCCCAAAATGACATCTGGAAAAGGTTCTGAAACCGGTGCAACATTAGGAAATGGAATATAGGAATTGGGTGCAGGCAAAACGTTCACTATCTCACTGGAATAACCGCTGTTAATAAATGCGACATCTGGTCTAAACTCAGCAATAGGAATAAAGGTCATCAAAAATCCGTATGTTGAACTTTGAACAAATTCTTGCGCCGTGACGTCTCAATTTTAAGCGCATCGAGTTGCTCTTGAAACATGGCAAAGGCCGCCGCCGCCATCTGTGGTTCTTTAATAATATTGGTATAAATTTCATATTTTGCGCGGGTTTTGATCAGTTCATAGGCTTCCAAAAACCATATTGAAGCCTCTTGTGCACTCTCAATATCTTTTATTCTCACAGGATCAAGAATAAGCCTGATAGAATAAATACGGTCTGGGATTGGATACAAGATAAGCTTTTGTTCAAAATAACTGTATCGCGTAGGCATGCCACGGTTACAATCATTCTCAAGGCTTTCAATAGCGAGAGGATCTGCATGCAAAAGTTTTGATTTGCTGTGATTATCTTCATAAATGTAAGCATCAACAATTCGAACAGCATCCTGAATAACTGGATTTTCTTCGGCTCCATAGCGACTTTTACCCTTTAGAGTGGTAAAAATAACTTCACGACTTTCATTAAAATAAAAGGGCAATCGTTCACAAAACCGAATGGCTGAAAATATCGCCTTTTGAACTTGATCAACATATTCATCTGTTTGATCATCTATTTCATCCTGAATATCCTTTAACATCTGAATGAAATTTTTATCATGAGGAAAAATGGTCTGGTTTTCTACAATTGGACCACTTGTCTGTATTATTATTGTCATATTACGCTCTTCCAAATGTCTTGGAATATCTTGAGAGAGGGGACGTAAAGAACAAACGCCCCCTTATGCCTTTAACGATTTGTGTAAAACTCAACAATCACCTCAACATCACCTTTGGTGCTTTTCTTGTCTCGTGTCATGTAGAGCGTATTCTCAACCTCTAATGGAACATTTCGTGCAAGGAGCGGAAGTTTAAGCTCTTCTACACCAGCAGTGGCAAGCGTTGCAGAACCATAATCACTGCTATTTGGCTCTTTTCCAAACTTAGCTGTTGCTCCTCCAAAATCCGTCAATGTATAAACCGTAATGCCCTTGATAAGAGAATCGCGGGGCAAAACGCCAATTTTTGTCGTTAATCCGCGGTCTGTATATTTCACACGCGCGCGCAAAAAACTGACCTGCTGCGTATGGCTGTTGCATCCTTGCAAAATAAGCGGCATTCCCTCATCGGTCACACCAACAGTACCAGCAGATAGTCGCACAATTGGCTGTTGTTCTTCCATAATTGTAATCCTTTAATAAAATTAAAATAGTTAGTTCGCTTCAGCAAAAGAAGGGATAACAATGGTACCAAAATCCTGTCCCCCTTGATCAGAATGAGGCAAGGTGTATCGTGATTTTTTCATGCCGATAATGGTTTTTGCTGCAACACCAAACTCACGTTGATAATCAAACAGTTCTTCAACAAGTTTGTAGCGTGTCCCGCCTTTCCCATCGCCTCCTGTTGCACCATTGCCAACACGTCCATAAGCCATGATAACGCTTTGCGCTCCAAGCAGAACAGCACGGCGAACAGATGCTACAGGTTCCTGTGTCTTTGAATTGATACCATTTGGTACATGCTCTGCCTCACGTAAAATAACACCGTTATACATACCCAAAGAGCCATCAAAAATGGGATTCTTAGCACCCGAACCATCATAAGCTGCTTTGCTAATGTCTAACCATTGCCCACTCTTTGTATTGGTACGCAATTGGGTAACCTGTGTCGGATGGAGATACAACACATAAGCCGATTTTCCATCAACACGGACAGGACGCAAACGTGGATTAGCAAGTTTAGCCCGTTCAACAGCTTGATCTATAAGATCTAATGTAAAAACATCCTCTTTTGTAAGTTCTTCATCCGTCTTTTTCTTAGCTGGGCGAATAATACGCAATTTGCTTGGCTCTAATGGAGCATTAAAACCATAATGCACGGGTTTAAGGGTTATGGTGCGTCCTTCAAATTGAATCCATGGTGCTGTATAACCTGCTGCCTGAATGAAAAACATCAGGCTTAAACGGTCTGCATACCAGTCAACAAGTCCATCTTTTGCTTCCTCACGTAAGTTAAATAAAACACGTTGCTGATCAATAGTGCCTTCATATTTAACGCGTACAGCATGAGAAAGCTCGTTGATGCGCACCGTTTCATTCATAAACTGAAGTGCTTCTTCATTGCCTTCCAGCGTTTGTCCCTCGCTAACGCCATCCCCCATAAGTTGGACTCGTAGTCCACTCGTCACAGAGTCACCAGCCGATTTTCCTAGCATATCCAATACTTGAATAATGCTGTTTTTGCCTTTTCCCATAAGCGGTGCAATGGACAACGCTTTTGAGGTTTCTGTATTTAGCATCTTAGCCCACACGCCAACGGCTAATGGATCATTGAGCTTTACCTGTGTTACTGCCATTTCAAACAATGCCTTTCTTAGTTTTAAAAATGCCTTACGGCTCCCCCCAAGCAACAACAATCACTTGGTTATCTGTTGCGCCATCGCGCACATCTTCACGCTCTGCTCATAATTTCTTCAAATTTTTGGCGATTTTTCTCAACCCATGCTGCAAATTCGGCTTCTGGCATGGAAAAAAGCGTTCTCATATCCATACCACCTGTTGGAACTTGCCCGCCGCGCGCTGTAAGCGTCCGCGCTGCTTGAGAGCGCTCTTGAAGGGCTCCTACTTCGTCCTTAACTGGCGCTCCACTATAGCCAAAAGCCTTCGCTTTTTGCACCAAAACCTCAATTGGATTTATACCGGCTTTCTGACACTGTTGGCATATTTGGCGCAATTCAGCACCAATTTGCTGTTGCCGTGCCACAGGGTCTTTCCATTGCGGATAAAGGCTCGCTTGCGCCTGCAGAGTATTGTCTGCTATTTTGTAGAGATAATCGGTGATACTGTCTAAATCTGGATATTTATCTTGTACCTGCGCTTTGGCTTCCTCGAAATAATCCCCTAATTGCTGCCGCTCGTATTCTTCTTGTCTCAATTGCTCCTGTTGTTCTCTCATATGAGAAAATTCATCAAGCAACCTCTGTTGTTCCTGTACCTTATGACTAAGCCACGCGACATGTGCTTTTGGATCATCTTCTAGGGTGGGAATATTTTCATCACGGCGGCGCGTGATTTCTTCCTGCATTACAGCATATTTTTGCGCAAGTTCAATAGCCAATTCACGCGCTTCAATGGCGCTTTGTTCTGCCTTTTGGCGTGCTTGCCGCTCTTGTTCTAATTTATCAAATTCTATTGCATCAGAATTTGGTTGCTCCTGAAGTGGTTCTACAGGTGGCTGTTCATAACTTTCCTCTGCATCAAGAACTTCCTCAACTTGTTCAGGCTCGACCAACTCAACAGCATTATCACTGGCAAAATGTTCATCATAGATTGCTTGTTCTTCAGGAGTAAACTCTTCTTCCATTTTCTGTTCCTTCAATGTGCTATTATATTTTTTGTCAAAACTCGATAGTGTTCCAACTGTGCCTGTAAAGCTTTGCGTTCTAAATCACGCTGCGCTATCTCATTTTTTGCCTGTTGCAACTCAAGCTGCATCCGCGCTTGTTCTTGTTTCAAGAAAAGTTCGATATTTTTCTGCTGCAATGCCGTTTGTTTCTGCTGTGCGTCGAGTTGATAGAGTGTGTTCTTTGCTTGTGCTTCCTGCTGTAAAACAGCAATCTTTGCTTGTTGCTCTGGAGTTAATTGCGCCCCTTGGCTTTGTTGCATCATCTTCTGTTGCTGTTGTTCTTGTTGTGCTTGCTGTGCCTTTGCGGTTAAACTTGCCACAAGTGTTGCTGGGAGTGGTGAAAGCTTAAGAAGATCTGGAATCATCTCCGGTGTTAAGAACCCACCAAGCAAAGGCAACATCTGCGTAATCGCTGCAAAAGTTTTCTCTTTTTCATTGGGGCTTGTCGGTGAATCATCAACAATAATGTCATACTCTAGAGTCGTCACAGCTTCACGCGTTAAGGGCACATACTGCGCATTCTCTGATCCAGAAATCCGTACCAAACGACCATCTGACAAATAATTCTGAATGAGATAAAGAATAACCTTTCCCTGTCTGCACCGATAAAGCTTAAGATTATCAAATAAGCCTGCGAGCAAATTTAGTGTCGATTGCCGGCGTGTATTTTCCAGCACATTTGCTTGGTTGACCTCTCGTGTACCTATAAATTCAGGCGATAATCCTGTTACGTGCGTTATCGCCTCACGCGATTCATGAAACAGCTGAAAAAATCCATTGGGGAATTGTGCACTTGGTTTTGGTTGCACTTTTCCTCCTGTAAGCGCCCCCTTTTCTAACCACGTAATCGTATCCGTTCGAGCCCAACTCTCTAGTGCCTGACGCTCATCATCAAAGGCATCGCGTTCTGCCATCAAACCGCCTTTTGCCTGACTATTCAAAATATACATCACTTGGCTAAAATATTTATTTGACCATTTTTGCGGATCTTTTGCGGGGCGAACAATACCGTAAAACTGGTTTTTAAGCTTATCCAGTGTACCCGTAATACATTCCCACCCAAGCTGCCCATCCGGCGCTAATGGTCTATCAGGCTTTGCTAAAAGGCGTCGTCCCAAAAAGGCGCGCTTGACCACTTTTTTATGAAAACGAACAGCTTGTAGCTGCGGCGCCACCATTTGAATCTGTTCAAACTCTTGTTTGCTATAATTGCGCAT
The DNA here is from genome assembly GCF_053795145.1 of Bartonella sp. B39. Classification (NCBI taxonomy): domain Bacteria; kingdom Pseudomonadati; phylum Pseudomonadota; class Alphaproteobacteria; order Hyphomicrobiales; family Bartonellaceae; genus Bartonella; species Bartonella sp. B39. The sequence goes on from NZ_CP200036.1 coordinate 976,570, forward strand.
CTGCCCGCTTTGGAGATCAGGCGCCTTATAATACGCTTCGTACTCAAACCAACGACACTCAACCAGCGTAACATACCGTTTTCCAGAAAATGACTCTGATAACGAAGCGGCATTGGAATTCTCATGATATGCATCAAGCGATACATGATACTCCTCAGAAGCGGTTGTACTATCTGTAGCCCAATCGGCATGAATATCCTCAAATGCCACATCAGGAAAAAGACTTTGTGCATCCTCAACGGATTTGCGATCAATATACCACATACGTTGTGCATCAACCAGATTTGGTCTTACAGCATTAGCATCCCAAACCATTTTCAGTGGATCTAAACGCCTTACGGTAGGTGCTCCTTCAGGATCTGTTTCATAATCCAAACACGTATCTGTCCAGCCCATGCCACAAATGACCATATCCTGAAAAGCATCGGAATCGGCATACTCTGCTTCCGCCTCATCGCGAAACCATTCTGCCGCTCCAGTGAGCAATTCATTGGATATCGCTGCTCCTACTTGCCGTGGCTGAAACTGCACCTCACGCTTGTTATTACGCTCTGCCCCAACAATGGCATTCACAAGGGGGGCAATACGATTAAAGGTCATGACAGGGCGGCGTTGTGTTTTTAAAACCGCGAGGTCTTCCTCTGACCACTGACGGCCATTATAAAAATCAAAATCCTCACGAGCCTGCTCACGCCACTCATTCACATGTTCAATATCTTCTGCGTACCAGGATTTGAGGCGCTTATAGAGCTCATACTCATCAAAATTTGTCGTTTTATGAAAGTCTGGACTTAAAATGCCATCCATGATGCCGCTTCTCTTTCCATAGTGCGATAACGTTCTTGCTGGGGTTTGACGCGTGGTGCTTCATAAACCACGCACATCAATCCAAAAGCATCTGCTCCATGGCTTGACCAATCATGCTCAGCCCCCAAACCAATGCCGCGTTTTTCATCCCACTTCTCGTGATACCAATTCAGTGCCTTACGACCCGCTACCGTCGTTTCTTCATGAAACCACACAGACGGCAAAATACGACGCACCGCCTCGATACGCATCTTGACTGCACCAGCCCCCTGGTTGGGGACAACCTGCGTTTCAAAACCCGCATCATTTAAAGCACTTTCAAAACTCACATTATGTACACGGTCTCTTGTCGCGCCATCATGAGGGAGAACCATCAAGGCTTTCTCGTAGCCATTCTGACGCAACCAGCCTATATGCTCTGATAACGGCTGTCCCTGTGCTTCATAATAATCAAGTACTCTTATTTCCCTGCCAACAAACTGAGCTATCCATATCGCTGTTGCATCTGCCTTAGCGCCTGTTCCACCAATGTCCCAAAAAGCACGCACTTGCATCAAAGGGTCACGAGCAACACGACCTATCCGCCCCTCTTCCTCAACGACCAACATTTCTCTTTGATAGTAAGCTCCCTGAATAGCCTTAAGGTATTCCCCTTCCCAGATATTTTTATAGGTTTCAGGACGATTTTTCAGATCATCAAGCCGCGCTTCATTCAAAATCTTTGGAAACTTCGGATTATCTGACCAGTTTATCTCTATACGCTTAATTGCCTCATTCTCTGAAAAACGAAACCGTTTCTCAACGGGAGCATTTTCCCGTAAAGGATTCCAAGTGACCCATAACTCGGCTCGCCATCCCTCTCCTTCTTCACGCAAGGTCGGAATAAGCGTCTGCCAAGCCGTTTCTGTAACCGGCTCTGCTTCATCCACCCAACACAGCAAAATACGTCCCATCGATTTGATACTGGCTATATTGCGGTCTAATCCAGAAAACTGAAAGGCTATACGACCATCAACCGACTTAATCGAAGACTCCCCAACCTTGTAATAGTCCCTTAAAAAATCATGGGATTCAATAACGCGTTTAATCTCTTCCAAAGAACTCTCAGCAAGAGAATTTTGAAACTGACGCGCACAAAGTATAGTGCCCGCTATCCCTCCCATGCCAAATTGATAGCCTTTCAAAGCGGCCATCAAAGCAAATGACCGGGTCTTTCCAGACCCTCTTCCTCCAAAAGCCGCTCGTACCGCTGCCTTACCTGTAAAAATCGGGATAAGCTTTGGAACAATCCTAATCTGTCGTGTCGTCATTAACCAATGGCGCTATCTCTACACGCCCTACCATCTTAATTGCCCCGCCATCCTCACCTGTCACTTGCAGTGGCAATACCTTTCCAAGCAGGGATAAATAAGCCGCCGGGCATTTAAGCGCTTGCTTTTCGAGATAAGAGATCAACCCCTCATTACCATACTTATTACCCGCTCGCTCAGCAGCTTTAATCACCGCCTCCTTTAAAATACGTGTCGTTTTATTTGGCACACCTTTTACCCGCCCTTGACCTGCCTTTGGCGGCGTTCTTTTTGCTTGCGGAGCCATCTCTGTATTTTCTGCTGTCATCAAATACTCTCTCCAGATAACAAAAAACCCTGCAAACGCAGGGCTCCAAACAATCATATCAATTTAATAAGAAGGGTTATAACTGTAATTTTAGACGCAATTCAACCAGTGCAGTGGCGTCATTAAATACGATTTTTCATATCCTGTCAACAAAAAAATCATGATATTGTGTATTTTTTATTTTTTTACCTAAATCTAGTGTATTTAGCACCAAGCAATTCACAATTGTATCCTCTAAACGAATCAATTACATGATCAGAAGCTAATAAAAAGCGGGGGAAAGTAATGGAAATAATCATAGTAATAGTGGGTGTGCTCATACTATGGGTTATAGTCTCTGACATGCGGGAAGAAGCAGAGAATGGTCGGAATACAGAATTTCAAGGTACTCTTTTATTAGTCATAGTACTTGGGATGCTTTGGTATCTTGAATTTTCAAGAAACTTTTTATTAGTAGTAGCAATTTTGTTGTTTGCTTGGAGAAATTACCTAGGAATAATAGCAAATTTTGAACATGATCACTTAGTCGAACTCTCTCAGATGGCGTTTGATCATGAGAATGAAAAAATTAATAAAGCGATTATACAACGAAACGAAGCAGTTAAGGAAAACAGTAGGATGGTCGATAGACACTACAAAGCGATTAAGGAACGAGAGAAAATAATTGAGGAATTATCCGAAAAGCTTTGGCAACAACAGAAACAGATAATGATAATGGAGAAACAGAATAAATCTGATTAAGAAAAAAATCAATTAAAGGTTCAATACTATAACTGATAATTAATAAAAAGGGGAGAAAATGTGGTTTATTATAGGAATTGTAATCCTTATTTTAATAATCCCAATATTAATTGATATTATTGCATTAGTAATCCACGGTATTGGATTATTTATAGAGGGCATAGTTGAAATTCTAAGCTCAATACTAAGTGTGGTAGGGAGCATACTGCTAACAATAATGTTACCAACAGCAGAAACTATTGATTATGCCTTTACAAAGGATAAAAGCAAATGGAACGAAATAATTGAGAAGCGGGAAGAATTTAAAAAACATAGAGCGATTAAGAAAAAAAGCGGAGAAAAAACGATAAATTATTACTTTCGTTTTGCTAAACGCAGCTTATTTTTACTCTTGCGTCTCGTAGCGCTCTCCTACTTCGCAGCAGCAGCCACTATAATAATCATGTTTCTTACAGGGTACACATTTATCATGTGTTTTCCCCACTCTTTTCTTCCTTATTTGCTAGGGACAATCATTTTAATGCTTACTCTTCCCCTTACAGTCTGTATGGCACCAATCCAATATAGAATACAAGCGCTACCTGTTTCATTTTTACTACAGACAATGCTTCTCTGGCTTCAGTTTTGCGAAAACCTCTCTATTGTACTCTATATCGCATCCCTTGAACTATTCGTATATATATTATGTAGCTTTTCTCACGCAGTATTTATAGCCGAACTATCAGAAGAGCAATCAACTGCCTTTGAAACATTATAATAAACATTTACCATTTAGTTTTTCTGTCAAAATATTTATGAAGCGCGTTAAGAGCGACCCGCAATGAATTCAAGTGAGGGCTTTTTTTTTCATATCTAATCGTCCAAGCCAAGCTCTTTCCTCACCTCTTCAGAGCTATAAAAAGTACCCTCTCCCCTTCGAACACGCTCCCTTACTTGTGAGGCTAAATAATAATCCTCCGCTTCTTCTATTCCACGTTCAATAATCTCGCGCAAATAGAAAGATTTTGTACGTCCTGTCTTAAGCGCTAAATCGTTCAAACGCGTTTCAAGATCACTTGGCAACCGAATAGATATAGTCATAACGCAATCCTCACCTCATTATGTATTCATTGTAATACAAATACAACTTACTGTACAGAAAAACGTTTCATATCACATTGCTTACTTTAGCGCCGTTCTTAAAGATGCATAAAGAAACTATGTGAGAAATGTTGATAGTTTAGCGAGCACTTCACTCATAATCACGGAGGGAACAGTTTCCATTTTCTTCCCCTGACGCGCTACTATATCTAAGGCACGTGGTTGGTCACAACGTATCACACCCGTTGTATGTAATCCCACTCCCATTAATGAGACAGCAAAACCTGCTGTTCTAGCAAAACTTCCGCTACTCGTAATGGGCAAAACAATGGGTGTTTTTGTTACACGATTAAACGCTTCCGGTGAAACAATCAGTACAGGACGCGTTCCTTTTTGCTCATAGCCAGAAGTTGGGTCAAGCGATACAAACCAAATTTCACCCCGCTTCATTACAAGAGCTCTCTGCCAATAGACTTAACATCGAACCATTCCGCATCTTCATCCACAAAGTCATCTGAAGGATTACATTGGGCTAATAACTCTTCAAGAGTATAACTAGGAGATAGCTGTGGCTTTACAACCAATCGTCCATTGTCAACTGCCAAACCAACTTGCGCATTTTCAGTAAGGTGAAGAACATCAAGCAATGCGGGCGGAATAGAGAGCATAACTGACCCTCCAACTTTACGTAATTTTGTTGTATGCATAAAATGCCCTCTCTAATGTTATATAAAAATATAACATCCTAAAACCCATGATTCAATAGCTTTTTATGCTTTTGTGTAAAATGTTTAAGAAGCGCATTAAGAGCAATACGCAATGAATTCACAAGATATGGTAATTCTTGATCTTCTATAACAAGGTATTGTAATGCAGCATAAAAATTATGCTGTCTGTAAAGGTGTTGTGTTTCTTTTATTACCTCTTGCATATTGAAAAACTGTTTTGTTGCAAATTCAACCCATTTTTTTCTAGCTGCTTCATCAGAAGTTGTAGGCATTTCATCATAAATTGCCCCAGGCAAGCCTTTGGAGCATAGATAATTATTCCTAACTTCAAGATATTTTTGCGCAGCATCATACTGGTCTCGCGTGAGAGCACCCTGTAAACAAAGTCGCCCAATATAAGTACCAGCAAGCGGATTTTTGGCATCTTCTATGGTCAAACCAAAGCGCTTGGCACGCATTTCTATGGCTAATTTATCAATGGGGTCATGTGGCATTTTTACCTGTGAGATACGACCATTGGGTTCACTGATACATCCCTTAATACATGAATGTCCACGTTGTGCAGTTTTTTTTCTATTTGTCATATTTTTTCAATCAAAATGGCATGCTGTCATTAACAGATATACCATAATCAGCAGCTCCTGAGGCGATAGCATAACTTTGAGAAGTAATAGGGGCAGGAGTAGATTGATCTTTTTTTGCATCAAGCAAATATAATTCACCTTTAAACTGTGGCAAAATCACTTCTGTAGTATAATGATCGATGCCTTTTTTATCTTGCCATTTACGTGTTTGTAATTTGCCTTCTATATAAACCTTTGAGCCTTTGTTGAGATATTGAAGAGCAACCTTTGCCAAATGTGGATTGAAAACCACCACTGAATGCCATTCGGTTTTTTCTATTTTCTGATCGGTATTTTTATCTTTATAACTTTCAGAAGTGGCCATACGAAAATTAACAACCTCAGCACCTGATGGCATTGTTTTGCTTTCAGGATCAGCACCAAGATAACCAATGAGTATCACTTTATTGAGCATATTTGTATATCCATGAAATCTACACTTTGATATATAAAAATCTTAACATAATTTTCATATTTTTTCAATTTTTTTCAATTAATTAATAATACTTTTTAAAGTATTACATTATAATATTATTTGATAAATCGTTCATCAAAAAACCATGTTACATAAATGGCACGGCTTTCTTATTTCTGCTTTTAACTTTTCAATAAATATCTTCTCATTAAGATCTGGATCAAACTTTTTTGTTCGATTTATTATTGATGGTCGAACCTTTTTGTGCGATATTTGTTTTATAAAATATTTAAGAGGAGGATGAATTGAAACGAGAAGCGCTGCTTAGAGAGTTACGTAAAGAATCCAGAAAAAGAAGCATTCATTACAGTGAAACTCCTGATGCAGGCAAAGGGTCACATTATTTGGTAACTTTTGGAGATAAGACAACCGTTATAAAATCTGGTGAATTGACTCCACTTTACGTGAAAATAATAAAAAACAGTTGGAGATATGAGTTACTTTTTCACAGGCTGTTAATTTTTCGTTTTAAAAGCATTTCGATCATGGTGAGGAGACTTAAACATGGAATATACCTATCAAGCAAAATTGGAAGCTGATCCAGACGGCGGTTTTATAGTAACTTTCCCAGATGTACCAGAAGCAATTACAGCTGGAGAAAATCAAGCTGAGGCGCTAGAAAATGCCGCTGAAGCTTTGGGATTAGCGTTGCGCAGCTATCCTATGCGCGGTTTGCCCCTGCCTACACCAAAGCAACATCAAGGCCTTATCACAGTGACAGTGGATGCTTGGAATGTCTTTAAGCTGGCAGTAATAGAGGCTTTTAGTGAAGCCAACATTACAAAAACAGAATTAGCTAATCGTTTAGGTAAAAAAGAAACAGAAGCGAGACGCATTCTTGATCCACATTATCCGACTAAGCTTCAAACACTGGAGCAAGCACTAACAGTTCTTGGAAAACAGGTAATTATTACAATTAAGGATGCGGCATAATCTTATTCCCGCCTTTAAAGGCGGGAATGATGAGCGGGTGTTTCTTAAAATTAAATAATTTCTACGATGTCTTTGCAGCAGAGAATCGTACTGTGTTGATGAATATATTTATGATACTGTGCATACAAACCACAACAAAAAGTAGATACATCAAAAAAATATACCAAAGGATGGTATCCACTGAAAGAGTGAATTCATGCTCAAGATACCCAAAAACAGTGGGATAAGAAATCTCTTTATGTGGAACAATTAAAACGACAAGCGCTAAAAGAATTATATTCAAAAGTTTGTGCATATATCGATGAAAACTAGATGCTATGATATTCCAAGATGTTGCATTTTCATATTGGTATTCTGGGTCAAAATGTAACTTTGATGGAAATTTAGAATTGCATAAAATTGTAAAAATAGCCGTTATCATTACCAAAAAAATAGACGATAATATTAAAACATCCTGAATAAAATCAGAATTCTTCTTTGCTCCCAAAAAATACAAGAATATAAAAATTATAATACAGCATGAGGTTTCTATTTGTTTTTTGTAAACATTTTTATTTCCTAGTGGTTTACGATAATTTTTTAATCTTTTTGTTGATTTCTTCTATGAGAGATTCGAGATTCAAAACGCTTTTAGGCACCGCACCCCCATAAACCCACGCTTTCACCTGCGCTTTGGTACTGAAATCTGTTTTCTCTGGCATGTCATAGTACTGACAGCCTTCAAACTCCTCATATTCTCTAGAACCATCCTCATGCTCATAAAGGTTATAAAAATACTCAGCACAACCAAGCCCCCATGGCACGTGACCAATAGCTATTGCCACAAACTTTTTTTGCATGGGCTGTTGACGTTTTGTTAAGAATATGTGTTTTAAGATTTTCATATCTTAAATCCTTAATTTTACCATATGGATTTATTTGCCTCAAATTTGATCGTACAGTGGCGTTTTAACTTCTTATGTAGAATTTATCAAAAAAACTTTAAATCGCTCTGTACGGTGCCTTTTTGTCGATTTAAACGCATATCTATTCCAAAAAAAATCAGCACTTTTCACTATTTTGCTAACCTGCAATGTTTTTCACTGCTCCCCCAATCCCATTTAAAACCTCTTCAAGCTTTTGCTTTTCAACCAACGTGAGTGGTCTTGAATTTTCTCTCAATGCCTTTTCTTTCAGTCTTTTTTCACGGGTGTTCAAGACAGCCTTGCGGACAAGATTGGCTTTCGTCAAAAGAATGTTTTCCAAATCACGACATAATCTTACTAACTCACGGGTGCTTGGGAAAAACGTATCCGATAAACCTTCTACCTCATCGCATAAAATCCGTTTAATCGTTTTCATCAGTGACCACGCAGAAATACTTTCCAAAACCATTCCATAGGTAAGAGCCATACCTTCATGATCTGCCTGTTGCGAAATTTTCAAACCACACGAAAGCATCCGAATTGCCTTGGCTATGTCCTCTTTACTCGCTTTCACTGAAAACAATTCGTGAAGTTGATCACAAGCATCTAAGGCAATCGTTTCCTGCTGTCTCGTTAATTGCTGTCCATCCTTCAAAACCAAGGGAAAGCCCGGTGCTATCATCTCGTGAATTTGATTCAAAGTAGCCTCGAGATCCGATATCAAGGATGCTGTCTGCGATGCGTTCACCAATGCTTTTTTGCCTTTGAGAGTGATTTCCATTGTTTCCACCTTGTTTATTTTTTTGATAATCTTTTGAATTTCTTACCCAGTTACGCCATGTCGCTGGCCAATCACGCTTGGTTGCATCCTTTCCAGATTTGGCAGTCCAGTAATCTCGAAATTTTGCAATCTCGACTTTGACACGCTCTGGAGGCAAGCCCTCTGCAATTGCAAAATCGTAATCGGGTTCGAAGTCAGCTGGTAATCGACAGCCACGGTCATCTCTCACCCGCTTGGCTTTTTGGGGAACGTTTTCTTGCTCGTGAAGGGATGGGTGGTTGTCTGCACCTGTTGCGATTTGTTCTGGTTGGCTCTCAACAGCATCAACCTCTGTTAGCTCGTGAACCAAATCGATAGTTTCTGAATTCTCAGAAACAATTTCTTTTTTTGCTAAAACGATAGTTTTAGTTTTTTTATTATAACTGTTAATGTTATTGTTATATGGTATCGATCCCGTATCGCTTTCGTATCCAGTCCGTATAGATTCCGTATCACTTCCGTATCCAGTCCGTATAGATTCCGTATCACACTTTACATCTTTTTCTTTAGATTTTTTCCATCTAGCATTGACAGCTTTTGATGCAGCTTCTGATTTTCCTACGCTGTCATTTAATTCTTCTTCAACATCTAGATTCCATAAACGTCCATCTGCTAAACGAATAATATGACCTGTACTCTGTAAAACATCTAATGCTTTTACAAATGTTTTGAGTGAGTAGCCCGTATAATTAGCCCAAACCTTAATATTATTTAAAAGAGGTTCACCTGTGTGAAGCATTTGCAACCGTAACCTCATGTATATATTCCCTTCAACAGAAGACAAACAAGTGAGATCAAGAATCCACCTATCTGCAAATAGCCTCGTCCATGGTAATTTACTGGACATGCACACCCCCTTCTTTCATTAAATATAAAATTGCCAAAGCATCTGCTTCATTATCATCTTGCGGTGCGTGCCCTTTGTCACACATCGCCTTAATCATTTCTTCTTTTGAGGCATTGCCTTTTCCTGTCGTTGCTTTTTTAATTGTGCCAACAGGAATGCCTTCATACGGTATCTGGTGGTGTTCACACCACGCTGTTAATGTCGCTAGAAAGCCCCCATAAACATGGGCAGCATCCGTACCCATATGACGCCTTACCTCTTCAAAATACACCGCATCGATTTCATCAACAGACCTCTTTAGTTCAGTAAGCCACCGTTTAAAGCGTAAATAACGCATGCCACCACCTTCAAAACGGCGTGTGGGAAAATGTTCTGTATCGCTTGTTATACGACCATCCACACCACAAAGCGCCCAGCCCGTCTTAGTGCCTAGGTCAAGACAAAGTGTGGTTTGTGAATTAAAGCTCATGATCCCCCCTTAAGGCTGTTGTGTATTTATACCTGCGCTGTGACAGAGCGTGTTGTGATTAGCTGTCTTGAAAAAATTATGCTTTCGGTATTTCTACAAAAGTAGATTAACTCACCTATTTATCTTGGTTTCTTTCGTCATAACTAATATTCTAACTTCATGGAGCTAAACGTAATAAACTTCACTTACTTTTCCTCATGTTGAGACTGCATCATTTCACTTCGCTTGCCCGGCTTCATGCAAACAGAGAAATCGTTGACAAAAGAGGTCGTTGAGTTAGAATTATCTTTCAACTGTTGCAGTTTTAAATAACTTTTTAATGATAATCCTTTGCCTTGTTCCCAACGACAAACAGAAGCTTGCTTAACGCCTAAAAGTTCTGCTAATTCCTTTTGTGTTAGAGATAAACACTTTCGGATAGATTTAATCTTTAATTTTTCCTTTGTGTCCATTTGAGTTGTCCATTATTTTTAACCATATACGCAATTGTATACAGTTTAATTAAAAAAACAATAGATTTTTTTAATTTAAAAATCATAAGTAATTAATTATGACAAAAAATATCATTGCTACATTGCAGGTATTGCAATCTGAATTTGGTCTCAGTCAACAAGATCTTGCAGATAGACTAAATGTAACCCAAGCAACCGTATCAAGATGGTTGGGGAGTGAGTCAGATCCTAGAGGGTCACACAGAGATGCAATTCTAGAATTATATAAAAGCTTAAAGGGCTATAACAAAATTACTACACTTGTTCCTGTTATGGGATATGTAGGAGCAGGGCTAGAGATTGATACAGACGTTGAACAAATTCCAGAAGACGGACTTGAAACAATTGAGATACCCTTTGATTTACCTTTTGAAGCAATAGGATTCATGGTTCGTGGAAATTCTATGTATCCTGTATATAAGGATGGGGACTTAATTGTAGTTAAATATCTGCAAACAAAGCCAGTGAGCGACTATTATGGTGATGAAGCTGTTGTTCTAACAGAAGACAATAGGCGATTCATCAAACAAATTACTCGCTCTTCAGAGGGCATTGTACTCAAATCATGGAATGCAACCCCTATTAAAAATGTTAAGATCAAGTGGATTGGAGAAATAGTTTCAATATTGCCCCGTAAAGCCTATCGACTTTTTATGAAATAACCGATTAAAGCTTTTGATTCTATTATTCTAAAGACAATATTTATACACAAATGCGAAAAAAGTGAAATATTCGTAATTTTTTTCTTGATTTTATTTATACGTTTGCGTATAAGTATCCCATAAAGCAAACAGAATTAATTGCTAAGAGGCGTAATGGAGGGGAAATTATGGGAAAACCAATTTTTATAAATTCAGATGAAATTCTCTTAGTCATATGTGAAAATGAGGTACAAAATCTCGCTCAGTCTGGACCATTTTACGAAGAAAATGACATTATCGACTTTATTGACGAAGCTGATAACGCTGTCCAAATCTTTCGCATTGAACCAGCTATGAACCGTTGTGAAGATATCTCTGAAGATATTGCCGATTTTTACCTTAAAGAACGTGAACAACAGTGTTTTGACGACATCATACCTCATGACTTTATTAAACACAGTGCAGCATACGGATTTTTTTTAGACGATATAAAACAGCAGCGATATGAAGATGAAATGTTTGGTACCTATGAACAGCAGCACCGATTGCGTCCTTGTGATGTGCTTTAAAATTTCTAAGGGCGTTTGAAAAAGCGCCCCCTTTCTCCATCAATCATTAACGAGAACAAATCTATGAACAGTCATGCCAAAAGTAAAGAGACTGAACGATACATCACACCCAAAAACGAGGGAGAGGATAAAACCGGTTACATCCCAATGGTCAATGCCCATGTAATGCATAGGCGTTTACATTTGAAACAAGATTTTTCCACTTGGTTTAATGATTGTGTTGAAAAGTTTGATCTGAAAGAGGGGGTGGATTTTGTTTTTACAAAAGAAGAATGGAACAGAAAAAAGATTTGTCCAAAATCTGAAATAAAAACAGATGAAATTGATAATCATCACTTCACAATTTACGCAGCAAAGAAAATTGCCAAAACAAAATACCACAGAAGCAAAAACACAGCATTATATCAAACCTTGTGTTTTGGTTAATTAAGGCAGTGATGATGCAAGACTTTATTAGAACATCTGAAAAAAATACGAGCTTCTTGAAAGGAGTTCATCATGCATAATCTTATGACAACAGCAGAAAACGATTTTAATAACCAAACGGTTCAAACTATGTCTAGCCGTGAGATTGCAGAGTTATGCGGTAAAAGACATGACAATGTAAGACGCGACATTAAGCAAATGTTAGGGGAATTATACTCTGAAGGGGGTCTCCTCAAATTTGAGGGCACCTATTTAGACAAACAAGGCAAGCCTCAAAATTGCTATCATCTCCCCAAGCGTGAATGCTTAATTCTTGTTTCTGGTTATAGCACTACTTTACGTGCAAAAATAATTGATCGTTGGCAAGAATTAGAAAAGCAGGTGGCGGTTCCACAAATCGATTACTCAAGTCCAAAAGCTATGATTGGCTTTTTGAATTACCTACAAGGGCAAATAGATCAAAAAGACACCATCATTGAAGATTTAAAGCCAAAAGCAATGGCTCTTGAAAGCTTACAACGCCATGATGGACTCTTTGGTCTTACAGAAGCCGCTAAAATACTCGAGATGCAACCAAAACAGTTCATTCAATTCTTACAGCAAAAAGGTTGGGTTTACAGACGATCAGTAGGTGGAAATTTGCTACCGTACCAAGACAAAATCCAAAAGAAACTTATGGATTGTCCAACCATCACACTTCAAACCGCAAGTGGAATAGAAAAATTCATTCCTTGCGCAAAAATCACAGCAAAAGGAATTGGTGTGCTGTCTCAAGAACTTAAAAGACAAAGCATGCATTAACAAAGGAGAAAAACTATGGAAAAGAAATACGAACTCACTGATAAGTGAGCACGGTCTCAAAAGACCAACTTCTAACAGCACAAACAACCATTTTTAACAAAAGCGTGATTCACGCCACGGGTGAGTGATGCGTAAATAAAGGAAACCAAAATGACAAATTCTCCTTTAGCCCTTATATCGCAAAAATATGGCTTCTCAGAACAAGAATTTCGAAAGACTATCATCAAAACCTGTATCAGCCATAACTTCTCTGATGAAGAATTTGCTGCTTTTATTTCGGTAGCTAATACTTATGGCCTCAATCCACTCACTAAAGAGATTTATGCTCTTCCTAAACGAGGCGGCGGCATCATCCCTGTTGTCTCTATTGATGGATGGATCAAGATCATAAAGTCAAATCCTAAATTTGACGGCATGACCTTTCAAGATCAACTCGACAATAACGGCAATCTCATTGCTATCAAATGTGCCATACGCTTGAAAGAGATTAAAGACCCCATTGAAGTCACTGAATATCTCAACGAATGCAAACAAAAAACAGATCCTTGGCAGAAATACCCTGCTCGCATGTTGCGCCATAAGGCAACCATACAATGTGCACGGTATGCCTTCGGATTTTCTGGAATCTATGAAGAAGATGAAGCTGTGCGGATTAATGAAGGAAACAACAACACACAAGAGCAACCAATTTCTCATGAAATGCTTGTACAAATCAAAAAACTCATGGAACAAACACAGACAGATGAAGCAAAAGTACTCTCTTTTGTAAAAGGACAAAGCCTCATCGATCTCTCTTATGAGAAAGCACAAATGGCTTTAGAGGGGTTGAAGAAAAAGCAATGCATGCAAATGGCTGCCGCACAACAATCCTTGCAACCACAAGAGCAAACCGATCTTCTTATACAAGATGCCGAATGCATACATATTCAAGATATTGAATCTGCACCAAGACAACAAAAACAACAAACGGCGGTGTGAGATGGAACAAAGAACAGCAGAGTGGTTTCAAGTGCGGTTGGGAAAAATCACTGCTTCTAATATTTACAACGTACTCAGTAAGACAGCAAAAGGTTTGCCGACAAGCAAATATGATGACTACAAAATCACACTCATCACAGAGCGCTTAACAGAGGAAATAAGCCCCCATTATGAAACTGAAGACATGCGATGGGGTATTGACCATGAAGAGGATGCAATCAAAGAATATGAGTTCATTTATGATACTCATGTTACAAAGTGCGGTTTTATCCAACACCCCACAATGGAGATGGCCGGTGCAAGCCCTGATGGTCTGATTGGGGATCATGGATTAATAGAGGTCAAATGTCCAAGATCAAAAACGCATATACGCTTTTTTCTCGATAACCAGATCAAGCCTGAATATCTCGCACAAATGCAATTCCAAATGGCTTGTACAGGACGTCAATGGTGTGATTTTGTGAGTTATGATCCACGCTTTACTGGCCAATCGGCGCCCTTACGGATCAAAGCAAAACGCGTACACCGTGATGAAAAACAGATCGCATATATCAATAAAGCTGTCGAAGCCTTTTTAGTAGAGATAGAACGAGACACAGAAAAGATATTAGCAAAAGCTGCTTAAAGTTATGGGGGTGCTCTCTCCTCCAAGCATCCCCGCCCTCAACAACTTTCAATCAATGCGTGCTTCACGCTACGGGTAGATTGTGTGCAAATGAAGGAAATAAACCATGGAAAAGAAATATGAATCGACTGATGAAATAAATCTCGTTTATTTACATCAATTTTTTAATTTTCTAATTGACAATGTACTATCAGTATATATATCTTCGAATCAGGTGCCTGAAAAACGCCTTAAACGAGCAGCGGATAGATTACCGAAACAATCTCTTCTCCGCACATTAAAGACTTTGACTCGTCATGCGCTTGTTGCGTATAATGATCTTGTCGGGTGTAGTTACGCTATACAATACTCTTATGGGGAAAGCGTAACGACGGACTGTTCGCCGTGTTTTTCAGCGCCCGGCACTTTTAAAAAGTGTCAATGAAAAACCTCCAATCGAACAGGAGTTCACGATGAACACTCTCATCAAAATCAAAGAACAGACTATTGATCAGGAAACTGTTCAAACTGTCAACGCACGTGAGTTGCACATATTTTTGGAAATAGGAAAACGTTTTGCTACTTGGATTACAAATCGTATTAATCAGTATGAATTTGAAGAAGGAAAAGATTTTATTTTAACGCTTCCCAAAATTGGGAAACGTCAAAATGTTATCAGCAAAGAATATCACATCACTTTAGATATGGCGAAAGAGCTTTCGATGGTTGAACGTAATGAAAAAGGACGTCAAGCCCGTCGTTATTTCATTGAGTGTGAGAAAAAGTTAAAAAATCAATTTGTTGGTTGTGAATTATTTTCTTATGAGTGTTTAAAAAAACCTGCCGGTGTTGGAGAAATCTTAGGGGTGATAATGAGACGTTTGTTGGATGCAAACGGCCTTGAAGAAGAACTTGAACACTATAAAGCCTTAATCAAAGAAGCAAAACAGGTCTTAGCAAGAACTATCGTGAAGGCTGCTTAGTTTAAAAAATTGATTTCATCTTCTCATCTTTACAGGCGGGAAGGTGGTCAATACCACACAGTCTCTAGAAATAGGATTCTAACAACCAAACAACCATTTTTAACAAAAGCGTGCTTCACGCCACAAGTGAATTGCACCCAAAATTAAGGGGAATAAACATGCCGCATCGTCCACCTACTATCACGCAACCTGCTATTGCACGTGCTTTACGAGAAGCGAAGAAACAAGGCTGCGAACTAATAGAAATCAAGCCTACGGGAGAATTATTCATTCATATCAATAAAACCATCCCACACAAAACGACAGGGAATACTTATAGTGTTGACGATTTTCCCCCACTTGAAAATGAACAAGAAGAATATAGTACCAACCAATCCTGTCCCTCTGTTGATGGTATAAAGTTTTAGTCATGCCAAAACATCGTCCACCGCACCTTGTGCGTGAATGTACACGCCATGGTAAAACTATATGGTATGTGCGTATTGGTCACGGTTCACGGTTTCGGATTCAAGGAACCTACGGAACACAGGAATTTGTTGATAATTACATGCTCGCCATCAAAAAAGCACAGAGCGGTTCTTCAAAAACCGTGAAGCGCACCAGGCTTACAGAAGGGTCTTTCGATTGGTTGTTGCATCAGTATTTGCAAAGTATGCAATGGCATAATCAATCAGAATCTACTAAAAAAGTGAAATACAGAATCCTGAGTAATGTTTCTAAACATATTGGTGATCGCGCATATAAAAGCATAGAGAAGCAACATATCCTTGACGCTGTAGATAGAAGACGCGACACCCCCGCAGCCGCAAAACACTTTTTGACTTCTTTAAACGGTCTCTTTAATTGGGCAGTTGATAATGCTCTTTTAAATAGAAATCCTGCATTTAATATAAAAGCACCAAAATCTCTTAACAACGAGGGATTGTTACCATGGCTAGAAGAGGACATAGACAAATATTATAATAGATGGGTACATGGTACACATGAGCGGGTCTGGGTTGATGTTCTTCTTTATACGGGACTGCGCCGTGGTGACGCCGTTCGTATCGGATGGAAAGATGTTAAAGATAATATCATTCATCTCAAAACAGAAAAAAGCCAATTTAAAACAGATGTCTTTCTCCCGATTTTACCAGAACTAGCAGAAACTCTTAAAATTGGTCCCGTAGGTGAAGAGACATTTATTTGCGGAAAAAGTGGGAAAAAATTTAGCAAAGAAAGCTTTGGTAATCTATTTCGCAAAGCATGTAATGCAGCGGATATTAAAAAATCAGCGCACGGATTAAGAAAATTAGCAGCAACACGTGCTGCCAATGCTGGTGCTACGGTTTCACAAATGAAAGCGCTTTTTGGCTGGACAGAAGATAAAATGGCATCCCTTTATACCAAAACAGCCGATAGAAAACGTCTAGCAATAGAAGCAATCAAAAAGCTTCAAAAAGGTTAAGACAATGGACAGAAGCTAAAAAAACAAATCAAAGTGGCGTTTGAGTAGCATCAGAAACAAGAGGAGAAATAGGCGGTTGTACCTGTTGCATTGTTTGCCATAAATTATAGTTTGTTTGCATATCCAACCAAAACTTTGCTTTACTAAAACCAGCTAATTCTAATTTAACAGCAAGCTCGGTACTCATAGAAGCATGTCCGTTAATCACTCTTGATAAAGAGGCTCTTGTCATATGGAGATGGTCAGCTAATTTTTGTATTGTTATCCCCATTTCTTCCAAGAAAGCTACTTTTAGAACTTCGCCCGGGTGCGCGGGGTTATGCATCATTTTTTCATTCCTTTCATCAATGGTAATCTTGATAATCAACAAGCTCAACGTCTGTTCCGATAAAGCGAAAGGTAATACGCCAATTTCCATTCACCCATATAGAATAGTATCCTGCGAGTTTACCTTTAAGAGGGTGCATTTTAAAAGCAGGCGCTTTCAACATTTCAGGCGTGGTAGCACTCGTTAAGGCCGTTAAGATAACGCGTAATTTTTTACATGATCTGATCGAATAGCTTTTATCGAACCTGTTGTATAAAATAATTCCAAGCCCTTATGTTTGAAACTTACAATTGCCATTAGCACCCCTAACGTATATCGCCACTATACGATTAATAAAAATAAGATCAAGTACCATACTGACAAATCTTGCTTCATATTTGGATAAAATGGTTGAGAATAAGCTATTAAAAAGTTCGGGATAGACAGGAAAATAAGTTAAAAGAATCAATGGAATCAAAATTCCCTCACCTTTATATAAGTTATTGATTACATATAAATATAACGCTCCCACCCCCTCCGCCACTGTAGCTTGCCAGCAGGTTTTGCACTATTTGCCACCTAGTTTTGCACCAATTTATTTTTTTTCACAGGGTTTTTTAAGGGGTTCTAAAAGGGTCTTCAAAGATCATTTAAAGACTCTTTGAATGAGTCTTTTTTTTCTGTTAAAAATCACGATTTGAGATGATCAGTTTTTTTGCCACAATCACATGATTTGATACCTACAGTTTGTAAGATCATGAGTGCATGAGCACCATAAAATTTTGTATAATTTGTATCGTATTTTGTAAAAACTACCTCCTTTTCAAAGGATTTTCATTTTTTCAAAGGGCTCTCAAAGGGTCTTCAAAGGCCTTACAAAGGTTATTTAAAGACCCTTTAAATGAGTCTTTTTTTTCTGTTAAAAATCACAATTTGAGATGATCAGTTCTTTGGCAGGAGTCGCACGATTTAAACCACATGTGTAAGATGTTGTGACCTCTTTTATCTGAAATTGACTAAAGGTTTTTCGGATCTCTGGCACATCATTGAGTGAAAGAAGAAACTTCCCCTTTAATTGCGCAAGGAGCGCAGACATGGTCTGGTAATCCTCCCGCTTAAACAAATCCTTTCCATAATAGGGCTCAACGCCAAAATAAGGTGGATCAAGATAAAAAAACACCTGTGGACGATCATAGCGAAGAATAAAGTCAGACCAATTTAAATGTTCAATGGTGACCGTGGATAAACGACGGTAAATAAGCTTTAACAAGGCTTCAAGTTTCAAAGGATTAAACTGTGCAGTGCAGTGAGGATCAACTCTAAACCTACGATTGGTTACCTGACCACCAAAACTCAAACGCTGCAGATAGAAAAATCGTACAGCCCTCTCTAAATCCGTAAGGGTTTTGGGATCTTGTAAAGAGAAGTGTTGAAATACTTCACGGCTGCTAATCTGGAACTTTAACAAATCCGTAAATGGCTGATAATGGCGTTGCAACACCCGAAAAAAATTCACCACATCACCTGAACGATCATTGATCACTTCATATAAAGGTTTCAATTTTCGTCTAAAGAATATTCCTCCCATGCCAACAAAAGGTTCTGCATAAGTTTTATGAGGAATGCTTTCAATGATTCTGATAAGGGTTTTAGACAACTTGATTTTACCACCAATATAAGCACTAGCTGGTGTGATAGGATCAACAGATTTTAATGTTTCAGCATAAAGTGTATCCATACTTTTTTAACTTCTTCCATACATGATAGCCGCCTTCTCATTGCTTCAAGTGATAAGAAGTGGCTGCGATGTTATGTGTTTTGGCATCGGACGGGTGTGTCGCTAAACTATCCCCGTTGGCTGGGTAACCAGCCCAGCCTCTATTTATTGTGTCTCTCCTCCCTTTTGTTTGGTGCTTCCAGTGTAATTTCTGTGGTGTATCCGCTTGATTTCTCATAGCGATGGGTGACGGTTGCGGCTTTCCATGAACCATTGATTTCGCTGCGGAACCCCTGTAGCAAAAGAGGTTGATCGGCCATGATTTCTGGATAACCCTCAAGGGTCAAAGAACCACTCCCCACAGCACGGCAAAGTCGGTCTGATTCTGATGCCGCTGCTGCTAACGCCTCTTCCTTGCAGGTATAACAAGTCCGCAGACGACGCACAGGTCCGCTAACCCCTGTCTTATGTTTGACTTGGTATTGCTGCCCTTTTGAGCGATCAAAATAAGAAGCTTCCACCACACCGTATTGCGTGCGTGGCTCCAACGTGAATTCCCAACTGGAACAGTCGTGCTTATGAAGTTCGAGTGCTGGTAAATTGTCTCCGCTTAAAAATAAAAACTTATTGTCCTTGATCAAAAAACGTGCCTGCATGTGGTCAGCAAGGCGGGTTCGCAGATTGATCTGTACGAATCACAAAGGCAAAGCTTGTTTGGTCAACTGGGGACTGATCTTTGCTTGATAGCCATGGCGCTTGGCGAGTGTCTCAACAATCTCACCAATGGTTCTGTGATCAAAATGTTCACTAGCTTGTTCTTTGAGTTCCTTACGCATCGAGGCGCTTTTGCCACAAAGGCGTAAAATCTCTCCTTCACTGCCGCCTGAACTTACAACCGATTCAACAACAAAACGCCCCATAAACGCACTGATGATGTTCTCATAGCCAAAGATCACCTGTAGAGTGCTGTTGCTGGCCGGAACACTTAAATCATGACCGCTATCGTCAAATTCTGCTTCAAATGTATCGGCTTCATTACCGGCATTATCAGTGATGGTTGCCGTTAAAAGACGCTGGTAAAAAACTTCATGAACAGGTCTGTCTCCCACCTTAACCACAATAAAAGGGTATGTACGCATTAATCCCATAGCCGCTTCACCATGCTTTGGGGATTAGACAACACAAATTCAGGAAGTATCACACGCAATCCACGTGGCAAAAGCACACCATATTTGGCAATCTCTGGATTGGCCTCCAATGTGGCTTCTAAATAACCTTTTAAAGCTCCCACGCGAGAGCGATCCCCTAACACAGCCATGGCATGGTGAAAGCAGATGAGGTCTAAGCTCATATCCTCTAGCTCTACAACAATGTGCTTTTCTGCTATCTTCATTGGCATTGTCCCATCTGATATTGCCCCATCTGATACTGTCCTTGAGGTTTTCCCCCATCAAAAAAGGGCAAGAGACTAATGGAATAGCGGAGACGCTGAGATTGGCCAGAGCGGCTGATATAATCATGGTCTTTACTAATACTGGTGAGCACCACGCAGCCATGCATAATGGCGCTATAGGTGGTATCATTGATCCAACGGATCATCGCAACGGGTTTGGCTGCTCGAATCGTTTGGGTAATGGCATCTATCGCTTCACGGTCGCCAAACTCTTCTGGAAACAAAACCCCATGGATGGTTTTGGGATCATTACCATAGCCGGTAAATTGCAAACCAGGTGCCTTGCCAAAACGCTCCATAGAGATCCAGGAGGCAGAAAACTCTTCTTCAAAGGATTGGAAATTCAACCAGTCCACATAAAATTGATGTGGTCCTAACATCATCAAAGGATCTCTCATAGGCTCCCTCCCCTCATTCTGTTCCCCCATGCAGGGCATTGGCACGTGCACGTTGAATGGCGTGACTTACCGCACGACCAGTGGCAATAGGATCACGCGCACCATTGACATGCACCGTAACATTTTGATTGTGGGTGGTGGTGGAGCGGTCTTTGTCCCTTATCCCTGTGTCAGGAGCCTGTTTGTGATGGCTTCCCGCAAATTGCACAATCGGTTGAATGGCTGTTTTGCCCCCAAGCCAACTTGGCAAATGGAAAAGGTCCGATAAATCAATCGACCCAATCCATGTCTTGATGCGGCGGGGCAAGGATGTAAAAAAATCGCTCAACCCCGTGATGGAGGCCATAAAACCATCGACAATCCAATTGGCCAAGTCCTCCCCCGCCTGTTCCATACCGGCTTTGGCATCCTCAGAGAGCTTTTCTTGAGCAAAAAAACTAACCAACCATTGCCAAAAGTTGGAAAGGCTTTGTTTAAACCCATCCCACACATTGCCAAACCACCTGCCAACAGCGTTAAGTCCTTGTTTGAATTTTTGCCAAGCTTGAGAGAAATCAAAAGCAGCGGCAATAATATTTTTCCACTTGGTGATGGTTGCGGTATCAGCACCAAAAAAGCGCATGACGGCTTCAAAGGCACGACTAAGAGCGCGTGTTATTCCCCGTGCAAAGCCTTTGACAAAGGAAGAGAAACGATCCCAATATTTCCACAAAGCAAAGCAAGCGGTAAGGATCACAGCCACAACAGCAGCAATCAGAGCCCCTATCGGGGTAAAAACAGCACCAACTACAGAGGCAATGCCAGCCCCAACCACTTCTATCGCTGTCCCTATCGAACCAAAAGAGGCGGCGAATGCAGAACCAGAGACCATAAGCCCCCGAAACGTAGCCACCAGTAAAGTTATCGGCCGTAAAAGACGCAGTGATCTCCCACCAAGCCCTGCCGCCATTATTCCCAGTGAGCGACCTGAAGCCGCTAACCCTCGCCAATTTGCCTTAAGACCACGACTGAGTGCTCCAAGCTTGATAAAAGAGCTGATCAACTGCAGAAACCCAAGACGTGTACCAGCCATGGTAAAACGCAACACACGCAGAGCAATATTAAAAGCCATCAGGGCGGCAATGGTTTTGATGATAGCGCTTGTTAAAGTGGGATGGGCATTCGCCCATGTCATCAACCCATTGGTAAAATTGCCAACACTTTTCATCAAACTGTTGACAGGGGGCAATAAAACTTCACCAATGGTAATCCCCAACGCCACGATACGGTTTTGCAAAAGTTCAAATTGCCTCATCGCACCGGTTGCTTGTTTGTCCGCCTCTTGCTCCACCGAGCCTTTAAAGACTTTTGGATCTCTCACAAACTCTAGAGCTTGCCATAACAATTCGGGATTGCCGACCAATTTGGCAAAATCACCGGTAAAATCGCGTCCAGCGATGGCAATCAGGGAACGCATACCCTGTTCTGATTTGCCCAAAACATCAAAAAAGCGAACCAAGGTACCGGTCGCATCTTTATCGAGATCTTCCATGAATTTTTC
Organism: Bartonella sp. B39; assembly: GCF_053795145.1. Lineage (NCBI taxonomy): Bacteria > Pseudomonadati > Pseudomonadota > Alphaproteobacteria > Hyphomicrobiales > Bartonellaceae > Bartonella > Bartonella sp. B39. The sequence continues at coordinate 998,970 of NZ_CP200036.1, forward strand.
ACGGGATAGCCCGATATTGGTAAAAGCATCTTCAATATGCTTGCCTCCCGCCTGAATACGAGCACTGATTGCGTTAAAGCCACGCGCTGCGCTTTCTGGAACAATACCAGCGGAAATCATTGCTGTACCAAACGCCGCTGTTTCACGCGCCGTGAGTTTAAACATGGTTGCCGCACCGGTGGCACGATTGGTAAAATCGGAAACCTCACTGGCCTTGGCGGCCATATGATTGGAGAGATGATTGATGGCATCACCTAAAGCCTCAATACCTTCCTGATTGAGTTTAAAGACATTGCGCAATTTAGCAAAGCGCTCCCCAATCTGATCCCCCGTCATATCAAAAGCCACTGCAGCTTTAGCAGCATAAACGCTAAAAGCTTCTAGATCTTGCTCGCCGACGCCGGCTTGGCTGGCACTGGTCATCAGCTCCAAAACTTCACGTGCCGCTAGCGGAATCTTGGTGGAGGTTTCCAAAGCAAAACGGCGCAATGCTTTTAAGCGCTCAAGGGGCGCATCCAGAACCTTTTCCAATCCTTTCATCGATTGGTCAAATTGCATGGCTTTATAGAGAGGGGCAATCAAGGTTGCTGTTTGCGCAATGGCACCCACCATGCGCCCACGTGCTTGATTGAAAGCATTTTCCGCATTTGCTGTTGCCTCCCTCAGATGCTCAGGGTCAAACCAATTTTTAAAGTGCTGCCTTGTCTTGTTTTGGAAATGCGCAACATCTGAACTAAAGGCTGCAAGATCCCGCTTGGCAGAAGCTATCCCCTCTTGCAGATGATTAACAAAACGCACAACAAGGGAAACATCCATGAGAGTATTTTATCCTAACTGATGGCTTTCATATTCTAGGGCTTTAAGGCGTGCTAATTCGCTGCGATAGGAAATCACATCCCGCCAATCCATCTGGTTAATTTCTGAAGGCGCCCAGTGATAATAAAGCGCTAGTTCTGCTCCAAATTGTCCGGCATAAAGGATTGGCGTTGCGTAAAAAAAGCAAAAAAAACCTTGAAGACAGCAATAGTATCAACAAAATCAAGACGATCAATCAGTTCAATGGAATAATAGTACTAAGGCCAGCCTATTTTTTGATATCACAGCGGAATCTAACAGTTAAATTTAGGCTGGATATGCAAAATGCTTACAATGTTAGTGCATTATAAGCAGAAAAAGCAGACTAATTTATCAAAATTAATAAATTTGAATGCACAGATTAATCCTTAATCATATTTAACCTCAACATTAAAGAATTATATTATAACCTCGTCAGAGATTGAAATTCATCTCATAAGAGATTTATATTCTTTAATCCTTTTCCTATGTGCCGAAACAGAGAATTCTTGATCATCTGCGAGAGTTAAGTTCTTATGAGCTCTTTCAAAAAGATTTTGGCCTTTTTTATTGATGGCTTCATGTAAAGCCTCTGGATTTTCCTCTACATATTGCTTGATACGCCTGTCACAGTGTGCGTGTTTGTAAAAGCTGGGTGGGAGATATTTATCTACCTTATTAGAAGATAAAGGAATACCCTCTTTACATAAATCACCATTAATATTATCGATGTGCATTTTCAGTAACTTAGGATATTCGAGATAAAGTTTTTTGGCTAAAGCCAAACTAACAATTCCACTTCCAGAGGAGTGTTTTTGAATATTCATTTCCGCCATGGAAAAATGACAACCAGGTAACTGAGAATCTTCAATAGCTGATTTGCTCGTTACCGCTAGCATTTGTGCTGCTGGATTTCTAAAGTTTGTGGTTTCAAGCAATACCAAGGATTTCCTGCTAGAAAAGTCTCGATAATCTATTACCGCAAAATGGGCGTCTTCACCCTCTGTTCCAACTAGAAACCTAGCAGATTCAGCTCCACTGTCCACAACTTTTTTCATCTTTTCAACAAGGCCTTGAGGAGTCATAGCAAGGTGAATGTTCATAGCTGCATCCCGATCATTTGCTTTCTCGACTAGAGCAGGCATCATTGTAATATCTGTATGTACATAAACCTTTCTAGTAAAACTACCATCGGCGATGTCCTTCTCTAAATCTTCAATAATGCTTTTTAATGCTCTATTACTGAACATGCTACTTGTTTTTTTTTCGTGTTCACTAGCCTCTAAACGTGCAAGAAGACTTTCTAAAGGTTCATTTGCGAGATCATTTTCTTTTAATGCAGCACTTGCTTGGTTAGTTTGATTTTTTGACTTTGGCATAATTAACCTCCACACTAATAACTAGCACAAGATAATCGTTTTACATTTTGGTTAAACAATGTATTATCTTAACCACCTTCCCACTTGTGAGGAAAGAATGTTTTTTAACTTCAACAGATTTCTCTACAATTTTTGCTAAAACCCGCTTTGCTTTTCCAATTAAAGTTTTATATTTTCTGTGTTCTTTATCTACTCTAAAAGCACCAACAAGACGCATATGAATAGAACCGAAAAGATACAAAGTCTTTTCATTGGAGAACGTTCCTTTCCAATAGCTTAGTAAATCAAAACGTGTATCACAGCCATTATCAATTGATTGGCTTTTAAATTTTTCTCAAATGTAAGCACCATCTTTGATACGTTTCAATTGGGCTGATATCACTTCAGTAATTTACTTTTCAGCAGAGTGCTCAACCTGCTTTGCTTAGGTATTGAAAGCATTACGCAAATCCCAATTAAAGCTGGTACTTGTAGACTAGTAAAAATATTTTTTATCTGTTGCCACTCAATAAACATCCTCTAAAAGTGGCTAAATAAAACGAGAAATGCTGCTTAGAGAATTGCGCAAAGAATCTAAAAAAGAGGCATTCATTACAGTGAACCTCCTGATGCAGACGAAGAATCACATCATTGGGTAACTTTTGGAAATAGAACAACCGTTTTAAATTTGGTGAATTAACGCCAATTTACGTAAAAATAATAAAAAAGCAGTTGTGAGTATAAATTATCATCTCAAACGCTTTTGATTTTTTGTTTCAAAAACATATCGATAATGGTGAGAAGATCTAAATATGGAATATGCCTATCAAGTGAAATTGGAAGCTGATCCAGATGGCGGTTTTATGATAACATTTCCGGATGTATTAGAAGCAATTACAGCTGAAGAAAATTGAGCTGAAACGTTAAAAAATGCTCTGGAAGCTTTAGGGTTGGCATTATGTAGCTTATCTTATGCGTGATTTATCTTTACCTATACCGCAGCAATAGTAAAGACCTTATAGCGGTAATGATAAATGCATGGAATGCTCTTAAGCTAGCAGTGACAGAAGCTTTTAATAAAGCTAATATACAAAAACAGAATTGGTTAATCATTTAGGTAAAAAGAAACAGAAGCGAGACGCATTCTTGATCCAAATTATCCGACTAAACTTCAAACACTGGAGTAAGCATTAATAGTTTTTGGCAAACAGATCATTATTGCAATCAAGGATGTAGCTTAATCTCCTTTCCTCCTTTGCAGGCGAGAAGGGAATTCATGTTTCTTTAAAACTAAGCGGCTTTCACTACAGAGCTTTCTAAAACCCATTTTGCTTCATCAATTAAGGCTTTATATTTTCTGTTCTCTTCATCTATTCTAAAGGTATCAACAAGACGCACATGAATAGGACCATAAAAGATACAAAGCCTTTTCACCAGGGCGCATACCCTTTTCTGATTTACCAAAAACATCAAAAAAGCGAACCAAGGTACCGATGGCATCTTTATCAAGATCTTCCATGAATTTTTCACGGGATAGCCCGATATTGGTAAAAGCATCTTCAATATGCTTTCCTTCCGCCTGAATACGGGCACTGATTGCATTAAAACCACGCGCTACGCTTTCTGGAACAATACCAGCAGAAATCATTGCTGTACCAAACGCCGCTGTTTCACGCGCCGTGAGTTTAAACATGGTTGCCGCACCGGTGGCACGATTGGTAAAATCGGAAACCTCACTGGCCTTGGCGGCCATATGATTGGAGAGATGATTGATGGCATCGCCTAAAGCCTCAATACCTTCCTGATTGAGTTTAAAGACATTGCGCAATTTAGCAAAGCGCTCCCCAATCTGATCCCCCGTCATATCAAAATCCACCACAGCTTTAGCAGCATAAACGCTAAAAGCTTCTAGATCTTGCTCGCCGATTCCGGCTCGGCTGACACTGGTCATCAGCTCCAAAACTTCACGTGCCGCTAGCGGAATCTTGGTGGAGGTTTCCAAAGCAAAACGGCGCAATGTTTTTAAGCAATCAAGGGGAGATTATTTGATCATGTTTGATTGATTTTGAAGCAAGCTGTTTGTTTATTTGATTTTTTCAAAGGGGATTCAAAGGTTGTTTTATGGGCTTTCAAAGCCTTTTCTCATTTTTATTATTAAATCGCTCTTTTTTGAAATTTTAGATATTAAAATCCATTTTGACAAAACGCGCATTTAATAGTAAAAGTTGTATATAAAAGCAAATAATTATCATATATTTCTATTTAATCTCACATCTTCCTACTTAGTATAAAATATAATGAGAAATTACAGTTAACTTATTGTTCTCGTATCTAGATGAAGCTTTAAAAACTTCCTCTATTTCTTCAATGCACAACAGTGTATAATGAAATAATTACTACAAATTGAAAACAGAAAGACATTTAAATTCTCCTTCTTTTGATAGAAAAATAAAAAACGCGAGACAAAGATCTCGCGTTATTTCTCTATTTCAAAGAATCGATAATCATCCTAGTTTCTAGCTTTTAAGCTTGTTTTTCACATACTATGAATTGTTATCATCTTTTATGGCAAATGATGATGCCTGTACAGTTATTTTTTTTGGTTTTAATTCAGCTGGCATTTCTCTTTTAAGCTGAATATGAAGAAGGCCATCGCCAAGCTCTGCTCCAATAACCTTAACATGATCAGCTAAATGAAAACGCCGCTCAAAAGCACGCGAAGCAATGCCTCGATAAAGAAATTCTCGTTCTTTATCATCATTTTCAGGATTTTTCTCACCCTTAACGATCAGTTGATTGCAATGCGTTTCTATATCGATTTCATTTTGAGAAAAACCAGCAACAGCCATAGAAATTCTATAAGAATCTTCAGCTAAACGTTCAATGTTATAGGGTGGATAAGAAGAAACATCATCGGGCTGTGTCCTGGAATCAAACCAGTTTAAAAGATGATCAAAACCTACTGTTGAACGATAAAATGGTGAAAAATCTACTTGACGCATAATATTGCCCTCCTTTAGAGCGACTATAATTAATTGATTCACGAAGCTCCCAAGTGGCAAACTTAACCCGTGAACCAGCGGCCCCAGAATGGCAACCGCATTATTTATTTGGTAATTATTCTATCCTATTTCAACTCTTTTGTGCTTGAATTTATAACAATACAGAAAAACAACATAACCGTTTCTTAACCCTTTTTCATCATTAAATAAACGTCTGTTCTCTCGTTATCTTACTTTGCAATAAGTCGCAAAATACACTGTAAAGGATGTCAATTGGAAATACCTCTTTGTCTCACAGAATGGGGTTCCATTCCTCTTAGTATCCGTAGTAGCTACCTTAAAGTAGCCATGGATCGTGAAATTCGTTTTGCAATAACATATCCCGAAAGAGAAAAATCTAAGGGAACAGTTGTTATTCTCGAAAGCTATGCAAATGCTATAGAAGAATATTTGTTACCAATGAATAAAATTTCTCAACGTGGTTTTTATACAGCAATATTTGACTGGTTTGGTCGAGAAAAATCGCAATTCAATACAAAAAAACAAAATCGACATCATTATTTTGATATTAATAGTGATATTAATGATTTATATGAATTTCTTAAAAATATTGTTTATACTGACTGCCCTCCACCTTATTACATGCTAACTTATGGCATAGGTGGTTTGATAGCACTTAGTGGATTGGATCTCATTAACCATCAGTTTAATAGAATGCTTTGCGTTTCTCCCCTTTTTTCTCCGTTGGGCAATAAAGCGAATGGTTTTCAACATAAATTAACACAACTTCTTTCTGATATAGGTCTTGGATTCTTACCAGCTAAAGGTAGGAAAAAACTCAAACAAACAAAACAAAAAAATGTGCAATTTTGGTGCACTCATAAAGCACCGTTCCCCTCTATCAAGCCCCCAACATCCCAATGGATGGCATCAGTACTTAATGCAATTGATTCTATGAAAAAAAATATACTTCATGGGCATTTACAAATCCCAACACTGTTTATTCTCGCCAATCAAAACAATATTGCGAACAACATTGAAGTGCGACAATTATGCCAACGCACACGCCTGACAGATAGTATCACCATCACGGGTGCTGAACTTGATACAATCATGCATGAAGAAGATTATAAAAAACAATTTTGGGCTGCATTTGACGCATTTATTCCTATTGATACACCTATAAGTTAACATTTCTTAGTAAAATCATAATTTAATACGATAAAGAGATAGGATATTTATTTTTAAAATAATAATATGGACAATTTTATTTAAGAATAGCTCTTTTATATAATGGAATTTCTTAACGATATTTCTGTAACGCAATTGAGAACGAGAAAATTTAATTTCAAACTTGGAAATAAAATGGTTAATTGCGGAGTAATTCATAAGAATTAATGCAGTTTGCAAAAATAAAAATGACTGTCATACAAATGTTAATGCAATATGAAAAACGTCAAAACTATATTTTTAGTGTATTGTCAAGAAACTTTGTTCTTAATTTATGGCATAAAAAAATAATAATAAATCTTGTCTGTTCAGGATAAATGCTTTACAGAACGAAATCAATGCGTTTACAAGGTATGTCTAAAAACTGCATGAAAAATAAACAGCGGCAAAAAATCAATGTTGCCGTATAATTTCTCAAAAACAGCAATAATATAATGCCTCTCTCATGTTCTAATATAAATAGTCTCTAAGGAAAAATGTTCTTATGCGTCCTTCAATGGAGATCTAGCTAGAATGAAAAAAATTAAAAAGAAGAAAAAACTGATATTAATTGCGTTTAGAACATTCACACATCGCTTCCTTCTTTTCATATCACATACGTTTTAAATTTAACCAACTCACAACTAATATGCCGTATTCTTGAAAATAAGATAAGAATTAACCATTTTGCCATTCGTTCCAATTATGAGCATTTTATCATCTTTTTTATAAATACTCTGTATTGTATAATTGATGTGGCAAAAACTCTGACGAATGGAGCTATTGGAACATAATTATGAAACGAATCCTACTCGCAGAAGATGATAATGATATGCGTCGCTTTCTAGCGAAAGCTTTAGAACGTGCCGGCTACGAAGTCGCTGATTTCGATAATGGTGCTAGCGCATATGAACGTTTACAAGAAGAGCCATTTTCCCTTCTTCTTACTGATATTGTGATGCCAGAAATGGATGGTATTGAATTGGCACGGCGCGCTACTGAAATTGATCCCGATTTACGGGTGATGTTTATTACAGGCTTTGCAGCAGTAGCACTCAATTCAAACAGTGATGCTCCTCCTGATGCAAAAGTGCTTTCTAAACCGTTTCACCTGCGTGAACTCGTGAATGAGATTGAAAAAATACTTATAGCTGCTTAAAAGGGTATTTTTCTAAGTTATTCGAGCCTGATTAAATAGAAAATTAAATTAGGCGTTGACGTTTGTAATTCTATGTGGTGTATGCAACGTTATCAAATGGGCGTGTAGCTCAGCGGGAGAGCACTACGTTGACATCGTAGGGGTCACAGGTTCAATCCCTGTCACGCCCACCATTTGGCTTTATGCCACAAATAGATTATTGGTTTTGTATACCTCTTAAAGGTATAAAATGTGTAGGTAACGAGTTAGAGAAGAGAGTTTTCCAGCACTCACTCCGTAATGTGCATTTTTTCTAGCTTCCTTTAATAATTCTTCGATTTCTGCTAAACTTTCTTATGAGAGAACACTTCAAGATTCTGGTAGGCATGCCGATAATTTCACAGCTCAATAAATAAAAAAGTTTATTATTTTAAATAACCTTACGAAAGGTATCAGATTTTTTTCTCAAAAGTGCCGTTGTTTTCTAATCTAACTATCGCTCTATGATTCTTTTTCTCATTATTATTAGAGAAAACCTTCTACCAAAATATTTAGGCATAACAATACACTACAGTCACTTTACAATAAATGTTAAAAAAATAGAAAATCATGATAAAAATTAGATTTTTCATCAGAATCACATGCCTACTGAAATTTAAAAACAGGTAATAACTACTTTAGAACACATGAGTAGAAGTGATTCAGATCTCACTTGCATAACATTTTAATATATAATTAAGGAAGAATTTTTATCCTTTAATTTTTAAATAGGTATTTTTTATTTTGCTTGAATGAGTAGAAACACTTTAAATTGTTTCATCTAAGATAAAATATTCATTTGTAGGAAAGACAAAAAATAATTTCGCTAAAGAAAGTTTTGAAGCGATCGGTTTCATGAATCGTGTAATCAGGGAAGAAATTAAAAATCAGCAAATGAATCGAAAAGCTAACAACAACACCTGCCACTAACGTAAGTGCCACAGCGTTGCAACTTACAGCATTTTTTTAGTTGGACAGAAATACACTTCTTTCTCACAAAAAGGGCTGATAGACAACAATTTGCAACAGAAAAAATCAATAGAATCAAAAGAAAAAAGGTTTCCAATTTTTTACATGTCTATTGATTGTGCTAAAACATGGCGATCCCGACAGGATTCGAACCTGTGACCCACGGCTTAGAAGGCCGTTGCTCTATCCAACTGAGCTACGGGACCAATTGATTTTTTCTCAATTCACAATAACATTCTTAATTCAATGCGTCCAAGGCTGATATCTATCACTGCGAAAATTATCAGAATAAGAAACGACACGCCGAATCGACTTATGTGCTTTCTCTACACGATAAGGAATACCATTCCTACAAGCAAAGGCGACTGCCTCTTCCTGCCTACCAAACCGGATTTTTATCTGACTCCTCATATCAGACACTGCCGTATATCCCATAAGAGGCTCAAGCATTTTTGTTTGTAACGGCTCGTATTCCAAAATCCAAAAATCAGCATTTCTCCTACCTGACTGCATAGCTGTCTTCGCAGGATTATAAATACGTGCAATCATAACTGGCTTCCTTCAAACTATTAAAACGCTTGAATGACCATTTCTCACTACATGCACTCAATCGGGCCATTCTTTCACACAAAAACAAACATGGTCGGAGCGATAGGATTCGAACCTACGACCCCCTGATCCCAAATCAGGTGCGCTACCAAGCTGCGCTACGCTCCGCTGTTTACACTCATTAACGCACAATCCCTAAAATTTTCATGACAGAAGTGCAAGAGGAAAACACACTTTTTTTTAATTTTCTTGCTTTTCTTTACAAGAAAAAACTTTTTTAAATTCCCTTTTTTGCTAAATAACACATTTCATTGACAGCAATTAAGAAAATAATATCCACAAGAAAAAACATCCCCACGCTAACAATAAACTAATTCCTCTAATTAAAATCCTACAATTCTCATACTACTTTAAGAAAAATTTTAATATTAAAAACACCTAAGCGAATATAATTTTCGTGACAGAAATATTCCGAGCAGCACAAAAATTTCAATGCTATAAAGATTCAACATCATCATTTTTTCATATAAAATCTAATAGGACTTATGAGGAAAATGATCTGGCATTCTGTCACTTCCTCCTCCCAATTGCTTTTATTTTTAAAATCCTATTCTCTCCTACAACACTAATGTAGAAACTAAAAAACAGACACTTCTCTTAATAGGAAAAAGAAAAAAATTTCTCTTCTCTAAAATCATTTTCAAATGTTTAAATACGCTTGCACAAACGAGAAAAAACGCAACGTCATAAATTATAAATCTCAAAACCAATCAAATAACGTATTAAGCATATTATAAGAAGAAAGATTCATTGTACGAAAAAGGAGTAAATGAAAACATACTGCTTATTTACTCTTGACAGGTATTGAAAAACAGAAAATTTAAATAAACATATTTCTACCCGCACATTATAACAATAATAAAACACAGGCATTTTTTATTGAACAATTTGTGCCATATTCAAAAAATATTCACTGTATTTGCATGTTAAGGACTTCACTAATAACGGCACGCGTTACTCTACTTTTTCTTTGTAATGCTAGGCGGTCAACAGAATCAATAACACGTTTTAATGAAAATAAAGAACGTTCACAACGGCTTACAAGATAGCGAACAATGTCTGGATGAACAATAATCTGCCTATCAGAAAAAAGTTTAAAAGCAACCGCTGTTAACAGTGCATCATCAGGTTGATTGATTACAACCAACATAACCGAATTAAGACGACTTTTTAAATCATTTAACTTTAAATTCCACGCTGAGGGTATTGTACGTGCAGTTATCAACAAAGTAGCTTTAAATGTATCGAGATTGGCTTGCTTAACGCTATTAATCAAGTGAAAAAGCCCTGTCTCACTAATTCCACCCGAATCAATATCCTCAATTAAAAATGATCTTCCTGAAGAAGCAACAGTAACAGCCTGATCAATTTCATTACGATGCAGACTTAAAGCATCAACTTTCTGTGCCCATATGCTAGAAAAGTGTGTTTTTCCAGATCCTTCTTTTCCTACCAAAACTGCAATAGGTAAAATCCAGTTTGGCCAATTATCAATGAGTTGGAAAGCCATACGATTGCTTTCCGTTACCACCAAGTCATCAAATTGGAAAACTGGGTTATAAGGAAAATTTAAGGGTAATTGCGTTTCACGCCTATTCATTCTAGCGACCCCGAATTTTTATCTCGCGAATACATCTGAGAATTAAGATAAGTATGAATAGCAAAACGAACCAAAACACCAACAGCCGCCGCCGCAGGGATAGCAACAAGCATACCAGTAAAACCAAAGAGTGTAGAAAAAGCAAAAAGTGCAAACATCAACCATACCGGATGTAGTCCCACTGATGACCCCACAAATTTTGGTTGAAGAATATAGCCTTCAATAAATTGACCAACTAAAAAGAGGATCATAACAACAACGATCCACCCCCAATTATTTGGGTAGAACTGGACCCATGCAATTCCAACAGAGAGGATAAAACCACTCATCGTACCGATATAAGGCACAAAGCTGATAAGTCCAATAAACATACCAATCAAAAGACCAAAATTAAGCCCCGTGATGGTCAGACCAATAGCATAATATCCACCCAATATTAAACAAACTGTTCCTTGTCCACGAACAAAGCCAGCGATAGCTCTATCCATTTCATGAAAAATACTGCGGACAGTTTCAAGATGATCTCGCGGTATTAACGAATCAATTGCTGCAACCATACGTGGCCAATCTAATAACATATAAAATGCCACTACAGGTGCTACAACAAATAAGCTAACAAGATTAACGATAGATTTTCCTGATTTTAAAAGTGAATTCAAAAGAGATGTAATAAAATCAGAACTTTTTCCCAAAAGTCCTTTAATATTACTTTGTAATTCACTTGGATCACTATCAAAATAACGCCTGACCCAATCAAAATCATGCTCAACAAAAAAAGTTTGAATACGATTAATGTAAACAGGTAAACCATTACTTACAAATTGCTGTATTTGCCAACTGATAATAGGAATTAAAATGATTAAAGCAGCAACAAAAACAATGACAATAAACAAAGTAATAAGGATAGTACCAAAAACACGACGAATACCAAATTTTTCAAGCAATTGAACAATGGGATTAAGAAAATAAGCCAATACAATTCCAGCTACGAAAGGAAGCAAAATAGATTCAAAAACAAACATAAAAAAAATGAAAAAAGCCAATGTACTAAGCCAGAAAAAAATTTGCCTTTTCATATTATTAGGTAAAGGTACTTGGGTATAAGCTGGTACATAAGTCTTATAACGGCCACGCGATCCATCCTCACGCACTTTCTTTTTCATAAGCTGCCAAGAAGACTGTTCGTGATTATCTAATATTTTATTCATAAAATGTCCTAAAAAAACTTTTCACAAAGAATATAAACTTCTTCAACATAGGACACAAGCAAAGTTGCTTATTTTCTTAAAATCGTAATATCAATATCTCTTGCAGAGATAACTCTCTCATGGCATTGCATAACATCAAAACCTGATTTTCCATAAGGAAGGCTCCAATGAGCAATAAAGATATTATAAACGATAAATTCAAGTGTGGTCTTACCTACGCAAAAACCGGTGTAAACATCGATAAGGGTAATGCCATGGTAGAAAAAATTAAACCCTTTATACGCTCGACAAAGCGAGCAGGAGCAGATGCCGAAATTGGCGGCTTTGGTGGCCTTTTTGATTTAAAAGCAGCAGGATTCACAGATCCCATTCTCGTAGCGGCAAATGATGGCGTGGGAACAAAATTAAAAATTGCCATTGAAGTAGGTGTCCATGATACTGTTGGTATTGATCTCGTAGCTATGTGCATCAATGATTTACTCGTACAAGGCGCTGAGCCCCTCTTTTTTCTAGATTATTTTGCAACGGGTAAACTTGATCCTGAACAAGGTGCTGCAATCGTTTCTGGTATTGCTGAAGGATGTAAACAAGCAGGTGCAGCCCTTATTGGGGGAGAAACCGCAGAAATGCCTGGTATGTATGCAGAAGGAGATTATGATTTAGCAGGTTTTGCTGTAGGAGCATGCGAACGCAACGCACTACTCCCTTCAAAAGATATTAAAGAATACGACATCATTTTAGGTCTTAGCGCATCTGGAGTTCATTCTAACGGCTTTTCTCTCGTGAGACGAATTATTCAACAAAGTAATCTAAAATGGCAAGATCCCGCCCCTTTTAATTCTAAAACAAGCCTTGGTACAGCATTACTCACACCAACACGCATTTATGTAAAATCGCTCCTTCCCATTATGCGAAATTACCAAGGAATCAAAGCTCTTGCCCATATCACGGGTGGAGGATTTACTGAAAACATTCCACGGATACTTCCATCTTCTCTCTGCGCTGAAATAAATCTTTCTACCATTCATGTTCCACCCGTCTTTTCATGGATTGCCAAACAAGGTAGAATAGAAGAAACAGAAATGCTACGGACATTTAATTGCGGCATTGGTATGGTTATTATCGTAGCACAACACGCGGTTGAAAAAGTTACGCAAGCACTTGAAATACAAGGAGAAACCGTTATCCCCCTCGGTATTTTGACAAAACGCCAAGATAAAGGAATACTCTATAAAGGTGTGCTTCACTTATGAAAAAGCAAATTGTTGTTTTTATTTCTGGCAACGGATCCAATATGGTTGCCCTTGCCAAAGCCTGCAAACAAAAGGAATACCCTGCTGAAATCGTTGCAGTTATTTGCGATAATCCTCATGCTGCTGGCATTGAAAAGGCTCATCACGATAACTTGCCTGTTCATGTTGTCGATCGAAAAAGTTACCCAACAAAGGAATCACATGAAGAATCTATCTTCACAGTTTTAGCTCAATATCAACCGGATCTTCTCTGCTTTGCTGGTTATATGCGCCTCATCTCACCGCATTTTGTAAAACTTTACGAAGGGCAAATTTTAAACATTCACCCTTCCCTTTTACCTTCATTTAAAGGTTTAAACACGCACGAAAGGGTTTTACAAGCAGGCGTTAAAATCACTGGTTGCACTGTTCATCTTGTGGCAGAAGAAATGGATGCGGGAAAGATTCTCGCTCAAGCGGCTGTTCGAGTTTGTTCCAATGATACCGCTGATAGCTTAGCAAAAAGAGTCCTTAAAGCCGAACATGAACTCTATCCCAAGGCCTTAAAAGCGTTTATTGAAGGAAACAGTAAAATAATAGATACTCAACAACGGCTTTTATCCTTTTGAGTATGTCAATCATCGCTTTTCAACATTGCATCCCAATTTTCCTTCACCTCCTCTATTATGAAGTTTTCACATGACAGAATCTTATTAGCTTAGCAAATATTTTTATGAGGAACGTATGATCCTTTTTTAAATTTCTAATATTCAATTCCCAAATTATTTTTACTTATTTGCTTCACTGATTTTACGCATTATCTTATTTATTTTTTCAAAATATTCTAAATTTTCGTTTAAAAAATCTTAAAATGAACAATTTTTCTATCGGATAAATTTTCATTTTATTTTGAAAGTATTTCTTTAACTGTTTGAGATAACTGTTTGAGTGTAAAAGGTTTAGATAAAAATCCAAAAACAGCATCTTGAGGAAGATTTTTAGCAAATGCATCTTTTGCATACCCAGAAACAAAAAGAAATTTGATACCAGAATAATTTTTACATACTTCCTTGAACAAAGTTGGTCCATCCATTTCTGGCATCACCACATCGGAAACAATAATATCAACAGCCCCACTTTTTTCCTTAAGAATGTTGAGCGCTTCTACTCCACTTGCAGCCTCTAAAACAGTATACCCTCTCATTTGAAGCGCTCTTATCCCACCCATTCTGACAGCATCTTCATCTTCTACCAACAAAACAGTCGCAGATCCTGTTAAGTCTGTATTTTTTTCTTGCTCTTTACCTTTTTCAATCTGCGGGGAAATTTCTAGGTTATTAGGAGAAATATAACGGGGAAGAAAAATATGAAATGTTGCACCTTCCTTCTCTCTACTATCACAATAAATATAACCACCTGTCTGTTTTATAATTCCATAAACCATCGATAAACCAAGTCCAGTTCCTTTTCCAACTTCTTTTGTTGTAAAAAATGGTTCAAACATTTTTTCTTGTATAGCAGATGATATACCAGTCCCTGTATCTGAAATGGTTAATTGTACATACTCACCAATTCCAAAACCAACATGATCAAATTCAGCACTTTGTTGTTTTGTAATGTTATTCGTCGCAATCGTAACAACACCTCCATCTGGCATAGCATCACGCGCATTAATAACCAAATTCATAATCACACGCTGGAAAGATGCTTGATCGATTTCGACGCTCCACAAATCTCTACCATGAATAATTTTTAACTGAATATTATTTCCTAAAAGGGGTAAAATAAGGTTGCGAATATCTGATAAAAATTCTGTAAAATCAACCTGTTCAGGGCGAAGTGTTTGTTTTCTAGAAAAAGCTAATAGTTGCTGCACAAGTGCTGCTGCACGATTAGCATTATTTTTGATATTGATAAGATCAGCATGTGCGGGATCAGAACTACGATGTGTATTTAAAAGAAGATCACATGACATCAAAATTGCTGTTAAGACATTATTAAAATCATGAGCAATACCACCAGCTAATTGCCCAATAGCTTGCATTTTTTGACTTTGCACCATTTTATCTTCAAGTGTTTTTTGTTCTGTTGTTTCTATAACAGAGATAATGACGAAATCTCTTAAGACATCATCATAATATGGCTTTATAGACATAACATGGAGACGCAAATGACGTTCTTCATTATTTTCTAAAACAGTTTCTATCGAAACTGTATAATCTTTATTTTTCATAATTTTCTGAAACGCATGCTCTAACTGCGTACAATCACGGTGCGATATAACATCATAAAGATTAATAGTTTTACCCATACATCCCATAAGTGATGAAAAGGCATTATTCATATGAATCGATTGTCCTTTCTGATCCACCACGGCTATTGCAAAGGGACTCGCATCAAAATACTCTACCAATGCACTAGGTAATCTTAATTGATCATCGCTCTCTCTCTTTTGTATTTGCTGTGGGATTATCACAATACGATAAATAGCGTCATCTTCTAAGAGAGAAGAAGCACACATAAAACAATTCAATATTTTCTTATCAACAGTCTCTGAATTTAAACATAATGAAAACGTATAAGGCAAAGAATAACCTGAACGTTGATATTTGTTGCTTTGCAAACAAATATCACTCCATGCATTGTTAGCTCCAACGCTATTAAATAATTGATCAAAACTATACTGACCAACAGTAAAATTTGCCAAATCAATTGAAAACCATTCAGCAAAAATTGCATTTGCATAAAGAATCATCCCTTGTGCATTAACAGATAAAAAACCAACAGGCACCTGATCTAAGTGATTGATAGCTTCTTGAAGATTTGAGAAAAAAACTTCACGACATTCCTGTAAATGGGAAATATCAGCAATACGCCAAAATAAAAGCTTTTTACCCCGCTTTTTGATCGGTTGAACGGAGATGTTATACCAAAAGGGTTTTTTTTGTATAGAATGAGAAAAAATCGATTGTTCCACTCTCAATTCTTCTTGTGCAGCAAGATCACTACATGCCGCAACCTTTAAACGATAAGAAAGCACCTCAGCCCCTGGAAGATCAGCAATAACTGCATAACAAGAGGACTGAGTCTTATAGGTAAGAATTTTTCGATAATTTTGATTAGAATAATAAACAAAACCAGATAAATTAGAGACTATAATCGCATCATCAGTATTATCAAATATACTAAAATCGAATTCATCACACAACTGTGCCGCATTGTATCTTAAAAACCCCATTGCACTCAGGACAAGCGCCGTAACTCCTATAACTGCTAAAGCAAAAAAAGATACCAATCCAGCCTTTTGCAAATAGCCCTGAGGATAAAAAAGATTCAGGGTACCCAAAATGAAAAGAAAAGCTACTATAAAAACAACACCAAGAATCATACTTCTTCGGTATGCAGAAGAAGAAAATGCCCCCTCGCTATTCTCAAAACCTTTATCCATCTCACTTTGCCTTGATTATAGTTGTTTCTTATACCAAAAGTTGCCTTCATAATCATTGTTATGGAGTGTATGCTATGATAACATCCTCCTAAGAAAATCACTTAATGTTTAAAAGACCTTTTCTCATATTATAAGTAAAACTTTTAAGGGTATGTTTACAAACTTATCTCAATGAAAAATAATATTTTCATCTTAAAATGGGAGAGATTCTATGTATGTCTGGTTATCAAGCCAAATAGGCGCGTCCGCCGCTAATATAACCGTAAGCTTTGTATTTTTCATAATAACACTCACAGCTCTTGCTACGATCATCCTGTTTTTACGCCGTTTAAAGAGAAGCCAATTCAGCATCAACAGAAAGAAGCGTCCATCACGACTAACTCTCTGCGAGACAATTGCCATAGATCGCGCACGTCGTCTTATTTTGGTACGTTGTGATGATAAAGAACATTTGCTTCTTATTGGCGGGTTCACAGATATTGTTATAGAATCTAATATTACTAGCACATCTACCATCCAAAAGAGAGAAACACAGCCAACACTAACAACAATAGAAAACAATCTAATCCCAAATCCTACAGAAAAAAGACCTTCTTCTGTAAATAAGCAGGGATGTACGCAAGACAAAAACACCGCTCTTCTTATGAATCAAAACGTTGAAGATTCAGCCATCACTGCCGAAATCGAAGGACGGCAAGAACCATCTTTATTTATCCCTACTCCTCCAAAGTAAAATACGCAGTTCTCGCAGTGTACATTTTATTTTGTTAATTACTTCGATTGCTTCTAATCATCGCGATAAACTCTTTCTCGTCGTTCGTGGCGTTCTTGTGCTTCCAGCGATAGAACTGCAATCGGTCGAGCTTCAAGGCGCTTTATACTAATAGGTTCGCCAGTTTCCTCACAAAAACCGTAAGTCCCATTATCTATGCGCTCCAAAGCAGCATCTATTTTTGAGATGAGTTTCCTCTGACGATCACGAGCACGTAACTCGATTGTACGATCAGTTTCGCAAGAAGCTCTATCAGCCAAATCAGGCTGACCAACATTCTCTTCCTGCAAATTTTCCAAAGTTCCACGAGCTTCTCTTAATATATCATTCTTCCAAGAGACCAATTTAGTACGAAAATATGCCTTTTGCCGTTCATTCATAAAAGGTTCATCTTCACTAGGACGATATTGATCATCAACCTCTTCGCTCATGCCATAAAAACCTCCGTATATGGTATGTGCAGCCTATATATTGTGCAACAGCGATCAACACAAGAGTAAAAAGCCATTTTTTAGATCTTTACTATTCTCTTGCATAGCATGTACTCCCTTGGCACAACTATTGATAAGACCCCTTCTATTCCCCCTTTCCAATTATACCTACGAGCCTATAAAAGAGGGAAATGCCCATATTCAATATCATGTAAAATAACCTCACCCAGTGATGAAGATAAGTTTCAAATGTAGTAAAAACAAATCACCTTAATATGCAAAATATGCAAGAAATAAAAATTCTTACAAAAATGGAGTATGATATTCACGATCAAATACATCAAAGCGTCTTTTTATTGGCTACGATTGATTGCAACAACTTCACCAATCAAAACACAATGTGTTGCATGTTCATGCCAACAAATCAAACGACAATCAAAAGATGCTAAGGAGTCTGAGAGAATAGGGGCACCAGTCTGCAAAATTCCTCATTGTGCTACATTAAAGCCTTCATTTTGTGTTTCATTGCCATGTTTAGAAAAATATCTACTAATGAACGATGTTTTCCCGCAAAGCTATTAACACAAAAATTTCCGTTCTCCACAAACAACTGATTCTTAGGATTATGCCGCATGAGGCAAACAAGAAGTGTTGGAGGATCATCAGATAAAGAACAACATGCTGAAACTATCACCCCGCGCCTTCCCTTAAAACCATCTGTTGTCACAATATGCACAGCCCCTGCAAAATGGCTCATAGCATCCCGATATTCTTGCGAAGAAACCGTAACATTATGTTGAATTTCAGGCATTAAATATGTTTTATGATTTAGCATATCTTTCACGTATACAGCTTTAAAATTCAAGCAATTTTCTCATAAAAAGACTGATTATAGGTAATAGGTATTCTTCCTTTTACGTCATAACACAAAAGTTATTTTAGTATACAGAACCACATGATAAAATAGCCAATCAAGGAGACATTAATGCCCCATTCCCATCTTATTTCACCTTCACTCTTAGCTTCTGATTTTTCCAAACTTGGACAGGAAATGTTGGATGTTGTCGATGCCGGTGCAGATCGGCTCCATCTTGATATCATGGATGGCCACTTTGTTCCTAATATTACTTTTGGTCCTGATGTCATCAGGGCACTGCGCCCATTAACAAAAGCAATATTTGATGTTCATTTGATGATTGCACCAGTAGATCTTTATCTTGAAGCCTTTGCAAAAGCGGGTGCAGATATTATAACCATTCATGCTGAATCAAGCCCTCATCTTCATCGTTCACTGCAAACAATCAAAAAAAATGGAAAAAAAGCAGGTATTGCGATCAATCCAAGTACACCAGAATATGTGCTTGAATATTTGCTTGATCAATTAGATCTTATTCTCATCATGACCGTCAATCCTGGCTTTGGTGGACAAAGTTTCATTCTAGAAATGAAAGATAAAATTAAACGTGTTAAAAGCATGATTGCTAACAGACCTATTGATCTTGAAGTTGATGGTGGTATCACAGTTGATACAATTGGGATAGCTGCAAAAGCTGGTGCAAATGTATTTGTCGCAGGCTCTGCAATTTATAAAAATGGAAACAAAGAGCTTTACAAAACACGCATTAATGCATTGCGCCAAGCAGCAGCCCTCTCACAATAAGGAAAAAATTATGATAACACGTTACTCTCGCTCTGAAATGGTAGAAATTTGGTCACCTAAAACAAAATATCGTATTTGGTTTGAAATTGAAGCTCATGCCTGTGATGCCTTGGCTGAAATAGGAATTATTCCAAAAGAAGCAGCAAAGATCATTTGGAAAAAAGGAGCTGCAGCCGAATTTGATGTCAATCGCATTAATGAAATTGAGGCGATTACCAAGCATGATGTTATAGCATTTCTAACACACTTAGCCGAATTTATTGGACCAGAAGCTCGTTTTGTCCACCAAGGTATGACATCATCAGATGTTCTAGATACAACGCTTAATATTCAATTGATGCGCGCCAGTGATCTTTTGCTAAAAGATATAGATAAGCTTCTTGAAGCATTAAAAAAACGTGCTTTTGAACACAAAGAGACAATCACCATTGGGCGAAGTCATGGCATTCACGCTGAACCAACAACATTTGGAGTAAAATTTGCTCTTGCATATGCTGAATTTTCCCGTTGTCGCAAACGTCTTCTTGCAGCACGAGAAGAAATTTCTACTTGTGCTATTTCAGGAGCTGTAGGGACTTTTGCTAATATTGACCCACGCGTTGAAAAACATGTAGCAAAAGCTTTGGGGATGCGTACTGAACCTGTTTCAACTCAAGTTATACCACGTGATCGTCATGCCATGTTCTTTGCCACACTTGGTGTTATTGCTTCATCTATTGAAAGATTAGCCGTAGAAATACGCCATCTACAACGAACAGAAGTCCTTGAAGTAGAAGAACACTTCTCACCTGAACAAAAAGGCTCATCCGCTATGCCGCATAAACGTAATCCAGTTTTAACAGAAAACTTAACAGGATTAGCGCGTATGGTGCGTGCATTTGCAATGCCCGCCATGGAAAATGTAGCTCTTTGGCATGAACGTGATATTTCTCATTCATCTGTTGAACGATATATTGGCCCTGATGCTACCATTACACTTGATTTTGCTCTTGTCAGACTGACATCTGTCATTGAAAATTTAATTGTCTATCCAGAAAACATGCAAAAAAATCTCAATAAATTTCGTGGTCTTGTTCATTCACAACGTGTACTTTTAGCACTCACGCAAGCTGGAATAAGTCGTGAGGAATCTTATCGAATTGTACAACGGAATGCAATGAAAGTTTGGGAACAAGGAAAAGACTTTTTAGAGGAACTGCTCAACGACAAAGATATAACAAAAGCTTTAAGTGAAGAAGAACTTCGCGAAAAATTTGACCTTTCTTACCACACCAAACACATCAACACAATTTTTAAACGCGTTTTTGGAGAATAACAAAACTGCATACGAGAAACCAACAGATTGTTTTCACCTATGAGATAAAACCTATTGTGAAGGAAACAATTCATGAAAGCAAATCAACTCGATATCCTTATCGTTCCCGGCTACAAAGGATCTGGTCCTGATCATTGGCAAACACGTTGGGAAAAAAAATTGTCTACAGCTCGCCGTGTTAAACAAAACCATTGGTCAAAACCTGTTTGTGAAGAATGGGTTAATGAAGTTAAAATCGCCATTGCACAAGCTCAAAAACCCGTTGTGATTATTGCCCACTCATTAGGAGTTCCCACAGCTATTCATGCAACGCTGCAAAACGCAGAAAAAGTTTGTGGCGCTTTCTTTGTTGCTCCCCCAGATGTAGCCAATGAAAAAATACATCCCAAACACTTAAAGACATTTGGCCCATACCACCGTGAAACATTGCCTTTCTCCTCAGTAGTCATAGCCAGTCGTAACGATGAATTTTGCCAATTCTCTGTAGCAGAAAAACTTGCTAACGATTGGGGGGCACTTTTCGTTGACGCAGGGAAATCTGGTCACATTAACGCAGAATCTGGGCATGGACCTTGGCCTGAAGGGCTTATGGTTCTTTCCCATTTCCTTGCAAAAATTTAATTTATGGAAATAAGCTTCTTTACTCTCTCTGCGTATTGAGTCCCTTATTGATCGAATCCAATATAATAAAAATTGTAAGAAGTGTTATAGCAATCATTGAGAATTTCTATCAACTAGGATAGTATCACCCATCGATACTATTAAAACCTCTCAGAGAAATAGAGAATCACAATGAATCGTCGCCACCGTATTTATGAAGGCAAGGCCAAAATTCTATATGAGGGACCTGAACCAGGGACCTATATTCAGTTTTTCAAAGATGATGCAACTGCCTTTAATGCAAAAAAGCATGAGGTTATCGATGGAAAAGGGGTTTTAAACAACCGTATTTCGGAACATATCTTTAGCCATCTTGGCCGTTTGGGTATCCCAACGCATTTTATCAAACGTATAAATATGCGCGAACAACTCATTAAAGCCGTTGAAATTATTCCATTGGAGGTTGTCGTTCGTAATGTTGCTGCTGGCTCCCTTTCTAAGCGTTTTGGATTAGAAGAAGGAACTGCCCTTTCGCAATCCATCATCGAATTTTATTACAAGAATGATTCTCTTGACGACCCAATGGTAACTGAAGAACATATCACTGCCTTTGGATGGGCTGTTCCACAAGAAATTGAAGACATTATGCAACTTTCGATTCGTATTAATGATTTTCTTTCTGGACTTTTTGCAGGCGTTAATATTCAACTTATTGATTTTAAAATGGAGTTTGGTCGCTTGTGGGAAGATGAAACAATGCGTATTGTTCTTGCTGATGAAATCTCCCCTGATTCTTCCCGACTGTGGGATATGCAAACACGAGAAAAAATGGATAAAGATCGTTTTCGGCGTGATATGGGAGGGCTTATTAACGCTTATCAAGAGGTTGCAAAACGTCTTGGTATCATCAATGAAAATGAGCCTCCACGACCAAGTGGTCCAGTTTTGGTGAAATAAACAATAAGGCGACGTTATGTTGCCCTTCTTTATATTGGTAAGTGTACCTCTTGAAGGAGAGGGATTCTATAAACAGGAAATAAGAAATGAGAGCACGCGTTACAGTTACTTTAAAAAATAGCGTCCTTGATCCACAAGGAGAAGCAATTGTCGGTGCTTTAAAAAGTTTAGCTTTCAAAGACATTCACTCCATTCGCCAAGGAAAGATTTTTGATATTGTGCTTGATGATCAGCCTTATGAAACCGCAAAGCAGAAACTTGAAAAAATGTGTGAAGAGTTACTGGCAAATACTGTCATTGAAAATTACACTATAGAACTTTTTTAAATGGGGTTCTTTATGAAAACTGCCATCATTCAATTACCTGGACTCAATCGCGATCGCGATATGGTTGCAGCATTACACCACGTCACAGGAGTTGAACCATTTAAAATTTGGCAAACGGATACCACAATTCCAGATGTAGATGTCATCGTTATTCCTGGTGGTTTTTCTTATGGAGACTATTTAAGATGTGGTGCTATTGGTGCAAGAACACCAGTTTTGCGAGCCGTTCGTGAGAAAGCAGAAAAAGGTGTTACGGTAATCGGTATATGCAATGGATTTCAAATTTTGTTGGAATCTAGATTATTGCCTGGTACTTTAATGCGTAATGCTTCATTAAAATTTGTTTGTCGTGAAATAAAGCTTGAAGTAGCAAATGCCAACACAAGATTTTCTCGACATTATTCGAGAGGACAAATCATTCGTTGTCCTGTTGCGCATCACGATGGAAATTATTTTGTTGACAATGAAACATTAAAACAAATGGAAGACAATGAGCAAATTGTCTTTCGCTATGCAGAAAATACAAATCCTAATGGTTCAATTCATAATATTGCCGGGATCACCAATAAAGCTGGTAATATTCTTGGTATGATGCCTCATCCTGAAAATTTCATTGAGCCCGCACATGGTGGTACTGATGGTCGTCTACTTTTCCAAAGTGCTTTAGAATTGGCAAATGGATAATGATAAAAAAGGTTTCGTACTCTTTTGCTGTTTTAAAATTAAAAATCTGCACATCTCCTCCGTAGAGGAAATATACAAGTTAAACGCTTTATGGATATAACAGAGAATATTTTCTCAATACACAAAAATTCATTCAAAGACTGTTTCATATCCTTGAGTTTACTAAGCAAATAACCAGTATTTCAATTGGTATTTTATGAACTTCTACCCTATAAAACAATAAAACCAACTATAATTTAAGCTGCTAGATTTAAAATAATAAAAATGCTAAATTTTAATTAATTTGACGGATAAAATAGCCATGAATCCTTGTAATAACATCACCATTACACCAGAATTAATTGCACAGCACGGCCTAAAAAATGATGAATATCAACATATCTTAACCTTAATTGGAAGAGAGCCAACATTCACTGAGCTAGGAATTTTTTCTGCAATGTGGAACGAACATTGTTCCTATAAATCATCAAAAAAGTGGCTTAAAACGCTCCCAACAGAAGGGAAATGTGTCATTCAAGGACCTGGTGAAAATGCTGGTGTTGTTGATATTGGTGAAGGTCAATGCGTTGTTTTCAAAATGGAAAGCCATAATCATCCCTCTTATATTGAACCTTATCAAGGTGCGGCAACAGGTGTAGGAGGTATTTTGCGTGATGTTTTTACAATGGGCGCCCGTCCTGTTGCAGCTATGAATGCATTGCGCTTTGGGACTCCTAATCACCCCCGAACACGCCATCTTGTTTCTGGCGTTGTTTCTGGAATAGGTGGCTATAGTAATGCTTTTGGCGTTCCAACTGTTGGTGGAGAAGTAAATTTTGACGAGCGTTATAATGGTAATATCCTTGTGAATGCTTTTGTCGCTGGTATTGCAAAGACAGATTCTCTTTTTTATTCTAAAGCGCAAGGAGTAGGACTTCCTGTTGTTTATCTTGGAGCCAAAACAGGACGTGATGGTGTCGGCGGAGCAACAATGGCTTCCGCAGAATTTGATGATTCAATCGATGAAAAACGCCCAACTGTTCAAGTGGGTGATCCTTTTACAGAAAAATGCCTTCTTGAAGCTTGCTTAGAACTCATGGAACTAGGAGCTGTTGTTGCTATTCAAGATATGGGTGCAGCAGGACTAACATCCTCTGCCGTCGAAATGGGAGCAAAAGGAAATCTAGGTATAGAGCTTAATCTTGATAAAGTACCCGTCCGTGAAGAAAACATGACAACCTATGAAATGATGCTTTCCGAAAGCCAAGAACGTATGCTCATGGTTCTTAAACCAGAATTAGAAAAACAAGCAGCAGCAATTTTTCATAAGTGGGGACTTCACTTTTCTATTATTGGAAAAACAACAGATGATTTGCGTTTCCGCGTATTGCATCAAGGAGAAGAAGTCGTCAATCTTCCCATCAAAGAACTCGGTAATGAAGCACCTGTTTATGATCGTCCTTGGAGAGAACCTGTAAAAAAAACGACTCTTAAAATAGAAGAAGTCAAAAAAGTTGAAAACCTTGGTGATGCACTCCTTAGCTTATTAAATTCTGCTAATCAAAGTTCACGACGATGGGTTTATGAACAATATGATACGCTTATTCAAGGAAATACTCTTGTTGCTCCAGGAAGCGATGCAGGAGTCATTCGCGTAAGCAATAACGACAAGCGTGCTCTTGCCTTTTCTTCTGATGTAACGCCTCGCTATTGTGAAGCTGATCCTTATGAAGGGGGAAAACAAGCCGTCGCAGAATGCTGGCGCAATATTAGCACTACGGGTGCAACACCACTTGCAGCTACAGATAATCTCAATTTTGGTAATCCTGAAAAACCTGAAATTATGGGGCAATTAGTGTTCGCCATTAAAGGCATAGGTGAAGCTTGTAGAATTCTCGATTTTCCTATCGTTTCAGGCAATGTCTCTCTTTATAATGAAACCAATGGAGAAGCCATTCTTCCCACACCAACAATTGCAGGTGTCGGACTTCTTGATGACTGGTCTAAAATGGTAACAATCAGTGGTATGCAAAATGGAGATCATATTGTTTTGATTGGAGCTTGTGGCTCTCATTTAGGACAATCAATCTACGCACGGAATATTTTGAATATTGATACAGGTGCCCCACCTCCTGTAGATTTACAGCTTGAAAAAAAACACGGACAATTTGTTCGAGATGTTATTCATCGTGGTTTTGTTCACGCTGCGCATGACCTTTCTGACGGTGGATTAGCTATTGCACTTGCAGAAATGATTATTAAAGCAGATAAAGGAATCAAAGCAAAATTAAGTAACCAATCACCAGAGCATGCAGAACTCTTTGGAGAAGACCAAGGACGTTATCTTTTAGCAGTCAAACCTGAAGCGCTCAATAGTCTTAAAAAGTTTGCACAAATAAGTGCAATTTCTTTAACAGAGCTTGGTAGAGTTGCAGGTGATGCACTTGATATAGAGGGGATATTAACACTTTCAGTAGAAAAACTCACAAAAGCCTATGAAAGTTGGTTTCCTCAATTTATGGGCGAAAAATAAAGAATTTTTCGTTTTTTTTGACTGTATGATACTCTTATAAAAAATTAACAAACATAAGGAGAATAATCATGGCAATGAGTGCCAGTGCAATTGAAGTACTTATTCGCGAAGGTATTCCCGATGCAACTGTAATCATTCGTGATCTCGCTGGTGATGGAGAACACTACGCTGCAGAAGTTACTTCCGAAAGTTTTCGCGGGAAAAGTCGTGTCCAGCAACATAAAATGGTCTATGATGCTCTTAAAGGCAATATGGGAAACGACCTTCATGCTTTAATGTTGCAAACGAATATTCCTAAATAATTTAAAAATTTCTTCTTGCATTCATTCACTCAATACGATTAAAAAACAGTACGAGCATAAATGTACACTTACAAAATCTGCAATATCGAGGAATAAAAATGAGCACTGTTCATGATTTTATTGACAATGAAATTAAAAAAAATGACGTCATTTTGTTCATGAAAGGAACACCGGATGCTCCACAATGCGGATTTTCAGGACAGGTTGTTCAAATCCTTGACTATTTAGGGGTAGATTATAAAGGGATTAATATCTTAGCTTCTGGTGAATTGCGTCAAGGAATTAAAGACTACTCAAATTGGCCTACAATTCCACAGCTCTATATCAAAGGTGAATTTGTTGGTGGCTGTGATATTGTGAAAGAGATGTTTCAAAATAATGAATTGCAAGAATTGCTGAAGGAAAAAAATATCTCCTGCAATAAATCATAGATATCTCTTAAGTAGATATCTCTCATTGCATTTAATCTTTTATAGAGCTGTTGTTCAGTTGAAATTTTTATTTCAAGGATGCCATATGTCATATTCAGTCGACGAACAAGAGCATAGTGATATAATTAGAAAAAAAATTGGTTATAAGGAATTTGTTATTCTCATTGGTGCACTCATGGCTATCAATTCTATAGCCGTTGATATTATGCTGCCAGCTATGCCCGACATTTTGAACAGTTTAAATGTCATCAATGAAAATGATCAACATTATATCATCTCTAGTTATCTTATTAGCTATGGTATCACACAAATACTTTTTGGTCCCATAAGTGATCGTTATGGGCGCCGTAAGATTATTCTTATTGGTCTTGCTTTGTATTCATTTGCAGCGATCGGTTCTGCCTTTGTATCCAATTTTTCTATCTTACTTATTTTGCGTATCTTACAAGGTATGGGAGGTGCCGCTATGCGCGTGCTCACAGTTTCCATTGTACGTGATCTCTATAGTGGGCGAAAAATGGCAGAAGTTATGTCTATCATCATGATAGTTTTTCTTATTGCACCAATGATTGGACCGGCAACAGGACAGGTCATTTTACTGTTCGGAAACTGGCAATTTATTTTTATATTCATGGCAATTATTGGTTTTGGGCTGATGATTTGGATTCAACTGCGCTTGCCTGAGACTCTTCATAAACAACGCTCTCTTTCCTTTTCTTCGATCAAACATAACTTATGGATTGTTATTACCAACCGCACAACACTTTGCTACACACTGGCAACTTCTGTTATTTTAGGCTGTATTTTTATCGCTGTTAATACATCGCAGCAGACGTATGAAGGGATTTATAATCTAGGCCTCTGGTTTCCCATTGCCTTTGCCATCGGTGCAGCTTTTCAAGCTCTATCATCATTCCTTAATTCTCAACTCGTTGGGCGCCTTGGAATGCGACGTATAGCACACAGCATGCTTTTGCTATTTTGTGCTACTTCATGCATCTGGTTTGTTGTATCTGTCTTAACAGATGGTATACTCCCTTTTCCTTTTTACATGCTGTTGTTTTGTATACTGATGTTTGCCTGCGGCGGCATTATGGCCAATTTCAATACACTTGCTCTCGAATCAGTAGGAAAAATCGCTGGAACAGCGTCTTCTGTATCTGGTTTTCTTCAAACATCTATTGCAACAGGCCTTAGCTTTATTATTGCACAACAATTTAATGAAACAACCACCCCAAATTCAGCAGGATTTTTCTTTCTCAGTCTCATCGCCATACTTCTTGTTTTATGGGCTGAACGTGGAATTCTTTTTAGACAATATAGTAATAATTCTCATGAATAAATGCTGCTATGAAAAGTTAATGAAACCACACAACATTTTTTTATAATTTAATTGGTAAATTTTCCTGATTTTGGAAAGCCTTTTGGAACCAAACGTCCCCTCCCAGCACGCGTTCCCATCCATTCAATAAGATCGTCAGCTTGACGATTAAAGCAACGTTCAGCTGTATCTTGCCAGCTTAATCCTTCTGATAAATTAAAAGTTTTGGCATCAACAATGCCTCCCTCTTTGTAACGTTGCAAACGCACACCTTTACCGCGACTCATTTCTGGTATTTGTTCAATTGCAAAAACAAGCATTTTGCGATTTTCACCAACCACTGCAACATGATCACCTTTTACTGGAACACAAAGCTTTACTTTATCAGGAAACTTCACATTCATAACTTGCTTGCCTTTTCGTGTATTAGCAATCACTTGCGCCTCAGGTACAATAAAACCATTTCCATGAGATGAAACTAAGAGAAGTTTTTCCTGTGCATTATGCACAAAAGCTAGCAAGATATCATGCTCATCATCCATATCCACTAAAAGACGAATTGGTTCACCATGTCCCCGCCCTCCAGGTAAACTATTTGCAGCAATAGCAAAAAACTTTCCACCAGTACTTATCAACACAATCTTATCTGTAGTAAACGCTGGAAATGCTAGCTTCAAACCGTCCCCCTCTTTGAAAGAAAGCGTGTTGTAATCACTCAAATGTCCCTTCAAAGCACGCATCCATCCTTTTTCAGAAATAACAATAGTAATCGGTTCCTTTTCAATCATCGCCTGATGAATATCATCAATATCACGCCTTGGCGCTTCCTCGAACGTTGTACGCCTTTTTCCTAAGAAAGTATCAGGACCAAAAATTTTACGAACTTTTATAATTTCCTCTGAAATTATTTTCCATTGCTTTGTACGAGAGGATAACAAACTCTGCAGTTGTTCTTTTTCAGTCCTCAAGCTTTCAAATTCTTTACGAATTTCAAATTCCTCAAGTTTACGTAAAGAACGCAAGCGCATATTCAGGATAGCTTCAGCTTGATTTTCTGTTAATTTAAAACGATCGATGAGCTTTTTTTTTGGTTCATCTTCTTCACGAATAATCTGAATGACCTCATCAAGATTTAAATAGGCGATAAGATATCCATGGAGAATTTCTAATCGGTGATCAATTTGATCAAGTCGATAATGAAAGCGACGAATAAGAACTTCTTGACGATGTTCAAGCCATTGCTGCAAACTTTCCCGCAAAGAAAGAACATTCGGTATTTTTCCTAAAGACAAAACATTAAGGTTAAGAGGAAATCTGACTTCAAAATCTGTCAATTTAAAAAGAGATTCCATAAGGAGCTCTGGATCAACAGTACGATTTTTAGGAATAAGCACGATGCGGATATCTTCTGCTGATTCATCTTGAATATCCTCAAGCATTGGTAATCGCCGTGCAAGCAGTAATTCTGCTGTTTTTTCAATAAGGCGTGACTTTTGAACCTGATAGGGAATTTCAGTAACAACAATCACGTAAGAACCACGGTTACCAGATTCCTGATACCAACGTGAACGCAACCGAAAAAAACCACGCCCTACACGATAAGATTCCTCAATACTCTTTTTAGGCTCAACTAAAATACCACCTGTTGGAAAATCAGGACCAAGCACAAATTGATTCAATTCCTCATCATTGACATCAGGATGTGCAATCAAATGAAGTGCTGCATCACAAATCTCAGCAACATTATGGGGTGGAATAGATGTTGCCATACCAACAGCAATACCTGATGAACCATTCGCTAAAAGATTAGGAAAAGCTCCCGGTAAAACAACCGGCTCTTCATCTTCCTCATTATAGGTTAAACGAAAATCAATAGCGTTTTCATTAATCCCCTCAAGCAACAATGCAGCCACTTCAGTCATGCGCGCTTCTGTATAGCGCATAGCAGCAGCATTATCACCATCAATATTACCAAAATTGCCTTGTCCATCAATCAAGGGGTAACGAACAGCAAAACTCTGAGCCAAACGTACTAATGCATCATAAATAGATGCATCACCATGCGGATGAAATTTTCCCATTACATCACCAACAATCCGTGCACATTTTGCATAGGACTGCCCTGGATTAAGTTTGAGTAACCGCATAGCATGGACAATACGACGATGTACAGGCTTCAAACCATCACGTACATCAGGCAACGCACGGTGAGTAATAGTAGAAAGTGCATAAGCCAAATAACGCTCCTGTAAAGCAGAACGTAATTCTATTGGCTCAATGTGTTCTTTATCAAAAGGTAAACTCATTTTATTAGACATAGCATTAGAACAACAATTCTCAAAATAATGAGCAATTATTTCATAAGATTTTTTCAGTACAATTTTTTTATGAATCGACTTATTTTTATCTAAAATCGATTATATAAAAACAGACGATGTCATTAGAACATGAACAGAAAATTATATCAATTTGAAAAATTTTATACACGATCCCTAAACTGCATCTAAGCCTTATACAAAAATATTTAATGCATGAAGCCGAAATCTTTTCTGAAAATCTAGTGATAAATGAGCTCTCTCATCTTATAGATATTTAATCAAAAACCATACATAGTAAACAATAACTATTTTCTATATGGTAAACTCTACGTTTTTTTCAGAATGACACAATATTTCATAATACTGCGTTATCTTATAAACATGAAGATACATGACTTTTTTACAACGTTTAAAAAACTAAATGAAGCATATATCTAAGCTTTTTATAAAAAATATATACGCTGATGTAATTTAAAGGCATTAAAACTGCACTGTAGATAGAAAAATAGCAAAAATCCAAAGTAGATTTACTAACCATTTTTTGCAGCAGGAGCAATTCGTATTCCTAAATCATGTAATTGTGCAGCAGAAACATCAGACGGAGCATTCATCAAAAGATCAAGCGCTTGCTGATTCATAGGAAATAAAGCAACCTCACGTAAATTTTTAACGCCTTGCAAAAGCATAATAATACGGTCAACACCAGCCGCCATACCGCCATGCGGTGGTGCTCCATAATGAAATGCACGATAAAGAGCACCAAAACGATCTTCTACTACTTCTTTAGAAAGACCGGCAAGATTAAAAACTTTAAGCATCATCTCTGGTGAATGATTACGGATTCCACCTGATGCAATCTCATAACCATTGCAAACAAGATCATACTGAAAAGCTTTAAGAGTAAGAGGATCTTGGCACTCAAGAGCATTTTCTGCCCCCTGAGGCATAGAAAAAGGATTATGCGCAAAATCAAGCTTTTTTTCATCTTCATTCCATTCAAAAAATGGAAAATCAACAATCCACGCTAAAGAGAAACACTCCCGATCGACAAGGTCTAATTCTTCCCCTATCCGTGTACGTGCTGCTCCTGCAAAAGATGCAAATTTCTTTGGATCTCCCGCCACAAAAAAACAGGCATCACCACTTTCAAGGCCAAGCTGCGTGCGGAGTGCTTCAGTTCTTTGTTCGCCAATATTTTTGGCGATAGGACCCGCTCCTTCAAATTTTCCCCCTTCTTCACGCCAAAAAATATAACCAAGTCCCGGCTGCTCTTTACTTTGTGCCCATACATTCATACGATCACAAAAAGCACGACTTCCACCTGTTCTAGCCGGAATAGCCCACACTTTTGCATTTTCATCATTCGCTAAAATCTGAGAAAAAACTTTAAAGCCAGAATCACAAAAATGCCGAGAAACATCTTCCATGATAATCGGATTACGTAAATCTGGCTTATCAGAACCATATTTCCGCATTGCTTCATCATAAGAAATACGAGGAAAGCTCTGTGTTACGGGCTTTCCATTTGCAAACTCTTCAAAAAGAGAACGCATAATGGGTTCCATTGTTACAAAAACATCTTCCTGTTCAACAAAACTCATTTCAATATCTAATTGATAAAATTCTCCCGGAAGACGATCGGCCCGTGGATCTTCATCCCTAAAACATGGAGCAATTTGAAAATAACGATCAAAACCTGACATCATCAACAACTGTTTGTACTGCTGAGGTGCTTGTGGCAATGCATAAAATTTTCCCTGATGAATACGACTTGGAACTAAAAAATCGCGCGCTCCTTCCGGTGATGAAGCTGTCAAAAGTGGTGTCGTAAATTCCGTAAAACCATTATCTTGCATAGAGCGTCTGATAGCAGCAATAATTTCAGTACGTCGCATTATATTTTTGTGCATAGTTTCGCGACGTAAATCAAGAAAACGATACTTTAACCGAATATCTTCTGGATAATCAGGTTCGCCAAAAACAGGGAGAGGAAGTTCATCAGACTTTGAAAGAATTTCCACCTCTTGCGCAAAAATTTCAATCTCTCCTGTTGGAAGAGATGTATTAATAACTTCATCAGAACGTGCACACACTTCCCCATCTACACGAATGACCCATTCAGAACGCACTGTTTCAATAACTTTAAAAGCTGGCGAAGCAGGGTCAGCAACAATCTGTGTGATTCCAAAATGATCACGTAAGTCTATAAAAAGGATTCCGCCATGGTCACGGACACGATGAACCCATCCAGAAAGACGAACTTTTGTTCCTACATCACATTTACGAAGAGCAGCGCAATTATGACTGCGATAACGGTGCATAGTTTTTGCCTTTGATTGTAATTCCATATGCGCTACAAACGCTTTTTAACAACCATTTGTCAAGATATGAGAATAAAGACTCAAAAAAAAAGTCAATAAAAGACAAATTTAATTTATCTGGCTATAATAGAATGATGAATCTTATTACACAAATAACAGATCTTGAAATTGCACTTGATTCTCTACGTACCTCAGATTTTGTAACAGTAGATACTGAATTTATCCGCGAGACAACTTTTTGGCCTCAACTGTGTTTAATCCAGCTGGCATCACCAGATGTCACGCTGTTGATTGATCCAATGGCACAAGATATTAATCTACAAGCATTTTTTGATCTCATGGTCAATAAAAACATTGTCAAAGTTTTTCACGCTGCGCGTCAAGACATCGAAACAATTTATCATTTGGGAGGTATCATTCCGTATCCTCTCTTCGATACGCAAATAGCAGGATCAATTTGCGGATTTGGTGATTCTATTTCCTATGATCAAATTGTACAACGCTGCACGGGTCATCAAATTGACAAATCATCTCGTTTTACAGATTGGAGTTACCGCCCCCTCTCCGAAAAACAACTGCTTTATGCACTTGCTGATGTGACATATCTAAGAGACGTTTACCTCTTATTAAAAAAGCAGTTAGAAAAAAACAAACGTATGCACTGGATGGATGATGAAATAGCGATTCTATTAAATCCAAAAACCTATGATATACCTGAAGATGAAGCATGGAAAAAAGTAAAAGGAAAAATACAAAAACCACGTGAACTTGCCGTATTACAAAAAATAGCAGCTTGGCGTGAACGCAAAGCACGAAGTTATAATATCCCGCGTCGTCATATCATGAAAGATGAATGCCTTATTGAAATCGCAATCCAACAACCAAAAGATGAAGCTGCTTTAAAACGTTTACGTAGCCTGAATAAAAATTGGGATAAATTCTCAATCGCACAAACATTAATCAAAGCTGTCCACGAGGGGTTAGAGGTTGATCTTGCTACTTTGCCTCCCCTTCCTAAATATAATCCACTTAATGAAACATCGACTGCCGTTATTGAGCTTCTCAGAGTTCTCTTAAAAGTTGTTGCGAACGAAAACGGTATTGCACCTAAAATTATTGCAACTTCCAATGATTTAGAAAAAATCGCAAATGGTTGTATCAAGAAAAATATCCCCGCTATGAATGGTTGGCGCTATGAAATATTTGGTCAAAAAGCTGAACAAATGCTCAAGGGCCAGATAGGATTTTATTTTAATAATGGAAAAATAAGTACCAAACAGCTTTAATTTATAAAAAATAACCATTTGCATTATACGACTACCACTATAAAAATCTTCTAAAGGGGCTCATATGCCTTGTTTAATGTCAAATTCAATGGAAAATCAAAAAGAAAAAATTAGCAATCAACTTGCTAAGCCAATTTTATTTGAAAAAATAGAGAAGAGCTCTCAACAAACTTTAAGGAAATACTCTCATTCTGAAAAAATCTACTATACCATCCATATTTCTAGATTAACTGGAATATGCTTCCAAAATGATGACTAAATCTTAACAACAGAAAGCATTCAATTCTAAAATAGAAAAAACTATTCTATAAAAATAGCAGCCTAGCGCAAAAGCAAAGTGTGGAAGTATAATACTCTACACCGTTATATCATAAAAGTGAATGCCTTATTAAAAGCGCAACTCAAAAACCAAAAGATGAAGCCACATAGCAATCAAAATACGTAGCAGTGTAACATACGATAGAAAAAGAATCAAAAAGTTTCAAATGAAAGTGGTAATTTTATTATTTTTGATAACTTCTTCAACCGAGTAAGAGGGCGTTCCCCTAATAAATCAGCATAACGCCCTGGGATGTGCAAGACAATATGATCTGTTTTTTTATGCCACAATAAATGAGGTAAAACGCCTGCGGTAGACGCACTAAAAAGATGAGCAATACGCATAGTTTCACCGAGAATGCGCGCTTTCTCAATTATATTTCTGGTTGCTAATTGAAAAATAGGAAGAGATTCTTCATCAATAAGAAAACTCGTATTGCGAAAAAAGACAGCAAGCGCAGCATAAAGACGCCCCTCATGAGAAATTCCCGGATAAGATCCTAATGCTATCTGATTAGCTGCTTCATTGCCTCGATAATCTGGATGTATACGCCATCCAATATCCGCAAGAAGACAAGCTGCTTTACGGTAACGGCGTTCATTTTCAGTTTCTGAAATTTCAAAAACATCAAAAGCATTCGTAGTGAAATCAATGAGTTCTTCTGCCTGCTTTGGTGAACGCGCCCGTAGAATCGCCATTTCAGTGCATGCTGCAATGAGAGGATCTGTAACACGAACCTCTTGTGGCAATCTTGAATAAAGAAAACCTTCGCGAACTCCAGCTCCAGAAAAGATTATCTTTTCAAATCCCATAGACTGAATAAGTTCAATAAGAACAATCGCCCCATAAGACAAAAGCTGACGGCGATTTTTTGAAATAGCTGAAATTCCTTTCATGTTATCGATATTGCCACTTACAACAAAACGCAAGAAATCTTCCATTTCAACGGCATCAACTTCATAGCCATGCATAACAGGTAGCTGATAATGTTTGGTTGCCATATGAAGTTTTGCCAAATTACGCCAAGTTCCTCCTACTGCATAAAAACAACGTGCCATACCTTTACGAACAATAGCAGATTTACCAAAATGTTCATGGGCAATTTTTGTGGCAACAGCAATATCATTATTGGACAGATACCGTAGCCGTAAACCGCCTAACGGCAGAGTTATCCCCTCACCTACATAAGAGTTATCAATACCAATAAGTTCAAGGCTTCCTCCACCAAGATCTCCAGAAATACCCTTTGGCTGATAAAAAGTAGAAATAACCCCATATGCTGAATAAAGAGCCTCTTCATTTCCTGAAAGAAGGTATATTTTATTTTGCAAAACATTCTCCGCATTTTGAATAAATGCTGATCCATTTTTTGCTTCCCGCGCTGCTGCTGTTGCTAGTGTATAGACATCATATGCCCCAATTTGTCGACAAAGCGCATGAAACCGTTTCAATGTTTGCAACGCCATCTTCATGGATTTTTCTTCTAAAAATCCAGTCTTTGCAACACCTTGACCAAGACCACAGAGAACTTTTTCATTAAATAAAACTGTTGGAGAACGAACAAGGCCTTCATAAATAACAAGCCGAACAGAATTTGAACCAATATCTATAACTGCAACAGGCTTACAACCCTTCAACCGGCCCTGAGCATTTATATATGTCATTGGATTTCATCTTTACGCAGTTCGGCATACTGCCGATGCAACGAAATCAAACGCGAAGCAGAAAACTCAAACGACTCTTTCCACCCCAAAAGATCTTCTTTGGCCATAAAATACTCCTGCGCATTAAACGGACTTTCACCTCTTTGTGGTGTTATACGCCTTGATGTTCCATTACCCAGTATATCAAAGCTTTGTTGATTATCAATAATATTAGCCAGCATAATTTGTAAAAGAATCTGCTTACGAACCGTTTTATTAAAAACTGGAACCAATATTTCAATACGATGATCCAGATTACGAGGCATCATATCAGCCGATCCCAAATAAACAAGTGCATTTTCACTGGGCAGATCTTCACCATTACCAAAACAAAAAATGCGGCTATGTTCCAAAAAACGCCCTACAATTGATTTTGCACGAATATTATCTGAAATTCTTGGAATATCAGGACGTAAACAGCATATGCCCCGCACCACAAGATCAACCTGCACACCCGCTTGACTAGCA
This sequence comes from Bartonella sp. B39, assembly GCF_053795145.1. Taxonomy (NCBI): domain Bacteria; kingdom Pseudomonadati; phylum Pseudomonadota; class Alphaproteobacteria; order Hyphomicrobiales; family Bartonellaceae; genus Bartonella; species Bartonella sp. B39. Next base: position 1,035,342 of record NZ_CP200036.1, read on the forward strand.
CGATATAAAGCATCAATGATTTCAGGATCAACCAATGCGTTAACTTTCATCCAAATAGCAGCAGAATATCCTTGTTGCGCATTGGTAATTTCTTTTTCAATATGCTTAAGAATACGACTACGCAATGTTAAGGGTGAAAAAGCAATCTTCATTGCTTCATTGGGGCGTTCGTATTGAGCAATATAATTGAACAATAATGCAACATCATGACCAATATCATTATCAGTGGTAAAAAAAGAAAGATCGGTATAAACTCTAGCATTAACTGGATGGTAGTTTCCAGTTCCAAGATGAACGTAAGAACAAAGGCGTTTTCCTTCACGCCTCACAACGAGTGACATCTTAGCATGTGTTTTTAGTTCAATAAAACCAAAAACAACTTGAACACCCGCATGCTCAAGATCACGCGCCCAACGGATATTCGCTTCCTCATCAAAACGTGCTTTAAGCTCAACCAAAGCAGTCACTGACTTCCCCTGTTCAGCAGCCTCAATCAAAGCGCTGACAATTGGGCTATCATTTGATGTACGATAAAGAGTTTGTTTGATTTCCACAACATCAGGATCTCTAGCAGCCTGACGTAAAAATTGCACAACAACATCAAATGACTCATAAGGATGATGAATCACGATATCATTTTCACGAATAGCCGCAAAGCAATCACTATTATACTCACGAATACATTCAGGAAAACGAGGGTTATAAGGAATAAATTTTAGATCATCGCGTGGAATAGAAACGATTTCTGATACCGTATTAAGCGCCAACAATCCATCGAGAACACTGATACAATTATCAGGAACAGCAAGACCATTCGTTATAAATTGGCGTAAATTCTCTGGTATTTTTGCATCAAATTCGATTCGAATAACCTGCCCGCGACGACGTCTTTTAAGAGCAGCTTCAAAAAAATGAACAAGGTCTTCAGCTTCTTCTTCTACTTCAATATCACTGTCACGAATCACCCTAAATGTACCAATTCCATCAATTTTATAATCAGGAAATACATAATTCATAAAAAGGCCCATAACATCTTCAGATGCAATAAAACGAAAATGATTACCTTCTTGAGGAAGAAGAATAAAACGTCTTAAGGAGATTGGAATAGGCAACAAAGCCATAAGTAAGGATTGATTATCGCACCGAGACAATCGGAGAGCAAGAGAAAGCCCTAAATTAGGAATAAAGGGAAAAGAGTGAGTAGGATCGACAGGCAAAGGCTTTAGAACGGGATGAATTATATCAAGAAAATATTTTTCGAGCCATAATTTTTCAATTTCTGAAAGCTCATCAGGACAAATAATTTCAATATCATTCTGTTTTAATTCGTGACGTAAAACTCTCCATTCCCGTAGCTGATTGGCCTGCAAATGTGAAATCTCAGCTAACACAAAATCAAGTTGTTCCTGCGGTGTACGCCCATCTGCACTGCATTCTGTAACCCCAGCACGAATTTGAGCAGCCAATCCGGCAACGCGAACCATAAAAAACTCATCAAGATTTGCTGCTGATATTGAAAGAAATTGTAACCGTTCTAATAAAGGATGCCTTGAATTAGTTGACTCCATCAATACACGCGTATTAAATTGTAGCCATGAAAATTCTCTATTAATAAATCGATTCGGATTATTCATTGTTATATCCGATAAAAAGATATGATCTTCCACCCTCTTTTCCATATATTATAGATAAACTTCCCTGATACTTTCTAAGATGCTTACAAGTAAATATCCAACAGAACACTTTACGATATGTTACCGTGACAATAACATATAAATGATCAATTTTTTTGCATATTATTCATATTTAATATTTCAAGACAATTTGAGCTATTTCTATACGCAAAATGCTAAAAACACAAAAACTGACGCGTATAACATAAAAGATAGTCAGTTTGTTTTAAAAGTACCTTGCATTATTATAATCTTTATTAGAAACTAGTGCATATAAAATAGAGGATTCAAATCATATTTGATTAAGCAATTTGTCCGGAGCTTGCGTGCCATGGCTGATCACAACATCCCCCATTTCCAAAATGACCATGGATATAAAACGATCGAAATTGGTGTAAAAGAATTTATGTGTGTAGGCGCTACACAACCATTCGATCATCCCCACATTTTTATCGACATGGGATCAATGGATGAAAAAATTTGCCCTTATTGTTCAACACTTTATCGCTATGTCTCCTCGCTATCGTACAATCAAACAAACCCAACAGGGTGTTTATACTATCCAAACAATTCGTTGTAGTGCATTTTCTGCTCTTTTCATATGAAGTAAACGCATGGATCAATTACCAATCATCGTTGGAGGAGGTATTGCTGGTTTAAGCACTGCTTTAGCACTCGCCCATAAAGGAATTGCAAGTATACTTATAGAAAAACGTGAACAGCTCGATGCCGTGGGTGCTGGTATTCAGCTTACCCCAAATGCAACCTACATCTTAGCTCATTGGGGCATTCTTAACAAGCTTATTGAAGTGGGAACAATACCACATTTTTTTGAGTTACGAGATGGGGTTTCTTTAAAAACGCGACTGCACATTGATCTTATCAATTTATCGGAAAAAAATTGGAAATTTCCTTATATTACGATTCATCGCGCCGCCTTACAAAAAGTTTTATACAATGCTGTTATGGAAAATCCTTTTATCAAATATAAAAAAGGTGAAACTGTTATATCATTTACTCAAACGGTATCTAGAAACATTCATATAAAAACAACAAAAACAGATGCATCAAAAACGCAAGAACACCAGCCTTATTCAACGTCGATTCTTATCGGATGCGATGGAGTTTGGTCAACATTAAGGCATTTGGCTCCTTTTCATGAAAGGGCAGATTTTAGTGGTTTTATTGCTTGGCGTGCTACAGCAGAATTTGAAAATCTTCCCAAAGGCTTTCGTTCTTTATTGCAAAATATGAAGACAATTACTGCCTGGATGGGACCAAAAAATCATCTTGTTGTCTATCCCATTCAATCATCAGCAAAAGTTTTTAATTTTGTAGCCATTACTCGTGGAGAAAATTCAGAAGAAGGATGGGAACATAAAGGAGATAAAGAAAATTTGAAATATCTTTTTAAAGATTGGGATCTACAAATTTTGCAAATCTTTGACCATATTAATGAATGGAGCTATTGGCCACTCTTTCAAATGAAACAGGATCGCTTTTTAGGCTTAGAAGGACAAGCGTTTGTTGGTGATTGTGCACATGCAGCCCTCCCCTTTGCAGCCCAAGGTGCTGCTATGGCAATAGAAGATGCCGCCACATTAGCTGAAGCGCTCTCTCTCAAAGATCTTCCTTTAAAGAAAGCTCTTTCGCTTTACGAAAAAATACGCACGCCCCGAATTATAGCAGTAAAAAAACGTGGAGATTTTAATAGAATAGCCTATCATGCAACTGGTCCTATAGCAATTGCACGCAATTTTATCATGAAAATACGCACACCAGAGAGTATCATGTCTAGTCTTAATTGGCTTTATATGTATGATGCTATAAACATAATAAGAGTGGAACAAGGTAATGTGTAGTAAAAACTCATAGATTTCACCTCTCCAGATTATTTTGAATATTCATGAATAGAATAAAGCAAGATCTACAACTCATTCAAAATGAATTATTTAAGCCACCAATAAAAAATACCATGTAAAACAATAAGTTACTGCACAATTCTTGATTTAAACCAATTCCACATCGACAACACCCTGTATCGATTTCATAGCACTTGCCACACGTGGATTAACCCTGTATCTCTTCGGAAGCGTAATTTCGACTTCCCGTAATCCATCCTCTTGAATAAGAATAAGCCCTACCTCTCCACTCCCATGAGGATTCAAATTCTGCTCAATCTGAGGAAGCACATCAACTGTTTTTATAAAGAGGCGCATCATTTTATGATGCTGTAACGAATCATTTTCCAAAGATTGAACTGTCTCAAGTCGCAAACTAATGCCCTCGGAGCGATTTTCTGCACTCACTGTAATGATAAAAGACTTCCCAGGCTCTAGTATCTCCTCATAATTCGAAAGCCCTTCTGAAAAGAGAACTGTTTCATACTGTCCGCTCGTATCAGAAAAATGAATAATCCCCATTTTTTTGCCGGATTTTGTTTTGCGTACTTGTTTTGCCACGACAGTTCCAGCAAGCCTAGCAGCAACTGCTCCTCCTCTGACGGCATTGGCAAAATGAGCCCAGGTTTGTACGCGTTTTTTAGCAAGAATAGCTTGATATTCATCCAGAGGATGCGCAGAAAAGTAAAAACCTATTGCTTGAAATTCTCGATAAAGTTTTTCATCCGGCAACCAAGGAGTCGTTTGCGTTAAAATTAAAGGCTCTTTTAATCCACCTGTCATCTCAAATATATCAGTCTGTCCGCTAGAATTGTTATCAAGAATACGAAGTGCACGCGCTTGAAGAGTTCCAAGACTTGCCAATAAAATCTCACGTGCAATATGAAAGCAATCCAGGGCACCAGCACAAACCAAACTTTCCATGGCACGCTTATTAACAATACGGGGATCAATACGCTCACAAAAATCTTCTAAATCCTTAAAAGGTTTATTTCCACGGCAAGCAACAATATGATCAACGACCGCTTCCCCTACACCTTTAATGGCAGCAAGAGAATAATAAATACAGTTATCACCAACCTCAAAAATACGGTGTGATGTTTGCACCGAAGGTGCAATAACCTTAATACCCAATCTTAAGGCTTCACGCCGAAAATCATTTAATTTATCTGTATTCGTCATATCATACGCCATGGAAGCGGCTAAAAACTCAACTGGATGATGTGCTTTCATATAAGCTGTTTGGTAAGAAACAATCGCGTAAGCAGCGGCATGCGACTTATTAAAACCATAATCTGCAAATTTTGCCAAAAGATCAAAAATAATATTAGCCTGATCCTTATCAACACCGCCAGCAACGGCTCCATTCACAAAGCGTGTACGCTGTTTTTGCATTTCTTTGTGAATCTTTTTACCCATAGCGCGACGTAACAAATCCGCTTCCCCAAGCGAATAACCAGCCAGCTCTTGCGCAATTTGCATTACCTGTTCTTGATAAACAATAACACCTTGTGTTTCTTTAACCAGATGATCTATTTTAGGATGAATAGAAGCAATTTCCTCTTCCCCGTGTTTGCGTGCGTTATACGTTGGGATATTCTCCATTGGACCAGGACGATAAAGCGCAACAAGAGCAATAATATCTTCAATACGATCTGGCTTCATCCCAATCAGTGCTTTACGCATACCAGAACTTTCAACTTGAAACACGCCAATCGTTTCACCACGTGCCATCATAGCATAGGTTACTTCATCATCCAGAGGAATATTTGACAAATCTATCTTGATCCCCTTCCGTGCAACAAAATCTGCTGCCATTTTCAAAATAGTAAGCGTTTTTAATCCAAGAAAATCAAATTTTACCAACCCAGCCTGTTCAGCACACTTCATGTTAAATTGCGTTACTGGCATATCAGAACGCGGATCACGATACATTGGAACAAGCTCTGAAAGCGGACGATCACCGATAACAATCCCGGCTGCATGGGTCGATGCATGACGATAAAGCCCCTCCAGCTGAAGCGCTATATCTAATGTGCGCCCAACGATGGGATCCTTTTTCTTTTCCTCCTCAAATTTAGGCTCATCCTTAATAGCATCAGCTAATTCAACCTGACTTCCAGGCGTAGCAGGAACTAACTTCGTAAGATAGTCCACCTGACGATAAGGCACTTCTAAAACACGCCCAACATCACGCAACACTGCACGTGCTTGTAACTTACCAAACGTAATAATTTGGGCAACTTGATCACGTCCATATTTTTTTTGAACATAATGAATAACTTCTTCGCGCCGCTCTTGACAAAAGTCGATATCAAAATCCGGCATAGAAACACGATCTGGATTAAGAAAACGTTCAAAAAGGAGAGAAAAACGTAATGGATCAATATCGGTAATAGTCAACGCATAAGCAACAAGTGAACCAGCACCAGAACCACGCCCTGGACCAACAGGAATATCATGGGACTTCGCCCATTTTATGAAATCTGAAACGATGAGAAAATAACCAGAAAACTGCATGCGTGTAATAACGGAAATTTCATAACTAAGCCGCTGCTCATAATCTGCAATTGTATATCCTTCAGCCAATCCGATTGTCTCAAGTCGCACTTTTAAACCAGCTTTAGCTTGATTTAATAATTCCCTATCCTCTACTTCTAAAGTACAGTTTGAATTAATAGAATGCTCTACAAAACGAGGCAAAATTGGTTTTCGAATTGGTGTAGCAGTATGACAACGCAATGCAATTTCAACACTATTTTCGAGAACTTCTGGAAGATCAGAAAACAGTGCAACCATTTCATCTTGTGACTTCAAATAATGATCCGGCGTCACACGTTTACGATCTGGATTAGAGACAATTTGTCCTTCTGCCACCGCCATCAGCGCATCATGTGCTTCATATCCTTCCCTATTAAGAAAAAAAGCCTCATTGGTTGCAACAAGAGGAATTTCATGTGCATACGCCAATTCAATAAGTGCAGCTTCTACTTGTCGATCGTAAAAGCCATGCCGCTGTAATTCCACATAAAGACGATCACCAAAAATTTTTTTTAAATAAGTTAAACGTTCAACGGCACATTCTTTCCTACCTTCTGCCAAAGAGAAATTAATAGGCCCTCCCTTGCCACCAGTTAAAGCAATTATTCCTTCACTGTGCGACAATAGCCAACTGACTTTGACATGAGGAGGATCAGTATCGCGTTTATCAAGATAAGCACGACTAACAAGACGAACCAAATGAGCATAACCGATCTCGCTAGCAGCTAACAAAACAAGAGAGCAGAAATCAGAAGGATAGCGCCATTTAGCAAAACGCAGATTATCATTTTTATCACAAAAATCAACTGTGAGTTGACAGCCAATAATAGGTTGGATCCCATGCGAAAAACAATGTTGCGAAAACTCCAAGGCACCAAATAAATTATTCGTATCCGTGATAGCAACCGCTGGTGTATGATCTGAAATCGCATGCTGAATAATTTGTGGAATTTTTAAAGCCCCTTCAAGCAATGAGTAAGCAGAGTGCACCCTCAAATGAATAAAGTTGGGAAGAGATTTTTTTTTACCTCGTATTTTACTTTTATCTTCTGCCACTCTTAAATTTTCCACTACAAAATAAATGCCAAAGCGCAACCTTTATCTATCTTGTTAATAGGGAACACCCTAACTTATCACCTCCTTAAATCTACAAGCGCACCCCCTCGCCTATTAGCAAGACATTTCATTTTTATTTATATTTACAGGAGACTTCCATCAAGAAAATACCTCTATTCACAGCAAATAAACACACAAAAATAAAAAGGAGAAAATCGTATAGAATATTACTAATATTGAGACTCTTTCTTGCACCATTTTCATTTTATGCATTCTCCAAAATGTTTATTTTTCTGTTTAAAAATAAAAGTGTAAATAAAGCCACTTTCTCTTATGTAACTTATCCCCAAAAAAGCTCTTTTAAAGCACTAGAAAAAATAAAAAGAGCAAGCTAAATTTCCGTATGCTTCCAAGCCTTATTACCCCTCTTTTTAGTTCTATCCGCACCCTTTTTGGGGTTACACCTAAAGCATATAGTTTACTGGCTAAAGTCTTAAACATTAATCCTACACAACGCGAACCTACACTCATTGATCTGCTGAAATTAATGCCCCATTCCGTTATAGACCGTAGAATACGTCATAGCATTGCTTACGCACAAGAAGGGGTCATCACTACTCTCGAAATTGTTATCGATCAACATCAGCAACCCCCAGTTGGCCATAATCGATTACCCTATCGGGTCATTGCATATGATTTAACAGGAAAAATAAATTTAGTCTTTTTTCATGCCCAACGTTCTTGGCTAAAAAAACAACTCCCAGAAGGAAAAAAAGTCATTGTATCAGGTAAAGTTGAACGTTTCAATGGACAACTTTCAATGGTACATCCTGATTACATAGTACCAAGTGAGCAATCAAATCAGTTTCCCTTCATTGAACCTATTTACCCCTCTACCGCCGGATTATCCGCAAAAACAATAAGGCGGGCAATACAAAATGCTCTAGATTATATTCCTCTCTTACCAGAATGGATGGAAGAAAGCGTCAAAAAGCAGCAAAACTTTTCTTCTTTTCCTATTGCTTTGCGCCGCATCCACATGCCCATCGATCCCGATGATTTAAGCTTAGAAAGTACAGCGCGCAAACGTCTTGCCTATGATGAATTGCTCGCTTGTCAATTGGCTCTTGGTCTCGTGCGTTTGAAAACCAAATCTCTCTCCGGAACTTCTCGTCCCCCGACAGGAACTTACACTCAAAAATTGCTGAAAGCTCTTCCCTTCCAGCTAACAGATGGACAAATAAAAGCGATAAAAGATATTGAAAAAGATTTGGCATCACCCGAACCCATGTTAAGGCTTCTCCAAGGTGATGTAGGAGCAGGAAAAACCGTTGTTGCACTAATGGCAAGTGCACAGATTGCTGAAAATTCTGGACAGTCAGCTTTAATGGCACCAACAGAAGTTCTGGCTCGACAACATTTTGCTACAATTGCACCTCTTGCTGAAAAGATCGGACTACGAACAGTTCTTTTAACGGGACGAGAAAAAGGAAAAGTGCGCACAAATATTCTGAAGGACATTTTATCAGGGAAAGCCTCCATTATCATTGGTACACACGCTCTCATACAACAAAGCGTTATATACAATAATCTTGCATTAGCTATTATTGATGAGCAGCATCGTTTTGGAGTACATCAACGTCTTGCCCTCACAGCAAAAGGCCATAAACCAGACATGCTGGTAATGACTGCCACCCCGATTCCACGCACATTAGTCTTGACAGTTTTTGGTGATATGGATGTCTCCAAAATTACCGAAAAACCAATAGGACGACAACCAATTACTACAGCAACAATTCCTTTAAAACGTATCAATAAACTTATAGAACGAATTGCATCTGCGTTAAAAAAAGGAGAAAAACTTTATTGGATTTGTCCTTTAGTGGAAGAATCAACAACTCTTGAACTTACTTCAATTGAGAGCCGCTTTGCTATTCTCCATCAACGGTTTGGCTCCTGTGTTGGCATGATCCATGGGAAAATGTCTACAGAGGAAAAAGAGGCTGCAATGGCATCTTTTAAATGTGGAGATATCTGTATTTTAGTTGCAACCACGGTTATTGAAGTGGGAGTTGATATTCCTGACGCTTCAATCATTGTTATAGAACACGCAGAACATTTTGGTCTCTCACAATTGCACCAATTGCGTGGACGTGTTGGACGAGGAGAAAAAAAGTCCTCCTGTATTTTACTATACAAAGATCCACTAACAAAAATGGCCGCAGAACGTCTTAATATTATACGCAATACAGAAGATGGCTTTGAAATTGCCGAAGAAGACTGGCGTTTACGAGGAGAAGGAGAACTTTTAGGAACACGGCAATCAGGTATGCCTGAATTCCACATAGCAAACCTTGCGGTACATAGTGATCTTTTATCAATAGCAAGAAGAGATGCACGTTTATTTTTGCAACGTGACCCTAATCTCTCTTCAGAAAAAGGACAAACTTTACGTTTGCTTCTTTATCTTTTCGGACGGGACGATGCCACACGTTTATTACGAGCAGGATAGCAATAAAAAAGCAATCAAATAAAAAATTAAAAAGCTTTACATATATATTGCAAAATTCTTTTATAAATTCTCACCTCTCATCATTTTTCAAAAAATCCTTAGAAAAATTTTACTCAACAGTGACTGATTTTGCCAAATTACGAGGCTGATCAACATCGGTTCCCAATAAAACAGCTGTATGGTACGCAATTAACTGAATGGGTAAAGCATAAATAAGAGGTGCAGTAAACTCTGGAACATCTGGCAAAATAATGGTCGATAACATATCAAGATGAACTGCTTCTGCTCCCCTTTTGTCTGTTATTAAAATAATGCGACCATTGCGCGCTGCCACTTCTTGCATATTAGAAAAAGTCTTTTCAAACCACCGATCATAAGGTGCAACAACAATAATTGGGAGTGTCTCATCAACCAGCGCAATTGGTCCATGTTTTAACTCACCCGCGGCATAACCTTCAGCATGAATATAAGAAAGCTCCTTTAATTTTAGTGCTCCTTCCAAAGCAATTGGATAAGAAGTACCACGCCCAAGATAAAGAACACTTTTTACATTTATTAAATTACGACAAATCTGTTTAATCTTATCATCTAGCTTTAAAACCTTATTTAAAATTCGTGGCACCTCTGCTAATTGTTGAACAAACTGATGTTCTTCTTTCTTCGAGAGAGATCCACGTTGCTTAGCAGCACTAAGCGCCATTGCGGCAAGTGTTGCCAACTGACAAGTAAAAGCTTTTGTTGAAGCAACACCAATTTCCGGTCCTGCTAATGTTTGTAGAATAAAATCAGCTTCTCTTGCCATTGTCGATTGCTCAACATTCACAATTGTCGCTGTTTTCACACCACGATCGCGACAATAACGCAAAGAAGCAAGTGTATCAGCCGTTTCACCAGATTGAGAAACGAACACCGGTAATATATCAGGTGTTAAAGGTGGCTCACGATAACGAAATTCCGAAGCAACATCATTATCAACACTTAAACCAGCAAAATTCTCAAACCAATAGCGTGCAACCAAAGTCGAATAATAGGCTGTCCCACAGCTTGCAAAGAGTAATCGATTAATATTTTTCCAATCAATTAAATTCTCAAATGAGCGAACCGTATAATTTCTAAGATTAAGATAACGTGCCAAATTATGAGAAATCACTTCAGGTTGTTCGAACATTTCCTTGTGCATAAAATGACGATGATTACCCTTAGAAACCAATAAGGATTCCTCAAACAATGTTGTAATAGGACGTTCTACCGGTTGACTGTCTACATTATAAATTGTTGCTCCCTCACGTGTGAGAACAGCCAAATCACCATCTTCCATATAGCTAATACGATTCACGAACGGTGCCAAAGCAATTGCGTCCGATCCGACGAAAAATTCATCTTTTCCATAGCCAATTGCTAGCGGCGGACCAGAGCGAGCAGCAATCATAAGATTATCTTCACCTTTAAAAATAACAGCAATGGCAAAAGCACCTCGCAACTTTTTCCAACTTGTGCACATAGCCTCTCGCGGAGAAAGCCCACTTTCTAAAGCACGCGTAATTAGATGAGCAATAACCTCCGTATCTGTTTCTGTTTCAAAGATATAGCCATCCTCAATGAGTTCCTTTTGCAATTCTACAAAATTTTCGATAATGCCATTATGAACAATCGCGAGTCGTTCAGTTAAATGAGGATGAGCATTCCGCTCTACAGCAACTCCATGTGTAGCCCAGCGCGTATGACCAATTCCTAGATTACCTTTCAAAGGTGTTATCTTTAACTTTTCTTCTAAATGAATGAGCTTACCTTCAGCTCGAATACGATGAAGCCGCCCCTTATAAATCGTTGCTACACCAGATGAATCATATCCCCTGTACTCGAGACGCTTCAAACCATCAATCAAAGAGGACGCAACAGGTCTATTTCCAAGAATTCCGATAATTCCGCACATTAAAAAGCTCCAATTCACATCCAAGATTTATAATAATCCGATAAAACAATGCAACGGACCGATTAAAGACTCTAGAAGATCATATACACCCAATATGGTATGGAAATACCTAAGAATAAGTCTTTGCACAATGGCCAGATATTTATAAAGCCAAGAGTTAAAGTGAAAAATCACTTTTTCTGTTTATTCATCGACAAACGTGCACGCAATTTTGCGGCACAATCTTCTTTTATCACCTGTCGTGCTCGCCCAAAAGCTATACTATTCATAGGCACATTTTCGGTGATAACACTTCCTGAAGCAATATAAGAACCTTTTCCAATAATGAGTGGAGCAATAAGTGCTGAATTTGAACCAATAAAGGCATTATCACCAATCTCAGTTTTATATTTGTGAAATCCATCATAATTGCAAGTAATAGTACCAGCTCCAATATTGCTATATGCACCGATTTCTGCATCGCCAATATAACTTAAATGATTAATCTTAGTAGATTCTCCCACTTTTGCTTGTTTAATTTCGCAAAAATTTCCAACCTTCACAGACCGTGCTAACTCTGTTCCTGGACGCAAACGTGCATAAGGACCAATTCGCACATCCAAACCAACCACAGTACCTTCTAGATAACTAAATGCGTGGATAACTGTACCAGAGTGTACTTTTACCCCCAACCCAAAATAAACATTTGGCTCAATGACAACATCTGGTTCAATTTCTGTATCATAAGAAAAATAAACAGTTTCTGGTTTAAGAATTGTAACACCAGACAACATTAAATCGCGTGCTTTGCGCCTTTGCCACAAAGCATCAGCTTCAGAAAGCTCCAAACAGTTATTAATCCCTATAATATTATCAAAAGGCACTTCAACAACTCGAACATCTAATCCTTCACGTGATGCAATAGAAACAATATCTGTTAGGTAATATTCTTGCTTCAAATTATTATTATCGATCTTCTCTAAAAGAGAAAACGCATGTTTTCCATTAATGGCCATTATTCCACCATTACAAAAAGAAATCTCTTTTTCTTCATCAGTTGCGTCTTTTTCTTCTACAATCGCGACAAGTTTGCCATTCCTCTCTACTAGAAGGCGTCCATAACCTGTTGGATCTAAAGCATGAAAACCAGCGACAACAATATCTGCTCCTTCAGCAAGCTGCGCACGAACTTTTAACAATGAATCTTGCTCAATCAAAGGAGTATCACCAAAAACAATGAGAACATCATCCACCCCTTTTTGCAAAGCTAGATGAGCACAAAGAGCAGCATGAGCGGTTCCTAAACGTTCTTTTTGTTCAAAAATCATCGCATTTTTTACAAATGATTGAACAATTTCAGTGACATCTTTAGCACCAAATCCCACAACGACTGCTAATTGTGAACCACCTGCCAATTCTATTTGTTTTATGACATGGCATACAAGGGGCAATCCAGCAATTTTATGAAGCACTTTGGGAAGAGACGACTGCATACGCGTCCCCTCACCTGCTGCAAGGACAATAGAAAGACAATTTCTAACCATGAAAACACATAAGACTAACGAGAAAATCCAAAAAAACTTACAATATCATGCCAACGAATAGCTTCAACATCACTTAATAAAGGAAAATTTTCTAAAAGCCAAAATGAAAAATCCTGCATAGAGCCTGTTAAAAATAAAATACCTGTCACAACCAAAAAAATACCAACAACTTTTTCAACTTTTCCTAAATGAACACGAAAAGCTCCCAAAAATCTCATAAAGCTGCTCGAAAATAAAGCTGCTAACACAAAGGGCACCCCAAGACCCAACGCATAAACCCCTAAAAGAACAGCTCCCTCACTCACAGTTTCTTTTGTTCCAGCAAGTGTTATAACAGGTCCTAAAATTGGACCAATACATGGTGTCCAACCAAATGCAAAAGCTAAGCCAATAATGTACGCCCCTAAAGGCCCAGTGGGTGTTTTGTGCGTTTGAAAACGCGCCTCACGAAATAAAAAAGCAATTTTGAAAAGACCTAAAAAATTTAAACCAAAGATAATAATGACAATTCCAGCAGCAAGCGCAAACCAATCACGATAATAACCAATGAATTTACCAATTGTGCTTGCACTGGCACCTAATGCAACAAAAACGGTTGTAAAACCAAGCACAAAAGCAAGAACAGAAGATAAAAGTGCCCACCGTATAAATACTTCTCCCTCACGCTTTTGGGAACGAAAATCATCAATACCAATACCTGCCATATAACATAAGTAAGGAGGAACTAAAGGTAAAACACACGGTGATAAAAAAGACAGTGCACCAGCAAAAAATACACCAATTGTTGAAATTTCTACAATCAAAACGCTCTATCCACTTTCAATGATGATTTATACCGCTTAATAATCATCAATCCATTTCTTCATCAATTTGTTGCATATTTTGTGCATCTGCCACTACACTTAAATCTTTATCATGACCAGAAACAACTGAAAAAACTTTTTGATAAATTTTATCTTTATTTTTAGCAATGGCAATATACTCGCCCTCAGCCAACACAAGTGAAACATAAGCACCAACTGTTTCATAAATGATATCGCCAGAATCATTGGTAATAGACCAACTTGTATCTGCAAGTGCTTCTCCTCCTTCTTGTCGTACCAACTTTAATACAATTTGAGCTGCCTGATGTTCAAGAGTTACCTCCGTAATTTTACCGGCATCTACTTGGATATCGGAACGAACAATCGCGTTAATGGAACCATAATGGGAAGCTACATGATAGTGTCCAGCTTTCAAACGCACAATTGATTGAGGTTTAACATTTGACAAAATCACACCCGTTTCATCATTTTCTTTTTCATCTTCATAGATAGTGAAACGCAATTCCTTTTCATTGGCTTCACCGTTTAGCAGTACAGCATTTAAAATAACACCACCAGCATCAAGATTAAATTTTTTAACAAGACTCTGCCCACTTTCTAAACTTATACGGTGCATCGCACTCACATGACCAAATGAGACATGAACAAGGTAATTTCCTGGTTCTAAATCAAAACGTGCGCTTCCTCCTTCATAAGTTGCAATCAATGGTAATTTATTGTCAATCCCTAAGATAGGTGCATAAATACGCCATACGAGCCCTTTCATAATATTTTCATTGCTGTTTGTTAACTGAGCATGCAAGATGAGTTGGGACTGAGAAACTAAATTTTCTTTTTCAGAATCTTGAGATTTTAAAATAAAATTTGTTGATTGTTTTTGTTGATCATCTTGCTCTTTCCTTTCTTCAGAAAAGACGCAATTATTCCAGATCAATAAGATATGCGCCACAAACAACCACAACCATCGGCGCAATGTTTTTATAAGAACACCCATTCTTATATTGTTGACCAAAGTGATAATTTTTTCAAGAAACAATATCACGAAGCCACCACACTAAATTGAAAAACTCACACCGCAGCCACATGATGAGATGGCGTTGGGATTATGAATTTGAAAAGACTGCCCCATAAGATCATCAACAAAATCAATTTCAGCCCCTTCCAGGAAGGGAAGTGATACTGAATCAATAAAGACAACTGCTCCATCTTTTTTCAAAACGAGATCATCTTCACTCGTTTCAGAAACCAAATTATATTTATAAGAAAAACCTGAACATCCGCCGCCTTCAACAGAAATACGTAATCCTATTTTATCGGGTTCATTCAAAAGTATCTGTGCAATTCGCTTGGCAGCAACATCTGAAATATTCACACCCATTTTATGTATCCTTGCGTTAAACTATCAAGAAAGAGTATCCCCTGTTAAAGAGAAATTTATTAAATATAAACCTCTCTCAATTTAGGATGAGAATGGACAACTTGCAATGGACATAAACAATTTCAATTACCAGTCTCGAATGATCTATAGTGCAAACCCGAAAACAAGCCGCGGTAGATTATTCCATGAAACAATGAGTACTATACGATCACCTTTTCAACGAGATAGAGATCGTATTATTCATTCTAATGCATTTCGACGTCTTAAACATAAAACTCAAGTCTTCATTGCTGATGAAAGTGATCATTATCGTACGCGACTGACACATTCAATAGAAGTTTCTCAAATTGCACGAACATTAGCCCGTGCGCTGTGTCTTGATGAAGATCTTGCCGAAGCTATTGCCCTCGTTCATGACTTTGGGCATACGCCTTTCGGCCACGCAGGAGAAGATGCCCTAAATGAAGCAATGGTACATTATGGTGGTTTTGATCATAATGCACAAGCATTACGCATTGTCACAAAACTGGAACAGCGCTATGCAAATTTTGATGGACTTAACCTTACTTGGGAAACGCTCGAAGGACTTGTGAAACATAACGGCCCCCTTTTAGGCCCTTATGCGAAGAGAAAAAACGTCCCTATCTATATTCTACAATACAACGCAACGCAAGATCTTGAGCTTGATTGCTTTGCTAGTTTAGAAGCACAATGCGCTGCTATTGCTGATGATATCGCTTATAATGCACATGATATTGATGATGGTTTACGTTCCAAATTTTTAACAATTGATCAATTTGAACACGTCTCGCTAACCGCAGAATTACTAAAAGATATAGCAGCAGAATATCCACAGCTTGATCACACTCGGCGCGGTTTCGAACTGGTGCGAAAACAGATAACAACCATGGTTGAAGATGTTATTAAACAATCACAAAAAAATTTAGCATACATCAAACCAAAAAGCATAAACGAAGTTCATCAGGCAAAACAAACCATTGTTGCTTTTTCTCCTGCGATGACGATTTACGAACAAGAACTAAAGGATTTTCTATTTAAAAATCTTTATTACCATGATCAAGTCCTCAGTCGCCGTAATGCAGCAAAATCTATTGTACAAAAATTATTCGACTGTTATTATCAGAACCCAGATGTCATGCCTGAAAGTTGGCACAGCAAAACAGCTCACTTAACAGATCAAGAGTTAGCATGTCTTATTGCTGACTTTCTGTCAGGTATGACCGATCACTATGCTCTACGCGAATATCACCGTTTATTTGACCGGCCAGATAATTTTGTTTAATTGCTTTTGAATATATGATGGAAGTTGAATATGAATGTCTTTAAAAACTTCGAGAATAAAATTAAAAAATTACTCGAATTATCTGGTATAAAAGGAAAAAATGGAGAAAACTTAGATTTATCAAAAATCACTGTTGATCCCCCACGTGATTCTTCACATGGCCATTTATCAACCAATGCTGCTATGGTGCTCGCAAAATCTATCGGGCTTAATCCACGTGTACTTGCAGAAAAAATCATAGAACTTCTCCAAAATGATCCTTCTATCGACTGTATTAATGTTGCGGGTCCTGGATTTATCAACATCAAACTTACAAAACCATTTTGGCAAGATGCAATAAAATTCATGCTTGAATTAGGCGTCTCTTATGGCCGTATTCCAATGGGACAAGGAAAACGCATCAATGTTGAGTATGTATCAGCAAATCCAACAGGGCCAATGCATGTGGGGCATTGCCGTGGGGCTGTCGTTGGAGATGTTCTCTCTAATTTGTTGCAATTTGTTGGTTACGACATTACGAAAGAATATTACATCAATGACGCAGGTAAACAAATTGAAGTGCTTGCTCATTCCGTACTGTTACGCTACCGTGAAGCTCTTGGACAAAAAGTTAATGAAATTCCAGAAGGGCTATACCCTGGTGAATATCTCATACCATTGGGTCAATCGCTTGCTCAAGAATTTGATGACCAATTACTCATTATGGATAAAGATGAAGCTTTATCTATCGTGAAAGAGCGTGCAATTCATGCAATGATGTCAATGATTCGTGAAGATTTAGCTGCTCTTAATATTTATCATGATATCTTTTTCTCTGAGCGAATGCTTTACGCAAATAATGCGCATGCTATTCGTAATACGATTAATGATCTCACTTTGAATGGTTATATCTATAAAGGAAAGCTCCCACCACCAAAAGGGCAAAATTTAGAAGACTGGGAACCAAGCGAACAAACTTTATTCCGCTCAACAGATGTTGGAGATGATCAGGACCGTGTTTTAGTTAAATCTGATGGTTCTTATACTTATTTTGCAGCGGATGTTGCTTATTTTCATGATAAATTTAATCGCCATTTTGATGAAATGATTTATATTCTAGGTGCTGATCACGCTGGTTATGTAAAACGATTAGAAGCGATGGCAAAAGCAATTTCTGGAGATAAAGCCAAATTAAGTGTTTTCTTATGTCAACTGATAAGACTCTCCCGCAATAGTCAACCTGTACGCATGTCGAAAAGAGCAGGATCGTTTGTTACTCTACGCGATGTTGTAGAAGAAGTCGGTCGTGATTCAGTGCGTTTTATGATGCTATACCGTAAATGTGAAGCACCTCTTGATTTTGACTTTGCTAAAGTAACAGAACAATCAAAAGATAACCCTATCTTTTACGTACAATATGCAAATGCACGTTGTCACTCCGTTCTTCGTCAAGCGCAAGAGATCTTTCATATTAAAAATCTTTCAAACGATACGATAATTGCGCACCTTAATCGATTAACCGACGATAATGAAATATTCTTAATACGCAAACTTTCTGAATATCCCCGTATCATCGAACAAGCCGTAATCCATAAAGAACCACATCGATTGGCGTTTTATCTCTATGACCTTGCTTCCAGCTTTCATGCCCATTGGAATAAAGGGAGCGATAATTTTAATTTACGTTTCATTCAGCCTGATGATAAGGAACTATCACTCGCTAGATTGGGATTGATACAAGCTGTGATAAACATTTTATCATCAGGGCTTACAATTGTGGGAGTCGAAGCACCAACAGAAATGCGTTGAAAAAGTTCTATAAATACATAAAATAGATGCTTCATTGATAAACTTTTTCATATATCCTTGTCGTAGGAGGGGGAGAATTTGTAATTTTAAAATATAACAAATCAAAATTAACCATTTATTGCATGCAAATGCAGATCATCATGTGAGAAAAGCTATGAGCGATAACGATCGCAAAAGTCCGCGCGAAATAAAACAAGATCATGAACATCATGATCCTTTAGACAGACTTACACAAATTTTTAATCCAAACAAACAAAGCGGAAATCAAAACGATCAACCTTCTTTGCAGACTGATCAATCAATATCTCATACTCCTAAAACTTCATTTTACGATGATAATTTTGATTTATCCTTTCTAGAAGCAGAGCTTGAAAATAATTTAAAAAATGACTTATCTTTTGATGATCAAAAAGAGCAATGGAGCTTGCATACAACCGGCAATGAATCAACCTCAGATGCTTTACCAACAGCTTTCTTCAACCGTTCAGAACAAAATAGTTTTTTGCCTGAAGAGAAACACTCTTCAGCTGTTAGTCATGATGAAGAAAAAATTTTGGACGCGCTTTCTCCATTACCTATCCAAAAGAATCAATTACCTAAAAAGGGAACTGCACCAATGCATACTGATCCTTTTTTTGAAAAGAGTGATCTTAATGAAGGATCAAAAAATTTCTTTTTTGATGAAGCGGATAAATACGATAATCCTATAGAGACTACTACAGAATCTATTGAACAAGCCCGCCAATTTTCACAAACAACCTTGCAACAAAAAAACGCTCCAAATGTGCAACAAAATCATGACAGCAATCAAAGCTTCTACGACACCCCTGTGAATCATCCATATAAAGTTTCAGCTAATCAAGAAAATCGGACTACAGAATATTACTCTGATCTCTCCCCCTCCTCTCCAGATACAAATGTATTTCCCTCATCTTCTGACCTTATTTTGGAGAGAAGAGGCACTGCAAGAAATAAAACGACAACTGACTTCCCATTACCTTTGGATTCAACACAAATTAACAAACAGTCTGATTTAGAAGGTTTTCCACAAGAACCTCATACCACCGATTATCCCCAGTTTTATGAAGAAGAATTCTCAAAGCAGGAAACTTATGCTAAAAAAACTCCGGAATATCATGGCACTCAAGCCCAGTATGTCATTAATACAGAAAATATCTCTGCCCAAAATAATGAAAAAGAAATACCGTATAACCAAAATAATTTAAATCATATGCACTCCTCATCGCAAACTTTTAATACGGAAAAAAGAGAGAATTTTTTTGCTCATAACAATACGTATCATAGGGAGACTCCCCCTCCAAATGTCGATACTTATAAATTTGCAGAAGAAATTGTAGAAAAAACTGGACCGATTATGGTTCCTGAGGTGCCATATGAGGCCCCAGAATATGATGTACCAACTGATGGTTTAAAAGAAGAATTTGCTGATGTACTCAATGTAGGAAATGTTCCACGAGAGGATTTTTCATGGCAACAACAGCAAAATAATGAAATCTTCAATGAAATTTTTCATCAAACCATAGAAAATCCAAAAGAAGATGTATATAAAAATTCCCAAGATCAAAGTGCCAATTATTTCCCCACTGAAAATATAGAATATCGTTCTTCTACAGAGAACTCATTATACAGAGGTACAGATGAAATCTCCACGCATGGATCGAATACTTCTTCCTTAAAAAATTTTATTGTTGGTAAAACTCTTATCAGAAGTTTTATTCTTCTTATCTTAATAGCAGTTGGTTTTTTTGGTTATTCTCATTTTTTTATGCCATCACAAAAAAATGAAAGTTCTCCTATCATCCACGCTGATGACAGGCCTTTCAAATTCAAGCAAGAAACAGCTGAAACTAAGGATGATGTTGCACATAATTTAGATATTTATAAACAGATAACTGGACAAAATGAAAAACAAGAAAGTACACAACAATTTCTTATTGATAATTCTGAACAACCTGAAGACTTAACGGAATTAAACCAACAAGAATCTACAAGTTTTTTATCCTCTTCTCTTAATCAATCTGATGTTGAAGATGCAGTGACTGAAGCTATCAATCACACTGTTCCAACACGAGAAGTACAAACTGTTATTGTAAATCAAGACGGGACAGTTGTATTGGCACCAATACATCAGACAGAGAAAAAAACAACTGATGAACCAGAAGAAACAATTGATCAAACTGCTGCAGATCAACCTCAAGATTTTACCCCTGCTTCTTCATATGATTCCGATATGAATAACAAAGAAACAGAACATACTTTTACAAGCGATATTGATAAAATAATAGCTGAAAGTACTTCTACTTCTCAGGTTGAAGAAAAAGTTATACCTCTTCCTTTGCATGCGGAAAGGAATTCAGAGCTACAAAGACATGCTGATTCTCGCCCACCATCACCAAGCCGCATAGCTACGCAAAATTCAGAAAGTTATTACGTACAGCTTGCATCCCAGCCCACCCACGCATTGGCGAAAGATTCTTTGAAAAACATAAAATCCAGATTTGGATTCCTTATTGGCGCTCGTCCTTTAAATATTCAATCTGCTCTCATACCCGGAAAAGGAACCTATTACCGTATTCGTATACAAACGCAAAATCGGAATGATGCTATAAGTCTTTGTGAAGACATCAAAAATTCTGGAGGAAACTGCTTCATCACACGCTAAATAAATCACGCTGCAGTTGTTAAAAGCCGTTGCGTGATTTATTTTAATATCAATTAATTGATTTATTGATTAGTTTCAGGAATTAAAATCGTCTTAATTTTTAATTTTATGCATGTGAAAGATTTTATACCTTAATCTATGCTTCATGAGATTTTTTATCTGAAAGATTATTCATGGAGTAAAGGTGATGTCGTGTTTTTATAGGTATAAGGTATTTTGGATGTTGAATTTAAATCTTTTCTCGGACTTGTTACAATTTGATTTGATTCTGTAGCATTATAGTGAGATATATGTTCAGGGGATTTTTCAAAAAAAGATCCTAAAAAACCAAAAACAAACCAAAGAATAAAAACTCCAAGAATAATAGCAAGAATACCTCTACCAATTGAATTAATCTGTTCACGCTCTTTTTTTTCAGAAGCTATATGTTTGTCATATGTGTGGTAATTTCTATCAATCATAGTGAATTCCTTTTTTCAATTCCCCTACCTAAGTTACAAAATATACATATACAAAATTATTCAGATACTTATTTTGAAAAACGCTAAATATCACTAAAGGTTCCAGATTACTGGATAACATCGAAAAGAAGGAACATGAAAACAAAAAGATCTATAAATAGTATTTTCTTTTAATTCTATAATATAAAGCATTGACACAAATGTTTTGCTAATAATAAAGTTATAATGAAAGTATATCATTATTTTTATTAAACAATACCTAGTAATAAAGCATATCCTAAAAGGTTTTAATTATGAAATTTTCTAAATCATGGCTTCCGTTCAAAATAGAACAACATCCATCTCCTCTATCAGATGAGAACCGTGGAAAGATTCTAAAAAGTCCTGGTTTTGGTCAATTTTTTACAGATCATATGTGTACTATCCAATGGACTGAAGACAAAGGTTGGCATAACGCTGTTATTTCTCAATACAAAGCTTTAGAGATTAACCCAGCAAGTACCGTTTTGCATTATGCGCAAGAAATTTTTGAAGGTTTAAAAGCATATCGTGCAAAAGATGGGCGAATTTTGTTATTCCGCCCTGATGCCAACGCACAACGTTTTATAGAATCGGCAAAGCGTTTAGCTATGCCAGAATTGCCAAAGAACATCTTTTTAGATGCCGTTAATCAATTGATAAAAATTGATCAAAAATGGGTTTCGGATCTTCCAAATGCTAGCCTCTACATACGTCCATTTATGTTTGGTAATGAAAGCTTTTTAGGCGTTCGCCCTTCTAAAGAATACCTTTTTTGTATCATAGCATCTCCAGTTGAATCATATTTTAAAGGAGAAGAAAAGTCTATTAGCGTATGGATCGAAACAGATTATAGCCGTGCCGGTCCGGGAGGTACAGGCGCCGCCAAATGTGGTGGCAACTATGCAGCAAGCTTACTGGCACAAAGCAGCGCAACACAAAATGATTGTAGCCAAGTACTTTTCCTTGATATGGTTGAACATAAGTGGATTGAAGAACTTGGCGGCATGAATGTTTGCTTTATTATGGCAAATAATAAACTTGTAACACCTGCACTTAGTGGCACTATCCTTCCAGGAATAACACGTCATTCGATTTTACAATTGGCGCAACAAATGGGATTAACGATAGAAGAACGTCCTTATTCCTTTGAATCACTCAAAGAAGATGCACAAAGTGGTCACCTTAAGGAAGTTTTTGCTTGTGGTACAGCAGCCGTTATTACATCAATCGGCCGTTTCAAATACAAAGGTGGCGAATTTGTTATTGGAAATGAAATGATTGGTGAAGTTACAAAAAAGCTTCACACACAGCTTGTTGACCTTCAAAAGGGCAACAAAGAAGATAAGAATGGCTGGGTGCATTCTGTCCAGCTTTCATAACAATAAAATAATTTCTGGAAATATCGTCAGTACTTCCATGAAGGCACCTCTTAGAGCTTTTATGGAAGTACACTTTTCAAAAACAATATTTTTTTACTCTTTTAACAGCTACAGTAAAAAAATCATTAATCAAATTTTGAATAATCCCTATGCTGCGCTTTAATATGACGAACTGTACCGGTATGTGAACGCATCACAAGCGTTTCCGTTTGAATATAACGAGGAGCGAACTTAACACCAGAAAGCATATTGCCATCCGTTACACCTGTTGCAGAAAACAACACATCACCCTTTGCCATTTCTTCCATTGTATAAACTTTATGAGGGTTGTCGATCCCCATTTTGGCTGCACGTACAATTTTTTCTTCTGTATCAAGTTGCAAACGTCCTTGCATCTGCCCACCAATACAGCGCAAAGCTGCAGCCGCTAATACACCCTCTGGTGCTCCACCAACTCCCATATAGATATCAATACCCGTTTCGTCTGGATCAGTTGTATCGATAACTGCTGCAACATCTCCGTCGCCAATTAAACGAATTGATGCCCCCGTTGCTCGCACTTCCTCAATCAATTTCTCATGGCGAGGCCGATCCATAATACAAACAGTCACATGATTAACAGGTACTCCCTTAGCTTTTGCAAGGGCATGAATATTATCAGCAGGAAAAGCATCTATATCAACAACCCCCTTAGGATAACCAGGACCAACAGCAATTTTTTTCATATAAACATCGGGAGCATGAAGCAAATTACCCTTTTCAGCAATTGCAATCACAGCTAGGGAATTAGCAAGATTTTTAGCACAAATTGTCGTTCCCTCAAGTGGATCAAGTGCAATATCAATCGCTAGTCCATTTTTTTTAAGACCTACTTTCTCTCCAATATAAAGCATAGGAGCTTCATCGCGTTCACCTTCACCAATCACTACTGTACCATCAACAGGCAATCGATTAAGTTCCTGGCGCATTGCATCTACAGCAGCTTGATCAGCAGCTTTTTCATCACCACGACCGCGCCAGCGTGCAGCTGCAACAGCAGCACGTTCAGTGACACGCACCAATTCAAGCGTTAGAATACGATCAAGTCTACTTAAATTCTTCTGAGTTGTGAGCATGTAAAAAATCCTACCAAATGAGTACTAGTAAAAAGCACTAGCATTTATTGCAAAGCATTAAGAAGATAGCTTTTAGCAAAGACAAGAACTCTCCACAAAAGAAAAAAACACCCACGCTTCTTGCTTTGCCATTATAAAACAAATTATCGATTCTATGTCATAGGTTCGATACGAATGAATTGAGATTTCACAACAAGATGACCATCTTTTTCAATTCCTGCAAGCGCTTGTCGTACATTCACTTCCGTTGTTTCATGCGTTATTAAAATGATTGTTTTCACAATCTGACTGTCTACAAAAGGTTTTTGAACAATGGACTCTAGTGAAATATGATTATCGGCCATATGTCTTGCAACTGCCGCAAAAACACCAGCACGATCATGAACATTCAAACGAATAAAATAACCACCTGCATGATGAGAAATACGCGCTCTTTTATGAGGAGAAAGTCCTAATGCTGGACTTCTTAAAACAGGTCTATACTGAAAGCCGTGACGTGCTTTCGCTATGTCAGCCAAGTCACCAATAACCGCTGATGCTGTTGCCGCTCCTCCAGCACCAGGACCAGAAAACAGCAATTCACCTAATAAATCGCTTTGAATAGAAAGAGCATTCGTTACACCATGAATTTGTGCAATCATTGATGATGTTGGTACCATTGTTGGATGAACACGTTGCTCGATTCCGGAATTAGTTTCTAGTGCAACCCCTAAAAGCTTAATCCGATAACCCAATTCATCAGCCGCACGGATATCAATCTGCGAAATATTACTAATTCCTTCAACATAAACATCATCTAACGAAACTGCAGTTCCAAATGCCAAACTTGTCAATAAAGCTAACTTATGAGCGGTATCATTTCCCCCAATATCAAAAGTTGGATCAGATTCAGCATAACCAAGTCTCTGTGCATCTGCCAAACAATCTTCAAATGAAGAACCTTCGGTAAACATGCGTGTTAATATATAGTTGCAGGTTCCATTGAGAATACCATAAATCCGTGATACATGGCTTCCAGCAAGTGATTCTCTCATAGCTTTGATGACAGGAATTCCCCCAGCAACGGCCGCTTCAAAATTAAGAAAAACACCTTTTTTTTCCGCAATCACAGCAAGTGTTACCCCATGTCGAGCGAGAAGCGCTTTATTGGCAGTAACAACATGATGTCCCATCTCAATCGCCTTCTTAACAGCTTCATACACGATATCTAATTCGCCACCAATTAATTCAACAAAAACGTCAATCTCATTAGAGGCGGCCATATCCACAGGTGAATCGAACCATTTCATATCACTCAAATCAATTCCACGACTACGGCCTTTATCACGCGCACTAACAGCAATAATTTTGATTGGTCGCCCACATTGGCAAGCCAAACTACTAGCTTTTTCACGTAAAATTCTAATAACTGAACTACCAACTGTACCCAGACCCGCAATGCCAACCTTTAAAGCTTCTGCCATTATCTAACTACTTATCCCTCTTCTTTTGAAAAATATTTAAACGATGTGCAAATCAATGAAAATGATGCTTAAAACCTGCATAATTTAAAGAAGTCCCCCATTCTATTCAACCCAACTTTCCCCCCCAGTACAACAATACCACTTGTGCAATAAAAATTTCTAAGAACACAAACACTAATATTCTTTAAAGATCAGAAACTACATTAAAGAAAACATGAATTTAAATATTAAAAATTTCCCATGAGCACACGAAAATTTTTCAATCATAAATTCTACATTGCCCTTTATACCTCTTTTAAACAAGTGTAAAATAAAGAAACATTCTTTTTAAAAGCAATCGTAACGCTAAGCTTTATGAAAATAGAAGTTTGCCTAATTTTAATAGAGGTTCATACGCAAAAACTAAATTATTACAGACACTTTCAATAGAAAATTTCAAAATTTATAAATAAAAATTATTATCAAAAATTACATAAGCATCCAATTTAATAAATATTGAAACAACAGCAATCTTTCATATGACGAATTAAAAGGATGGATACGATAAAGTGTAACGGAAGATAATACCACGTATCTTGTTACCTTTGCATAATTTGAACTTTATCAGCAATATCTCTGCCCCTTAATCTAAATATCCTCATACCCAGCATATAGCTCAAAAAAAGCTTTACATCGAAATGGAAACATCGGCCTGGCTTATATACAATGCAACCCTGAAATACTGGAAAATTTAGAAGAACGGTAATATTTGCAAAACTTGTATATTTCACACTAACGCATCAACAACATCTTGAAAGAATAGCTAATTACGGTTACGCATGTCTAAGTCAATTCTCCTCATGCATAGCGACTTCAAACAAAAATTGTTCAAATATATCGAAGAGAAATTGGTAGCTTTTAATTCTCTTCTAAAAATCTCTTAATTCAGCCATGTAGAGAGAAATAAAAAAAATGATTATTTTTTCCGCTCTTCAAAGAGACATACCTAAAAATAATTCAATAAAATATGTTTTTTGAAAAAAAATTACGCAGAGGGCTTGCGAAGTAAAAAGATCACCTCTATAAGCCTCATCATTGGTTTGCGCCCATCGTCTAGCGGTTAGGACGCCGCCCTTTCACGGCGGAAACAGGGGTTCGATTCCCCTTGGGCGTACCAGATCTTTGTTTTTTAGCTAATATGTTGATTTTACATTATTTTTAGAGGTATAGGACACATAAATAAAGATGAGAGAATCATTTTTTAGTGTGTTTCTATGCACCTGAAAAAGAATCATCACAGTTACCCTGTGAACAGCTTATTCTCTTTTTTTGAGGAAAATACCTTACTGTGTGCACTGGTAATTAAAAGTGAAAATTTATCGAAAATAGAATTTTTCAGCAATTTTATTCCTTAATAAGCTAGAACCTGTGAGCTATACTAACATAACTGATATATTGTAAGTTTTTTAGTCAAGCTTTACCCTATTCTTTAATAGGCTTTTTTATTCAAAATGACTGTAAAAGATTCTAAAATATCCTAAAAGGCTAAACTACAACATGTTTTATAAGACTATTTTCTCATCACAGCTTCTCTTTATCACATTGGATTTTTATTTAAAAAACGAGTCATGTCCTCAAAATTAAAATCATAACACCAAAGATTCACAATATTATGCACCGCATACAATAACGCAAAAAACTGTACATAAAATTAGAATAATACAAGTTTATCAAATAATTAAATATTTCATAAAAAATAAATAATCTCTAATATCGCCAGTAAAGATCCACTCAAAACATGCCTTTCCCAATAAAATTTTATACCCTATGATGATATATCCTTATCGGTATCACATTTAAATGCCCCTCTATCATTCCTGTTTTTACTTTTCATTATAAGTCTGAAAGTATTATAAAATAATATCACTTAAATAAAAAAGGACTTCTAATGATAAAGATCAAAGTGGAAAACCCCGTTGTTGAAATCGACGGGGATGAAATGACCCGTATCATCTGGAAATATATCAAAGACAAATTAATCCATCCCTATCTCGACATTGATCTAAAATATTACGATCTTTCTGTCGAAAATCGGGATGCAACCAATGACCAGGTAACAATCGATTCTGCCAATGCTATCAAAAAATATGGAGTTGGAGTAAAATGTGCAACCATCACGCCTGATGAATCACGTATTAAAGAATTTAACCTAAAAAAAATGTGGAAATCACCCAATGGTACGATCCGCAATATTTTAGGGGGAGTGATTTTTCGTGAACCCATTATCTGTAAGAATGTACCACGTCTTGTACCTAATTGGACAAAGCCAATTATTATAGGGCGTCATGCTTTCGGTGACCAATATAAAGCAACTGATTTCAAATTTCCTGGAAAAGGAAAACTAAGTATTAAATTTGTTAGCGATGACAATCAAGTTATCGAACATGATATTTTTGATGCTCCAAGTGCAGGGGTTGCCATGGCTATGTACAACCTTGATGAATCAATTCGTGACTTTGCCCGCGCATCTTTTAACTATGGATTACAACGAAATGTTCCAGTCTATCTTTCAACAAAAAATACCATTCTGAAAGCCTACGATGGTCGTTTTAAAGACATCTTTCAAGAAATATTTGATACAGAATTTAAAGCTGAATTTGAAAATTCTAAATTATACTACGAACATCGTCTAATCGATGATATGGTTGCTTCTGCACTTAAATGGTCAGGTGGCTATGTATGGGCATGTAAAAACTATGATGGTGATGTTCAGTCTGATATCGTCGCTCAAGGCTTTGGTTCCCTTGGTCTCATGACTTCTGTTCTCATGACACCAGACGGTAAAATTGTTGAAGCAGAAGCAGCACACGGTACAGTGACACGCCATTATCGTCAGCACCAAAGAGGCGAAGAAACATCAACAAATTCTATTGCATCCATTTTCGCATGGACACGTGGACTGGCACACCGTGCTAAACTAGATGACAATAAGGAGCTAAAAAACTTTGCTACAACATTAGAAGAAGTTTGTATTAAAACCGTTGAAGAAGGTTTTATGACCAAAGATCTTGCACTTTTAATTGGACCTAAACAAAAATGGCTCTCTACAACAGGTTTCCTCGATAAAATCGACGAAAATTTCAAAAAAGCAATGAGTAATTAAGTGACAGCTTAATTTAAATTCCAAAGCTCTGCGAAAGGAGAGCTTTGAATCTTCTCTTGGCAAATTCAAATAACTGCCTTATAAATAGAAGGGGTCAACTTTTTACTGAATAGCAAAAATAGTAGAAAAAGAAAATTTGTTTGCGCTTTTATTGGGTGAAAGTGGTGTTCGCTTTTTAACGTTTGCAGGCGGTGTTGTGTTACACGCCACAAACGTTTACGTTGTTGTTACTATTTTACCCTCTCTTATAAATGATATTGGTAGTGAACTGTATTATTCTTGGGTAGCTACTGTTTTCATTACAGCATCACTCCTTGGTACTTCACTTGCAACAAAAATATTAGGGAAAATAGGTCCTCGCAAAGCCTATGTTGTCTCTGGATTTGTCTTTGCCATTGGAACTTTTATATGCAGTACTGCGTCGAATATGCCGTTATTTTTAATAGGGCGCTTCGTTCAAGGATTTGGAAGCGGCTCTTTGCTATCCCTATCCTATTCTATGATACGTATTATTTTCAGTCCACCTTTATGGTCGCACGCATTGGGTATTATCTCTGGAATGTGGGGAATATCAACCCTGTTAGGACCAGCTATCGGTGGTATTTCTGTACAATATGGCGTATGGAGAGCATCCTTTTGGCTAATTGGAGCATTAGCAATAATCTTCTCACTCATAGCCCTTAAAGTTTTACCAAAAGAAAATGAAAATTATGTTCCAACATCCCCACTCCCCCTCGCACAACTCTTCACACTCAGCTCATTGATTTTTATCATTTCTGCTGGGGAAGCTATGGATACTATAGTTGCAAAAATCTGCGGGCTAGTTGTTGGATTGTGTCTTCTCTTTGTTCTAGCAAAGATCGAATCATCTACGCTTCATCCCATGTTACCACGCAACTCTTTTTCCTTCTCTTCTGAGTTTTTTCCTGTTTACGCGTTGATACTCATTATGACTACAATAGTATATAGCATAGAGCTTTATTTTCCACTTTTTCTTCAAGAACTTCACGGGCAGGCCCCGCTTATTGCTGGTTATATGGCAGCGCTCATAAGCCTCGGTTGGACATGTGGCGCTCTATCAAGTGCCGGTATATCCGCAAAAAAAATTTGCAGTATCATTGTATATTTTCCCATATTAAAACTGTTAGGCATAGGCACTCTCTTATGGTTTATTCCAACAGAATTTTCCACATCTGAACATATTTTTATCATTTGCTTTGCATTATTTGCTATTGGGATCAGTGCTGGCATAGCATGGCCGCATTTGTTAACACGGATATTGCAATGTGCAAACGATGAAGATGCTCTACGTGCCAGTGAATCTCTCACTTCCGTACAGCTATTCTCAATGGCTTTTAGCGCAACATTAGCGGGAATAATTACTAATCTCGCCGGGTTATTTAATCCTGGAGGAATAACAGGGATGATTTCTGCGGCAAAAACTCTTCTTGTAGCACTTATCAGTCTTTTATTATTTCTTGGTATTCCATTTGCCTTACGCGTTGCCTACAGCATATTAAAAAATCCAACCGGTCAATCCAAAGATTAAACAAGTAAAAAAATCCCCTTTCCTTTTAAGAAGCACTCATAACTGAGAGAAATGTCGATCACGTTTTTCCACGTGCCACGAAAAGCAAAAAATCAATAATCCACACAGAGTTAAAACTCCCCCTAAAATGGCAGTATATTCATAACTATAGCCAAATTTCAAAATCCACGCTCCAGATTCTGCTCCAAGAGCATTGGCAATATTAAAAGCAGATTGCATTAACGCTCCCGCTAAAATCTGTCCATGTAGAGCAACATCCATGATTTTCGTTTGTATAGAAGGCATAGCTGCAAAAGAAGTACCAACAAAAAAGCATCCTAATGCCGCCGTTAACGGAGCATGAGATAAAAAGAAAAAAAGAAAAAAAACAAATGTGCTCCAAAGCATAGAAAAAAATATCATTGGCGAAGTACCGGCTTTAACTGCAAATTTAGGCCCTAAAAGATTACCTACCACCATCCCCAATCCAACTAACGGCATAATAAATGGCACCCAATCAAGTGGAACACCAGAAATATGCATTAATGTTGACTTAACATAAGTCAAAACAGAGAATAATCCTGATGCTCCAACCGAAACCATCGCCAAGAGAAACCACACTTGCTTTTGCTTTAATGCACCCAATTCACGTAGAGGACTTCTTTTTGGAATATTCGAACCAGAAGGCAAAAACTTCCAAATAAGCAAACAACACAATAAAGCAATAGCGCCTACAAGGATAAAAGCAATCTGCCAACCAACAAGCTGACCAATCCAAGTTGCACCTGGTGCTCCCAAAACGGTTGCAATTGTTAAACCAAGCATAACATACCCAACAGCTTTGGAACGTTCATTCATTTCCACCATTGAAGCTGCAACTATAGTCGCAAGCCCGAAATAGATGCCATGTGGAAGACCACTGATAAACCGCAGTGCCACTAATATGTTAAAATCAGAAAAAAAGGCACTGGCAATATTCGCCAGTGCATAAAAAAACATCAATCCTGTTAAAACAGCTTTGCGTGATAACTTAGCTGTCGCGACAGCTAAAAGAGGCGCTCCAATCACAACGCCCAATGCATAAGCAGAAATATATTGACCAGCTGTAGGGATATCAACATATGAGCTTCGTGCCATTTCTGGCTGTAAACCCATTGCAACAAACTCTGCGGTACCAATAGCAAAACTTCCCACGGCAAGAGCTAAAATTGCCAAACACCGTGTTCTAAAATCAATTCCCGATGCAAAAAATTTTTTTTTATGAGAATTCCTCATTGTCATCATTTCTGTATGGTGATACTCTAATCGTGAATATTTATGATATAGCATAAATGAACTCAGAATTTGCTTATATCTATGCCTAATACTTTCCAACAAAGCATTAAAAACATCCTCCGCAACGAAAAGAACAACATATTTAGTTTTCTTTCGCAGTGACATAATCAAAGCATATATGAGTAGAATCTGTGTTTTTAAACTGCATTTCAGCTGCAACATTCTGTAACTTAAATGGAACTTCAGTTATTAATAATATCATTATCAGAGAAAATAAGCTCAGCACTTTGAAGTATTAACCGTTTGCATTTTCTAAACCTTCAATTCAAAACAAATCACCTTCACATCCACTCCTAAATGAGACAACTTTTATTAAAACTTCATTATTTAACGGTAAAAAACACAAAGTACCCTATAAAAATGCAATCTTCATACTTCTTTAAGGGTTCACTAACTCCTCATTAATATTGTTGATCTAAACAGTCATCAGAAACAGAAACAAACTGTTTTGCTCCGGATCAGGTAGCGCGTACCGGAGTAACAGTTTCTGTTTATTATTACAGTCGCGGAGGGATTGTATGCCGATAAGACTGCGTATTTATCTTTTAGGCCAGTATAGTTTTATGCTTTTGAAAAGCATTTGTAACTTCATTTTTATTTAGCAAAAACTCTTGATGAAAAATAAATCGAGCAACATGAAAAAGACAAGCGCCATGAATTACGGTCAACACCCTAGCGCCCTTTTATCCATAAAGCGCGCGTTTCAGCACAAAAATCAGCATAACATCCTTCTTCAATCGCATCACGAATTCCTTGCATAAGCTGCTGATAATAAAAAAGATTATTCCAAGTCAACAACATACCACCAAGAGATTCACCAGATTTGATTAAATGATGCAAATAAGCACAACTATAATCGTATGCAGCAGGACAAAGAGACTGTGGATCAAGAGGATGTGGATCTTCTGCATAACGCGCATTGCGCAAATTAATTTTACCAAAGCGCGTAAAAGCTAAACCGTGACGTCCCGCACGCGTCGGCATAACACAATCAAACATATCAATACCGCGAGCAACACTTTTTAAAATATCATCAGGCGTTCCAACCCCCATGAGATAACGTGGCTTATCCTCTGGCAAAATTGGACAAGTAGCATCCAATACGGCTGTCATAACACTCTGCGGTTCGCCAACGGCAAGCCCTCCAATAGCATAGCCTTTCAAATCCATCTCTTTTAATGCTTGGGCAGAACGTTCACGCAATTTCAAATTATCACCGCCTTGAACAATACCAAACAATGCTTTGTCTGGCTGATCACCGAAAGATTTTTTACAACGCAGCGCCCACCGCAATGAAAGTTCCATAGCAGCTTCTATTTCTTTTTCAGTTGCAGGTAATGCAATACATTGATCCAGCTGCATCTGGATATCCGCATTAAGGAGCTCTTGAATTTCGATAGAGCGCTCTGGACTCATTTCATAGTACGCTCCATTAATGTAAGAGCGAAAAATCACACCTTGTTCTGTAATTTTACGGATTCCCGCAAGTGACATAACCTGAAACCCACCAGAATCGGTTAAAATAGGTCCAGACCAGCGTGAAAATTCATGTAAGCCCCCTAAACGGGCAACACGCTCAGCTCCTGGACGCAACATTAAATGATAAGTATTGCCCAAAATGATATCTGCCCCAAGAGCACGTAGCTGATCCATATACATAGCCTTAACAGTTCCTGCCGTTCCAACAGGCATAAATGCGGGTGTGCGAATGCACCCACGTCCCATTATAATTTCGCCCCGCCGTGCGCACCCATCTTGAGAAATTTTTCTATAATGAAATGTCTTTATCATCACTCTCGTCTTTTTAATTCCATAAACTCACATTACCACAGAAAGAAAAACTATACCTTTTCTTATGGCATCATAAGCTTTATGGATTGATTCTAGATTCGCTAAATATTGTAATCAGCATAAAAGGATTTGGTAGGCTACATTAAGTTTTATGACCAAACAATCATCATAGTAAAAGCAATAATCTAATTGTACAAAATATTGGCTCTACCTAACAATATACCCGTTATATGTCCTCACAAAAATCCTAAAGCTTCTGTTTCAAACAATAACGACCTTATTTTATACGCCTTTATTACCAATAATTCCTAGAAAATTTGACTGCGATAAAAGAGTTTTCCGAATATTTTAAATACAAAGTAGAGTTAGAGATAGCCTTTACTTTTATAAAAAGGACTTTCATAACTTTTTTATCTAAAATATCTCACGCACACTTGAGTATAAATATAATTAAGTAAAAAAATTGAGAGCTATACATAACAGTAAATACCAACAAAAAACCTTGTTACTACTTACAACTAACCATCATAACACTCAAACCTCCATCTCCCCTTCATTGAAGAAATTCAGAAGAAATAAACACGAAAATCTTTTATCTTCTTTCAAGAAACACTCATTTTATTCAAATAAATAAGCCTCAATATAAAGTGTTACACTAGGCATTTTTCCCCAAAAATCCACTTACATAAAAATATAAAATTTAGAACAACTGTAAGAAGCTATGAATTTTGTATACTGAACATAAAACTAAATTGGCTATTCATGCCTTGGTTATAAACTAGCAGCAATACTATTAAATATCCAAAATTTTGAGTATAAGATTCCATGGGCAACAACAACAAACAGACCCATCTGTCACAAATCAATAGCACTTATAGCTAACAAAATTTAATGCGAAGAGAACGCACAACCGCAGAATCATTTTATCGATTTAAGCTGCAACAACTGATCTTTACCATGTTCAAGACAATCACCAGATGGGAATACCTCCACTTAATGATTACTGTAGAAACCGATATAATTTATACTATTTCGTATCGGCAGAAATTTTAGCTTTAATGATTGCATCAGGTTCTATAACAGGCTCACCACGCTTAATTTTATCAACATTTTCCATACCTTCAATAACTTGTCCCCATATGGAATATTGACGATCAAGCCAAGGAGCATCCGCAAAGCAAATAAAAAACTGTGAATTAGCAGAATTTGGATTCTGGCTACGTGCCATGGAAACTGTACCACGCTTATGAGAAAGATTCGAAAACTCTGCTGTTAAATTGGGCTTCTTTGCCCCTCCCATACCAGCACGCGATAAATTAAATTCTGCACCATCCTTTTTTCCAAATTGCACATCTCCTGTTTGAGCCATAAAACCATCAATAACGCGATGAAAAATAACATTATCATAAGCACCTTCACGCACAAGCTCTTTAATACGCGCAACGTGACAAGGCGCCAAATCAGCAAACAGCCTAATAACAACTCTACCCTTTGTTGTTTCAAGAATTAAGATATTTTCTAAATCTTTAATTTCAGACATACGGCTAAACTCCTTTGAATCATCTATCAGCTTGTAAAGTAGCAGCATTAATAACATCAGGATTTTTCACAGATCCATTATTACCTGTGGTACCTTTTTTAATTTTATCAACAACGTCCATTCCCTTTATGACCTCTCCAACAACAGTGTACTGATCGTTTAAAAAAGAAGCATCATCAAAACAAATAAAGAACTGAGAATTCGCGGAATTTAGGTCTTGTGCACGTGCCATTCCAACAGTGCCACGCTTAAACGGATGCTTTGAAAATTCCGCTGGTATATTAGGATAATTTGAAGCACCACTACCAACGCGTTTAGCATCAAAATCTGCACTATCCTTTTTTCCAAATTGTATATCACCAGTCTGTGCCATAAAACCGGGAATAACGCGATGAAATACAACGTTGTTGTAAGAACCTTCCTTTGTTAATCTCTTGATTCGTGCAACATGTTTTGGTGCCAGATCAGGACGAAGACGAATAATCACATCTCCATTTTTGAGAGATAAAATAAGAACATTCGAATCATCTGCTACAGCACTTAACGAAAAAAAACAAAAAATACACGTCAAAACAGTAAAAAATCTAAGATACATAATCGTTCTCTCATAAATGCTGAAATTTCAAGCGCAAAGCTCGGGCAACATTTGGGGGTACAAAGGGTGCAACATCACCTCCCATAGAGGCAATCTGGCGCACTAATGTGGAAGTTATCGCACGCCCAGAAACACTCGCTGGCAAAAAGACAGTTTGCAATTCAGGAGCCATGATTCCATTCATTCCCGCCATCTGCATCTCATAATCAAGGTCAGTACCATCACGCAATCCGCGAATAAGAAATGAAGCACCAATCTCATGAGCTTTATCAATCAAAAGAGTATTAAATGAAAGAACCTGCAACCTATCAGAACCTATATTTAACAAGTCCTTCCCTACCTCAGCAATTAAATCGGCACGCTCTTCAAAACTAAAAAGTGCTTTTTTTTTAGCCTGCACACCTATAGCCACAATCACCTTATCGGCCAAAACGAGACTGCCTCGCAAAACATCAAGATGACCATTTGTAAGAGGATCAAAAGAACCTGCATAAAGAGCAATTTTCATTGTTTTACTCCGCCCCTCCTTCAGAATTATTTCTCTATGCTCACATCAACCGCATCAAAATATCCTCCAGTTTCATCATCTAATTGGTTATCATCATCTTCAGATTCAGAAATACGTTCAACCGATACAACTTTTTCACCCTCAGCTGTATTGAAAATTGTCACTCCCTTGGTCGAGCGACCAGCTATACGAATACCATCAACAGGAACGCGAATAAGCTGCCCACCATTTGATACCAACATAATTTGATCTTGTGCTTTCACTGGAAAAGCCGCTACCAACTTACCAATTTCAGACGTCTTAGACGGATCTGTTGCACGTATTCCTTTTCCACCACGTCCCGAAATCCGAAATTCATATGAAGAAGATCGTTTTCCATAACCAAATTCACTAACTGTCAAAAGCATTTGCTCACGAGCATTAAGTTCCGCATAGCGTTCATCTGTTAACTCTGTTTCTGTTTCCTCGTCATCTCCATCAAGAGTTACAATATCTTCAGCATCTGCACCAGCAGAACGCCGTTCATTCATCACACGTTTGACATAAGCAGAACGCTCAATCGACGTTGCCTCGACATGCTCTAGAATAGTCATTGAAATAACTTTATCACCGTTAGCCAAATTAATACCACGCACTCCCACCGAATTACGCCCTGCAAATACACGAACATCAACAACCGGAAAACGAATACATTGTCCATTAGCCGTTGTTAAAACAACATCATCATGTTCTGTACAAGTTTCTACAGAAAGGATTTCATCTCCTTCTTCATCAAGTTTCATTGCAATTTTTCCATTACGATTAACCTGGACAAAATCTGATAATTTATTACGACGCACAGTTCCACGCGTCGTTGCGAACATAACATCCAACGCACTCCAACTCGCCTCACCTTCTGGCAAAGGCATAATAGTCGTTATTCTCTCACCTTGCTGTAAGGGAAGCATATTGATCAGAGCTCGCCCACGCGACTGCGGCGTACCAAGTGGTAAACGCCAAACTTTCTCCTTGTAGACAATCCCACGCGACGAAAAGAAAAGAACCGGTGTATGCGTATTAACCACAAACAAACGAGTTACAAAATCCTCATCCTTCGTGGACATACCAGAACGCCCCTTACCACCACGCCGCTGCGCACGATATGTATTGAGAGGTACACGCTTAATATAACCACTATGACTAACCGTTACCACCATATCTTCCGGCGCGATCAGATCTTCGCACTCCATCTCAGCACTACCAAAACCAAATATGGTGCGTCGGGGCGTTGCAAACTCCTCACGAAGAGCATTTAGCTCATCCTTAACAATGCCCATGATACGTAAACGTGATGCCAAAATATGAAGATAATCAGCAATATCCACTCCAATTTTATTCAATTCATCAGCAATTTCATCACGCCCAAGCGCCGTCAACCTTTGTAAGCGCAATTCCAAAATAGCGCGCGCCTGTTCTTCAGATAAATTATAAGTACTATCTCTATGAATAATATGACGGGGATCATCAATAAGCTTAATCAAAGATGCCACATCAGCAGCCGGCCAACGTCGTTCCATTAATTGTGAACGCGCTGTCTGTGGATCAGGAGCTTTGCGAATGAGCGCTATAATTTCATCGATATTGGCAACAGCAAGTGCAAGACCAACCAAAACATGCGCACGTTCACGCGCTTTACGCAAAAGATATTTTGTTCGTCGACTTACAATCTCTTCTCGAAAAGAAACAAATGCACGAAGCATATCAAGCAACGTCATCTGCTCAGGTTTTCCCCCATTCAACGCAACCATATTACAACCAAAAGAAGTTTGCAGCGGCGTATAACGATACAATTGGTTCAAAACAACTTCCGCAACAACATCCTTCTTAAGCTCAATAACGACGCGATATCCATCACGATCAGATTCGTCACGCAAATCAGAGATTCCTTCAATGCGTTTATCGCGCACCAATTCGGCCATTTTCTCAACCATCGTCGCTTTATTAACTTGATAAGGTATTTCACTTACAATGATTGCCTGTCGACCACTGCGAATTTCTTCAATATCAACCTTAGCACGCATAATGATTGAACCGCGCCCTGTTTCATAAGCAGAACGGACACCGGAATGGCCAAGGATAATACCACCAGTAGGAAAATCAGGACCAGGAATAATTTCAATTATTTTATCAAGCGTTATATTGGGATTATCAATCAAGGCGATACAAGCATTAATGACTTCAGCAAGATTATGGGGAGGAATATTGGTTGCCATCCCTACAGCAATACCACCTGACCCGTTGACCAAAAGATTAGGGAAACGTGCTGGTAAGACTACTGGTTCACGCTCACGCCCGTCGTAATTATCTTGAAAATCAACAGTATCTTTATCAATATCGGCTAAAAGCTCTTGTGAAACTTTTTCCAAACGACATTCTGTATAGCGCATCGCCGCAGGTGGATCACCATCAACAGAACCAAAATTTCCTTGACCATCAATCAACGGATTTCTCAAAGAAAAGTCTTGTGCCATACGCACCAATGCATCATAAATTGAAGCATCCCCATGAGGATGAAATTTCCCCATAACTTCACCAACAACACCTGCAGATTTACGATACGGTTTATTGAAAGAAAGCCCCATCTCATTCATGGCGTGAAGAATACGCCGATGAACAGGTTTAAGACCATCACGTACATCCGGAAGCGCACGGGAAACAATCACGCTCATCGCATAATCGAGATAGGAGCGTTGCATTTCATCAATAATACTGACTGGTTCAATACCGGTCAGCACATCACGTTCTGGTAGTGGAGTAAGATCGGTCACAGCTTCAAGACTTTCAAAAAAGAATCACTTTAATTTGTTTATATCGAAAATACACTAAAATGCCAATTTCTCTCCCACGACAGAAAAGAAATTTAATAATAACTTTCAACATGTTATTTATTCATCTTTAAAAATCATAGATAAAATGAATAAAATATACTTTGCTGAATTTAAAAAAAACGGAAACCAAAAAAGCGATAATAATGACACGCCTTAAAGATTATCAAAAAGGAACATCATCATCTAATTTATGTGAAAAACTCTCTTCTAATTTGCTATCATTTTGACCAAAACCACCCCTCTGATCTGAGTTACTGTCACCAAAACTACTACTACCATAACTTCCGCTTGCTTGATTGATTCCTGGCATTTGCTCTCCACCAGCAACTCCACGTCCATCAAGCATTTGCAATTCACCACGGTATTTTTGCAAAACAATTTCTGTTGTATAACGATCATTCCCATTTTGATCTTGCCATTTGCGTGTTTGCAACTGACCTTCAATATAGATTTTGCTTCCTTTTTTTAAATATTGCTCCACAATTCTGATAAGGTTTTCATTAAAAATAACAACACTATGCCATTCTGTTCGTTCTCTTCGCTCATTAGTATTACGATCACGCCAACTTTCTGAAGTAGCGATGCGCAAATTCGCTACTTGGTCACCAGAGTTTAAACGGCGGATATCAGGATCCGCACCAAGATTACCGATCAAAATAACTTTATTAAGGCTACCAGCCATTGCATAAACTCCAAAATTTTAATTCGCGAACACTCTTTGTTGTATAGCAGTCATTACCATCCTGACCTTTTCATTTGCATATCCGTAGTTAATCCTAAATATGGATTTTGCTATCTTCTCTTAAGATACTATAAGATTTAATTATAACAAAAGATGATCATAACGCATAGTTTATTCCATCATCAGAGAATAAAAAGCTTTTCCCTACATTTTACTTTCCACAGAACTTGTATTTTAACTTCGTTAGAGCAATTAAACACGTTGTAATTCTAAAAAACAGTTTTATTCTATTTTAGGTGCTCAATTTTCGTATTTTGCAAGGATAAAATATGACTCATCAAAAATACATATCCGTTCGCGGTGCGCGTGAGCATAATCTTAAAAACATTGATATCGATCTCCCTCGTGACAAACTGATTGTTATCACGGGACTTTCTGGATCAGGTAAATCATCCTTAGCTTTTGATACAATTTACGCCGAAGGTCAACGCCGCTATGTTGAAAGTCTCTCTGCCTACGCACGCCAATTTCTGGAAGTGATGCAAAAACCGGACGTTGATAGAATAGATGGTCTTTCCCCAGCCATCTCCATTGAACAAAAAACAACCATCCGCAACCCTCGTTCAACGGTAGGAACCGTCACTGAAATTCATGATTATATGCGCCTCCTCTTTGCACGTATTGGCGTCCCTCACTCCCCTGCTACGGGACTTCCTATTAAAAGTCAAACGGTAAGCCAAATGGTTGATCAAATTATGTCCATACCAGAAGGTACACGAATTTTTATTATGGCCCCTCTCATCCGAGGACGAAAGGGAGAATATAAAAAAGAATTGATAGAGCTTTTAAAAAAAGGATTTCAACGTGCTAAAGTTGATGGAAAATTTTATGAAATTCCTGATATTCCTCCTCTTGATAAAAAATATAAACATGACGTAGATGTAGTAGTAGACCGCATTGTTGTACATAGTGACATTGCCCCTCGCTTAGCAGACAGTATAGAAACCTGTTTACGCCTAGCAAATGGAATCGCGGTCGCTGAAATGGCTGATCAACCCTTAGCACAAAATGAAACCACAAAAGAA
Source organism: Bartonella sp. B39 (assembly GCF_053795145.1). NCBI lineage: Bacteria > Pseudomonadati > Pseudomonadota > Alphaproteobacteria > Hyphomicrobiales > Bartonellaceae > Bartonella > Bartonella sp. B39. The sequence continues at coordinate 1,075,969 of NZ_CP200036.1, forward strand.
TCTGTTCATAAATCAAAAAATGAAACACACAAACGGTTTATTTTTTCAGAAAAATTTTCCTGTCCCATCTCTGGATTTTCTATCCCTGAAATTGAACCACGTCTGTTTTCATTCAATAATCCTTTTGGCGCTTGTCCTCTCTGCGACGGGCTTGGCATCAAAAAAGCAGTAGACCCGATAAAAATCGTGCCAAATAAAAATGTTACCTTAAAAGATGGTGCAATTGCACCTTGGTCTAAATTATCTTTACTATATTATAACCAAACCTTAGAATCATTGAGCAAAGTTTATGGATTTAAACTTACGGATAAATGGTGTGTGCTCTCAGATGAAGCGCAACACGCTATTCTCTATGGTACAAAAAGCAAAGAAATCTTCTTTACCTATAAAAATGATTCAGGTTCGTGTAAAAGGACTCAACACTTTGAAGGAATCATCCCCCACATGGAGCGGCGATGGAAAGAAACCGATTCTACATGGTTACGTGAAGAAATCGAGCGTTATATGTCTTCTTCATCCTGTCCGGCTTGTCATGGTTATCGTCTAAAACCAGAAGCGCTAGCTGTAAAAATCCACGGAATGCATATTGGACAAATATCAGAACTTTCTATTTCAAAAGCAGATGATTGGTTTGCCAATATTCATCAATATCTGACTGAAAAACAACGTAACATCGCAGTGCGTATTTTAAAAGAAATTCGTGAACGCTTAGCCTTTTTAAATCATGTAGGACTCGAATATCTTACCTTATCTCGAAGTTCAGGCACTCTTTCAGGAGGAGAAAGTCAACGTATTCGGTTAGCCTCTCAAATTGGTTCTGGCCTTACAGGTGTCCTTTATATTTTAGATGAACCATCTATTGGTTTACACCAACGTGATAATGAACGTCTTCTGAAAATGCTGCATCATCTGCGTGATCTTGGCAATACAGTTATCGTTGTTGAACATGATGAAGATGCCATTCTAACCGCAGACCATGTCGTTGATATTGGCCCTGCCGCAGGTGTTCATGGTGGAGAAATCATAGCGCAAGGTACACCACAGGAAATCATGGGTAATCCATATTCTCTTACGGGACAATATCTTTCAGGAAAAATGGCTGTTCCAATGCCTGCTAAACGACGCAAAATATCAAAATCGAAAAAACTCAGAGTCATCGGAGCCAGAGGAAATAATCTCAAAAATATCAGTGCTGATATTCCTCTTGGAACCTTCACATGCATAACTGGCGTTTCAGGTGGAGGAAAATCAACATTCCTTATTGAAACTCTTTTTAAAGCGGCATCACATCATATCATGGGAAGTTATCATAGCCCCGCAAGCTATGATAAAATTGAAGGATTAGATTTTCTTGATAAGGTCATTGATATCAACCAAGCACCTATTGGACGCACCCCACGTTCTAATCCAGCAACCTACACGGGCACATTTACTCCGATTCGCGAATGGTTTGCAGAACTTCCAGAATCAAAAGCCCGTGGTTATAAAGCAGGACGTTTTTCATTTAATGTTAAGGGAGGCCGCTGCGAAGCATGTCAAGGTGATGGAGTCATCAAAATTGAAATGCACTTTTTACCTGATGTTTATGTTACTTGCGATGTCTGCCAAGGAAAACGTTATAATAGAGAAACACTTGAAGTAAAATTTAAAGAACAGTCCATCGCCGATATTTTGGATATGACAATCGAAAAGGCCGAAGAATTTTTTCAAGCCGTTCCCACCATTCACAATAAAATGAAGACTCTCAGTAAAGTTGGCCTTGGCTATATCAAAGTGGGACAACAAGCTACAACACTTTCTGGTGGTGAAGCTCAACGTGTAAAACTCGCTAAAGAACTTTCACGCAAAACAACAGGGCGTACACTCTATATTTTGGATGAACCAACAACGGGTTTGCATTTTCATGATATTTCCAAACTCCTCGAAGTGCTGCATGAACTCGTCGAGCAAGGTAATACAGTTGTAGTCATTGAACATAATCTTGAAGTCATAAAGACAGCCGACTGGATTATTGATTTAGGACCAGAAGGTGGAGACCGTGGCGGTGAAATTGTTGCAGCTGGGCGTCCTGAAGATATCATCAATATTCCTACTTCCTATACAGGAAAATTTCTGAGAAAAATTTTACTGCGCCAACCTTTATAAAATCCCTTCTAAAGCCACTCTTCTTATAAAGGACACTGCAGTACAATAAGAAAAAGGAAAACCAAATGTCTCTTATTATTGTATTATTTTTTATTCTTTATAAGCCATGTAGGTTCCTTCCCGAAGAAAAAAGCACTTCACTTTATGCTACAAGAGAAACTTTCTCCAAAGAATATCTAGTAACATAATTTTTGACTTTTTGTGCACAAAGTATCCGTTGGACATCTTATAGTTGTCAATATAATGTGGTGCAGTTTAAAAAGAAAAAATAACGTTGGAGATAATTTCAGCATGAAGAAAATTGAAGCCATTATAAAACCTTTCAAACTTGATGAAGTGAAAGAAGCGCTTCAAAAAATTGGCTTACACGGTATTACAGTAACAGAAGCAAAAGGTTTTGGTCGTCAAAAAGAACATACAGAACTTTATCGCGGCGCTCAATATGTTGTTGATTTTCTACCTAAAGTAAAGATTGAAATTGTCGTTGCTGATGAAAAACTGAAACAAACCGTTGATACAATACGTAAAGCAGCTCAAACAAAACATATCGGAGATGGGAAAATATTTGTTTTTTCCATTGATGATGCCATTCGTATCGACACTGACGAATCTGGGATCGATGCCCTTTAACAAATAATGACAAAATTTTTTACCGTTTTTATCCACCTCAATCCAATTAAGGAAATTGAATATGATAACCGCATCAGATATTATCAAACAGATTGCAGATAACGAAATCCGTTTTGTCGATTTACGTTTTACCGATCCACGAGGAAAGTTGCACCACCTCACAATGGATATCGCAGAAATCAGCGAAAATACATTTAGCGATGGCGTTATGTTTGATGGTTCTTCAATTTCCGGATGGAAAACAATTAATGAATCTGATATGGTTTTAATGCCAGATCCAGAGACAGCACATATCGATCCTTTTTTTGCTCAATCCACTTTGATCATATTTTGTGACGTACTTGATCCTGTTTCTGGAGAGTTTTATCGTAGGGATCCTCGTTCTATCGCCAAGAGAGCTGAAGTGTATATGAAATCTTTGGGAATCGGAGATACAATCAATGTAGGACCAGAAGCGGAATTTTTTATCTTTGATGATGTGCGATATAAAACTGATCCTTACAATACAGGATTTAAGCTCGATTCCAGTGAACTTCCATCCAATGATGATACGGAATATGAAACGGGCAACCTCGGTCATCGCCCACGAATGAAGGGAGGATATCTTCCTGTCCCCCCTATCGATTCCTGCCAAGATATGCGCTCAGAAATGCTCACAGCACTGAAAGATATGGGTGTCCAAGTTGAGAAGCATCATCACGAAGTAGCAGCAGGTCAGCATGAATTGGGTATTCGCTTTGATACCCTCGTTCGCGAAGCTGATAAGATGCAAATTTTTAAATATGTCGTACATCAAATAGCAAACAGCTATGGAAAGACAGCAACGTTCATGCCAAAACCAGTTTTTGGTGATAACGGCTCAGGCATGCATGTTCATATATCCATTTGGAAAGATGGTAAACCAATTTTTGCAGGAAATGAATATGCCGGACTATCAGAAACCTGCTTATTCTTCATCGGTGGTGTTATTAAGCACGCCAAAGCAATCAACGCCTTCACTAATCCATCCACAAACTCCTATAAGCGTTTAGTACCAGGTTATGAAGCACCTGTCCTTCTTGCTTATTCTGCACGCAATCGTTCTGCATCTTGCCGTATTCCAATGAGCTCTTCTCCAAATTCAAAACGCGTAGAAGTGCGTTTTCCAGATCCAACAGCAAATCCCTATCTGGCATTTGCAGCACTCTTAATGGCTGGTCTTGATGGAATCAAAAATAAAATTCATCCTGGACAGGCTATGGATAAAGATCTTTACGATCTTCCCTTAAAAGAGCTCAAAGACATTCCCACAGTCTCAAGAAGTCTACGCGAAGCACTTGAAGCGCTTGATAAAGATCGTGGTTTTCTTAAAGCCGGTGATGTTTTTGATGATGACCAGATTAATTCCTTCATTCAAATAAAAATGCAAGAAGTTTTACGCTGTGAAACGACTCCCCATCCCGTCGAATTTGATATGTACTATTCTGTTTAAAGAATGATAGATCCCTCTTTTTGATTTAAAAATGGAGGTATTAACCTCCATTTTTGTGGATATTCTCCTCATCCACGAGCATAAGTGACTTTTTGCTCGTGTGCTTTTCCTTTATAAGTTTAGTTGAATCCATTCAAATCAATTAAAAAGGCTTGTAATGCTGCGAATTCGTCCCCTTTCTCCCATTCTTTTATGTATTGCTTTTATTCTATCAACAACCCAAGCTTATACAATTGCAGGTCAAAAACTTATAACCCTTGAAAAAGCAGCTTTTGCTTACAGCAAAGCGATTAAAAATGCTGATGCAAATGCCATCTTAAATGCTATCCCTCCCCAAATCATCAATAGTTTAACTGCCAAAAAAAATCTCAGCAAACCACAATTCCAACAAATCATGAAAAAACAAATAGAACAATTGGCAGAAAATTATAAAATTGAAAGTATTCACATTGACCAAAAACAAAAACGTGAAGGCAAGCTTGATAATGGTATTCCTTATTTTGTTATACCTGTAGAATTTGTAACCGCAACAAATGCTGGGAAAAAATGCTCTATTCAAACTGAGGTTATTGCCCTTTTTTATAATAACCAGTGGTATTTTATCCGTGGGAACGACGAAGCAATCTTAAACATAACCACTGAAGCATTTCCTGGACTTGAAAAAATAAAAGTTAATCCCCAGAAAATCACAAAAATACTATGATTGGAAAAAATGTGTACATAAATAAAAGGAAATTTTTCTTTAAAAACAAGTTGTAATAATTGTAGCAGCAGCATTAAATTCAGTTTTCTTGTGATCACGGCGTGCTATGGCTTCCTCATCAATGCCCCATTGTTCTATCATCCAATCTTCATCTAAATGTGCAATATCAAAAGCATGATCTGCATCAATTTTTCCAGCGGTAAAAGCAAGAGCAATAAGAGCTGATCCTGTTAAAGTTGTCATCATATGAAGCGCGGCAAGAATATAAGGCGACTCCACTTTGCGCAAATAATGACTCACCGCTTGAATGGCTTCCCACGGTTGTTCAATATGCATAAGGCCTTGTGTCAAATGAAAACGTGCGTCAAGTTTTTCTTCTGCCCAATCAAGTAATGGATCCCACTGTTCACATTGTCGTTGCACGAGCTCTTTCGGTGTTTGTGCACGATAAAAAATCATATCACATGCAACAAAACGCAATAAATCCTCGAAAATAACTTGCATATCGTCAGCTACGCCATCAATAACAGTATTAATAAGGCGCGTAATTGGCATTTTTAGTGGATCAATAACTTGTTTTTGGCTTTCAAACTCCTTTGCTACTAATACAGCACATGCTTCTTTTGGCACAAGAAAAGGCCGTCTTGCCGGCGTTTTGACTGGACATCCATCCAATAAGAGAGAAAATCCCCTCTCTTCGCAAGCGATCTTCACTTCTTTATAAAATCGTCTAGGGAGTAACTGGCATGAAAGATTCTGGTCCTTCTGAACGGAGTTATTTTTACTCAATGGCCTATTAAAATGATGCAAAATTTCACGCATATTATTTAACGTTTTCCTCTGATATTTTCAAAAATCAACTGATTGTTCAAGTTTTTGTGTATTTCAATGAGGTTTAATTTGACCTCCTTTTCCGCCTAAAGAAGGAAAAATTTTACCAGCATCAATCTGATTTAAGAGTATATTTCATGTCTTTTTTACAAACAAGACAATGGTGAATGCCTTGTTTATATTCAGCAACAACTGTTAAAATATTTTTTAAATATTTGTCTTGATTTAAAAACCTAATATGTTGAATTTGAAGAAATTTTCCATTCCACCATTGCTGCCCAAAGTGTTTGCGAAATTTTAGAAAACCGCATTAGGGCTCTGTCTGTATCAATAAGATTTATATCAAAGTTAAAGGGTAAGAGGAAATATATCTATTGAGCTATTGATAAACGTGGCCTTTCCATATGATGCTGAAGGTTTCATCAAGCCATTTATGATAATCGCGGACTTCTTCGTTTGAGGTATAAACAGAGAAAATGAAACCAGGATATCCACTGTATGCTGGTGGAGGTGGTGAAATATGATCGGTTTCAAAGAAAATGATAATTCTAGCAGTTAGTGGATTCTGTGCAACCTTATCTAGGCCTGAAAATTCAGAAAACCTTCCATGACCACGAAGAGGAATAATGTAATTTGCCGCTACTTTTTCAGCTGGAAGTACATCGGGAAGTTCTAAGCTTTGTTCGGCTAAAGCAGCGTTCATACATAGTTTTCCAAATAAAATTCCTGTACATTGCTCCACATTAAAATGGTAAACACCTGACTCACCTATACGAGCGCCAATCTCAATTACATACATAAGGTAAGTTATTAGTATCTAAGCGTAACTCTACATGGGCAGCTCCCATGTTTATACCAAGAGCTTTAATCCCAGAACATACAGCCTCACATAAAGCAATAATTAAAGGATCATCTATATCACAGCGTTTACGATAAATTGTTTCTTCCAACCATGGTTCTTCAGGCTATTCCTTATCTCCAACGGCCAAAATATGCACACCTGCTGTATCGACAAAGCATTCCGTAACAAACTCTTTTCCTGGTAAATATTGTTCTACTACTAACCCTACAGATTTATTGTTATAGTTGAAACGTGCCATATCTTTATACTGAACATTCCATACCGCTTTGATGAGATCAGGAAATTTTTCAGAACTTTTAGCTAACATTATGCCTATACTACCTAGCTCCAAAAATGGGTTTAATGACTAGCAGACAGCCTAAAGCATGGGCTTATGATAAATTTCCGGATTATCTACATAAAAAAATCTTGATGTTCTCAGCCCTGCTTTAGCAAAAGCTTGACGCATTACATATTTGTTTCGGGTCAATGCCGCTACTTTTAGCTCAATACTGGAAGTATTGATTTTTTTGCAGCTAAAGCTGTCCGTATGGTGACTTCTTTGCAAAGAATCACAATCCCACCAATATTGCATTCTTTCACTCCGACTGCAAAAGCATCTAGAGCTAACTCTAGATTATCAAAAACAGGAAATTACCAAGTTGAAATTACTGCTGCATGTAGCTGAATAGGTGCATTTTCAGCGATATCATAAATCATTACTAATTCGATGTTAGCTGCTTTTGCAGCTTCAAATATAAAGGGTATTTTTGCATTACGCTGACACACTAACGCCAGTTCTTTCCCTTATAATTTAGAATTTTTGGAACGGTGTTTCAGTTGCCATCCAGATACTTTTGATGCATCTATAAGTAAGAGTATCATTTCTATAACAACTGACAATCATAGCAATTATTTTGATAGCGCTTAGAGAGGTGCTCAAGTCGGTTACCCATTCACATGCTACGACTGCAAAAAGAGCTGATACACCGATAGTATTGGCGTATAATATGCCTCCTTCGGCTAAAACTTTTTGCTGCAATACGTAACCTGGTTACGATAAAAATATTTTAAAATCAATATGTTAAACATGTCTTATAACTTAAATATGTAACAGTGGGGAAGAATAAAAAATGAATAATGGTATAAATGATGCTGCAGAAATTATAGTAATCCAAGCCAGTGCGGTTAGTAAAGGTAAATTTTTGGGATACTGTTTAAAAAAATCATAAAGAGAGTAAGTAAAGTACTGCTGTTAAAGCAAGACCTATCCCTATCAGACTATAATATCTACCCTCCTGTTTATATTGAATGCTACAGCTGCTACACTAACAATTATCACACCGCTAAGCTTCATCCATGAGACCTCAAGGCCATTAGTCAGCGCATCCAATATATAGGTAATACCTGAAATAGTAGCGAGCACCATAATTAAATCACTGGCTTTGAGCGACTTTAAGGCACCGAAGCTGCATACAAAATACAGCGAGAATCCTAACACTAATAGAATTAAAAAAGAAGGTATCATTGCAAGCAATGGTAATGATTTTAAAACGGCTTTCTCACGAAATACTGCGATCAACCATAAGGCCGCAGCAGTAGCACATAACCTAAGTTCAATTGCATGTACTACCGGTATACTGCTAACCAAATTCTTAGATAATAACCAACCTATAGAAAACAGCGCTAGAATGGTAAAAGTAAATAATAATAACCGTCCTTTTAAAAAACTCAATGATTTAACCCTCCAATCACTCGCCGCGCATAATATGATGTTGAAAAATTAAATCATGACTTTGGGGTTTTTGGTTTCTAAAGGTTATTTTGGATATAATCTTTAGCACCTGCTAAATAAGCGTCATTATCCAATGCTTCAAGTACTTCTATATCTACGATTATCAATGATATTACTTCTTTAAGACGCTCCAAATCAGATTGAAAATAACTTCACCCCATTTCAATCAATGCTTTGTTACACATCAATATTTCAAAAAGTAAGATACCTGTACCAACATCGAACGTCATATGCTGACCAGAACCTTTTGGATAACGAAATATGCGTTCTAATAGAACAAAATCAAATACTTCTTCCCAAAACTTTGAACGATTTTATAGCATAATACGCACTGTAATTAAGTCCACTTTAGTTTTTTCTAGAAGAAGAAACTGCGGAACAAGACCAGTAGCTACAGTTTTAATTTTATCAAAGTTATTACGTGCGGAAGAAATATTTTGATTATGATTGTCAAAACATCATTGAGCAGAATCTACACAGTTAGTATCCGCAGGGGTAATTGCATAGATAAAAGTATTCTTTTCAAACTGCACAATCTCTATTCTTTAAATTATGTGACTGAATTGCTAAAATATGCAGAATAGAATGAACAACAATGGATCGAGTTTTTATTTTTGGTATCTGTACTTCAAATTGGTATTTTAAACAATATATGTGAATGCAAATTTAAATTATAATTCTGCCTTAACAAAAAGTATAAAAAATTGAGACTATGTTTTCCTATTTTGAGGGAGCGTTTATTTCCGTTGGCTCATTATATTGATCAAATTAAATACTTACTTAAAGTAGCAATATCTATACTCGTCAACAGCTTATAAGGTGTTTCTAACAGAATGTTAAAGAAGAAAAATGCTCGATCACCCAAAAGACTATGGAGCAGTGCATTTTACTCACCATCCTACCTTACTAAATATCCGCAAGGGTGCCTCACTCATTCGTTTAACATATCCATCCCCTCTGCACAAAGTTTCCTCCGCCTGATATCAAGCCCTAAACGGTAGTGTTTTACGGCATAATAGGATAAAGAAACTGTAGAAAAATTGTAAATGATATTCGCCAAATTCATAACCAAAAAACATAATTTGTAATGGTGGGCAGCTTAGCAAAAGCCCTCTTCATAACAAATTATACTACACCTTACTAAATCATACAAAATTTGCACAAATCAAAAAGAACAAACTGTAAAAGTTTTTCTCTTATTCCATTTCTGCTTCTCCATCATTCTCATTAAAAGCCAAAAGATTAAAGCTTTGTACCATATGAGGAGGCAAAGGTGCGACAACATTCAATAACCCTCCTGAAGGATGAGGAATACGAATACGACGTGCATGAAGGTGAAGCCGGTTTTGAATTCCCCCTGGTAATTCCCAATTACTATCAGAAAAAAAATATTTTGAATCGCCAATGATAGGGTGATCTATATGGGCAGCATGCACACGCAGCTGATGTGTTCTCCCCGTATAAGGTTCCATTTCAAGCCACGAAAGAGTTTTCCCTCTAGTATCTAAAACGCGATAGTAGGAAACTGCATGGTTAGAATCTGGTTCCCCATGTTCACAAACACGCATTTTATCACCCTGCTCGGTTACTTCCTTGACCATCCATGTTGAAATTTTATCCTGTTTTTTTCTAGGAACACCTCGTACCAATGCCCAATAAGTTTTTTTTGTTTCCCGCGCCCTAAAAGCAGCAGTTAAAGCCTGTGCAGCCCCTCTTGATCGAGCAACAACGAGCACACCCGATGTTTCACGATCAAGACGATGAACCAAACGTGGTTTTTCACCTTTTTTATTGCGCCAAACCTCGAGCATACTATCAACATGGCGAGTCAAGCCAGAGCCACCTTGTACAGATAAACCTGCAGGTTTATTAAAAACAAAAATCTTTGAATCTTCATAGAGCAGCATTTTTTTTAAAACGGACTCATCATCCTGTCCACGGAGTGTTTTATCCGTTACAGGAAAACTCTCCTTGTCATTAACAGGCAGAGGCGGCACACGAACAGATTGCCCCACTAAAAGACGCGTATCGGCTTTAACACGTCCACCATTAACCCGTATCTGACCAGAACGTAGCAACTTTTGTAAATGCCCAAACCCGAGTCCTGGATAATGCACTTTAAACCAGCGATCTAAGCGCATTCCGTTTTCATCTGTCACAACCTTTTTTACTTCTACGCCGACCATGAAAGTACCCTTGCCAATATAATTTAATTTTATTTACCAGTTTTTATACTTCATCTTTATAAACACAAAAATCCATATCTTCTAGAATTGGCTTTATCACACCACATTACAATTCGTATCCAAAATTGCATTTTCTTATTGTTTAAATTTTATTAGCTCAAAGATTAGATTTACGAAAATTATAGCCCTGTATACTTGCGGTAGCCATTGGAGATATTATCTGTGTCCTTATTCAAAATTTATGCACGTGTTCTCAACTATCTGAGCAGAGAAAAAAAGACATCTGTTTTAATCTGTACCGCTAATGTTGTATTGGCTGTTATCACCATTGCAGAACCTATTTTATTTGGACACGTCATTGATTCCATTGCTGAAAAGTCAGATATTGTTCTGACTCTCACGATTTGGGTATGTTTCGGACTCTCTAATATTATTGCTTATGTTCTTGTTGCCCGTGGAGCTGATCGCTTAGCACATAGGCGCCGTTTAACTGTTTTAACGGAATCCTTTGAGCGTATTATTGCCATGCCCCTAATTTGGCACCAACAGCGTGGAACCTCTAACGCCCTTCACACACTCTTGCGCGCCATAGACTCCATGTCAACCATATGGCTTGATTTTATGCGTCAACATCTCTCAACTTTTGTGGCGTTATTGGCTCTCATCCCCATATCCTTTAACATGAATTGGCGCCTTTCAACAGTCTTGGTTGTTCTCGCCATCATCTATCTATTAATTGCACGTCTAGTAATGCGAAAAACAAAAGACGGACAAGCCGCTGTAGAATGCTATCACCATAATGTGTGTAAACATGTCAGTGATTCAATCTCTAACGTTTCCATTGTACAAAGCTATAACCGAATAAAGGAAGAAACTTTAACACTGAAACAACATACAAACGATCTTCTTCAAGCACAAAACCCTGTTCTTAATTGGTGGGCGCTGGCAAGTGGCTTAAACCGAATGGCTTCAACCGTTTCAATAGTATGTGTCTTTTTGCTTGGAGCATTTTTTGTAGCAAAAGGCCAATTACGTATGGGTGAAGTTGTTGCTTTTGTCGGATTTGCACAATTAATGATTAGTCGTCTAGATCAAATGAGCAATTTTATTAATTTAGCGGCGTCTTCACAAGCAAAACTACAAGAATTCTTTGAAATGGAAGACTCAACCTTTCATATTAACGAACCTGAAAGCTTTCCTTCCCTCCAAAATGTTAAGGGTGCAATACAATTTCATCACGTTACCTATAAATTTCCAAATTCTTCTCAAGGTCTTTTTGACATTTCATTTGAAATTAAGGCAGGGCAAACCGTTGCAATTGTAGGACCAACAGGTGCAGGAAAAACAACATTAATAAACTTGTTGCAACGCGTGTATGACCCCACATTTGGACATATCTCCATTGATGGAATAAATATACGCTCTGTTAATCGCGAATCTTTACGCAAATCTTTAGCAACAGTATTTCAAGACGCCGGCCTTTTCAATCGAACTATTCACGACAACATCTCGATAGGAAGAGCGACTGCAACAGGTGAGGAACTTTATGAAGCAGCAAAAATAGCAGCAGCCCATGATTTTATTTTGAAAAAAAACAATCGTTATGACACAATAGTCGGCGAGCGAGGTTCTCAACTGTCAGGTGGAGAAAAACAACGCTTAGCAATTGCGCGCGCTGTTTTAAAAAATGCACCCATCCTCATTCTAGATGAAGCAACCAGTGCTCTTGACGTCGAAACAGAGGCACGCGTTAAAGATGCCCTTGAAAGTATAAGTCACAACCGCACTACTTTTATTATAGCACATCGCCTTTCGACAATACGCAATGCTGATCTTGTGCTCTTTCTAGAACATGGTCACTTAATTGAAAAAGGAAGCTTTCAAGAACTGATAAATAAAGGCGGACGCTTCTACAAACTCTTAAAAGCTAGCGGTTTAACAATCGAGCAACCAGCAATAGGAGAAGATGAAAATGTGTTTTCATTACATGAAGCCATGGCGTCATAAAATAAACGCTCCACCTTGAAGAAAGAGGTGTAAATCCCCTCTCTTTAAAAAATCTCGAAGCTAAGTAACCGAATAATAAATCAGAAATTATCCTTCAAGAAAAGCTTTTAACGCTGCAAGTGCTTCATTAGCCTTATTCCCTTCAGGTCCACCAGCTTGCGCCATGTCAGGACGACCACCACCACCTTGACCACCAAGAATACCTGAAACAATACGCACCAAATCAACAGCATTCAACTTATCCGTCAAATCATCAGTAACGCCAACAGCAGCACTCCCCTTGCCATCCTCTGAAACACAGATGAAAACGACTACTCCAGATCCAATCTGCTTCTTTCCAGAATCCACAAATGCTTTCAAATCCCGTGGTGAAATATTTCTCATAACACGCCCCATAAAAGAAATACCATTGATGACGGTAATATCTTCTTGACCATTTTTCATATCCCCACCATTCAAAGCAATTTTCTTGCGTGCATCATTCAATTCTTTGTCAAGTTTACGACGATCATCAAGTAGAATCCGAACACGTTCTTCTATATCAGCAGAAGAAGTTTTTAAAAGATTAGCAATTTCATGGATTCGCTCATCTTGGCGGTTTAGATGGAGGCGTGCAGCTTTCCCTGTTAAAGCTTCGATACGACGAACTCCAGCCGCCACAGAGCTTTCAGAAACAATATGAATTAAACCAATATCCCCTGTTCTCTTCACATGTGTGCCGCCACAAAGCTCAATTGACCAATTCTTCTTTAGTTTCCCTAGTTCAAGCTGATTTCCCATAGAAACAACGCGAACTTCATCACCATATTTTTCACCGAACAACGCCATTGCCCCTTCAGAAATGGCATCATCCACGGGCATAAGTTGTGTTGTTACCTCACTATTTTGCAAAACAATATCATTTGCTAAATCTTCTATTTTTTTCAATTCTTCTGGTGAAACGGATTTTGGATGAGAAAAATCAAAACGTAACCGATCTGGCGATACCAAAGAACCTTTTTGTGTAACATGAGATCCCAAAACTTGACGCAAAGCTTCATGTAATAAATGGGTAGCAGAATGATTCGCACAGATTTTCTTACGACGAATAACATCAACTGTTAAATCTACACAATCAGACCTCGATGCCTGACCACATTTCACCTCCCCAATATGGATAAAAACACCATCACCTTTTCTTTGGGTATCATGCACCTCAAAAATAAAATTTTTACCAGAAATGATACCGCTATCACCAATTTGCCCACCAGATTCACCATAAAAAGGTGTCTGATTGACAACAAGCATAGCTTTCTGACCTGAAGAAATATGATCAACCAGTTTATCATCACACACAAGAGCTGTAAGAATGCCTTTAGTCGTCTCTGTTCCATAACCCAAAAATTCCGTAGCCCCCACTTTATCACGAACAAAAAACCAGATCTTTTCTGTTACAGCTTCCCCAGAACCAGACCAATTGGCACGCGCTTCCTCTTTTTGACGCTCCATCGCTTTATCAAAGGTATCAACATCAACAGATATTCCACGACGCCGCAAAACATCCTGCGTTAAATCAAGCGGAAAACCATAGGTATCATAAAGCTTGAAGGCAACTTCACCATTAAAATGATCCCCTTCTTGAAGATTGCTGCTTGCTTCATTCAACAAACCGAGTCCTCGTTCAAGAGTTTTACGAAACCGTGTTTCTTCTAACCTTAAAGTCTCTGAAATCAAAGATTCAGCACGCACCAATTCAGGATAGGCTTGTCCCATTTCGCAAATTAAAGCGGGCAAAAGACGCCACATCAACGGCTCTTTAGCACCAAGAAGATGCGCATGCCGCATAGCACGACGCATAATACGACGTAAAACATATCCCCGTCCTTCATTAGAAGGAAGAATACCATCAGCAATCAAAAATGCACATGAGCGGAGATGATCAGCAATCACGCGATGGCTCGCAACAAAATCATCCGTTGCTTCAACACCTGTTATCTCTTGTGATACACTGATTAGTGCACGAAAAAGATCAATATCATAATTATCACGAACGCCCTGTAAAACAGCAGCAATACGCTCTAATCCCATACCTGTATCAATAGAAGGATGAGGCAATTCAATACGCTCTGCCTTACTTACCTGCTCATACTGCATGAAGACCAGATTCCAAATCTCAACAAAGCGATCACCATCCTCATTAGCACTTCCAGGTGGCCCTCCCCAGATTTTATCACCATGATCATAAAAAATCTCCGAACAAGGACCACAAGGACCAACATCCCCCATCGCCCAAAAATTATCAGTCGTCGCAATACGGATAATTTTTTCATCAGGAAGACCTGAAATTCTACGCCAAAGTTCAGCAGCAACATCATCACTATGATAAACTGTCACCAACAATTTCTCTTTTGGAAGACAAAATTCTTTTGTTAAAAGATTCCATGCCAAAAAAATAGCTTCTTCTTTGAAATAATCACCAAAAGAAAAATTACCCAACATTTCAAAAAATGTATGATGGCGTGCCGTATAGCCAACATTATCAAGATCGTTATGCTTTCCACCGGCCCGGACACATTTTTGTGCCGTTGCTGCCTGCTTATAAGGGGGCTGTTCAAGTCCAGTAAAAACATTTTTAAACTGCACCATTCCAGCATTTGTAAACATGAGTGTAGGATCATTACGCGGAACAAGAGGGCTAGAAGAAAGAACTTTATGTCCATTAAGATGAAAAAAATCCAGAAAAGTTGACCGTATACTATTAACACTATTCATATCGTCACCTGTAGAGTACAGCGCAAAACCATAAAAGCAAAATCCGCCTCATTAAATATCCTCTTTGCTGCACTCGTAGAGTCAATTTAATCAAAAAGTGGAATGCTTTTTCAATAAAATCGAAAAGTAAATGGTCTCAATACGTTAAATTTTTAAATAAAAATAGAAAGATTTCAAATGAATGAATGGCTGTTAAACAAGCAATCCATCACATCGTTTCATCGCTTTCTGTATTTTCTGACCCTGCATTTTCTAGCAGTTCAATTGCAATCAAACCAGCATTTTGGCGCAAAGCTGCTTCAATCTCAGCAGCTATTTCCGCATGTTCACGCAAAAACTGCTTTGCATTCTCACGCCCCTGTCCCAAACGCTGAGAATTATAAGAAAACCATGCACCAGATTTTTCCACAATGCCAACTTTAACACCCAAATCAATCAATTCGCCTACTTTGGAAATACCTTCACCATAAATAATATCAAACTCAACCTGTTTGAATGGAGGTGCCAATTTATTCTTAACTACTTTAACGCGCGTCTGATTACCAACGATTGCATCCCTATCTTTAATGGACCCAATGCGGCGAATATCTAAACGAACAGAAGCATAAAACTTTAAAGCGTTTCCACCTGTTGTCGTTTCGGGAGAACCAAACATCACACCGATTTTCATGCGAATTTGATTAATAAAAACAACCATACAGTTAGAGCGAAAAATCGCTGCTGTTAATTTTCGTAACGCTTTACTCATTAATCGAGCTTGCAATCCGGGTAAAGCATCCCCCATTTCACCATCAATTTCCGCCCGTGGCGTCAAAGCCGCCACGGAATCAACAACCAGAACATCAACTGCACCAGAGCGAACAAGTGTTTCTGTAATTTCCAACGCCTGTTCACCAGTATCGGGCTGAGAAATGAACAAATTTTCTAAATCAACACCAAGCTTACGTGCATAAATGGGGTCAAGAGCATGCTCTGCATCAATAAAAGCACAAATTCCACCAATTTTCTGTGCCTCAGCAATGGCATGAAGAGCTAGTGTTGTCTTTCCAGAACTTTCTGGTCCATAAATCTCAACAATACGCCCTTTCGGTAATCCACCAACACCCAAAGCAATATCCAAGGATAACGAACCTGTTGGGATTGTTTCAATTTCAACAACCTGCTCTTTTTGCCCAAGACGCATAATCGAGCCTTTACCGAAAGAACGTTCAATTTGTGAGAGCGCAGCATCGAGTGCTTTTGTTTTATCCACGATTATATCCCTGACCGATTCATAACAATTTAATATCTAGTGTACACTGTTCTTTTAACTTAACCAAAGCCCTGAGTTAAGATTCTCACAGACTATTTCTATTTCTATCATGATATGATGTCCACAATATCTCACAAAAATGCGTAAAAGCTACCCTTTTATCTTACAATACAAATACACTTCAATAAAATACCTTTCTATAAAGGAGAGAAATTTAGTATGTTTGCATCTCTTCTTCAGAAAAGAAACAATTTAAATTTCAATACAATGCTTTATACACAAACCCTTCTGATCCTTTTCTATAAGCACCAAAAAAATCACAGCTCTTAGTGAATCCTCTGCTCTTGAGAACAGAAAAACTTGCTATCAATCAAAATAACAGAACACCGCACAACTAAAATCATAATTACAAAGAAGCCTACGAAGCATAATTAAATCAACATTTCTTAAAATTGAGTTTTAAGCATATTGGGAAATTTTTCTTAGATAAAAAAGAAAAAAAATCGCTCTAAAAATAATAAGCTTTTGAAGCATTGCATCCGATTATTTATAAAATTTCAATCTTATAACTGATGTAAAATCAGTTCAAGAATAATAAAAAATCTTATTTCAATTAAAATTTTATGTTTGATTGCCTCGTTTTTTGCGCAATTTTTTCCACCACTCAAGACGCTTTATAATCTCACGCTCAAAACCGCGTTCTCGTGGTTGATAATAGATCTGGCGCCCAAGTTTTTCAGGAAAATATTCTTGCCCAGAAAAAGCATCTGGTTCATCATGATCATAACGATAACCATGCCCATATCCTTCTTCCTTCATAAATTTTGTAGACGCATTGAGGATATGCTGTGGAGGAGGCAAAGAACCATTTTTGCGTGCACAACACAGTGCTGCCTTATATGCGAGATATGTTGCATTCGATTTTGGCGCAGTTGCAACATAAAGACATGCCTGAGCCAAAGCCAGTTCTCCCTCAGGTGACCCTAAATAATCATAAGCATCTTTTGCCGCATTACAAATGACAAGAGCTTGCGGATCTGCCAAACCGATATCTTCAACAGCCATACGGACCAATCTTCGCCCAATATAGAGAGGATCTTCCCCCGCATCTAACATACGTGCCAAATAATAAAGCGCAGCATCAGGATCAGATCCACGAACTGATTTATGTAACGCTGAAATGAGATTATAATGACCATCCCGCCCTTTATCATAAATTGGGGCACGACGCTGAATAATCTTTTGCAAAGCTACAGCATCAAATATCTCTCCCGCTCGCGCGACACACCAAACTTCCTCTGCCAATGTTAACGCTGCCCGTGCATCACCATCAGACATCCCTATCAAAACATCTCTGGCATCATTATCTAAGGGAAGAAGCTTTCCCTCCACTTCTTCAGCACGTTTTAAAAGCATGCTCAAACTTTCACTGTCATGGGGAAGAAACGTCAAAACACGCGCACGAGAAAGAAGAGCAGCATTAAGTTCAAATGAAGGATTCTCCGTCGTTGCACCAATAAGAATTATAGTACCATCTTCCATAACAGGAAGAAAACTATCCTGCTGTGCACGATTAAAACGATGAATTTCATCCACAAACAAAAGTGTTCGACATCTAGACATAAAACGAGTCTGAGCACTTTCAAAAATCTTTTTAAGTTCAGAAACTCCGGTAAAAATAGCAGAAATTTGCTCAAAAACGAAATCTGTTTCAAGTGCTAACAAGCGCGCAACCGTTGTTTTTCCTGTTCCTGGAGGACCCCAAAAAATCATCGAACCAATTGAACCAGCGGCAACCATACGCGAAAGCACGCCCTCTTCTCCAACCAAGTGATCTTGTCCCATTACATCCTTGAGACAACGAGGACGCATTCTTTCTGCAAGCGGCCGATTTTTATTAACTTGAAAATCAAACGATGAAGCAAAAAAACCTTTATTCAAAAAAAACCTCAGCGAATAAACTGGCGAATATACATACCATCACGCTCATATTCCAATTGCCATATATTTGAGCGACCTTGTTGTATAAGAATCTCTTTTAACTGACCAACTGTTTGAATTTTATGGCCATTAACAACACGCAAGATATCTCCAGAGCGAAAAATTCCCGCTGCAATACTCATTTCATCAATATTAATAATCACAACACCTTTTGCGGACGCTGGAAGATGAAAACGTCTACTATTTTGTGGTGTTAAATCCAAAACCTCAGCACCAGAAAAAGGGTTTTCACCAATAATTTTTTCCGATTTTGAAAATGCTGATTCTGGTATTGATGAAATGAATATTTTCGTCTTGAAAGTTTTTCCACTTCGTAAATATTCTAAGACAAAGCTATCCCCAATACTAGCTGTCATCAAACGATATCCAAGACCATCTGGGCTATCAATTCTTATCCCTTGCACACTCAAAATAACATCGCCTATTTTTAAACCAGCTTTTTCAGCAGGACTATCTTTATTAACTTCGATGACAAGAGCACCATAGGGACGATTTAGACCTAACCCACCAGCAATGTCAGGTGTAACACTTTGGAAAGATGCCCCAATATAAGGAGGTACAAAATACTTTTTACCGCGTTTAACGGTATCAAGCATCACTCTTACAAGATTTGCCGGAATAGCAAAACCAATCCCTACAGAACCACCTGAGCGTGAATAAATAGCTGTATTAATCCCTATTAATTGTCCTTTCATATCAATTAAAGCTCCACCAGAGTTTCCTGGATTAATGGCAGCATCTGTTTGAATAAAAAAGTCAAAATCAGAAATACCAACACGTGTACGCGCTTGCGCCGAAACAATACCACTGGTAACCGTTTGACCAACACCAAAAGGATTCCCAATTGCAAGAACAAGATCACCAACTTCAACTGTATCAGAATCTCCTAAAGGAAGAATAGGAAATCGCCCACCCTGTGCATCAATTTCAAGCACAGCAATATCAGTAGCTTCATCTTTAAGCATGACCTTACTCTCAAATTCCCGCCCATCAGAAAGAGCAACTTTAATTTCACTTGCATCCTTAATAACGTGGTAATTTGTGACGACCAAACCACGCACATCAACAATCACTCCAGATCCTAATGACGATTGCGTACGTAAAGGTCGGTTATTTTGAAAACGACCAAAAAATTTCTCAAAAAATGGATCTCCTTCAAAAGGTGAACGCGCTCTAATTTGCCGTGCTGCATAAATATTTACAACAGATGGAATAGTCTTTTTAACTAAAGGAGCAAATGAAAGAGTGATTTCTTTTTGTGTTTGCGGAATTTCAGCATAAGCACAATGAAGCGATATCTGTGCAACAATCACAAAAAAAAGCCCCACCAAAAAAAAATTCCTCATAACTCGCTCCTTAAAAGACTAACCCACTCTTTAAATATTAAGAAGGATAAGAAATCCTCTCATCTTTCATAACCCCAGAATTTTTACTAATATTTATAATTAAGAATAAAAACAACTTATTTGGGCAATAGATATTATAAAAATAAAATAATCCAATATTTTGTAACCTTCCCTCCACATTTGTCTCTTGGAACAAAACTGATTGTGAAACGCACGTAAAAAAACCGCTCTAGAAAAGCGGCTCTTTGAAATCCAAAAGAAAAAAATACTTTATGAGGAAGCTCCCTTTTCATTTGCAGAATTTTCCGTACGCGCATGATCTACAGCACCCTTCGCATCGACATCACGATCAACAAACTCAATAACAGCCATGGGAGCATTATCACCGGTACGAAACCCTGCTTTCATAATACGCAAATACCCACCGTTGCGCGTTGCATAACGTGGCGCAAGTGTATCAAATAACTTTGCAACCTTTCCCGCATCACGAAGTGCTGCAATTGCTTGTCGACGCGCATGCAAGCCTCCACGCTTACCAAGCGTAACCAACTTTTCAACGATAGGACGAATTTCCTTAGCCTTTGGAAGCGTTGTCACAATCTGCTCATGCTCAATCAGCGAAACCGCCATATTTGCAAACATCGCTCTACGGTGACTGGACGTCCGGTTCAACTTGCGACCTGACTTACTATGGCGCATAAACCTTCTCCTCAAATTTTAATTTTAATATTGATCTTCATAACGCTTGGCAAGATCATCAATGTTTTCAGGCGGCCATGCAGAAATTTCCATACCAAGATGTAATCCCATACACGCCAAAACTTCTTTAATCTCATTTAATGACTTCCGTCCGAAATTCGGTGTGCGAAGCATTTCAGCCTCTGTCTTTTGGATAAGATCACCAATGTAAACAATATTATCATTTTTAAGACAATTTGCTGAACGAACTGAAAGCTCTAATTCATCAACTTTTTTAAGAAGGGCAGGATTAAAAGCAAGTTCCGAATCAGATTCTTCAACAACTTCCTTCTGTGGCTCCACAAAATTAATAAATAAAGATAACTGATCCTGAAGAATACGTGCCGCAAAAGCAACAGCATCTTCTCCATTAACAGCGCCATTTGTTTCAATCGTGAGCGTCAATTTATCATAATCCAAGACTTGACCTTCGCGTGTATTTTCTACTTTATAAGATACCTTACGGATTGGTGAATAAAGACTATCAACTGGAATAAGGCCTATTCGTGCATCATCGACACAGTTACGATCAGATGGAACATACCCTTTTCCTGTATTGACGATAAATTCCATACGAATCTCAGCATCTTCATCAAGAGTACAGATTACATGTTCTGGATTTAGAATTTCCATATCCCCAACAGTACTGATATCTCCAGCCTTCACAACACCAGGCCCCTCTTTAGAAATAACGACACGTTTAGGCCCCTCTTCTTCCATACGAAGCGCAATTTCTTTGATATTCAAAATAATATCCGTAACATCCTCACGAACACCTGGAATTGATGAAAATTCGTGTAACACACCATCAATCTGCACAGCAGTAATTGCGGCACCACGAAGCGATGACAATAATACGCGACGAAGCGCATTCCCCAATGTTAAGCCAAAACCACGCTCAAGAGGCTCTGCAACCACACTCAAAACATTTGGATTATCATGTGTACAAAACTCAACCTTATTGGGTTTAATCAGCTCCTGCCAGTTTTTCTGGATCATATTTTTATTTCCCGTTCTTTAGTTTTGCTACCATTCAATCGTAACGACCAATGTGAACCATCAGAGAAGACTCTGACAACAAAAAACAATACCCAATTAAACACGCCGTCTCTTTCGCGGACGACATCCATTATGAGGAATTGGTGTTACATCACGAATGGAAGTAATGACAAAACCAACAGACTGCAATGCACGCAAAGCAGACTCACGACCTGCTCCAGGACCACAAACCTCAACCTCTAACGAACGCATACCATGCTCCTGCGCTTTTCTAGCACAATCTTCTGCAGCAACCTGGGCTGCAAAGGGTGTAGATTTACGCGATCCCTTAAATCCCTGAGCACCAGCAGACGACCATGCAATCGTATTTCCCTGCGCATCAGTAATGGTAATCATTGTATTGTTAAATGTTGAATTGATATGCACAATACCCGACGAAATATTTTTACGCTCGCGACGGCGAACACGTGTGGCTTCCTTGGCCATAATCTTCCTTTCAACGATCTCCTCACTGCCGTAACACCAGCAGCTCCACCTTCTTTTTTCTTGTCAAAAACTTTAAACAAGAAATAGAATAAAAACAAAATTCTCCTTCTAATAAAGAATTTTATTTTTTCTTACCAGCAATTGCTTGAGCTGGTCCCTTACGCGTGCGCGCGTTTGTATGTGTCCGTTGTCCACGAACAGGCAAAGAACGACGATGACGTAAACCACGATAACAGCCGAGATCCATCAAACGCTTAACATTCATAGCGACTTCACGGCGAAGATCACCCTCAACTTGATAACCTTGATCTATCGCTTCACGAATCTGCAAAACCTCCGCATCAGAAAGCTCATGAACACGGCGCCCTATGGGAATACCAACCCTTTTAATAATTTCTTGAGCAAATTTTGGTCCAATCCCGTGAATGTACTGAAGCGCAACAATTACACGCTTATTTGTCGGAATATTGACACCAGCAATACGAGCCACGCCTACTCTCCTTGATTATGTTAACAGCCTATCATAAAATATCTGATGTACCTTACAGAAAAAACGATCCTGCATAAAAACACTCCGAATCCCACTACTCCGCTGAAATAAATTAGATTCCTTTTGATAGATTTCACAAAAAAAGTCAATACTTTTCATTTGTTTCTAAAAACCTTATTTAAGAATCTCTCTAATTACGCCTGATACCTCAGTAACATCAATCATTCCATCAACCACCTTCAATAATCCCCTCTCTAAATAAAATTTCGATAAAGGTGCTGTTTTTTCACGATATTCCACTAATCGTTTCACAAAAGCAACAGAATTATCATCTGAACGGACTTGCCCACCAGCAGTTATTGTTTCCTCAACGCGTTTATTCATTCGCTCAATCAATACATCTTCATCAACACGCAATTCGATAACAGCATCAAGCTGCATATTTTTTGACTGCAAAATCTGCTGCAATGCCTCTGCTTGCCCAATAGTCCGTGGATATCCATCCAACACAAAACCGTTTACACAATCATCTTCATCAATCCGATCAGAAACAATTTGATTAACAATGCTATCAGAAACCAAAGCGCCAGAGCTGATAATAGCATTAGCTTTTTTGCCAATTTCCGTTTCTCTAGCAATAACTTCACGCAACATATCACCCGTTGATAACTGAGGAATATTATACTCCTCAGTTAATATCCTAGCTTGCGTACCCTTTCCAGCTCCTGGAGGTCCTAAGAGAATAATCCTCATCGATTCCGCTTGCCTCCACGAAGTTTTGATTTCTTAATCAATCCTTCATATTGGTGTGCAACAAGATGTCCCTGAATTTGAGCAACTGTATCAAGTGTAACAGTAACAACAATTAACAAGGACGTCCCTCCAAGATAAAAAGGAACCTGTAGCGCGGATATCATAAACTCAGGTAGCAAACAAACCAAAATAATATAAATCGCCCCAATGACAGTAATACGTGTCAAAACATAATCAATATACTCGGCTGTACGCTCACCAGGACGAATCCCTGGAATAAAACCAGAGTGCTTTTTCAACTGATCTGCTGTATCACTTGGATTAAACACAATCGCCGTATAAAAAAAGCAAAAAAACGCCATCAAAAGTGCATAAATAATCATATAAAGTGGCTGCCCATGACCGAGAGAATAAGAAATAGCCTGCATCCATTGTGGCATTTTATCAGAAAAATTATTAACAGTTGCAGGCAATAACAACAAAGATGAAGCAAAAATTGGCGGAATAACACCAGCAGTATTCAGCTTTAAAGGAAGATGTGACATATCCCCTTGAAATATCTGGTTACCAGCTTGACGTTTTGGATACTGAATAAGAATCCGCCGCTGGGCACGCTCAACAAAAACAATAATTGCGACAACAGAAACCGCAATAAGAAAGATTACTATTAACAAAAAAGTTGATAAATCAGCCTGACTATGGGCAGTTAAAAGTTGAGCACAAGTGGAAGGAAGATTAGCAACAATACCCGTAAAAATAATAAGGGACACCCCATTACCAACACCGCGTGATGTAATTTGCTCGCCAAGCCACATGAGAAACATTGTTCCACCAACAAGGGTAATAACAGAAGAAATACGGAACATAAGACCCGGCTCTACAACAATTTGAAACCCCGTTCCTATACCGGTTTCAAGCGCAACTGCAATACCAAACGCTTGTAAAACTGCTAATATCACCGTCACATAACGAGTATACTGATTAATAATTTTACGGCCAAAATCACCCTCTTTTTTGAGAGTTTCTAACGAAGGAATAACTGAAGTTAACAATTGCACAATAATTGAGGCCGATATATAAGGCATAATTCCTAATGCAAAAATTGCCATACGCCCAACAGCACCTCCAGCAAACATATTAAATAATCCCAAAACACCAGATGCATGGTGTTCAAATGTTTGCCGTAAAGCATCAATATTAATACCAGGAAGAGAGATATAAGTACCAAAGCGATAGACAAGAAGTGCTGCTAAGGTAAACCAAATACGCTTCTTTAATTCGGTTGCACGTGAAAAAGTACCAAAGTTTATATTGGAAGCGAATTGCTCTGCTGCTGATGCCATAAAATGTCTCCCATCCACACTCCAGTTCTTTAAATCACAGAAGTATAACCTTTAAAATTTATATCGTCACACATAAATAAACGTAAAAATCAAATAATTCTCCATAAAAGATATCATCGACGAAGCAAACAACCCCCCTTAAAACATCATTACATCAAAACGAGTTCACCGAATAACTTCAGGAAAAATAACTTGACCACCAGCTTTTTCAACCTTAATACGAGCAACTTCAGAAGCACCAGAAACATGAATTATAATTTTTGCTTTCAACTCACCATCAGAAAGAAGACGCACCCCATCCTTCACACGACGAATAATACCAGCCTCTTTCAAGGCAATAATATCGACAGGCTTTTCAATACTCAACTTACCCGCATCAACCGCCAACTGAATACGTCCCAAAGAGACTTCATTATAAGTCTTAGCAAAAAAATTCCTAAATCCACGCTTTGGCAAACGACGATAAATAGGCATTTGCCCGCCTTCAAAACCATTGAGCGAAACACCAGAACGTGATTTTTGCCCTTTTACACCACGACCACCAGTTTTACCAGTACCAGAACCAATACCACGCCCGACACGTTTACGATCCTTTGTTGCGCCTTCACGATCACGCAGCTCATTGAGTTTCATATCTTATACTCCCGCAACCTTTAATCTTCATCTATAATCCGAACAAGATGTCGAACTTTAGCAATCATCCCTCGCACACAAATCGTATCCTCTAAAACACGCCGACGATGCATTTTGTTTAATCCGAGTCCCTTCAAGGTTGCACGTTGAATCCGTGAATTCCGAATCGGACTTCCAATTTGTTCTATCGTCACAGTTCGGCCACTCTGAGATTTTTTCTGAACCATTTCCTAATTCCTTTTCTGATAATCTCAGAAACTACCCTTCGGCATCAACTAAATGTCGACGCCGTGCCTGTAAAGTCGAATATTTTATACCACGTTGAGCTGCAATATCTCTAGGATGCATTTGATGTTTTAACGCATCAAATGTTGCGCGCACCATGTTATAAGGATTGGACGACCCCAATGATTTTGCAACGACATCCTGCATCCCAAGGGCTTCAAAAATAGCACGCATCGGCCCCCCAGCAATAATACCAGTACCAGCAGAAGCTGAACGCAGCAAAACACGACCAGCCCCGTGACGACCTTCAAGATCATGATGCAATGTACGCCCAGATCGAAGCGGAACATAAATCATCCCACGCTTTGCAGCTTCTGTAGCTTTACGAACTGCCTCTGGCACTTCACGCGCCTTACCATGACCAAAGCCCACACGCCCCTTTTGATCTCCAACAACAACAAGAGCAGCAAAACCAAAACGCCGACCACCCTTCACAACTTTAGCAACACGATTGATGTGAACAAGCCTATCGACGAATTCACTATCACGCTCATCTCGCTCACCACGTTCTTTCTGTGCCATTCCTCATTCCTTTTTTCTTTTCCGGAAGCACTCTAACAAAGTTCTACTTTAAAACTAGAAGAACTCACACGAAAATACCCTAAAATTTTCTTATTTAAGTTTTTAGATAAAATACTTAGAAGTTCAAACCACATTCACGAGCAGCTTCAGCTAAAGCTTTCACTCTACCATGGTAAACATATGCTCCACGATCAAAAACCACCTCATTAACACCGGCTTGCTTTGCACGCTCAGCAATTAATTTACCAACAGCAACAGCTGCTTCTTTATCACCACCACTTTTTAACGATTTTTTTAAGTCACTCTCAAGGGTAGATGCCGAAGCAAGAGTGTGCCCAAGCAAATCATTAATAACTTGAGCATAAATGTTCTGATTTGAACGATAAACACTAAGCCGCGGACGACCACTCGAAACCATTTTGATTCTACGACGAACACGTCGTGCACGATGCTGGATAATGTCCTTAGATGCAACCATAATACAAAATCCTTACTTCTTTTTGCCTTCTTTACGAAAAATACGCTCATCTACATGTTTTACGCCCTTACCTTTGTAAGGTTCAGGTCTACGATATTCACGAATTTCCGCTGCGACTTGCCCAACCTGCTGCTTATCAATTCCAGAAATAACAATTTCTGTGGGCTTAGGAACTGTCACAGTAACACCCGATGGAACTTTATAAATCACATCGTGCGAAAAACCTAACGACAATTGAACATCCCTACCCTGTAAAGCCGCACGATAACCAACACCGTTGATTTCCAGCTTCTTTTCAAAACCATCCTTGACACCCAAAAAAATATTTTCAATCATTGAGCGTGACATACCCCATTTAGAGCGGGCATCTTTTGATTGATCACGTGGAGAAACCGTTATAACATTTTCTTCAAACTTTACTAAGACTTCATCATTAACGACGTAGCTTAGTTCACCTTTAGGACCTTTCGCCTTAACCAGCTGACCATCGATAGTTGCAGTAACCCCAGAAGGAACTGAAATGGGCTTTTTTCCAATACGAGACATTGTTCTAACCTATTTTTCTTCTGCTTTCTTAAAATCACTTAGAAAACACGACAAAGGAGCTCTCCACCGACATTCTGTTCACGTGCTTCATGATCCGCCATAACACCTTTAGGAGTTGATAAAATCGAAATACCAAGACCATTTGCTACTTGAGGAAGTGACTTCGCAGAAACATATACGCGACGACCAGGCTTTGAAACACGCGAAACCTCACGAATAGCAGCTAATCCTTCAAAATATTTCAATTCGATTTCAATTTTAGATTTCCCACCACCTAAATCAATTTGTTTATATCCGCGAATATAACCTTCTGATTGAAGAACATCAAGAACACATGCACGAAGCTTAGAAGCAGGTGTAATCACTTTGTTTTTTTTACGACCAAGCGCATTACGAATACGCGTTAACATATCACCAAGAGGATCTGACATAGACATTGAATAATCTCCTCTTACCAACTAGACTTAACAATGCCTGGAATATGGCCGATAGAGCCAAGTTCACGCAATGCAATTCGCGACATTTTTAATTTACGATAATAAGCCCGTGGACGCCCCGAAACCTCACAACGATTACGAACACGAACCTTTGCAGAATTACGTGGCAACTCTGCTAATTGAACAGAAGCCTTAAAACGCTCTTCAAGAGAAATCTTTTGATCCATAACGATTGCTTTCAAGCGCGCACGACGCGCAGCATAACGCTTTGCCATCACTTCACGACGCTTATTTTTCTCAACAGCACTTACTTTGGCCATAATCTTACCTCGCTACATTTGCCGTTACGAACGAAAAGGAAAATTAAAAGCACGCAACAACTCACGCGCCTCATCATCCGTTTTTGCTGTCGTACAAACGATAATATCCATGCCCCAAATTTGATCAACTTTATCATAATTGATCTCTGGAAACACAATGTGTTCTTTAATACCCATAGCAAAATTTCCACGACCATCAAAGCTTTTTGGGTTCAAACCACGAAAGTCACGAACCCGCGGAAGCGCAATCGTAACAAGACGATCCAAAAAATCAAACATACGATCTTTACGCAACGTAACTTTAGCCCCAAGTGGCATTCCTTCACGAACCTTAAAGGTCGCAATGGAATTACGTGCGCGGGTAACAACAGCTTTTTGACCTGTTATGAGCCCCAAATCCTCAGCTGCAATAGACGGTTTCTTAGAATCGGCAGTTGCTTCACCAATCCCCATATTAATCACAATTTTATCAACCCGCGGAATTTGCATCGCATTCTTGTAACTAAACCTTTCTTGAAGTATTTTTCGAACTACTTCAAAATAATGCGTTTTCATGCGCGGCGTTTGTTTTTCCTCAGCCATCAATCAACTCTCCCGAACGCTTGGCAAAACGAACCTTGTTACCACTTGCATTCATACGAAAACCTACACGCGTAGGCCTACCATCTTTAGGATCAGCAATCGCCAAATTAGATAGATGAATCGGAGATTCTTTAGAAATAATTCCAGCCTCTTGCTTTTGCGTTTGGCGTTGATGACGTTTAATCATATTAACTCCACGAACAAAAGCTTTATTCTCCTTCAGATTCACCTTAATTACTTCACCACTACATCCCTTATCCTTACCAGATAAAACAACGACCTTATCGCCTTTTCGAATCTTTTGCATGACATTCACTCCTTATAACACTTCAGGAGCGAGGGAAATGATCTTCATATGATTCCTACCACGAAGCTCGCGAGGAACTGGTCCAAAGATACGTGTACCGATCGGCTCTTTTTTATTATCCACCAAAACAGCAGCATTACTATCAAAACGAATGACACTACCATCTGCGCGACGAATATCCTTAGCAGTACGAACTACTACAGCTTTCATTACATCACCCTTTTTAACACGGCCACGAGGAATAGCATCCTTGACAGAAACAACAATAATGTCACCGATCGAAGCATATTTTCGCTTTGAACCGCCTAACACCTTGATGCACATGACACGACGAGCGCCAGAATTATCGGCAACGTCAAGGTTTGTTTGCATCTGAATCATGACTGGCCACCTTCTCTTAACATTTATATCCGGTTATGTCTTTAACACACCCGGATTTGCCTGCCAAATAACAATAAATCCATTGCCCCCAATTTACCAACAGAAATAAACCTACTGCTAAATTCTATGACAATAAACCCAATTAACTACGCTACACTGCCTTTAATAACAATCCAACATTTGTCTTTCGAAATTGGTTTAGATTCCTGAATAGAAATTTGATCACCAATCTTAAACTGATTGTCCTCATCATGCGCCTTATATTTTTTCGACTGTCTAACAGTTTTCTTAAGAAGTGGATGAGGATAACGCCGCTCAACTTTAACAACCACAGTCTTATCACTTTTGTCACTTACGACAACACCCTGTAAAATGCGTTTAGGCATCTTTTATTTCCTTAAACCTTACTCTCGATTATCTTCTGACGAAGAAAAGTTTTAACACGCGCAATATCACGACGAACCTGCCTAACACGTGCAGTCTTTTCCAGTTGACCTGTTGCTTTTTGAAAACGCAAATTAAACTGCTCTTTCTTCAAATTAACTAGCTCATTTTTCATTTGGTCGAGCGTTTGCACCCGTAATTCTATGGCTCTCATCGCTTTACCTCTTATTCACCAATACGCTGGATGAAACGCGTTTTAATAGGTAACTTTGCAGCACCCAATCTCAATGCCTCACGCGCTACATCCTCAGGAACCCCATCAAGCTCAAACATGATACGCCCAGGCGCAACACGAACGGCCCAATAATCAACACTTCCCTTACCTTTACCCATACGAACTTCAGTCGGCTTAGATGTAACTGGAAGATCTGGAAAAATACGAATCCATACACGACCAGAACGTTTCATATAACGTGTAATTGCACGACGCGCCGCCTCAATTTGGCGGGCAGTAATTCTCTCAGGCTCAACAGCCTTCAGTCCGTAAGCACCGAAATTCAAATCCGTACCACCCTTCGAAACACCGTGAATACGACCTTTGAACTGTTTACGGAACCTTGTGCGCCTTGGCTGCAACATTGCTCTCTACTCCAAATTTTAGTTCAACCACAAAAACTAAGCACTTTCGCGGCGACGATTCGACGAAGAACCAGAATGATCAGCTTCCGTAGCTCGACGCTCTGAAGCCATCGGGTCATGCTCAAGAATCTCACCTTTAAAGACCCAAACCTTAACACCACAAATACCATAAGCAGTCTTAGCTTCTGCTGTACCGTAATCAACATCAGAACGCAAGGTATGAAGTGGGACTCGACCTTCACGATACCACTCCATACGAGCAATTTCAGCACCACCAAGACGACCAGAACAGTTTATACGAATTCCCTCTGCTCCAAGACGCATAGCCGACTGAACCGCACGCTTCATTGCACGCCGAAAAGCAACACGACGCTCTAACTGCTGAGCAATCGACTGTGCAATAATCGTAGCGTCAATTTCCGGTTTACGAATTTCCACAATATTCAATGAAGTCTCAGCATTTGTCATTTCCGAAAGCTTCCGACGAAGCTTCTCAATATCAGCACCTTTTTTACCAATAATCAAGCCAGGACGTGCTGAATGAATCGTTACACGACATTTCTTATGAGGTCGCTCAATAACAACCTTAGAGATAGCTGCTTGTTTCAGCTCTTCAAACACATATAAACGAATCCTCAAATCTTCATGAAGAAGACGCCCATATTCACCACTATCAGCATACCAACGGGAATCCCAGGTCCGATTAACTCCAAGACGAAGTCCTATTGGATTGATCTTTTGACCCATTATGCGGCCTCCACTTTTTCGGTAACTTCACGAACAATAACAGTAAGATGCGAAAACGAACGTTCAATTCGACTAGCACGTCCACGACCACGAACATGAAAACGTTTCATCACTATCGACTTACCAACATAGGCTTCTGCAACAATAAGCGAATCAATATCAAGGTCGTGGTTATTCTCTGCATTTGCAATCGCTGATTCAAGAGTCTTTTTCACAGTTCCAGCAATACGTTTACGTGAAAATGTCAAATCAGCCAACGCTACACTGACTCTTTTACCACGAATCATCGCAGCAACTAAATTAAGCTTTTGCGGACTAACACGAATTGTCCGAGTGACCGCTTTTGCCTCATTATCCTTAAGCTGGCGCGGAACTTTAGCTTTTCCCATTCCTACTTCCTCTTCGCTTTCTTGTCTGCACCATGCCCATAATAAGTCCGAGTGGGAGCGAATTCACCGAACTTATGCCCAACCATCTCTTCAGAAACAGAAACAGGAATATGCTTATTGCCGTTGTAAACACCAAAAGTTAAACCAACAAATTGCGGTAAAATAGTGGAGCGACGGCTCCATATTTTAATAACCTCATTACGTCCACTCGCACGTACCTTCTCTGCTTTTCCAAGAAGATAGCCGTCAACAAACGGACCTTTCCAAACTGAACGAACCACTTCAGACTACCTTTCTCATTTCTTGCGCTGATGACGCGTACGCATAATAAACTTATCAGTGGCTTTATTGGAGCGCGTACGCTTACCCTTTGTAGGTTTCCCCCAAGGAGACACTGGATGACGCCCCCCTGACGTACGACCTTCACCACCACCATGCGGATGATCAACTGGATTCATAGCAACACCACGAACATGTGGACGCTTACCACGCCAACGCGATCGCCCTGCCTTACCATCATTAATATTCCCATGATCAGGATTTGAAACTGCACCAACAGTTGCAAAACAACTACTAGACACCAAACGCTGCTCTCCAGAATTAAGACGAAGAATAGCCATCCCTTGATCTCGTCCAACTAATTGCGCATAAGTGCCCGCTGAACGTGCAATTTGACCACCTTTTCCTGGCTTCATTTCAACATTATGAATAATCGTACCCACCGGCATATTACCAAGCGGCATAGCATTACCGGGTTTAACATCGACATTTGAACCTGCTATAATAAAATCGCCAACATCAAGACGCTGTGGCGCAAGAATATAACTTAATTGGCCATCATCATAGCGTATTAAGGCAATAAAAGCAGTCCGATTTGGATCATATTCCAAACGCTCAACTTTCGCAGCAACATCACGTTTAAGACGTTTAAAATCAATAAACCGATAGCTGCGCTTATGTCCACCACCCTGAAAACGAGCAGTAACGCGACCACGATTATTGCGCCCACCTTTTGACGATAAACCTTCAGTCAACGCCTTTACAGACTTACCTTTATAAAGACAAGAGCGATCTACAATAACAAGCTGACGCTGCCCGGACGTAGTTGGATTAAAGTGCTTAAGTGCCATTATTCTTATCTCCGAGCCTCTCTAAAGACCTGTCGAAACGTCGATAGACTGACCACTAGCCAGTGTCACGATCGCCTTCTTGACATCACTCTGCCGACCAACAATGCCTTTGAAACGCTTCACTTTACCCTTACGGACTATCGTGTTAACTGCTTCTACTTTAACGCTAAAAAGCGCTTCAACAGCAGCCTTAATCTCAGGCTTTGTCGCTTTCGGCGCGACATTAAAAACAACTTGATTATACTCAGAAATCATAGTCGACTTTTCAGTAATAACTGGACTGATAATTATATCATAATGGCGAAGGTCTGTCATTTAAAACGCTCCTCAAGAGCCTCGACAGCTGCTTTTGATAAAACAAGTTTGCTGCGACGCAAAATATCATAAACATTAATTCCTTGAATTGGTAAAACATCAATATTAGGAATATTAGACACTGCACGAGAAAAGTTAACATCAATTTCTTTGCCACCAATTAAGAGAGCATTATCAAACCCAAGCTTAGAAAAACTGGAAACGAGCATTTTTGTTTTAGCATCCTTAACACTGAGATCATCAACGACAATTAAATCATCTGCTTTTAATTTTGCTGACAAAGCAAGACGCATTCCAAGTGCACGAACCTTTTTAGGAAGATCGCATGCATGACTACGGAATACAGGACCATGCGCCTTACCACCACCTCGAAACTGCGGTGCACGAGCAGATGAGTGCCTAGCACGCCCAGTTCCCTTTTGTTTAAACATTTTTGCTCCTGTTCGAGATACATCAGATCTCCCTTGTGATTGATGTGTTCCCTGTTGACGACGAGCAAGCTGCCAACGAACAACACGCTGCAAAATATCTTCACGCGGAACAAGACCAAAAACACTCTCAGAAACCTTCAACTTACCAGCTTCATTACCATCAAGAGTTTTAATTATAAGATCCATCACTCGGCTCCTTCAGCTCCAGAGGTTTTTATCACTGGAGAAACCATTTCCGTTTTCTCTTTTACAAGACGGCGAATACCAGCAGGCTTAGGTACATTATCAGGAAGAGGTTTCTTTACAGCATCCCGCACCAAAATCCAAGCACCTTTAGATCCAGAAACAGCACCACGCACCAAAATTAAACCACGTTCAATATCTGTAGAAACAACCTCAATATTTTGTGTCGTCACACGAACCTGCCCCATATGGCCAGCCATTTTTTTACCTTTAAATACCTTACCTGGATCTTGACACTGTCCTGTCGAACCATGAGCACGGTGTGTGATTGAATTACCATGTGAAGCACGATGTCCACCAAAATTATGCCGTTTCATAACACCAGCAAAACCTTTACCAATACTCGTACCTGTCACATCAACTCTCTGCCCTGGAACAAAATGTTCTACGGTAATTTCAGTACCAACATCAAGAAGATTGTCGGGGCTCACACGAAATTCCGCTATTTTCGCTTTCGGCTCAACAGAAGCCTTAGCAAAATGCCCACGAAGAGCTTGCGAAGTATTTTTAACCTTGGCAAAGCCCACACCTAATTGAACAGCAGTATAACCATTCTTTTCAACTGTACGCTGTGCAATAACTTGACAATTTTCCAAACGCAGCACTGTTACCGGTATATGTTCACCAGATTCATTATAAACACGGGTCATGCCCAGCTTCTGTGCTATTACACCTGAACGCATCGGGTCTGTTCCTTCTGTATTCAAACCTTAGAGCTTAATCTCTACATCCACACCAGCAGAAAGATCTAGCTTCATAAGCGCATCCACTGTTTGTGGCGTTGGATCAACAATATCAAGAAGACGCTTATGTGTACGCATTTCAAATTGCTCACGACTCTTCTTATCAATGTGTGGTCCACGATTCACTGTAAACTTTTCAATCCGCGTTGGAAGCGGAATAGGACCACGGACATTTGCACCAGTACGCTTAGCGGTCGACACAATCTCACGCGTTGATGCATCAAGAATTCTGTGATCAAATGCTTTCAAGCGAATGCGGATATTTTGACTGTTCATGCTCTTTTATTTCCCTGTCACGCAAAACGCCTCCTAATAACAAAGACGTTTTTCAATAATCACTCTTTATTCAATGATTTTAGAAACGATACCGGCACCAACAGTACGACCACCTTCACGAATAGCAAAACGAAGCTTTTCTTCCATGGCAATTGGAACAATCAAAGAAACATCCATAGCAACATTATCACCAGGCATTACCATTTCTGTTCCTTCTGGAAGCGTTACTATCCCCGTCACATCTGTCGTACGGAAGTAAAACTGTGGACGATAATTCGTGAAAAATGGAGTATGACGCCCACCTTCATCTTTCGTTAAAATGTAAGCCTCCGCCTTAAATCGGGTATGAGGAGTAACTGAACCAGGCTTTGCCAAAACTTGACCACGCTCAATTCCTTCACGATCAACGCCACGAAGCAGTGCACCAATATTATCACCCGCCTGACCTTGATCCAAAAGCTTGCGGAACATTTCAACACCTGTAACCGTCGTCTTAGAAGTGGGACGAATACCAATAATCTCGACCTCTTCACCAACTTTAATAATACCACGCTCAACACGACCAGTCACAACAGTTCCACGACCAGATATCGAAAAAACATCTTCTATCGGCATCAAAAACGGCTGATCAACAGGACGCTCTGGTGTTGGGATATAATTATCAACTTCACTCATCAAAAGACGAACCGCATCTTCACCAATGCCTTTGTCCTTATCTTCAAGAGCTGCCAATGCTGAACCTTTAACTATCGGTATATCATCTCCTGGGAAATCATATTTTGATAACAACTCACGTACTTCAAGCTCAACAAGCTCCAGAAGCTCCTCATCATCAACCTGATCAACCTTATTGAGAAAAACTACAATCGCCGGAACACCAACCTGACGCGCTAGCAGAATATGTTCACGTGTCTGAGGCATCGGACCATCTGCCGCAGAAACAACCAAAATTGCACCATCCATCTGTGCTGCACCCGTAATCATATTTTTTACATAATCCGCATGCCCGGGACAATCAACATGTGCATAGTGCCTTTTTTCTGTTTCATACTCAACATGTGCTGTAGAAATCGTAATCCCACGTGCTCTTTCTTCTGGTGCAGCATCAATTTGGTCATATGCTTTAAATTCACCAAAATACTTCGTAATCGCTGCTGTCAATGACGTCTTCCCATGGTCAACGTGACCAATCGTACCAATATTAAC
Source organism: Bartonella sp. B39 (assembly GCF_053795145.1). Classification (NCBI taxonomy): domain Bacteria; kingdom Pseudomonadati; phylum Pseudomonadota; class Alphaproteobacteria; order Hyphomicrobiales; family Bartonellaceae; genus Bartonella; species Bartonella sp. B39. The sequence continues at coordinate 1,111,731 of NZ_CP200036.1, forward strand.
ATGCGGCTTCGTACGTTCAAATTTGCTCTTTGCCATTTGAGCTCTCCATTTTCTGTCCTCAAAAAGGACTAAGTTAAAAAACTAATCACGCAACTTTTAATTACGCGTATTTCTTTTGAATCTCCAAAGCAACAGCTGAAGGGACTGGCTCGTAATGATCAAACTGCATCGTATACTGCGCGCGCCCCTGGCTCATCGAACGAAGATTATTCACATAACCAAACATGTTCGCTAAAGGAACCATTGCATTCACAACTGTTGCAATACCACGCGCCTCAGTTCCTGAAATCTGACCACGACGAGAATTTAAATCACCAATGACATCTCCCACATAATCTTCCGGGGTTACAACCTCTACCTTCATAATTGGCTCAAGAAGCTGTGCACCAGCCTTTTTTGCTCCATCTCGAAAAGCCGCACGAGCAGCAATTTCAAAAGCTAAAACGGAAGAATCAACATCATGGTAACCACCATCGATCAAAGTAGCTTTCACACCAAGCATAGGAAAACCTGCAAGAGGCCCCGAACCCATAACACTCTCAATTCCCTTTTGCACTCCAGGAATATACTCCTTAGGAACAGCACCACCAACAATTTTCGACTCAAAGATAAAATCATCACCATCATGAGGTTCAAAAATAATCTTTACACGGGCAAACTGCCCCGCACCACCAGATTGCTTTTTATGCGTATAATCAATTTCCGCAGTTTTTGTGATCGACTCACGATAAGCAACTTGGGGTTGCCCAACATTAGCTTCAACCTTAAATTCTCGCCGCATACGATCAACAATAATATCAAGATGAAGCTCACCCATACCAGCTATAATTGTTTGACCCGATTCCTCATCTGATTTCACACGAAAGGAAGGGTCCTCTGCTGCCAGGCGATTGAGCGCAATACCCATTTTTTCTTGGTCTGCCTTTGTCTTTGGCTCAATTGCAATCTCAATAACAGGCTCAGGAAATTCCATCCGCTCCAAAATAACAGGTTTCAAAGGATCACAAAGAGTATCACCTGTTGTCGTTTCTTTAAGACCTGCAAGAGCTACAATATCACCTGCAAAAGCTTCTTCAATATCTTCACGAGAATTAGAATGCATTTGAAGCATACGACCCAAACGTTCTCTCTTCCTCTTTACAGTATTTTCGAGAGAAATACCCCTTTGAACCTTACCAGAATAAATACGACAGAAAGTCAGTGACCCAACAAACGGATCATTCATAATCTTAAAAGCAAGCATAGAAAGGGGAGCATCATCTGAAGATTCACGCGTTGTCTCAGCCTCAGTCTTTACATCAACACCACTAATTGCAGGAACATCAACCGGAGAAGGAAGATAAGAAACAACAGCATCTAAAAGCGGCTGAACACCCTTGTTTTTAAAAGCAGTACCACAAAGAACTGGATGAAATTGAACCTCTATCGTTCCTTTACGAATAAGAGCAATAAGCTCCTCATTGGTTGGCATAACACCTTCCAAATAAGCCTCCGTCGCAGCTTCATCAACCTCAACTGCCATCTCAACCAATTTTTCGCGATACTCTTCAGCTTTTTCCTTCAAATCGGAAGGAATCTCATCCACAACCGCCGAAGCTCCAATGGAACCATCCCATTTCAACGCCTTCATCTCAACAAGATCAACAACACCCTCGAAATCATTTTCAGCACCAATTGGCAATTGCAAAACAAGCGCCTTAGCCCCTAACCGTGAGCCAACCATTTCTACACTACGATAAAAATCAGCACCGATCTTATCCATTTTATTAACGAAAACCATACGCGGCACACGATACCTCTCAGCTTGCCGCCAGACAGTTTCTGTTTGAGGCTCCACACCAGCATTCGCATCTAGCAACGCTATCGCACCATCAAGAACACGTAAAGAACGCTCAACCTCAATTGTAAAATCAACATGTCCTGGTGTATCAATGATATTAAAACGCCGCTTCCGACCATCACGCCCTTCCCAAAAAGTTGTCGTCGCAGCAGACGTAATCGTGATACCACGCTCTTGTTCCTGCTCCATCCAATCCATCGTAGAAGCACCATCATGGGTTTCACCAATTTTATGATTCTTACCCGTATAAAACAAAATACGCTCAGTCATAGTGGTCTTACCAGCATCAATATGCGCCATAATACCAAAATTACGATAATCTTCAATTTTATATTCGCGAGCCATTGTACTTGCCTTAGTTTAAAACACGCCTACCAGCGATAATGAGCGAATGCACGATTAGCCTCAGCCATACGATGAACATCCTCACGCTTTTTCACCGCAGAACCGCGATTGTTAGCCGCATCCATCAACTCACCCGAAAGACGATCAATCATTGTCGTCTCATTACGTCCACGCGCTGCCGAAATCAACCAACGAATAGCAAGAGCCTGACGACGATCAGGACGAACATCAATCGGAACCTGATAAGTAGCACCACCAACGCGCCGTGAACGAACCTCAATATGAGGAGAAACATTTTCTAACGCTTGATGAAACAAAACTACAGGATCTGACTTCACTTTATTTTCTACAGCATCAAGCGCACCATAAACAATACGCTCAGCAACCGACTTCTTACCATCAAACATGATAGCATTCATAAATTTTGTAATAACCAAATCACCAAACTTCGGATCTGGATTAATTTCACGTTTTTCTGCTCTATGGCGACGGGACATGTGCTCTGTCTCTCAATATTATTTTGGACGCTTCGCGCCATACTTTGAACGACGCTGTTTACGATTCTTGACACCCTGTGTGTCAAGCAACCCACGGATAATGTGATAGCGAACTCCTGGCAAATCCTTCACACGACCACCACGAATCATTACAACAGAGTGCTCTTGAAGATTATGCCCCTCTCCAGGGATATAGCCAATCACCTCAAATCCATTTGTCAAACGGACTTTAGCAACTTTACGAAGAGCAGAATTTGGCTTCTTCGGTGTCGTTGTATAGACACGCGTACAAACACCACGCTTCTGCGGATTCGATTGAAGAGCAGGAACCTTATTGCGCTTAACTGGCGCTACACGCGGCTTGCGAATCAACTGATTTACGGTAGGCATGTAACCTTCCTTTTTTCGATCTACGTTCGTCTCACCCACCTGGGCTTTTCTATTCTTACTATTCCGATAAAATCGGAGTAAATACCTAAGCTCACACACAAAATCGGGCATGCCTGTCATGAACAGCTCACCCGATTACAAGCAGAGAAGGCAGTAGCCTTTTGCACTAGTATTCGCTTTTAATCTTTAACAAAACAAAACCCGCTCAAATGACTTTTTGGATAAAAAACCAAAACAACTTAGCCATCCTCACGTTGGTTGCAGTACTCCCTAATAGCGAGAACACTTACATTCGTCAAGAACTAAACATCAGAAAATTTTTAAAAATGAAAATAAATTAAATTCTAATACTTTAAATTTGGCTTTTACAGAAGCTCTTGATAAATCAAATTCTCATAGTAACATCCCTCTACGTAATAAAAAAGAGCCGTGCATTGGGGATATTCATACAACACTTTAACGCAGCAATTTAACAAATTGCACATGGAACATTTAAAATGAGCGTCATGAAAATAGCAACATGGAATATTGCTGGAATAAAAGCACGACATGAAACATTATATCAATGGCTACAACAAAGTCAGCCCGATGTAGTCTGTCTACAAGAAATTAAAAGTACCGATGAGAATTTTCCACGCGATGCAATTGAAGGCTTAGGTTATCATATAGAAACACACGGACAAAAAAGTTTTAATGGTGTCGCAATTCTCTCTAAAAAAACACCTGATGAAGTTATCCGCCGATTACCAGGAAATAACAATGATGCACAAACACGGTACATCGAGGCCGTTTATTCAACAAATAAAGGCGTTATCCGTGTTGCATCTCTCTATCTTCCGAATGGAAATCCTGTCAAAAGCGAAAAATATCCTTATAAAATAGAATGGATGGAAAGATTATACGCACATGCAAAATCATTGCTTGCATATGAAGAACCCCTTGTCTTAGCTGGTGATTATAATGTTATCCCGACCCCATTAGATGCAAAAAATCCTCAACAATGGAATCATGACGCATTATTTCTTCCACAAACAAGACAAGCATTCCAGCGCATTGTTCATTTAGGTTTTTATGACGCTATTCGTAATGTCACAGATACCCCCTCATTCAGCTTCTGGGATTTTCAAGCTCGTGCATGGCTTAAAAATAACGGAATTCGCATTGATCACTTTCTATTATCACCGGAAGCTGTAGATCAACTTATCTGTGCTTATAGCCAAAAAGAGGTAAGAGAATATCAAAAACCATCAGACCATATTCCCGTTTGGGCTCATTTTAATTTCAATTAACAGAGTACACCACCTGATTTTATTAAGATAAAAATATCCCACCTAGGACATAAATGTGCTAGACCCTGCATAATAATATATCTTAAACAATAAACAAGAACAAAAATTTTTAAATGAACGGAGGACATCATGAAAAAATCACTGTTAATATTTATTGCAGCAACTGCCATTGGGCTCACAAATGTCGCACATGCTGGAAATGATACACTTGAAAAAATAAAAAGAACAGGAGAGGTCACGCTGGGTGTTCGTGAATCATCAGGGCTAGCTTATGCCCTTGGTAATGATAAATATGTAGGTTTTCATACAGAAATGGCAGAACATATTATTGACGATATTTCAAAAAAAATTGGTAAGCCAATCAAGATTCATTATCTCCCCATTACATCACAAAACAGAATTCCTCTCTTAAAAAATAGTACCTACGATTTTGAATGTGGTTCGACAACAAATGATGTTGCCCGTAGTAAAGAAGCCGCATTTGCTTATACCACTTATATCGAAGAAGTTCGAATTGCTGTAAAGAAAAACTCTAACATTAAATCTCTTGCCGATTTAAATGGAAAAACAGTAGCAACCACCACTGGTACAACATCTGTTCAGCTTATCCGCAAAAATAAACGTGCAAAAAACATTCACTTTAATGTCGTGAATGGAAAAGATCACGGAGATAGCTTCTTATTACTAGAATCTGGCCGTGCAGACGCATTTGTTATGGATGCTTCAATTCTTGCTGGGCATATTGCTAAATCAAAAAATCCATCTGATTATGTCATCCTTGATATAGTACTTTCAGTCGAACCTATCGCTTGTATGCTCCGGTTAAATGACAAAAATCTCGAACAAGCAATTAACGATAGCATCGTGCGCCAAATTAAAGACGAATCGCTTGAAAAACTTTATGATAAATGGTTTATGCAACCAATTCCGCCTGCAAATACGATTGTTAACCTTCCTTTATCTAAAGCGACGAAATATGCTTGGGAGCATCCAAATAATAAACCTCGCGAGGACTATACAGAAAATAATTTGTAGAATTTGGAAAAAAACAACCACACTCTTTGAAAATTGAGTGTGGTTATGTTTTGGTTCATTTTTTAATAAATTTGGCATATGTAAGTACAGCTGATTTATTACTATCTTTGCAGATGATTAAATTTAGGAAATATCAATTAATGGACTTTTCTTTCCTTTGTTCAGATGATCTCACCCAAACACTTGTGGCTGGATGCCTCGGAACTCCTGGTGTAAGTCATACCTATTTAGATACACTTCTTGATGGATTAAAAAATACAGTTGTACTATCCGCCTCTTCACTAATTTTAGCTGTATTTTTTGGTATCATTATAGGAACAATACGCACTCTACCAAACACTTCCATGATCCGTTTCTTATTACGTTCCCTTGGAGCCATATGGGTAGAGATCATGCGTAACATTCCTTTGCTTGTACAGGTATTTTTATGGTATTTTGTTGTGCCTAAGGTTTATCCGCCAGCAATGAATTTTTCACCTATTCTATTGATAACATGTGCCTTAGGATTCTTTACATCCGCTCGCATCGCAGAACAGGTTCGCTCAGGTATCGACGCAATCCCTTCTGGACAGCGCTACGCAGCTATGGCAATGGGATTTACGACCTATCAAACTTATCGTTATATCATATTACCGCGTGCCATGCGTACAATCATGCCCCCCTTTACTTCAGAAGCAATGAGCATTGTGAAAAATTCGTCTATAGCATTCGCTGTTTCAATAAATGAACTGATGCAATTCCAATATCAAGCGATTGAGGAGGTAAGTCACGTCTATGAAAACTATCTCATCGTTACGATTCTTTATATTTTTATAGCTTTATTCGTATTTATCATTATGACAATAATTGAGCAAATGCTTAAAATTCCTAATTTTCAAACAGAGGAGCACTGAATATGATGAATTTCATAAGCTCCAAGTTTGGATTTTTTTCCTCTTTCAATTTTTCAGACTTCGATTTCTCATTTTTTACTTTTGATATATTCCGTTCTTACATTCTATCAGGCCTGCTTTTTAGTGTTTTTCTAACTCTTTTTGCGACAATATTGGGGCTTGTTTTTGGTACTCTCTTAGCAATGATGCGGCTTTCCTCTATGAGACTGCTTTTTTCACTTGCAATAATTTACATAACAGCCATGCGCTCAATACCGCTTGTTATGGTTATCTTATGGTTTTTTGTGCTCTTACCTTTCCTAACCGGAACATCAATCGGTGCCAATAAATCAGCGCTCATTACCTTCACCGCATTTGAAGCAGCTTATTTTGCCGAAATCATGCGTGCTGGCATAAATTCTATTTCGCAAGGACAAAAACATGCTGGGCAAGCTCTTGGGATGACATATTGGCAAAATATGTACATTGTAATTCTTCCCCAAGCTTTTAGAGATATGTTGCCAGTTTTTTTAACTCAAGTCATCATCCTCTTTCAGGACACAACGCTTGTTTATGCAATCAGTGGCAATAGCCTTTTAAACGGTTTTGATATTGTTGCCAATAATTTTGGTGTAAAGCAAGAAGCTTATGTCTTGGCAGCTATTTTCTATTTTGTTATCTGTTTTACATTGTCACAGATAGTCTTGTGGCTCCAGAAAAAAATATCCATTATTCGCTAATAGGAAAAAAATGTCTACTCATATGATCGAAATAAAAAATGTTTCTAACTGGTATGGCGAAATTAATGTTCTTAAAAATTGTACAACCAATATCAACAAAGGAGAGGTTGTTGTGGTTTGTGGACCATCAGGTTCAGGTAAATCAACATTCATAAAAACCATTAACGCTCTCGTTCCGTTCCAAAAAGGTGAAATTTGGATTAATGGAACACCAGTTCATTCAAAACAAACGAATTTGCCTAAATTACGTAGTCAGGTAGGAATGGTATTTCAGCACTTCGAACTTTTCCCACATTTATCTGTCGCAGAAAATTTGACAATTGCACAAATCAAAGTCCTAAAGCGCAGCAAAAAAGAAGCACTCGAGCGTGGTTTGTTATATCTTGAACGCGTTGGACTCATCGATCATAAAAATAAATATCCTGGTCAACTTTCCGGAGGTCAGCAACAACGTGTTGCTATCGCGCGCGCCTTAACTATGGATCCGCTCGTTATGCTTTTTGATGAACCAACATCTGCTCTAGATCCTGAAATGGTAGGCGAAGTACTAGATGTCATGATCAGCTTAGCAGAAGAAGGTATGACGATGATTTGTGTAACACATGAAATGGGATTTGCGCAAAAAGTCTCTAAGCGTGTTATTTTCATGGATCAAGGAGAAATTCTCGAAGACTGCTCATCTAAAGAGTTTTTTTCTGATCCGCAAGCTAGAACCCCGCGTGCGAAGGATTTTTTATCTAAGATCCTTGGCCATTAACAGTGGCATTATAACCCAAAACCATCGCTTTTGTAAGCTAGACACAAGGAGTCAGTATTTAATGCCAAGAAAAACTAGGAATATTGCAATAACATACTCAAAAGCCGTTATTTTTTAAAATATCACCAACCAGCAATATTGCTGTACGTTTTTCAAATTCGTCACAAATGGCAAAAGCGTGCTCTTGCATAGGACGGATCCACTCTCGATCTTTTACATTAGCTTTTTCATAAGCTACAGTTAACATCACAGTACCACGAACTATTTTTCCTACCTGTAGCAACATATTTCCAAGCATTGCTTGAGCAGGCGGATTGCCTTTTCTTGCTGAAAGTTGAAACCATCGTGCTGCTTGTACAAGGTTTTTCTTTCTTCCCTCTCCCTTTAAAAATATTTTTCCTAAATGGTACTGAGCTTTAGGATTTCCATAATTCACCGCAGCCTGCATATAAAGATGAGCAGCATAAGAAGGATTAGATTTTACAGGTGATCGAGGAATGCCTTTTTTTATATAACCTGCAAGTTTAACTAATGCATCAGAAACATAGCTTTCATCCTCGGAACCCAAATCAGCACCTTTTTTAACAATAGATGCAAAAAAATTGTATGCCTTATAATCATCTTCAGGGACACCATCACCCTCTGCATAAATATGGCCAAGCTTCCAGCGTGCCCCAATATTGCCCATATCGGCTGCACAACGTAATGCTGAAAGTGCTTGATTTATTTGCCCATTTTTATAAGCAGACATACCACGTTTCAAAAAATAAAACGAATCACTAATAGATTTCCGCGTGTTATTTACATCTATTACATAAGCAGTAGAAAAAGCACTCCCCAAAGTAATAATAAGCGCAGCTTTTTTCCATACCCTAAACCCGTTTACCATCTAAAATTTCCCCCCTTATATCAGCTTTAATAATCACACCTGCTACAAATCTCTTTGTACGGATTCAAAATCTTCTTAGTAAGAGAAAAAAGATATTTTGAATATTAGAACTCTAACAGAAAGATAAATAAATGAAAGTTGCCAAAAATATCAAACCAGAAGAATCTTTCCTTTTCATCTACAATAAATTGATTTTGAAAAATAAATCATCATTCTGTATTTTTTAACAGATAGCTTGATATTATAATATTTGGTTGTTTCAATATTTTTACTATGAAAGAATAAAAACTACTCAATAAAAAAACGGATGTGCTGAAAAATGATTTTAAAATGAATGAAATATTAATAAAATACTCAAATGCCAAAATGATAAGCAAATTTAAAGATAAGTAAATATAAATAACAATTCTAACTTATTATTTTATAAACGCAAAGGTAGAAATTTTTCGATTCTTCACTCATAATCTTCATGAGAAGAATAAAATAAAAGATTTAATTACATCAAACGTTCTAAAGCAACAGATATTTTCCTCTGCGCAGCATGCAATTCTACAATCCTTTTGCGTTCACTCTCAACAATTTCTGGTTTTGCATTTGCTATAAATTTAGGGTTGTTTAATTTAAACGATATTTTTTCAATATCCTGTTCAATTTTGCTGATATCCTTCATCAAACGAGCACGTTCAGCTTCCAAATCAATCAACTGTCCCAATGGCAAACAAAAAATTGCCTCTCCCAAAATTATTTGCGCTGATACAGCTGGAACCTTCTCAGAGAAATGAATTGTTTCAATACGCGCTAACTTTTCAAGAAGAGTACCATAACGCTGTACACGCTCTCGCGTTATTTCCCCTCCTTCTACAATGACAAGAGGCGCTAGCATAGCCGCCGGAATATTCATTTCAAAACGCACAGACCGAATTCCACTAACAACATCGATAAGCCAATTAATATCAGAAGCGGCCTCTTCATCTGCAAATATTCCCTCTGGCCATTGTATCAATGCCAGCATATCCTCACGCTTCACACCTGGCGTTTCTGTAAGAGACCACAGCTCCTCCGTCATATGAGGCATAAAAGGATGAAGAAGCTTATAAACTTCATCCAAAACCCAAGCAGTACAGGCTTGAGCTTCATTTTTATCCTCTTCATTTGAACCTTGAAATATGGGTTTGAGAAGCTCTAAATACCAATCACAGAATGTATTCCAAATGAAGCGGTAAAGGACACTAGCAGACTCATTAAACTTGTAATTTTCAATACCAGAAGTCACTGCTGAAGCAGTTTTGGATAACTCTGTTAAAATCCAACGATTAAGTGCAAGTTTTGCTTTTTCTGGCTTAAAAGTCGGATCATGTTTAACACCGTTCATCTTTGCAAATCGGGTAGCATTCCATAACTTCGTAGCAAAATTACGGTAACCTGCAATACGGGAAGGATCGAGTTTTACATCACGACCTTGTGCCGCCATAATAGCCAAAGTAAAACGGAGCGCATCTGCACTATATTGATCAATAAGCTCCAATGGATCAATAATATTTCCCTTCGACTTTGACATCTTTGCCCCCTTTTGATCTCGGACCAAAGCGTGCACATAAACCGTTGGGAAAGGAACCTCACCCATAAAGTGAAGTCCCATCATCATCATACGCGCAACCCAGAAAAAGATAATATCAAATCCTGTTACCGATAAAGATGTTGGATAAAAGGTAGCTAATTCCACTGTTTTGTTTGGCCAACCTAGTGTTGAAAAAGGCCAAAGAGCAGATGAAAACCACGTATCTAAAACATCTTCATCCCGGATTAACTCAACCACTTCACCGTAATGAGAGAAAGCCGAATCCAAAGCTTCTTTTTCATTTTTTTCAACAAAAACCGTCCCATCAGGACCATACCAAGCCGGTATCTGATGCCCCCACCATAATTGGCGCGAAATACACCAAGGTTGAATATCTTTCATCCAATTAAAATAGGTTTTTTTCCAACTATCGGGGACAAATCGTGTTTTCCCTTGACGAACAGCTTCTATCGCTGGATTAGCTAATTCTGCAGCACGAACATACCATTGATCTGTTAAGAATGGTTCTATAGGGACTCCACTACGATCTCCATGAGGAACAGTATGTAGATGATCATCAACAGCTGCTAAATATCCTCTCTGTTCCATCAAAGAAATAATCCGACTTCGTGCAAGGAAACGATCAGATTGATCTAAATTTTCCACTAATAATTTTAATTCATCCGATAAGATCAAACCGTCAAAAAATGCTTCATTTTCACGGAGAAAAATCTCTGCCTTTTCCGTAAAAATATTGATCAAACGTAGATTGTTGCGTTGCCCTACTTCAAAATCATTAAAGTCATGTGCTGGTGTGATTTTTACAGCACCACTTCCCTCACTGGGATCTGCATAAGCATCGCCAACAATTAATAACCTACGACCAACAAGCGGCAAAATAGCATTTTTACCTATAAGATTTTTATAACGATCATCTTCAGGATTAACCGCAATCCCCGTATCACCAAGCATGGTCTCTGGACGTGTTGTCGCTACTGTTATAAAGGTTGTAGCATCACTCGGATCAAAAACTTTATCTTCAAGTGGATATCTAAAATGCCACAAATAACCTTTGACTTCTTTTTGTTCAACTTCAAGATCCGAGATAGCCGTTAACAATTTAGGATCCCAATTAACCAGACGCTTATCCTTATATATCAACCCTTGCTTATAAAGCGTGACAAAGACTTCACAAACAGCCCGTGACAAACCTTCATCCATTGTAAACCGCTCACGCGACCAATCACATGAAACACCAAGTCGACGTAGCTGGTTCGCAATGACTCCACCAGTCTTGTGACGCCATTCCCAAATACGCTCAATAAATTTTTCTCTCCCCATTTCTTGACGCGTTGGCTCTTGACGCTCTGCAAGTTGACGTTCAACAACCATTTGCGTAGCAATCCCTGCATGATCCATACCCGGCTGCCACAACACATTCCTGCCCCGCATCCGCTGGAATCTGACCATAATGTCTTGAATTGTCGTATTGAGCGCATGCCCCATATGAAGGGAGCCTGTAACATTAGGAGGCGGAAGCATAACGCAAAAAGGCTCCGCGCCATTTTTTGAACCCATCCCTGCTTTAAAAGCACCACGCGCTTCCCATTTTTTTGCAACCCGTTGCTCTATAGAAGCAGCATCATAGTTTTTTTCTAACATTCAACCCACCCATAACGCCGCCAAAAACACAGTCCATGATCTAAAATCTGATCATACTCCCTACAAACAAAACCCTTCAAAATAAATAGAAAGCAAAAAAATAATAAAAAAAACAAATTGTTAAGAAGATTTCTTAATTGCTTTAATAATCTCTTCACGTAAAATATTCTCCAGCAAAACAGGTAATTTACGCTGCAACCATTCTGCTATAGCCGGACGTAATACATCCTTTGCGATCTTCTCCGCAGAAGAAGTACAATATTCAGATAATTCCACACGACTAGCAGCCATATTTTCTGACTGCGATACAGAGTCCTCATCACTATACTCTTTTGTTTCATGAACAGAGTGCTGTTCTTCAGAAGAAAGTTTTACCCTTTGCATATCAACACCAATCGTATTATTTTCCGTATCTATATCTTCCTTCTCTTGTGTTAACGAACAATCTTTGTTCTCAGAAGAAAGGCCAATACGATCAGCTAAAGCCTTCATTGCATCATCAACCGATAAAGTTGTATCATAGCCACCTTCTGATACTACTTCTAAATGATCTGCAGAGTCACTCATTGCAACACCTTCATTTAGAAAGTGATCGGGCTGAACCGCATTTTCTTCGATTATTTCACGAATAGACGTCAAAATTTCATCCATACTTGGTTCACGTAACACGCTTGAACTCTGTACCATACTTAAAAACCTCTCAAAAACGCAACAACAAACAGAATCATATTCTTAGTGTAAGCAAAAGAATCATAAGATCAACACATCTCCTCTTATATTTTCAAACATGGTTGTCACGAGTAAGGCACTACACACAACTTTCTTCATTCATAATAACTGCATCTAACCATCATAATGTTTCAATACGCTCAACCATCGACACACTTAACCTTTTACAGATAAAAATCATTCGTAGATTCAAAAGTCACTTTTATGCATTATCGGGTAGACTCATTCGTTTTTAAACCTAGATAGTTTGCAGTCAATTTACCAATGGAAGATTGAACACTATAGCTTGCGACAATAGCATTATGTTCTGCCATCGCAAGTGCAATTTGAGCATTAATCAACTGAGTCCGAGAATTTAAAACATCCAATGTTGTCGCCTGCCCCACACGATTTTCTTGGACACGACCTTTAAGAGCAATTTCAGCAGCACGAACACTCTCACGATAAGCAACTACAGATGCACGTGCACCCTCTAACTGAAACCATGCAGAGGTAAGTGCTTGTCTTGTACTACTATGAGCTAAATCAAGCTGAAGACGAGCCTGCCAAAATTGTTCCTTGGATTGGCGAATCTGAGCAGACGTACGCCCACCTTCAAAGATTGGAACACTAACTGACAATCCTATTGATTTAGAAACTCCATCCTCCCCAGCATTGCTGTAAATCTGATTGTAAGATGCTGTTGCAGAAAAATCAACTTTAGGAAGCAACGCCCCTTCTTTCGCCTTTACATTGTAAAGGCTAGCATCAACCAAATGTTTTGCGTAAAGAATTGCTGGATGCATAATAACACTAATTTTGTAGGCATCATCAAGACTTACCGGCAACTCTTTTGCTACTGGTGGACATTTTAATTTTTCAGGATCAGATCCAATGACCTGTCGATAAATTGCCTCTGCTGATTTTACATTAGCACGTGCAAGATTAAGTTCTGAAACGGCCACGGAACGAGCAGCCTGTGCTTGGGAAAGATCAACATGCCCTCCCTCTCCCACATCAAATTTTGCTTTATTCGAACGAACTTGCTCTTCAAGAGCAGCCAAATTTTCTCTACGAAGATCAGCAATGCGACGTGCTTGATATACATTAGCATACGCTGTTACAGTTTCGAGAAACGTATTTTGCTCAGCATTACGAAGATATTCACGCTGTGCCTGCAATTTAACCTGAGCTGAAGAAAAAATATTTTGCGTGATAAAACCGTCAAATAATCTTTGATTTAATTTTATCCCTATAGATCCAGAAGTAGTATAAGGCCCCACTATGGACTTACTCCGTCCATAGCTTCCAAATCCTTCAATTTGTGGCAATAGGCCAGACCGTGCAATGACCACATCATCTCTTGATATACGCACAACAGCACGTTCACTATTCAACTTAGAATTGTACATATAAGCTTTAGCAAAAGCATCCATCAATGTTTCTGCACAAACCGACCTTGATATAAAACTACTTAAAACTAGCAACAAGCACGCCTGAAATTTCTTGTTCATTTTGAACACACTACACACAGCAAAAATCCCCAATCAATCATAAAACTATCTTTTAACGAGCACTAAAATATAAAATCAGGTGTCTTTAAAAAACCAGGAAGACGTTTCACAGCGAGATTAAAAGCACGACGCGCCGCAATAACCCCATCTTCTTTTACATAGATTCGCGCAACACCGGAATTACCGTGTCCTTCAACCACAACAAGACGCCCCCCATCTTTCATTTGATCAAAGATGCCTTCTGGAATAAAATCAACAGAACCTTCAATAAAAATCAGATCATAAGGCCCTCCAACAGTATACCCTTGCTCCAAAGGTCCATGAATCACGACTACATTGTCATACTGATTACGTTCTAAAATCTCAGAAGCACGTTCTGAAAGAGTTTTATTACTTTCTAACGCAACAACAGATCCTGCAAGTTTTGAAAGCAATGCTGCACAATAACCGCTATTTGCACCAATATCTAAAACAATATCCGATGATTTTACAGCCGCAAGCTGGAGCAATTTTGCTAACGAGGCAGGTGCCATCGAATAGCACGCAGGCACCCCGTTTTGCTGTGGATATGTGACAAGATCGGTATCAAGATAACTTAAAGCTTTCATATCTTCTGGTACAAAATCCTCACGTGGTACCATTAAAAATGCTTCAAGAACTGATAAATCCGTTACATCTACTGTACGAATCTGATTGTCAACCATTTTGCGGCGAAGCTCTGCAAAATCTGCAACCATAACAACCATTTTTCTCCTACATATAACAAGAATACAACAAAACGGCAATAATGAGAACCTAAAATCCTTATACTTTGGGTGTTACAAAAAAGTACGCTACCGTCAACAACTCGATTCCAACCGCTTACTTTTCATGCAAAAGCACTTTACCATGAAGGAAAGCCGTTCACTTGCGCACATCATCCTTAAAGGTCATCTTATTTTACACCAGCTGGAGGCCTCGCCCGGAATCGAACCGGGATACAAGGATTTGCAGTCCTCTGCGTAACCATTCCGCCACGAGGCCTCATCAACAAATACATCAGTGTCAATAAGGGAAGGCAATGCATCCGTCAAGGTGTAGAAATTTTCTCTATTCTTTTTTTCTCTTCTTCTGCAATTTATAACATTTTTTTTAAAAAAAATAATTTTACCCTTTGCAAATCAGTATTGCTTTGCTATAGCCCTTGCAGTTGAATATTTGCTATAGCCCTTGCAGTTGAATAATTGGGCACTGTTCCCCGGTAGCTCAGCGGTAGAGCAACCGGCTGTTAACCGGTTGGTCGCTGGTTCGAATCCGGCCCGGGGAGCCATATTTTTTATTGTTATTGTAGCTTGCCAACAGATTTTGTATATTTTGATACCATGTAGCTTGCCAGCAGGTTTTGCACTATTTGCCACCTAGTTTTGCACCAATTTATTTTTTTTCACAGGGTTTTTTAAGGGGTTCTAAAAGGGTCTTCAAAGATCATTTAAAGACTCTTTGAATGAGTCTTTTTTTTCTGTTAAAAATCACGATTTGAGATGATCAGTTTTTTTGCCACAATCACATGATTTGATACCTACAGTTTGTAAGATCATGAGTGCATGAGCACCATAAAATTTTGTATAATTTGTATCGTATTTTGTAAAAACTACCTCCTTTTCAAAGGATTTTCATTTTTTCAAAGGGTTCTCAAAGGGTCTTCAAAGGCCTTACAAAGGTTATTTAAAGACCCTTTAAATGAGTCTTTTTTTTCTGTTAAAAATCACAATTTGAGATGATCAGTTCTTTGGCAGGAGTCGCACGATTTAAACCACATGTGTAAGATGTTGTGACCTCTTTTATCTGAAATTGACTAAAGGTTTTTCGGATCTCTGGCACATCATTGAGTGAAAGAAGAAACTTCCCCTTTAATTGCGCAAGGAGCGCAGACATGGTCTGGTAATCCTCCCGCTTAAACAAATCCTTTCCATAATAGGGCTCAACGCCAAAATAAGGTGGATCAAGATAAAAAAACACCTGTGGACGATCATAGCGAAGAATAAAGTCAGACCAATTTAAATGTTCAATGGTGACCGTGGATAAACGACGGTAAATAAGCTTTAACAAGGCTTCAAGTTTCAAAGGATTAAACTGTGCAGTGCAGTGAGGATCAACTCTAAACCTACGATTGGTTACCTGACCACCAAAACTCAAACGCTGCAGATAGAAAAATCGTACAGCCCTCTCTAAATCCGTAAGGGTTTTGGGATCTTGTAAAGAGAAGTGTTGAAATACTTCACGGCTGCTAATCTGGAACTTTAACAAATCCGTAAATGGCTGATAATGGCGTTGCAACACCCGAAAAAAATTCACCACATCACCTGAACGATCATTGATCACTTCATATAAAGGTTTCAATTTTCGTCTAAAGAATATTCCTCCCATGCCAACAAAAGGTTCTGCATAGGTTTTATGAGGAATGCTTTCAATGATTCTGATAAGGGTTTTAGACAACTTGATTTTACCACCAATATAAGCACTAGCTGGTGTGATAGGATCAACAGATTTTAATGTTTCAGCATAAAGTGTATCCATACTTTTTTAACTTCTTCCATACATGATAGCCGCCTTCTCATTGCTTCAAGTGATAAGAAGTGGCTGCGATGTTATGTGTTTTGGCATCGGACGGGTGTGTCGCTAAACTATCCCCGTTGGCTGGGTAACCAGCCCAGCCTCTATTTATTGTGTCTCTCCTCCCTCTTGTTTGGTGCTTCCAGTGTAATTTCTGTGGTATATCCGCTTGATTTCTCATAGCGATGGGTGACGGTTGCAACTTTCCATGAACCATTGATTTCACCGCGGAACCCCTGTAGCAAAAGAGGTTGATTGGCCATGATTTCTGGATAACCCTCAAGGGTCAAAGAACCACTCCCCACAGCACGGCAAAGTCGGTCTGATTCTGATGCCGCTACCGCTAACGCCTCTTCCTTGCAGGTATAACAAGTCCGCAGACGACGCACAGGTCCGCTAACCCCTGTCTGATGTTTGACTTGGTATTGCTGCCCTTTTGAGCGATCAAAATAAGAAGCTTCCACCACACCGTATTGCGTGCGTGGCTCCAACGTGAATTCCCAACTGGAACAGTCGTGCTTATGAAGTTCGAGTGCTGGTAAATTGTCTCCGCTTAAAAATAAAAACTTATTGTCCTTGATCAAAAAACGTGCCTGCATGCGGTCAGCAAGGCGGGTTAAAAAATCAACCGCAGATTGATCTGTACGAATCACATAAGGCAAAGCTTGTTTGGTCAACTGGGGACTGATCTTTGCTTGATAGCCATGGCGCTTGGCGAGTGTCTCAACAATCTCACCAATGGTTCTGTGATCAAAATGTTCACTAGCTTGTTCTTTGAGTTCCTTACGCATCGAGGCGCTTTTGCCACAAAGGCGTAAAATCTCTCCTTCACTGCCGCCTGAACTTACAACCGATTCAACAACAAAACGCCCCATAAACGCACTGATGATGTTCTCATAGCCAAAGATCACCTGTAGAGTGCTGTTGCTGGCCGGAACACTTAAATCATGACCGCTATCGTCAAATTCTGCTTCAAATGTATCGGCTTCATTACCGGCATTATCAGTGATGGTTGCCGTTAAAAGACGCTGGTAAAAAACTTCATGAACAGGTCTGTCTCCCACCTTAACCACAATAAAAGGGTATGTACGCATTAATCCCATAGCCGCTTCACCATGCTTTGGGGATTAGACAACACAAATTCAGGAAGTATCACACGCAATCCACGTGGCAAAAGCACACCATATTTGGCAATCTCTGGATTGGCCTCCAATGTGGCTTCTAAATAACCTTTTAAAGCTCCCACGCGAGAGCGATCCCCTAACACAGCCATGGCATGGTGAAAGCAGATGAGGTCTAAGCTCATATCCTCTAGCTCTACAACAATGTGCTTTTCTGCTATCTTCATTGGCATTGTCCCATCTGATATTGCCCCATCTGATACTGTCCTTGAGGTTTTCCCCCATCAAAAAAGGGCAAGAGACTAATGGAATAGCGGAGACGCTGAGATTGGCCAGAGCGGCTGATATAATCATGGTCTTTACTAATACTGGTGAGCACCACGCAGCCATGCATAATGGCGCTATAGGTGGTATCATTGATCCAACGGATCATCGCAACGGGTTTGGCTGCTCGAATCGTTTGGGTAATGGCATCTATCGCTTCACGGTCGCCAAACTCTTCTGGAAACAAAACCCCATGGATGGTTTTGGGATCATTACCATAGCCGGTAAATTGCAAACCAGATGCCTTGCCAAAACGCTCCATAGAGATCCAGGAGGCAGAAAACTCTTCTTCAAAGGATTGGAAATTCAACCAGTCCACATAAAATTGATGTGGTCCTAACATCATCAAAGGATCTCTCATAGGCTCCCTCCCCTCATTCTGTTCCCCCATGCAGGGCATTGGCACGTGCACGTTGAATGGCGTGACTTACCGCACGACCAGTGGCAATAGGATCACGGGCACCATTGACATGTACCGTGACATTTTGATTATGGGTGATGGTGGAGCGGTCTTTGTCCCTTATCCCTGTGTCAGGAGCCTGTTTGTGATGGCTTCCCGCAAATTGCACAATCGGTTGAATGGCTGTTTTGCCCCCAAGCCAACTTGGCAAATGGAAAAGGTCCGATAAATCAATCGACCCAATCCATGTCTTGATGCGGCGGGGCAAGGATGTAAAAAAATCGCTCAACCCCGTGATGGAGGCCATAAAACCATCGACAATCCAATTGGCCAAGTCCTCCCCCGCCTGTTCCATACCGGCTTTGGCATCCTCAGAGAGCTTTTCTTGAGAAAAAAACTTCCTCTGAAGATATAGCGGAATTAGTGGTATAGCTTTATAAAAAGTTGCAAGAACTTACTCAAAACATCAATGATATAGAAGAAGTAAAGGCAATTTACCCTCTTCTTAAAATTGCATTTAAAGCGTCAAATAGAAGCTACATAAGATACGGCTTTATACCTCTTTAAAATCAACAATCGATATGAAAATCTTTTTTGCTTTTTTGGCTGATTTTGGAGTTAGTTTTATTTTTTGATTTATTTTTCTCAAAGAGTTTTCAAAAGCGGTTTTCTGAGCTTTCACAGACTTCTCTCATTTTTAGCACCAAATTCCGATTTTTGCTCTTTTTAGCTCTTTTTTACAATTTTAGGTGCCAAAATCCATTTTGACAAAACATGCATTAATGGTAAAAATTGTATATAAAAACAACAAATTACCACGTATTCTTAACTAATCCTACCTTTTCCTACTTAGTGCAAAACCTAGCATCAAGCTACGCACATAATAAAGCAAGAGAAGAGAATTTTGCATTTACCTCTACAAAAAATATTTTGTTATTTTTCTCTTTTCTATTAACTTTTCAATTTTTTCTAAAGCTCTTTGAGAAAAATTATCAAAAACTCTAACAAATATATCTACAACTTTGTAATTAAATGAGCAAAAAGAACTTACTATGAAACTCTTACAATAAACATATGTCTTTACTTCTTAAAAGAATCTTTCTTTCTTGATTTAAACCATATGAAAATAAATCTCTTTATAATCTCTTCGAAAAGACACTACTAATACATTGCATTTCTTTATCATCTTCTAAAGATATTCTATATGGCTAATCCGAGTTTCTCGTAAGACTTTACCAAGTAGTATAAATATCTGAATGGAATTCTTATCACTTACCTGGTACAAAAGAAGGTAGCGATTTTTCATTTATGGTACAAAATAAAAATGATTGTAAAAATTGTTTTATGTTGCTTGTCATAAAAAATTCTTAAGTGATATTATAATTACACGATATAACTGAATGAAAAAAAATATTTTTTCATTATAAAATCTATGAAAACTACAGTCTTATTATACAAGTATGATTTTCCATAATATATGAGCAATTTCTTACAACTTTTTGAAATAGCTTAAAAATAACTGACATAATAATTACTAAGTCTTTGTATCAACCATTTATCAATCACCTCAGCTAAAATTTAAAACTCTGCATTAAAATACCTATTACACTATTTTAGAGTAAAGTCATCTATCCTTATCAATTTCTTATGCTTTCCCTTTTTCCACATGAAATCATAAAAAATGTTTTTCTCCTTTACGACTCACTCATATCATGCTTCGATACACAAGTTGCTTTTTTCAATGTAATTTGAATCTTAAATAATTAAAGGGAACCTCCAAAAAATGAACTATAAACAAAATTTAGAAGATGATCCTCGAAAGAAATTGCAACGGGGATTAGACAACCGTCACGTACAACTTATAGCTCTCGGTGGTGCTATTGGGACAGGCCTTTTCATGGGGTCAGGCAAAACAATTAGCGTAGCAGGTCCCTCTATTATACTCGTTTACGCTATTATCGGTTGTGCCTTATACTTTGTAATGCGTGCTATGGGAGAACTCTTGCTTTCTAATTCACAATACCGGTCTCTCATTGATTTTTCAACCGATATGCTAGGACCAGGAATTGCTTTTTTTGTTGGCTGGAGCTATTGGCTAAGTTGGGTTGTAACTGGAGCAGCAGATATTATTGCCATCATCACTTATATGCACTTTTGGTGGCCTGAACTCAATCCATGGATTGTTGTTTTTTCTTGCATTATTTTCTTTTTAATCTTTAATCTTTTTGCCGTAAAAATGTTCGGTGAACTTGAATTTTGGTTTGGCCTTATCAAAATTATAGCGATTTTAGTATTAATTATTGTAGGGTTTTATATGATCGTTACTGGTTTTACCTCTCCCAATGGTACTGTTGCCTCTCTCAGTCACGTATGGAACGATGGAAATATATTTCCTCTGGGAATTACAGGTTTTTTTGCGGGATTTCAAATTGCCATTTTTTCTTTTGTTGGTATAGAAATTGCCGGAACAACTGCAGCCGAAGTTAAAGACCCTAAAACAGTTCTACCAAAAGCAATTAATGCAATACCGGTTCGTATTGTATTTTTTTATATCTTTTCTCTCATTGTGATTATGTCCGTCACACCTTGGGATCAAGTGATTCCAGATAGAAGTCCCTTTGTTGAGATGTTTTGGCTTGCTGGCATTCCGATAGCTGCTGGTTTAGTGAATTTTGTTGTTCTAACATCTGCTGCCTCTTCCGCAAATAGTGGTATTTTTTCTACCAGTCGCATGATATATGGGCTTGCAACGCAAAAAGGAGCACCTCGTGTTTTTGGAAAACTTTCCAAATACCATGTCCCAGCCAACGCCCTGTTCTTTTCTTGCTTGTGCATTTTATTAGGGTACACAATGACATCGCTATCCCCAAGTATTATAAGTGCCTTTACAATTGTGACCAGTATTTCAGCTATTGCATTTTTATTTGTATGGTCTGTAATTCTAATTAGCTATATTGTGTATCGTCGCAATCACCCCCAACTACATGCTGAATCTATCTATAAAATGCCAGGAGGTGTTATCGCGTGCTGGGCTATTTTAGCTTTTTTTGCTTTTATGCTCTATTTGTTGACATTGGAATCTGATACTTTTATAGCTCTTAAATATGGTCTGGTATGGTTCGCTTTCTTAGGCATAACGTATTTTATCTTTCTCAGAAAAAAAACGACTAAAGATAGTGAATAAAACCTGTACATAAAAAGCATGTAAAAAAGGGTAAAAATTACCCTTTTTATATATAACGCATTAGCTTTTTAAATAGAATCCTCTATGGGATTCAATAAAGTTCTTGATTAACAAAAGCACTAGCATTTATACAAAGCAGCATAAAACGGAATTTTTCCAAACTTCCTCTTGAAGCTAAAAAACACATTTAGTAATCTAAAAAATACAAATTTACAGCCAGTTACAATAAAAAAGCAATAGGAATCTTTTTTCATTGTAGAGTAAGTTTTATTTTTTGTTTTTTCAAAAACAACTTTCCGAAATTTTAAAAACATAAAAAAATATCAAAAATTTTTCAAAGACCTCTCAAAGCCTTTTCTCTTTTTTACCAATCTCTACAAAAGTAAAAAAATTCGCAAATACACTTCATTCCTCTACCATATCTTAAAAAAGCTTCTGTATAATCAACATGAAATTCTCATAAGTTTTTATCCAATATGCAAGTAGCTGAACAGAATTCTTGTTTACAATTTCAGAATAAAAAATCCTACTGTATTTTTCATTTCCTTTGTAAAAAAGAAAAGAAATCTCTCCCTTTTATGCCACTAAATAAAAATAAATAACCGTGAATAAACCTTTCATTCAACGACATCGGTATATTGAAATCAAAAATACCTTTCTGAAAATTAATGGCAAAAATTTTCCCTTTATCTCTATCCTCTACCGTAATTGTAATAGTTCATAGAGAAATCATTTCAAAATTGCTTACCGTGAATTTTTTTAAGAAGATGACAATCCTAACTCTATCTGAAAAAATCAAAACTCTCCCCACCCATCATAACATCTAAAACAGTTATTATACTTAATTATAGAGGATAAGTATAATGTAAATGCATTATTTCACCTCAAACTTTTTTCATCCACTTATCGATACTATCAGCGGTTTCTCACAAAGATTTAGAAGTTCAAGAGTGATTGTCTGATTAATCATAGTATGTCTTCTCATAGCCATCACAGCTATACTTAAAAACTCTGCACTTAAATTTCTGTTACGTTATTTTTTAGTAAAATAGCCCACACCCATTAATTTTATATTCCTTTTCTTTGTCCACACGGAGTCATAAAAAACTCTCTTTCTTTTACCATTCAGCCATATCATGATCAGATAAGGCGGATTACTTTTTTCAAGGTAATTTTTATCTTAAATAATTAAAGGGAAACTCCTTAAAATAAGTTATAAAAAAATCTAAGAAAAAATTGCAACGTGAACTCGATAATCACCATATCCAACTTATAGCCCTTGGTGGAGCTATTGGA
Organism: Bartonella sp. B39; assembly: GCF_053795145.1. NCBI lineage: Bacteria > Pseudomonadati > Pseudomonadota > Alphaproteobacteria > Hyphomicrobiales > Bartonellaceae > Bartonella > Bartonella sp. B39. Next base: position 1,134,744 of record NZ_CP200036.1, read on the forward strand.
ACAGGCATTTTATGAGATCAGGAAAAACAATTAGCGTCACTGGTCCTTCAATCTTGTTAGTTCGCGCTATTGTTTGTTGCGCTATATACTTTGTAATGCGTGCTATGGGAGAATTACTGCTTTCTAATACACAGTGCCGATCTTTCATTGATTTTTCAACCGATCTTCTTGGCCAAAGTGTTGGATTTTTTATCGGCTGGACGTATTGGTTATGCTGGATTGTAACTGGAACTGCTGGAATTATTGCTATCATCAGTTATACGCACTTTTGATGGCCTGGACTCAATTCGTGGATTCCTGTTCTCATAGGTCTTCTGTCCTTTTTAATATTTAACCTCGTAGCCGTAAAACTATTTGGTACACTCGAATTTTGGTTTTATTTTATCAAAATTCTAGCAATCTTAGTATTAATTATTGTAGGATTTTACATGATCTTTACTGGCTTTATTTCCCCGAACGGCACCGTTGCTTCCCTTGGTAATACATGGAACGGTGGAAATATCTTTCCTCGAAGCATTACAGAATTTTTACCGGATTTCAAATTATTATTTTTGCTTTTGTTGGCATCGAACTCGCTAGAACAGCTGCAGATGAAGTCAAAGAACCACAAGAAGCTTTGCCCAAAGCTGTCAATTCGATACCGATCCGCATTATTTTCTTTTATATTTTCTCTCTCATTATGATTATGTCCGTCACTCCTTGGAATCAAATCATTCCAGAAAAAAGCCCATTTGTAACGATGTATGTACTTATTGGTATTCAAAAACCACCGCTGGTTTGATGAACTTTGTTGTTCTAATAGCTGCCGCATCTTCAGCCAATAGTGGTATTTTTTCTACCAACCGCATGATATACGGTCTCGCAACGAAAAAGGGAGAACCTAAGTTTTTAGGAAAACTTTCTAGCAATCGCGTTCCAGTCAACACATTACTCTTCTCCTGTTTATGCATCTTATTAGGCTATACAGTCTTATCTCTATCACCAACAGTTATAGGTTCTTTTACAATTGTAACCACAATCGCAGCAATTTTGTTTATATTTGTATAGTCTATAATTTTGATCAGCTATATTGTCTATCATTGCAGCCGTCCTCTTCAACATGCCGTATCTCCTTATAAAACGTCTGGAGATATTTTTATGTGTTGGACCCTTCTAATCTTCTTTACATTCATTATTTATTTGTTGTCATTAAAAGAAGATACTGCAATAGCTCTAAAATATACTCCAGTGTAGTTTATCTTTTTAGGAGTTGCATACTTTATTTTTGGAAAAAAGAGTTTGCAAACGCAAAAAACTGAGGAATAAAGCCTATGTATAAAAAGCATATCAAAAAGGGTAACCTTGTTTACCCTTTTTGTAGACAAACCATAAAAGCTTTTTACATAGAAATTTCTACGACTTTAATTACGCTCTTTATCAACTAAAGCGTTAGATTTTATCCAAGGCATCATGGAGCGGAGTTTTTTGCCAACTTCTTCGATAGGATGATGATCATTTAAACGCCGCATACCTTTAAAATGAGCTGCACCGGCTTTATACTCTTGAATCCAATTTGACGTAAATTTACCCGTCTGAATATCCTTCAAAATACGCTTCATTTCTGCTTTTGTTTCATCAGTAATCACGCGTGGACCAGACATATATTCGCCCCATTCAGCTGTATTGGAAATCGAATAATTCATATTTGCAATGCCACCTTCGTAGATGAGATCAACAATCAATTTAACCTCATGTAAACATTCAAAATAAGCCATTTCTGGCGCATAACCTGCTTCCGTTAGTGTTTCATAACCTGCGCGAATAAGCTCAACAAGACCACCACAGAGAACAGCTTGTTCACCAAAAAGATCAGTTTCGCACTCTTCTCTAAATGTTGTTTCAATTACCCCAGCACGTCCACCACCAAGACCACACGCATAAGACAATGCTACATCATGAGCATGCCCTGAAGCATCTTGTGCAATCGCAATTAAGCAAGGAACACCACGACCACATTGGTATTCATTGCGTACTGTATGACCCGGACCTTTCGGAGCAATCATCACAATATCAACTGTTTTTTTAGGTTCAATTAAGCCAAAATGAATATTCAAACCATGCGCAAAAGCAATCACTGCTCCGTCGCGTAAATGATCATGAATATGCTCTTTATAAATATCAGCTTGCAATTCGTCTGGTGTTGCCATCATAATGAGATCTGCCCATTTTGCTGCTTCAGCAACACTAACAACCTCAAAACCATCCACAGTAGCCTTTTTAGCTGCTTCCGACCCTGAACGCAAAGCAATTTGAATCTTTTGAACTCCAGAATCTTTTAGATTTAAAGCATGGGCACGCCCTTGTGAACCATAACCAATAATGGCTACTTTTTTCTCTTTAATCAAATTAACGTTCGCATCACGATCATAATAAACACGCATGAAAATACTTCCTTATATTCACATTTAAACTGAATTTAAATTTTTTATTGAAGAAAAAAAGCTACCCCTCCGCACCTCGCACACTATGAATAACCACATCATTATTCACAAAAACACGACATATAAATAATCTCTACAGTTTAAATCTTCTACACAAAAAACATGATCCAAACCTCCCCAAAAAATATACAGATCAAAAATAGAACTCAACCGCTACTCTATAAAAACGAAGCATTATACACAACAACATTGCCGAAGAAAAATACACACTCTAAAATTCTACTCTTCCTCGCATGATAAGCCCTTGTATTTTTGAAATTAAGATACACCATACGGCCTCTCAGCATGAACTAAATTAAAGTGGATAGCAAGAAAATTATAAAATGAGTATAGTATTTCTATACACTCTAGCATAAAAATTTAACTTTACATTTCTAACCATAAAAGACATCACTCATACAAAGCTCTACACAATTTTTTGGTAAAAATAATATCTGCAAAATCTTGTTTTATCTCTCCTTTAAAGAGCACCTGGGAAGATTTCAACTAAAAACATCTTCATAATCGAGAGTATGAAGATAAAAAATTTATGCGCTAAAAAATATATAGTGAGCCATAAATCAATATATCGCCAACAGAGCGGTGTTATTTATTTCATCATATGCAAAATTGAATAAAGAACAAAAGTTAAGACAACAACCGGACAAAACGTTGAACAGTCTCATGCATTCCATATTCTAATGCATCAGCAATAAGCCCATGGCCAATAGAAACTTCATCAAGCCAAGGAATACGATTGACAAGAGCGGGAAGATTAGCAATCGTCAAGTCATGACCTGCATTGATACCTAATTGTAGCTCTTTGGCTTTTTTTGCCACTAAAATAAGTTTATTCAACTCTTGTTCCTGTTTTGCCTTATCTTTAAACGCACCCCCATAAGGCCCAGTATAAAATTCCACACGATCAGCGCCAATTGCTTTAGCAATGTCAAGACCATCTACAAGAGGATTAGCAAATAACGACACACGAATTTTTCTTTTTTTCAAACGCTGAATAATGGGCGCCAAAAACTCTGCATCACGAACAAAATCCCAACCATGATCAGAGGTTAACTGAGCTGGATCATCAGGAACAAGGGTAATCTGATCAGCATATTTTTCTGCTAAATCCAAAAATGTATCGCTTGGATAACCTTCAACATTAAATTCAGCCGTAGGAAAAGAGCTGTTAATTAAACAGCGTATATCCGGCAAATCAGCAAAACGAATATGCCGCTCATCTGGACGCGGATGAACTGTCAAACCAGCCGCACCAGCTGTAAGTGCGATATGCCCAATATTCTTAATATTTGGCCATGGAAGATTACGACGATTGCGCAAAACAGCAACAGCATTGAGATTAACCGAAAGTTTTACTGCCATACACATCCCTATTTGCATATACATTTCTAAAGACAGAAAAATACATTCCCCAGCATAATCCCAAACAATAAAAATATTTTCCTCTATCGAACAATAATTAAACGCTCTGCTGCGCGTGTAATTCCGGTATAAAGCCAGCGCGCATACATATCACGAAATGCAAAACTTTCGTCAAATAAAACCACATTGTCCCATTGGGATCCTTGCGCTTTATGAACAGTTAATGCATACCCATAATCAAAATCATCATATCTTTTTTTTAATTGCCATGAAATCTCATTACCAGAATTTTCAAATGCTGCTTTTAAAAGCTTGATCTTCACCACTCCACGTTCACTCTCTTCAGGCTTAACGAGAAGATTAACACCCGGTTTAACAGTTTCCTTCTGTGAAGTGAGAACTTTCCATAAAGAACCATTTAACAAGCCTTTAGCAGGGTCATTGCGCAAACACACAAGCTTGTCTCCTGCTTGTGGATAATCTGCTGTAAACCCCTTCAACTCACGCAAACGTTTATTATAAAGATAGCGCGTTCGATTAATCCCTACCAAAAGCTGATCAGCCTCTAAAACCAATTGTTTATCGACCTCTTTACGTGTAATAACGCGCGCTGCCCCATAATCACCATAAGCAATATCGCGTCCTTCACGCACATTCATAGCTAAACGAACAATCGGATTATCCTGCGCTTGTCGGTGAATTTCTGAGAGAAGAAAATCTGGCGCACCATTAGAAAAAAAACCACCTCCTGAAATGGGAGGCAACTGACCTGGATCACCAAGAACAAGAATTGGCGTCCGAAAACTCATTAAATCATGCGCTAATTGTTCATCTACCATCGAACACTCATCCACAATAATGAGTTTAGCTTGTGCAGCTGCACTCCTCCGATTTAATGCAAATGTCGGTGCAATAGACTTCTTTCCGGTAACTTCATCGGAAACTTCTTCTTCCCCACGCGGACAATAAATCAGCGAATGAATAGTACAAGCATTGCTTGCACCTTTAGAGCGTAAAACCTGAGCCGCTTTGCCTGTAAACGCCACAAATTGGACAGAACCATCAACTGTTTCCGCAAAATAACGTGCAAGCGTTGTCTTGCCCGTCCCCGCATAGCCAAAGAGGCGAAAAAGTGGAGAATACCCCTCTTTCAACCACGCAGCAACAGCCTTCAATGCATTATCCTGTTCCGGTGAAAATTGCATAGTTTATCAAAATAAGATTCGCGTAAAAAGAGCAAGCAATATTGCGAAAAGTCCTCATTGTTAAAGATTTTTTGATAGGTGGGCTACCACTCTCAAAGCAAATCATCAACCATCGTACAATGACCGTCGAATAAAATATTTTCACAACCTAAATCTTGCATTTATACAAAACTCATATCAGACATTTTAATCAAATCTTATTTTCGTTGAACAAAATGCTCTATTCTAAAAAAACAACAATACGAACAGCCAAATCAAGAATATGAAGTAATCTCAAAAAAAATTGCATATGATCTCTACTAAATCATTTTCAAAGTGAAGAGAGGAACTAAAGGTAAAGTTTAAATTCATGTTGTCGCAATTGCAAACGCCTTATACAAAACACTGTCCTCCAGCAGGAATAGCATTTGCAACTACTTCATCATTAGCCTCATCAGGCAACAGCATATCATTGTGAGCACACCCAGATGGGATCATTGGAAAACAATTTTCTAAATTATCAACACGGCAATCGAAGAGAACTGGCTTATCACAATCAATCATTTGCTGAATTTTATCATCAAGTTCATCGGGTTTTGAACAACGGATACCAACGGCTCCATAAGCCTCTGCCAATTTCACAAAGTCAGGCATCGAATCCGTATAAGAATGGGAAAGACGATTGCCATGCAACAATTGCTGCCACTGTCGAACCATACCCATATACTGATTATTTAAAATAAAAATTTTCACTGGAGTATCATACTGAATTACCGTTGCAAGCTCTTGAATATTCATCTGAATTGAAGCATCACCAGAAATACATAAAACAAGTGCATCAGGATATGCGATTTGAACACCAACAGCAGCAGGTAAACCATAACCCATAGTTCCAAGACCACCAGAAGTCATCCAATGATTTGGTTCATCAAAACGATAATATTGTGCTGCCCACATCTGATGCTGTCCAACATCCGTTGTTACATAAGTACGTACATCTTTAGTAAGAGCATAAAGTCGTTCAAGAGCATATTGCGGCATAATGACATCTTTTTTCTCCGCATATGCCAATGAATTACGAGCTCTCCAGCGGTTAATTTGCATCCACCACGCCTCACGGACTTCGCCGTTGAACGCTGATTGCTGTATCTTTAAGAGTTGCGTCATATCTCCTAAAACACAAGCCACATCACCAATGAGTGGCACTTCTACTTTTACAATCTTATTGATGGAAGAAGGGTCAATATCAATATGGATAATACGCGCATGAGGTGCAAATGCATCCAGTCGCCCAGTGATACGATCATCAAAGCGCGCACCAACAGCCAACATAACATCACAATCATGCATAGCCATATTAGCTTCATAAGTTCCATGCATCCCAAGCATTCCAAGCCAATTTTTGCCAGAAGCAGGATAAGCACCAAGCCCCATGAGTGTTGACGTAATCGGAAAATTACCCAGTTGAACGAAATCACGCAAAAGCTTTACAGCTTCAGGACCTGATGAAATAACACCACCACCAGAATAAATAACAGGACGCTTTGCTTCTACTAAGAGAGAAACAGCCTCTTCAATAGCCTGTGCATTTCCTTTTGGCTTTGAATAAGAACGCATAAATGTCGGCGTTTGAGGTGCTCTATAAATCCCTGAAGAAAATTGAACATCTTTTGGAATATCAACTAAAACTGGTCCAGGACGTCCTGATTGGGCAATAAAGAAAGCCTCATGGATGATCACCGCAAGATCATTTACATCTTTAACCAAACAATTATATTTTGTACAAGGTTTTGTAATACCAACCGTATCAGCTTCTTGAAAGCCACTTGTTCCAATCACTGTTGTCGGCACCTGACCAGAAAAACAAACAAGAGGAATAGAATCCATGAACGCATCTTGCAGAGGTGTTACAGCGTTAGTTGCACCCGGACCAGAAGTCACAAGCATAACTCCCACCCTCCCTGTGCTTCGTGCATAACCTTCAGCAGCATGCCCTGCTGCTTGTTCATGACGTACCAAAATATGCTGAAGTGAGTCTTGTTGATAAATAACATCAAAAATAGGAAGAACAGCCCCACCAGGATAACCAAAGAGATGCTTAACCCCTTGGTCAATAAGAGCTTGCACCACCATTTCAGCCCCAGACATTATTTTTCCGTCCGCACTCTCTTTTATTCTTGGATGATTTATCATTTTCCCCACTCGTCCATTTATAGCACAATAAAAAACGGCCCCCAAAGGAGCCTATTACACGCAAAAAACATATATCGTATAATTATCCCCCCATTCAAATGCATGACATACTGCAAGAAAGATATTCCTTGTTAGGAGCAGTATTAATTCCATCAATGCCATTCGTCAATAAAAAATTATCTTTTTAAAAATTTTCCATTCCCAATGCTCTCTTTCTTTTAAAATTTTCTACAGCTTTTCATCTGAAGAAATGAGCGTCCATTCCTCATCAAATTGATGACGAAACCACGTTATTTGCCTTTTTGCATACCTCCTCGTTTGTATTTTTGCTGTTTCAAGAGCATCCTCAAAACTTTTATATCCATCTAAATGATCCATCAACTCACGCAGACCAATAGCTTTCATCGCTGGCAGCAGAGGAGAAAGCATAAGCTTTTTCATAGCAAACACCTCTTTTAAAGCTCCTCTTTCAATCATAGTATCCAACCGCTTATGAATGCGTTCATAAAGCTGTTGACGTGGTGGAAGAAGAAGAATCTTTTCTGCACAATCTGACGAAATCAGAGGAGGCGTTTTTTTCTTCTGCCACCAACTGAGCTTCTTACCAGTTGCCTCATAAACTTCTAAAGCACGAACAATACGTTGACCATCTTGCAAAGAAATTTTCTCAGCAAGAACAGCATCAACCTGCAACAATTGGCGGTAAAGGCTTTCAGCACCCTCTTTATCAAGCCGAAGTCGCCATTTCTGCCGTACAGCATCTGGAATATGAGGTATTTCTGAAAGTCCTTCTAAAAGAGCACGAAAATAAAGTCCTGTTCCGCCAACAAAAATAAGTGATTTTGACGTGAATGTAGTTAAAAGCTCTTCAACATCACATAACCACTGTCCCACTGAATAATGAAGAGTAGGAATCACATAGCCATAGAGATAGTGTGGAACGATCGCAATATCAGCCTCCGTAGGCCGTGCTGTTAAAATATTTAAAACGTCATAAACCTGCATTGAATCAGTATTAACGATGAGAGCATTTTTTTCTTGAGCCATTTGTAAAGCAAGCGCTGACTTACCACTTGCAGTAGGCCCCGCTATCAATGTAATCGCTCTCTGCATCATGAATGAATGCCCCTTATGTCTATCAAACACCGACGTATTACAACATACATGACAAACCCCAAAGAACCTGTATTTTATCTACGTTGCCATAGAATGGACTCTTCAAAAAAATGCAAGCAGGATCTCTACGCTTAATACAGAAAAAGTGCTTGTGATAGTTTTAATTCCTTGGGAAAATAAAAAATGAACACAATAACAATGTTAAAAAGCTTTAAAAGCATTTATTCCTGCTATTATTATTCAATAACAAGACATAACCACCAAAACCCTTTCAGGTAGATCATTATAAACAAACATAATTTTTGCAATCACATAGAAAAATAATACTTAGCTTATTGCATATAATCAAACAGCTTTATTTTTTACATTAAAATGGATAGCATTCCGATTCACAATAAGTGACCGGAAGTTACTTTCCTTAAACTCCTATTTTTCTTGCAACTGTTTCTTTTCCATCGACTACGAAGCAAAATATAGTAATGCCTACAGCTTACGAGTTCTTATGTTGATCTTCCTATTATAATATGAGAGCAAACCATTACCTCTTGCACACTTTGAATAGTGATAACAAAAACATAAATAACTCAACACGCATTCAAGAATATCAATCCATTGGAATTGTCACGAGTCGCAACTCTCCATTTGACCGAGCAACGATGAAGAGAGCATTTTTGCGCCCAGCTTCACGTAATTTATGAATACGTTTTTTAGCCTCATCAATGGTTGTGATGGAACTTTGATTGATATCAACAATCACTTCACCAATGCGAACACGCTTTTTATCTGCAGCACTGTTTTTTGCAACAGATGTCACCACCAACCCCCGAAGTTTATCTGTAATTGAATAGAGATGCCGCAAATCAGTTGTAAGCTCTGATAATGTCATTCCCATAAATTGCATTGTCACGCTTTTTGATAGAGCACCGCCTTTTTCATCATCGGCTTCTTCTACTGTATTTTCATTTGCATCTGTCTCAATCAAACGTCCAAGCTTAACTTTTACTATTTTTTCTTGTCCATTCCGAAAAACAGTAACATTCACTACTTTTCCCTCCGGACTTTCTGCTACTAAACGCGGCAAATCACGTGCATGCTTAATTTTTGCATTCCCAAAGAAAAGAATAACATCTCCAATTTGCAACTGACTATTATCCACATGCGCCTGTTCCATTTTACCAGCAACCAGTGCCCCCACAGCTTTTTTTAGTTTTAAACCTTTTGCAACATCTTCTGTTACCGGTTGAATGCGAATAGCTAACCAACCGCGTCTTATTTCTCCAAAATCACGCAACTGATTAATCACAGAAAGAGCCATATCTGATGGTATAGCAAAACCAATACCGATAGACCCACCAGAAGGAGAAATAATTGCTGTATTAATGCCAATCACCTCACCATTTCTATCAAATAACGGACCGCCAGAATTGCCCCGGTTAATCGCGGCATCTGTCTGAATAAAATTATCATAAGGACCAGCATTAAGATCACGATTACGTGCAGAAATAATACCAACTGTTACACTACTACCAAAACCATAAGGGTTACCGATAGCCATAACCCAATCGCCAATACGTGCCTTTTCTGAGTCACCAAAACGTACAGCTTTTAATTTTTTACTCCCAGCATCCACTTGAAGTAGTGCCAAATCAGTCTTGCTATCCTTTCCAAGCAATTTTGCTTTTAGTTTTGTACCATCAGTAAAATTAACTTCAATATCATCAGCATCAACGATAACATGGTAATTTGTAACAACAAGCCCTCTTTGCGCATCAATCACAAAACCAGATCCCAAAGAACGGACCTTTTGAAACTGACTATCTTTTTGACCATCTTTGGGTGTAAAAAAATCACTAAAATATTCTTGCAACAATGAATCTTTTGGTATAACGGGTATAGGAATGTTCTCGTCCTGTTCGGTTCCATCAACGGTCTGTGCTATGGAAATATTCACAACCGTCTCCAAGAGTTCAGCAGCCAAATCAGGAACGGAAAGTGGCGTAGTTTCGGACACTACCTCTCGAGACCAACAACCCATTGCCCCTGAAAAAAACAAAACTACACTGATGGTAGCTCCTATAGCAAAGCATTTCAGAGACATATTTTTATCCCTAATATTTTTACCCATAACCTACCTTCGATAAATACTGTAAAGAGCATTACTAAATTCATTCCTGCGAAATTATTATGGCTCTTAAAATGCCATACCACCTTCATCATAAAAGGAAGCGATCACGAATTATCTCATAAAAAGCTCAGACTGCAATCCATTTACCTATCTACTCTCCCGCGGATTTTTTATCCGTATTATTAAGACCAGTATTCATTGTCGGTAAGAATTCTTTATCTGCTTGTGGCGGATTACGAAAATAGAAAAAGAAATCCTCATTTGGCGAAATCACCATTGGAGTACGCTCTAAATTCTTGTATTGCTCCATAGCCAACCAAAAATCGTAAAAAGACGGATTAGCCTTCCGCGCATTCAATAAAAGGCGAATACTTTCAGCCTGACCTTCACCCCGAGTAATTTCAGCATCACGCTTTGCAGCTGCTACAATTTCTTCATATTCACGATTAGCTTCCGCCACAATACGATCCCGTTCTTGCTGACCACGAGCACGAATATTTTCCGCAGCAGCTTCACGTTCAGCCGCCATTTGCCGATAGACATCTTCTGAAACAGCATCGGTCAAATCAGTTTTGCGAATACGCACATCAACAATGGTAATACCCAAAGAACCAGCATCTACAGAAAACTGCTTCTGTACCTCAGCCATCATCGCTCCTCGTTCATCCGATAAAGCTGCTTTAAATTCTCGCTTACCATAAACAGCACGCAAAGCATCAATAAAACGCGGTGCAAGATTCTCACGGGCAGCAATTTGCGGACGCCCAGAAGCAATGCGCTGTAAAAACAACTTAGGATCTGTAATACGGTAAATAAAGAACGCATCCACTTCATAATACGCACCACCACGAACCTGTACAGATTGTGTAGGAACATCATAACGCAACAACCTATTATCAACAATGATCATCTTATCTATAAAGGGCACCTTCAAATAGATCCCTGGATTAGATTCTACCTGAACAATTTGTCCAAAACGCTTAATTGCTACTTGTTGACGAGGATAGACGATAAAAACGGACATCCACAAAATCATCAAAACAAGCACTATAGCACTCAAAACAAATAAAAAACGAGACTGCTGCATAATTAATGTCCTCCAGAAATGCGAGAATCCAAGAGCGATGCAGGACGTACTGATGTTGCCTTCACTTTTTCTGATGAATTGCTACGCAACAATTCGTTTAGAGGTAAATAGGGCACTGCTGGAGAATTTGCCTGATCAAGAACCAATTTATTTGGTGAAGAAAGAATATGCCCCATTGTTTCCATATAGAGACGGTAGCGAGCAGCCTCTGGTGAAATTGCAGCCTCACGAGCTATAGCCTGAAAACGCTCCGCACGCCCTGTTGCCTCTTCAACCATTTGCGCCTTCTCACCCTTTGCGATTTCCCGTGTGCGTGAAGCTTCACCATTTGCTAAACCAATCTTCGTAAAACGCACACGATTCCCCTCTTCAATCATTCGCCCACGTTCCTGCTCTGCTTGCTGAACAGAATTAAACGCAGCAGCAACCTTTGTAGGAGGAGCAGCCTCACTGATAGACACACGACTTATTTCAATACCAAGTTGATATTTATCTACAGTCAACTGGATAATCTTTCTTACATCATTAGCAACTTCTTCTTTCTTATCACGCAAAACATCATCAACTGGCCGAGAACCAATGACCTCACGCATTGCACTCTCGGCAACCTGACGAACTGTCCCTTCTTGACCATTCACATTAAATAAAAACTGACTAGGATCTGAAATCCGATAGTAAACGGAAAAATTAACATTAACGATATTTTGATCACTCGAAAGCATTAAACCATCACTTTGTTGTGCCTGACCAGGATTCCCACCAATTGCGATTGTTTTTTCCGTTAAAGGGACTTTCATATAGGCCTCAATTGGCCAAAAATGAAAATGTAAACCATCGCCGATGATTCCTTCTTTAGGAACGCCAAAACGCAACTCCACCGCTTGTTCATTTTGCTGAACAATATAAATTGATTGGTATAGCCAAAAAAACGCAGCAAGCAGAGGTAATAAAACAGAAAGCCCGCTCCTACTAAATTGTTTAAACTGATTCTGCCCTTTACGCAAAATATCATCAAGATTGGGACTATTATCACCATCGTTATTGCCACCAGAACCAAAGAGATTCTTAGCTGGTTTCTTTTTGTCACCACCAAGTTTGCTTTTATCGCCACTCCACGGGCCACCACCATTTTGATTTGTCCAGGGCATCCTCACCTCTTTAACTGACTACCACCACTCAAATACCAACTATTCGTTTGATCTTATAGAGTGCCTCTTACCTCATTATAATACAACTGACAGGCTCTTTCCACGTAATCACAAACGATTATTTTCGTCCATAAACTACAAAACGTGTCGGATGGCTGTCTTTCTCCCCTTCTGGAATATATTGTGTTTGCATAATAGTCCACTTCTCTTTATCAAAAACAGGAAAAAAACTATCACCTTCAATGGAATCTAAAACTTCTGTAAGGAATATTTTATCAGCAATATTCAGCCCTTGTTGAAAAATTTCACCACCACCAATAATAAAAACTGCATCTGCACCATTTTGAGAAGCCACCCTTTTTGCGATAGCACAAGCTTGAGGCAAAGAGTGAACAATAATAGCACCTTCAGCCGTGAATGCACAATTGCGGGTAATAATAATATTTGTACGCCCTGGTAAAGGACGCCCAAGAGAATCCCAAGTTTTTCGCCCCATAATGATGGGTTTACCAAAAGTCAAATCCTTAAAGCGTTGCAAATCTGTCGACAAATGCCAAGGCATTGTACCTTTACGACCGATAACACCATTTTTTGCAACAGCTGCAATTAAACAAACTGGAAAAGTCATACTGCTACCGGTGCCTTGATATGTGGCTGCGCTTCATAATTAAGCAATTCAAAATCCTCAAATTTGAAAGAAAAAAGATCTGTTACCGCTGGGTTTATAAGCATCAACGGCAAAGCATTTGGTATACGAGACAACTGGAATTTTGCCTGTTCAAAATGGTTAGAATAAAGATGTGCATCACCGAGAGTATGAATAAAATCACCTGCTTTAAGTCCGCTTACTTGCGCAATCATCATAGTCAACAACGCATAGGAAGCAATATTGAATGGAACACCTAAAAAAATATCCGCTGAACGCTGATAAAGCTGACACGATAACTTACCATCAGCAACATAAAACTGAAAAAAACAATGACAAGGTGGCAAAGCCATTTTCTCTATCAATGCCGGATTCCAAGCCGATACAATCAGGCGACGAGAATCAGGTGTTTTTTTAATCATAGTCAAAAGATTACTGATTTGATCAATATGACGTCCATCAGGAGCTGGCCAAGAGCGCCACTGATAACCATAAATAGGACCAAGATCGCCTTTTTCATCAGCCCACTCATCCCAAATTGATACCCCATGTTCTTTCAACCATGCAATATTTGTATCACCTTTCAGAAACCACAAAAGTTCATAAATAATCGAGCGCAAATGCAATTTTTTCGTCGTTAACAGAGGGAAGCCTGCCTGTAAATCAAACCGCATCTGATACCCAAAAATTGATCGTGTCCCAACACCCGTTCGATCTGAACGATCAACACCATTATTTAAAACATGGAATAAAAAATCAAGATAAGCTTTCATATAAACATTATGACCGATTCTACCCATCACAGGAAAAGAGAAATAGCAAAATTCATAAAAATACAGTTCAAACCCACCAAAAAGAATATCTTACACAAGAAATTGGCATTATAAAATTAAAATTTTGATGACGCAAAAAATAAAACACTGTAAACAACTTCAGAATCAAGTGAACAAATATGAACACACAAAGGGATAACTGTATGGCAAATCAAACAACTTTGGCACCCCATGATACAAGAAAACGTATCTGGGCTATCGTGTCCAGTGCATCAGGTAATCTAGTAGAATGGTATGACTTTTATGTTTATTCCTTTACGTCCATTTACTTTGCATCACAGTTCTTTCCCTCAGATGGCAATGTCGTTACACAACTTTTAATGGCTGCTGGTGTCTTTGCTATTGGGTTTCTTATGCGTCCAATCGGGGGGTGGCTTTTTGGCTTCATTGCCGATCGTTATGGCCGCAAACGCTCAATGCTTATTTCTGTTTTTATGATGTGTGGTGGTTCGTTCTTAATCGCCCTACTTCCTACCTATGAAACCATTGGAGTAACAGCAGCAATTCTTTTACTTTTACTCCGAATGCTTCAGGGACTTTCTGTCGGTGGTGAATATGGTACGATAGCAACTTATATGAGCGAAATTGCCCTAAAAAATCGTCGTGGATTCTTTGGCTCCTTCCAATACACCACACTGATTGGTGGTCAACTTCTAGCCAGTCTCGTTATATTCATTCTAGCGCTTTATCTCACCGAAGATCAGTTAAAAGCATGGGGCTGGCGTATTCCATTTGCCATTGGTGGATTAGGAGCAATTGTTGCGATTTATCTACGCCGCACACTCCACGAAACAACGACGAAAGAGAGTCGTTCTAGTACACAAGCTGGTAGTATTAGGGGACTTCTGAGCAACCACCGCAAAGCTTTTTTTCTAGTTATCGGCTTTACTGCTGGAGGATCGCTCACATTCTACACCTATACGACTTACATGCAGAAATATCTGATCACAACCACCGGCTTTGATAAACATACCGCAACAACTATAATGACTGCTGCGCTCTTTGTTTTCATGTTACTTCAACCTGCATTTGGTTTTCTGGCTGATAAAATTGGAACAAAAACTTCACTCCTTATTTGGAGTATTTTATCTATTACCTTTACTATTCCTGGGCTTAATGTAATTGGTAGCACTGTTAATGCGTGGATTGCTTTATCAGTCATTATTGGAATGCTCTGTATTATGAGTTTTTATACCTCAATCTCTGGCATTATAAAATCAGAAATGTTTCCCGCTTCAGTACGAGCAATAGGAGTTGGACTCCCTTATGCTATTGCCAACGCACTGTTTGGCGGTTCTGCTGAATATGTCGCGCTTGGATTAAAAGATCTTGGATATGAATCTGTCTTCTATTTTTATGTAACTGGTATGATGATTATTGCATTCATTGCAGTTCTCTTGATGCCCGATGCTCGAAAAGAGGGCTATCTTCAAGGTGATGATATTCATTAACTTTTTATGTTAATCAAAAAAGCTCAGGACGTTGGGCTTTTTTATGCCTGTCATATGGAAATTGAATATTTACAACCTCCCCTCCTCTCATGTCATAAAAAATACTTTCTCTGTAACAAGCTCTAAAAAGTAAATTACTTTCTGTTATTACAAATATGTCATTTTATGATTTTACGAAAATATAACCTTTAAGATCAAAAAATATTTAACTATTTTAACAAACGTCACCTTTAAAAAGCATTCGCTCTTTTTATCAAAATCGAAGAAAAAAGGAATTTTTTCAATAATAATTAACTTTTATTGAAAATCACCCCCCTTCCATAACAAAAACTGCGTCTTCTTCATTTTGAAAAATTCTTTTTTGCAACAGCAGTTAAGTGTAAAGGAAAATGAACAACAATAGTACTTTCAGTTGTAAACGTGTGGATTGTGGATCATCACAATATGGATGTGCATAATAAACCTTACCCAAGAAAAACCTTGTTTTCTCTCATAAGCGCATTACAAATCAACCTCTTAAAATATTGCAAATTTATCAATAAATACCCAGCACTGCACAAATGCATACAATAATTCCATTTTATAAAACAACAGAAATTACCTAAACGGAGAAGTATTACACTTTAGACTCCCCTATATTTATTAAAAGCACGACGAAATGATGGTTTTATTAAACACATAAATTTTTTACCATCTAAAGAAATTTAAAAATCGTATTATAATTAAGATAACTACAGATTTCTTATTATCAATAATAAAAATTAAATTATAATTTTACCACAAAAACACCATATATTTATGTATCATTTATCTAATAATAATTAATATTATTAAACAAGTAATAAAAATTAAAACATATATTTCCTACTAATATTATAATTATTTTACATTACTTAAACAAAACCATCAAAATACATAATTTTACAAGCAAAGTCATCGGTCTTAAATAGTTCTCATAAAAAATTACCACTGTAGAATTAATTTTTTTATGATATACAACATGAACCGTAGTAAACTTTAAATAAAATATAAACTACAGATCTAAAAGGGGAACACTTCATGAAAAACAAAACAATATTAGAACCGGATGATACAAGGAAACGTATCTTTGCTATCATATCTAGTGCATCAGGAAATTTAGTAGAATGGTATGATTTTTACGCTTACTCATTTGCGTCAATTTATTTTGCTTCGCAATTCTTTCCTACAGATAAAGATCCCGTTACGCAGCTGTTAAAGGCTGCAGGAATCTTTTTTATTGGCTTTCTTATGCGCCCGATTGGAGCATGGCTCTTTGGCTTCATTGCTGACCGTTATGGACGTAAACGCTCAATGCTTATTTCTGTTTTTATGATGTGTGGTGGCTCATTCCTCATTGCCATACTTCCTACCTACGAAACTTTGGGAATAACAGCAGCATTCCTTTTACTTTTAATTCGCATGTTTCAAGGACTTTCAGTTGGCGGTGAATACGGTACAACAGCAACTTATATGAGTGAAGTTGCTCTTAAAAATCGACGCGGGCTCTTTGCTTCCTTCCAGTATGCTACAACGATCACAGGTCAACTTCTCGCCAGCCTCACTATATTTATTTTAGCACTTTACCTTACTGAAGATCAGTTAAAAGCATGGGGCTGGCGTATTCCTTTTTTAATTGGTGGTTTTGGAGCAATGATTGCAATTTATCTGCGTCGTTCGCTGCATGAAACAACGACAAAAGCAAGCCGCTCTAAAAAACATACTGGTAGTATTATAGAGGTTCTACGCAATCATAAAAAAGCTTTCTTTTTGATTATTGGCTTTACAGCTGGAGGATCTCTGACATTTTATACCTACACCACTTATATGCAAAAATATCTGATCACAACCACCGGTTTTGATAAACAGACTGGCACAACAATAATGACTGCTGCACTCCTTATTTTTGTGTTACTACAACCCTTATTTGGTTCTCTAGCCGATAAAATTGGAGCAAGAGCTTCACTCATCATGTGGAGTACCTTATCCATTATCTGTACAATTCCTGCACTGAAAGTAATTGGTAGCACTAATAATGCATGGGTTGCGCTATTAATTATTATTGGAATGCTCTGTATTATGAGTTTTTATACCTCCATCTCTGGTATTATAAAAGCAGAGCTATTCCCTGCTTCAATCAGAGCAATTGGGGTTGGGCTTTCTTTTGCCATAGGGAATGCGCTGTTTGGTGGTTCTGCTGAATACATAGCACTTGGATTAAAAAGTATAGGACATGAAACTATCTTCTTTTTTTATATAGTTGGTATGATGATCATTGCACTTATCTCAATTCTCTCGATGCCAGATATAGACAAAGGAGGGTATCTTAAAGACAATGATGTCTATTAAGTTTTCTATACAAAATAAAAAAGCCTAATAATTTAGGCTTTTTTATAATGAATGTATAAATATTTAATAAAAGAAGCAAATAATATAAAATGATTCTCTTCTTGTAACTGCCCTACGTAAAGAAATATTTGTGTTCCTTTATACAGTGAAGAACATGTTTATAATACTATGTATTGTTTAGGTTATTTATCAAATGTTTAGTGATTAAGTAATAAAAAATTATACAATTTTTCTGCACTCTCCAAACATCCTACCGGCAACTTTTAAAACAGCCATTTAAGCACTTTTTTACCAACATTTCATCCAGATTAAATCTACTTTTCAGCACACTTCCCTTTTAGATTCGATGTGATCAACTTTTATCTTCCTACAAAATAACCCCCTCAAAAGGCTCAATTCTACAACCAAATAAGCCTTCTCATATAGCTTTCATAAGAAATTATCATTATACCAATTGAATTGTGGCGATACAAATCGTAAACAACTTTAAATAAAAAAATATAAACTACAGATCTAAAAGGGGAACACTTCATGAAAAATGAAACAACTTTGATACAACATGATACGAGAAAACGTATCTTCGCCATCATATCTAGCGCATCAGGGAATCTAGTAGAGTGGTATGATTTTTATATTTACTCATTTGCATCTATTTACTTTGCACCACAATTTTTCCCTTCAGATGACGATGTTGTTACCCAATTTTTAAAAACTGCAGGAATCTTCTTTATTGGTTTTCTTATGCGCCCAATTGGAAGTTGGCTCTTTGGTTTTATTTCTGATCGTTATGGACGCAAACGCTCAATGCTCATATCTATTCTTATGATGTGTGGGGGATCTTTTCTCATTGCTATACTTCCCACTTATGAAACTTTAGGGAGAACTGCAGCAATTCTTCTGCTCTTAATCCGTATGATGCAGGGGCTTTCAGCAGGTGGTGAATATGGTACAGCTGCAACTTATATAAGCGAAATTTCCCTTAAAAATCACCGTGGTCTCTTTGCTTCTTTCCAATCTGGTACGCTTATTACTGGTCAACTTTTAGCCAGTTTTACTATATTTATTTTGGCACTTTATCTAACGGAAGATCAATTAAGAACATGGGGTTGGCGTATTCCTTTTTTAATTGGTGGCTTTGGAGCACTGATTGCAATTTATCTGCGTCGTTCGATGCATGAAACAACGACCAAAGCAAGCCGCTCTCAAAAAAACACTGGGAGTCTTAAAGAGCTTCTAAGCAAACACACAAAAGCATTTTTTGTAATTGTTCTCTTCGCCTCTGGAGGATCTCTGACATTTTACACCTGTACGACTTATATGCAAAAATATCTGATAACAACCACCGGTTTTGACAAACATACCGCTACAACTATAATGACCGCTGCACTCCTTATTTTCATATTGCTCCAACCTATATTTGGTTTTCTGGCTGATAAAATTGGAACGAGAAATTTACTTATCCTTTGGAGTGCACTCTCTACTCTCTTTACGATTCCTGGGCTTCTCATAATCGGTCATACGCATAATACATGGATTGCACTGTCAGCCATTATTGGAATACTCTGTATTATGAGCATGTATACATCCATCTCTGGTGTCGTAAAATCAGCAATGTTTCCTTCTTCAGTACGAGCACTGGGAGTTGGCCTCTCTCATGCTATTGGTAATGCATTATTTGGTGGTTCTGCCGAATATGTAGCACTTGGATTAAAAAATATGGGACATGAGTCACTCTTTTATTTTTACGTAATCGGCGTAATGATCATCGCATTCGTTGCTACCCTCTTTATACCGGATATGAGCAAAGGAGGATATCTTCAAAAAGACGAAGCCAATTAACCCTTCTATACTAAATAAAAAAGCCCAATAAATTGGGCTTTTTTATAATTATTGAGCAAAAATTGAATTTTAAAATTGTTTAAATTTTATCAAGTGCATTTAATTGTTTGGCTACCAAATAATAGAAAGTCATACGACTTTTTCTGCGATCTCCAGACATCATTTCTGCAACTTTTGCAACAGCAGCTTTAGCACTCTGCTCATCAGCAGCCAATACATCTTGAACCCATTTTTCAACACGCTCTAACTCTTTTGGATCCGATGTAGCAACAAGTGATGCATCCTGCTTTTTCATCACCAAAGCTAAACGATGACGAAGCCTTTCTATTGCAGATTCATCGGGATTTGGATCATATAATTTAATATCTTCTAGATCATTTATCATTCTGCAACATCTCCTCTCCAAAAATTAGCAGCTGCATTTTACAACCGCGTTACCTAGCTTCATAAATAACTAGAGGATTAAAAATATTAACAAGCCCCCTTTTACAAAGACTGTTTTTCATCTATATTTAGAGGGCTGATTTACCAGCTATGGTAATAAATGGACAATGAAATAAACTCATTGGACCCGGGGGCAGTACCCGGCGCCTCCACCAAAATATAATAAACAAAAAATTATATTTTGGTGGGGGCGAAATAGGATCGACAAGGGCGTAAAGATTGCTCTTTTACTCGGCATAGTACCACCGTTATCGGACTAAATGAGTAGTTGCAAATGACAACTATGCGGAAGCACGTCTCGCTGCTTGACGCAGTGCGAATGTTTCAAACTAAGCCTTAAACCATCGCAGGTTTAAGCGGGGTTCGAAGGCACCTGGCAACAGAAGCCTTCACTTTTTTAAGTATTATTGATTGATCTTTCAGACACTATTTGTCATAAAATTTCGTGTTTTTCTCAATTAATGAGGTGCATTGTAAAAAAAATATTGCTACCTTAGAGAAACATTTCATTGCACAATATCATTTATGCTCATCTACTATGTGAAATAAGAGGAATAAACTTCAATGGTTCAAGATCAAATCCGTTACGATATTCTCGTTCAGGATGCGCTCCGTGGAGTTATCCGTAAAGTTTTATCGGAAGTTGCCAAAGCAGGACTTCCAGGTAATCACCATTTTTTTATTACTTTCTTGACAAATGTACCGGGAGTAAAAATTTCTACTCGACTTAAAAACCGTTATCCAGAACAAATGACAATCGTATTACAACATCAATTCAGAGATTTAAGTGTATCAGAAACTGCTTTTGAAGTAACATTATCTTTTAGGGAAATTAGCGAAAGGTTAGTAATTCCTTTCACGTCTATCCAAGTATTTTATGACCCTGTAGCAGCATTTGAAGCAGCATTTGACCTGCCGTCAAACCTTACTTCTGGAGAGAGTGAAAATTCAGACAATACCTCACTCACACCTATCACTCTATCGGACGAACAAAAAAAAGAAAATACGCTCACAAAAGAACAAAATCTCAGTACAAATAAGGAAGCTTCAAACAGTGATACCAAACAGAGTGCTGATGTTGTCTCATTAGATTCTTTTCGGAAAAAATAAATAAACTTTCTCATGACTAAACCGATTAACCTTCGCCAATTTCGAAAACAAAAAAAGCGTGCAGAAAGAGCTGTTCATGCAGTGGAGAATCGCTGTCGTTTTGGACGAACAAAAGCTGAAAAACTTTTTGAAAAAAAAGAATCTTTAAAAGCACAAAAATTTCTTGATCAAAATCGTTTATGGTACGATAAATAAGAGTAGAAGAAATGCATGAAAATAATCCCATCGATTTGTCAAAAGTGATTCTGCGAAAAATATCCGTTCGAATTGATGGACACGCAACGAGTGTATCTTTAGAACAACCGTTTCTAGACATTCTCAAAGCCATAGCACGCAAAAAAGGACAATCTTTAGCCTCCATTATCACTGATATTGATAGAAAAAGACCACAACAAGTAAATCTTTCAGCTTCATTACGCGTTTATGCACTTCAGAGTGTTATCACCCAACACCTTTAATATCCGTTTTTATTTTTTGCAATTTTTGTCTTCTTATTCAACTGAGGGTATTATGGCGCTTTTAAGAAAAGTTTTTTAGACCTAGCGCTCAAATGAAAAAAATACTACAAAAAAGGTATAATGAGTAATTTTCCCGATCACATACCATTCTTTGAAGAATATCCCCTTTCTCCATAAGCATGAAAATATCTCTAGGTTAAATGGCTGCATAATAGCAAAAGAAAAAATGCGATATGATTTCAAATGATGCCGATTATTTAGAAAATCTTAACCCAGAACAACGACAGGCCGTCATGAATACAGAAGGACCTCTTTTAGTTCTTGCTGGTGCTGGTACTGGAAAAACGCGCGTTTTAACGACCCGCATTTCTCACATTTTGTGCTCCGGTCTTGCCTCTCCTCAGCAAATACTTTCTGTAACCTTCACCAACAAAGCGGCACGTGAAATGAAAACGCGTATTTCTGAACTTATTGGTGAAATTGTTGAAGGCATGCCTTGGCTTGGAACCTTTCATTCCACCAGTGCTAAAATTTTGCGCCGCCACGCAGAACTTGTTGGCTTAAAAAGCAACTTTACAATTCTTGATAGCGATGAGGTCCTTCGTCTTTTAAAACAGCTTATTCAAGCTGAAGGCTTGGACGATAAGCGTTGGCCGGCACGAAGCTTTGCCATAATGATTGATTCCTGGAAAAATCAAGGACTTTCACCAGAACGTATTTCAGAAAGTGATGCCTATTCCTTCGGCAATGGTATGGGGCGAGAACTTTACCGTAGCTACCAGGAAAGATTAAAAAGTCTTAATGCCTGTGATTTCGGTGATCTTTTACTTCATTCTATCTCTCTCTTCCAACACAATCCAGATATTCTTAGCGAATATCATTCCAAATTCCGCTATATTCTTGTCGATGAATATCAAGATACAAATACAGCACAATATCTTTGGCTTCGTCTTTTGGCCAAACAATCAAAAGGACAACATGTCAACCTTTGTTGTGTTGGTGATGATGACCAATCCATTTACGGGTGGCGTGGTGCTAAAATCGATAACATATTACGTTTTGAAAAAGATTTTCCTCCTGCAAAGATTATTCGTTTAGAGCGCAATTATCGCTCAACATCACATATTCTCAAAACCGCTTCTCATCTCATTTCTCATAATCAAGAAAGACTTGGAAAAGTACTTTTTTCTGATCAAACAAATAACGAAGAAGAAAAAGTAAAAATTCATGCAGCATGGGATTCGCAAGAGGAGGCACGCGCCATCGGAGAAGAAATTGAACAAGTACAAAAAGCTGGTCATTCATTAAATCATATAGCTATACTGGTGCGCGCATCATTCCAGATGCGTGAATTTGAAGACCGCTTTGTAACACTTGGTCTTAATTACCGCGTCATTGGGGGTCCACGCTTTTACGAACGAATGGAAATACGTGACGCCATGGCTTATTTACGCGTTGTTGTCCAACCGGCTGATGATTTGGCTTTTGAACGCATTATCAACACACCTAAACGTGGTTTAGGAGATGCAACCCTACGCACTCTTTATGAAAGTGCACGTGCACGCTCTATTCCTCTCTTTGCTGCTGCTATTGAAATAATTGAAACGGACGAACTAAAACCAAAAGCACGCAGTGCTTTACGAAGCATTGTAGAAAATTTCCGCCGCTGGCAAAATATGCTGCAACACACCCCCCATAGAGAGCTTGCCGAAACAATTCTTGATGATTCAGGCTACACAGCTATGTGGCTAGAAGATCGCTCACCAGAAGCACCAACGCGACTAGAAAATCTCAAAGAAATGATCCGCTCTATGGAACAATTTGAAAGCCTTCACAGCTTTTTAGAACATGTTTCACTGGTTATGGACGCTGAAAACAATGAAAATACTGATGCGGTCAATATTATGACTCTTCATTCAGCCAAAGGGCTTGAATTTGAAACAGTTTTTCTTCCTGGCTGGGAAGAAGGACTTTTTCCTCATCAGCGCTCATTAGATGAAGGAGGCCGTTCAGGTTTAGAAGAAGAACGCAGACTAGCTTATGTAGGATTAACAAGAGCAAAAAAACATCTGCATATATGGTTTGTATCCAATCGAAGAATTCATGGACTTTGGCAATCTACACTTCCCTCGCGTTTTCTTAATGAATTACCAGAAGAAAATGTAGAATTAGTAGAAATGGCAACATCTTATGGTGGTTATGGGAAATCGCACTTTAAACATCAACATTCCTTTTATAAGGATTATTCGAAATCAGGATGGAAACGTACACAAAAAAACATTGAAGAAAAAGTTATTGCCCACCCAGTCTCTGAGATTCCTTCAGATTTTTCAATCAATGATCGGATTTTTCATATAAAATTTGGTTATGGTCATATTTCCGCAATAGACGGCCATAAATTAACTATTATGTTTGAGAAAGCTGGAGAAAAGCGCGTGCTCGATAGTTTTGTAGACAAAGCTTAGCATAAACATAATGAAACCACACCCCCAAACAAAAAACTATTTTTTCATTTTATTCTGAACGCTCTTTCTATTTGCCAATAAAAACCTCGATTGGAAAGTTTTGCATATCAAGCAATGCGTTATAAATTTTTTCAAGCGGCCAATTCCACCAAGGCGTCTCCAAAAGGCACTCAATCACATGATCGGGAAAATGCATCCGCAAGTGCTTTGCAGGAACACCAGCGACAACCGCATAAGGCATAACATCTTTCGTTATAACGGCGTTCGCACCAATGATAGTGCCATGTCCAACTGTCACCCAAGGCATAATAACCGCACCATGTCCAATCCACACATCATGCCCAATGATAACACGTTTTGCACAGTGCCTTTCGCGGAAACCACTATTTAATGCCATATAACGAAAATATTCATTAGAACGATAGGTTATTTTGTGCGTTGAACGGCGTTCCATGGGATGCTCTAGCGCATTTACACAAACATGAGATGCAATAGAACAAAAACGTCCAATATTGCTGTAAATAGCCTCACTGTTACGATCAAAATAAGAAAAATCTCCAACCATTGCATCATGCAAAACCACCCGCTCATTGATTTCCACATAGCGTTCCAATTTATAACCATGCAGCCGTGCTGTCGTATGGATACGAGGCTCACTTTCATGAAATCGAAAATCTTTCTCTCCATCCATTTATCTTCCACCAATTATTTTTCCGTAAATAAAAAGACCGACTAGGTAAATAAAATCAATCATGAAACAGAGATTGCAAAGTTAACCAGCCAATGTTACAATTCATTGGTCTATCTGAGAGAGTCAAACTATGAAAAATGTAATACGCATCTTGGGGCTAACAGTCATATTTCTTGCAGGCGTTTTTATTTATGATGCGTTAAAAAATAAGCCCTTAGGTGATAATTTTACACTCACTGATTCCAATGGAGAAACTATTACTGAAGCTGATATTCGAAGCAAGCCTTCAATAATTTTTTTCGGCTTCACTATGTGTCCTGAAAGCTGCCCTACCACACTGATAAATCTTGATCGATGGCTTACAGCTCTTGGCCCCAATGCCGATAAGTTAGGAATATGGTTTGTTACTGTTGACCCCGAACGTGATACACCAGAAATACTCCATGAATATCTCAGTAATTTTAACAATAGAATCATTGGTATCAGTGGAGATCCTGATAAAGTTCATAAAATGGTAGATTCTTTTAACATCGTTGCTGAAAAAGTCCCTGGAACAGATGGAAATTATACATATAACCATACAGCAGCAATTTTTTTACTCAAAAAAGGTGGAAAATTAGCTGGCGTTATTCCTTATGAAATTAAAGAAGACAACGATGAACTAAGAGATGATATTGCCATTGAACGGCTTAAAAAACTCGTCTCGAATTAAATTTAAAAGCTGATTTAAGAGAAAGAACAGCATGTCGCCGCAAGTTCGTTTGTATTGTACTACCTTCAAAAACGAAGCAGAACAATTGTACGCACTTATGGAAAAAGCCTTTGATGAAGAGGGATATCCTCTTGCTCTTGCAGAGATAGATGAAAAAAATTCTATATATGAGCTTTCACTTTATGTAGACCAAGAAAGCCAAGAGAATGCTTCAAAACGTTTTGCACACATTCTTTCTACAGATCCTGATAAAATTAACCGTGAAATTTTACCTAATATTGATTGGGTTAGAAAAAGCCTTGAAGGACTAAAACCTGTGCATGCTGGACCTTTTTTTCTTCATGGAAGCCACAATAGAGGCGACATTCCATCCAATGTTTTACCTATTGAAATTGAAGCAAATCAAGCTTTCGGTACAGGACATCATGGAACAACAGCTGGTTGTTTAGAAATGATTGCTAAAGTGATGAAACACGAAAATCCCCAAAATGCACTTGATCTCGGTACCGGCAGTGGGGTACTGGCCATCGGCATCGCAATGCTCAAACCTATTTCTATACTTGCATCTGATATTGATCCTGTCGCTATTCAAGTTACACAACACAATATCCAACTCAATGGTGTAAAGAAATATATCACAGCCGTCACAGCAACAAGTTTTTCCCATGATGAAATTGCTTCACGGGCGCCCTTTGATCTCATTGTTGCCAATATCCTTGCCAATCCTCTGATCGAACTTGCACAAGAAATGGTAAAGGTACTCCAAAAAGGCGGATCACTCATACTCTCTGGGATCCTTGAAGAACAACATGCAGATGTTCTAAAGGCTTATGTACAACAAGGTCTGAAACACATTGAAACATACCACCGTCAAGGATGGATTACGATACATCTAAAATAAAAGAAAGGACGTTGTTATGTATCAATCTTTTGAAACGACAACAAATCCAACCCACGCTCTAGAACGCATTACCTTTCTTCGTAAAGAACTAGATCGCCTTGGGCTCGATGGTTTTCTTGTTCCACGTGCAGATGAACATCAAGGAGAGTATGTCCCTCCTCATGCTCAACGCCTTAGCTGGCTAACCGGCTTTACTGGATCAGCAGGGATTGCACTGATTTTAAAAAACAAAGCCATCATATTTACAGACGGGCGATATAAGCTCCAAGTTCGCCAACAAACTGATCCTAATATTTTTGATTATGAAGATCTCATAACTTGCCCTCCCTCACAATGGCTTGAAAAAAATGAGAAAAAACTTTCTATTGGCTTTGATCCATGGCTTCATACCATTGCTGCTACAGATACATTGAAAAAAGCACTAGAGATTAAAGCAGGTGGGAAATTTATAGCAATTCAACCAAATCCCATTGATCTTATTTGGCATGATCAACCACAATTACCACAATCTGCTTTATCGATTCATCCTCTCAAATATGCAGGATACAGTACTGATGAAAAGCTGACTTTGATTCGCCAAAATATCGAGCAAACCAATGCAGATGCTTTTATTTTTACAGACCCTTCCTCTATTGCATGGATATTTAATATACGTGGCAATGATGTTTCCAACACACCTTTTTCCTTTTGTTTTGCTCTCATTCCAATTAAAGAAACACCAGCCTTATTCATTAACAGCAAAAAAATTGGTGTAGAACAAAAACAATATTTGGAACGTTATGCAAAATTATATGAACCAGAACAGCTTATTCCAAAGATCAAAGATGATGTTCAAAAAGGAACAGTGTTTGCCTTAGATCCACGGCTAACGTGCGAAAAATTACGCACCACTATTGAAGAACAAGGAGGCTCTTTTATTACGATTACTGATCCCGCTTCTCTACCACGTGCCATTAAAAATAACACGGAATTAAACGGTGCGCGCAAAGCACACCTGCGCGATGGTGTAGCACTTACCCGCTTTTTTTCTTGGTTAGATAAACAAACACTCGGCACAATAAATGAAATTTCTGCTGCAAAAAAATTAGAAGAATTTCGCATAACAACAGCAAAAGAAATGGGAGAAAAGCTTGAAGACCTCTCTTTTGATACAATCTCAGCAGCAGGTGCAAATGGTGCCATTGTTCATTATCGTGTAACGACCCAAACAAATAAACAATTAAATACTGGTGAACTTTATCTTGTTGATTCAGGTGGGCAATATCGTGATGGCACGACAGATGTTACACGCACAGTAGCAATTGGAAATATTGGAGAAGAAGAAAAACGTTGTTTCACTCTTGTTCTCAAAGGCATGATTGCTCTTTCAACCGCACGATTTCCAAAAGGCACACGTGGACAAGACATTGATGTTCTAGCACGCATCGCCTTATGGAAAGCGGGTTTTGATTATGCCCATGGCACTGGTCATGGAGTTGGGTCTTATCTCTCTGTTCATGAAGGACCACAAAATCTTTCGCGCAATGGATGCCAGGAACTCATTCCAGGAATGATTATTTCTAATGAACCTGGGTATTACCGCGAAGGTGCTTTTGGTATTCGTATTGAAAATTTGATGATTGTGAAGCCAGCGCAAAAAATTGATGGTGGAGATATAGAAATGCTCTCGTTTGAAACACTTACAAATTGCCCCATTGATCGACGCTTAATCCTCCCAGAGCTTTTGACATTGCAAGAGCGACAATGGCTTAATGATTACCATGCACATGTTTATCAGGTTAATGCACCTTACTTAAATGAAGAAGATAAAAAATGGGTAAAAGAAGCAACCATGCCTCTTTAAGCGAAAGAGCTTACAACTTTTACTCTTTCTATAAAAAAATCCTCCTTATCTTTTTTAAGAAAGACACGGACTTTTCATCAAAGTATATAAGAACAGCTCTTTATATGAACAGTCATATTTGGAATATTCATAAATCAAAGCTCTTCGCGAAACAAGAGATACCATAACAATCTCAAGAAAAGAAAAAGAGTATCAGCATTCCTCATTCTAGCACACAAGTACAAACGATGCTTTACATGAGATGAATGACAATACTGGTGTATTTATCGTTCTTGAAGGAAAAATTTTAAACATAATGCCCCTCAATCAACTGCAACCAAGTCTTTTCATCGATAACCTCAATACCTAACTCTTGTGCTTTAGCCAATTTCGATCCCGCCCCAGCTCCTGCAATAAGAATATCCGTTTTTTTAGAAAGTGAACCGGAGGTCTTTGCGCCTAACCGTTCCGCTAACGCTTTTGCTTCATCGCGTGACATCTGTGCTAAAGTTCCTGTAAAAACAATGATCTTTCCTGCTATTGGTGAAAAATCTGTCATCACAAGTTCTTCATCAAGAGGTGTAACTTCCTTAAGCAAAACAGACAAAACCTCGCGGTTATGCGCTTCTTGATAAAAATCAAGAATCGCGCTCCCTACCTGTGGTCCAATTCCTTCAATATTGGTAAGCTCTATCCAAGCCTCATTTCCTTCTGTATCAATCTTATCACATGGCATAATAGCCGTCATCGCCGCCATCTCAAAAGCTGTATAGCTTTGATAGGCTCGTGCAAGACGCCGCGCATTAACCTCTCCAACATGGCGAATTCCTAATGCAAACAAAAAACGGCTTAAAGGAATTTCTCGGCGTGCATTAATAGCATCATAAAGCTTACGAACTGAAACAGTACCAAAACCTTCCATATTTTCTAAATGCACCAGAGATTTTTCTTGGCGCCGTTGTAAAGTAAAAATATCGGCTGGTGTATGAATACAAAGCGTCTCATCTTGAACATGGAAAAAGAACTCCACTTGTTTTTTCCCAAGTCCCTCAATATCAAAGGCATTGCGTGAAACAAAATGACAAATACGCTCAATTGCCTGTGCAGGACAAATAAGCCCACCAGTGCATCGACGCACAGCTTCCCCCACTTCACGAACAGCATGACTCCCACATGCTGGACATAAGTGAGGAAAAACAAAAGCAGAGGCCTCTTTTGGACGCTTTGCAGCAACAATATCAACAATTTGAGGAATCACATCACCAGCACGTTGCACAATCACTGTATCGCCTACACGGATATCACGCCCTTCACGAATTGGCTCTCCTTTATGACCAATTCCCTTAATATAATCCTCATTATGCAAACTCGCATTGGTGATCACCACACCACCAACAGTAATAGGTGCAAGACGCGCAACAGGGGTTAATGCTCCAGTTCTGCCCACTTGAATATCAATGCCTTCCAAAAGTGCCATCGCTTTTTCTGCTGGAAATTTATGCGCAATTGCCCAACGTGGCGAACGAGAGACAAACCCCAAACGCGTCTGGAGCATCAAATCATTAACCTTATAAACAATTCCATCAATATCATAACTTAAGAAATGGCGGCATTCTTCGATATGATGATAATAGGAAATAACCTCTTCTAATGTCTTAAAAACTTTTGTTAATGGATTGATAATAAATCCATATTCTTTTAGCTTTTTTATCATCCCTATTTGGCTTTCTGCTGGCATTTCACTCACTTCACCCAAAGCATAAGCAAAAAATTTAAGCTTTCTACTGGCTGTTACCCGTGAATTAAGCTGCCGTAGCGAACCAGCTGCAGCATTCCTAGGATTAGCAAAAGCTAATTTTTCCTCCCCCTTTTGACTCATATTAAGCGCTTGGAAGTCCTCACGCCCCATATAAACTTCACCACGAACCTCAATAATATCAGGAAAGTCGCCTTGCAAGAATTTTGGAATATCAGAAATTGTTCGTGCATTTGCAGTTACATTTTCACCGACATATCCATCACCACGCGTTGCAGCACGTACAAGCCTCCCTTTTTCATAGCGCAAAGACAAAGATAAACCATCAATCTTCGGTTCAGCTGTTATTTCCAATAATTGTGTTGCTGGAAGCCGTAAAAAACGACGAATACGCTCAATAAATTCGCTAACATCTTCAAAGTTAAATGCATTATCAAGTGAAAGCATCGCCTGTGCATGAACAGATTTCTCAAACTTTTCAGAAACCGGTGCCCCAATTTTATGTGAAGGAGAATCTGAACGAATGAGCTCCGGAAAGAGGGATTCAATTTCTGCATTACGGCGACGAAGAGCGTCATATTCTGCATCAGAAATTTCAGGCTGGTCGTGATTATTATAAAGCACATCATGACGTGCAATCTCTTTTGCCAACCACTCCAATTCACTTTCTGCTTCAAGAGCAGTTAAATTTTTAATTGCATCCTTGTTCATAAAATCTATCCCAAAGTATGGGTTATGGCCATAAGAATCTCAAATTTTTGTCACGAATAGAACCCAAATAAACGCATATTCGCCAGTATTTTTATCGCTTATCAATTATACCTACGCAAGGAGCTTTTGAGCAGCTGCACGCGCTTCTTTAGTAATCTGTTCTCCTGCTAACATGCGGGCAATTTCTTCTGCACGCTCATGCTCTTCCATTCTATGGATACCCGTAACAAAGCATCCTTCATCATCACTTTCAACCTTTGAAATAAGAAAATGGCTGTGCGCTTTCGACGCTACCTGCGGCGCATGCGTAATAGCAAAAACCTGAACACTTTCCGATAAACGCTGCAATCGTTGCCCAATAGCAGCTGCAATAGCTCCACCAACCCCCGTATCAATTTCATCAAAGATCAATGTGGGAGCTGATCCCCGATCGGACAAAACAACCTTTAATGCCAATAAGAAACGAGACAATTCACCACCAGAAGCAACACTCAACATCGGTCCAGCACGTGTTCCAGGATTTGTCCGAACCCAATATTCGATACGATCTATCCCCTCTGCACTACGTCTTTCAACATCACTTTGCATTTCAACGATAAATTCTGCCTTTTCCAATTTCAATTCTGGCAACTCAGCCATAACGCTTTCAGACAAACGCTTTGCTGCTTCTCGACGTTTTATTGACAACGTTTGCGCCAATGTGTCATAATTTTTCTGTGCTTCCCGCGCCTCATCTTCAAAACGCATCAATATGATCTGATCCTCCTCAAAATCAGCGAGTTCAGCATCCATCTTATTGCGCAACTGAGCCAATTCGTCAGCAGAAACTTGATATTTACGAGCAAAACCACGAAGAGCAAAAAGACGCTCTTCTATCCGCTCCAATTCACCAGGTTCAAAATCCAATGCCCGTATTGCAGCTTCAAGACCTTCTTGTGCTGTTGCAAGTGCATGCAACGCATCATCAATAGATTTGACCACAGGTGTAATCAGCTCTTGCGACTCAGGAATTTTCCGCTCAAAACGCCTCACCAAATTAGAAAGAACAGGTATCGGCGATTTTGGGCCACTTAAAAGATCATCAGCTTCCTTAATATCCATCGCTATTTTTTCTAATTTAAGCATATCCGCACGACGAAGAGACAACGCATCCTCTTCACCAACTTGAAAATCAAGTTTATCAAGCTCTTCCACACACGCGCGAAGATAATCAGCTTCACGCACAGCATCCTCTACTTTGACACGCTGTTGTTGCAAACGCTCTTCAAATTCACGCCATATCTGATAACACCGGCGCAAATTTTTCATTTCACCCTCAAGCCCACCAAAAGCATCTAATAACTGGCGATGTGTCGCAACATCTACAAGCGCGCGATCATCATGTTGCCCATGAATTTCAACCAACTGACGCCCAACATTACGCATCAGAGCAACACTAGCCACCTGATCATTGATAAAGACACGACTACGACCATCACTTGATTGTACACGCCGTAAAATGATATCGCCCTCATCATCAAAGCCATTTTCACGGATAATTTGGCGCGCAGGATGTAAAACAGGCACATCAAAGACAGCTGTTACCTGCCCTTGAGCAGCACCATGACGCACAAGAGAAGCATCACCACGTCCACCAAGAGCTAACGACAAAGCATCAAGGAGAATAGATTTTCCAGCACCCGTTTCTCCAGTCAAAACCGATAAACCCGCTGTAAAATGAATATCAAGCGTTTCGATCAAAACAATATTATGAATCGAAAGCTGTACCAGCATAGAAAATCAACGTGCCTTATTCTTATCACCACTCAAAGCATTTGATATCCAAGAAGATTTATGCTCCTTTGGTGACATACTATTCTTCTGCAATAAATTATAAGAGAATTTATACCATTCACTTTTTGGATAATTACGTCCTAAAATAACTGCTGCTGTCTGCGCTTCCGCAGTTAAGCCAAGAGCAAGATTAACTTCCGTCAAGCGGAAAAGCGCTTCTTCAATTTGATTTGTATCGGAATACTCTTCAACCACAGTACGAAATCTTCTACTAGCAGCAAGATAACGCCGACCCTCTTCATAATAACGACCAACCTGCATCTCTTTACCAGCCAACTGTTCCCGACCAAAACGTATTTTTGCCTTAGCATCCTCAACATATTCAGAATTAGGATAACGCTCTATGAGAAGCTGCATAGCAGCAATAGCACGTTTCGTATCACGTTGATCACGTGTAACATCAGGAATCCGACGGAAGGAAGAAAGACCAATAATATAATAAGCATAAGCGGAATCATCTGATCCTGGATAAAGAGTAATATAGCGCTGAGCCATGCTAATTGAATCATCATACTTACCAAGCTTATAATTTGTAAAAGCACCCATCACCAAAGATTTACGTCCCCAATCCGTATAAGCATACTGTTTTTCAATCGTAAGAAACTTTTTCGATGCATCCCCAAGCCGCCCACTATCAAGGCTAGCAAGTGCCTGATTATATAAAACATCTGGTGGATCCATTTTTAAAACATATGCAGATGGATCAAGGGTATTTTTCTCTTTAAACAAACAACCTGCTAACATGCAGGTGCTCCCCAAAAGCATCACCCCCAATACCGTGCGTACAATGTTAGACTTCCTATCCGCCATATTTTCAATACATACATAAAATTTTGTCATAGTTTTCCGGCCTCCAGAGAATATCACCTTGTAGCAAAAGTTATTTATCAAAAGCTTTTATACCATATCGCTTTAAAATCCACTAACTAATTTAGTGGCTTAGGTCAATCATCCCCTTAAAAATCAAATAAGCTATAGGAAAATTTTTTCAATTTTTCCTTCACGCTGCCTATAGATAGCTTTCTTCGTAACAAGATTTATCTGCCAAAACAGCTTTCACCAATTGTGAATTAATTCTATGCCCACTACAATAGGAACGAAATAATCCAATAAAAGGTGCTCCAAGCAAAGCAGTATCACCAATCGCATCAAGCATTTTGTGCCGCACACATTCATTTTCCCAATGAGGACCATCTGGATTCATGATTTTATCATTAAGTCCGATAATAAGGGAATTTTCCAAAGAAGCGCCTATCGCCTTTCCAGAATTCCATAATTCTTCCACATCTTTGACAAAACCAAAAGTGCGCGCACGGGATAAATTATCTCGAAACCCCTTCGTGGTAAGGTCAAAATTGAAATGTTGCTTACCAATAGCGCAAGAAGGAAAAGAAATCGTTACATCAAAACACCGTCCATCAAACGGCAAAAACTCTGCCATACCACCATCTACTTCAATCCGCAGCGGCTTTTTTATAACAAAATAGCAACGCAATGCATCCTGCTGTACGATGCCAACGTCTTCAAACCCTTGACAATATTGCCATGAAGAACCATCCAAAATGGGTATCTCATTACTCGACACTTCAATAATAAGATTATCCAAATTATAAGCAGCGATTGCAGCCATCAAATGTTCAATCGTTCCAACTCTCGCTTCTCCATGTCCAAGCACTGTTGATAATTCAGTTTCTCCCGTTTGCGATGCATGCGCTTGAAATATTTTCTCTGTTCCATCCATCACACGACGCTTAAAAACAATACCACACCCAACGTCAGCTGGACAGACCTTCACCACAGACAAACACCCGCTGTGAACACCATACCCCTTAAATGTCACTGCCTTTTTTAGAGTGGACTGATATTTTTGCACCAGCTTCATCATATTATTTCATTGAGTAGTTTTTTACGCACTTTAAAAATATTTATAAATGCATAAAAGCCATAACCAAAGAAAATAATAAACCCGCTTATAACACGCGAGTTTATAAAAATCAGAGTATTTTTTCCAAAAGAGCAATATATTTCACTGTACAAAGCTTTTATTGATCATAGAAGAAAGTGCCAAATTTCCCCATCTTTCTCATTTTTTTGCTAATTAATTTGCCTGACGACGTAAAAACGCTGGTATTTCCAACTGATCTTCTTCGCTTATAAAAGTACGCTGATCTTGCGGTACATGGGGATGCAACTCACCAGAACGACGTGGAACATAAACAGAAGCATCCTGAGAAAGTGCCTGAGAACTTTTCTTATAAACGTGCGCTTCTTGCTTCTGAGAAGATTTCACAGCGGGCTCTAATCGAGCTTCTGGTTCAACTTCTTCTCGATGTGTCAAGCTCTGTTTCAAACGCTGCCAAAGATTGCGAGGTCCTTGGCCGGCTGCAGGTGCCCTCTCACGTTGAGCATGAACAACAGGAGGAAAATCCTTTAACTCAGGCATACGCATCGGTGAACGTGCTTGCATCTGTTGTACTTGCTTGTCTTTCTGCTTAACAACCTCTGTCATCTCATCAAGAACATGCGCCGTCGCCTCCATGCTTACAGGTGCAATCATAGACTGCTGAGAACTACGGCTAACTTGCATACGTGGTGCATTTGATATCTGCCCATGCACAACACTTGATCCATAAGGGGAAGCATTCGCACTTCGTGCAGCGACAGCATCTGCAGGTTGTGCAAAAATTTGACTCTTAGGACGGAACTGTTCTCCAGCCGGTTTACCCTTTTCTATTTCAAGCGCTTCTATCACTTCTACCATTGACTCAGAACGTAAGGGTGGTGACTGAATAGGAAAAGAAGTCTGCGACGCTGCAGGATCACTCCTACGAGTTGAAGTTGCATGTCTTTGAAGCTGAGGATGAGAAGGTTGAACGACATCACTAACCTCACGATCAATACCCGTTGCAACCACAGATACACGAATAACGCCCTCTAGGGACTCATCATCAATAGCACCAAAGATAACATTTGCATCCGCATCGACTTCTTCACGAATACGATTCGCTGCTTCATCCACTTCAAAGAGAGTCATATCACGACCACCCGTAATAGAAATGAGCAGGCCACGAGCACCCCGCATAGAAGTATCATCCAACAGCGGATTCGCAATAGCAGCTTCAGCAGCTGCCAAAGCACGACCATCACCAGACGCCTCACCCGTTCCCATCATCGCACGACCCATTTCATGCATAACAGAACGAACATCAGCAAAGTCAAGATTAATGAGCCCCTCTTTAATCATGAGGTCTGTAATAGAAGCAACACCAGAATAAAGCACTTGATCAGCCATAGCAAAAGCATCAGCAAATGTTGTTTTTTCATCTGCAATGCGAAAAAGATTCTGATTGGGAATAACAATCAATGTATCAACAGACTTTTGTAGTTCTTCAATACCCGCCTCTGCCGTTTTCATACGGCGAGCACCTTCAAACTGAAATGGCTTTGTTACGACACCAACGGTCAAAATACCTTTATCACGTGCTGCGCGAGCTACAACGGGCGCCGCCCCAGTTCCTGTACCTCCACCCATACCAGCCGTAATGAAAACCATGTGAGAATCCGCAAGATGGTCGATAATTTCATCTATACATTCCTCTGCAGCCGCTTGACCAACTTCTGGCAAAGCACCAGCACCAAGACCTTCCGTAACGGCTGCACCAAGCTGGATAACACGTTCAGCTTTTGACATAGCCAAAGCCTGTGCATCTGTATTGGCAACAACAAAATCAACTCCCTGAAGACCAGCATTAATCATATTATTCACGGCATTCCCACCACCACCGCCAACACCAAAAACGGTAATGCGTGGCTTCAATTCCGCGATATCTGGCCGATGCAGATTAATCGTCATTTCTTTTTCCTTCTCATAAGACATCGCAAGTCAAAGCGATGAAATTTAACTTTACCTCAATAGACTTACTTAAAAACTCTCACGCAACCATTGACCAACACGCTGAAAATACCCACGCGTGCCCATCGATAAATGTTTTACTGCACCCTGCATTGTTTTTTCTTCAAAACCCACCAATTGCGGATAAATTAACAATCCAACAGCAGATGTAAACGCCGCCCCTTTTGCAAGAGAAGGAAGCCTCGAGATACCTAAAGGCCGTCCTATGCGAACATTTCTTCCCAAAATACTACGTGCCATTTCTGGCAATCCCGTTAACTGGCTTGCTCCCCCAGTCAAAATAACGCGCTTACCAATAATGTGACCAAAACCAGAACGATTTAAGCAATCACGTACCATCTCTAAAATTTCTTCAACACGTGCATGAATGATACGACCAAGAACAGCACGAGGATATTGAGTTTCACGCTGTCCATTCCCAATCTCTGCCACATTAATCATATGTCGCTCATCAGCACTTGTCAGAAGTGCTGAACCATAGACAACCTTTAAACGTTCTGCCTCTGTAAGTGACATAGAAAACCCCCGTGCAACATCAAGAGTCACATGATGTCCGCCAATCGCAAGTGCATCTGCATGAACAAACTTTCCCTCAAAAAACACTGAAAACGTCGTTGTTCCACCCCCAAAATCAATACATGCAGCCCCTAAATGCGCTTCATCATTCATCAAAACAGAAAGACCACTTGCAAGAGGAGTTGCAACCATTGTTTCAACACTTAAATGTGCACGATTAATACAAGCTTCCAAATTACGCAAAGATGCTGTTTCCGCTGTTACCACATGCACATCCACACCAAACAATTCTCCCGCCATTCCAATAGGATCAGAAATCCCTTTATCTCCATCCAACACATAAGAGACTGGAACTGAATGCATGACATGACGTTCAGCATCAAAAACTTTGCGCGAAACATCTGAAAATGCCACACGCATATCACGCTTGGTTACCTCACGACCATTCAAACGTACCATGCCATTGATAAGAGTACTTTGTAATCGGCTTGAAGAAAAATTCACAATCACCGAATCCACCACCAAACCAGCCATTTTTTCTGCCGCATTAACAGCCAACCGTATGGATTGCTCTGCCGCACACATATCCATCACAACACCAGATTTGATACCACGTGAGCGCTGCACTCCAAAACCTAGAATTTCCATAGAATGTGTACGACCATGTAAATAGTGCATATGCTTCAAAGGACGCAAACAAGCAATAAGACAAACAATCTTACTGGAGCCGACATCAAGAACAGTCAAAAAACGTGTTTTACGTCCCCCCATATGATGTGATCCAAGCAACATCATAGGCCTCCTGCCTTTCGCACCTTTAAAGCGCGTTCTTCTTCAGCCACAGCGACCCTACGACGTTCCAATGCTTCATCTGATAAAGAAACTGTAATTCGATCAGAAAGACGTAAATCAATACTTAAAATATCGCGAGAAAAAAGATCTTGTTCTATACCTGCCTTAATAAGAGAAGAAAGCCTTTCAAGTGCATTATTCTCAGGCAACTTAACGCGTACGCCATTATCCAAGACAAGATCCCATCGCCGATCACCCACACGTACATAAGCGCGAACACGATTATACAATTGCGGATATGCCGAAAGCGCTTGAATAAAAACTTTGGCAGCATTTTGTGCACCCTGACCAACCACAAGGGGCAACCCCCGAACTAAGCCTCCCTGAAAGGGCACAATTACGCGCCCTGTACTATCAACAATATCCATCATACCGTCATGCTGCCAAATCGCATATGGTTCACGCTCCACAACTGAAATACGCACACGGTTAGGATAAATCTTTTGAACATTAGCCGATTGAATCCAAGCCTGCTGTTCCAAAACAGAACGTGCTCTATCAACATCAAAAACGAATATTGATGGAGAAAGATCAAGTCCTAAAATTTCCAAAACTCTCTGTTTTACTACGCGCTTATTACCACTTATCTCGATATCGGTAACCTCAAAACCAATATCTGATATTACAGTTTTTACAATCATCTCCATACGACCACTTGATAAGAGCCCATAAAGCACCGTAACAAAGAAAAACAATAAAACCGCAAAAGAACCGAAATGGCGAGGTACATGAATACTGGTAAAGACAAACTCAAACATAAATCGGAGAAATCGACGATAAAGACGTGGCAAAGCTGACACTGACAGCACCATCGGAACATTTGTTTTATTAACATTCAACGCATACACGACGCGTCCTCCACCATCCACTGAACAATATCGCTATAAGTACGACCACTCGCTTTTGCAATATCAGGAAAAAGAGAAGTCGATGTCATACCGGGCTGTGTATTAATTTCAAGCCAAACTAACTCTTCCGTTTCCTCATCAAAACGAAAATCAGAACGGCTAACACCTCGACAACCTATCGCCTGATGTGCGGCCAAAGACATTCTTTGCACCTTTTGGTAAATATTTGATGAAAGTTTTGCAGGACAAATGTGAAGAGAGCCACCAGATTTATATTTCGAGTCATGATCATAGAACTGAAAACGTTGATCGGGTAAAATTTCACAAACATCCAAAGCCTCATTTCCCAAAACAGCACAAGTAAGTTCACGCCCAGGAATATATTTTTCAACAATCACCTCATCTGCATAAACCCATTCAGCTCCCATGATATTACGCGGCGGTGCAGGTTCATTTCCTTTCACAATCACGACACCAAAACTCGATCCTTCGCACACAGGCTTAATCACATAAGGAGGCTCCATAGGAT
Source organism: Bartonella sp. B39 (assembly GCF_053795145.1). Taxonomy (NCBI): domain Bacteria; kingdom Pseudomonadati; phylum Pseudomonadota; class Alphaproteobacteria; order Hyphomicrobiales; family Bartonellaceae; genus Bartonella; species Bartonella sp. B39. The sequence goes on from NZ_CP200036.1 coordinate 1,174,136, forward strand.
GCGCTCTCCCTACAGCAAAGCGGCTCATCACATAAGATGGAGCAACAGAAACACCAACGCTTGCAACAACAATTTTTGCACGCCCCTTATCCATTGCCAGTGCAGACGCCATCACTCCGGAATGGGTATAAGGAATTTTTAAATACTCAAGAACACCCTGAATACAACCATCCTCACCAAATGCCCCATGCAATGCATTAAAAGCGATATCAGGCTGTAATTGTTCAAGAACAGAAGCAATATGACCATCAACATCCACGCGGCTCACACGATATCCCTGCGCCTCAAGAACATCAGCACAAGCAGCGCCTGAAGATAAACTTACAGACCGTTCAGAGGAGATACCTCCCATTAATACAGCTATATGCTCATCTTTCATAACAACCTATCCTCCTTGGCATACTATATATAGACCACATAGAAATCACCAATACCACATACGGGAAATGCCAAGATTTATCCTTGCGAATCAATAACCTAAGCATTTTGTATAATGAATCAGACTCAAACGCATCACGCAAGAGATTCTTTGTTAATTTATTGATTCTTAATGGATTTTTTTCATTATCTCTTTGAAATGACTCAATTTTTTATTACAATTTTTTTATTGCACTGAATAAATTAATTAAACTTATCAAAAGAAAGAACACTACGGCCTTGTTCAAATTGACCGATACGCTGTATTTCCCACTGTAAGAGATGGGCTGAGTGAGCAAAAACACGGGCACGCACTGTTTCTCCCAATGCTTCAAGATCATAGCCTGTTGCTTGTCCTGTATTGATCATAAAATTACAGTGCATTTCACTCATTTGAGCCCCACCAACCCGCAAACCACGGCACCCTGCTTCATCAATAACACGCCATGCAGATGTATTTTCAGGATTTCGGAAAGTTGATCCACCTGTTTTTTCGCGAATAGGTTGTACTTTTTCCCGATGAAGTGCAACTTCATCCATGGCTGCACGAATATTGTTTTTATCTCCTAGTTGTCCTTCCAACAAAGCAGCAGTAAAAATAAAACCTTCAGGAATATCACAATGGCGATAGGAATAGTGCATATCCTTCAAACTCAAAATATGACGCTGTCCTCTACGATCAAGTGCATAGACTTCAACAACACGCGCAGCTGTCTCAAAACCATTAGCTCCTGCATTCATTTTGAGTGCTCCTCCAAGACCACCAGGAATACCATGATAAAAATGAAAACCTGCAATCTCAGCTTCTAAAGCTGCCGCTGCTAAATGTTTATCTGCCGTAGCGGCACCAACCAAAAAGCGCTTTGGAGAAACTTGTCGCACTTGCCCAAAACTTTTGGCCGAAAGACGAATAACAACACCAGGAATCCCCCCATCCCGCACCAAAATATTAGAACCGATCCCCACAATTGTTATAGGGATAGATTCAGGCAAACTTTGAAGAAAAAGAACCAAATCCGCTTCATCGGCAGGCTGATAAAAAAGCTCAGCCAACCCACCAGTGCGAAACCACGTCACCTTACGCATATCAACATTAGGCGTAATTTTGCCTTTTATTCCGCCCAATATCGGTTGCAATCGCGCCAACAGCGCCTCACCATCAATGAGTTGAAAATTTATCATTGTTATCAAGCACCATCAACTGATGAGGCAAAGCATAAGCCCATTGTGTGATATTGCCAGCACCAAGAAAAACAACATAATCCCCCGATTGAGCAAATGTAGAGACAAGCGACATGACATCTTCCAGAGAATGAATCAAACGCGCATCACGATGACCGGCCTTTTGAATATGCTCAACCAATTCTCTAGCACCAAAACCAGCGATTGGCTCTTCACCGGCTGCATAAACAGGTGTGATCATCACAATATCAGCATCATTAAAACAAGAAGCAAAATCATCAAATAGATTATGCAAACGGGAATAACGGTGTGGTTGCGCAACAGCAATAATGCGCCCTTTTGCACTTTCACGCGCTGCACGTAGAACAGCTTTTATCTCGACAGGATGATGTCCATAATCATCAAAGATCTCAACACCATGCCAACTCCCTATCTGTGTAAAACGCCGTTTTACTCCACTAAATCCTTCTATCCCCTTTTTTATAGAGCTATTTGAAATGCCAAGTTCATGAGCAATAGCAATCGCTGCTGTTGCATTAGACACATTATGCTGCCCAGACATTGGCAAAATTAAATTTTTTAACTCAGTCTCTCTACCTGTCTTACGCGAGCGAATAAGAACATCAAAATGCGTTTTTTGACCATCCATAGACAGATTAAGAAAACGAACATCTGCTTGTGGATTGGCACCATAAGTGATCACCCAACGATCATCAATACGACTGGCTAAAGACTGAACCTCTGGATGGTCGAGGCATAAAACAGCAAAGCCATAAAAAGGAACATTCTCTACAAAGTGCCGAAAAGCTCGGCGCAGAGCAGAAAAATTCCCGTAATGATCCAAATGCTCAGCATCAATATTGGTAACAACGGCAATATCAGCAGGCAACTTTAAAAATGTACCATCACTTTCATCAGCTTCAACAACCATCCAATCACCTCCCCCCATACGAGCATTCGTGCCATAAGCATTAATAATACCGCCATTAATCACCACCGGATCCAAATTACCGGCAACAAGAAGTGCTGCTACCATTGATGTAGTCGTTGTTTTACCATGAGTACCACCAACGGCAATTGCCCGACGAAACCGCATAAGCTCCGCTAACATTTCTGCACGCCTCACAAGCGGCAAATGCCTTTCTTTTGCGGCAATATATTCAGGATTTGTTTTTTTTATAGCAGTAGAAAAAACAACAACCTCTGCATCCCCTAAATTTTCAGGGTTATGACCGATATAAATGTTAATTCCTTTCCCCCGTAAACGTTCAACATTTGCATTCTCAACTTGATCTGATCCTTGAACTTGATAGCCAAAATTATGAAAAACCTCCGCAATTCCACTCATGCCGATACCACCGATTCCAACAAAATGGATAACACCTATATTAAGCGGCATTTTCATCAAAAAACTCCTCTTTTATATCTGACAATAATTTCCCTGCAATCAACGCTTCAGCCATATCAGCAAGGCGACTAGTTGCATGAGGTTGTCCAACTTTTTTTGCAGCAAGTGCTTGTTTTTCCAATAAATGCGGCGTACAACAGGCTTCTGTTAAGAGAGACGCAAGTTTTTGTGCATTCAAATCTTTTTCTGATACAATTTGAGCACCCCCCACAGCAGCAAGCAGCGCTGCATTTGCCGCTTGATCGTGATCTAAAGCATAGGGATATGGGATAAGCAAAGCGGGTCGACCAATCACAGCTATTTCACAAACAGATGAAGCACCAGCACGTGACAAAATAAAATGAGCACGTGCCATACGTTCTGTCATATCATCAAAAAAAGGGGCAACTTCTGCTTGCACACCCATCTTATGATAGATTTCTATTAACTCTCCAGCTTCACCTCGAACTTGCTGAACAATTCGCAAGCGTTTACGGTCCTTTTCATCCAGCAAAGCAATTGCTGCAGGGACAATTCGTGAAAAAGAAGAAGCCCCTTGGCTACCACCAAAAACCAAGAAATGAAATGGATCTTCACCAGTTGAGGGATGATAAGGAATTTCCGCTGCTTTGAGAACAGCCTCACGCACAGGATTGCCCGTAAGAAGTATTTTATCAGTATAAATATTATTTGGCGACAACAAACCACCTGCTATTGCACTCACAAAAGTTGCCAACGCTCGATTGGCACGCCCCATAATGGCATTTTGCTCGTGAATAAATGTTACACGCCGTGTTAAAGCAGCAATAAAAAGAGGAGGAACAGTAGGATATCCCCCAAACCCACCAACGAGAACAGGACGCAGCTTATAAAAAAGCACCAATGATTGCCCCATTCCTTTTAACAAAGCCCAAAATGTTTTTACAAGTGCAAAAGGATGGCGTCGTGTAAATGTCGCTGATGAAAGTATATGTGTATGCTCTTTATCAAAGCAGCGTACAAAACGTTGAGCTCTTTTATCTGTAGCCAAATGAACATCATATCCACGCCGTCTTAATTCAACGGCAAGTGCTTCAGCAGGGAAAAGATGTCCACCTGTACCACCAGCCACCAAAACAATAATTTTTTTATCAGTCATAAGTGATATCCAAAACAGCAGGGGAGGAAAAAGCGGAAAAGCGTGCTTCTGGCCAGCGGCGCGTTAAACTAAGTAAAATCCCCATTGATAATGCAATTGCCACCATAGAGGAACCCCCATAAGAAATAAACGGCAATGTCATTCCCTTTGGAGGGATGAGATGAAGATTAACCGCCATATTAATTGCTGATTGAAAACCAATCATCATTGCTATGCCAGTAATGCCAAGACGTATAAAGGAATCACGTGTATTCATGGCTATATACAATGAACGCATAACGATAAAGCCAAAAAGCATCATAATCAAAAGACAGAGGATAATACCATATTCTTCAGCAGCAACAGAAAAAACAAAATCTGTATGGCTATCAGGAATGATACGTTTCACCGTTCCCTCGCCCGGCCCCTGCCCAAACCAACCACCATTCAAAATAGCCTCACGTCCCACATCCACTTGAAAGGTATTGCCTTCACCTGTCAAAAAACCATTGATACGCTCGCGCACATGGTGAAGAGAAAAATAGGTAAAAACAATTCCTACAATCCCCAAAATGAGAAAAAGAAAAAGAATGGTAAGAGGCACACCAGCAATAAAAAACAGCCCCCCCCATGTTGCACTTATTAAAAGTGTTTGACCAATATCGGGCTGTAGAACAAGAAGCACACAACAAATGGCATAAAGTACAATCGCTAACGTATAACCCAGAATTCCCCTCCTACGCATCTGTTCCGAAAAAAGCCAAGCAGACATCACCACAAAAGCTGGCTTCATAAATTCTGAAGCCTGTACAGAAAAACCAAAAAGAGGAATCCACCGACGTGCCCCCTTTAATTCTGGACCAACAAATAAGGTTGCAACCATAAGAACAAGCGTTGCAATTAACAAAAGAGCACATAAACGGCGAATATTACGAAGCGAAAAAAAAGAAATGGTAACCATTGTAAAAAACGCTGGAATACTAAAAATGATATGCCAGCGAACAAAATAAAAACCATCAGCAATTCCGATTTTTTTTGCAATAGTGGGGCTTGCAGCAAAAGAAAGCATAATGCCAATCCCCATTAAGATCAAACAAGCCGCAAAGATAGAGCGATCAATCGTCCACCACCAATTCGCAATTGGATCTCTATCAGCACGCGTAACCATTATATCCACCTTATCTTTTTTATAATTCTACTCAAAGTGATATGGTTCCCTACTTTTTGGCAAAACACTTCAAAAACTGAATTACACGAAAAAAGATTCTGGAATATTAACATGAAAACGCTTTTTTTAAATTCATGCCTCTTTTAACTGCATAACAAAAGAAACAAATGCTTCTCCACGCATTTCATAATTTTTAAATTGATCATAACTTGCACAAGCGGGTGAAAAAAGAACCACAACCTCTTTCGCCTTGCAATGCATTGCATCAGCAGCAGCTTCATGCACCGCATTTTCCAAAGTTAAGCTCATCGAAAAAGGAAAAACAGATCCAATAACGCCAGCAAATTCTTCCGCCGCGCTCCCAATCAAATAAGCTTTGTGAATTTTATGAAAAAATCCTCTAAGAGACTCAATCCCACCTTTTTTTGCCTGCCCTCCAACAATCCAAAAAATATCATCAAAAGCAGAGAGTGCAGGAGCTGATGCATCTGCATTGGTAGCCTTACTATCATTGATAAACAAAACTGTCCCCATTTTACGCACCTGCTGCATACGATGAGCCAATCCTTTATAACTTGCTAAATGGTTCTCTATATGTGGATCAGTAATTTTCAAAGCTTGCAATGTTGCTAAAACCATAAGTGCGTTTTGTGCGTTATGACTACCACGTAAAGCTGTTATAAGAGCCAGATCTGCAAGCATGGAGCGCTGCCCTTGATGAACAGAAAAAAGCTTAGTGCTCTCCGCATAAAAACCATTTTCAACAAAATGTTCCTTGGAAATTGCCTCGACTTGACGACCCTCATGAAGCAATTGTTGGTACAAATTCCAACAAGCAGAATCATCAACTGAAATCAAGGCATGAGAAGCCCTAGCTACTAAACGCCTTTTAGCTTGTACATATTGAGCAAAGCTACCATGGCGATCAATATGATCAGGCGTGAGATTTAATAAAAGACCAACGGTTGGCTGAAGAGAGGGTGTAAGATCAATTTGAAACGATGAACATTCAATCACATAAATACGTTTTTTTACAAACGGCTTAAGGGTCAATATTGCAGTTCCGATATTTCCTCCCATCTGCACATCATAGCCCATTTGTTTTAGCAAATGAGTAAGCAAAGCTGTCGTCGTTGATTTCCCATTCGTACCAGTAATAGCAATGAACGGAACATCTTGATCACAAAAGCCATAGTGCTGTAAAAAATGGTTGCGCGCACGAACAAATAATTCAATATCACCGATAATTTCTATATCTTTTTGACGTGCTTTCTCAACAACCCAATGGGGTTGAGGATAATTTAAAGGAACACCAGGAGCTAAAATCAATGCAACGAATTCTGACCAATCTTCATAACGGAGATCTTGCGTTGGAACATTGTGCCGAAAAGCCGCTTGCACGCTTGAAGGACTATCATCCCATGCAACCACTTCTGCACCTCCACGTATCAATGCTTTTGCTGCTGCTAATCCAGACGGCCCCAATCCAAACAGAGCAACTTTTTGACCTTTATAACACGTAACAGAAATCAAAATGTCACCGCAACTTAAGTGTTGAAAGGCCAATGAGAGCGAGAACAATCGAAATAATCCAAAAGCGTATCACGACTTGGCTTTCAGTCCAGCCTTTTTTCTCAAAATGATGGTGTATTGGTGCCATAAGAAACACACGCTTTTTTGTTAATTTGAAATAACCAACCTGAATAACAACCGAAAACCCTTCCAGAACAAAAAGCCCACCAATAAGAGCCAAAACAATTTCATGCTTGGTTGCTACAGCAACAGTACCCAAGAGTCCTCCAAGCGCCAAAGAACCAGTATCGCCCATAAAAATAGCCGCCGGCGGCGCATTAAACCATAAAAAGCCAAGACCCGCACCAACAACAGCTCCTAGTAAAACAGCCAGTTCACCGGTACCTGATACATAATGAATTTGTAGATAATCAGCAAAATTGATATTACCAGAAAGGTAAGCAATTAAAGCAAAAGACAAAGCAACAACCATCACAGGAACGATAGCTAAACCGTCAAGACCATCAGTCAAATTAACCGCATTCCCAGTTCCTACAATAACGAAAGCAGAAAAAGGAAGAAAAAACCAACTCAAATTGATAAAATAATCTTTCACAAAGGGCAAAGCTAATCCAGGAGAACCAACTTGTAAGATCATAAAAGCAGCAATTGTTGCAACCAAAAATTCCAATCCTAATCGAGCTTTACCGGAAAACCCTTTGTGTGTTTGTTTTGTTACCTTAAGATAATCATCATAAAAACCAATTGCTCCAAAAGAAAGCATAACAAAGAGCGACACCCAAAAATAAATATTCAATAAATTACACCACAAAAATGCTGACACCACAATGCCTGTTAAAATCATCAAACCACCCATAGTAGGCGTCCCAGCCTTTTTAAAATGTGTTTGAGGACCATCAGCGCGAATTGGCTGCCCTTTTCCCTGCCGCAATTTTAGAGAAGCAATGATACTAGGACCAAATAGAAACACAATGAGCCCCGATGTAAGCATCGCTGCTATAGTGCGAAAAGTAATATAACGAAAAACGTTAACGCCTGGGAGCAAATCACTAAGCAAAGAAAAAAACAGCATCATAATATAAAAAACCTATTTAAAATTAGAGAGAAACCACTTTATAACGATCAAAAAGTACCGCCACAATATCTGAAGAATTAAGACCACGGGATGATTTAATCATAAGCAGATCCCCATTGGAAATTTCTGCCAAAAGAAGCGGTAAAATTTTTTCAATATTTTCAGCATAATGAACCTTAACGTAAGCGGATAAATCAACGGCCAAAAATTTCATTGCCTCACCAAATAAAAAAACTGGATTGGCCCCAGAAAGATATACTGGTTTTGCTAAATCACGATGGAGTTTTTCACTATGAACTCCCAACTCCAACATATCGCCCAAAATGGCAATGCGCCTACCACATAAACCTACCGGCCCCGTAGCAAGCAGATCAAGAGCAGCACGCATGGACGCGGGATTCGCATTGTAGCTTTCATCAATGAGATAAAATTCGCCCCCATTGGGTAAAGACAACTGGTAGCGGATACCACGCCCTTTTTGGAGAGAAAAACGGCTCAAAGCAAGTGCGATACATTCTAAATCAGCACCAACTGCATCACAAATCGCAATAACACCTAAACTATTTTGAACAATATGTCGTCCAGGAGCACCAATTTTAATCTCTTTATCTTGCCCAGAAATGCGCACAATCATAGACGAAGAACCCGTTAGAAGATGTATATCTCTAACCTGATAATCGGAATTTTCAGCCTCACCAAAGCTCAAGATCTTTTTCACACCACATTGCTTTGCTTTTTGAATTAAATAAGAAAAAAAATCATTATCCGCATTTAAAATGACAACACCTTCCTCATCTAATCCTTCAAAAATTTCAGCTTTTGCATCTGCTATTTCTTTAAGATTTTTGAAAAAACCCATATGTGCCGCAGCAATATGCGTAATAAGAACAACATGCGGACGAACCAACTTTACCAGAGGGCGAATTTCATCTTTATGATTCATACCAATTTCAAAGATACCATAATCACACTCTGCTGGCATTCGTGCCAAACTAAGTGGCACTCCCCAGTGATTATTCAAAGAAGCAGAATTCGCGTGAACCTTTCCAACAGTTGCAAGCACTTGTTTGAGAGCTTCTTTTGTTGTTGTTTTTCCAACAGAACCTGTTACCGCTATAATTTTAGCCTCTGAACGCCTACGCGCAGCTTGCGCAAGTTTTTCTAAGGCTTGCAAAACATCAGGAACAACAATCAGTGGAGCGGATATTGTTTTCATGTCAGCCAAACGATCTTCGGCAACGATAAGAACGCCTGCTCCTCGTGCATAAGCTTGCGCAACAAAATCATGACCATCAAGATGATGACCTTTAATACAAAAAAAAATATCACCTTTTACAAGCGTACGACTATCAATAGAAATCCCAGAAAAAGTTTCTGGTAAGCATCCAATTACAAAGCCATCAATTGCTGTAATAAGTGCTTGTTTATCCCATAACACTGTCATCTCTTTCGTTCCTGCAAAGCCTCAATCGCTTTCAAGCGATCTGAAAAAGGATATGTTTTTTGCCCTATAATCTGACCATTCTCATGACCTTTTCCAGCAATGATGAGTGTATCTCCAGCTTGCAAAATCCCAACCGCATAAGCAATAGCTTCACCACGATCTGCTATTTCTATTGCTTTTGGAACTGCTTGCAAAATATCTTTTCTAATTTTCTCAGGTTCTTCAGTACGGGGATTATCATCCGTTACAATAACAATATCAGCCTTGTTTTCTGCAATTTTTCCCATTAAAGGCCTTTTTCCCCGATCACGATCACCACCACAACCAAAAACAAGAATTAAACGCTCCTGCGTAAAAGGGCGAACAGAAAGCAATACCTGCTCTAAAGCTTCTGGTTTATGCGCATAATCTATATAAACAGGTGCATTATCTTCTGTCTTTCCAACCAATTCCAAGCGCCCGGGGGCTCCTTGTAAAGTTTCAAGTGAATGAAAAACTTTATCAGGAGAAACTCCTGTTGCAATTGCTAATCCTGCCGCCATAAGTGCATTGATTACCTGAAAATCTCCGGCTAAAGGCAAATCAAATGTATAAATATTGTTTTCCACACGACACTCAACACACTGTTTTGACCGTTGATGTTCAATACGATTAATAGTGATAAATTTTCCTTTACGCCCAACTGTTAAGACACGGCGGCGTGTTTGTGTGATCGTATCAATAACCTTTTGCGAATAAACATCATCCGCAAAAATCAGAGCAGGAAAATCTTGAGGCAAAAGTGTATCAAAGAGCCTCATTTTAGCACGCAAATAATCCTCTACGCTCGTGTGATAATCCATATGATCACGCCCTAAATTGGTAAAGGCACCAGCAGTTAAACGGACTCCGTCAAGTCTGCATTGATCAAGCCCATGCGAAGATGCTTCAAGGGCTGCATGTGTAACACCTTCATTGGAAATTTCATAAAGGAGGCGCTGTAGAACTACTGGATCAGGTGTTGTGAGAGAACCATAATCATTTCGGTGAGGAGAAACAACACCTACCGTCCCTATACTAGCGGCACATAATCCAACATGAGTCCAAATTTGCCTAACAAAAGAGACAACGGATGTTTTTCCACTTGTTCCTGTAACAGCAACGATAGTTTCAGGTTGAGAACTATAAAAACGCGCAGCTGCTATCGCTAAACTATGACGAACATCCCGAACACGTAAAAGGGGAACAGATAAATTCTCAAGAACAACATTACAATCTGTAACGACTGCTCGTGCACCACGCTTTAGTGCATCATTTATATAGTGTCTCCCATCACCTTGATTACCTTGAACAGCCACAAAAACATAACCTGGCAAAACTTGCCGTGAATCTGCACTTATTCCTGTTATTTCCATTGAAGAAAGATTCTCATCTTCAATACATTCTGTAAAAACTGTTCCAAACAACATGACAATGCACCTTCATATTAATTTTACTGTTGTTTAACGAATCTCAAACTGTTCTTTGTGCTCAAAAGAGGCTCGTATTCTTTTTCAAAATCTGGTTTTATTCCCAAAAAACTCGCTGAACGGCGAATGATATTAGCAAGCATCGGCCCTGCATTCATTGCTGCTGTTGCCGATTTTTTTCCATCTTCAGGCTGAGGTTCATCAATAATTGTTAAAACAACATAGGAGGGATTCTCAATAGGAAAAGCAGCGAGAAAACTATTGAAATTTTTTGTTTTAGAATATTTTCCATTTTCGACTTTTTCAGCTGTTCCTGTTTTACCACCAACCCGATAACCTTCTACTTTTGCATTACGTCCAGAACCAATATCACTGTTTAACTTATAAAGATAACGCATATTTTGACTTGTTTTGGGATTTAAAACTTGTTTTGCATATTTCAAAGTTTCTGTCTTTGTGCGTTTCAAAAAGGTGGGGTCAATCAACCAACCATCATTCATTAAAGCAGCAGCACCGACTGCTGTTTGCAAAGGTGTTGTTGCCATACCATGTCCAAAAGCAATGGTCATCGAATGAATATCCTTCCAATAACGTGGCACAATAGGATGGGCAATTTCAGGCAATTCTGTTGTCAATCGATCCAGTAAACCAAGTCGTTTCAAAAAATTACGATGTCCATCAATTCCCACCGCCAATGCCTCCTTAGCAGAACCAATATTAGAGGAATAAATAAAAACTTCCCAAAGTGCTAAAGGACGATTTTTTCCATGAAAATCACGAATAAAATAATTCTGGCTTGCTTGAAAAGGCCGTGAAGCATCAATGACACTATTTAAATGAAAAAGACCTGAATCAAGCGCCATGGCGGTCGTAAAACTTTTAATGATAGATCCCATTTCAAAAGTTCCAGCAGTCATCCGATTAAGGCGATCACTTTTCAGAGCTTCAACAGGATTTTCAGGATCAAAATCTGGTAATGATGCCAAAGCCAAAACTTCACCAGTGTGGATATTCAAAATAACAGCTCCTGCAGCAAGTGCTTTATAACGCTTCATTGCTTTAACAAGTTCATCATGCACAATACTCTGAACACGCACATCAATCGAAAGCTGAACAGGATTTAATGATTCCTCAGTTGCAAGGCCAGCAGCACGCAAAGCACTCAAGCCGGCATCATCAATATATTTTTCCATCCCCGCTATACCCTGATTATCAATATTAACCATACCGAGAATATGCGAAACCACCGATCCACTTGGATAAAAACGACGGATTTCAGTACGAAAACCAATCCCTGGAATACCAAGAGCCATAATTTGCGTCTTTTGCGTTGGTGTTAATCCACGCTGAATCCAAGAAAAACTAGATTTTTTTTTGAGACGGTTATAAGTTTCCTGCCAATTGAGATCGGGCAAAACTGTTGAGAGCAATTCAATTGTTTCATCCACATCAATAATACGCCGTGGTTCAGCAAAAAGCGAATAAGTTTTAATATCTGTTGCTAACAAACGGTTATTACGATCAATAATATCAGGCCGCGCAGTCAATTGAGGAAGTCTTGGCCCTTTTGCCTCTTCAATCTGCCCACCTTCAAGCCCATAAGAAATAAGACAAGCTCCCATAACACCATATAAAATAAGAAAACAGAGCAAAGAAAAAAGCAAGCGTGGACGACTAGAATAAGAACGACGAACAGGAAAGTTATGAACATCTAACGAAGGCTTTAAACACTTTTTCTTCTGCGAAAATAGAAAGTACGACTTCATCACCGCACGCTTTCTTGAACAATATTGTTCACCCGAGAAGTACGATTATTTGCCAAAATATCCTTCTCTTCCTCCAAGATAGTTTGTTTAATCACTTCTTCAATTTGATCATGGATACGTACTGGAATATCCTTAAACTCTACGACTTGGCGAGGCTGTATAGTCTCTAAACTAAGCTCTTTTTGATAACGCGTTGCAAGTTTTTGCATGCGTGAAGGCTTTATCATCACAGCCCACTCAGCACGAAGTAAACTCACTGTATTTTTTGCTGCAACAATTTCATGTTCAAGACGACGGATTTCACTCATCCGTTTCTGAACGTCATATTTCACTTTATAGGTAAGACCTGCCATACAAATCATAATCATCACTAAAATCATATCAAATGTACGAAAAACTGTCATTTTTTGCCGCCTTCAAAACCAGCAATCTCTGCCATACCAAATAATTTCATATCTGCCATGAAACTATCCGCATTTGTGCGTACACCAATACGTAACCGTGCAGAACGCGAACGAGGATTTTGTTGCAATTCCTCTTCACTTGCAGTTATCCCCCCTTTAAACAAAGGAAAAAATGTTGCTGGATCCGTCTCTATTTCAGGAAGATAGCGCGATCGCATACGCTCTCCTGAACGAGCAGAAAAAAATCTTTTGACCATGCGATCTTCAAGAGAATGAAAACTCACGACACCCAGACGGCCTCCTGCTTTTAAAATGCGTTCAGCAGCAAATAAGCCACGCGCAAGTTCACCAATTTCATCATTAACATAAATGCGAAGAGCCTGAAATACACGCGTTGCAGGATGAATGCGATCTCCTGATTTACGCCCTACCAACACCTCAATAGCATGAGCAAGATCACCTGTACGCAAAAAAGGCTGAACACAGCGGCGTTTTTCAATCATCCGTGCAATCCGACCAGCATAGCGTTCTTCTCCTAATATTTTAAAGATTCGAGCTAACTCATTAACATTTAAGCAATTTATAACATCGCCAGCAGTAAACCCAGTCTGAGCCATTCGCATATCTAATGGACCATCTTTCTGAAAAGAAAATCCCCTTTCAGCTTCATTAAGCTGCATGGAAGAAACACCAATATCCAAAATGACAGCGTCTACCTTCTCTTCAACAACACGATCCAACTGTGAAAATTCCATTTGCACCAAACGAAGTCGTGGGAAAAATTCATCAACGAGCAATTGTCCCTCACGAATAGCATGAGGATCACGATCAAGAGCAATAACCTCTGCACCGGCATTTAAAAAAGCACGCGTATAACCACCGGCACCAAAGGTACCATCAATCACTCTTGCCCCAACCAATGGTGCAAGCCCAGCTAAAACTGGCTGCAACAACACTGGAATATGGCGCTCAGTTTTATGACCCTGCTCTGTCAAAATAATCCGTCTTGATTTATACTTTTTCAAATCAATAATTGTTTAATGGCAACTGATGTCAGAATAACTAAAAATTCAACTCTCATATCTATCACAATGAAAGAGAATAAAGTCAAAGTTAATCCGATGCATATCCTAATGCATTATATTTAAAGAAATATTATGATTTTTTAAAATACTCTTTTTTAAGTGTACACTTTCAAGAATGCACCTTCTATAGAAAAAGCTCACATGCAATATAGCATAGAAATATCAACTGTCCATAATATCCAATCTATAAAATAGAACTCAACCATGAAATATCAGTCGGCCTATAAGCCGGGTTCTGTATGGTAAAGCTTACACTCTCCATGGCAACCATTCATCTGGGACGGATGTTACCATCCGCCTCGTGCAACCTACCCGAATGACTCGCCCGGAAACTGGCTGCAAGTTAAGCCTTGCGCGTCATTTCTATTCGGTCTTGCTCCCGGTGGGGTTTACCTTGCCACATTCATTACTGAATGCGCGGTGGGCTCTTACCCCACCCTTTCACCCTTACCTATAAAAATAGGCGGTTTGCTTTCTGTGGCACTTTCCCTAGGGTCGCCCCCGCCGGGTGTTACCCGGCACCGTTTTTCCGTGGAGCCCGGACTTTCCTCACCTGCCACCTTTAGGCACAAGACAAGCGCGGCTGCCCAGCCGACTGACGCAGCGCTTATAAAACATTTTTTATCACGTGAAAATAGCACCTTCAAGATATTTTATAGTTTTATAGCAAATGCATTACCTTTAAGATTATTTCCATTTTAATGACGCCAAATAAGTTTTCACTTTTGAGCAATATTTCGCTGAAATAGAATTCATTTTTTTTGCAGCATGACCTGCATTATATTTAAGAATTGTGCCACATGTGTTCCCACCGCTTAGCATATATGCCCGCGCCAAATAACGCATACCATATTCAAGATTTGTCGCAGGATCATAAAGATCTTGCACAGAGCCATTAAAACCCAACCCTCGCGCAGTAGATGGTTTAATTTGCATCAAGCCTACCTCGCCAGCGGCTCCCTTTGTACGTGCTTTATAATTGCTTTCAACTCTTACAACAGCATGTGCTAAATTAACAGGAACATTATACTTATTTGCAAATCTCTGAATGAGAGATTCATAAGGACGAGCAGGAATCTTAGAAGTAAGTGCCCCTGAGCTTTCCTTTGAATCTGCAACATTCAAGATAGTATGAGCCAAACTTATATCAAAAATAAAAAATACAGCAAATGCTGCACTTAAAAGGATTTTCAAAAATTGCATTTTCTTTCTCTTCAAGACATCTTCAAATCCTAGCCGCAACGGCTTTGCGGACGCATTCTACAGAGAAAAAAAGCTAAAAAACGGCTTGAAAATGAAAATATTAAGATTATTTCAAAAATATTTTGTTGTAAAATAACAAGATAACTCAACTTTTTTATTATATATTTTTTTATCTTATAGGATATTTAACAATAAATAAAATACAAAGAGACTTTAAATGTAATAAAAATATAATATACTATATTAGTTTATGATAATAAATGCAAAAAATGTAATTTTAACAAACAAAGAAAGCATTCAAAATACTTCTTCTATCTTTTATAGCTTATTATTAAAATCTTGTTGAAACAAATTCCATAATCTTAAGAAGCAACATAAGCCAGGACAACTTCACCAAATGCTATCTACATTGCAAGAGCTCTACTGGGAAGAGAAATCATTATCAACTTTTCCTATTGCTTGATAAATACTCACTGCAGAAAACTCCATGCTAAACAAGTCGTCTACCAAAAACAACCATTATGTATAGGAAACGCACAAATACACACAAGCACATCGGTCTCTGATTGTATAGCAAAACTTAATAATTACTCTGTCCGTTTTTTGAAAAATTCTATAAAGGAGGCAACACGAAAAATCTCAAGAACATCTATATAAAAATTTACATTATTCATTCCTATTTAAGTATTTCACCCGCATACGATGATTTCATAAACCTTGCACAACCTCACTGCTATCTCTAGAAATCATAGAAACGGACAAAATTTTTAAAATTCACATGAAAAAAAATTCAGGCACTTTGCTACTTTTATCACCCTATGAGGTAAAATAAAATCAATAGTATCTTCCCTGCACATTTTTCAAAATCCACGAAAACCATAGAAGCACTTTTAAGATTAATCGTAAATGTATAATTTAAAGAAACAATTAAAAATAAGTATCAGCAATAGAAGGGTGAGAAACCGCTCTCGATAAGGCCATAGCAACCTTTTTACCCAGCTTTTGAGCCTGTTCATTATTCTTACCACCTGCAGAAGCAGCAGCAACTACATCGCGACGCACCCACTCAATTAGTTGCTTTTGTTGCTCAGGATCCAGCTTAGAGAGCTGTGTTATAATATCAGGAAAAGACACTGCTAATCTCTCTAGAAGTGCCTCCTCTGTAACATCAACCTGCTGAGAAGAAAAAGATCGTTTAAATAAAAATCTATAAACAGAAGCATTCCGAAAAGTAAAAAAACTAACGAAAAATACTAAAAACACAAATAAAACAAAAACAATACGACGCCAGCAAAACCCCATCATCTCTTACCTAAGCATCATAGCACACAAAACATCCCTCTAAATAGCACCACTCACTAAAAAAATCTAGTATCTCTCTTTAATATACAAACACCATACGAGCCAAAGTGCCTACATTTTTTCCCCTTAACAACACTCTAAAAACCGCAATACCAAAACCCAAAAAACCTGACTGAGGAAAACCCCAGCCAGGCCAGACAATCTAAGGGATCCACGCGGGGGGGGGGGGGAGGAGGTTCCCCGATCGTCTTTCGTATCAACTACTAATGTAGCCAACACAATATCCTTGCTATGGAATAAAATGTTTTAAACAACAAGAAATTCTTATCATCTTCCACGCAAAAAAACATAAAAAAATTATAAATCGTTCAAAAATGGAAAAATTTAGGCAAAAAATATTCAAAATGATCCAATTTGAAGCAATTTTATTTCAATAAGCATCAACAAGAAGAATCTGCAATCATCACAATTTGCAAAATAACCTTCCCCCCAAAAATCGCATAACCGTAAAAGTTTAACAACATGAGTAAGTTATACAAACTCCCCTTATGATGGGCAAAATGCATAAAAGCAGCAGTCACTTGTTCCGCAGTTACCACCACAAAAATCGAAATTCTAAACGTAATCTTCTTAGAATCGTCCATTATTTTAGTCTAAAATAGCTACAGATTAATTGACAACAAGAAACAAATTCCAACATATCATAAACAACGACCAGTGCGGAGAATTTCTTCCAATCTTTACGATATAAATAATCACTCAAGAAAGTGATAAAATTATAGCTTCTGTATTCGAAGACTTTTATATGCTATCCGCTCTTAAAGAAATTGTATAGTACCTTCTTTTTTACTGTTCATCCTTCTCAAGGGAAGAACATCTCTTACGAAGAACCTTACATCTTTGGATTACGCATTCGCCTATTTGCTTAAAAAGGATCTCACCTTACCTCTAATCTCATCCTCCAACCCTATTTGTGAAAGATAAAATTACAAGATCTATTAGAACTATCTATCTTTATACTCAGTGACGCTACATCCCAATACCATACTATATTTACCTACTTCCAATATCTGACCATTCTTGCATATCAACGATTTAAGAGACATATTTACCACTTGTTCAAATGATTTTTATTCGTATATTAATTTCTCTTGTAACATAGAAACAAACGACTTTTGATTTATAAATAAAAAAGTTTAAAACAAGAAAATATTCTTACGCCTAAAATTAACATTCATAAAATCAATCAACTAGTCAATCAGCAAATACTGTATCAACATGCATTAAATGACTGCCATTATAGCCCCATCTCTATAAAAATCCCGTTAACTGATACATCTACACATACATCTCTTGAAGCATCAGTAATCTCATGGAAAAAACACAATGCACACCCCAAAAGCGACAACTCTTCAAAGACTTACTAAAATCCCATTTTCGCACTTCTACACTTCTAATTGAGAAATGCCGAAAAATGAAGCACGTTAACAAATATAATTATGCAAAGTCTGCTTTTTCGTCTTTGATATCATCAACCAGCAAACGCGGATCATATGCGAGCCAAAGCTTACCCATTAACCCTTCATTATTTTTATTGGGCAAAGAAGCAAGATAAGCCGTTTGTTCTAGAATAAGCCCTACTTTTTTAAGCCATTGTTCTATTTGTGAATCTGGAAATCCAAAATACCTATAAGCGTGAGAAAAATATAAATAATCAACTTCATAACAAACAAAATCTACAATCAGCAAACTCCCATGAAGATGCAAAGCACGTGCTGCCTCATTAAGAACTATCTCAGGATTCTGCCCAATAAAGAATAACCAAGTCAAAAGTTGCATCTCCAACAGATAAATGCAAAACATCGCTATCAAACGCAACTTCAACAGCACGCGTATAAAGACCTGAAAACAATTGCAAGAGATAACTTGTATCCGTACCAACACTCAGCATAGTCTCAAATGGTTTATCACCAATGATTTCAAGTAAAGCGTTTTCTACCAAGTGATCTGCAATATACGATAACCGTAATGCCTCCCCATTGCGCCACATTTTGTGAGAAATCCTTATTTCTCTTGTTTTGGCGCTGTTTTTTCACATTTACTAAACGTACCAAATCGTGCACAAACATTAAATCATGCTCTGGAAGAGCTGTTAGCCAAACAACTATGACAAAGCTTAAAATAAACCCTTCCCCCCCTTCTGATAACGCTCAATCAATTGTGCTTCTCACAATAAACGTAAATTCCGTGATACACGCGATTGCGACTGACCAAGGATAAATATAAAGTCCGCTACTGTTAAATCTTCGTGATACAAAAGTGCAATGATGCGCAAACGACTCGTCTCTGCCATCGCTTTTAGCAACACAATCATCACATCCAAACTTTCTACTTTTTCCATAAATATTCCTTACTGCTCAGGCGAGCATTTATTCCTACAAATAGAAAATCAAGCAGAAGACATATAGTTGTATCACTTCTGTTCGTACTGTTTTTTGATAAGATAAAAATGGACAATTGCTAAAAAATGAAAAACCCCTCCCCGCCATTTCACAACAATGATGGCAAAGTTACTGGTATTCCAACCATACACCCAACTGCATATGAAGACCTATGATTCTCTATTACAACCTAGATAAATGCTAAACTCTTATTATACTTTAGAAAAAGTATGATAACGTATCTCCTGAAGAATAAAAGTAACACTGAAAGCATCACGATTTGCTGAGATAAAAGGGAAAAATAAACAAGCAATGCTAGCGTGTAAGTGGCTTATAATTCCCACGCTTCATATTAAGAGCCTCTGATCCAAGACGACGAACCTTATCAGCCTCATATTCTGCGAAATTACCTTCAAACCACTCTACATGTCCATCACCTTCAAAGGCCAAAATATGCGTTGCCAATCGATCAAGAAACATACGATCATGCGATATGATAACCGCACAACCAGCAAAATTTTCCAGCGCATCCTCCAATGCACCCAACGTTTCAGTGTCAAGATCATTTGTTGGTTCGTCAAGAAGAAGAACATTACCTCCCTCTTTCAAAAGCTTGGCCAAATGCACGCGATTACGCTGTCCTCCTGATAAACTTGCTACTTTTTGCTGTTGATCTGCACCCTTAAAATTAAACGCACCGCAATAAGCGCGGCTATTCATCTCATATTTACCTAATTTAATAATGTCATTTCCGCCGGAAATTTCCTCCCAAACGGTTTTATCGCCCGCCAATGAATCACGGCTCTGATCAACGTAACTCATGTGAACTGTTTCGCCGATGCGTATTTGACCTGAATCCGGTTGTTCCTGACCCGTCAACATTTTAAACAAAGTAGATTTTCCCATACCATTGGCACCAATGACTCCAACAATTCCACCAGCAGGAAGCTTGAAAGAAAGACCATCAATCAACACACGCTCTCCATATGCCTTAGAGAGGTTATCAACTTCAATGACAACCTGCCCCAATCTTTCGCCGATAGGAATAATAATCTGTGCATCTCCAGGACGGCGCTCATTTGCAGCCTGAACCAATTCATCATACGCTTTAATCCGCGCTTTTGACTTTGCTTGTCGTCCTTTTGGACTAGAAGCTATCCATTCTTTTTCGCGTAACAGCGCACGCTGACGAGCAGCCTCTTCACGCCCTTCCTGAGCCAAACGTTTGGCTTTAGATCCCAAATAAGCAGAATAATTCCCCTCATAAGGAATACCTTTTCCGCGATCTAATTCTAAAATCCATCCCGTTACATTATCTAGAAAATAACGATCATGCGTCACTAAAAGCACCGCACCGGGATATTCACGTAGATGCCTTTCAAGCCAAGCTGTAGTTTCAGCATCCAAATGGTTTGTTGGTTCATCTAAAAGCAATAAATCAGGTTTCGACAAAAGCAATTTACAAAGCGCAACGCGCCGCTTCTCACCTCCCGAGAGCTTTATCACATCCTCATTGGCTGGCGGACAATCAAGGGCAGCCATAGCCATTTCTACTTGACTTTCTAAATCCCAAAGATTTTGACTGTCGATGATATCTTGAAGACGCGCACTTTCATCAGCTGTCTCTTCACTATAATTCATCATCAATTCATTATAACGCTCTAAAATTGCCTGCTTATCTGCAACACCCTCCATCACATTACCACGTACATCTTTGCTCACATCAAGAAGAGGCTCTTGAGGCAGATAACCACAACGTGCTCCTTCAGAAAGCCATGCTTCTCCGATATATTCCTTATCTAGCCCAGCCATAATCCGTAAAATGGTTGATTTACCTGCACCATTTGGCCCTAAAATACCGATTTTTGCATCTGGATAAAAAGACAGATGAATATTTTCCAAAATTTTCTTATTACCATAAACCTTGGTAAGCCCAGCCATGTGATAGATAAATTGACGTGCCATAAACTTCTCTTTAAATATTGTGTGGTATTAGAATTAGGACTTTGAAAAAATGCTTTCGCTTTCCTTAAACTTCGGATAAGCAACATTTATGTTCAACGCAAGAGTTTTGCATTTTAATATTGATACATTTTTTCTAATCTCACAAGCCCCACTATGGTTCTGAATGCAAAAAAATACACCCTCGACAAATAAAAAAAAATCCTCTTAGCTGTACCTGAAACATGCTATCAAACATCACCCATCTTTTCCTTACCAGATACAACATTGTATTTTTATCGTATTAAACCGACTTATCAATGCAATATACCCCCCCCAAAAAAACCAATTCTCTATGCCCCCTCTTTTTTTGCTTTATGGGCTTTAGATTACGCGGTAAAAAAAAACTCTCTTTTTTCATCAATTTTGTGTCACGAAAAGCAATGGACTTCATCCCTTGCTTTACTATGGCTCAAATTGTGTTTACAAAATGACCGCCGCCTTATGGGATCTGACGTTCCAAGCCTGATGATCATGAAAGCTTTACACCGACATGTAGCAATTTGTGACTACAGTGCACTTCCCATTGGTACATGGTTGCAATTTGTAAAAAACTATAAAACGAATTGTAAAAACTTATCACTTCCCCTTTTTTGGATTGATAATTATAAAAATAATACCAATATCCACGAAATTATTTCAAAACTTCCACAAGATGAAAATATAACCTCTTAAATGTATCATAAAGAGCAAGTCTCTTACAGGAATATATTCATGGAAAAAAAAGCTTTAATTGTTATTGATGTTCAAAATGATTTCTTACCAAGTGGGGCACTTGCAGTACCACAAAGCGATGCCATTTTACCCGCTGTCAATAATCTCATAAATCATTTTGACCATGTCATTTTAACCCAAGACTGGCATCCAAAAAATCATTGCAGCTTTGCTTCTTCCTACCCTGGAAAAGCGCCCTATGATACCATTGAGCTTGATTATGGCCCTCAAATACTTTGGCCTGATCATTGCATACAAGGAACACAAGGAGCAGATTTTCACCCATTTCTCAGAGTTGAGAAGGCGCAACTTATCCTTAGAAAAGGTTATAATAAAAAAATTGATAGCTATTCCGCCTTTTTTGAAAATGATCAAAAAACACCAACAGGCTTACAAGTTTATCTCAGAGAACATGGTTTTACAAAGCTGGCGATATGTGGCTTAGCAACCGATTTTTGTGTGGGATTTTCCGCACTTCACGCCACACAATGCGGCTTTAAAGTAAGTGTTTCATTAAACGCCTGTGCTGGTATTGATCTCAACGGGTCTCTTAACACTATACTTAAAACTATGAACGAATCTGGTATAGAACTTTTAATGGCTTCCTAAAACACTTTTCTCTGTCTTGCTATCACAACGCATAAGCAATTTTCAATTTACTTAGATACACCATGTTCATTCAGGTGATGACGCTTAAAACGAAGAGAAGCATAAAACGCCATTCCAATAATCCCCCCCCCTACCAATCCTGTTAGTATTTCAGGAACCGATATAACAGTTTGCAGATACATAATCACCGCAAGTACCAAAATCGCATAAAAAGCACCATGCTCCAAATAACGATAATGCAACAATACCCCTGATTCGACCAACATAATCGTCATAGAACGAACATAAAACGCACCGATACCAAGACCAATTGCGATAATAAAAAGGTTGTGTGAAAAAGCAAAAGCACCAACAACACCATCAAAAGAAAAACTAGCGTCTAGAATCTCTAGATAAAGAAAAGCTCCAGCTCCCCCTTTAGCAACGGTAGCTAAAGCCGCTTTTGGACCATCCAAAAGCGAACCAATAGCTTCGACACCTATAAACGTCAAAAGTCCATAAAGGCTCGCTAATAAAAACGTCGTTTTATCTTCTCTTACAATCTGTTCTGAAAAGAACAATATCAAAACTAAAACGATTGCAATATCAATGCCAACAAGCGCCCCAAACTTTTGCGCAGGCTTTTCTATAAAAGCAAGCCAATGCACCTCTTTTTGAGGATCAAGAAAATATCTCAAACCAACCATTATCAGGAAAGTTCCCCCAAAAGCTGCAATTCCCACATAAGCATCTGTTAAAATTGCAGCGTATTGATGTGGTTCCCATATTGCTAACTTTACGGCTGCAATGGGGTTAATCCCAACAGCAACAGCAACCACCAGCAATGGAAAAACAATCCGCATCCCAAACACAGCCACCAAAATACCCCATACTAAAAAACGACGGCGCCATAATGGATCCATTTTTCCAAGAACACGAGCGTTGATAATAGAATTATCAAAAGATAAAGAAATTTCCAAAATTCCTAAAACACAGCAAATGAAAAAATATTTAAGAAAACCAGTAACACTTTTTGTTTCAAACCAACCAATCGCCCCTCCCATAAAGACACCAACAATTGTGAAAAAAAAAGCCCACCTAAAATAACCTAATAGGGCCATGATCACTCCTAAAAATCCATTTCTTTCATTCGTCTGTAGTGCGAATCAAAAGATTACATCTATTAACGCAAAGATAGAAAAGCCCTACACGGCAGTTTCATATGGAAGTTACTATAGAAAAAACAAGAAAATAACCAACAATTTTATCATTTTGTTTGAAATGAATACCAGTTTTAAGTAATATGCAATATAATAAATTGAAAATAGCTTTCTATCCACTAAATTTAGAAAAAAATAAAGAGAAATAAAACTATAAATATTGACATTACATCATGAAATATTAATACATAGTGTGCCTTTATCGGTTAAACTCTATACCATGATGATTTACTGAGGGAGATAATTCGTGGCCCGTCCTGAAACTGAATCAAAAACTGTATTTGGAAAACGTTTGCGTTATGTACGCCTTGCTTTAGGGGATCCATCACGTGAAACACTAGCGAAAAGTTTTAGCATGACAAAAAATTCCATTGCTTTTTATGAGCGTGGAGAAAGGGAGCCTAATCTTAGTGTCTTACAAACATATCGCACATTGTACGGTGTCAATATTAATTGGCTTCTAACAGGACAGGGAAAAATGTTTGACACTGAGTATACTAAAGGTGACTTTGATTGGAACTATTTTATAAAAAAAATTGAGAGTCTTGAAGAAATTCTTACCAGCGGTGACAGTAGTGAAAAACCAAATCAAGAAAAAATTGACAGCTCTTATGAAAAATTGCAGCAATTTTTGTCAAGACAAGGTTTATCTAATAGCCTTAGCCCAAAAGTTGCAACTTCTTTAATTGATATGAAAGCAAAAATGGCTAATTCTTATACTCTCAGCTTGTTCATTGATTTACTCATTCGCAGCATATCGCAAAAAGAAATTATAGCTAATCAATAGATGTCCTTATCATAAAGGATAGCAAAATAGATGTAAGATTTATCAGCATGGAAAGAAACGCTTACCTTTTCCATGCTGGTAAGATTTAGTGTGCTGTATAAAGTTTGTTTCTATAGTAAAATAATTAAATACATATTCCTAATAAAAATGAAAAAAAATTCCTAATCCAAATAGGAATACAACATAATTAAATTAAAAAAAACAGCTTTATATTATGAAATACCTATTTATACCTTATTGACAATAAATATTTTCTTGTTACAGAATGTAGTTCTCATAAAAATTATTGTTTGAGATCAAAAAAAATTTAAGGAGAATATATTGACTACTTACTATTGAAACATAGCTTAATGCTTATAGTCAGATTGGTTGAATATTTATCCTGCAAATTATCGGCTATTTTATGAGGGAGAAAGCATGTATTTTGAGGTGTTTCAAGGAGTTCACAATCAATGGTACTGGCGTCTAATTTCAGGAGATGAACAGAAGATTGCTTTTTCTAGTAAGGGTTATCCAACGAAACAAGATATCCTGATAAATATTGAGCAGATAAGAGAAATTACGCATAAAGCTCTTATTAGAGAACTGCGATCTTAACGTTCTTTACCATTAAAACAAAATTCTACTTCGTATATTTTTAATCTCATGCTTTTATGATAAACAATGAAGTGGTTAGTTTGCTTCAATGGAGGAGTTGTGGTTATATGATTCATAATATACGCAAGCAACCTGGATAACAGTGTATGCTATAGCTTGTATATAAAATAATTATCAAGCTGCATTGAACTGACAATCAGCAACTCTCTTAGATTTTGTATCTGTTCGTATAAGTAATAAATTTAATAAAGTACATGTAAATCATAAGTTATGAATATGATTGCTTTATCAAATAACCGATGTCTTCTGCGTACATTCTTCTCTTCCTATTTTCTTGACCGCTTCATCTTCTAAAGGACAGGAAGCTTTTTTCTTGTTGCTGATATACTAATTTCTTGAGACATTTTTATCATAATACACTTCATTCCCCAAGTGAACGTACCACCTTCAATATTATTCGCAGCAATACGTACACACCACAAACAGTTCTAGGATCATATATGTATATCCTTAATAACTTTAGTATATCTATAAGTTAGTGCATCGCTATAAACTCTTATGTTACTATCAACAACTACCTTTCGATAAACTTGAGTATTACCCCAAAACATAATTTCACCACCAACCCAACATTTGCTTTTATGACAAAAGCTTACCTCTCTTGTTGTCCCAAACCTCACGTTACCAAAATCTTCTAATATACAAATCCAATGTAAATATGGATAAATCATCTCTTCGCATCATCTTCAGATTTAATTGCTTCCTGATGTTGTTTTATAACTTCTTCGTGCTGCTTAATTTGTTTTTTCAGTTTTTCAATTGCTTGATCACGTCTTTTAATCACCATACTTTGATCTCTAATTGCCCTATCTCGTTCTTTAGTCATCTTCATAGAATCTCTTAAGAACTCGTGCTTGATCTTTCTTGCCTCTTCTTTAAGAGCTTTAACCTGATCGCGATAATAAAAAGCAAAACGAAACATAATACCACTCAAAAGCACAATAATAATTACAGCTGCTAATAAAATTTCATTTACACTCATTTTGATCTCCTTTAACTGTCATTAAATTGATCATTCCGACCAATTTGTCTGGTTCAATCCTCCATAAAAAAGAATGCCAAAAATTGTACATGCCAAGTGCAACAAATCACGCTTGGTAAGCTTATTCTTTCCGCAAAACACTCTAACAAATGATGTAAAATAACCCCATGAAAGCTGCCTAAATCTATACTCTCACGCCAATATGTTTGCGTTACATTTATTTATATAAAACGTAGCAACACAAATAATTTCAAACAATGCTAACGGCGTGGTAAACTTCACACGTGACTCCCTCGCGTTGTTTTTGTTTACCTTTTTTGTAATATGTACAATACGGTTATCTATGCGGATTTCTTTACCATTACGAAAACCTTCATAGTTACAAACCTCAGCATTGTCGTAAAAACGGACACCACTAGAAAAAAGCAATATACAATACATCTTTGCATTGTCATAAATAGTGCTGCCATTGCAAACACGAGTACTATTATAAGCCATAATAGTATCGGTAAAAGCACACCCACCTTTGATACAGCATTTATCGCTTATATGATATTTCCCCCAACAATCATCTTCATAACGAAGAGTACCTTTAAACTCTATAAAATCACCAAAAACACTTTTTTTGACATTTACAAAGTCCCTCAACGCCCACATGTGATATACCATCTGGAAGCAACCTAATCTATTAAAACAAAAAAATGACATCCTGTGCTCATGAATTTACATTTTTTACAGCCATCATCCTGCTCTTAAGGCTGTAAAGCTCTATTCCATCTGCGCACCGCCTCGACGCAGAAATTCCTTACAAATGCCAATGTTAGGGTATATCTTGATTTATAGTGACACTGCGTATATCATCGGCAACATTTCATGAACACACCAAGTGTATTTCCATATCTGGTCATACGCATCCATCCTGTCACAATCGTGGAACTAAGTAACCATTTTGTATTGATTCGAATCTGAAAGTGCATGGGGACATCTTGTTATTAGTTAAAAAAGACCATCTATCCTCCATAAGCGAAAAGCTACGCATGGATATTCTCACGCTCCTTATATCATCTACTCTAGATTCGCAGTTCAATATTAACGCTATAGCGTAAATGTGTAAAGGTCTAAAAATGAAAAAGACTGAAAAAGATTGGTTCCAACGCTTAATTGAATTGATAAAAAGTGACGGACGCACAATGATTGAAATAAGCAAAGCAGCAGGCTGTGGACAAAACTACGTACAACAAATGATAAATGGAGGAAAAAGACCCTCTGTAGATAAATTGATGGCTATTCTTAACACACTCGGAAATGCTAGCGCTATATATGTAATAACCGGTTTTAACATTTCCGATGAAGATTTAAAACTCATCGCTTTGATTTCGTCTGGAGATAAAAAGAAGATTGAAGCTTTAAGTGTTCTATTGACTGATCAGAAGTTGTAGAGCTTTCTACTATTTTCAATATCTCTTGCTTTTGAGCTATCGACAAGGCCTCCCATTTCACTATAATGTCAGACAAAGCTGCCTCAAATTTTTCGCTATTCTTCATCGTTATACTCCATGTAGTCAAAATGACTAACGCTAAAGCGTTCATACATGTCCCATACATTACAAAAAAATATTTGCAATAGGCAGTATGGAAGCAATTGTGTACAAACTGGTCTTATACAATCAGACGGGATTCTGTTAGTTATGTACCATGGTGAAACAGAAAACATCGCACAGTCCGGACTTTTTTATGAAAAAATGGCATCATCACTTTTATCAACAACGCTAATAATGTTAATCAGATCTTGTGAATCAAACCAATGACTAATTGATGTGAAAATATCTCTGAAGACGTTGCTGTCCTCTATGTAAGAAAATATGAAAAATCTTATTTTGAACGAAAAATATATCACAATTTTATTCTACACAGCACTATCTATGTTTTTAAACAATATAGCAAAACAAGTACATAACGACGCGATATATATAGTTTTTATGAACATCAGCGCTGCCTAGAACTCTACGACATATTTTCTAAAAAAGGCTACCTTCTCTCCGAAAGCTCCCTAGAAATACCAGCATAGAGGTCTGTCATGAACAGAGATAGCAATACTTAAAAAGGTACAATGGGTCAAGCCTTAATGATACCGGTACATAAATTGTACAAGTATCTACAATAAAATAAAATAGATTTTCAGCTTAAAAAATAAAATAGTGACAAACGTTATAATTTTTTCTCCCACGATATACATAAATGTCTGTGACCCACTTTCTTTTATACAGGCTTAGACCACCAGATTTGTATTAAAATGATACAGTTCTGAGATTCCGAAAAAGCATAATAAATAATGCTATTTATTCCAAAACAGAAAAAAGCTGATTTAAGATAAAAGCTTTTCTTCCAATTTTACCAAAACACGCCAAAAATTTTAAAATTGGTCTTATTAGGATAAAGTATCTATTTTTAAGAAAAATCAGAATAGATATTGAGAAAGTAGGCAGCAACACCTACCAGCTAATGCAAATGCTACAATACCACGAACAAAAACAAAATTTTGGCTGGCCTTAAGATAATACAATATCCCTCGATACTAAAAAGACTGATAAGAAACCACGCGCAACAAAATATTCAAGAAAACCACAAAAAGATTCAAGATAAACAGAAAATAACTCAAAAGAACAATGGAAGCAAAATCTCTAAACTTCTCTATAACCTATTTATTCTATAAATGGTGGGCCCGGAGGGACTCGAACCCCCAACCAAGCGGTTATGAGCCGCTGGCTCTAACCAATTGAGCTACAGGCCCCACACAGGTTGCTTTTCTCTAAACTAAAACGCCCTATGATACAAGGGCCTACTCGAATTATTATCCATCTTTTTCTGTTTATCTATCGGTTTTTTTCTCTAGTGCCCTAATTCCTTTACAAAAACTCCCAAAAATGAGAAAGTAATAAACCGACAAATATAAAGGAATAGAGATGACAAAAACAATTTTCCAACCGTTAAACCATTATAGAGTTAAAATAGCTGTGATGGCAGTCGCACTGCTAGCCAGTTCGCTCACCGTGCACGCTGAAGAAAGCAAAATGAAAAACTCAACTATTACAGTTACCGCAACCGGCGAAAGCCAGGCAGCACCGGATATGGCGATTATAAATCTAGCCATTGTTACACATGACAAAACTGCCCAAAAAGCATTAGCAGCTAACAACAAATCTATGAATGATATTGTAAATGCTTTTAAGAACAACGGTATACAAGCAAATGATTTGCAAACATCAGGCTTATCCATTTATCAATCTAACCCCGATAAACATCACGAAAAAAAGAACGATGAAAGACCATATCATGTTTCAAATTCTTTAACAGTACGTATTCGTGATCTTGCCAATGCTGGTAAAATATTTGATCAAGCAATGGCGCTCGGCGTTAATTCAGTTAATGGTATCACCTTTACCAACGCCGATACAAAGCCATTTTACCAAGAAGCACGTAAAAAAGCTATCGCTGAAGCCATTGAAAAAGCAGAAACTATAGCACAAGCAGCGAATTTGAAATTAGGAAAAATCATTGCAATCAATGAAAATAATGACAATTATTATCCAACGCCACGCCTTATGAGAAGTGCAACACATGCAAGCTACGCCGATACAAATTTTTCAGGGGGTGAGTTGAGCTATAATGTCAGTGTTAGCGCAGTATTTGCTATAGAATAAGTCATATAATGTCATCAATTATTGCGTGAAATAATCATATCATTGGCCTTCACAGAGGAGACCGGTGATATGGTCGAGATAAGCCTCTTCAGACGATAATTCGTCTTCGTAAATTTCTATCTGTCCACGGGCAGAAAATTGTGTTTTATGCACCGTTTGCCAATTTCCTGACACTAATGGATGCCACCATTGAAGATCTTTTCCCTCATTAATCAACCGATAAGCACAACTTTCCGGAAGCCAGCGAGCTTTTTTAACCGTTGCAACATCTAACGATATACAGTTTGAAACAATTGATTGACGATGAATATAGTCCCGACATCGACAAGTTTCCCCATCTAAAAGACGACAAGCTACACTGGTTGTATAGATATTTCCAGTATCATCATCTTCTACCTTATGCAAACAACAACGCCCACAGCCATCGCAGAGACTCTCCCACTCAGAAATGGAAATTTCTTCTAATTTTTTTACTTTCCAAAAGGGAGTTTTTTCACTCATAAGACCGGCTATATCTTTTTGAAATAAAAAATCTATCAACAAGCGAAATAAACAAAACTTAATCCTTACAATATCACCAATTTTTGTTTCTTAAAAAACATTCAATCCACTCTGTGGCCTTAAGACAATCTTTTTAAAATCAATTAAAAAAAGATATATTTCATTTTTAGCAAACATCTCATATAAAGAAAAATAATGCATAAAAATATCCCTTATGAGAAACATAGGAAAAGATCTTAACACGCAGTTAATATTTTACAATCTAAAACAATAACATCCATCAAAATGGAATTTTTAAACTCCCACATATCTGCATAAATCGCTTCTGTAAAAGTCTCATTAGTACAAGAGAAAACGTGCATTTCGTCATAAAAAGCCTATATTTTTCAATAAGTTAACTTTAAGATATTACATCTCTTAAGGAACTCGCAAGCTTTACGACACTCACAAAGAATGCTTAGAACACCGCGTTTATTTCGTTGAGAAACCACCATAGAATATTATGCCACCTATCTTGTTATCTTTGCAGATAAAAGCACAAACATCAAAGCCAACAGAACTCTTAGACATCACAAATATTTTACAATACTTACCCGCCTCTTTCTTTAAAAAGCATCTCAAAAGCTATTTTACCCACATTCATCAAGAAAAGATACATCCTTGAAAAAGGTACAAATTCCTTTATTTAGGAATCGAGAAAACTACGCAATTTGCGCGAACGGCTAGGATGCTTCAACTTACGAAGCGCCTTTGCTTCAATCTGTCGAATACGCTCCCGAGTCACTGAAAATTGTTGACCAACTTCTTCCAACGTATGATCGGTATTCATCCCTATACCAAAACGCATTCGCAAAACACGTTCTTCACGTGGCGTTAATGAAGCAAGGACGCGTGTTGTTGTATCCCGCAGATTCGCCTGAATAGCAGCATCAATCGGCAATAACGCATTCCTATCCTCAATAAAATCGCCCAAATGGGAATCATCTTCATCACCAACAGGCGTTTCAAGTGAAATAGGCTCTTTTGCAATTTTAAGAACTTTCCGTACTTTTTCTAACGGCATAGAAAGCTTACTAGACAATTCTTCTGGTGTGGGCTCACGTCCAATTTCATGTAAAATCTGTCGGGAAGTACGAACAATTTTGTTAATTGTTTCAATCATATGAACAGGGATACGAATAGTACGTGCCTGATCAGCAATTGAGCGGGTAATTGCCTGACGAATCCACCATGTTGCATAAGTTGAAAACTTATATCCACGCCGATATTCAAATTTATCCACGGCTTTCATCAAACCGATATTACCTTCTTGAATAAGATCAAGAAACTGCAAACCACGATTGGTATATTTTTTTGCAATTGAAATCACGAGACGTAGATTAGCCTCCACCATTTCTTTTTTAGCAATTGTTGATTCGCGTTCGCCTTTCTGCACCTGCGTAACAATCCGACGAAATTCGCCAATCGAAATAGCCGTCTCCTGTGCAAGATTTTGTATCTCGCAACGCAGCCTTTGAATTTCTTTTTCTTCACGCGTTGAAAACTCTTTCCAACCAGATCCTGGCAAAGTTGCAATATAATTTATCCAATCTGCATCTAATTCGCGTCCTTGGTATTCTTTTAAGAAGTCCTCATGACCAATGCCATAACTATTAGCAATCCGCTTCAGCTTACCCTCATTATGAATCAATCGCTTATTGATGTCATAAAGTTGCTCAACCAAAGATTCGATACGATTTTGGTTCAAAGAAAGGGATTTTACTGCTTGAATCAACTCGCCCTTTAATTGAATGTACTTTTTCCTCTGAGAAGGTGTAAGAGCACCCTCTTTACGATCTGCCAAACTACTCTCAACATGCTGATCTTGTAATTTTCGCAATTTTACATAGGTTTGAGCAATGAAATCCAATGTTTCCATTACTTGAGGACAGAGTTCACTTTCCATTGCAGCAAGCGACAAATTAACCTCGTCATCGTCCTCTTCATCATCCTCAATGCCTCTATCTCCTTCAATACCCAGCATATTACGCGTGCTATGAGATGTTTTTTCCTCTTTTATTTTATCAATTTCACCTCGTTCAACGATAGGAGCCTGCTTAGCTTCCGGACCAGCATAAGTCATTTCAAGATCAATAATTTCACGAAGAAGAATACGCTGCTCTTTCAATTCTTCACGCCAGATAATAAGGGCTTGAAAAGTCAAAGGACTCTCACAAAGTCCTGCAATCATTGTCTCACGACCTGCTTCAATACGCTTAGCAATGGCAATTTCGCCTTCCCGCGACAGCAGTTCAACAGCTCCCATCTCACGTAAATACATACGCACCGGATCATCAGTACGATCTGTTATTTCACGCTTATTCGTTGTCGTAGCGATCGCGTGACTAGAGGCCTCTACTAAATCCCCCCCCTCTACCGTAATTCCTCCATCATAATGTTCAGAATCGACTTCATCTTCATCATCCACAACATTAATACCCATTTCAGAAAACATCGCTAAGATATCTTCAATTTGTTCAGACGTAACCTCTTCAGAAGGAAGAACTGCATTCAGTTCATCCATCGTCACATAACCATTTTTTTTGGCGAGCTTAACCATTTTCTTAATGGCATCATCAGAAAAATCAAGAAGAGGACCATCCAAACTCGCTTGGCTCATTACTTCTACACTATCTTTCTGTTTAACCTTTGTTGCCATACCGTAACTCCACTTGATCACTCCACAGCTTCCACGTGACCAGCTTTTCGCATTCTCATTTAAGCGTACTAACAGTTTTTCACAATATTCCCCCTTTTAGAGGAGATTACTATTTGAAAGAATACATTTTGTATACACCCTTCATTCACACAAAAACGCGGGAAAACTTCAGAAGTTTCCCCGACACCTCTCAACCTTTCTGAGATAATCTCTGTATCCTACAAGTAAGAACCAATTTCCCGCTTTTCCTAAAATCTAATCGTCATTTTTTATAAAGATGCTGCTCTACGCTCTACATGAACTCCCTCATCTTACGCTTTAGGTGACTGATTCGCATCAAAAAAGCGAATCATTTTATCGTATCTTTGTTATTCTCGTCTACTTTTTCATCCAACCAACTTCCAAATCCCTCAATTAACGCTTCTGTTTCTCGCATTCTTTCTAACTCACTTTTTGTCTCACGAAGCAAATTAAAAACCTCACTCTTAGGATTCTTTACGAGTTGCTCTTCAATATCTTGTAATCTTTTATGTAGGTGGTGTTCTTGAAGATGCAAGTAGATGGCCTGTTTTAATATAGCACGAGCATCTTCTACAGGAGCTCCAATAAAGACAGCACGCATACCAACATGTTGCACAAGATGTTTCATACGCTCTAACAGAGCTTTTTGCCCTTTTTCTTCTAAGAGCGCAACCATTGTCTCTTTATCATGAAGTTGCTGGTTCCCAAGAATTTCCAACATAGATTGATGAAAACAGACTAATTGAGTGTTTTGTAATTCTAATTCAGCAAGCACTTCAAAATTTTCATACCATAGCTCAGGATAGTAAGCTAAAATCGATAAAATAACGGCCTCGCGCAGAGGTATAGATTGCGACGAATTGCGCACCATATCAGAATTTTCCAAAACAGAAAAAGATTGACCTTTAAATATTCTAGTTGGGGAATACTGTTGATATTGCCCTGCATCTTTTTTTTTCGAAAAAGAGGGACGAAAAAAATCAAAAAGCCGTTTCTTTATATCCTGCAAATAATAACGGCGTATATCTTCATCCTTAATCGTAAAAATTTGCTGTTTCAGTTGCTTTTCTAGCGCCGCTCGTGCTTCTGGAGTTTCAAAATTCTTTCCGTAAGCAGCACGCCACCATAAAAGCTCAATTAACGGAATCGCTTTTTGCAAAAAAGAAGAAAAAAGTTGTGCGCCACCAGCAGCAATAATTTCATCTGGATCTTTACCTTGTGGCAACAAAACAAAGCGCACAGAAACCCCGGTCTTTAAAAGGGGAAGCACACGATCAGCAACACGAAAAGCTGCTTTTAAACCAGCATCATCACCATCAAAACACAAAATAGGATCACTCCCCATTTGCCATAAAAGCCCAATTTGCGCTTCCGTTAATGCTGTCCCTAAAGGCGCTACCACTCCTTCAAAACCAGCTTTAGTCAACGCAATCACATCCATATAACCTTCAACAACAAGGAGCGAATGAACTTTTTCATCGCCAACGAAGCGGCTATCTTTGCGAGCTGCTGCTGCATTGTAAAGCATATTTCCTTTATGAAACAGCACCGTTTCAGGGCTATTGAGATATTTTGCCGGCGTATCTTTCTCCAACGCACGCCCTCCAAAAGCCACCACACGTCCGCGTAAATCTTCAATAGGAAACATAATACGATTTCTAAATCGATCGTAGGAAATCGTATTATCTTCACTCAATTTAAGAAGTCCACAATCTTCCATTTGTTTTATTGAAATACCGCGCGCGCCTAAAGCTTCTTTCAAAGCTGTACGTTTCATTGGAGCAAAACCAATTCGAAAACGCTCGGCAAGCTTTGGCGTCACCCCCCGCGCATCAAGATAACGACGCGCCTGAACACCTGCTTTATCATACAAGCTCTGTTGAAAAAAATTTGTAGCTATTCCCATAACATCATAAAGATCAGCTTTTTCCATTTGACGTTTATGACTTTGTGGATCAAAAAGAGGTAATTTTATCCCCGCAAAATCAGCCAAACGCTCTACACTTTCTGAAAAGCGCAATCCATCAAGCTCACAAAGAAAAGTAAAAATATCACCACTCACACCACAGCCAAAACAATAATAGCGTCCTTTACGATCATTACAGTGAAAACTTGGAGTTTTCTCACCATGAAATGGGCAACAACACCAAAAATCTCCTCGCGAAGGCTTGCTTTTTTGGGGATCAAATACCACCCTTTGGCCAATAACTGTTGAAATTGGTAATCTAGTGCGGAGATCATCAAGGAAATCAGGCGGAAAGCGCATTATCTCTCACAGAGTTTTAAAATTCTTTTTTGCATATTTAACCACTTTAGAGCATAATTCCAATACTTCCTTTTAAGCGGTTGAAAAATTTTAAAGGCTCAACCGCATATTTTGCAGAAATGGAGAGTGAAAAAGTGATAAAATTTCTTGTTCAATATCCTTTGCTAGAATCTGTTGTTTGGCTCATTGTTCTTATCATCATTGCGCTTTTAATCAACTTTTTAGCACGAAGCCTCCTCTCGCATGGAGCAAAACGGCTTTCTTCTTTTCTCCCTAAAAATACCACCGTTGATATTGAGGCCACCATTCGCTACATAGCTAACACTGTTGCAGCCTTTACTCTCTCAATCGGCATTGATTTTATCCAAACACTCCCTGATGCACTCAGTACTATTATAGGCAATGTTGCTAATGCCTTCATTATTTTTGTTGTTGTTTTAGCAATTTCTTCTCTTCTTAATGTTATTAATATCCTTTATGCACAACAGCCGACAGCGCGGTTAAAACCAATAAAGGGTTATATTCAAATCGCTAAAATTGCGCTTTTTACTGTAGCTGCAATTCTCATGGTAGCTACATTAATTGACCGCTCACCGCTTATCCTTCTATCCAGTCTTGGTGCAATGGCTGCTGTCCTCATGCTGATTTTCCAAGATACGCTCCTTTCTCTCATTGCAGGTATCCAAATTTCATCCACCGATATGGTACGTGTTGGTGATTGGATTCAAATTCCCAGTCTTGATGTAGATGGTGATGTCACTGAAATTGCACTTCATACTGTTAAAGTTCAAAATTTTGATAAAACAATCACGACTGTGCCTATCCGTAAATTGGTGACGGACCCTTTTAAGAATTGGCGTGGAATGGAAGAAGCAGGTGGACGACGTATTAAACGATCCCTCTTTATTGACCAATCAAGTATCCGTTTTCACACAAAAGAGGAACAAGAATATCTTTCCCGATTTAATTTGTTAGAAAATTATTTCACACAAAAAATACCAGAAATCAATGAATGGAATACTCAATTAGATAAAAATCACGACGTGTTAGCCAATACCCGCCGTTTAACTAACATTGGAACTTTCCGTGCTTATGTTTTTGCTTACCTAAAAAATCATTTAAATATCGAACAAAACATGACTCTGATGGCACGACAATTGCCTCCTACACCCAATGGTTTACCTTTGGAAATTTATTGTTTTACCAACACAACTGTTTGGCTAGAGTATGAACAAATTCAATCTGATATTTTTGACCACCTTTATTCCATCCTTCCTAGCTTTGGTCTAAAGATTTTTCAAAATCCAAGTGGCTATGACTTTCATCATGTATTAAAAATGAAAGAACAGTAAAACGATAAATCTCAATTCATCGATTTTTTAGATCAACCATATTTATAACAACAGAGAAAGAAAAAGTATCATGAATAGTTCATTGGTACTCCTTCATCTTGCAGGCGCTGTTTCTTTACTTCTTTGGGCTACACGTATGGTACGCACAGGTGTTGAACGTGCCTATGGTGACCGGCTTAAATATAAAATGCGCTACGTCATTTCCAAACCGTTGTTTGCTGTAAGTTTTGGACTTTTTTCAACAATGATTTTACAAAGCTCTACAGCAATAACGCTCCTTGTTAGTTCTTTTGTTGAATCTGGTTTTGTCTCTGGATTAGCAGGACTTATGGCTGTACGTGGGGGAGAATTAGGATCGGCATTCGTTGTCAAAATTCTTTCCTATGACCTCACACTTGTTGTGCCAATATGCCTTTTAATTGGCACATGTATCTTCATGACAACTGAAAAACGTGATTGGCGTCAAGTAGGGCGTATTGTCATTGGTATTGGTCTTTTGGTTTTATCTTTACAAATGATAAGCGCAGCCACAGAACCTTTACGTGACAGTGCTGTTCTGCCTAGCATTATTCGTTATCTTTCAACCGATCCTATTTCCACTTTTTTGTTGGCAGCAGCACTAACTTACCTTTTACATTCATCCATTGCAGGAATTATTTTGCTGGTCAATTTTGCCAACTATGACCTTATCCACGCCCAACTATGTGTTGTAATGGTCCTTGGCGTTAATTTTGGTTCTTCTCTTATAGCCCCGATTTTAACACGAAATGCCTCCCCTAATGCTCGCCTCGTTCCCTTGGGGAATTTACTCATGCGTGGTGCCGGTTCAATCTTTATCCTCATCTTATTTCTTTCTTTTCAACCACCAATCACATGGCTTGGCAATGCCCCCTCTACTCAAGTTATCAACGCCCATATTATTTTTAACATTTTCACTCTCCTTGCTGGAATACCACTCTCGAAATGGGTTTTAAAACTAACCACTAAAATTGTCTATATAAGTACAAAAAAAACGCAAAGCGATAAAATACTTAATTTATCTGATCAAACAGCTCTTGATGATAGTGTTCTTGAACGCCCAACTTTAGCACTTTCTAATGTCATGCGTGAGGTCATTCATATTTGTGATCTTGTGGATATCATGCTAAGAAAAATCATGGGACTTTATGAAAAACCTGACCCCGACATCATCCGTGAGCTTAACCAGCTAAACACTATATTGGACAAAAAGCATATCGCAATCAAACTTTATCTCGCACAATTAGCTGGACAAAAATTGTCTGATGAACAAGCCCTTCAAACACAAGAACTTCTAGGTGCTTGTATAAAATTAGATCAGGCAGGAGACATTATTATTCATAATATGCTTACACTGGTTAAAAAGAAAAAACAAAAAGCCCTACAATTTAGCAGCGATGGATGGAATGACCTCCTGCAATTCCATGCCATTGTTCTAGCAAATGCACATATCGCATTTAATGTTCTTGTCTCGCGTGATGCACATACTGCGCATTTACTGGTGCAGAAAAAAGATCAGCTCCGAAACTTAGAAAAAGAGATGAATTTAAAGCATTTTAAACGCCTTCGTGAAGGTGATCTTAAAAACATAGAGTCGTCCAGTCTTCATCTCGACACTGTACGCGATCTAAAACAAATCAACTCTCTTTTAACCTCAATGATCTATCCAATTTTAGAAGCACAAGGGCTTCTCCAAAGTTCTCGCCTACGTAATCCTACTGAACAACAAACAACCAAATCTTAACTTTGAGCACATTCGAACGATAAAATAATCACATCGATTATTAAATTTTGCGTATCTGAGTATCGTGATTAAATCAAATGCTTTTGTAAAACAATACACAGCTCCACAGTACGAAGAAAAGCGATGTGACATAGAGAAATACAAATATCCGTCGGTCTTCAAAAATTATAACGTTTTTAAAGATTTAACTTACGTAATAATTTGTAAACACTTAAACAACAATATTTTTTAATATCATTTCGAATATCATTGATATCGTATTAGCAAACTTCTTTTCAAACTTTTTGAATGTCCCTTTTGCTTGTTCCTTTAGTCACATCATTTTAGTTTTTTCGAATCTTATTATGGAAATTGATAAGGAATCTACTCATAAATACACTTATCATACTCTCAAAACACTTTTGCAAACATTTCTTCTTTACGTAAAAAATTGCAAATTTCAGCACTTTTTGGTATCATAAGAGGCGATTATGTGTATTTGTAATTTTATGGATATAATATTTTACGTATAAGATGTTCGCACGAATTGAAAAAACAGCGAAGTAAAATGTAATAAAGTTTTCAACAGCAGTACCTCTCCTCAAGGCAAAAAGGTTAGCCTTGACCTTTACAGGGCTTACCCTAGTTAAGATTTAGGCAAAGGAGAGTATAAATGGAAAATGCAAACATCGGCTGGATTGCAGCTATTATTATCGGTGGCCTTGCAGGTTGGGCTGCGCAGTATATTATGAAAAGCCAGACAGGGCTTTTTCTAAACATTATCTTAGGAATTATTGGGGCAGCATTGGCCAGTTTTGCTTTTGGCCTTTTAGGCGTGAGCTTTGCTGGTTGGCTTGGCTATCTCATTTCAGGTTTTATAGGAGCTTGCATCCTTATATGGATGGGACGTACGATTCGATCGTAGAGTATTTATTTGTCTTTTTTAAGGTACTCTTTGGTTATAAATGAAATAATTCAAATGTTTCTACCCTAGCTTTAAAATTGCAGCCAGTGGTGGAGTGATGGTGAGATGCTTAAGCTACGGTCTTTTTGCATCACCATCATTGTGTCATTAAACGAGATATAGCAAAGCTTTTTACAAGAGCACTATCCCTTTCCGTATGCTACAACTTATTTATACCAACAAGGGTGACGGCATTATTTTAGTGCAATATTGATTTAGTTTTTTATAATTCGCTCAAATATCATTGTTTCTAATATTTGAATTGCTTCAGCACCACACCAATATGCAAGATTTTGATCAGTAAAATATACCAACCACAATTAAATCTTGCTCACCTCGCTGTAATACCAACACAATCACCCAGTTTTATCACAAAAACAATACTTTTTCCCCAAATTTCTCTCGTGTACTCCTGAATTCCTATGCACTTCATCAACAAGACCCTTTTACCAGAAACCTCTAACACCAATTTGGAATTTTGTAGATCATAAAGAGAATTTCCTTTAGTACTAATGAAAGTAAAAGAGAGATGATAAAGATGATACCTCATTCATTTCCCTTTCAATCTTTTTTATCTTCTAAATTTTATGAATGATGGATATGAAATTTCAGCCAACAACATACTTTCATAATACTTTTTTAAATATTCCTTACTTAAATGTTCGCTTTAACATTTTCCCGTTTAAAATCTTGCTTCCTTTGCATTTCTATATCACAATGGAGACACCTTTTTATGCTATCCAGTATAGCATACGAGGTACGATTTTAGATGCAGAGTGAAATGATGCCTGACCCTAGAGATTCCATCTTACCGCCTCTAAAATGGCTTTCTGATCAAGACCATCCTCCACCAGAAAACATCCGTAACTGGCTCATGGAATCGGGCTCGATGACGCTTCGATTACAAAATCACTGTACCTGCATACGTGTCAAACCACAACGTGAATGTTTTATTACGCGAGATCAATTGCAAGACGAAGCGGAGCATCTCCCCGACAGTGCACGTTACTGGCTACGCGAGGTCATACTGATGGGAGATAATCAGCCTTGGCTTCTTGGGCGTACCATAATTCCACAAGAAACCCTATCAAAACAGAATCAAGAATTGATGCATTTGGGCACTACCCCACTAGGACACTATTTATTTAACAGTGGCAAATTGACTCGCGATTACATTCATATTGGCCAACAAGGTGCCCTGTGGGCACGCCGCTCTCGTTTGCGATTAATAAACGAGCCATTGTTATTAACCGAGTTGTTTTTAACAGCTTCACCACTTTACACAACAAACTCAGCATAAATGGAGGATACGTATATTTCTCTGAGCATGTACGACATAGTGGTTTTATATGTCTTTTTCAAAGTAAAGAAACAGAGCTTTCCGACCTATCTCAACAGCATATTGCAAATGAAGACTTATTTCTGAGATATTTTTTGAAACATCTCAGCTGGAGGATATTGCTATTTTTAAAAATAAGCATTTTAAAATCCCCCTTACCTCACCATAATCGTGAGAACATAGCGCAAACTTACATGTTAGACAGTTTTTTAACCGCCTTATTTTCTCTAAAAACTTTTTTGTATTGAAAGTAATAAATATTTTTAAAAAGAATTAAAGCAGTTATAATCTTCTTATTAGCCTAAATATTTTGCAGAAAAAAGAATATATACTGAGAGAAAGCTATTTTTTCCCCTATAAACAAAAAGAAACACTAACTTATTTACTACAAAATATTCCTTCGCACTAACCTGTATGGGATAATTATTACCTATCAAAATTTTCTTGATACTTTCTTTACCAATTCTAAGTGACAAGAGTTTTTATAAGCGCATGTTAACTCCTCACATTGTTAAAGCGTTCAAGCATTTTAGTGAAAACAGACTGTATTGATCATCCACTTTTAAATTTTCTTCATCACGATAAAGAATATCACGATCTCTAACCTGGCGTCTTACTAGACAAAAAGTGTGGCAAGATACACGCTCTCTTCCGCACCTTCAAAGCAGAATTGACTGCCCCATCAATCTGGTCAGACAACACAAATTTATCTCATTCTGTCCAATCAGAAAATTGCTTCTTAGCAATTATTATACGTCTTACAATGCATGATAAAAAATAATTAATATCGGGGTTTTAGAAAATTCAAAAACAGTACTTTACCTCTTCATAGAATATACCTATACTTCCTATCTCAAGCGAAATATTGTAAATGATATACATAAAAGCATAACAGCTTTTGTGTAATGTTGGTTGTTATACCTTTCAGAAATAAATTTTGGGCGCACACTATGACACAAACTATCTCATCTCGCGATCCTTGGAGTGTAAAAAAACCTACAGCCCTCTTAGTATTAGCTGATGGAACAGTTATTGAAGGTAAAGGAGCAGGTGCTACAGGCATTGCCGAGGGTGAAGTATGTTTCAACACCGCTATAACAGGCTACGAGGAAATCCTCACAGATCCATCATACACGCAACAAATTATCAATTTTACATTCCCTCATATAGGAAATGTAGGTACAAATAGCGAAGATATCGAAGATCTTACTCCCCTCAATTGTCATGGTGCAGTCGGTGCTCTTTTCAAAGCAGACATCACGCGTCCTTCCAACTATCGTGCAAATGAAAACTTGCATCAATGGCTTAAAGCACGTAAAATTATTGCACTTTGCGGTATTGATACACGCGCACTAACCATTCTTATCCGAGAAAAAGGTGCACAAAATGCTATCATTGCACACGATCCTCATGGGAACTTTGATATCCCTTCTTTGCAGAAGCGTGCACAAAAATGGTCTGGTCTCATCAATCTTGACCTTGCAAAAGAAGTCACATCTAAATCATTAAGGCAATGGAGTGAAAAGCCATGGATATGGAATAAAGGATATCATACAAACAATGTGCACAATCTTCATATCATTGCAATCGACTATGGTATTAAGCGTAATATTCTACGTCTTATTGCTACACAAAATGCGCGCATTACCATCGTGCCTGCACACACAAATGCAGAAGAAATTCTAGCAATGAACCCTGATGGTATTTTTCTTTCTAATGGTCCAGGCGACCCAGCAGCAACAGCTCAATACGCAATTCCAACTATTAACACATTGATTGATCATAATTTGCCACTTTTCGGTATATGCCTTGGTCATCAACTTTTAGCTCTGACTCTTGGTGCAAAAACCGTAAAAATGCACCAAGGACATCATGGTGCCAATCATCCCGTTAAAGATCTTGACACCGGAAAAGTTGAGATTGTATCAATGAACCATGGTTTTGCTGTAGATGCTGCATCTCTACCATCACATGTCCAAGAAACACATATTTCCCTTTTTGATGGTTCAAACTGTGGTATTCGGATCATTGGAAAACCAGTTTTTTCGGTCCAATATCACCCTGAAGCTTCTCCTGGCCCACAAGACAGCCACTACCTCTTTCAATATTTCAGCGATCTTATCATGAATTATAAAAAATAGCCTAATTGAAATTGTATTATTTTCTGTATACAAAATTTTTTTTAAAATAATAAATGATAATCTTTCCTCCATAAAACCACTTTGATAAAACATCAAATTGGAAAATATTCTTATCAGCTAGAAACCCCAAAATTCAGCGTACCTGTAAGGAAAAAATTATCGTCATAACGGAAAGCACACAAAAGCCTCCCAAAGAAGGAGCATCAGAAAAATGGAACGCCACATCTTCATGTGTAAATTGTTCGAAAAGAAATATATAAAAATGGGACCAAATATCAAACTCAATGAAACAGCAGAAACCATCTATCCCTGCAATTCTCCTTGTGCATTCGCCGGTACCTGTGCTGAAACAATAGCGCGCATAGGTGCATGAACAAGGTATTCAAGTATGGTACAGGAAAAAACAACATAAACCATCCACCATTGCGTTGCAAATACGTAACCAAGCATAGTAACTGATGCAAACACAAACCCTACCATGGCAATAAGCCAATTGCTCCATCTCTTGAAAGATAAGGAAGAATAAGAGTTATCACAATCATCTGCCCTATACTAAAAACACTATAGGACACCCCAATGGAGAACGTGCTCCAAGTATAGCGCTCTTTAGCAATGAATGACTAAATACTAATCCATATAGATTCAGCAAACCAATAAAGAAAAAAAACCAGCAACACCAAAGAACTTTTGGATATTGCCTAAACTGCAAAAAGGCACCTAGAGGATTTGCACGTTTAATATCAAAAGCGCGCCGATTCCACGTAGAGAGAATTTCAGGAAGCATAATCCATGCAAAAATAAAATTAATGAGTGAAAAACCAACGGCAAAATAAAACGGAACACGCGGACCAAATTGACCTAAAAAATCACCGATAAATGAACCTAAAATAAACCCTAATCCAGATGCGATTCCCAACAGACCAAAATTGTGTGTACGGGTCTTATCATTAGATAGATCAGCAAGATATGCCATACAGATTGCAAAACTAACACCACTCACTCCTAACAAAAGACGCCCGATAAACAACATAGAATAGCTCCATACTATAGCACATATGAAATTATCAAGCGCAAAACTTATAATAGAGATCAGCAAAATAGGACGGCGACCATAGCGATCAGAAAGATTGCCAATGATAGGAGCAAACAAAAATTACATTACTGAATAAGCCATAAGTAATTTTCCTCTTGCCACAGAAGATGCACCTATATCTTTTCCAGTTAATTGAGCAAAATATTCAGGCAAAACAGAACTAACGATTGCAATAGCAATAATATCCAACAACAAAATAATGAAAACTAAAATGAGCCCATGATGAATAATTTTTG
This sequence comes from Bartonella sp. B39, assembly GCF_053795145.1. Lineage (NCBI taxonomy): Bacteria > Pseudomonadati > Pseudomonadota > Alphaproteobacteria > Hyphomicrobiales > Bartonellaceae > Bartonella > Bartonella sp. B39. Next base: position 1,218,110 of record NZ_CP200036.1, read on the forward strand.
GATCGCGTTTTTGGTTAATCATAGCATGCAAATTGTTTTCCCTACAATTTTATAAACTCTACCTGCCATTAAAAACGGCTATATAACTTATTCTCACAAAAGCTATCATGAAAGTAAAAACTTAAAAAACAAAAAATGTCACAAATCCTCATCTTACCAAACACACAACACTGTACATACCTTTATAAAGAATCATCACTTTCAAAAAGTCCCTTTTGGTGAATGAAATGCATACGAATTCCAGCATAACAATTCACCTATAACCTTCTTCGAATAAAGAGAGTAGTGATGAATATACTCTCTAAAAATAGAAAATTATATTTTAATATAATTTCAATTATTCAAAAATATTTTTACAGTAACAATTTTTGTATATTTTTATCCTAAAAAATATTTACCTCGCACGCAATCAGCATAACCTAAAATAAAACCATGGCTATATCTATTTATGCTACATTTATGATATGTTACAATTAACATAAGACAATCTGGTTAACGCAGAAAGGTACCAGTCATTGTTCAATTCAAAAATGGTGAAAAAATGCGAAAAATATTCTTATTTATTTTAATTTCCGCGTTGGTTGCAGGATGTGATTTTCAAAGTTCTGACATAAATAAAGAAGCTCCTGAAAACAAAACGGAAACACAGCAAAAAAAACAAGTGAATCTAGATCCTTATACTTTAAAAAAACTCAATACTCTTCTTAAAGAACGGTCAAAAATCAATGGCCCTGAAACAGGAAAAATGATTGATTTTCTATCTGCAGCTTTTCTAGGAACACCTTACCAAGCAAATATGTTGCATGGTTCAGAAGATGTACCAGAAGAACTAATAATCGACTTTAGAGGTTTAGATTGTTTCACTTATCTGGACTATGTTGAAGCATTACGGAAATCAACTTCGCAAACAGAATTCATAAATAACATTATCCGAACTCGTTATGTTGATGGTAATATTAGCTTTTTAGACCGGAAACACTTTTTCACTGACTGGGCTTATAGAGAATATAAACTTGCCGATGACATCACCGCACAGATAAGCCCCAATGCAGTAAGCATTGAAAAATACCTCAATAAAAAAGCTGATGGTGGAAACTATCTTCCCGGATTACCAATTGTTAAACGCAATATAACTTATATTCCAAGTAACTTTATTGATGAAGAAGTTTTAAGTCAGTTACAATCTGGTGATTTTATTGGTATCTACACCAAGCTTGCTGGATTGGATGTAACCCACGTAGGTTTCTTCATTATCACAGATAATGGTCCAATGTTACGAAATGCTTCTTCACGAAAAGAAAATGAAAAAGTAGTGGACTCCCCTTTTATGGATTATGTAGCAAAAACACCGGGAATTATTGTTTTAAGAGCCCTTAAATAAACCTATATGGGAACAGAAATGTTCCCTATACTATTACTATTAAATATGTACCCGAATTATCAAACTAAACATCAAAATTCTTGTAATATATACACATAACAATAGCTTTATTGATGTTTCTAATCGTAACATCAAAGAACTTTATTCTAACTTTGCATCTTGTTACAATAAAAGATTTAGTATCAATAATTATTTTTTACCATTCTTAGTTTTTGGCTATGAAAAAAAGCATGGAAAAGGCATTTTATGGCTTACTTTCTTTGTCACTTAACCTATAAAACAGTTTTAGCCTCAAAATTTAAATATTCTGTCTGACGCAATCGCGCACGGATGTTTATCATAGGAAAAAACCATGCCAAAACGCACAGATATAAAATCTATTCTCATCATTGGAGCAGGACCTATTGTTATTGGTCAGGCATGTGAATTTGACTATTCAGGCACACAAGCTTGTAAAGCGTTAAAAGAAGAAGGTTACCGAATTATTTTGGTGAACTCTAATCCTGCCACCATCATGACAGACCCAGATTTAGCTGATGCAACTTACATTGAACCCATTACTCCTGAAGTAGTTGCCCAAATTATTGCTCGTGAACGTCCAGATGCTCTTTTACCAACTATGGGAGGACAAACAGCTCTTAATACAGCCTTATCATTAAAGCGTATGGGCGTTTTAGACCGCTATCACGTTGAAATGATAGGTGCAAATGCTGATGCGATTGATAAAGCTGAAGACCGTGCTTTATTTCGCAAAGCAATGGCAAAAATTGGTTTGGAAACACCACGATCTATGTTAGCCAATGCAACAGAACTTAAAGAAGAAAATCGCCGACAGCACGCAAAAATGCGTGATGAACTTAAAGCGAAACTTTCCGGTAATGCTCTTGACCAAGCATTAGAAGATCTTGAACGCAATTGGCGTCATAAAGAAGCTGACCGTAAACAACATTATATTGCACATGCTACCGCAAAAGCAGTTCAAGCTCTTGATATTGTTGGTCTTCCAGCAATTATCCGTCCTTCATTCACTCTTGGTGGTACCGGCGGAGGAATTGCTTATAATCGCTCTGAATTTTATGAAATCATTGAACGAGGACTTGAAGCTTCACCGACAACAGAAGTTTTGATTGAAGAAAGTGTTTTGGGGTGGAAAGAATATGAAATGGAAGTTGTTCGCGATAAGAACGACAACTGTATCATTGTTTGTTCCATTGAAAACATTGACCCTATGGGGATTCATACTGGTGACTCGATTACCGTAGCCCCTGCCCTCACTTTAACGGATAAAGAATATCAATGTATGCGCAATGCTTCAATTGCTGTACTACGTGAAATTGGTGTTGAAACTGGTGGATCCAATGTACAGTTTGCTGTTAATCCCGAAAATGGCCGCCTCATTGTTATTGAAATGAACCCGCGAGTTTCTCGCTCTTCAGCGCTTGCCTCGAAAGCAACAGGTTTTCCAATTGCAAAAGTAGCAGCTAAGCTGGCAGTTGGCTACACACTTGATGAATTAAAAAATGATATCACAGGCGGCGCAACACCAGCATCATTTGAACCTTCTATTGACTATATTGTTACCAAGATTCCTCGTTTTGCTTTCGAAAAATTTCCTGGTTCATCAACTGTCTTAACGACTGCGATGAAATCTGTAGGAGAAGTGATGGCAATAGGACGCACTTTTCAAGAATCGCTGCAAAAAGCGCTCCGTGGACTTGAAACAGGTCTTACCGGTCTTGATGAAATCGTAATCCCTGAACATGCTGAAGGTGATGAAAAGAGTTCCATACGCTCCGCTATTGCAATACCAAGCCCTGATCGTTTGCGTTACATTGCTCAAGCCATGCGTACGGGGTTACCCTTAAATGAAATCCACCAAATCAGCAAAATTGATCCATGGTTTTTGGAACAAATAGCCTCCATTATTGAAATGGAACAATACATCCGCATCCATGGACTGCCCCAAAATGCAGATAATTTACGCATGTTAAAAGCTATGGGCTTTTCGGATGCGCGTTTGGCCACTCTTACGGGACAAGAACCTGATGATATTGCTGCTCTGCGCAAATCGCTTAATGTCAGGCACGTTTTTAAACGGATTGATACGTGTGCAGCTGAATTTTCTTCACCGACAGCCTATATGTATTCAACATATGAAGTTCCCTTTGCAGGAGTAGAAAACTCAGAAGCACAAGTTTCTGAACGCAAAAAAATTGCTATTTTAGGTGGGGGACCAAACCGCATCGGACAAGGCATTGAATTTGACTATTGTTGTTGTCACGCTGCTTTTGCACTACGTGATGCAGGATTTGAAGCCATTATGATTAACTGCAATCCTGAAACCGTCTCGACAGACTACGATACCTCTGATCGTCTTTATTTTGAATCTTTAACAACAGAAGATGTTCTCGCTATTTTAGAAACAGAACAGCAAAAAGGTGAATTGGTCGGAGTCATCGTCCAATTTGGTGGACAAACGCCACTGAAGTTGGCAAGCACACTCGAAAAACATAATATCCCCATTTTGGGCACTTCTTCTGAAGCCATCGATTTAGCAGAAGATAGAGATCGCTTTCAAAAATTGTTGTTCGAACTTAACTTAACACAACCTCGAAATGGCATTGCCCATTCAATTGAACAGGCACGTCTCATTTCCCATGAATTAGGTTTTCCACTAGTTGTGCGCCCTTCTTATGTTCTAGGAGGGCGTGCTATGCAAATTATCCGTGATGAACGTAGCTTGCAAAATTATTTGCTTGAGAGTGTCCCTGAATTGGTTTCAGAAGATATCAAAGCCCGTTATCCAAACGACAAAACAGGACAGATCAATACATTACTTGGTAAAAATCCACTTCTATTTGATAGTTATCTCACAGAAGCAATTGAAGTTGATGTTGATTGTCTCTGCGATGGGAAAGAAACATTGGTTGTTGGTATTATGGAACATATTGAAGAAGCTGGAATCCATTCTGGTGATTCAGCATGTTCGTTACCAGTACATACGCTCTCCCATAAAATAGTAGCTGAATTAGAGCGCCAAACAAAAGCATTAGCAAAAGCACTTCATGTGTGCGGTTTGATGAATGTGCAATATGCCATTAAAGATGACACAGTTTATGTTTTAGAGGTCAATCCTCGTGCTTCTCGTACGGTCCCCTTCGTCGCAAAAACGATTGGTCGCCCCATTGCTAAAATGGCCGCACGAATTATGGCAGGAGAAACTCTTCACAAAGCTCTTCAAGCTTATGGTGGCTTACCCTCTCTGCAACAAAAACAACATATTGCTGTCAAAGAAGCAGTTTTTCCTTTTGCTCGTTTTTCAGGTGTCGATACACTTCTTGGTCCAGAAATGCGCTCAACTGGTGAGGTTATGGGACTTGATTATGAATTTTCTCTTGCTTTTGCTAAAGCCCAACTTGGAGCTGGTGTTGAGCTCCCAAAAGAAGGAACTTTGTTCGTTTCTGTGAGAGATGAAGACAAAAAACGCATCTTAAATCCTGTAAAACTTTTAGGCGAGCTTGGATTTTCTATTTTGGCAACAAGTGGAACACATAAATTTCTTACCGAACATAATATTGAGGCAAAAAAAATCAACAAAGTCCTAGAAGGGCATCCTCATATTGAAGATGCCATTCGTAATCGAAAAATTCAATTGATTTTTAATACAACAAGCACTGCCAGTGCCATCTCCGATTCTAAATCCTTACGCCACGCAGCACTCATGCAAAAAGTCCCCTATTATACAACAGTATCTGGAGCCGAAGCTGCCGTGGAAGCCATAAAAGCACTCAAAAAAAAGTGCCTTGAAGTGCGCTCACTGCAAAGCTATTTTACTTGAACTTTTCGCTATAATAGAAAGCATATTCTCCTCATATTTTATATTCCCTCTCAATCTTTTATTTGTATAAAAATACCAATGAAGGCTTGCTTTTCATCCTAAAAACCTTTATATTGATTCCCATCGAATTTTCGGTTATGTGACTTTCTTTCCTGTGCGCTCTGCACTTTCGACGAAACTTCTCCCACCTAATTTCGATCTAAAACCGTATTGAGGGCTTTTTAGTCTCAGTGCACAGTATAATTATATATTCTAAGGAGTTTCCTATGTCTACAGGAACAGTTAAGTGGTTTAATACAACAAAAGGTTTCGGATTCATTCAGCCTAGTGATGGAAGTGCAGATGTATTTGTACATATTTCTGCTGTTGAGCGTTCTGGTCTAAGCAATCTTAACGAAGGGCAAAAAATTTCTTATGATGTTCTTCAAGATCGTCGTTCTGGGAAATTTTCTGCTGGAAATCTTGCAGCACTTTAATCTTTAAATGACCCTGCATTGTAATAAAAAATCCTCGCCTTCCTAGGCGAGTTTTTTTCTCTTTATAAATAAAGTACTGGATTTCTGCTTTATACAATGATCCAAGATATCCCTATCCTTCCTCTTAAATCTTCCATAACCGCTGCAAACTGCTTTTTCCTATAAAACCTCAAAAAACTAAAACACAAATTTTGCTTTTGAAATAAAATTTCCTAAACTCTATGTACCTATTCACCTAAATCAAGAGAGAATAGAGACATAATTCAGATATTCCATAAAGGGAGAAGATTTTTTTATTAAATCGCAAGAAAATATATCTTGAACTGTTGATTTTGTTGTAGAAGAGTTTGGTAAGATATCGTTCTTTGTAAATGTATTCATCATAGTTATGTGATGTTTTTCTGTTTGAGTAAAAAGAAATGACCGGGATGAGCGCAAAGAAAGAGCATTAACCATCATAAAGTACATTCACTATCCTTGATAAATTCCTCTAAAACATAATGATGTTCCCCTCGTCTCATATCAAAATGCATAATATTTATGGATACTATACCACTTACCTAAGAAAAAAAGACTCTTGCATTCAGCTTACATTTTTAAATAAAATGGATGTCTTCAACAAAATGACGAGAAAAATTTTCAATCTTTATGCGAACCCCAAAAATTTTCATCGATAAACCATAAATTCTTTGTCAATCTCTGCTTTTAATGTAAAATTTTTCTCTGATAATATTCCTACTTTCTGTAAATAGAATATTACAACCTATCTTCTTTCATCTCAAATCTTCTTTAGATGCAAAAAACTTAAAAATTTCACTACAATTTTTTATTGCATACGATGCAATCTCTTATAGAATAGTTTTAAATCTACAATCATTTTCTTGTATCATATAAGGACTGAAATCATGGCTTTTATCGCTGACAGGCTTTTTCGTATAAAACCTTCTGCAACAATTGCTGTTTCCCAAAAGGCGCGTCATTTGAAAGCATTAGGTCATGATGTTATTGCTTTAAGCGCTGGAGAATCAGATTTTGATACACCAGACAATATCAAAAATGCTGCCATTGAAGCTATTCGACGTGGAGAAACAAAATATACCCCCATATCTGGTATTCCAGAATTGCGCCAAGCAATTGCGGCAAAATTTAAAAGAGAAAATAATCTCACCTATCAACCAGAACAAATTATTGTTGGTACCGGTGGTAAACAAATCCTCTTCAATGCATTGATGGCAACTTTAAATAAAGGGGATGAAGTCATCATTCCATCTCCTTATTGGGTTAGTTATCCGGAAATGGTTACTCTCAACAGTGGAACACCTGTTTTTGTCGAAACAAGAGCTGAATTTTCTTATAAACTTCAACCGCAAGAATTAGAATCTGCCATCACCCCTAAAACTAAATGGTTTATTTTTAACTCTCCTTCAAATCCATCGGGTGCTGCTTATACGCATGACGAATTAAAAAAACTAACAGATGTTTTAGTAGAATATCCCCATGTTTATATCCTCACCGATGATATCTACGAACATCTCACATATGAAGGTTTTACCTTTGTCACTCCAGCAGAAGTAGAACCAAAACTTTACGACCGTACACTCACCATGAACGGTGTTTCTAAAGCCTATGCCATGACGGGTTGGCGAATCGGTTATGCAGGGGGACCGCAAGAATTAATTAAAGCCATGGATATCATTCAAGGTCAGCAAACATCTGGTACAAGTTCTATCTCACAATGGGCATCCGTCGAGGCACTTACTGGTCCACAAGATTTTGTTGCTCAGAATAAAAGTATTTTCCAAGCACGCCGTGATCTTGTTGTTTCCATGTTGAATCAAGCACCTGGTATTCATTGTCCAACACCAGAAGGTGCCTTCTATGTTTATCCTTCCTGTGCAGAACTCATTGGGAAAAAAACACCCGAAGGTAAAGTGATCACTCGTGATGAAGACTTTGTAATATCGCTTCTAGAGGCAGAATCTGTCGCTGTTGTTCATGGATCTGCTTTTGGACTGGGACCAGCTTTTCGTATTTCTTATGCGACATCAGAAAAGCTGCTTGAAGAAGCTTGCTTACGTATACAGCGCTTTTGTAGTAGTCTTCTTTAAAGTGCTAAACACCTCTATTGCTATATTTTTGTTGCTGAATGTTAGTACATCTAAAAAAGATTATAGCCCATCGAATTATAGCACAGATAAATGGATCCTGTAGAGAATACATATAGACGAAAATGCTTCTATGTGTTCATAGAACTTGTATTTCTTCATGTAATTTGAGACATTCAAGAAAATTTTCTATCTATAAATCCTATACTTTTCCATCAAACCCTTTCTGCTCGGCGATAATCATCATTATAACCCAAATATCTCGTAAAGCTCCCCATCATATCTTGATACACCTAAAAATGTTTCAAATTCATAAAACTTTTAAAATTGTTCTCTTATCATTTTCTAAAATATCTACATTTTTAGATGCTATATTGCGAAGCAAAAAAAAGCCGGACAAACGCCCGGCAAATCTAGAAAATCTTCAGAGATAAAATCAATCTGGCAGACTTTCGTAAGGGAACACTCAAGAAGATGCAATGGGAGGCAACATAATCAAGAGATGTTATTGTATGTCATTTTATAAGGAGAAGTACAATAAAGACTTAAGCGTGTCTGCTATGCATGAAACACATAGCTAAAAACATCACATCCATTAAAAAGCCCACTGACGAGCTTTCAAAAAAATATAATCTCGAAAAGCTTTCAGCTTTGCTAAATTCTTTAAAGCATAAGGGTAACAAAAGAAAGTATCAAAACAAGGGATATCAACCATCTCAGGAAAAAGACGCACGAGTCGATCATCATTATTCACGATATAATCAGGAAGCACAGCAATACCAAGATCGCGTACAAGTGCATTCTTGATTGAAATAATATTATTGATTCGCAGGACTGAAAAACGTAAAGATCCATCACTTCTTCCAGCCTTTTCCAACCAATTTAAACCAGATAAATAAGATGGAACAGGTTCACCAAATGAAATAATACGGTGTGCATCCAGTTCAGACAATGTTTTTGGTTGTCCATAATTCGCGATATAATTTTCCGAAGCATAAACATGCATGTGAATTGTAAAGAGTTTTCTTTGTATAAGGTCAGGCTGTTGTGGCTGATGTAAACGAACAGCACAGTCTGCTTGACGCATCGTCAGATCAAGTTCTTTGTCATCAAACAAGAGTTGAACCCGTATATCTGGATAAAGGCTAAGGAATTCTGGCATACGCTCTACAAGCCACCCTGCACCTACTCCAAAAGTCGACGTAATACGTAAATCCCCTGTTGGCTTTTCACAACTTTCACTTAATTGCGAGCGTGCACTCTCAAGCTTCATCAAAACATCATGCGTTGCACGATAAAGAATTTCACCCTGCTCCGTTAAGATTAGCCCACGAGCATGACGCTGAAACAAGGATACACCAACATCCTGCTCTAAAGCTGAAACCTGCCGTGAAATAGCTGATTGGGATAAATGAAGCTCTTGAGCGGCATGTGTAAAAGAACCTGCTTCTGCCGCAGCATGAAAAACTCTTAGTCTATCCCAATCCAACGGTGACATCCCAATTTTACCTTTAATTTTTTTATTTTTTCAATAAATTTTTATGCTTGCATATCTAGAAAACGTTCTGCCTCCAACGCCGCCATACATCCCATTCCCGCTGCTGTTATAGCTTGGCGGAAGACTTCATCTGTTACATCACCTGCCGCAAAAACACCAGCAATGCTTGTTGCTGTTGAATCTGGTGCTGTCCATAAGTAACCACCTCGTTTTTGTTTCAGTTGTCCTTCAAACAAAGAAACAGCAGGATCATGACCAATAGCAATAAATATTCCCTCCGCATTCACCTTAATTTCTTGACCAGTTTTAATATTCTTAAGACGCGCGCCTGTTACAACGGCTCCTCTTGAATCCTGAGCTGGTAAACCAACAATTTCTTCTACAACATGATCCCAAAGAACACGCACATTATTGCAGGCAAGCAATCTATCTTGCAAAATTTTTTCCGCCCGAAAATAACTGCGCCGATGAACCACACTCACACTTTTTGCTAAATGCGATAAATAAAGAGCTTCTTCAACGGCTGTATTTCCACCTCCCACAACAATGACATCCTTATCACGATAAAAAAAGCCATCACATGTAGCACAAGCAGAAACACCACCACCCATAAAGGTCCGTTCACTTTCCAAACCAAGCCAGCGCGCCTGCGCTCCCGTTGCAATAATCAGCGCATCACAACAATATTGCGTTCCGGAATCTCCGTATAAGATAAAAGGATGCTTCGATAAATCAGCCTTCGCAATACTATCATAGACAATTTTTGTACCCATATTTCCGGCTTGTTTTGCCATTTGTTCCATTAACCACGGTCCTCGAATTGGATCAGCAAAACCTGGATAGTTTTCGACATCAGTTGTAATTGTCAACTGTCCGCCCTGCTGCAATCCAGTAATCAAAACCGGTTTGAGCATTGCTCTTGCCGCATAGATCGCCGCTGTATAACCAGCTGGCCCTGAGCCGATAATAAGCAGACGAATATGCGATCGTGCCATAAAATCCCCTTTACTTTTTGTGATTTAATCATTCTATAAATTATAACGGAATACAGTCTTTAAAAAAACATTTTTCAACAGTCTAAATTATGTTGTATACGTATTTCTTTTCAAGTTTGGTAAAAAGGTTCGATTACTAATTTACAAAGATGCGCTTAATGTGGAAAAATTAATCTTTATCTTATAAAGATAAAAAGCGTAAATTTTTATGAGCACAAAACTGTAACAAAAAGTAATACAAAGATAGGGAACAGTCATTTTTCAATTTATTATCAATGTCTGTGCGCGTTTTGCGTTAATTATGGGAGGGGCGATGCTTCTACCAATTTTTGTGGATTTGCACGACAGCAACCGTAATTGGATAGCCTTTCTCTACTCTTGCGCTATCACCACCATGTTAGCAACACTAATTCTTTTAGCTACTAAGGGTGCTACCTGTCGTTTTTCAGCACGGCTTGGATTTATGCTTACTGTTTGTCTTTGGCTAACAGGAAGCGTCGTGGGCGCATTACCTCTTTATCTTTCCCCTCTCCCGATTTCTCTAGCAGCTGCAATCTTTGAATCCGTCTCTGGAATTACAACCACAGGTTCCACAGTACTCACTGGTCTTGACAATTTATCGCGAAGTATTTTGTTATGGCGTTCTATCATATGCTGGATTGGAGGCATTGGCTTTATCGGTTTAGCCCTCTTGCTTTTGCCTTCACTGCGCGTTGGGGGAAGCCAGCTTTTTCATATGGAATCATCAGATAAATCTGAAAAAATACTACCCCGCATCAACCAGATTGCCAATGGAATTATCATAGCTTATGTTGGACTCACGCTCGCTTGTATGCTCTCTTATTTTGCTTCTGGCATGAGTTTATTTGATGCCATAAACCACGCAATGAGCACAGTAGCAACAGCTGGTTTTTCAACTCACGACACTTCTTTTGGCTATTTTTCTGATAAGCCAGCCATTTTCATTGTTTCAACAATCTTTATGTTGCTTTCTGCTTTACCCTTTGTACTCTATGTTAAATTAGTGCTTCCTGGGCGCTCTAAACGCTTCCTTGATCCACAAGTAATCGTTTTTCTCACCATTGTTTTTCTTTTTAGCTTTGCTTTAACAGCATGGTTGCATTTTCATGATCAGCGCACCTTCAACTGGATTTTTCTCGACGTAATTTTTCACCTTTCATCTATCATTAGCACCACTGGCTATAGCGCTAAAGATTATCAACTTTGGGGTCCTTTTGCGCTTGGAATTTTTTTCATTATTTCTTTTATGGGCGGATGTGCTGGTTCTACCTCTGGCGGTATAAAAATCAATCGCCTCATTATCCTTTGGCGTATTACACAAACAAATATAGCACAACTTCTTTCTCCTAATGTAGTGGTAAAAGCTCGCTATGATCATGCAAATATATCAAGCGATGTTGCTAAATCAATTTTGTTTTTTGTGTGTCTTTATATGTCCTGTCTTATTATTGGTACTGCACTTTTGCTTACTACCGGTCTTGACTTTACCACTTCTTTTACAGGTGTCTTAACCGCCCTTTCAAATATTGGGCCAGGTTTTGGAGATATTATTGGACCTGCTGGCAATTTTTCTACAATCAATGACAATGCCTTATGGTTTTTAAGTTCTCTGATGCTAGCTGGGCGTCTTGAAATTATAACCATATTTGTACTTTTTATTCCCGCTTTTTGGCGTGAGCAATTCTAATGCATGGCATTTAATTTTGTAATAATAAGAAATTTATAAACTAAACAATGTGCATTATAAGATCCAATTTTCATTCAATTGATGAAAAAATTTCAAATGCTTTTTTGTGTCAGCAACACAAAGTTATCCTCCAAATAGAATCTTAACTCACTCTTTTTTGGCACATCAACTATTTAAAATAAATGCAACACATCAAGAACTATCAAGTGTTACTCAAGAGCTTCCACATCAAACAAGGCCTTATAACTTTTTGCTTTATGCACCTTCCTCATCAAAAAGAGGAAATGGATTCAAACAACATTTCAATATTCTTACCAATGGTCTATCATTAAGAAAAAAACAGTGATAATTTCTAGTAAAAATGTTTTTTCATTACCGTGCACTTGAGTTGAATTTTTTATTGAAAAATACACTATCCTTTTCGCCAATGGAGCAAGACGTATAGCTTAAAAATCTGGTCTCATAGATAGAGCACCACACTATATTCTCGGAAGGAAATTATCTTATTGCTTTTGCCCACACACTTAGTACCACAAAAAAACGACACGAACCTTACTTACGGCGTCAAATTTCACCTAAAATTCTTAGAATTGAATTTGTTAAAGTAATTATTTCCTACCTTACCAATTACTGGAATAAAAAACTACAAACCCTACACCTGCACTTTATAACAATCTCCACATCACTCTAAAAGCATAAACTCCTAAGTCTCTTCAAAAATTTTGAAAGTTTATTATCGTATCAAGACATACGCAATTTTATGAAATAACATTTGTATGATTGAATTGTTTGCTTGAATATTCATTTACGAGAATCTCCAAATGTGATGCATTCCATTCACTGCACAAGGAAATTTCTGACATATTTAAAGTGTTTTTTCAGCAAACATTGTTTCGTAAATGCTTCCAATTGCAGCTGCCTCTTTTTCCAGAGGAAAGTGAGTGCGAACATGAGCTAAAGCTTTTTTCCCTGCTTCAAATGTTTTTTCTAAATCAGCAAAATAAGGTTCAATTGCTGTAATTAACGCTGCCCCATCTCCTACTTTAACAACCGTTCCTGTCCCCTCCACTACCAATTCTTTAAAAATTCCTGCATCACTAGCCACTACAGCCGTCTGAGATGCCATAGCTTCCAATGGTGTCAAACCAAAACCTTCTACACGAGAAGGTGTAACATAAAGCGATAGACGACGGTACCACAGAGGTAAATCAAGCCTCTCACCAAGAAAAATAATGCGATTATCCAAACCGGCTTCAGCAATCTTCTGACGTAATTTTTTTTCAAAATTATAATGCTGTTCCGTCGTACGACCAGCGATAAGTGCTGTCCACTCAGAATAGCGCGGCAATAATGCGATCATTGCATCCACAAACAGATCGGTGCCCTTTAAGTAGCGCACGCGCCCAAAACACCCTACTGCATATTTTCCTGGAAATCCTGATGAAGAAAAGCGATCATCAATAGTTTTCGGTGGTGAAAACCGCCTAACATCCACCCCATGCATGATAACTTGATGAGGTACCTCTAGATAAGTTCCCGTACATGCACTTGTAGCAATAACTTTATCCATACGGCGAATCAACCATTTGGTAAAAGGCTTATGATGACGTCGAGATGCCGATGTAAAGACGAGTTTAAGCTTCATTCGCAAAACATCGCGCAAAAAGACCCCACAAAGCATCTCAATATTGCGCCGTGCATGCCAAATACGAAACGACCTCCCTTTTGGGCTTTTCCAAAGCCCGAAAATATCTTTAAAGGCAAGAGCCGGCAAATTTCGCGGCAATCCAAACCCAAAAACGGATATATGCATACCTTGTTCTCGCTGCAGTGGAATGAGCTGAACAACCGTAGATGTCACTCCTGATAAACGCTTTTTAAAGTGAGGAGCAATAATTTCAGTTTCTTCCAAAGATACACGCATAAAAGTTTAGATATACTGAACTTTAATAATTTCATAATTATGCGCACCACCTGGTGCATTTACTTCAATCACGTCGCCCTCTTGCTTACCAATAAGTGCACGTGCAATAGGTGAAGAAATAGAAATTTTTCCAGTTTTTACGTCAGCTTCTTGATCACCAACGATCTGATAAACCTTTTTTTCTTCAGTATCCTCATCCAAAAGCTTGATAGTGGCTCCAAATTTAATTTTATCACCTGAAAGACGCGAAACATTAATAACCTCCGCTCGCGCAATATAGTCTTCAAGCTCATTTATACGCCCCTCATTATGACTTTGCGCCTCTTTGGCGGCATGATATTCAGCATTTTCTGAAAGATCACCATGTGCACGTGCCTCAGAAATTGCTTCAATAATTCGCGGACGTTCCTGTTGTTGACGCCAACGCAACTCTTCTTTAAGACGTTCAAAACCAGCTGTAGTCATCGGAACTTTTTCCATAACCCGTTCCTTTCTATTACACGGAAGGTTTAATAAAAACACAAAAAACGGCTTCCAAAATCACTTTTAGAATCCGAAAAACACAATTTCATATACTATATAGTACAGCATCCCCATTTTCCATATAAAAATAAAAAGGAAAAGAAAGCATTCACCGATTCTGTTTAGCAAAATTCAATGATTGGAGGACTTAAAATGTTCAACTAAAATCCTATAATTAAGAGCTTAAAGAAGAACCAATTGTAATTTTTTCTGTTTTATCATAGTCTAGCAACAAAGATCTTATATGAAGAGAGAAGGAAGAGAAATCTCTAAAGGAATCTTCTGTGGAAAAATTGGTATTTTTTTTTATGTTTTGCTATCTCCTTCTAGACATAACAGTATCTGGAGCCGTGGATGCTTTCGTTACAAGCAATCTTAATTTTAGAGCAGGACCAAGCACGCAGCATACGCTTCGTGGTTTAATTCCAGTAGGAACATTGGTTTTTGTCCAAACTTGTAGAGAGAACTGGTGCCAAATCAAATATAACTCTCAAACAGGCTGGGTATCATCTCGCTACCTCTCATTTAAAGATGGAAACGATCTTTATCGCACATACGTAATGCTTCCCGTCACAAGTGGCAATATGTACGACCTCAGTGTTCATAATCATCATAGTGAACATCATTATAAATGCTCTTCTGAAGATCATCATGGCATAAATGAGAAAACTAATACAAACAACCTCAGCTGTCATCATACTAAAAACGCCAAATGAAAATCTTCAGAGAACTAATGAAATATCTAGTAAGCCGGAACGAAACTGCTAAATGACGCTTTGTCGTTATCTCAATCAAATTGGTGAATAATGTTTCTTTGAAAAACACGTGCATTTCTATATCAAAGGAAGCGATAATGAAAAATGGTGTTACAGCAACAGTTGAAGCTCTTTCTGCTCTGATTACCTCAGGCAATCCTCTTTTTAAGAATGGCGCGTTATGGACACCACACCGTCCTGTTCGTCCTGAAAAGTCTGAAGGTGGCATTCCATTTCAACTCGCAACACCCTTTGAACCTGCGGGAGATCAACCTAAAGCAATTAAAACTCTGGTTGAGGGAATTCAAAAAGATGAACGTACACAAGTGCTTTTGGGTGTTACCGGCTCAGGAAAAACCTATACAATGGCCAAAATCATTGAAGAAACACAGCGTCCAGCTTTAATCTTAGCACCAAATAAAACTCTAGCAGCACAGCTTTACGGAGAATTTAAAGGTTTTTTTCCCCACAATACCGTCGAATATTTTGTTTCCTATTATGACTATTATCAACCAGAAGCTTACGTTGCACGCTCTGATACCTATATTGAAAAAGAATCCTCAATTAATGAACAAATCGACCGTATGCGCCATGCTGCAACACGTGCTGTCCTTGAACGTGATGACGTCATTATTGTCGCATCTGTATCCTGTATCTACGGGATTGGTTCAGTAGAAACTTATACTGCTATGACCTTCAAAATAGAAAAAGGTGATAAACTCAATCAACGGCAATTACTGGCCGATTTAGTTGCTCAACACTATCATCGACAAGATATTAACTTTATTCGTGGTTCTTTTCGTGTTCGAGGGGATACAATCGAAATTTTCCCTGCCCACCTCGAAGATCGAGCTTGGCGTATTTCGCTCTTTGGCGATGAAGTGGAAACAATTGCGGAATTTGATCCTCTAACGGGTCAAAAAACAGGTGATCTCCAATCGATTAAAATTTATGCCAACTCACACTACGTAACACCCCGCCCGACTCTAAATCAGGCAATAAAGTCAATCAAAATGGAATTAATTCAACGTCTCGATGAGTTGAACGCAGCTGGACGTATTTTGGAGGCGCAACGTTTAGAACAGCGTACAATTTTTGATTTGGAAATGCTGGAAACCACTGGCTCATGCTCCGGAATTGAAAATTATTCACGCTATTTAACAGGACGAAAACCCGGTGAACCACCACCAACCCTGTTCGAATATATTCCAAACAATGCTCTTGTTTTTATCGATGAAAGTCATGTAACCATTCCCCAAATTGGTGGCATGTACCGAGGTGACTTTCGACGAAAAGCTACCTTAGCAGAATATGGTTTTCGCCTCCCCTCTTGTATGGACAATCGTCCTTTACGCTTTGAAGAATGGGATGCCATGCGCCCACAAACTATTGCCGTCTCTGCAACGCCAGGACGCTGGGAAATAGAACAATCTCATGGCATTTTTGCTGAACAAGTTATTCGCCCAACAGGGCTTGTTGACCCACCAACAGAGGTTCGCCCAGCCCGCAATCAAGTCGATGATGTTGTGAATGAAATTCGTAAAACAATTCAAAAAGGCTACCGTACATTGGTGACAGTTCTAACCAAGCGTATAGCCGAGAATTTAACCGAATATCTTCACGAACAAGGTATTCGCGTACGCTATATGCATTCTGACATTGATACATTAGAACGTATTGAAATTCTTCGCGATCTGCGGCTTGGAACCTTTGATGTCTTAATCGGTATCAATTTGCTTCGAGAAGGCTTAGATATTCCAGAATGCGGTTTTGTCGCTATTCTAGATGCCGACAAAGAAGGATTTTTGCGCTCCGAAACCTCGCTCGTACAAACAATTGGACGCGCTGCACGCAACGTAGATGGCCGAGTTATTCTTTATGCAGATACAATCACTGGCTCCATAGAACGAGCCTTAAAGGAGACACAAAGACGTCGACAAAAACAAATGGCCTATAATGAAGAACACCATATCACACCGAAAAGTATCAAAAAAAATATCGAAGATATTCTCAGTTCAGGCTATGAAAACAACCATATTCGCACAAATATCCCTGATGTCATCGAGAAAAAAAATATGGTTGGCAAAAATTTGGCATCTCATATTAAACACCTTGAAAAATTAATGTATGAAGCAGCTGCTGATCTCAACTTTGAAGAAGCAGCGCGACTTCGCGATGAAATCAAACAATTACAAAAGATAGAACTAGAAATCGCTGAGAACCCCTTAGCACATCATAGCGAACAATCCATCCATAAGCTCGTGTTACAACCAAGTCTTTTCTCCAAACCAGACCTTGCACACATGGGACCAGCCATGGACACTGGTATTTTAAAAAATCGAAAAGGAAAATCTCGTAAAAACACCCCTAATCAAGCAACAATAAAACGAAAAAAAACACAATCAACAAAGGAGCAAGAAATTTTAAACCGCCTAAAATAATCTTCAGCTCTTCTAAAAAAAGACTAAAGATCAAAAGAAAACAACATTATCCGAAAAATAGATAACCTCAAACATCAAGGGTGCTCCAATTTTCCTAAAACACCATAAGAGAGAACATTTTACAAAAAATGCTTAAAATTTATTGACTTTTAAAGCAATTTTTCTTGTTAAACCGCGTTATAAAAAATCCCTAAAAATATAAAAAATTTCCAAACTCTAAAAAAGCAGACAAATTTAAAGAGAACATCCCATATATATAATTCCTAAAATATATCACTTTTATACAGTTATACTCTGATATCTGACTCAAATATTATTTAGCCTTACAAGATAATAACCAAACAGGACACTGTTCTATAACACAAATAAAGTAAAATAAGGCTTTATCATAGCACTATAATCTTATGATAAAAAATGATAACTTTTATTCATACACCTATTGTTCAATTCATATTGTATCAAGTGATAGAAAAAGTATCCTTAAATAAAGAGTTTACATCCCATAGTAAAAAATCTTGGACTCTCAGTACAAACTTATTAATTCACCTCAGTCAAAGTACATTAATTGAAATTAAAATTCTGTCATTATTTTATCGTACCATTGACAGGTTTAACTAAATAAATTTTTATTTTTTTTGTCATAATAAAATCCAAAATTGTTCAGGCTCTATTCAGTTTGGCATATATAGAATATAAAAAAATGCGAATTTACATTAAGGAGCGTTGTTATGAAAAAAGTGATTAGAGTGGCAGTATTATCAGCAATGTCAACTGCAGCCGTTTTGGTGCCATTAGGTACAACGCTTGCGGACATGGCATCCTTTCATAGTGAATATGCTACGAGAGAAATAGATAGAATGCAAAAGAGAATGGATAATTCGATGAGAAGAATAAAGGCGGAAAGTCATTTCCCTTCTCACAACTTTAGCATCCGCTCTGATGATTATAGCTATCGTTCCGTTCTTAGTAAGCATCACCCTTTTTATTCTTCTGATAATCAGCACCATCGTCATGTTGACCATAAAAGGAGGGAACAAAAACATCATCATGTTGAACGCAAAACATACAGTTATGTCGAGCGCGAAACGACAACACACCATCATCATCATCACGTGAATCGTAATAACTCAGGTGATACTTTAGCAGCGGGAATTATTGGCCTTGCTGCAGGTGCGATTCTCGGTAATGTCCTAAAACAACCAGAGCAACCACAAATTGTTTACCAAACTGCACCACAAAATCGTGTAGTGTACCGACAAGTTCCACAAAGTCAGGTAATTTATGAAATACAATCAGAAACGACATATCAGCCACGGACTGCTGACTGGCTTAAATATTGTAAAACAAGATACCGTTCATTTAACCCTAAAACAGGAACTTTTCGAGGCTATGACGGCTTAGATCACTTCTGCTATGCTCCAGTAAAATGACCTGAATGAACATTCAAAAA
Source organism: Bartonella sp. B39 (assembly GCF_053795145.1). Lineage (NCBI taxonomy): Bacteria > Pseudomonadati > Pseudomonadota > Alphaproteobacteria > Hyphomicrobiales > Bartonellaceae > Bartonella > Bartonella sp. B39. The sequence goes on from NZ_CP200036.1 coordinate 1,237,203, forward strand.
CCCGCTCTAAAGCGGGTTTTTTCGTGTTTTCATTCATTAATTCCTTGCAAAAAAGGATTCCACTGGCGCTCATAGCCTATTTGACTTCCGGGACCATGACCACAAATGAAGCGAACGTCGTCGCCTAATGGCAAAACTTTCTTCTTAAGAGATTTCATCAACTCTTCATGAGAACAGAATGGAAAATCCGTACGTCCAATAGAACCACGAAAGAGAACATCACCCAAGAGGGCAAAACGTTCTTTTTCATTGAAATAAATAACATGACCAGGGGAATGTCCTGGGGTATGAAAAACCCTAAACACATGTCCAGCAAAACAAACATTCTCGCCATCTTCTAACCATTGGTCAGGAACACAAATACGCACATCAGTTATACCGTAATTTTTTGCGCTTTCGCTTACAGCATCCATTACAGGTTTATCATCACGATGTGAACCAATAATTTTCACATTAAGCGTCTCTTTAGCTTGCATTGCCGCTCCCACATGATCAATATGACCATGTGTTATCCAAATAGCCTCAACGATAACACCACTCTTTTCGATCATTTCTTGAATCCGATGCCAATCACCACCAGGGTCAACTAAAACCCCCGTTTTACATTCATTGTCAAAAAGCAAAGTGCAATTTTGTTGGAAAGGTGTGACCGGAATAATATGTGTCCTAAAATTACCCATGATATCCTTTTCAAAAGTAAATTTTTTCAAGCTTTTAAATAACACTCCCACTTTATAGAATAAAAGTGCCAGCTCGACAGCTTTATGCAACTTATGTAAACTTAAATTTTTTGTAAACTGAATTTTTATCAAGGCTTTAAAGAATGACTGATCACATTCAAGTTTTGTGTGATGACGCACCTCACCTTCTTGTAATTGACGACGACACGCGTATCCGCAATCTTTTATTTCAATTTCTCATGAAGAATGGATTTCGTGTTTCAGTCGCTGCTAATGCTGGTGAAGCAAGACGGCAACTTGCAAGCTTAGATTTTGACCTTCTTATAGTTGATGTCATGATGCCAGGCGAAAACGGCATTGATCTCACCCTTTCGCTCCGTCAAAAAAAAGATGTTCCCATTCTCATGCTCACAGCTTTGTCGGAAATAGACAATCGTATCCATGGATTAGAAGCAGGTGCAGATGACTATCTCGCTAAACCGTTTGATCCTCGTGAGCTTCTCCTTCGTATCAATGCTATTTTACGGCGTGGTTTTCCATCGAACCAACCCAAAATTGAGCAGATAGTTTTCGGACCTTATATATTTTCAATTGCGCGACGTGAACTTAAAAAAGAAGGACAAGTTATTAAATTGACAGATAAGGAACAAGAAATGATGGTCATTTTTGCTGAAAATGCAGGTGATACGATACCGCGCCATAAATTCGCAATGAATAGCAGTAATATTGGTGAACGTGCCATTGATGTACAAATCAATCGTCTACGCCATAAGATTGAAAAAAACCCAGCAATTCCCAAATGGCTCCAGACTGTGCGAGGAATAGGTTATAAACTCTCCATTGAGTAGGCGCATAATGATCGAATCTTCAAAAAAACTTATCCGCTGGTTAACAAAGAAGATGCCTAAACGGCTTTATGCCCGCTCTTTAATTATCATTATCGCTCCTATGGTACTCCTGCAAACAGTAATTGCTTACGTTTTTATGGAACGCCATTGGCAAATGGTGACCGAGCGTCTTTCAACTGCTGTTGTTCGTGATATTGCGGCCATTATTGACATTATTGAAACATATCCGCAACAAGATAACTATGAAGATATCAAGCGTATTGCACAACAACGCATGGGATTAAACATTTCTATCCTACCACCTGCCCCCCTTCCCCCCCCAGGACCTAGGCCATTTTTTGCAATTCTTGATTATTTTCTAAGTGAAGAAATCACTCGCCAAATTAACCGCCCCTTCTGGATTGATACAGTAGGCGATTCTGATCTTGTCGAAATCCGCATTCACCTTGGTCGCAACATTTTACGCGTCTTTGCACTGCGCAGCCAAGCCTATGCTTCCAATACTGGTATTTTTTTAAGCTGGATGGTAGGAACAGCTCTTGTTTTATTATTGATAGCGATTTACTTTCTGCGCAACCAAATCAAACCGATTCAACAATTGGCTGAAGCAGCAGAAAGCTTTGGACGCGGTCGTCCTTTACCAGAAGGATTTCAACCACAAGGAGCTGATGAAGTTCGTCGCGCTGGCATTGCTTTTTTACGCATGCGAGAACGCATTGAACGCCAAATCGAACAACGCACCATGATGCTCTCAGGAGTAAGTCATGATTTAAGAACCATTCTTACACGCTTTAAACTTCAGCTAGCGTTAGTAAATACTGACTTTGATATTAAACCACTTGAGCAAGATGTAGGTGATATGCAAAATATATTAGAAGACTACCTTGCTTTTGCCCGTGGCGAAGGAAATGAAAGTGTTAAAAGCTTTGATTTAGATGCTCTTATGCAAAAATTCTCCGCCGATGCCCATCTTCACAAACGTCAATTTTCTTATACCATTGAAGGCCCTACACACATACAAGTACGTCCACGTGCCTTCACCCGCCTAGTCAGCAATCTTGTGTCAAATGCATTTTGTTACGCCAACATTATCCAATTAACAGCCATATACCAAAAAGAGTCTTTCATCTTGACCATCGATGATAATGGACCTGGCATTGATAAAAATATGCGCACAGAAGTTTTTAAGCCATTCTTTCGACTTGATAAAGCACGAAATCAAGATGCAAGTGGGACCGGTCTCGGTTTTTCTATTGCTCAAGATATAGCACGTAGCCATGGAGGTAGTATTCAATTAAGTGATAGCCCTTTAGGGGGCTTACGCGCTATTATCGATATTCCTCTGTGAGCAATATTTTACAAATCATCCACAAGCAAAAATCATCAAACAAACGTGATGATTTAAGCGTTCCCTACAGTTTCAAACAAAGTGTATTGCAGTGCCTTATAAGCGTTTTCCCCACCCAAAGCAACCATCTGAAATGCAACATAATGGCTTTCACAGACTTTAAGAGCATATATCAACAATGTTTCAACCTGTACATGAGATGGATGCAACCCACCAGCCAGGAGAAGCCCCTGCCGATAAATAACTGAATTATTCCCTTGCCAATAATCAAAATGTCCCAACAACAACTTTTCATTAATTGCTAGCAATAAGCGCTGTATTTCAGCTGTTCGAGCATTTTTAATAGAGAGATCAAACGAACAAGCCAAATGAAGTGCTTCGTGCTCTTCCATCCATGAAAAAGCAAGACGATAATTTGCGCGCTTCCCTTCCACACAAACGCTAATTTCATCTTCTGCATCCCGCTCAAATGACCAATCATATTTACAGGCAATTTGTTCAATAAAGTCAACAGGATGTTCTTCCCTTTCTGTGGCGCGAAATGCAAGCCTCATTATAACCCTCAATCATATTAAAACATTGTCAACAGAACATAAACCGCCCAAACTGTAACAACACTTTGCTACAATCAAAGCTTTTACACCAAACAAATACACATTAGAAACAATCGACAGTACACACTACCCAGAACTCAATAATGCTCTCCGCGGTAGCCTGATAATAATAAAACGAATCATCAAGCTTTCCCAGTGTATTGATACAAATTCACAGTACTAGCCCCCTGATTCAAAAAAATGTTTTTTTATAAAAAACAAATCAAAAAATAAAGAGCCGATCTACTCTAACAGACTCAGGATTAAGCATTTTTTAGTTTTACGCATCACATTGAAAAATTGGGGATATTTTTTCTAGGACTCTTAATTTTTATAAAAACTATCTTGCTTTTTTTCGTGATTGCGTTTTTTCCAAATCATCAAGACGTTTTTTCAAATCAACATTGTCAGCACGCGCTTTCAACACCATCTCCTTAAACGCTTCAAATTCTTCACGTGAAACAAGATCAAGTCTATTGGCCATCTTTTCGGCCTGCAAACGAAAAGCTGTTCCAGCTTCACGCCGTATACCTTGTGCGACATCGGCGGCATCTGTTGCTAATTTTGCCAATTCATCAAGAATACGGTTCGATCCATTACGCATAATGTTTTTCCTTAAGTTTAATTATTAATGAACGCACTATAGCGTATATATTCATAATATTTAGATACTGTATTTGTTCCTTTTATCCTATATATTTTACCTTACCCTCTAGGTTTCGTCATGCAGATTTTATTTTAAGCCTTTTTACACTGCTTTTACCATCATAAGATTTTAACACTAAAATTCAGTGGAAATCTATTACTCTCCTAGCTTGACCATTGCGCATCCGTCTGTCATTTTTGATCATCATGTAACCTTATATAATGTAAAACACCTCGCTCATGAACAATCTTTCTTGTCCAGCCATCGCTTTTCCATCTTTTCTCGACCCCGTAATTATACACTTAGGCCTCGTATCTCTCCATTGGTATGGACTTGGTTACGTAGTGGGTATTCTTTTCGCTTGGTGGTATGCACAAAAATTATTAAAAAAGCAAACCCTATGGTATGCAAATCATCCTCCTATGGATAAGGAAAAGATAGGGGATTTTGTTGTTTGGTCTGCCATCAGTGTTGTTGTTGGTGGCCGCTTAGGGCAAGTACTTGTATGGGATCCTATTTATTATTTTAGCCATCCAAGTGCCATCATCGCAGTGTGGAATGGGGGAATGTCCTTCCATGGCGGGCTTGTTGCCATCATCATTGCAATGGTCTTGTTTGCCCATAAAAACAATATCAACATACGAGCAATGTTTGATATAATTGCAGCAGGTTCTCCTATTGGCATCGGTATTGTACGGATATGCAACTTCATCAACCAAGAATTATGGGGCAATATGACCACACACCCTTGGGCTGTTTGCTTTCCTCAAGATCCTCAGTATCTACCACGCCATCCAAGTCAACTCTACGAAGCTTTCATGGAAGGATTTCTTCTTTTCATCATCTTATGCCTTATCATTTTTGCCTTCAAAGCATTAAAGCGCCCCGGCATAGTGGCAGGAACATTTATTATAGGCTACGCAATAGCACGGAGCATTTCAGAAATTTACCGTACTCCTCAAGAAGACCCAGAATGGTTTTCTACCCTTTTTCATTCAACTGGATTTACCTATGGCATGGCTTTAACTTTTCCTATGCTTTTTTTGGGGGGATATCTCCTTTTCCAAGCCCTTAGACAGCAACCCACAAAATAATGACTACCCTTAAAAAGAAAATTAAAGGAATTATTACACGCAATGGACCAATCACTGTTAGCCAATATATGGCTTTGGCACTCACTGATCCTCAATTTGGCTATTATCAAACACAAAATCCCTTTGGGCGTACAGGTGATTTCATTACCGCACCTGAAATAAGCCAATTATTTGGAGAGATGATTGGGATTTGGACTCTTGCAAGCTGGAACGCTCATGGTTGTCCTCAACCTTTCATTCTAGCTGAAATAGGTCCAGGACGTGGAACTCTCATGGATGATGTTTTGCGTACCATTCAAAAATTATCCACAACAGCATTTGAATCTGCTGAAGTTTTTCTTCTTGAAATAAGTAAAAAGCTCGCAGAAAGACAAAGAAATCGCCTTTCCTCCTATCAAAAACAAATCCATAGCATTGAGAGTTTTGATCAAATCCCCTCAAAACCACTCTTCTTAATAGCCAATGAATTCTTCGATACACTCCCCATCAACCAATATATTAAAATTAATGGAGAATGGAGAGAACGCCGCATTACAATCGATCAAAATGGAGAATTCACATTTGTTGCTGACCCGCGTAAATTTCCTTCTTCTTGCTTACAATTCTACGATTCTAAAGTCCCTGATGGAACAATTTTTGAACATGCGCCCTCACGGCATCAATTTATGCAATACATCAGCAACCGCTTAGTACAAGGAAAAGGTTCTGCTTTGCTCATTGATTATGGTGCTGCTGATCTTGCATTTGGCGATACACTGCAAGCGCTGTCGAAACACAGATTCCGTGATATTTTCGATGCTCCTGGTGAACATGATTTAACATCACATGTTGGTTTTTTCTTTTTAAAAAAAATAGCCCTTGAACAAGGTTGTTTTGCTGAAATCTTCGAGCAAGGAGATTTTCTTTTAAAAATGGGTCTTCTGGAACGCGCAAAACATCTTGGAGTGGGCAAAAGCACTACATTGCAAGACAAAATCCGCCAAGATATCGAACGATTAGTCAGTCCAGATCAAATGGGTAAATTATTTAAAGTCTTGCATGTTTGTGACAAAAATATATCACTACCTCCTAGATTTTAATGACTGGCAACAAGACTTATTGACAAATGCATCTCATACATCATTCTCACTTTGAAAATCACTACCCATATAAGGAATTTTTATGAATCCTGTCCCTATTCCTATCCTTGCAAAAAATCTTTCTGCTTTACACCACCAAGGGATAAAACATGGTTTTTTTACTCGTCAAGGTGGTGTTTCAAAAAGCCTTTACCAAAGCCTTAATGTTGGCCAAAGCTCAAATGATCACCCTGAACATATTGCACAAAACCGCACTTTGGTCGCTCATTATTTTGATGTTGAGGTACAAAATTTAGTCACTGTCAATCAAATACACTCTTGTGAAGTCGTTGTCGTTGACAAAGCTTGTATCGGCTCTCCCCCTCAAGCCGATGCTCTCGTTACGACTACAAAAGATCTTGTAATTGGTGTTCTTACAGCAGATTGTGGACCAGTTCTGTTTGCTGATCCTCAAGCAGGTGTCATTGCGGCTACACACGCTGGATGGCGAGGAAGCTTAAATGGAATTATCGAGAAAACAATTTCTATTATGGAAAAACAAGGAGCTAAACGACAATCAATAACAGCAGTCCTTGGACCTTGTATTGGTCCTTGCCACTATGAAGTAACAAGTGAATTTTACGACCAATTTATTGATTGCCACAGCAAATACCAAAAATATTTTATAAAAACAGACAAAACAAATCACTTTTATTTTAATCTATGGGCATTCATTATGCATCAGCTCATAGAAGCAGGTGTTAATTCTTCTTGTGTAGAGCTTTGCACCTACAAAGATGAAAAGCGTTTTTTCTCCTATCGCCGTGCAACACACCGCAGCGAAACTGATTACGGACGGCAAATCTCTGCTATTATGCTAAAAATAAAAGATGATCCTCTTTTATGCTTTAAAACAATACCAAAAATACAAAACTGAACTTTTTACCTAAATGTGCAAATGAATCCCATTATACTTTGCTTTTTTACAAAATCATCTACCAGCCCATAAAATATGATAGCTTTTGCTCTGAATTATTTTCAATTTTTGGTTATAATGATTGAAAGCAAGACGATGCTTCTTTTTCTTTACTCCCCTTCATTCATCTTATTAAATATGGAACATTCCCCATATTGAAAGCATTTTTTTGACAAAGTAATAATCAAAAAGCTTAATCAATATGTATCTCTTTGCCGCATGGAGAAAAAACTTTACTCTAAAAGTAACAAAATTTTGGAAAAAGAGCCAATAAAACGCATACCTTCTTTAACAATGATAAATAAAATTGTAATGCTCTTGTAATTGTTTCCTTGTAATCTGGTAACAAGAAGCTAAAAACCATATCACACTTCATCGTGATTACTCAGAGGATTTATCATGAAACTTTTCTGCGGCAATTCTAATCCACGCCTTGCTGAAGATGTCGCAAATTATTTAAACATTCCCTTAGGCAAAGCAACTGTAAAACGTTTTGCTGATCAAGAGATTTTCGTAGAATTACATGAAAATGTGCGTGGACAGGACGTGTTTGTTTTGCAATCCACATCCTATCCCGCAAACGATCATTTGATGGAATTACTCATCATGATTGATGCGCTTCGCCGTTCTTCAGCACGCCGCATCACGGCTGTTATCCCCTATTTTGGTTATGCTCGCCAAGACCGTAAACCTGGCCCCCGTACCCCCATTTCTGCAAAACTTGTTGCCAATCTGATTACTGAAGCAGGAGCTCATCGCGTTTTGACATTGGATCTTCATGCAGGACAAATTCAAGGATTTTTTGATATTCCAACGGATAATCTCTATGCTGTTCCTGTTATTTCTCGCGATGTCAAAATGCATTATTCTCTTGAAAATGTCATTGTTGTTTCACCTGATGTTGGTGGCGTCGTACGTGCACGCTCCTTAGCCAAACGCTTAAACAGTTTGCTTGCTATCGTTGATAAACGTCGTGAACGTCCAGGTGAATCAGAAGTTATGAATATCATTGGAGATGTATCCGGAAAAGATTGTCTTTTGCTCGATGATATTGTTGATTCAGGTGGAACCTTATGTAATGCAGCAAGTGCTCTCCTTAAACACGGTGCCAAGAGCGTCACTGCTTATATTACACATGGTATTCTTTCTGGAAATGCGATCGAACGTATTACAAATTCAGAAATGAAAGAATTGGTTATTACGGATTCAATTATGCCAACACAAACAATTGAGGAGGCGCATAATGTTCGCGTTTTACCAATTGCCGATCTTCTTGGAGAAGCAATTGCAAGAACAGCGGCAGAACAATCTGTCTCGAGCTTATTCGGTTAAACTGGTTCCTTGGGATCTCCTGGTGCTGTTTCCACACCAAGATCGGGGAAAGCAATAATACGTTGACCGCTAAGATGTGTATGGATAGCAATGAGTCCACGCTCTTCAAAATAGGTTAAAAGTCGGCGTGCACGACTTAAAGAATGGGTTCCATAAAGACGTGCCAGAAATGCATCCGATGGACACGGTTTTTTACTTAAGGCAGCCTGTGCTACATGCAAAAAAACACCTTGAACATCATCTTCCAAACTTTCCGATAGATGCAAAATACATTTCCAGTTTTCACTTACAGCAGTTTTTTCGTCAACAGAAGCCTGAGCAATAGCTAATTTACGCCGAAATTGCGAAAGATTTAAAAAGTCCCCTGAGTGACCATGAATACGACAACGAACCAAAAAATCTTGATAAAGCACCGCTGTTGAACGATAGAAGGCCTCAGGGTCATCAAGAATTTCCCGAATAACACGTTCTAGCTGCAGATTACGATCAGCAGCAGAAAGTTCAGGAAATAAGCTTGGTTCTTCTTCCAGTAATTCTTGTTTTTTCTGCACCGCCTCCTCCAACATCTCATGAATTGACTTTTCTCTCACGGTTTCTCGTGAGTGCTTGCATGGAATTAAAATTTCCTCTGGCGAAGCAGTAAAAACGAGTTCTTTCACATCAGCACGCTCTGTTGGAAGAGGCATTAATTTGGGACTAGAAGAACGTGCTAATGTTTCGACAGAGCCAATGATAATTGGTAAGGGACGCCTTGATAAAGCAGGGCCTAAAGCTATAAAATGACCGCGCTCAAGATCTCTAAACATTTCCGCCTGACGACGCTCCATCCCCAAGAGATCAGCAGCCCGCACCATATCAATATCTAAAAAAGTGCGTCCTATTAAAAAATTTGAAGCTTCAGCAGCTACGTTTTTGGCAAGCTTAGCTAAGCGTTGTGTCGCGATGACACCAGCAAGACCACGTTTGCGCCCTCGACACATAAGATTGGTCATAGCACTCAGCGAAATTTTACGAGCTTCATCAGAAACCTCTCCTGCCGCAGCTGGAGCAAACAATTGCGCTTCATCAACAACAACAAGCATAGGATACCAATAATCACGTTCCACATCAAACAGTGCACCAAGAAAAGCCCCCACAGCGCGCATCTGTTGTTCGGTATCTAAACCTTCAAGGTTGAACACCACCGAAACGCGATGTTGGCGAATTCGGTGAGCAATACGTGTCAGTTCTAGTTCGCTCCTTTGAGCTTCAACAATGACATGGCCAAATTTATCTGCCAAAGTTATAAAATCACCTTCTGGATCAATCACACAATGTTGTACCCATGAAGCACTTTGTTCAAGAAGACGGCGAAGAAGATGTGATTTTCCTGAACCGGAATTGCCTTGCACAAGAAGACGCGTCGCCAATAATTCTTCAAGATCAATGAATGCTGGTGTAGCTTTACGCAAAGCACCACCTTCTGCCATCTCACCTAAGGCGATCTCAACCTTCATAACATCTCCAATATTTGATTTTGTATCGGCTAGTATTTATTTTTCATCTAAACCACACTTGTAGCATTTCCTCTTATCCAACGATAGAAATCATCGATTTTTCCCACAACTCTTGCATCTGTGAATGGTTTCAATTATAGAAAAACTTCTGCGTAGACACCCTTGGAGGCAACGCAGAATGGAGCAATCGCTGCTTGGTAGCGCATATCTTCATATTCATGCAAAAACTGCTGTTAGTTTTTGATGAATCTCCAATTATATAAAAGGACTTAAATTATGAGCAAAAGCTACACTCTTAAGGCCGAAATACGCGAACGGGTTGGTAAGGGGTCCTCCCGTGAACTTCGTCGCAACGGTCTTATACCTGCTGTCATTTATGGTGAAAAACAACCACCTTTAGCAATTACAGTTCCCTATAAAGAAATTTTCTACAAAATTCATGCTGGTGGCTTTCGTACCACTGTCGCAACTATTGCAATTGGTAAACAAAAAATTATGGTTTTACCAAAAGATTACCAACTCGATCCCGTGCGTGACTTTCCCTTACATGTAGATTTTCTACGTATTTCAGCGAAATCTGTTGTAGAAGTAAATATCCCTGTGCACTTCCTCAATGAAGAGATAGCTCCCGGGCTTAAAAAAGGAGGTGTCCTCAATATTGTTCGCCATGAAATTGAATGTACTGCTCCCGCAAATGCTATCCCTGAAGCAATTGAGATTGATCTCGCCAGCTATTCTATTGGTGATTCGATCCATATTTCAGCAGTGCAATTGCCAGAAGGGGTAACCCCAGTTATCCAAGATCGAGACTTTACCATTGCAACCATAGCAGCCCCTGCTGGCTTGGATATCAGTGATAAAACTTCCGAGCAAGAGAATGATGAAGATAACGAAAAAACTTGATAAATTTTAGCAGGCGGGAAAATTCCCGCCTTTATTAAAATTTTTAACCTCTCACACTTTACTGAAAGCACACATATGTGGCTTATTGCTGGTCTTGGCAATCCTGGTTTACAATACCAAAATAACCGCCATAATATCGGTTTCATGGCTGTTGATGCTATTTACCAGCTTTTCTCTTTCTCTCCATGGTCAAAAAAATTTCAAGCCGAAATCTCCAATGGCTTCATAAATGGGGAGAAAACGCTTCTTATAAAACCCCAAACTTTCATGAATCTCTCCGGCCAAGCCATTGGGGAAGCTTTGCGGTTTTATAAACTGGACTTGAAGAATTTGATTATCATCTATGATGAATTAGATTTACCACTTGGAAAAGTGCGTATAAAAATTGGTGGAGGAAGTAATGGTCATAACGGTATAAAGTCTATTGATGCCCATTGTGGTACTGATTACTATCGTATACGCTTAGGGATTGGACGCCCCAATTCTAAAGAACTTGTGCATCAACATGTTCTAGGAAACTTTACGAAATCTGACCAGGAAAGCTTACCTCCTCTCTTAGATGCGATCGCAAAAAACATCACTCTCCTCCTCAAGGGTGAGGAAGACCTCTTTATGAACAAAATTTCACAAGCAACGAAAAACAAAGATTTTCGATAACAGCTTGTTTCGCGAATTTACAAAACAAATCAGCATTGCTTTGTATACTTCTTACAAATGGTACATTCTCTTTCGAAAAAGAGATTATTGAGCCGCAAAACCGAAACAACGCCAATAAGGCTTGCTAAGCTAGTCCTCCTTGAAATTAAAAAAATTCACTTGGAGTAATCATTGACTGTAGCGGATCATAAAGATTTGATTGTTGACTTAACATACTAGGTCTACGACGCTCACTGTTTTGCAATACCACCACACGGGAGCCAGCAGGAACACGATCATAAAGATCAATAATATCTTGATTAAGCAAACGAATACACCCGCTTGAAATAGCACGACCAATTGACCACGATTCATGTGAACCATGAATACGAAAAAATGTATCCTGCCCATTTTTGAAAAGATACAGTGCTCGCGCACCCAACGGATTATCGGGTCCTGGTGGCATTCCTTTTCCCAAATGACCATAACGTTCTGGTTCTCGTGCCATCATTGCCGCAGTAGGAGCCCAATTTGGCCATCGACGCTTGCGCTGCACAACCCCCTCACCTTCAAATGCTAGCCCTTCCTTACCAACACCAATGCCATAACGCAAAGCTTCCCCATTTTCACCAATAAGGTAAAGAAAGCATTCCTGCGTATCTATCACCAATGTCCCAGGTGGATAAGATGTATAATACAGCACTTTTTGGCGCCAAAATTTTGGATCAATAGTCGAAAGATCAATAGCGGGCAATAAGTAAGGTTCATTTGTTACAGGCCCGTACAAAGCCTGCATTTCCGCTGGAATGTGCCGAACTTGTTGAGAAGGAACCAACGATATATCCGAATGACGCGCAGCACATCCAACCAAAGCCAGAGATACGGCAATTAAAAAAGCACGACGAGGTAACACTCTTACATTCTTTCCAATCAATTCTTTATGCAGACTTGCATACTACGAAAAACTTAGCGTATTGTTAACATTAATTTGAAATTCCCTTATCATTAAGATAGAGGATTTTTAGATATGCTGAAAAAAGAAAAATGTCTTTTCAGTGTAGCTTTTTTTCTTACCTACAGCAACAAGAGACTATAACTCTTCTTAAAATATGCTATAAAAATGTCAAAGGCACTTCATCTTAACCATAAAATCAACAGAAAAGAAGATACTCATGGGTTTTAAATGCGGTATTGTGGGATTACCTAATGTCGGTAAATCAACCCTTTTTAATGCATTAACAAAAACAGCGACAGCTCAAGCTGCTAACTATCCTTTTTGTACAATCGAGCCAAATACAGGAGAAGTTGCCGTTCCGGATTTACGAATGGAAAAAATTGCATCGATCGCCGGTTCAAAAGAAATTATTCCCACACGCATCAGTTTTGTTGATATTGCTGGACTCGTACGTGGCGCTTCAAAAGGTGAAGGTTTAGGCAATAAATTTTTAGCCAATATCCGTGAAGTCGATGCCATTGTTCACGTTTTACGCTGTTTTCAAGATGACGATATTACCCATGTAGAAGGCCGCATTGATCCTGTTTCTGATGCCACAACCGTTGAAACGGAACTCATGCTTGCCGATCTTGAAAGCCTTGAGCGACGAATCGTACAAATCCGTAAACGTGCAACCGGAAAAGATAAAGAAGCTTTAACAATTCTTCCCATAATGGAAGCAGCATTAAACTTACTGCAAAAAGGGAGCCCTGTCCGGTTATTACTTAAAGATATCTCTTCCGATGAGCGTAATATTCTCGATAATTTAAACCTTCTAACTTCCAAACCCGTACTTTATGTATGCAATGTGAGTGAAAATGATGCCGCTCATGGAAATAGCTTTACCAAAACCGTTGAAAAAATAGCAACAGAGCAAAATGCTCAAAGCATTATTATTTCTGCTTCTATCGAAGCTGAAATCACCCAACTTAACGATGCAGAGGCTACAGAATATCTTAATGCCTTAGAACTCTTTGAACCGAGTCTCAATCGCCTCATTCGCGCTGGCTACTCTTTGCTTGATCTCATTACTTACTTTACCTGTGGACCTAAGGAAACAAGAGCATGGACGATTACGCGTGGCACAAAAGCCCCTCAAGCAGCTGGTGTTATTCACTCAGACTTTGAACGTGGCTTTATTCGTGCCCAAACCATCAGCTATGAGGATTATATTACTCTAGGTGGAGAAAACGGCGCAAAAGAAGCAGGAAAAGCCCGCGATGAAGGTAAAGAATACATTGTGCAAGACGGCGATATCATGCTGTTTAAACATAACACCTAACATCTCAATGTTTCATCTTGAAAGCTTTGCACAAAAAAACGGTGCCACCATATATCATGATAGCACTGCTCTCTCGATAGAGAATAAAAATATGAAATTAACGTGTCCAACGTCCTTCGTATTTAAATGTTGGAGCTTCCTTTAAAGAATCCTTTGTTGCATTTGTAATAAGTTTCCATTTACCATAATCATTTATCATCTGGATTGTTTCTGGAGAAACGACCACATAACTCTCCCCTATCCCAAGGAAACCACCAACAGCAACAACAAAACCCGCAATATTATTTTCACGCAGAATAATATCTTTTACTTCACCAATATTCTCATCGTCTATATTGTATACATTTGCACCAATAAGGCTTGAAGCGACAAAATCCGTTGCTAAAGGTGTAACATAACGCACAGACATATCTGAACCCACCCGTACAGTACCTGTTGAAGAAATCATTTCAGGTTTAGAGGGTACTGCGAAAGACTGAGCATAAGTACTATAAACCATCAAAACTGATATAAGAGTAGTACATGCAATTTTCTTCATTTTAACATCTCCGTTTTTACTTTGCTTTTATTTTACAAAACTCAATGCATCATGATCAGATTTGTTCCATACTCTTTCAAAACCAGTACCCTAACTTAACCTTTTCTTTTTCTCAGTCTTTCGTCTTCTCTCCCAATTTTTTTCTAAACCACGCTAGATACGAACTTTTAAAATATAAACAAGCGCTCCCAAAATAACGAAAAATAAGATAACATAAAAACCGGTTTTTTTACGAATCTCCATGTGAGAATCTGAAGCCAACACCAAAAAAGCAGAGACATCGCGCGCATATTGTTCAACTGTTTCTGGTGCCCCATCCTCATAGGAAACAACACCATCACTTAATGGAGGCGCCATAATCAAAGAATCACTTGCAATAAAATAAGGATTATACCAATAACCCCTAGCAATTTTCATATTTTCTGGTGCCTTCTGATATCCTGTTAAAAGAGCTGTAATATAATCTGGACCCGCCGTATTGTAATGAGTCAATACATCGGAAATAACAGCAGGAAATGGCAAAGATATGACGCATGCCCGTGCTATCAATGAGAGATTTGGAGGATAAGCATCATTAAGAACAATCTCACTTCTTCTTCATTACCAAAGGGAGAAGGAAAGCTGTCTGTTGCAATACCAGCGCGTTTAAAAAATTTTCCTTCTCGATTAGGACCATTACTCATTTCATATTGCTTAGCAAAAGCTTTAATCTGTTCCCAATCATAGCCTAGCGCTTTTAAATCATGAAAAGCTACATATTTTAGCCCATGAAAACTGGAACAAACTCTTCTTTTTTATCAGAGAGATTACTCGCAACACTCCAAAAAGGAAAGCTTATCATCGCTATAACAATCAATCTAATAACAGCATTCACCATAGTTTATTTTCTTCTATTTCATATCTTCAGTAATTGAAGAAGGAAGAGAACGCCACTTTTCAAAAGTAGGTAAAATCGGCAAAACAATCAAAAAGAATATAAAATAATAAGCTGTAGCCAATTGCGTCTATGAAAGAATGCTATCATTAATTTCTCTTGACTCCAGCCAACAAGGAAAAACAACATCAACAATGAATGCCCAAAAGAAAATACTATAATAGGTCGATATCTTGTGGAGCATATTTTAGAGCGATCTAACCATGGAACAAAAATCAAAACAAAAACCGAACCAACTAATAGAATAACGCCCACAAAAGTTGATGAAAGAGTACCAATATTAAACGTTATAGCACGAAGCATAGCATAAAAAGGCAAAAAATAATGGAAAACATAAAAATGATTAAGCGTCGGTTGCCCTACGCTATAACCACCAAGAAGTGCCTCATGCAACCACCTCCCCACCAAAGGAATAGCTTTAAAAGACCCGCAACCACTGAAGCCGCTGAAACAGACATCATCCCCCAAACCAGCACATAACCAAAAAATGCTATTGCCATCATAATTATATGGATAAAAATACCCGTGACCCGAACCATTTCTCGCATATTTTTATAAGAACCATAATAAAGTTCGCGCGCTAAATGAATATAAACAGCATAAAAAAGAATGAAAATCCTACAGAATGCCATGGGCGAGAAAGCCAACCACACTGTCCCTCATGCCTAAATCGTTCACCAGTTTCAAAAGCCAAATGAACACCTGGCACGTAGTGCAGTGCCAAAACAATGCCAGTCAAAAGCTATGACAAAAGCATAACGGTCAAA
Source organism: Bartonella sp. B39 (assembly GCF_053795145.1). Lineage (NCBI taxonomy): Bacteria > Pseudomonadati > Pseudomonadota > Alphaproteobacteria > Hyphomicrobiales > Bartonellaceae > Bartonella > Bartonella sp. B39. The sequence goes on from NZ_CP200036.1 coordinate 1,253,328, forward strand.
ATACCGCCAAATGTATAAAAGTAATTCAGATTACGTGGAACAGGAAAAAGAACAAATGCATTGTAAAAAACGGGGAAGAGGCAAACGTCTATCAAACCAACGGGCAAGAGCACTTTTAGGAAAATAAGGAGGAAATTTTGTCATCACCTTATTCTATCCTCATTCTATCCTCAGCAAAATATAAGAAAGGAATCGGTAAGGCGGGTATGCCTCAAAGCGTTCTTTTACCATACCCTCCTCCATCGCACAATCCCTGATTATTCAGTTTCCTAAACCATACAAAATACCTCGAGAAAAGCTTTTTACCATTTATGTAATTTATTTTCTCTCCAAAAAAACTTATAGCCCTCACTCTAGAAAATAGTGCTTATTCTCCCCCATTTTTCATGCTTCCCATCCTCAATACCCTCACCTATAAGGTAATATCAGTAGATATATTATCAACTATTACTATGCTGCTTATTGTAAAGACTAGGAATTCCTTTGGCTCAAGCAACATTCTAACCACCAATTCACTGGACACAAAAGTCTTTATGCGTAGGAATAAGATTTATACAGAACTCTTTTACAAACAAAACTTAAATTTTGCCTTCAATTTGCCTTAGCACTTCATCGAAATCATACAGTTTTGACTATATTGATATTGGTAAAAAAGTGATAAAATCCTATTTTTTAGCCGGCGCCATCCCCCACTATCTTTATCACCAATAAAGCTCTCACTCTGATAAGATTCACTCATATGCCGTAAAACTTTGCGAACAAAGTAGTCCTGAGCACCCTCTAAAGAAAATATATTTTCACAATAACTTATATCCATATTAAAATACATTGATGATTGTCATCTTTCATTGTTTCCTTTCTGCGCATCTCATAATAAACTTGGGAACATAACTTCCTCCTAAAATACAGAATAAAGGACAGTTAAACGAAAAAACTCTATGTTTCTCAATTATACTTTTTGAACAAGCAATAGAACTTCTTTACAAACACGAAGAAAAAAACATACTATAGAGCATATGACACTTCATATTGCTCTTTTTCAACCTGATATTGCTGGTAATACTGGAACAATTTTGCGTCTTAGCGCCTGTTTCGGTTTACATATACACATTATTGAACCAGCAGGTTTTAATCTGTCAGACCGCAATCTTAAACGAGCAGGATTGGATTATCTCGAATATGCTTCACTAGAGCGACACATTGATTGGCAACATTTTATACGTGCTATGAAACATTTTAACCGTCGTCTTTTGCTTTTAAGCACAAAAGCAGAAACATGCTATACGCAAATATGCTATCAGAAAAATGATGTTTTACTTTTTGGTCGTGAATCGGCAGGAGTTCCTGATTATGTTCATGAATCCGTTGATTGTGCATTGAAAATTCCTATGCAACCACATGCACGTTCTTTAAATCTGGCAATGAGCGTAGCCATAACGGCAGGAGAAGCGCTTCGCCAAATTGGTTATAATGAAAAAAGAGAAACTTTATAAAAAAGTACAAAGCTTCTTTATAAAACCCATATTATGAATTAATTTTTTCTAATAATGCCTTACGATCCATTAAAAATCCACTTTCAACCCATATCATTTCCAGCTCTTTGAGCTTTTCTCCCAAAAGTAGCCCTCTAGACAAACCTTTCTTCATCAAATCCGTACCATTAACAGGAAAAGTAGGAATCTGCCATTTTTGAGCAATCTGATAAAGCCTCCCATAACTTTCTGCTTTCTGCAAAGCTTCATCTTCTTCTAGGGTAGCAACATGTGCTGCTGCCACGCACAAGGATAATTGATCTAAAACCGGTTGACGACCATGAAAATAAATCAGTTTTTGCACAAAACCATCTGAACAATTTTGGTTAATCATTTTTAACTCTGCCCATTCCCTTAATCGCGTTTCTTCCTTATTAGATAGACGCAAACGCTGTGCCATTTCATGAAGGCGTATAGGATCAGGAGGGAGAAGACTTTCCAGCCGTAACAACGGATCGATTTTCCAACCAAAAGCCTGTTCTGCTTTCACCAATGAGTAAATTCCATCAATGCCCCATTTTTCTGTTTCAGGAAAAATGTGTGTCAAAATTCTACTTTGACGCATCCATAAAAGAGCACGTGTTGGATCTGAAGCCATGAGAATTTTTTTCATCTCTCCCCAAATACGCTCAGAGGAAAGTTTTCGCAGACCATTTTTTAAGCGAACACACGCTTTTAATCCTTGTGCGTCAGGTCGCCCTGCTCCATACCAAGCAAAAAAGCGAAAAAACCGCAAAATACGTAAATAATCTTCGCGAATGCGATTTTCTGCAATACCGATAAAACGCACTGTTCGGCGAGCAATATCATTCAAACCTCCTACGTCATCATAAAGGCGGCCAACAGCATCACAATAAAGCGCATTAATCGTAAAATCTCGCCGTTCAGCATCTTTTTTCCAATCACGCCCAAAGATCACTTTTGCATGACGACCATCCGTTTCAACATCAGAGCGAAGCGTTGTTATCTCATAAGAACATGACTGCGAAACTACAGTCACTGTACCAAACGCAATACCTGTAGGAATAACTTTAAATCCTGCTTCTTCTGCACGCACTATGACCTGTTGCGGCAAACAAGTTGTAGCAATATCAATATCACTAATAGGCAGCTCTAACAGCTGATTGCGCACTGCTCCCCCCACAATACGCGCTTCTTCACCATTCACAGACAAAACGCGAAGAAGTGTTTGGATATCACTATGCTGCAACCATTTAACTTGTTTGAAATTTTGCCTTATAATCACCCTCTAACCCTTCAAAAATTATCCTCGTTGCCTTAAATAGATATTCTTACAAAAACATTATTTTCATACATCCCCTTGTGCAAGACACTTGTTTTCTTCAAATGGAGTGCTCTGTGTGGGTGAATAATAAAAAACAACATATTAGACTTCTTTTCTTTTCATTTTCTGCTACAAATCATAAAATATTCATTATCATACAAAGAAAATTATCGATTTTGCGACAAACGCCTTAAGGAAGAAATATGAGTCAACATGATACATCATCCAATTCTCTTAAAAAGGCCAATATCAATGATGATGCCCAAATGATCATTGATGATATTGATGCGGTATACAAAGAGTTGAATATTCTACAACAAGAAATTGACAAAGTTATTTTTGGACAAAATCATGTGATTGAATATGCTTTAATAGCTATTTTTTCTGGTGGGCATGCCCTTCTTGTCGGTGCTCCAGGACTTGCTAAAACACGTCTTGTTGAAACTTTGGGAACAGTATTAGGGCTTGATGAAAAACGCATTCAATTTACCCCTGATTTAATGCCATCAGACATTATTGGTTCTGAAATTATGGATTCAGATAAAAACGGTAAACGTTATTTCCGCTACGTTCAAGGCCCTATTTTTACCCAACTTCTCATGGCTGATGAAATCAATCGTGCTTCTCCTCGGACCCAATCAGCTCTTTTACAAGCCATGCAAGAATATCATGTCACCGTTGCTGGTACCCGTTATAATTTACCACAACCCTTTCATGTGCTTGCAACCCAAAATCCTCTTGAACAAGAAGGGACCTACCCACTTCCTGAAGCACAACTGGATCGCTTTTTGATGCAAATTGATATTGACTATCCTGATATAACCACAGAACGGCGTATCATTTTAGAAACGACAAAAGAAAAAAAACAAAAGGCAAAACCAATTTTATCAACCCAAAAACTACAAAAAATTCAAAAGATCGTTCGTAAAATACCTCTCTCAGAAAATATTGTCGAAGCGATTTTAAAACTCGTCCGTTTGGCACGCCCTTATAAAGGCAACACTCTTGCAAACACCTATGTTGCTTGGGGTCCTGGTCCAAGAGCATCACAAGCGCTTTCACTTTGTGTTCGCGCCCGCGCGCTTTATTATGGTCGTTTAGCTCCCTCACTTGATGATGTTGAAGCATTGGCTTATCCCGTCTTACAACACCGCATGGCACTCAATTTTTCTGCACGTGCTGAAGATATAACCGTAAAAGATATTATCAACAATCTCATGAAAGACGTTCTCTAAATGGCTATTGGAAAAAAAGTTTCGCCAAAGCCCCCAATGTCACTTACTGCTAAGCTGCATGAAGATGCTGCAAAAATGCCGTATCTTCTTTTACAAGCACGTAAGATCGCCAATACAGTAATAACTGGATGGCATGGACAACGTAAACGGGGTGGCGGGGAAAATTTTTGGCAATTTCGTCCTTATATTGAGGGAGAATCTATTACACGTATTGACTGGCGTCGCTCAGCACGTGACGAGCACACCTACCTACGTGAACACGAATGGCAAGTGACACAAACAGTTTGGCTTTGGCCTGATCAAACTGCATCTATGCATTACTGTTCGCGTTTTTCCAAAATCTCTAAAAGTGATTATGCCATCATTCTTACCCTTGCATTGGCATCACTGCTTGCACATAGCGGCGAACATATTGCTATCCCCACCTTAATGCCTCCCACAATGGCAACCAATGTAATAGAACGCATAGCGCTAGCTTTGGAAAATAATCAAAGTGAAAATCCACTTCCAAATTTTTCCACTATTACGCGTTTTTCACACGCCATCATAATAAGCGATTTTCTTGATCATCCTGAAAATATCATCCAAGATTTAACCATTTTATCGACAAAACAGGTCACAGCTCACTTAATTGAAATTGCTGATCCTGCAGAAGAAAACTTTCCTTACAAAGGTCATATAGAATTTTTTGATCCCGAAACAAAAGAAAAGCATATTTTTGGAAAAGCAGAAAATCTTCGTGAACACTATTGCAAACTCTATCAAGCAAGGCGACAAGAATTAGCAAACTTTTGCTCACGCCAAGGATGGACCTATCATGTAAGTACAACAAACCAGTCTTTTACAGAAGCCATTTTGCATCTCGCAAACAAAATGGGGAGCTCACCATCTTACAGTAGGAGGTTTCCTTGAGTTTTTCTGCTCCCCTACTTTTACTAGGACTTTTATCTCTACCAATCATTTGGTGGCTATTGCGAATAACACCTCCATCCCCGCGTAAAGAACTCTTTCCTCCTTTGCGCTTTCTTCAAAAACCAACCAATCAGCAGGAAACCGCAAACCACACGCCTTGGAGGTTACTGTTATTACGCTTAACCATAGCAGCGCTTATTATTATTGCGTTGGCGCGACCTACTTGGAATCAAAAACCAATTATACTTTCCGGCTCTCAACCACTTGCGCTCATTATTGACAATGGATGGGCGTCTACAAGAGAATGGAAAAAGCGCATTTCTATTGCCGAAACCCTCCTTGCACAAGCAGAAAAACACCAAAAAGATATTTATTTTCTTACGACAGCTGAAAATGACACCTCAAATATAGGACCTCTCCCTGCGGAAGTCATAAAACAACATTTAATGCAATTACAACCACGTCCATGGCCTGTCAACCGTATGCATGCACTAGAAAAACTGATTGAAATAACCAAAGGTAAACCTCTTGATATTGCTTACTTAAGTGATGGATTAAAAACAGATGCAGATGATCAAACTTTCGCTCTTATTGAACAATTAAAACCCAAAGCATTCTTATGGTACTTAGCTGATATTTCCGATTTAATTGGCATAACAGCCATAGAAAATAATAATGGAAACATGGCAGTGCGCGTTATCCGTCCAACAACACGCGGCGAAACTCCCGTTACACTGAACTTTTATGATTCAAAAAATCAACTTCTCGGACGATTTACGACAAACTTCGCTGCGGGAGAAACAACAGCGCTTGTTCCTTTTAATGTACCACTTGAACTGCACAATGATATCGCCTGGATAAAAATCAACAACCAAGCCCACGCTGCTGCTACCTTCTTAGTGGACAGCCATAAGAGAGTAAACCGTGTTGCTCTCCTCTCACCAAATACTAATGAAATGGCACAGCCTTTGCTTTCTCCATTTTACTACATTATCAAAGCATTACAAGGATATACACAGCTTATAACAGCGAGCGGAAGAGAACTTTCAACTGATCTTGATCACTTGCTCAAACAAAATCCTTCTGTTTTTATTATAGGTGACATTGTAAACATGTCAAAAGAAGCAGAAAAAAAACTGTCTGACTTTGTAAACAAAGGAGGAACACTCATCCGCTTTGCAGGAGAAAACTTAAGTACCGCAGAACACTATGATAGTCTACTTCCGGTGCCACTGCGCCAGGGTCAACGTTTGCTTGGCAGTATTATGTCTTGGACGAAACCACAAAAACTTGCACCATTTGCAAAAAATAGCTTATTCTTTGATCTTCCTTTTCCAGAAGATGTCACTATCTCACGCCAAATTCTAGCAGAGCCAAGCCCAGATCTTTTTGAAAAAACGTGGCTTAGTCTTTCTGATGGAACACCCCTCATTACAGCAACTCATCGCGGCAAAGGAACACTCATTCTTATTCATATTGCTCCAGATCCCACATGGTCAAATCTTCCTCTTTCTGGTTTTTTTGCGCAAATGTTGCAAAAACTGATCACATTAAGTGCCTATGAAAACACAAATCCAACACACATAAAGAAAGAAACAACAATACAAAATCCTTGGCGAACAATGACCGCTGAAGGACAATTACAAACACCTCCCTCTTATGTTGTTCCACTGATCCTTGATGCCCAAAATCTACCCCGTCCCTCCTATCTTACTCCGCCTGGGCTCTACGGTGTAAAAAATAGTTTTTATGCACTCAATCTCTTAAATCATTCATCACATTTGATGAAACAATCGTCATTGCCATCCTCCTTAAAAGGAAGTCCTTTATCTTACGATACAAAAGAAAAACACCTTATTGGCCCACTTTTAGGATTAGCCATGTTATTATTTTCCTTTGACAATTTCCTTATTTTATGGAGGGGAAACGCTTTTTCTCTTAACCGACGACGCAATATGCTCCTCTTTTTATCCCTTATAATAAGTTTCATTGCCTTTTTTCTATATAATTCAATAGTTCATGCGCAAGGTACAGAAAATAATGATGAAACTATAATACAAGCAGCTGGCGCAACACATCTTGCTTACGTTATCACACATAACCATGAAATTGATACAACCAGCAAAAGTGGTCTAGAAGCACTCAGCCGATTTATCGCAGAACGTACAATGCTCTCGCCAAGCTCCGTGATAGCTCTTGATCTCGATAAAGATGAACTCGCCTTCTATCCTCTAATTTACTGGCCAATTGATGTTAACAGTTCTATACCAACACAAAGGAGCCTTGAAAAAATAAATAGCTTTATGAAACACGGAGGCACAATTTTATTTGACACGCGTGATCAGATAAATACCAACCTTAATCTTGAAGGAGATGCCACTCCTGCCACACAAAGATTACGGATCATCTTAAAAGGATTAAACATCCCAGCTATTGAGCCCGCATCAACTGATCATGTCATTGCGCGTTCTTTTTATATCATGCCAGATTTCCCTGGTCTCTACCGTGGTTCACCTTTGTGGGTTGAATCATCATCAATGAATAAAAAAAACAAAAATCCTTTTGCTACCGGTGATAATGTAAGTTCTCTCCTGATTACCGGAAATAACTTTGCTGGTGCTTGGGCACTGGATGAAAAAGGCATGTGGAAATACCCCCTTATTCCCAATGATCCAATGCAACGCCTCTGGGCATTTCGTGCAGGATTAAATATAGTTATCTATGTGCTTACAGGAAACTATAAAGCTGACCAAGTTCATGTTCCCGCACTTTTAGAACGCTTTAAAAGAGAAAGAAAGCAATGATACCATTCTTTACTTTTCAGCCTTTCTTGCCTCTTTCTTGGATTTTCTTCTTAGGGGGAATATCCACTATTTTTGTCATTATCGGCCTTTTTACACAGCGTAAAGGATCTTTATTACGTCTCATGGCATTGGCGTCTCTCATCCTTGCTGCGCTTAATCCAATGATTATAAGGGAGCAGCGCGAACCACTTAAAAGCACGGTAGGCATTGTTATTGATCGCAGTAAAAGCCAAACATTTGGTACACGTACAAATGATAGTGATGAAGCACGGATGCAATTAATCGATGCATTGGCTCATTATCCACAATTTGAACCACGCTTTATTGAAGCTGGAAAACTTGCTGATAATCAATATGCTCCCTCAACAAATTTGTTTCATGCTTTAACCCAAGCAACATCTGATATCCCATCATCTCGTTATGCAGGTACAATTTTTATCACCGATGGACAAGTGCATGACATTCCTTACATTTCAGACCTTCATCATAAAGCACCCATCAATGCTCTCATAACAGGAAGGTCAGATGAATTTGACCGCCAAATCAAAATTATTTCTCCCCCTCGTTTTGCCCTTATTAATAAACCACAAACGCTCTCCATCTTGGTAGAAGATAAAGGACACTTCCAAGAATCTCTACCAACGCAAGCAAATATTACTGTGAGCATTAATGGACAAGAAGTTGGTCATTATTCTGTGACCCCTGGTGTCATTTTCCAAACTGAAATCAGCCTTCCTCACGCTGAAAAAAATATCATTCAAGTTTCCACCGATGTGCACAAAGGTGAATTAAGCTTTGAAAACAACCACGCTATAGCTATTATTGAAGGCATTAGAGAAAATTTGCGTGTCCTTCTTATTTCAGGTGCGCCTTACAATGGTGAACGAACATGGCGTGATCTTTTGAAAGGTGACTCTAATATAGATCTTGTTCATTTTACCATTTTGCGTCCTCCCAACAAAGCAGATAATACACCATCAAGCCAATTATCACTTGTGGTCTTCCCCACAAGAAAGCTCTTTGTTGAAGAGATTGATAATTTTGATCTTGTCATTCTTGATGGCTATCAACATTCTGCTGTTTTCCCATTAATCTATTATGATTATATCGCTCAGTATGTACAAAAGGGCGGTGCGTTACTGATAGTAACAGGACCAGAGTTTACCAAAGAAAATTCACTGGCAAAAACACCTTTAATAAGCATTCTCCCCGCATTACCCAATGGTGTTATTATTCAAAAGCCTTTTCGACCCACATTAACCAAAGAAGGTGAACGTCATCCTGTCACAAGAGATCTTGCAACGCCTACCTATCCAGCATCTCGGTGGGGAAGATGGCTACGACAAATTGCCATTCAAAACATACACAAAGGCACGACTCTGATGAAAGGTGCTGATGAACAACCACTTTTACTTCTTTCCCATATTGATAAAGGCCGTGTAGGCATGCTACTTTCCGACGAAAGTTGGCTTTGGGCAAGAGGTTTCGAAGGTGGAGGTCCTTATGCCGCTCTTTATCGCCGAATTGCCCATTGGCTTATGAAAGAACCAGAACTTGAAGAGGAAAAATTAAGTGCTACCAGCAACCATCATCGTTTAACAATTCGTCGCCAAACACTCAAAGATCATCCAGAACCAGCCTATATAACCTTTCCCTCTGGAAAAAAAGAAAATATCACCCTCACAAAAGAGCAAGAAGGAGTCTTTACAACAGCTATTAATACCGATGAAACGGGAATTTTCAGCATCAAAAATGGCGATTTAACAGCATTTTCTTCTGTAGGCACACTTGATAATCTCGAATTGTTTGATTTAATTTCAACGAAAGAAAAACTAGCCCCTATCAGTAAACACACCGGTGGATACACCGTGCGTCTACGCGAAAAAGGAAAAGAAGGTGTTAATCTTCCTCCACTCAAACTAATTCAATCGCAAACAAGCTCAACATCTCCTCTTGCCCATTCAATTGTTTTGAAAGAAGCAACACAGACCCGTTTAATTAACAGTGTCTATTTTTCGATCTTTTCTGGAATCTTTGCACTACTTTCTTGTCTTTTACTGTTGAACAGCACGTGGTATCGTGAAAGCCGTTAAGAACTCTTAAGAATTGATACCACGATCTTGCAATCGTGCGCATCCTACAGAAAAATAAATAACAATACGATGTGTTATGCTGTCTTTTTTCATTAAAAAACCAATAAAATATAAATTTCCGATTATTTCTTGATTTTATAATTCTCTTTTGCCTCAAAAGTGCACTAGCTTGTCTATACTATTTTTTGTTGCTTAAATCGTTTTCAACGCTATGCTAATGTCTATGTTTTATCTTGCTCATATATCGGATGTGCATCTTTCCCCCCTACCACAACCTTCCTTATTTGAACTTTGTGGAAAGCGTCTTACCGGCTATCTTAATTGGCAAAGAAAACGTAAAGATCAAATGGCAACAAATGTCCTAGAAACTTTAATGGATGCCTTGAAAAAGATAAATCCTGATCATCTTGTAATCTCTGGTGATCTTGTCAATCTTGCTCTTGATAAAGAATTTGAACAAGCACACAATTGGTTGCTTAACCAAGGAAAGCCTCAAAATATTTCTTTAACATTTGGCAATCATGACGCCTATGTCCGTGGAGCATTGCAAAAAGCTTGCACTCTTTTCCAGCCTTGGATTACAGGTGATTTTCCTCAAAAAAATGCTCTTCCCTTCCCTTATATGCGCATTCGCAGTAATGTCGCCATTATAGGTGTCTCTTCGGCTATTGCTACACCACCTTTTCAAGCTTCTGGTTATTTTGGCAAAAAGCAAGCACAAACTTTATCACAACTTTTAAACGAGGCTGCAATGCGCAATCTTTTTCGTATCGTCATGATACATCATCCCCCCTTTTATCATGCAACCGCTTGGCATAAAAAGTTATGGGGCATCGAGCGTTTTCTAGGCATCATCAAACGTCACGGCTGTGAACTCGTTCTTCACGGACATACCCATCTTCCCACATTGAATAGTGTTAAAGGAACAACGGGAAAAATTCCTGTTGTTGGTGTTGCTTCTGCATCACAAGCTTTTGGTGATAAAAAACCGCCCGCGGGTTTCAACTTATTCGCCATTGAAAGCGAAAACCTTCAATGGAGCTGCCAATTGCAACGATATAGTCTTATCAATCAAAAAAATGAAATAGCGTGTACTGAAACAATTAACCTTTAAATATCTCGTCAGAACATCTCAAAGTTGCAAAAATAATGAAAATAATTTTTGGGCTCATATCCTTCTATTTCTTCATTACCCCAAAAGAGGTAGATTCCTAACTGCAAATCTGATAACAGAGTGATTGATTTCGAATGCGTTCCATCTACTAACCACTTATATAATTCACTTCACAAGCTTACCGAAAAAGTCCTGCCCTGAATATCCAGTTCAACTTTATTTTTTGCTTAGTTGATGCAAAAAATGAGACCAGACACAGGTGAGCATTATATTTTTAATAAGCATGAATGTGTCTTATCTCACCATCTTCAAGCACAATATTTACGCACCTACAGAGAATTTTTTATATAAAAGGTATCACCGTTGTACCTAGGGGCAATTTCGCCTCATCTTCAGGCTCAATGTGAATAGAAATACGCACATTATCAAATTCTTTTTGAAGAACAGCTTCAATTTTATCGCAAATCTGATGTGCTTCTCCTACCGACATTGCTGCGGGTACAACCAAATGAAACTCTATAAAAGTGACTCTACCAGCAACACGCGTAAGCAAATCATGGACTTCAAGCGCACCATGTGCATTTGAAGAAATAAGTTCACGAATCCGCATAGTTTCATTCAATTCAACTCCAACATCCATTAGCCCTTGAACGGCACTGCTAATCACCTTCCACCCCTGCAAAAGAATATTAACGGCAACAATTATTGCTAAAATCGGATCCAAGATGCCCCATCCACCCACGAATCCAGCCACCAAACCAATTAAAATGGCAAGAGAAGTAAAAACATCTGTTATGAAATGCACTCCATCAGCTTTAAGAGCTGGTGAACGGTGAATTTTTCCCTGCCGGATCAGAATCCAACCCCACATGTAATTTATGACACTTGCACCAAGATGCATAACGATCCATATCCCAGGTTTTTGCAATAATTTAACGGTCGAAAGAGCTATCCAGGCTTCTCTTAAAATGATAATTGCCGCTACAATGATGAGGATTCCTTCAAGAATCGCAGAAAAATATTCCGCTTTATGATGTCCAAAAGGATGATCATGATCCGCCGGCTTCATACTGACTTTAACAGCCCACCATGCCGCCAATGCAGCAAGTATATTTACGATTGATTCCAATGCATCAGAATAAAGTGCAACAGAATCAGTGATGTAATATGCCCAATATTTCAAAGCAAAAACCGTACAAGCAACGAAAATAGAGTATAAAGTTAAGCTTTGTATATTGATTTTTACAGCCATATCTATACCCTCTTCTTCACTCAATAAGGAATAATACTTTCACCCGTATACCTTATGATATTTTTGACATACCACCAATATCTCTTCAATATCACAGAAGCTTCACAATACAATGAACAATGCACAGAGCCCTACCATTGTTATTGCAACAACTGTTCAGCTATACGATATAATATAACAAATAAAGTAATGCAGATATGACGCAAACAATAAAAATAAAGCTCTAAGAGAAATTAAATATATGGCCCTGATTATCAATAAATTTTTGAGCAGCGTAACGCTGCTACATCCCTACAATTGAAAAAACACCTGTTTTTTCTCAAATGCAGCATATTTCCACGCCATCATTCAATTTTCTATGAGCATCAAACCAGTAAATATATCAGTATAATTGCACATAGCAAAAAATATCGCTTAAGCATTCTGCTGTAATCTTACACCTTAACTGTCTTCAAAAAACACAACTGCTAAAACAACAATCATCTTCAGGAACAAAGAAAAAAGAAAATGCCCCCACAAAACAAAAAAAGAATCTGGGCATTGGGGACCCAGATTCTTTTCCCTTAACAACTAAGGGTATGCAGGGCATAGGAAATAGCGGGGACCTAAAACCCTGCACCCGATGTAAAAACAAAATACATTGTCCTGCACTCGGTATTTTTATACTATACCTATAGTTGTATTATGTCAATACAAATTCTACTATAGATTTTAAAATAATAAAATTTTTTATCTTTTTCTTCAAAATAAAGTAAATATTTAACATCTAGTAATTTAAAAAAAGAGTACTAAAAACCCCGTATACATTCGAATATTACACCAATCTACGAAACTAATGATACACGTCTGAAAGATTGTCATAATATTCGTGAAAAAGATCTTGTTGGACGACAACATCAGTTTATTGCTGAAGGCAAAGTAATATTGTCAACATTGCTGCATCCGAAAGAGTTTTTTGCTCTCTCACTGCTCATGGTGAATGAACGCCTTCCTAGACTTATGCCCCTTTTAGAGAAAACACAACCAACATGTCCCATTTACTGCGTTCCGCAAAAAATCATGGATAATATTGTGGGTTTCCATATTCATCGTGGTATACTCGATATCGGTAAACGCAAAACGCTCCCAGCATTACAAAATTTTTTACAAGATTTACCATAAAAAGCTTTGATTCTTGTTTTATGTAGTATTTCTAATCATGATAATATGGGTGCTATTTTTCGCAATGCAGCCGCTTTTGCCAATGATGGCATTATTGTTGATAAAACTTCATGCGATCCGCTTTACCGCAAATCAATCAGGGTTTTTGTGGTCGCAACACTCAAAGTACCCTATACGCAAAGCGCCAATATTGATAACATTTTAGAAACGCTAAATGATGCAAATTTTCATGCTTACGCGCTTTCCCCCTCTGCCCCACGCACTCTCAAGAAAGCAAAAAAAACAAAAAGGATAGCGCTTATTTTGGGAACAGAAGGTGATGGCTTGCCAGCCCATGTGCCACAAAAGTCAGAAACCTTACGTATTCTGATGGCTCACGGCTTTGACAGTCTCAATGTTTCCACAGCAACAGGTATTGCACTTGCACATTTTAGCGATTTTGATAAACTTTCCTAAAAATGATAACACCTTAAGTTGTAAACAATCCCACGAGGATATCATTTTCATTTATAAGAAGCGGTTGTTTTAAGCTCGGAAGCAACAGCAGCGTCTGTTTCCATATTGTACAAAACGCGCTTCAACATCACTTCAGTATCAGCAGCACGTTCTGAATGTGTCACAAATCCGCCCCCAAGAACTCGTGCTTCATTACCATTTCCATCATAAAGAACACAGGCTTGCCCTGGTGCGACAGCATTTTCACGTTCCAATAAGTCAACGGAAAAAATGCCCTCCTGATAATGTAAGCGAGCAAGATGTGGAGGGCGCGTTGAACGAACTTTTACAGCCACCTCGACACCATCGGAAGGAAAATTATCCAATGGCTCATCCCCAAGCCAATTTACATCACGTAAAAAAAGCTTATGTGTTTCCAACATTTCACGCGGGCCAACAATAACACGCGCATTTTCCACATCGAGATAAACGACATAAAGCGCTTCACCTGTCGCAACACCAATACCACGACGCTGACCAATAGTATAATGAACAATTCCCGAATGTTTTCCTAAAACCTGTCCATCGATATGCACGATAACCCCAGGATTAGCAGCTTCTGGACGCAATTTCGTGATAACATCAGAATACTTTCCTTGCGGAACAAAACAAATATCTTGGCTGTCATGCTTATTTGCAACAACAAAGCCCATTTCTGCTGCTATCTCACGAACACGTGCTTTTGGGAGGTCACCAAGTGGAAAACGCAAATAATCAATCTGCTCTTGTGTTGTTGCAAAAAGAAAATAACTCTGATCACGATCACTATCAAGAGGACGAAAGAGCGCCCGATGCGCACCATGGGGACGCGAACGAATATAATGCCCCGTCGCCAAAGCATCTGCACCTAATTCGCGCGCAGTTGCTAATAAATCAGCAAACTTAACAGTCTGATTGCATGCTACACACGGAACAGGAGTCTCCCCGTGTGCATAACTTTCTGCAAAAGGATCAATCACCGCTTCTCGAAATCGCTTTTCATAATCAAGAACATAGTGAGGTATCCCCAGTGTTTCTGCTACACGGCGTGCATCTTCAATATCTTGTCCAGCACAACACGCCCCCACCCGATGATGTGCTGCAGCACCATGATCATAAAGCTGCAGCGTAATCCCAATGACATTATACCCTTCTTTTTTCAAAAGTCCTGCAACAACCGACGAATCAACCCCACCCGACATTGCTACAACAACACGGGAATTCTCAGGTTTTCCTGGTAAATCAAGGCTGTTCAAAAACATGTAGTCATTCTCTAGTTAACAGACACCCATTAGTTAATGTTCTGATCCGTTATATTGTTTTTTTATTCTTTCCACAACCAGTAGCATTACTTTCTTTATAGTGGCTGCAAACAAAAAAAGAGTGATGGAAATAAGGCACAATGAAAATCCTTTTTGCTCTTTTAAAAAAACTTCTATAAAAACATTGTAATAAGCTCTTCACTCCATTTCAATTTGCCCCATATTTTTATATGTTGGTTTACTTTATTAATTTTTTCTTTCAATGTGTTTAGCTCTTTTTTAAATTTCATGTTTTATAAACGAATCAAGTCCTTGACTAAAGGTAGAGGATACGAATGACCAATTTTATAAAAACACAAATGAAATATGTTACTGGACCAGATGGAAATCCACTTACAATCGCCGATCTACCGCCAAAAACAACACGGCGCTGGGTGATCCGCCGCAAAGCTGAAGTTGTTGCGGCTGTTAGAGGTGGATTATTAAGTCTTGATGAGGCGTGTCAACGCTATACTTTGACAGTAGAAGAATTTCTTTCATGGCAAAGTTTGATCGATGAACACGGTTTAGCTGGATTACGGACAACCAGAATTCAACATTACAGGCATTAATTGCTATTGATAATGATTTGGTAACGGCTTTAAAATACTCCTAAAACAGCCAAACTTGATAAAAGTTTGGCTGTTTTATTGTGTTCTCAGCACAGAAGTATCTCAAAGAATTTATTTTCAAACTATGGATTTTATCATCCAGTCATTGAGCTCGAATGAATTACAACACTCTCATTATTTGCTGCTGCCTTCTTTTCCCGTTCCTCAAGAAGCTGTGCGTGTTGCAACTCTGTATTGACTTCATGGAGAGCAATTTCAGCATTTGTTTTTTGATTCTGCAAATCACGAATCGAATTTATAAGATTATCGCGCCTTTGCCGCACTGCACGGGCAAAAGTAGAATAAGCAAAATGATGGACATCATTGTTTCCAGATTTACGTTCTTCGTTTATAATTTGCGCTTCCAGTTCTAACACCATTCTCTCAAATTCTGCGATCATCATCTCAAGCTGTGCAATTTCACGACGCTTTCCACGCGCTTGAAACATTCTCAATCGCACCATACTCTCCCGTGGCTTCATACTTACTACTCCTCGATTACGCCAACTCAAAACTTGCATTCATGCTCTTTCATATACCTTTAGTTATAGCCTTTCTAACGAAAACCGTTCATTTTTTAACTTGCAAATACATTATCCGCCTTCCCTTAAAGTACCTGTGAACACAGCCTGCTTTAAAGAAATATAACCATTTCTTTACTTTTCACCTACACTATAGAGTGAGGAGGTTTAAAGCTCAGTAAATAAACACTGAAATTGTAAAAAAGTAATTTACAAAGAATCCTTTATAAGTTTTTTAAAATTAAGGTTAGTGGAAAAAGCACTTCATTTTTTCATTAATTAAAAAATACGCGATTTTTCTAAAATAATTTTATATCCTCTTTCAAAAATAAAAATATTTTGTTAACCACTATCATAGATAGTGAGTAGTTCAGTGGTGATTGTTGCGCGTACCGCTGAAATTTTCATAGACACTTTTATTAGAAGTGTTTGATTTCATGGGTTGTTTTTATCAACAGCGGTTTTACCAGCTGTTATAAAACAAGAGTGCTTCTTTTGATTCGAAGGAGCAAAGTGAGGGATCTAAAATGCGCGTATTATTAATTGAAGATGATAAAACAATGACTCAAAGTATCGAGTTAATGTTAAAGTCCGCAAACTTCAATGTCTATATCACTGATTTAGGTGAAGAAGGCATTGATTTAGGTAAGCTTTATGATTACGATATCATTTTGCTTGATCTGAATCTACCTGATATGTCAGGCTATGATGTCTTGCGAACCCTAAGATTGGCAAAAATAAAAACCCCTGTCCTCATTCTTTCCGGCATGAATGCCATTGAAGACAAGGTGCGTGGTTTTGGTTTTGGTGCGGATGATTATATGACAAAGCCATTCCATAAGGATGAGTTAATTGCGCGTATTCATGCAGTTGTTCGTCGCTCTAAAGGGCATGCACAATCGATTATTGTTACCGGCGATCTCACCGTTAACCTTGATGCAAAAACAGTCGAAGTTGCTGGACATCCCGTTCATTTAACTGGTAAAGAGTATCAGATGCTAGAACTTCTCTCTCTACGCAAAGGGACTACGCTCACCAAGGAAATGTTTCTCAATCATCTCTACGGTGGAATGGATGAACCAGAACTTAAAATTATCGATGTCTTTATCTGTAAACTGCGGAAGAAATTGGAAGCAATCTCTTCTCATGTAAATTACATTGATACAGTTTGGGGACGCGGCTATGTGTTACGTGATCCGGTCGAAGAAACCGTACGTAAAACCGCTTAAGCAGTGGAATGCACATTGTAAAATCTCGGAGTGTAGCGGGCCGGGATTTTTTTCTGTTACAATAAAAGGCTCGCACACTAAGAATCTCTTATATATGAGAATGCTCAAAGCCCAAAAAAGTTACTGTTCCCGTTTACAGATATAACTTTATCGCTCGCGGATACAATCTAAACCCTCTTTTCTCAACACAACTTAAGCACCTCTATCTTATTCAAAGCTTTTTTATACTTTCCAAAATAATACAACTTTCAGTTTTATCAATATTTATTTGTACATCTGTCATCTCAGCAAGTAACACTGTATAATAAAACTGGATAGTATGAGCATCGATAAATTCTCCATGAATATTCCCATTATATAACGCAATAAAATGAGAAGGAATACATAAAGTTTTACCGAAAATCTCAAAGCGAAAGACACGTTTATTTTCTTCCTGCAAAATCATAACAATGATTTCTCCCCCACGAGAAACTGTTGCGTTTGCAATCAATAACAAATTAAGTAAAAGTTTAACTTCATTTTTTGGTAAAAGCAGAGAGGGAGCTTGCCATTTTAAAATTGCTTTTTCTTCCTCCATATATTGTTGCGCAACCTGCTCAGCAGAACATGTATCTATTTGTCCCCCACTTGTCCCTGCAAAACCAAAAGCCAATCGTGCAAATTGTAGACGTGCAGAAGCACTCGCAACGGACCAGCGCACCAATTGCAAAGCATCTTCTTCAGCCCCCCCCTCATCATAAAGCTCCATCGCATTTTGAATAGCACCAACAGGTGAAATCAAATCATGGCAAATACGGCTACAAAGCAAAGCAGCAAGATCGGTAGGCTTCAAAGAAACAGCTAACGTCATAATTTTGAGAACTCCAAGAATCTTAAAATAAGCTTCCTTTTAAAGGAAAAATCTTAACATCCAATGCATACATACATGGAACTTTAATAATCATGCTAATTTTTTCAGAATAAGATTCAAATAACCTTATATCTTATTTTTTATTTGAATAGAATGAAAATCCTAATATTATCTTTTGTTCGTAACTAATAAAAGGAAAAAATTCTATGGCTCTCTCTCTTCTAAAATGCTGGTACAAAAGTATTGTATCTGTAATCTTCCTTTTATTCGTAATCATGAACACTGCAAATGCTCAAATTCAACCAATAGAACAAAATGAACCCTATTATTCGCTGCAAGAAATTATTGATTCTGGTCATATTTTTTTTGGAAAAACCGTTAG
Source organism: Bartonella sp. B39 (assembly GCF_053795145.1). Classification (NCBI taxonomy): domain Bacteria; kingdom Pseudomonadati; phylum Pseudomonadota; class Alphaproteobacteria; order Hyphomicrobiales; family Bartonellaceae; genus Bartonella; species Bartonella sp. B39. The sequence goes on from NZ_CP200036.1 coordinate 1,272,084, forward strand.
CAGTATGGCAGTAGCAATTCAAAAGATCTTTTCACAATACGGTTATCCAAATGCCTATATTTTAGGAGAAGAAGCTTCTGGTGCTTTTTTTGCTGGATTAACCTATGGTGAAGGGATACTTTTTACCAAAAACTATGGTCAGCATAAAGTTTTTTGGCAAGGTCCCTCCGTGGGATGGGATTTTGGCGGACAAGGTTCCCGTTTAATGATCTTAGTTTATGATCTTAATAGTATAAATAATTTATGGGGGCGCTATGGTGGTATTTCAGGCTCGGCCTATTTAATAGCAGGTGTTGGTTTTCATGTCCTTAAACGCCATAATGTCTTGTTAATTCCAGTACGCACAGGAATTGGTGCACGCCTTGGCATAAATGTGGGATATTTAAAATTGACACACAGACCAACATGGAATCCATTTTAAACGGATTCTCATTGAAAAGGGGATTTATGCTTATCCAATCGGTTATTTTTTTTATTTTTGGAGTTGCCTGCACTTCTTGGTTACTCGTGTTTTTTGCCCCTATTATTTGGCGCAGAGCCCTTCACTTTGCGCATAAATATGTTTCTGCGCAAATTCCGTTATCACACACTGAAATACAAGCAAACCATGATTTTCTTTGTGCACAACATGCTGTAAAACGAGTACGTGATGAACAAAAATACGATTCTTTGCAAAAAAAATATGCCCAACAGAAAGTACAACTCAGCCAAGTAACCGAACAGCTTTATCGATTATGTCTTCCCACACAAAATACACCTTTTTCCCAAAAAGAAACACTCACAATCGAACAAAATGCCGTTGCAACAAACGTTTTTATAATGGAAATCAAAACCATGCGTGAAAAAATCGCACATTATCAGCAACTTTTACAAAAAATTCAAACCAATGAGCTTGATACCACAACGCACCAGCAACTCTTAAACGAGCTGCGTGAAGAAACAAAGGAATTAGCAGCAACGTTAGCTGCTCAAATAGCACTACAAGAGGGTGAATCATTCCCGATAAACATACTGATCCAAAATTCTAAAAGCAAAAACGACCTGGCATCACTTATTCGCGAAAAAGTAGCCTCCACAAAAAAAATACCTCGTACATAGCTTATTTTTAATAAGACATGTCTTTGATACGTAAGCCATTCTTTTAACAGAAGGACTGCTTATTTTGACTTTATTTTTTAATTACAAATCAAACATACCCTCCAAAAAAATAACAAAAACAAAGCTCCCTACTAAACCAGCTTTCAGGATAAAAATCTTCTCTCAAGAATGGTAAAAATCCCTTATTCCTTGGATAATTATATCCTGATCAGTTTGCGTTAAATAAGGATGCATAGGTAAACTTAAAACACAATCTACCAAAGACTCGGAAACAGAAAGAGAATTTTTTACATAAGGAAAGTTTTTATAAGCTGGCTGTTGATGTAAGGGAGTCTTATAATAAACCATTGTAGGAATAGATTTTTTCTGTAAATAGTCCTTTAATCTATCACGCTCTTCCACCTTAATAGTGTATTGAGCATAGGCACAACGCATATTCTCTCCCACTTCTGGAACTGTGACAATACCTCTTAAGCCATTGGAATAACGTCGAGCAATTGCCACTCGTTTTTCCATCTCATCTTCAAAGATTACAAGCTTTTCTAGCAGAATTGCAGCCTGAATAGTATCTAGGCGCGAATTCATACCGATACGCACATTGTCATATTGCGTTTCACCTTTACCATGAAACAAAATAGAGCGTAAAAGTGCCGCTAAATTATCATCATTGGTCATCATAGCACCTCCATCGCCATAACATCCCAATGGTTTTGCAGGATAAAAACTTGTTGCGGCAACATTACCAAAAGCTCCACACATAATATTACCGCTTCTTCCCCCTATCGATTGGGCAGCATCTTCGATAACAAAAAGATTTTCCTGTATAGCTATTTTAGCAATTTGCGCATAATCAGCAGGAAGCCCAAATAAATCAACAGCAATAATTGCCTTTGGTTTAAGACGCCCCTCTCTTTTAATCATTTCTATTGCTTCACAAAGTTTCTCAACATCAATATTGAATGTATCAGGAAGGACGTCAACAAAAACAGGTTCGGCCCCTACCAAAGCGACAACTTCAGCAGTTGCACAAAACGTGAAGCTAGGACAAAAAACAGCATCACCTAAACCAATGTTTTGAGCCATAAGAGGCATCTTCAACGCATCAGTTCCATTAGCACATGCAATCACGTGTTTAACGCCAAGATAATCTGCTAATTGCTTTTCAAACTCTGTAACTTTTGACCCTAAAATATACTTACCACTAGCGATCACATGCGCAATTGCAGAATTAATTCTATCTTCAATGCGCACACGCTGCGCTCCAAGGTCGATGAATTGCATATTAACTCCATTGATAATCACAAGAATGCAAAAATACTATTTATCTCTTTTATCTATGATAATTGACACTAGCAGCAGTTAAAATCCGTAAAACAGCAAGAGCATCATCACCATTTGTGCGAGGCGATTGACGCGTTTCAATACAATGAAGAAAATGTTGCAATTCACAAGTAAGCGGTAAATCTTCACAAACATCAATGTAATCCAATTCATCAGTGCTAAAGGCCCATTCTTGATTCTCTTTCCAAACGGCAAAACGGTGTAATGCCAATTTACGATCCCATGGTTCCATATCATTAAAAACGAGCATAGCCTTTGTACCAACAATAGTTAAACGCCTTTCACGATAGGGATTAAGGCGTGAAGTAAAAAGATGACTACGTATACCATTTGGAAAAGTCATATGAATATGAGAAAAATCAGAATACTGATCAATGACAGCAGCTCCCTCACCTCGAATTTCTGAGGGTTCACATCCTGTCAAAGCCAAAATCATTGAGAGATCATGAGGAGCAAGATCCCATAAAGCATCGCTTTGTGTATGAAATTTCCCAAAACCTAATCGGTGAGAATATATATAACGTATATCGCCCAATTCTCCCTTTTCTACCAATTCACACATTTTTTCAAAAGCAGGGTGAAACCGCACAATATGCCCCACCATCAAAATCCGTTCATATTGGCTGGCAACCTGCACTTGACGTTCAGCATCAGCGACATTTAAGGCAATAGGTTTTTCAACCAAGACATCTTTACCATTTTCAACAGCACGTATAACATTTTCTGTATGAAATTGTGGAGGCAACGCAAATACCAGTGCATCAATATCGTTATGAGCAAAAAGATCATCAGGCGCAACAACGTCCACGCCATACATATTTGCAAAACTTGCAGCACGATCAACATTAACATCAGAAACTGCTACTAAAGCTCCAAGTTTCTGGAGTGTTCGTATATGATTTCCACCCCAATGACCGCACCCTAAAACCGCTACACGTGGCACCATTTTTATGCCTACCCTACTCATCATATAAAAATTATATTTCCCTATACTCCATATCGAGGATAAAATAGAATGACAAGCAAAAAGCTTAAAAACGATGCTTGACATCTTACTATTCTACCTCTTATATCCGCAAAAGGTGAGATAAGTTGCAGTCATATTTATTTAGTTTAGGCGGAGTAGCTCAGTAGGTTAGAGCAGAGGAATCATAATCCTTGTGTCGGGGGTTCAAATCCCTCCTCCGCTACCGTTTCTTTTTCAGTATTGTAGCTTGCCAGCTGTAGTTTGCCACCTAGTTTTGCACTATTAGCCACCTAGTTTTGCACCAATTTATTTTTTTTCACAGGGTTTTTTAAGGGGTTCTAAAAGGTCACTTAAAGACCCTTTGAATGAGTTTTTTTTCTTTTCTTCTAAAAATCACAATTTGAAATGATAAGTTCTTGAGCCCAAGTCGGATTATTTGAGAAGCAGCATTTATAAGATGTAGTGACCTCTTTTAGTCAAATTGACTGATAATTTTTCTGTATCATAAGCACATTACTAAAGAGACAAATGTTTAAGCAATTGGGTCAAGTTGACCGAATTGCTCTTCAGTATGCAATTGTGCAATGTTTGCACTATTGCTCTTTTAGGAATTGGATAAACATTACCCCATTGCTGTACTCATGCAATTGGATCAAGTTGTCCCTATTCTTCTCTCCCACCCAAAATGCAGACATTGCATTTTGATTTCAGGAGGCATCACGACAGATCAAAGGTGCAAGGTGCACCTTTGATTTTTCATTTCCCTCACAGGCGATTTCATTGTGATCTGAAATTGCTCTGCTCATTTCAGCAATTGGTGCAACTTGCATCAATTCCTTACCTCCACACCAAAGTACGAACTTTTGATTTTGGTCTCAATACTCTTCAACGCCGATCAAAGGGTCAAGCTGTCTCTTTGATTTTTTTCCTACCAGCCTCTATTTCCAGCCTTTATTTATTTTATCTCTCCTCCCTTTTGTTTGGTGCTTCCAGTGTAATTTCTGTGGTGTATCCGCTTGATTTCTCATAGCGATGGGTGACGGTTGCGGCTTTCCATGAACCATTGATTTCGCTGCGGAACCCCTGTAGCAAAAGAGGTTGATCGGCCATGATTTCTGGATAACCCTCAAGGGTCAAAGAACCACTCCCCACAGCACGGCAAAGTCGGTCTGATTCTGATGCCGCTGCTGCTAACGCCTCTTCCTTGCAGGTATAACAAGTCCGCAGACGACGCACAGGTCCGCTAACCCCTGTCTTATGTTTGACTTGGTATTGCTGCCCTTTTGAGCGATCAAAATAAGAAGTTTTAACTGTGCTGTTTTTTGAAGTAGAATACGCTATTAGTTTCAAGATAAGACTGTAACAACAGACGTATTGTTATACGTATACACTTTATCAAAAATGGCAACATAATATGCTGCCTTTCTTATTCATAAAATCTGTTTTCTTTCAATGAACCTCTTTTTAAGAGTAAAAAACAATAAAAACTAAACTCTACAAAAGAACCAAATTTTTCGGAAAATACAGCATCATGAATCACCTGTAATCGCTCACAAACCGAGCACTCAAAGTTCTACAATAAAAACTTCTAAACATAAATTTATAATCAAAAAAAAGTATAATAATATTAGAAAATAATACACGCTACGAGCCTCTGCATGATTTATAACGCAGCACGACCAACAGAATTAAAAAAGTATATATCTAAACTCCCTCTTAGTAAATTATAATAGAAAAATTTCACACTATAAAAAATATAAAAGCTCCTTCTTGCAACAACAATGCGAAATATTTCTAGCAACCTACAACAGAAGAAATTATACTTTCTTCTTTTATAAAACTCATCACACACTTTCTTCTCTACGAACAATAGGCTCAATACTTGCTTCAAAAAACATCTTTGTATAGTTATGCTGTGCATGTAAACTGCGCAAATCATCATTACTAAGCTCTTCAAGAATAATCCCTTTATGCATAATTCCAACACGTTCACAGATATGTGCCACAACAGCAAGATCGTGGGATACCATCAAATAAGTGAGCTTTTTTTCCTCTCGTAACGATTTTAATAAATTTAAAATTTCAGCCTGAACCGACACATCTAATGCAGATGTTGGCTCATCAAGCAACAAGACCTCCGGCTCGATAATGAGAGCACGTGCAAGAGCAATACGCTGACGTTGTCCTCCAGATAACTCATGCGGATAACGATAAAGAAATGAAGAATTTAGACCAACAGAATTTAAAGCATCATGCACCCGCTCCTTTGGGTTATCCATCCCGTGGATCTTGAGAGATTCAGAAAGAACAGTATGAACCATTTTTCTTGGATGAAGCGAAGCATAAGGATCTTGAAAAACCATTTGAATACGGCGTAAAAAATTCTTATCTCTTTTTTTTGCGATTTCTTCTCCATCAAAAACAAAACGCCCACTATAATCTGGAATAAGCCCAACCAATGTATTCAAAATAGTTGATTTTCCACATCCTGATTCACCAATCAAGCCATAAGCTTCGCCATGCTTAATATGAAAGTTGACATTTTTAACAACAGTTGCTGCTTTGTGGCTGTGCCCAAAAGTTACCGATAAATTAGAAACATCAATGATATTCTTACGATTGGTCATGGGGTAACTCCTTCAACACCATTAACAATCGTAGGATTATGCAGCCAATCAGGATCGCGTTCAGGAACAGCTAAAACATCAATAGGATTATCAAGCCGTGGCAAACTCGCTAATAGAGCTTTAGTATAAGGATGACAAGCGCGCGATAAATCACACGCAGGTAATTCTTCTAACACACGACCTGCATACATAACCAAAACACGATCACAAAAATCAGCAATCATATTCAAATCATGACTAATAAAAATAAGTCCCGTTCCAGATTTAGTCACAAGCTCATCTAATACTGATAAGACTTGGCGTCTTACTGTAATATCAAGTGCAGAGGTTGGTTCATCTGCAATAATTAAATCAGGTTTAGGAATAAGCATCATTGCAATCATCACACGCTGCCCCATACCACCTGATATTTCATGAGGAAATAATCGCATTACATGTTCTGGATCACGAATATGAACAGATTCCAACATAGAAATTGTCTGCTCCCGCGCATCAGCTTTTGAAACACGATAATGAATACGGTAAGCCTCCATAATCTGTTCCCCAATCCGTATTAATGGATTAAGTGAATACTTTGGATCCTGTAAAATCATCGAAATACGCTTACCCCGGATAGTTCGCATCTGAGGCTCACTTGCACGCAATAAATCAACACCATCAAAGCGCATTTTTTTAGCTTTGACAATTGCTGCTCTTGGACTTAGTCTGAGTATTGCACGTCCAGTCATTGATTTTCCAGACCCAGATTCGCCAACAATTCCAATTTTTTCTTTTCCAACAGAAAAGCTAACGCCGCGCACAACTTCTACAATGCCACGCCTTGTGGGGAAAGCGATACGTAAATCTTCTATCTCTAATAATTTTTTAGCCATTGCGTGGATCCAATACATCACGAAGTCCATCACCCAACAAATTGAAAGCAAGACTTGCTAATAATATTGCACAACCCGGTATTGCCGCTAACCACCAATTCGTCATCATAAATTCACGACCAGATGAAAGCATTGCTCCCCATTCAGGACTTGGTAGTTGAGCTCCCAACCCTAAAAAACCAAGACCAGCAGCGGTTAGAATAATTCCAGACATATTTAATGTTAACCGTATCACTACTGAAGGAATACACATCGGTGCAATATGAAATAAAATAATCCGCCAGGCAGATGCCCCTTGCAAACGAATAGCAGAAACATAATCAGATGAACGTATTGTCAGAGTCTCAGCACGTGCTAAACGCGCTATTGGCGGCCATGCTGCAATCGAAATGGCAATAGATGCATTTTCAATACCTGGTCCCAAAGCCGCTGAAAAAGCAAGAGCTAAAATCAAAGCTGGAAAAGCGAGAAAAATATCAACAATGCGCATAAAAGTAGTATCAACCCATCCTCCTACATAGCCAGATACAGCCCCAACAATGAGTCCTACCGGCCCCACAATAATTGTAGTGAGAAAAACAATATAAAGCGTAATACGCGCGCCAAAAATGATACGACTAAAAATGTCACGCCCCAATTCATCTGTTCCAAAATAATGTAACATAGAGGGTGGCTGCAATCGATGTGCAAGATCATTGCTAACAAAATCATCAGTAGCAATCCAAGGAGCAAAAATTGCACATAAGACAATAATAAAAACAATAATCAGACCGAATAGAGCTGAAAAATTATGAGAAAACTTGATCCATGCATGATAAATTCTTTGTACATTTGCCTGCAATACTGACCGTGGAACAGATTCATTTAACCAACGCCCCAAAGAAAATAACGATTGCGATTCATGATGATTAGTTATTGTCATATTCAACGTGTCCTCGGATCAAAGATTCGATAAAGCAAATCAGAAAATAAATTAATAATGACAAAGAGAAATCCTACAAGCAGTGTGCATCCGACAACTGCATTCATATCTCCGGCTAAAAGAGCATTAGTCAAGTAATGCCCAAAACCAGGCCAAGCAAAAACCGTCTCCGTTAACACAGCACCTTCTAATAAAAAAGCATAAGAAAGTGCAACAACAGTGATAACCTGGACCGCAGCATTACGAAAAGCATGTCCCCAAACTGTTCGCGCCAACGATAACCCCTTCACACGCGCAGTAATGATATATTCCTGATTGAGCTGTTCAATCATAAATCCACGTGTCATACGACTAATATAAGCCATAGCGCCAAAAGCTAAAATTAAAGCAGGCATAATAATATGGCCGAAGACGTTTCCAAAAGCCTCTCTCTGCCCTTGACGAGCGGTATCCCAGAGAAAAAATCCCGTTTTTTGTTCAAAAGAATATTCATAAATAAAATCAATACGCCCTGGACCACCAACCCAACCAAGCTTGGCATAAAAGATCAATAACGCCATTAATCCAAGCCAAAAAGTCGGGGTTGAATAACTCAAGAGTGTAAAAGTACGAACAAAGTAATCAATAAATGAATCGCGATACATTGCCGCAAAAACACCAAATGGAATACCAAGACTCGTACCAATCACAATAGCAACTGTGGCAAGCTCTAACGTTGCTGGAAACACACGCATAATATCTTCCAAGACAGGACGCCCTGAGGTTAAAGCATCTCCAAAGTCAAACAAAAATATATTGCGAATATAATTCCAATACTGGATAATTAACGGCTTATCAAGACCCAACCTATGAAACATCGCATCATAAGCCTCCTGACTAATATTATCACCAAGAATAGCAAGAACGGGATCTAAAGGAAGCAGATGACCAATAAAAAAAGTGACAGTCACCAAACCAAGCAGCGTAAAAAAAACTGAAATAAGCAATTTTAGTATCTTGAAAAAAAAGTCCCATACGAACATTTTTTTCTGCTTTTGTGATACTGCTCTTTCAGATTCTGAAAATGGCAAAACCATTACAATATCCCCCCTCGATAGCTACCAAACATAAAGATAACACCTTTTTATACAAGCAAGAAAAGCCGCATCAAGCACACTCTAAGATTTTCTTCATAACATGCTCTATTTTTCTGCATCATTGTAGTAAAGTCTAAAACTATTCCAAACCCATTTTTTTACTGCCGGTCCCATACCGATGGTATAGTATGTCTGAAATAAATAGACCATAGGACCATGCTCAAACACATAGTGCTGTAGAGCACGATACTGTGAAATACGCTTATTCTGATCTTGTTCAAACAAAGCGTCCATCACCATTTTATTAACATTTTCATCATAATATCCAGCACGCCAAGCCAAATACATATTATGTTTTTTTGTAAAGGTTGGATCAGGATTAAAAACATGATTTAATGAAGCAGGATGGCCATCAGGATCAGCACTCCCCCACCCCATAATAGCAGTGTCATAATTCCCACCCCGGACGCGGCTTAACAATTGATTTTGTGCCATTTTTTCAATTGTGAGCTTAACACCAATTTTGCGTGCATTAGCTTGAATAGACTGCGCAACAGATGACATATAACTAAGACTGCCAATTAAAAGATTAGCCTCAAAACCGTCGGGATAACCGGCCTCACGGATCAACTGTTTTGCCTTTTCTAAATCTAATTTAAACGGCAACCCCTCTTTTTCATCCAAAGCGCCAGGGATTCCTAATGACATGTAACTCGCACGTGGAACTGCAATGCCCTTTAAAACAGTGTTTCCAAGACCTTCGTAATCAATCAAATAACGAAATGCCAATCTCATTTTTTCGTTAGCAAAAACTGCATTCTTATTGTTTAGCGATAGATAAATAATTTGCGGTCGCAAAACACGGTCAATTTTAACAGCTCCCCCTTGTCTTTCAATATCCAAAACATCTTCTGAAGAAAGATCACGCGCTATATCCACATCACCTTTTTCCAAAAGAAGTCTCTGACTCGCTGACTCGGCAACATGCTGCACAACAATCTGCTTAATTTTAGGCACATCCCCCCAATAATGTTGGGTAGCCTGTAATACAACTTTTTCTCCAGGACTCCAACGTACCAATTTATAAGGTCCAACACAAGCCGAATGCGTAGCCAAATATTTATTACCCATATCCCCGCCAACACTCTTTTCTTCAATTGTTTGTCGATCAAGCAAAGCAGAAGCATAAGACTGCCCAATTACCGTCAATATAAGCTGGATAGGATAGGGTTTATCTAATTTCAGTTGTAAAGTTTTATCATCAAGGGCTTGGATATTTGTTTCAACATTGTTTTTAGTAAACCCGTAATCCATTAAAGATTGAGCATAGCTCAATCCTAACTTAACAATCCGTTGCATTGACCACACGAGATCCTGCGCTGTCGCGGTTCTTCCATCATCAAACTTTAAATCATCACGAAGATGAAAAACAATTCTTTTCCCATTGTCTGAAACATCCCAAGATTTGGCCATAGCAGGGCGAATTTTTGTGGGATCATGCTTATCATACTGCACTAACGCACTGCAAATATTCGTCAATAATTCACTCGTTACAACCTCAACCGATTGAGCTGGATCAAAACTGCTAATTGAATCAATATTCCATGCCATCACCAATGTATCTTTAGATGGTGCACTTAGTGCTGATGATACAGATCCATTTAAAAAGCCAATTATGCTTAACAAAATACAAAAGTTTTTTAACATTCCTTTTCTTCTCATTTCATTATTTCCTTTTGCATTTTATTTTATCTTTTTCACACAGAGTATTTTTAATTTCTCTCTTTCATCTCTCAGCAGCATAGCATAAGATATCAACTTCACTGATCGAATATTCATAAAATAAGCCTTTCAGACATCAACCTATAATTGAGATGCATACCATCTGTACCACAGTGAACAAATATCCCAAAAAATATTACTTTTCATACTTATCAATATCGCTTCCTCTATAAACTATAAGCCGCATATAAACCGTACTGTAGAAAAGCCCCACACACAATTTCACGCCTTAAATGGCTTTAAAACCACTCTATGCGGAGGGATGTTCTCATCATTCCACGTCACACAACGCTCTTTTTGTATTTTACAGCACTTAATACCCGCTATACCCGCTTATTTTTCAATTGCACTATAAAAAATACGTGGTGCACTATTCCAAACCCATTTTTTTATATCAGGTGTCATAGCCACAACAGCATATTTCTGAAAGATGAAAGCATAAGGTCCTTTTTGCATAAGTTCACGCTGCAAATCAGCATATATTTGTGCCCTCTTCTGTGGATCTTTTTGAAACAATGCATCTTCAACCTTTTTATTCATCTCTGCATCAAAATATCCGTGCTTCCAACTCGGGTAGGCTGTTTTTTTAGCCTCAAATCGATTATCAGGATTATAAACAATGTATGCAACCATTGAATGAGGATCTGCAGAATCATTATTCCAGCCGACAAAAATCGTATCAAAGGCACGTGCATAAAATTTTGAAAATAGCTGCGTACCTGCAAGACGTTCAATTTTAAGGTGTACGCCGACCTTTTTTGCATTGTCTTGGAGTGTTTGGGCAATTGGCAAAGCATAATAAGATGTTCCTATCAACAAATTGACCTCAAATCCTTCCGGATAACCTGCCTCTGTTAAAAGCTGCTTGGCTTTTTGAAGATCAAGTTTAAAGGGTTGTCCTTCTTTTTCATTCAAAGCTCCAAGTGTTCCAAGGGGCATAAAGCTTGCACGCGGAATACCATCACCTTTCAGAACAGTCTTTCCAAGACCTTCATAATCAATAAGATAGCGCATCGCCAAACGCACTTTTTCATTAGCAAAAATTGGATTCGTCATATTGAATCCCCAGTACATCATGGAAGGCTCCAACACTCTTTCAACCTTAATATCGGTTGTTGCTTGAAGATCTGCGATATCCACAGGCGTCAAATCACGTGCCACATCAATATCATGTTTTTGCAATAATAAGCGTTGCGTTCCAGGCTCCGCGACATGGCGAATTAAAATCTTCTTCAATTTAGGTGCTTTCCCCCAATAATTGGAACTTGCACGCAATAACAGAGATTCTCCAGGGCGCCAACTGCTTAACTGATAAGGACCAACACAAGCAGCATGACTGGCCAAATATTGGTTTCCCATATCACCATTTTTCTCGTGTTTCATGATTGTTTCACGATCAAGCAAAGCGGTAGCATGACTTGCAACAATATTGTTAAGAATAAGTTCTACTGGATAAGGTTTATCAAATTTCATCACCACCGTTTTGTCGTCTGGTGCTTGAAGAGCCTCATCAACGTTTTGTTCTGTAATTCCATATTCATTAAATGTTGCCGCCTTAGCCATTTTTAATTTAACAATCCGTTTCATGCCCCAAACAAGATCATTGGCATGAGCAGAACGACCATCATTAAACTTCAAACCATCGCGCAAATGAAAAGTAATCACCGTACTCTGGTCATCACCTGAAACATCCCAATGGGTTGCCAAAGAAGGAATGATTTTAGCTGCATCATCTGTAGCAGTACTGACCAAGTTATCACAAACATTGAGAACAATTTCACTTCCATAAACGTCATTAATTTTCGCGGGATCAAATGTACTTATTGCATCGGTATTCCAAGCCATCACAAGCGTATCGGTAGGTGTTTTTGCTGAAACTTGTTGCACAAACATCCCCATTGCAAGAACAGCAGAAATAAAAGAAGTACTGCCTTTCAATATCTCTTTTTTTACGTTCATAGACTTTTCCTTTTAAAGTTTATTATATCAACTAATTATTCTGAAATAACACAAGCAATTTTGTACAACAGAGATTGAATAAATACACACAGATCGCACCATAAAGAGACATTTACTTTTAAATTCATAAGTTTCAGCTCAATTAAACTATAGCAGATACATAACACATCTTCCGTCAACCACCACTACATTCACATCCCAATACCTCTTTGCACTCCCCATTAAGCCATACCTGTTTCCAAATCGAATACGGAAACTGTAAACTTTCAAAAAATCATCGCACTGAGATTCATAAGTTCACCATTTTGTTCTTTTAAACTGTATTAAAAATAATCAATGTGCAAACTTTAAAAATAATCGTATTTTCTCGGACCCTCAGCTTCAAGATGCACACGCACCATTACTGCATTGTCAAATGCTACGCGAAAAAGCAGAAAAACACGAAAAAACATCTCCGCTAAAATCTGCTACCCATAAAAAAACTGCTTAATCTTTTGAAAATAAAGCGCAAAAGAAAACTCCTCTTATCTATCAATAATCCCAAACGAGTCAACAGAGATAAAATGGCAACGAAAACTACCAACCCCTCTAACTGTATCTTTCCAAAAACATCGTAACCAATAAAAAGCACCTTTTCACTGGAAAAAACAAAATTCACCATACCTAACCCCCAAAAATATCATTGGCTATAAACCCTTCCAAATTTCAACGTTCATCATTTCTTTGCAACCACAAAAATGGACACCCAAAAAAATACCGCAGAAACCCTTGTTTCCAACGGAAAATTCTAGAGATTTAACCAAGCGATGTAGCGGATACAAATCTGTCTGAGTTCAAGCATTCCCCCAAAAACCAGAGCGCACATGCAGCAAAACTACTTTCTCAACATGAAAGCTATCAGATAATAAAACGTAACACAAGCACTTGGTAATCAGATGCTATATAAATAAAACAATTATTATACATTCAACAAAAAATTAACAAAAATACCAATACAATAAGAGCGCCACGCTGAAAAATTTGAAAACAAATTTGCCTTCATCCATAACCACAAATAAAATATCCATCATTTGCTTTGTGATAACCGCTATATAAATAAAAACAGACACATATTTATTAAAAATCAATAATATAAATTGCTCTCATAATGATTTCAGAAATAAAAAACTTTAAAAACCATTCTTGAAAACTGACAACTGATTTTTCTTGATTTTTTCTAACATCACATTGCTGTCTCTTACAAAACTAGCCCTCCACCATCCATGCTAAGAAGAAATAATCCAATAATAACAAGGAGATGAAAAATCGAAAAAATATTCTCTATTCTTTTATTGCTCTACTAAACAATACCCCTCACAGCTGCTTTTCAAATTTACCGACAAAAACACCCTTCAAGATGATCATTGACAATTCCTACGGCTTGCATAAAAGCATAACAAATTGTGGGGCCAACAAATGTCCATCCGCGTTCCTTCAAGTCTTTAGAAAGACGAAGAGAAGCAGGTGTTATGGAATTAGCCAACAGTGTTTGAAAATCTACCTTTTCATAACGCTCCGATTGTGGTGGTTGAAAAGACCAAAAATAGTGAGACAAACTCCCCCACTCTTTTACAATTTCCTGCGCTCTAAATGCATTATTAAGCACTGATCGAATTTTTCCTTGATGACGAACAATATCTTTGTTCTGCATCAACATTTGCACCTTTACTTCGTCATAATGAGTAATTTTTTCAAAGTCAAAGTGATCAAATGCACTTCGAAAAAAAGAGATTTTTTTTAAAATTGTGAGCCAAGAAAGTCCTGCCTGAAAACCTTCAAGACAAATTTTTTCAAACAAACGGCGATCTTCAAAAACAGGTTTTCCCCATTCATTATCATGATAAGCACAATAAAGTGGATCAGTTCCCGGCCATGCACAACGAACTTTTCCATCCGCTCCCATGAGAAGCCCTTCATCAAGCATCGCATTTATCATGTTAAAAGAGCATTCCTTGATCATCTTGCTTCGACTTGATTCGTTTAGATTTTGAAGACCGATTGAGAACAAGATCGTACATTGAAACACTAATTTCACCATCAAAAAAGCGTAAATTTAATTGCCCCGTTTCAGGAAACTGCGCTAACCGTTTAATAGGCTTATGATCTTGCCCCAAAGCCAAAACAAAACCACGCTCTAAAATATCTTGATACGAAGTGCTTTTTAAAAGCCTAAACGCGACCTCTAGCTCAGCGCGTTGTTTTTCAACATTGCGCAAAAAAGCACGATAAAGACGCATAGTATATTCCCTTGTATTGCGTTGTGCTTTTTCAGTATTTAGTAGACGCGGCGCAAGACGAACGCCAAGTGCATGGAAATAAAAACGTTTTTTATCATAGCTAACACAAAGAGCACGCTGCAAACGCACAGCATATTCCCTTGTATTGCGTTGTGCTTTTTCAGTATTTAATAAACGCGGCGTAAGACGAGCACCAAGTGCACGGAAATAAAAGCGTTTTTTATCGCAGCTAACACAAAGAGCACGTTGTAATCGACCTGAAACTTCATCAAAACCACGCCGCGGTAAAGCGAAGAGTTGGTCAGCAGTTGGAAGAGCACGCATAATCGCACGCAATTTTTGTTGATAAAAATCAAAATAACGCGCTAGTCCCTTGCGCAAACGTGCACCAAGCGATGCCACGTACACTTCGAGATCAAGCTTGACAGGAACAGCCTTCTCTGCCGCTCCTGTAGGAGTTGGAGCGCGCCAATCGGCGACATAATCAATCAAAGTCCAATCTGTTTCATGCCCAACAGCAGAGATAACCGGAAGAGCGGATGCATAAACAGCACGAACAACGGCTTCGTCATTAAACCCCCACAAATCTTCTAAACTTCCTCCTCCCCGTGCAACAATAATAAGATCAGGTTTTGGAACAATACCCCCTAAAGGGAGAGCATTAAAACCTTCAACAGCAGCAGCCACTTCCCGCCCACTTGTTTCTCCCTGAACACGAACAGGCCAAACCAAAATATGTAAAGGAAAACGGTCTGATATACGATGAATAATATCGCGAATGACAGCGCCTGTTGGTGATGTAACAACACCTATAATTCGGGGCATATAAGGCAAAGGTTTCTTCTTGGATTCGTCAAACAAACCTTCATCAGCAAGCTTCTTTTTGCGATTTTCTAGAAGTGTCATCAAAGCACCAACCCCCGTTGGCTCAAGCCCTTCAATAACAATCTGATATTTTGATGACCCCGGATAAGTTGTAAGCTTGCCAACAGCGATCACTTCCATCCCTTCTTCCGGAGGGAATTTGAGCTTTTCCATAATGCCACGCCAAATAACAGCCTCCAACCGCGCCTTATCATCTTTTAAAGCAAAATAGGCATGCCCCGAAGCATGAGCACCGCGGTAACCTGATATCTCCCCACGTACCCGCACATAACCAAATTTCTCTTCAACAGCACGCTTTAAAGCCCCTGCTATTTCTGAAACAGTAAATTCTGCTACATTCGTTGCACCTGTTTTTTCACCAAACAAACTTACCATTTTTCAATTCTTCACGCTTTTTTCTGTAAATCTTTTTTGAAACACAACATCTTTAACCCTTTAATTTATATTTTTATCCGAAATCCATAGCACAAACTAGGATATCTGTATTTTTAGCTTCAAATCGATTATGAACGTTATAAATAACACCAAAAGTCATCATATGGAATTCACAGAGCATTATTCCATCTTATAAAATTGTATCAACCAAAATTAAAATATCCAATCTTAATACCCACACAAAAACACCTTTAATAAGAGTGGAATCTCTCTCTAAAACAGGCTATTTTGAAATGATATTCTATACACACCATATCAATCCATAACCTATAAAATTCAACGTATTGCAAAGTTCTTAAATGCTTTGCAATACGTCAAATATATCATGATCATACTTTTTTGTATTTTATAAACTTGATACCATCTTATTTCTCAATTGCACTATAAAAAATACGTGGTGCACTATTCCAAACCCATTTTTTGACATCAGGTGTCATCGCTATAGTGTGATACGTCTGATAAATAAAAGCATAAGGTCCTTTCTGCATAAATTCACGTTGCAAATCAGCATATATTTGCACGCGTTTTTGGGGATCTTTTTCAAACAACGCATCCTGGACCTTTTGATTCATAGTTTTATCAAAATACCCATGACACCAACTAGCATAGCCCGTATTTTTTGCCTCAAGCCGATTATCAGGATTGTAAATAAGGCGTAAGGCCATTGTATGAGGATCGGCAGAATCATTATTCCATCCGAAAAAAATTGTATCAAAGTTACGTGAAGATAATTTGGAAAGTAACTGTGTGCCTACAAAACGTTCAATTTTAAAATGCACCCCAATTTTTTTTGCATTGTCTTGAAAAGACTGAGCAATAGGCAAAGCAAAAGGATAAGGAGATGCCCCTGCAAAAATATTGGCTTCAAAACCATCCGGATAACCTGCCTCTGTTAAAAGTTGCTTTGCTTTTTGAAGATCAAGTTTAAAGGGTTGTCCTTCTTTTTCATCCAAAGCCCCAAGATTACCAAGAGGAATAAAGCTTGCACGTGGAATACCAACATCTTTGAGAAGAGTCTTTCCAAGACCTTCATAATCAATAAGATAGCGCATCGCCAAACGCACTTTTTCATTAGCAAAAATTGGATTCGTCGTATTAAACCCCCATATGATCACGGATGGTTCTAATACTTTTTCAACTTTAATATCTGTTGTTTTTTGGAGATCTGCCAAATCCTCTGGCATCAGATTACGTGCAACATCGATATCGTGTTTTTCCAACAATAAACGTTGCGTTCCAGGCTCCGCAACGTGGCGAATTAAAATCTTCTTCAATTTCGGCGCCTCCCCCCAATAATTGGAGCTTGCACCCAATAAAAGAGCCTCTCCAGAACGCCAGCTGCTTATCTGATAAGGACCAACACAAGCAGAATGACTGGCCAAATACCGATTTCCCATATCGCCATCTTGTTCGTTTTTCATGAGTGTCTCACGATCCAGCAAAGCAAGTGTACGACCAGTGGCAAAATGGCTAAGAATAAGTGTTGCAGGATAAGGCTTATCAAATTTCATCACCACCGTTTTATCGTCTGGTGCTTGAAAAGCCTCATCAACGTTTTGCTCTGTAATCCCATATTCATTAAATGTTGCCGCATTAGACAATTTTAATTTCACAACCCGTTTCATACTCCAAACAAGATCATTGGCATGAGCAGAACGACCATCGTTAAACTTTAAACCATCACGCAAATGAAAAGTAATCACCGTACTCTGGTCATCACTTAAAACATCCCAACTCTTCGCCAAAGAGGGAACAAGTTTAGCTGCATCATCTGTAGCAGAAACGACTAAATTATCACAAACATTGACAAGAACTTCATTACCATAACGGTCATTGATTTGCGCAGGATCAAATGTACTGATTGCATCGAGATTCCAAGCCATCACAAGCGTATCGGCAGGTGTTTTTGCTGAAACTTGTTGCACAAACATCCCCATTGCAAGAACAGCAGAAACAAAAGAACTGCTCTTTTTCAATATGTTTCTTTTCACATTCATAGAATTTTCCTTTTAAAGGTTATTGCATAAATTCCTTATGCAACAATAACGTGCAAAATAATAAAATCAAACTTAGGAACCATAATTCCTAGAAGCAAAGTATAAAACCTTCAAGAACAATAACTACTTCTTACCCCCTTACTCCCCCTAAACACATACAGGCCAAACCAAAATATGTAACGGAAAACAATCCGATATCCTATGAATGATATCACGAATAACAGCGCCTGTTGGTGATGTCACAACGCCTATAATTCGGGGCACATAAGGCGAAAATTTCTTATTGGATTCATTAAACAATCCCTCATCCGCAAGCTTTTTCTTGCGATTCTCTAGCAATGTTATCAAAGCACTACCCCTGTTGGCTCAAACGCTTTAATAACAATCTGGTATTTCGATGAACCAAAGGAGGTCGTAAATTTGCCAACAGCGATCACTTTCATCCCTTCTTCCGGAGGAAATTTGAGTTTTCCATAATTCCACTCCAGACAACAACCTTCAATCACATCTGATCATTTTTTAAAACAAAAAGAGACATAACCCAAAGCATGGATGCCGCAAAAACCTGATATTTCCCACGTACCTGCACATAACAAAACTTTTCTCCAACAATACATTTTAAAGCCCCCGCTATTTTAGAGAGACTAAATTCTGCTAAACTCATTTCTCCTATTTTTTCAACAAACAAATTTATTATTTTTTTAATTCAGTGACGTTGAAATATCCAATCTTAATACTCACATATACATACTTTTATCGAAATGGATAGTCTCTCTAAAATATAATGTCTTGAAATTTCATTCTATACGCAACATATTACTCTATTGTAGGGGGGTTTTTGATGTATTAAAAAGTTTTTACCGTCATACCAAGCATCGAAACATTATAAACGTCCGCCTATAATTCTTACAAACAAAATAATATTCGACAAACTAATAAAGGAAATACTATGAAAATATCACGAAAAATGCCAACTGAACACGAGCGTGTTTCAGAAACCAGTACAGACGTTACACCAGTATTACAAGGTGGTAAACTCGAAAGAGAAGCGAAAAAAAACAAAAGGAAAAACAAATAGGTAAAAAATCCTATTACTCTTCTTTATGGTGATGACACTGTGTATCATGCAACGGGAACGCAATATGTTTAGGGATTTGTTAAAATGAACAAAAGAAAAAATATATCCAATTCTTTTCATGCTTTTCTTGGAGGCACATTAAGATATGTTGCTATAAAATTGCTTATTCTTTCACTTCTTGTCGGAATCGTGATGAACTTTCTTGGGTGGACACCTCGGAGTCTCATGCGAACAATAACAGAATTTTTTAAATCTCTATGGGAAGCAGGATTTATAACTCTTGCAAACGTCTTCTACATGACCATGATGGGAGCAATCATTGTTGTGCCTATTTTCCTTTTTTTACGCATTTTTCATAAAAAATAAGTGCCTTAGCGTTTCCCTTTGCTAGTCTTTTCGAAAAATTAAACGACATAAAAAACCTGTACTAACAGCTACAATCACCGCAACAATACCATATAAAAAACCATGCTTGTGAGCTGCTTGGAAAATTGTGTAGGTAATATGTGCTTTAGCGATTTCAAGAGTCGTTGTCGCACTATCAATAAACTGCCCATCTCGAAAAAGATAAGCACGAGCCTGATAGTGCCCAACAGGAGTATTTGCCGGCAATCGAAAATGTGCTGTAAAAAGTGTGCCAGAACCAAAACGAACACCACCAACTTCCTCATTATAAAGATTTTTAGCTTTTTGCAATTTTATAAGTTCATCACGAAAAATTTGTATTTTCTTCTGATCTTGTTCATCCGTCTGCAGCAAAAAATAAGATAATCCTAAACCTAAGCGTTTATAATCTTCAACACTAGTAATATCCTCAATCTCACGCGTTGTGACCATAGAATAAAAAAGAGGAACATTTTTAAAAATAAGGGAATCTGCGTTAACCCAAACTCCAGCATTACGTTTTTTTTCTCGCATGACAACTGGTCGAGCTTGCCCTTCCAAGCTAACAACAATATCATAACGGTTCTGTTGAGAATATAACGGATCAATATTTTCTAAAACACCCGCAATGTAAAGATCACGACCATCGAAATGTGCGTCAACCGTGATCGTATTGGTTGTTACAATAATTTGGATAGTTTCGTGATCAACTTGATCAATGAATGCAGCTTTCGCACCAACATGTGCCCACATAGAAAAAGAAACTACACAAAAGCAACCTGCAATGATGCATAAAGAAAATGATCTACCCATTTTTATCTCATAAGAACATCCAGAGAGAAGAGATTATCAGGACGTACAAATAATTGAAAAGCAAGACGCATACATACAATCAACACCAAAAATGCAAGTGCCATACGCAATTGTTCAGCCTTTAACTTTCGTCCAGCTCGCGTTCCATATTGCGCACCAATACTGCCCCCAAGCATCAACAAAAAAGCCAAAACAATATCAACTGAATGATTACTTACACTCTGCAAAACTGTGGTAAAGGAGGATACAAATGTAATCTGAAAAAGTGAAGTTCCAATCACCACACTGGTTGGGACACGCAGAAGATAAATCAATGCTGGTATCATAAAGAATCCCCCGCCAATTCCCATGATAGAAGACAGCAACCCAACAATTAAACCAATCCCTAAGACTGGAATGATGCTAACATATATCATTGATGTCCTAAAACGCATTTTCAACGGCAAACGATGGATCCAATTATGTCTACCAGCAAGACGAATATTAGATTTTTGTGTCTTGCGCTGACGCATCATGTCGCACCAACTTTCAATAATCATCAAACTTCCTACGCTTCCGAGTAAAACCACGTAAAGAAGCGAGATCATTAAATCTAATTGACCCAATTTCTTCAAAACAGAGAAGATCTGAATCCCGATCAGAGAGCCGATCCCTCCTCCAGTCGCTAAAAGAATACCAAGTTTAATATCAAGAGTGCGTCTTCTAAAATGTGTAATTGCTCCCGTTACAGATGATGTAATCATCTGGTTAGCCCCTGTTCCAACAGCAATAGCAGGAGGAATATTATAAAAAATCAATAAAGGTGTAATAAGAAAACCACCACCAATCCCAAAAAGACCTGAAAAAAAACCAGCAACCACCCCCATACCAATCAAGATCAGCATATTAAGCGACATTTCAGCAATTGGTAAATAAATACTCACTTACAGAACCTTCAATACAATTTGAAGTTTATTTTGGATAGTTTTTAAAGCTTTTCTTCAATAATCTTCGTTGCGTGTTTAAAAGGAAAATTTTAGATGTCATAGACGCCTTTGCAAAATTACGACTGCACAATACACCTCACATCTACTAACATAACATTATAAAATTAAAAAAAACGAACTCCTCTTAAAAAGCCATAAAAGCATAACGTTATCGCTGCCACAAATGCAATGAATAAAAAACAAAGAAGAATTTTTTTAACAGGATAACGTAAAAAAAAGGAGATTCCTACAGGCTCCGCTTTTAAGGAAGGAAACTGATCATTCTCAATGCAACGACCAGATGCTTGAACATTAGCGCACCTCTCTTCTACCATTGCAGAACGCTCCACAAGCTCCTCATCCTCTTTTAAAGAAGACTTCATGGCATCTATTGGGGAAGAACTTTTATCGCCTTGTTGCAACGCGTTTTCAACATTTGTTTGGCTTGGAGTTATGCTGTTTTGTCCTGAAAAAATTGGTACCTCCTGGAGAGAAGAACGTTCTTGATTTCCTTCACATGCCATATGAGCAAGGTGCTGCACAACAGAATCAAGCGATTTTGAACGAGACATACGTCGTGTTACCGCTGCTTCTTCTGAGCTTTTCTTTTCGCTATGCAAATTCTGAACAAGTGTTTTAATCTGCTCTAAATGCTCAAAAAGCTTTTTTTCTTTTTGGCGACGTATATAGTGCTCAGCCAAAATTGCCCGACTAATGTCATCCAAGTAAGATTTAAAACTCTCTTCCACAAAACTTTGCGATGTCAAATGGCGAGGTGAACGCTTCATCTGCATTTGTGCATAAACAGAGCGTAATTTTTTAGCAATGTCCGACATCGTTACTTCAGTAGGCGTGCTCATCCTCTCCTTTTGCTCAACAACAAAAAAAGAAGGTTTATCATGTTTAACTTGTTTTACAGTATGACTCTTCGTATTCAAAAACGCTACCCCTCATTCCCTTTACAAACGTTACGTTTCATTAATTTTCTGCAAAGAATCTCATAAATGACTGAGAAGTGTGCTTTATTTTGGTAAATAGAGCTTTAAGAATTTTCAAAAACATTTTCTAAAAATATTCAAATGAATGAATTTGATTTTACTACTCTCAAGCTTTATACTGAAGAATTATTCTCCCACTTTTGCTTTTTTGCTCTTTTGCCATTACATCAAAGTCCTATTGACCAGTCAACCACATGCGGAACTAAAAAAGAATATCCTCATTTTGCTATTCGGATACCATTTACCATTCTGCATCCTTTATTTTAAGTTCTTTTAAAACTGTTTTACAAACTATGACGAACGCATTCAATTAAAATAAATATTCATTGTTTTTTTACTTTTTATTCAAACAAAGGTAACAATTATTAAATTGCACAAAAAAACAAAATAGAGATTAATAACAATGATAAAAGGGTATAAACAGATGTAAGAAAGCTTATATAATGAGAAAATCAATGATAGGTAAAATTCAGTCTTAAACGATTTGGTTTCTTGTGAAGGTTACTATAAACTTGTAATCAGAAAAACAAAGAGGATCACTATGAAGATAATTGTCGCTGTCAAACGTGTTGTTGATTATAATATCAAGATACGCGTCAAACCTGATGGCACAGGCGTTGATCTATCTCATGTAAAAATGTCTATGAACCCTTTTGACGAAATCGCCGTGGAAGAAGCAATCCGCCAAAAAGAATCTGGCAAAATTTCCGAAGTTATTCTTGTTTCCATTGGACCAGAAGCAGCGCAAGAAACTTTACGAACAGGACTTGCAATGGGTGCCGATCGTGCACTCCTTGTAACAACGGAAAAAACACTTGAACCTTTAGCAATTGCTAAGATTCTCAAGGTTATTGTTGATGAAGAAAAGCCAGATATGGTTTTCTTGGGAAAACAAGCTATTGATGACGATAGTAACCAAACTGGACAAATGCTCGCAGCTCTTCTTGGATGGGGGCAAGCAACTTTTGCCTCACATTTAGACATAAAAAACGGTCACGCAACAGTCATTCGCGAAGTATATAACGGTACACAAACCGTTTGCCTTCCCCTTCCCATGGTTATGACCGCTGATTTGCGTTTAAACGAACCGCGTTATACTTCTCTGCCCAATATTATGAAAGCAAGAAAGAAACCCATTGAACAAAAGGCACTTGCTGATTTTGGCATAGATACGCGAACACGTTTAACAGTCCTTAGCGTTGAAGAGCCAAAAACCCGCCAACCAGGGATCAAAGTGGCTGATGTAGCAGAACTTGTCAACGCGTTAAAACAAAAAAAATGCATTTAACATTCTATAAACAAGCGATCAAAAGCAACACCGCATAAAAAGGTAAAAACTTATGGCAATTCTTTTATTAGCCGAACATAACACAGAAGAAACCGCAAAAACACTTACCGCAGCTCGAGCAATCAGCGATAATATTGATATTTTGATTTGTGGAACAAAGGTTCAAAAACTTGCCGAAAAAAGCGCCAAATTCTCCGGTGTGCGACAAGTTCTTATCGCTGAAGCTGATTATTTAGCACATCAACTGGCTGAACCTATGGCAAATACAATTGTCAAATTGGCAAATGATTATGATGTGATCATGGCTGCCTCCACCAGTACTGGCAAAAATGTGATGCCGCGCGTAGCTGCTCTTCTTGATTTTATGCAAATTTCAGATATTGTCGCTGTTCTTGCACCCGATACTTTCAAACGACCAATTTATGCAGGAAATGCACTTGAAACTGTACGCAGCAATGATCGTCAAAAGGTTATAACAGTCCGTACAGCCTCTTTCACACCAGCCCCCTTCCAAAATAACGCTGCTCCCATTAAAACAATAACACCAGCCCCCAATCCAAACCTTTCTTCTCTCATAAAAGCAGAAACCAACAAAAGCAATCGCCCTGATCTTACCTCAGCACGTGTTGTTATATCAGGCGGACGTGGTCTTGGTTCACAGGAGCAGTTTATGGCACTCCTTCTACCCCTTGCAAACAAGCTAGAAGCTGCTTTAGGTGCCAGCCGCGCAGCAGTTGACGCAGGCTATGCTCCTAATGATTGGCAAATTGGACAAACAGGCAAAGTCATTGCCCCTGAGCTCTATATCGCTGTTGGAATTTCCGGTGCAATTCAGCATTTAGCTGGGATAATGGATGCACAAGTTATTGTAGCCATTAATAAAGATGAAGAAGCTCCCATCATGCAAATTGCTGATTATGCCCTTGTAGGCGACCTTCACCAAATTATTCCGGAGTTGGAGAAAGCTTTATAAACCATGAATGCACCTCTGCATCACCAACGTGAAAGTATGGAATTCGACATAGCGATTGTTGGAGCGGGGCCTGCAGGACTTTCTGCCGCAATTCGTCTAAAACAGATTAACCCCGAACTTTCTGTCACAATCGTTGAAAAAGGCACTGAAGTTGGTGCGCATATTCTATCTGGAGCAGTTGTTGACCCCATCGGCATTGATACGCTCTTGCCAGAATGGAGAAATGAACACGATCATCCCTTCAAAACACCTGTCACCAGTGATCAATTTTTTTTTCTAAAGCCAAAACACGCAACAATATTTCCCAATGTTTTTCGCCCAAAAATCTTATCAAATGATGGTTGCTATATTGTTTCACTCGGTGATGTCTGCCGTTGGCTAAGCAAAAAAGCCGAAGCACTCGGCGTTGAAATCTATCCCGGTTTTGCCATATCGGAAACCATCCAGAACGATAATGGAGCTATCATTGGTGTTCTCACAGGTGATATGGGTCTTAACAAAGATGGAACCCCTGGAAAAAATTATATGCCTGGTATGGCTTTATTAGCAAAATATACTCTCATTGCGGAAGGGGCATGTGGCTCCATTGCAAAACGACTGATACAGAAATTCGATCTTAGTAAAAACCGTGAACCACAAAAGTTTGGTCTCGGTCTCAAAGAGCTCTGGGAAGTTGATCCCCAAAAACATAGACTTGGTTTAGTTCAGCATTTTGCTGGTTGGCCCTTAGACAACGACACCGGCGGTGGCGGTTTTCTTTATCATCAAGAAAACAATTTAATTTCTGCCGGTTTTGTTGTACACTTAGATTATAAAAATCCTTATCTTTCTCCCTTTGAAGAGTTTCAACGTTTTAAAACACATCCAAAACTCTATGAAATCTTCAAAGGCGCAAGACGCCTTTCCTATGGTGCACGTGTCATCAGCGAGGGTGGTTGGCAATCTGTACCAAAGCTTACCTTTCCCGGTGGAGCACTTATTGGCTGTTCTGCTGGTTTTGTTAATGTCCCTCGTATCAAAGGGTCACATAATGCTATCTTATCTGGCATATTGGCAGCCGATAAAATCGCTACAGCTCTTGCGCAAGGTCGCGCCCATGATGAAGTCAACGAAATCGAAGAACATTGGCGAAAAAGTCCCATTGGTGAAGATCTTTATAAAGCACGCAACGTCAAACCACTCTGGGCAAAATTCGGCACAAAATACGGAATTAAGCTTGCCGGTTTTGATATGTGGTGGCAACAATTGTTCGGATTTTCCTTATTTAAAACACTCTCCCACGGAAAAGCAGATTATGCGTGTCTTGAACCAGCAGAAAAATTTCAACCCATTGCTTATCCAAAACCAGATGGTGTTGTAACCTTCGACCGCCTTTCCAGTGTCGCGCTTTCTAATACGCACCATGAAGAAACCCAACCTTGCCATTTAAAAATAGCCTCATTTGATAAACAAAAAGACTCCGAATATGCAATCTATGGAGGACCTTCCACACGCTATTGCCCTGCCGCTGTCTACGAATGGCTAGACCAAAATGATCACGAAACTTATGTTATCAACGCTTCCAACTGCATACATTGCAAAACCTGCGACATCAAAGATCCCAATCAAAATATCAATTGGACATGTCCGCAAGGCAATGAAGGTCCCTTGTATCTGAACATGTAATCATTTGTTCATTCCACCAAAATAAGAACGTAAAAAAACGCAATCAACAAGGGCGCTTTCTCTTAAACCAAAATCCCATTTGATACCATCAACGCACATGTTCTTTCACAAAGCAAAACATATTTTATCACCACTCCCACAATAAAACACTCTTACTAACGCATCATTTTTTATAAGAAAAATCTATAACATGCTGTTATTAAAAATTTTTTATCTATAAATGATGAAGATATTTTTGCCCTTCTTTCATAAAGGCGCAAACCATCGCGCGTCTCCATAATCTCTTTTTAGTTTAGCTTTACGTTCTTCAAAAACCCCCACAACAATATCTTTTAAATGGTAGAGATTGCGCGATGCCGCTTCACATTTTTACTTTTCTTATTCTTTTTCCTTACAAAAAATAACACACCATTACGCTACTCATTCATAAATTTACTTTAGAGCAACGTCTCTACGCAATTCTCCCCTTTCTAAATCCTCCTCCACAAAGAGCATAAGACAAGATCCATTAAACGCGATCACCCTGTATGTTTATAAAAGTACAAACCGATATCACCATTCTACTTCTCCGCTCAAAATGTTGCGCCAACTTTTGTATTATGAGATTGATTCATAAGCAGCACATTCTCCATTCTTAAATAGTTTTTTATTGATATGTTAATCTCTTTTGTAACATACAAAAATATTTTTTATTCATGATAAAAGGGGTTAAAATGAAAAAAGCCTACCATTAATGTTCTCACTCAAGATGCGAACAATGAATTATCTCTATAAATCAATTTATTACTGTAGGAAAATCCTGAATGTCAATCTGCTTGCTCTTAAAATATGTATAGCAGACAATTTTTTAGCTCTGTGTCCACGCAGAATTAAATGGATGCACCAATACCCTTCTCATTGAAATCAAAAAATACGAATCCAACATTTTAATGTGTAAAGGGAGCATTCATTTTTTGCAAAGTGGCCTCAAGGGCTGTTATTAAAGCATTCCTTCCCCCTTGGCGAGAAAAACAGTTTGACAAAAGTTCATTTGTTCCTCCTTTCGTTGAAAACTCTTTCTCAAGCAGTGCAAAATCGAGAGATGTAAGACAATCAGTAGCTATAATTTTGCGCATTTCATCGGTAAGATTTCCAAACATCATGGCGAGAAAATTTGCTGATTGCTCTTTTTTTAACCCTTGCGTCACCAACCATTGATGTGCTGTTTCTATAAAATTAAAATAAACCCCCATTAATGAACCAGCAGTCATGAAAAGATTAAACTGCTCTTCCGCATCCAACACCAATGTACCGCCCAACGCATCAAATAAAGTGCGTAGAAATGGATGATCCGGATAAATTGGTGTCAAATTTTTGCATTCTGCTACAAAAGGAAGCGGAACAGCACGGTAAACTTCATGATTGATCCACTTTTCAACTTTTGCTGCTTTTGCCATAGCAAGAACAGAAATGACAAGCTGTTCCGAACGAAAATGAAGTGGACGCAGAATTTCTTCTGCAATTTGGTTGGGCAAACAAAGAAAAACACAATCACTGACATCCAGCAACGCTTGGTTGTTTTCAGCAATTATGACCTTATCATAATTGCGCGAAAGACGCTCTGCATTTTGCGCATTGCGTGGTGAAATTATAATAGAAGAAACGTCAAAAGCGCTCTTCATTAAACCATCAACCATTGAAACACTGATTTTACCTGTTCCCAAAAAACCAACTTTCATTTCTACTCCTTGCTCTTAATAATTTTAAAAGGGAAATCCACCAACAGTTCATACATTTTAACTGACATAAATACTCATTGAAGACGCAACACACAACATAGCGAGAATAATTAATCCCAAATAAACTTTGGGTTTATCAAAAAGGACTGCAAAAGCAGAAAACCAACCAACGACAGCAGCCGCTAATGCAAATAAAAAACCTAGCTTATTCATAAGGACAATGTGCATTGCCATTAAACCACCAATAGTTAGCGCTCCAAAAACAATCAACAAACCCGTTGCAAACTTTTCATAATCATCTACATTTTGCTCCTCATAATGCTCAAACCGTGATACACTTTTTCTAACTGATGTAGATATAAAAACAAAATGTTTTTCATCTACTATTGTTAAAACACTTGAGAAACTCTTATTTATCAGACATAAAAAATGCGGGGATATGCTGCGGCCAACGCCACGGCAAAATAGCGATTAAATCAAAGCGTACACATAAAAGAGCATAATCTTTTTGTCGTGCTAGCCAAATATCAGCTGCTGCCTCAATGCGCTTCTCATTCACCCGAGAAACCGCAGCCATTGCTTCAGCCAATGTTGAACGCGCTTTTACCTCAACGATTAAAACAAGATTTCCACGCCGCGCAATTAAATCAATTTCACCACACTTTGTTTTAAAACGAATTTCAGCAATATGAAACCCTTTGAGACGTAACCACCAAGCTGCCCATTTTTCTGCACGAATACCTCGATAGAAAGATTTTTGCCTGTGTTCTTTTTGCATAAGCTTACGCATCCTTCAAAAAATTCAACCGCTGAAAAAGCTCTTGCTTTTTTAAGCCAGTTTTCTTCGCCGCCACAGCAGCTGCCTGAGCTGCAGAATGCGTATGCGCTAATTCTAATAACATTTCATCAACTTCTTGATCACTCATCACTTCCAAAGAAGAAAGTTCTTCCCCAACAAGCACAACAATTTCTCCACGAATATGTGCCTGTTTCCTGTAATTTTCGAACAAATTTCCTAAATTGGAAACATCTACTGTTTCAAACTTTTTTGTTAATTCACGGCAGATTGCAGCAGGACGATCAGCCGAAAAAAGAGAGACCATATCCTGTAAAGTCTCGACAAGACGATGCGGCGATTCATAAAAAACCAAAGTTGCAGGGATGGTTTTTAATTGTTCCAAGCGCTTTTGACGCTGTCCTTTTCGTGTACTCAAAAAACCAGCAAAGAAAAAGCTATCAGTGGGAAGTCCCGCCGTGACAAGAGCAGCTAAAAGAGCTGATGCGCCAGGAATTGGAATAATTTTGTAACCAGCTTTGCGTGCTTCTTCCACTAAGCGAAAGCCAGGGTCAGAAATAAGCGGTGTCCCAGCATCTGATACAAGCGCTACAGTTTTATTTTCTGCCAAAGCCGCTAATAACTTCAGCCTTGCTTTTTGTGCATTATGTTCATGATAAAGAAAGGGCTTTTTCTGAATACCGTAGCGTTCCAACAAAACACGCGTCACCCGTGTATCCTCACACGCTAAAATATCAACCCCCGCGAGCACTTGCAAAGCACGAAGAGTGATATCTGCAAGATTTCCGATAGGCGTTGCCACGAGATAAAGCCCTGGTTCTATAACAGGTGCACAGTAAGCATGAGTGCCTATAAAATATGCTTTTTCACACATGCCTTTCTTTCATAATCAAAGAGCCTTTCTTCATCAACCATCGTTAAAATCTTCATCCGTGAGCATCATCCATTTTTGCCAATTTTGTTGTCATTACGAAAGAATAAACTGCTCGAATAATCGTCCGTGCCATCATAAGATGGTTTGCATCAATATCCATGCTTTTCTTTGTGTTATAACGCATTTTTTCACCATCATTATGCTTCCAATAAAATGAATTTCCAGTTATCAACACCACATAAGTTCCTATAGCTTTGCGTAAAGTTTTTCTTCAAAAACCGAATTGATAATTCTATCCATCCCTACATCACGATCTTATCCAACTTTTTTAAGAGCTAAATTCCGGATAATCTCTATAATCGGCATTTTTAAAATCAGCCTCATGTACCAATGTCAAAATTGTCAGCCCAAGCAAACATGAATCATTAGCCACAAAACATCCCATTTTGTAGTGCTCTTCACAGCTTTTACAACGGTATGACCAATATACAAAATTTCATAGTAAAAAATAATTTTTTGTACCTGCATCAAAATCTTTAACCGATTCGCTCTCCTCAACAAAAACCGATGAACAGCCTATTTATAAAAAAACTATCACCCATTGCATGGTTATTTTTTGGTTTATTTCACATCTGAAACCTTTAACCCTACAACAAAACGTCCATGTTCCGTAATTTCTGTAAAACAGCCCCCTATATTTTTTAACAGTGTATTATAGCAACCCCTATGAGAAAAACGTAAATCTAACGAAATCTGTTTTTCACTTGATCAACAATCCCACGATAAAGCTTGGCATGCTCCTCATCAGGATTAGCAACAAAGATTGGCACGCCATCATCCGAAGAAGAGCGTAAAGCTGCATCAAGCGGCACTTCTGCTAAGAAAGGCAGCCCTCGGCATTTTGCTTCTGCACGGGTACCACCATAGCCAAAAATATCGTAGCGTTTTTGCGTATCAGGAGCAATAAAATAGCTCATATTCTCAATGAGCCCTAAAATAGGAACATCGACTTTCACAAACATTTCTATTGCTTTACGCGCATCAACCAAGGCAAGATCCTGCGGAGTAGAAACAATCAATGCACCCGTCAACTGCACCTGTTGAGCAAGCGTCAATTGTGCATCCCCTGTACCTGGTGGCATATCAACCACCAAAACGTCAAGAGGTCCCCATAAAACATCTCTTAGCAATTGGGTCACAGCCGCCATTACCATGGGACCACGCCATACCACCGGCTTTTCTTCTTCAACCAAAAATCCCATCGACATCAATTTAAGACCGAATTTTTCAAGAGGTTGAAGCTTTTTCCCACCAATGAGCTGTGGTTTTTGGTTAACAAGTCCTGTCAAACGTGGCAAGGACGGACCATAAATATCAGCATCCATTAAACCTGTTTTGAAACCAGAATCTTGTAAAGCTAAGGCAATATTTATTGCCATCGTAGATTTGCCAACTCCCCCTTTTCCAGAAGCAACCGCAATCACATGCCGTACACC
Organism: Bartonella sp. B39; assembly: GCF_053795145.1. Lineage (NCBI taxonomy): Bacteria > Pseudomonadati > Pseudomonadota > Alphaproteobacteria > Hyphomicrobiales > Bartonellaceae > Bartonella > Bartonella sp. B39. The sequence goes on from NZ_CP200036.1 coordinate 1,303,369, forward strand.
TTCTATCGGTATTTTCACAGGCAATGCATTTATTTTACGTTTTGGCTTAGAAAAAACAGTATCTCTACGCACTTGAGAAGACAGCATTGGCTTATTTTCTGCCGTAAGTGTGACAACAACAGATTCAACCCCATCCATAGCACTCACCACTTCTTCAGCAGCACGACGCAACGCTTCCCATTCTTGCACACGTCCATCTGGAACAGTAATGGAAAAGAAAACTTTTCCATGAGCAATCAATATTTCTGAAAGAAGTCCCGATGATACAATATCACTTTCAAAATCCGGTCCTTTGATTTGATGTAACGCGTTGCGGATAGCCTCGCTTGTGATAGGACTCATGTCCTTTCCTCTCTATACAAATGCCAGAAAATATAGCAATAAGAACCAAAAACACTTCAACTTAACCACTTGAAGTTTCCTACTTTATGAGAATAATAAAATGTACATACCTTATATTTTATCTCTTTTAAAACACTAAACCAACCACAAATGAAAACCTCGAGCATAAAATTTGGTTAAAATTCCATTAAACATGTTTGTCGTACAATCACTTTACGAATGTTTCTATAAAAGCCTTTAAGAAAAAAATCTGAACAAATTCCTTATGTTAAAACAAGTACACTTTGTTGTCATTATACAACAAAAAGTCATGATTCTTTCTTTACTCCTTTAACATCTTAGTCACTCACTTGTGTTACAAAAAAATAACTGTAAACTAAGTCGTTGTAGCCAATAGTTATTTTTCTTAAATTTGAAAACGTTACGAATAAAATGCATATCCACCATGGAGTTTCTTATATTTTTAAAAGAGATAGAAAAATAATCTAAGATTGACTTTTTTTATGTTTTTCCTTATGGATTAACGATCATATGATAGGATAAGACTGTTCATCTAGCGCATAATTGCCCATAGAATTAAGAAGGGCCGCACTCTGCGGTATTTAAATAAATGAAACGTACTTACCAACCCTCTAAACTCGTCCGTAAACGCCGCCATGGATTTCGTGCACGTATGGCAACAGCGAGTGGCCGTAAAGTTATCGCTGCAAGGCGTGCTCGTGGACGTAAGCGGTTATCCGCTTAACCATTTGAATTTTCACAATAGTCGAATATTTCTCATAATTTCTTCGTTGTGAAATTTTCGTTGTGAACCTCTGATACCTGCTTTTGCAGGCATTTAGCAAAATTGCGAAACGCTCTTTATGAAGAAAAAATATCTCTGCCGCATTCGTAAGAGAGCGGATTTTTTGGCTGTACGCACAGGAGAAAAGCGACGTGGTCCTTTATTTTTGCTCGAAGTTAAGTCCCATGAACAAACAGCAGAAATGAAATCTTCTCTTGTTGCACGTATAGGATTCACTGTTACACGTAAAAACGGCAATGCTGTCAAACGCAATCGTATCAAAAGACGTCTACGCGAAGCAGTGAGGGTTGGTTTAACAAATAACATAGAGGCAGGAACAGACTATGTTATCGTAGCACATCCTGATGTGCTCCATGCGCCTTTTACATCTTTGATCAGTGAATTAAACCGACGAATAAAACCAAAAACAAAACACCAGCAACGGCAACAGGGTAGTACGAATGGAATATAACCGTAATTTCTTTATCGCCATTGGATTATCTTTCATAGTGCTTATCGCATGGCAACTTCTTTATATTGCTCCCAAACAGGCTGAGTTACAAAAAAAACAGCCAGTACTTTCTACTCCTATGATGAATTCTTCTGACGGTGCACCAACGTACGGATCAACATCTATAATTGATAGACCAATGACTCCTGAAATCCGGAATGCTGTATTAGCCAAAACAAACCGTATTGCGATCAAAACCGATGAACTTGAAGGCTCCATTAATCTTGTTGGAGCGCAATTTGATGATCTTCTACTCAAAAAATATCGCCTGACAGTAGATAAGAAATCACCAGAAATCGCTTTGTTGAACCCCAGAGGATTCACGACGACCTACCTTGCTGAATTTGGTTTTGCAAGTTCATCTTTGTCAGCAGAGACCTTGCCACAATCTAATACACAATGGCAAATAGAGGGAAACAATACGACACTAACCCCTTCAACACCCGTCACTTTAATTTATAATAACGGACAGGGACAGATCTTTCGCCGCATCCTTTCTGTTGATGATCACTACATGTTTACCATTGAGGACTCTATCAGCAATGAAGGAGATAAACCAATATATATCTCGTCTTATGCTCGCGTTGCGCGTGCAGCTCCACCAAAACATACAAATGCAACCTATTTGCTTCATGAAGGCATGATAGGTATTGCAGGTGATTCACTCAAAACTGAGCAATATAAAAACTTAGCGGAACTTGATCCTAATCCTGATAATGGTCAAAAAAGTATAACTTTCTCCAAAGTGACAGGAGGTTGGATTGGTATTACCGATAAATATTGGGCTGTAGCGGTTATTCCCCCACAAGATAAAGAATATACAAGCCGTTTTATTTATTTTGATCGCTTGCAGACGCATTATCAGTCTGACGTGCTAGGGTCACTTTTAACTATTGCCCCAAATGAAACAAAAACCGTCACAAATCATCTTTTTGCTGGTGCAAAACAAGTTGAAATCATTAATCATTATCAAAATGGCCTGAAAATTAAGAAGTTTGCTCTTTTAATCGATTGGGGTTGGTTTGATTTTATCACCAAACCAATGTTTTCTCTCATTGACATTCTTTATAAGCAAACAGGCAACTTTGGTGTCGCCATTCTTCTTGTCACAGTTCTCTTGAAAACGCTTCTCTTCCCGCTGGCAAATAAGTCTTACAAATCTATGGCGCGCATGAAGCTTATACAACCGATGTTGCTGGAGATAAAAGAAAAATATCCAGATGATAGAACCAGACAACAACAAGCAATAATAGAACTGTATAAAACCCAAAAAATTAATCCCCTTGCAGGTTGTTGGCCAATGTTGGTTCAATTTCCAATATTCTTTGCTCTTTATAAAGTTCTGTATATCACCATCGAAATGCGGCATGCACCTTTCTTTGGCTGGATTAAAGATTTAGCAGCACCCGATCCAACTTCTCTTTTTAACTTGTTTGGCCTTTTGCCATACGCGACTCCAACGTTTCTTATGATTGGTGCATGGCCTTTTATTATGGGAATAACGATGTTTTTACAAATGCGTATGAACCCGGCTCCTCAAGACCAAACGCAAGCTATGATATTCGCGTGGATGCCGGTCATCTTTACTTTTATGCTCGCTTCCTTCCCTGTTGGTCTTGTTATCTATTGGGCATGGAACAATATATTATCAATGATTCAGCAAGGTATCATGATGAAACGTCATGGAGCTAAAATTGAGCTTTTCGATAATCTTAAAGCCATGTGGCGAAGATCACCCAAAAAAGAAGCGCAGGAATGACAAAATATCCTTCTCTTCCTGGAATTTTTTCTCGCAATTGGATTTTTATCCGTGGTGTGCCAACAATACACTTTCTTCCACCCGAAGGACCACCGGAGATCGCATTTGCGGGACGTTCCAATGTTGGAAAATCATCTCTGATCAATGCGCTGGTCCAACAAAAAAGCTTGGCACGTACCTCAAATACACCAGGACGTACCCAAGAACTTAATTACTTTGTACCCGATGGTTTCAGTGGGCAACCAGGAGATCTCCCCCCTGTAGCGCTCGTAGATATGCCAGGTTATGGTTTTGCTGAAGCTCCTAAAAAACTGGTTGATGCATGGACAGATTTGATTTTTAATTATTTACGGGGTCGCACAACATTAAAACGTGTTTATGTCTTGATTGATTCACGTCATGGAATAAAAAAGAATGACGCGGATGTTCTAGATCTTCTTGATAAAGCAGCCACTTCTTATCAAATTATTTTAACTAAAAGTGATAAAATAAAATCGAATATCCTTGAAAGGTTAATAATAACCACAAAAACAAAGCTTCTTAAACGTCCAGCAGCTTATCCTGAACTTCTTGTAACATCTTCGGAAAAAGCACTAGGTTTGGAAGAACTGCGTACTGCCATTTTGCAAGCGATTGCAATATAGAAAACATTCATTATTAATAGTTTGTTAAACATAATTGCTAGCTGCTGCTAATAAACTTGTACTTCCAATAAAGCACCTTTATAAAAATTCCTGTTACTTGAAAGAATTTTCATCAACTCCATTTAATAACATAAATTATGCTGACACTTTTTCACTCTCCCCTATCTTCTGCCTCCCGCTTCATACGCCTTATTCTTGGGGAATATGGTGTAAACACTCAACTGATCGAAGAACATGAATGGGCCAGAAGACACGAATTTCTCGCAATGAACCCAGCTGGTCATGTCCCCGTTCTTCTTGATGAACACGAAGTTCCCTTATCAGGAGCCATTGTTATCTATGAATATTTAGATGAAACATACGGAAGTCTGAGACAAGAGAATAAATTCTTTCCGGCAAATCCTTTAGATCGTGCCGAAGTACGCCGTCTCAATGACTGGTTTTTAAATAAATTTGACAATGAAGCTACGCGCCATATTGTGCGAGAACGCATCTATAAACGTGAAATGCCGTTAGCCATTGGCGGTGGTGCCCCCAATTCACAAATTTTACGCAACGCGCGCGCTAATATTCTACCACATATGAACTATCTAAATTGGCTCTGCGCATCTCGCGATTGGTTAGTCGGCTCTGAATTATCCTATGCCGATCTGGCAGCTGCAGCTTCTGTTTCCGTACTTGATTTTCTGGGGGAAATTGACTGGGAGCAATCCCCTGCCGCCAAAGACTGGTATATGCGGATTAAATCGCGACCTTCTTTTCGCTCTCTTTTAACAGATCGCATCCGAGGAATTGTAGCAAGCCCTCATTATACAGATCTTGACTTCTAAGCACCTTTCTCAAAAAGCGAAAGAAATACTCACATTGTTAAATAATATACTTCTACATCAATAAGCTCTTATGCATTTTATACACTATGTAATAAAGCATTAAAAGATAATGCATCATTCATAACTTGAATGATCTCCTCAAATACAGCAATATTCTCTCATTTTATCCCCATCTTGTCCTATCTTACTCTTATGATGAATCATAAAAACATTTTCTTGTATGTCACAAGAGAGATCAACATCAATATATGGAAAAAATCGTTGAAAAAAGCAGATGTGCTTCTTATAAAGCCACTTGATGCAAGAGCAGGAGCAACATTGGGAGCTGCAAATAGAATGACGGTGCCAATTTGTAATCCTTCATCCTGCAAAAATACATGTTAAAAAATGTATTGCGTAACATTCACATTATCTACTCTATAGCAAGAGCAAAAGTATCTCTCATCATACGCTTTCATAAACTAACAATTTCCTTACATAACTAAAGAAGCGAAATTTTCCCCTGTAGAGAAAAAGAACTGTTGGAAAGAAGGAAAGAATTTGCCTATACTACAAAAATTACAGTGTCATAAGGAGAAAAATATGCGCCTTACAGTTGTTGGTGCTAATGGAAGGATGGGACGCGAACTCATTACAGCTATCCAATGTAGAAAAGATATAGAACTTTGTTCTGTGCTTGTACGCAAGGGATCACCTTTTATAAATAAAGATGCCAGTACATTGATTGGTTCAGATTTTCTTGGTATTCGCATCACTGATGATCCCGAAAGCGCCTTTTCTAACACAGAAGGCATTTTAGATTTTTCTCAGCCACAAGCAAGTATTCTCTATGCCAACTATGCGGCTCAAAAAGGCCTCGTTCATATTATCGGCACAACGGGGTTTAGCGAAACAGAAGAAGCGGAAATTGCAGATTTTGCAAAATATACAACTATTGTCAAATCTGGAAATATGAGCCTTGGAGTAAATCTCTTAGCAAACCTTGTAAAGAAGGCTGCAAAAGCATTAGAATCTGATGATTTTGATATTGAAATTTACGAAATGCATCACTCTGGCAAAGTTGATTCCCCTTCTGGAACAGCTCTTCTTCTTGGGCAAGCGGCAGCCGAAGGTCGCAATGTTATGCTACAAAATGTTATTATCAGTGGACGCAGTGGTCATACAGGTAAGCGTGAAAAAGGCGCCATTGGCTTTGCCTGTTCACGAGGTGGAACGGTTGTTGGCGACCATAGTGTCACTTTTGCCGGCTCCAATGAGCGCATCGTTCTTTCACACGCAGCGCAAAAACGCTCTATCTTTGCCGATGGCGCCTTAAAGGCAGCTTTATGGGCAAAAACCCATGAAAATGGTCTTTATTCAATGCTTGATGTTTTGGGATTGAACAATGAACTTTAAACAATCAATATAATGCAGGAAATTCACGAATGGAACGCACACTTGTACTCATCCGTCATGGACAAAGTGAATGGAATCTCAAAAATCTTTTTACAGGTTGGAAAGATCCCGATTTGACAGAAAAAGGCCATGCAGAAGCAATAGCAGCAGGAAAAAAACTTAAAGAAACTGGTTTAAAATTTGATATCGCTTATACATCTGCTCTACAGCGTGCACAAAAAACGGCACAGCACATTTTAAAACAAATGGAACAATCAGACTTAAAACTAATAAAGACCCCCACATTGAATGAACGTAATTATGGTGATCTTTCCGGTCTGAATAAAGATGAAGTACGCCAACAATGGGGAGAAGAACAAGTGAAAATATGGCGTCGCTCCTATACTATTGCACCTCCGAATGGAGAAAGCCTACGCGATACTGGTGCACGCATTTGGCCCTATTATCTTCACCATATTCAACCACATATTTTGCGTTGTCAAACTGTGTTGGTCGCAGCACACGGCAACTCTCTTCGTGCTCTTATGATGGCGCTTGAAGGTCTAAACGGTGAAGAAATTATCTCTCAAGAATTAGCCACCGGCATTCCTATTATTTATACATTTCATCCCGACTCAACAATCGCCTCAAAAACAATCATTACACCTTAAGTCTCTAGAGTTATAAAAAACCTGAAGAAGTCGCCCAGAGAATTCAAACATTTTAAACTGCAGAATAAATTCTATAATTTTATTGACAGAGCTGCTTCACAAGCTTAGATGAATTTTAAGCCCAGATGGCGGAATTGGTAGACGCGCAGGTTTCAGGTACCTGTGCCGTAAGGCGTGGAGGTTCGAGTCCTCTTTTGGGCACCATTGGACTTTATGTTGCAAATAATTTGTTGATTTTTACGTCTTTTTTTAAGTATCAGATGCGTGAATAAAAGTCGGAAATAGGATTTTCCAACACACTTCTGCAATTTATTCTGAATCAGAATTTTTTCGAGGTATTTTTTAGTTACCCTAAACTTCCAAAATGTTAGCATTTTTGAAAAATAAAAACTTTTGAGTCCTTCTCTTACCACATTACAATCCTTAGGACTTAAAAACTTACCTTCAATATCTTTAAAAAATTATATTACTTTAATAAAATTAATATGTTGCACAAAAAACAGTTTAAAAAATAATATCTAAAATTTATTTTGCAAAAGATGCATATCCCCTACAAAAACAAAGTAACCTTATTGAGATTTCATCTACATAACTACTCGAAAAAATGAGCATAAAAACAAAAACTGTACAACGCCCTCCTCTCATTCATTTTAATGAAAGCATCAAGTTTTAACACTTCACATCAAAATCAAAAAAACAGTTCATCACAGCAAAAAATAGTGCAAAGGATTCCCCATAACAGCTTAGAACTTTCTGAACAAACAATTGGTCAAGGTTTGTTAGAAGATAAGCGGCCTAAAGCATGAAAAGAACATCTCTCAAAACAAATAAATTTTTCCTATTTAGACAGAAAAAACAGAAAAAAACATCACCAATGATGAAACCTTAAAATTTATGGATAAACTTGGATTGGTGTTCTCTCTGGCACAAAGTGCATTATGGTAATTCTATTTACATCAATGGGAAGACATGAAAGATAACATCTCACCTTTCCCTCACGGTACTGGTGCACTTTTCACTTTAAGACCAAAAGTTTCAACTCTAAACAAGTGCCTTTCTATTTGACCTGAACACACCATAATCCTTGAAATTTAACTATCAAAAGAAACATTCACTTGTGAGAAAAGCGAAAATAAATTTACCAAAAAAAGTCTTTGCAACTTACTTTGTGCAGCACGTTATAATCTAGAAAATTATAAAATAAGCACATGGATTAAGAAAAAGTTAGTAGTAATGCATACGATAAATGTAAGAACTATACTTTCATAAATGAATACGCTTTTAGGCTGAAGTGAATATAATACAGCATTGCTCTCCATCAAAATAACTGAAAAGAAAAAGGCTCACAATGGAAAAAATCGAGAAACTACGAAAAGATCGGAGATGGGTAAAAAGCAAATTAAGCGATCAAAGCACCAAAAATTTCCAACCCTATTTATGAATCATTGATTTTACTGAAAATGGCGGAGAGGAAGAGATTCGAACTCTCGAGAGCCTTTTGAGCCCTACTCCCTTAGCAGGGGAGCGCCTTCGACCACTCGGCCACCTCTCCAAGGGAGTGCATAAATGGTATCAACAGAAAGTTCAAGACATTTTCGATTTTTTTCAAAAATATCTGAGATTTTTCTTTTTTGATCCAATAGGATAAAAGTTAAGAGAATAAAATTGTGTCTTTTTTGCCACATTACCTTGAATAGTAAACAAATATCTTTCAAAAAGTTAATTTCATATTTGTATATCTAAAAAAGATCAGTATAGCTAGAACGGATTATGAGTATCGCGTATTTTTGCCTTTAATAAGTTGAATAAATAATATTCCCTAACAAAAAAGATAAACTATCTTCATTGGAGATCCACATGAGTGTTAAGTCCTTCTTTTTAAGCTCTACAGCAGCTTTGCTAGTTGTTTCTGGAGCACAAGCAGATTCAAAAGTGATTCCAGAACCAGAACCTGTAGAATATGTTCGTGTTTGCGATGCATATGGTAAAGGATATTTCTACATCCCTGGAACAGAGACCTGCATGCGTTTGTCAGGAAATGTTCGCGCTGATTTTCTAGGTGGTGATAACATCGGTGCAAAAACTGATGCTGAATTAGCTAAAAAAAGGAAAACCTATGGTGCATCATCACGCTTAACTCTTGTTTTTCAAGCTGCTTCTGAAACAGAATTAGGAACACTTCGTTCGTATGCGCGAATTTCCTCAGACTGGAAAAATGGTAGTAACGGATCTGGTACAAAACTCGCAGCCGCTTACATCGAACTTGGTGGTTTTCGTATAGGTCTTGATGATACAATTTTCAACAACTGGACCGGCGGCTATGGTAATGTTATGAACAGCGACAGCATAGCTCCGGCAGGTGCAACACGCACCAACTTTGTTTCTTACACCTTTAGTGGCGACACTGGCTTTTCTGCCATTATCGGAGCTGAATTAGGTAATGCCGATGGTCCCGCCCCTATCGAAGATACATACTATTACATAGATAAAGATGATAAGATTGCTGGCGTTCCTAACGATCAGCTTCCAAGTAAAAGAATAAAAAAATATACTCCCAATATAGTCTTCGGTATAAAATTCATGCAAAAATGGGGTGGTTTTTCAACGGTTGCAGCTTACGATGCTTATTATAAAAAGTGGGCTGGTAAAGTGCGCATAGATTTCAATGTTAACGATCGTTTCAACCTGTGGGTAATGGGTGGCTATAAAAATAACGTTGATTACTACACAAAGGATGATAACAATGTGCTATCACGACAGAGCACAACGATTTATGCAAATTGGGGAGGAAAGTGGGCTGCTTGGGCTGGTGCAACTTACAAACTTACTCCAAAAGCAAATTTGAATGCTCAAGTTTCTTATAGTGCTGCAAAAACCTTTGCAACTTCTGTAAATATTCAATACACGCTGGTTCCAGGATTCGTAATTACACCTGAATTAACTTATGTTTCCTGGAATGATGATCGCACTCTCAAGAATGTAAACAGTGATACATATACACATGCTCTGAAAGGAAAAAGTGCTTTGCAAGGTATGATTCGCTTTCAGCGCTCATTCTAATCTTATAAGTTTACACTTTTTTGAAACTGGCAGCGTCTGTTGCCAGTTTTTATTTTTTAACCATCTATAATCACATAACAATATCTCATGATATTTATGAGATACTATCTCTGACAAAAAACAGTTTACCTTTCAAAAACCATCCAAACAAATTAACCAAACGAATACTGCCGCACACACTTCATAGGTTTTTCACACGTGATTCAAAGAATATAAATTTTATCATTGCATTTATTATCAAAATTATGCCTATACACCTCCCAGCTTAGCATCATCAAAAACAAGCTGGATATATTTTCAAAATAATAGATCATATAAAAATGACATTGCTAAAATGAAGAACAGAATTTTTTGTATCTCCAGTAATTTGTGAATATGTTAAAATATTCACAAAAGAGCGGCACTGTCTCTTTTTCACAATTATGGAAGGGATGACACCCCCATTTTCCGCAACACATGTGCCTTTCTTGCTCTCTTCTTTCACACATTATCGGTTTTTGCTTGCATGCCAAAAATGTAAATCCAGCAATCTTTGCTTTTCATATCTGATATTATACATAGATGTGCATTAATCTAACACGCCACTTCTTCTCTAAGCACTCTTGGTAACCATGTTCTTTTGTATTGTGCACAACACTTTAACTTCATGTATCTTTTTTTAATGAGAAGTGTAGTCACTATGGTAAAGAAACGTAACCTTAAAGTCTGCCTCTACAAACAAAGCCGCCTTTTCTTCTTTTTCCCATTAATTCCTGTACTTACCATTTTGTGCTCACACCACAAGTAATCTTCTTTCTTTTACACAAGAACCAATCTCCAGAACCTAAAAAACCACTGTTAACAAAAAAAGTATGCTGTAGTAATTTATACATATTTAAACTAAGGTGAGCTGAATTAATCCAACGGAAAATACTTATCTACCAATGCATAGACAATTGCGGCTGTTTCAATATCGAGAACCCCATCATAATTCTCTTGACGAAAATGGAGCTGAAAAGCTCGTATTAAATTCTTATACCCGCTTTCTGTAGAGGCAATCGAAATATCGTATCCATATTGTTTTAGTTTAGCTAAAATATCCGCTTTATCTGGAAGAATTTTACAAAACTGCTTCTGATAGTGATCTTTTAATTCATCATCATACCATGCGCCTATACCCGCTTTATAAAGTTCTTTCCAAGGAAAAGCAGCCCCTGGATCACTTTTTCGCCCAACAGCAATATCACTGTGTCCAACGACATCGGTTGGCATAATATCTGGATAACGTTGAAGGATATTCAACGCAAGCTGTTTAACTGCATCAATCTGTATCGGATTATAGGGAGGAAACGTATATACCTCATTATCATAGGGAACTAAATCAACTGACCCAAGCTCACCAGCTTTATCATTTAATTTGCTATCCTTAGACAATAAGTGGACACCAACATGTTGTGCATGCTTATCTTTATCAACCGGATTAAAACCACGCATATCCTTCAGTCCGGCTTTAAGATACGTTTCCTCAAAATAATCTGTATGTTCAGTCGCTAAATTGACTATTTCAATGCCAATAGATGTATCATTTAGATTATTACGTCCAGCCCATGAGCTAACACCAGCATGCCATGCACGTTCGTTTTCATCAACAAGATTAAAAATACGCATATCCTTAAACCCCGCTTCAATATACGTTTTTTCTGAAGGATCAGGCACAAGATAGTGAGCACTGACCTTAAGCCCTGTAAGGGCTTCGATGGAAGCCTTAAAGTCAATAGAGGTGTAATGCATTACAAGAAAATGAACGCGACGATTAAAGCTTTTGACAGCACGATAACTATTATAATCAATATGATACATAGAAAAATCCTTTCTTCTTGTCTAATTCACTTGTGCCATCACACATTACAACAGATCATATTCAAAACGAGCCTTAACGCCATTGGAGAACAATTATTTTAAATACATATCTAACAAGTTATTAGTATTTACATGAATAATAAAATATCTATAAAATAAAATAATTATCAAAAAACAATAAAATATCAACATTATATCAAAATATAATAAAAAACTTACAGATATACTAAAAATATATTTTAATAATTTTATTTATTAATATAATGTTTATAAATTAATTAGCACAATAGGCAAAACATTCACAAAATTACTCATTTAATATTTATCTAAAATATGCACCTTACAAAGTTATTTTTGTTATAAATCTGAAATAATGTATAGCTACACTTTGCATTTCCTATTACGAGTAGCCAAGAGCATTCATTTTCATCACAATACTTCTGACTTATCAAAAAATACCCTTAAAAAACTTTGCGGCAATTTCTTGACAAAAGCTGGTTAATCATATGTGCAATTAATCTTTCATGGGCATCTATTTCAATGGAATTTAAAAGGCTCTTTCCTGAGCATAACAAAAGCGATAAAGATTCTTTTTTTGTTCAATAAAGAATTCTATCTCCGTTAAATTTTTTACTTCCCTCTACATCTTCAAATCAATAAATTGATTTATAAAGATAATTCATCATTTGCAAAGTAAATGCGAACACCCAATACAGTAAGATTTGTTATCTCAAATCCTCACATTCAATAAGCAAAAATTGTTTAATCAGAGATCAAGAGAGGGATCGGCATGTGAATAAAAATCATTGGCGAAAGAACTAAATGTGCCCTTCATCAACCATCTTACTGCAAAGGGTGCCAACATTGGAAACTGGTCAAATAATGATACGGCTGGCTTTTCCCCTTATAAACGTAAAGGAAGTGGTAGCAATAGAACTTTCACTATACATTCACAAACCAGATAGAAAAAAGGTTTGAGAGATACAGCTGAAATATCTCTTTAAAGAATACGCCCCATAGATTTTTTCTCAAAATAAAGAGGATACAGCAAATAATTTTTTTGCGTATTTTTGCATTAATCTCACAAGATATTATTGACTATCACACTCCCTTTTCAAATATCTTTTTAAAACAGACCAAGCCGCATATTCCTGTAAAACCACACCTAGAAGTGGTCGCGTATAGGGAAAAGAAATATGATCCTCACCATAGCCCTTTATCCGTACAGTCATGATGGCATGTCCAAGACTTTCCTTCTGATTTTCCAATGTCTCCAAAGAAGGTAACAAGCTAACCTCAACCTCAAGTTGTTGAATATCTTTTATCCCTTTTTCTATTGGTTGAAAATATTTTAAAAGGTGTGGATCATTGGCAAACCAATGAACCTCTGCATGATTTTCCAGTTGTTCACGGGCAGTGGTAATTTCTGCACCAACCAAATATGGACGAAAACGATCTTCAAATTGTTCGATTAAATGCTGTGCCAAGGGTGCCGATGACTGACCAACAAACTGCACAAGAACATAAGGACTTTTCCATAAAAAATGCCGCTCAAAGGGTTCATTGGCGAGATGATCATCAACCCAATGTGCAACGGTACTTTCATCAATTCCAATCAAAGTCCACGCATATTGAGCGCGCGATACAGAAGAATACTTCTTCTCACCATGTTCTAAATAATGTTCTAAAAGCGCAAGAGCTTGCGTAGGTGGACCAGGTAAGACAACAAGGGAACTCCCATCACAAGAGAGATAAAAACCAGGCGCTGTACCGATAGGGTTATCAAGCACTTTTGCTGTTTCAGGAAACAACGCTTGACGAGCATTACTCTTATCCGGTGCGATCCCTAATCGCTGCAATTGACCTTTTATCGTTTGCCAAACAGCTTCATGATGAATCAAAGGCCGCTGCACGGCTTTTGCAACCGCATCGCGTGTTATGTCATCCGATGTTGGACCCAATCCGCCACTGATAATTATGAGATCTTCTTGCCCAAGACAAGCAATCACTGTTTCACTAATTTGCTGTAATTGATCGGCGCAAACAAAATGACGCGTAACTTGAATATTTCTTTTATTCAAGCTCTGACTCAAATCCTGCAAATTTGTATTCAAACATTGCCCTGAAAGAAGTTCATCACCAACAGTAATAATCGCAGCACGACAAACAGAGACAGGATTTACAACAGATTTGAGAACAGCTTCAGCCATTTGACGTGTAGAGGCTAAGCCTCCTAAATCATAAGATACAGTTTTTCCAGCGCGAATAACCTGATCAACACTCTCAGATAATTGTTGTGCGGCATCTTTAAAACCTAAATGATCTAGAAGTAAAGCCGTGGTATAAAGCATGGCAGAAGGATTTGCTCTATTCTGTCCAGCAATACGCGGTACGCTTCCATGAACAGGCTCAAAATAAGCAATTTTGCTTCCCACATTTGCACTAGGTGCAAGCCCTAATCCTCCCATGACTCCAGCGGCAAGATCAGAGAGAATATCGCCAAACATGTTTTCAGTAACAATCACCCCAAATTGCTCTGGCTTGGTTGAAATCCACAGAGCAACCGCATCTACATTGTGAATATCTGTTTCGATCTCCGGATAATTTTTAGCAATTTTCTCAAAAATCTCTTGAGTAAATTGACCACTCTCCCGCACAATATTTGGCTTATCAGCAAAAGTAACCCTCTTAAAATCATACCTTCGTGCATAAGAAAAAGCGTATTCAAACAACCGCTCTAAACCAAAGCGTGTCTGCAAACTGACTGTCCACGCCGCCTCCTTAAGACCATATTTTTCTAAATTGGGATGTCTTAGCCATGCCGCTGTTTCAGATGTTATGCCTCGAAAATCTAACCCCGCATAGAGACCTTCACTATTCTCTCTGATAACACAAAAATGAAAAGGCTTTCTCGGACCAAAGATGTATCTGACAGGGCATACATTGGCAAACAGACCTAACTTTTGGCGTAGTTGAAGTACAGGAGAAACATACGTAGGTTTACGCTCTCTCAAATGCGGCTCAAGTTCTTTTAAAGCAGCTTCTTTTCCTTTATTGGTCACAGCACCAAGCAAAATAGCATCACTCTCAGTGATTTTTTGCCACGTCGCTTGAGGAACAGGATCTCCTTCCTGTTTCCAACATTCCCAACCAATATCGCCATAAGTTAATTCAATCGGCAATTGGAATTGCTCTAAGATCATCAGTGCAGCATCACAAACCTCTGATCCTATCCCATCACCAGGTAACACAAGAACCTTCTTTTTCATAATCCACTCATCCATTCAGCAAGAATTCTATTCGTCATAACAGGATTATCATCCCACAAACGCGTACCAGCACCAGAGATGATCTTATATTCATGATTGAAACAATGACTTCTTGTTTGATTATCTACGGTTGCAAGTTGCGACTCTTCACCTATCAAAGCTAAAAATTTTCCAGCGTACTTGATAATCTCATTTCGAGCATCCATTCCTAACAACAATTTAAATCCTCTTGTCATACGTTCAATGGCTATGCTTTTTTGCGCATCAGAAATCTCCAATAAGGCTCTTTTCTTCATAACACCACGAGGGTGCATAAAAGCATTGAGTGTTTCTAGAGCTCCTGATAAATCTTTATTTTTCAGAAAATTAAGAACACATCCAACACGCCGTTGCAAAAGAGCGTCTGGATAGCCTGGCGCATTCACGGCAAGCAAAGCTCGAACATTTGGAAGTTGCGCAGCCAATATCTGTACCAACATTCCAGCCATAGAAAAACCCACAAGAATTGAAGGCTCTTTAAGATATCTTTCAAGTTTCTCTGTAATAAAAGGCAAAATTCCCATAGGAAATTCATTATAAAAAGCAGAATTATGGGGAAAAAGGGACAATGTATCAAGTAGAGTAATTGAGAATCCTTTTGCCAAACATAGCTTTGTAAAGGAAGAACAAAAAACACCATGATCCCAAATTGGCATCACAGGAGAAAGAATAACAACACGACGGCTCATTATCTATCTCCCGCCCCTCTTTATTTTAAAATGTAGATTGTAGCAGCAACATCCCCAGTGAGGATAACTCTGAAAACCCAAACATGATGGAGCTCTATCATGCATAAAATCCTCCTCCCCGTAAAATCGCTAAGAATAGTCAATTATACTAAAACTAAATAAGCTAGGATAAATTTTAAGTATCCTCAATGCCACCAGCTTAATTAAAATTCATTCTCAGCTATGATCACTTCCACTCAAGCAAAATAACACCAAAATGTTTATGCATGATGCTCTCTATTTCTCATCTCACTCAGTCCATTTCCGAATGCATAAAACTACGCGCTTTGCAGATATAAATTATAAAACCTAATAAACAACAGGAAGCCAATAAAGCTGCCATAGTTTGTGGATTGTGCCCAGATATCTTTCCAATAACCGCAGCACTCAATGCTGCACTCCCTAATTGTAAAGCCCCCATCATACCAGATGCAGCCCCAGCAGCTTGTGGATGTGATGAAATAGCCAATGCTGTCCCTAATGGCAATAAAAAACCATTCCCAAAAGTAAGAACAGCGATAGCTACAAAACTCGTCACAAGTGGCCATGGACTCATATACATTTGCAAAGCAAATAGCATTCCCCCTATAACAAAAATGATATACCCTCGCCATACAGTTCTTTCCATAGATTCTCGTTTGAAGAACCACCGTGCCATGAGATTTCCCACAATATAGGACAATGAAACCCCAATGTAACTGTAACCAATATATACCGGTGATAAACCCAAAATTGTCAGTAAAAAAGGCGATTCCACAATATAAGCAAAATAAGTCATATAAGAGAAACACGGAATAAGTGCATAAAAAATAAATTGTTTATTTCTGAGAACTCCCAAACACCCCTTCACAAATCCTCTAGAAGAAAAGTGCTGCCGCTTTTGAAGTGGTAGAGTTTCCGTTAATACAAAACAACATAGTAAAATAGTCAGGAATATAAAAAAACTTAAAAAGATAAAAGTAGCATGCCAATGAAAAGCCTGTACCAACAACCCACCAACTAAAGGTGCAATCGCTGGTGACAGCCCAACAAAGGGGAAAACAATCAAGTAAAGCTTTCCTGCTGCTTGTTTATCAAATAAATCATTAATAATGGCACGACTTAAAACAATACCAGCACAAGCTCCAAGACCTTGCAAAAATCGTAACGCAAGAAAAGCGTGAACATTAGCAGTATAAATCACACTAAGTGTAGTAAAAAGCCACAAAAACAAGCCAAAAAGAAGCGTTTTTTTACGCCCGAAATTATCACTAAGTGGTCCATAAATGAGCTGCCCAATAGCTAATGCAAAGAGAAAAATTGCTACCGCACTCTGGATCTTGGATTCCGTAACTTGGTAAGATTGACGCATATCTTCAAGGGCCGGAAGAAAAATATCGGTAGAAATCAAACCTCCTGTTAATAAACATACGATAAGTATAATGAACGGTAATGTATATTTATGATTCATCAGGAAATTCACATTTATTAAACTTAAAAATATTTAATTTTACTTGTTTAGCAAAATAATAGTTTATATTTATAAATATAAATCTATTTTAACTTTATACACAGATAATATAATAATAACTTTTAATTATTATTTTACTTTATTTGATAATAATTCATCTTGTTGATGTATAAATCCAATGTATGATCTGCACACACACTCAACACGTAAATAAACACTTAGTACTTCACTTTATAATTAACTTTAAAGCAGCGCAAATCGCAATTTTAAAACTATACGCAAAAGAATCTAAAAGATCAAACCCCCCCTTCAGAGATATATTTCCCAATCCGAAATAGCGCATTTTGTTGTATTCATGTCTCTCTACAGTCATCAGCTTTTTTCATTGATATTATCAATAAAAACGCTCCTAAACTCTATCCCCTCTCCATAATAACAACATCACCCTCTCGACAACATCTTTTATCAGAATTGGTTTACAACGCTCCAAAAAAAGATAAACATACAAACCCTCCCCTAAAAAACTATCCACGCAAATATTATTATAACAATACAGCATATAATAGTGGCTCATGGAAAAGCCTTTATCAACACAAATAATTGAACGAATAAACTTAATAATCCACTAATATTATAAAGTAAATTGTGTTTCTGTCTCCCCCTAAAATCCAAATTCATCTTGTACATTTTTTTAAGTTTTCATCTTACATAATCCTCAAAATTTTATTGTACAACTTATTGATAAATATCATATATTATTGCTTTCATGAATCAATCTATATCTAACTTAGAAAAAAGGGGAAACTATTAATGAATATGGAGCTACCAATCACATACTCGTTACTTGTACCCATTAAAGTTGAAGGAAAAACATACACAGAAATTACCTTACGTCGCCCAAAATGTGAAGACTTAAAAGCAATAGAGAGAAAGGAAGGCATCGAACGATCATATGAAATGCTTGCCTGTCTTTCAGGTTGGCCTTATGATACCATCAATGAACTTGATGCTCTCGACTTTTTAAACATTAAAGGCATTCTTGAGCCTTTAGCAGAAAAGATGTCTAAAACGCTTGATAAAATGAAAACGATCATAGAAATCCTATCTGTTAAATATTTCAAAAATTTTACAATCAAAATAAATAACATCGATGCGTTCATGAAAAGAATAGTCGGTGAATATACTTTAACCGGCAGTAAACTCAAAGAGTGCAAAGCAACGTTTATAAAGGCACAGTTGAAACAGAACGCATGACGGCCATAAATGCAAAAATTGAGACCTATAACATCTATGAACCGATTATAACACATAATCCTCTCAATACCCAAGATCGCACAACTTTTATAAATTGTACTATCTATTCAATACAAAACGGTCCATCAAACCAAAGTGATTTTATATTGTATAAAAAACCTGAGTGCGAAACTAAAAGACAACCTTTGGAGATAACCTTAAAACTTTTAAACATTGTCTCAAAATTTTTGAATTTTCCTCCCTGGTTCTGGAAGTTTTTACTCAAATAACTTAGAAAATTTTTCTAGCATTGTTTTGATATAGAGAAATAAGAGAACGAAAAACAGCTTAGAACACCAATGTTTCTTTCTTCTCTTTTATCTCTCATAGATTTTTAAATTGAATACTTTTGATATTTATTTTAAATAATTGAAGCATTCTTTTAATTATAAGTACAGTACAAAAAACTAAAATTTTAGAAAACACATTGTTTTACAAAAAATGAAATAATAAAATAAAGACTCCAGAATTTCACTTTTTACCTTCAAACACAATCAATGATGGAGAAGCGTTTACAAAGTTTTCCTCTTTTTAACTGTTCGATTGTGTCTTTTGATTCAGATCCCAACGTTGCTCCTATAACCGCACCTATGGGGCCAATATTATGATGGAGAACCGGAGACTGAGAATTATAATCACAAATACGTTGTGCCAAATGAATAGAAAGTATTTGATCACCAATGCGCGCATTTCGTATTTGTTTTCCCTCTGGATTAGAGGACTGAACAACCACAAAAACCCCTGCTCCTGTTTCCTCTGCAATCTTGATCAGAGGAATAAGAGCATCAAAACCCAAAAAAGAATTGACTGTCATGGCATCAGCTTTAAACGCACTGTTTGGACCGAGCCAAGCTTGACCATAAGCTTCAGCAGTAGAGCCAATATCCCCCCTTTTTGCATCAGCCAGAACCAATAAACCTTGTTCATGTGCATTTTCAATAAGTTCTTTGAGAGCTTGAAGTCCTTCAACGCCATATAATTCAAAAAATGCAACTTGCGGCTTTATGATACCCACTTTTCCAATAACCGCTGTTAAGAGGATATCACAAAACTCTCTTAAGCCTTTATAATCACAGCTTAAATTCCATGATTGCAAGACTTTATGGCTAGGATCAAAACCGATACAAAGCGGTCCATATTTTTCTCTCTGTTTAAAAAAAGTTGAACAAAACATTCTTCACCCTAACACAACCTCTCTTTAAACTTTCTGATACAATCGCAAAGGAATTAATTTATCGAAACGACCGGTAGTATGTTTTCATAAAATTTGAAAATATTTTCCAATTTCACAACATCGCAAACAGAACAAGCAATCATTTCATAAAACAACCTCGTTATGCACCCTTCTGTTTCTTTCCTCCAAACCATCTCTAGTAATTCAAATTCTCAATAAACTGTTCTCTGGAGCAAAATTTCGCAAAAAAAGATTTAACCATAATAGTTCCATTATCAAAATCCTTGATACCCACCTACGATAAAAATCCATCATAATCACTATTTTTTTGTTTTTTTTCTTTTGAGTGCATATTTATTCACTTTTGGAACATAATTGCTAAAGGTTCATTTTATCTCCAGCATCATTCAAGGAGATAAACACATGGAAACCCGTATTCCGATAGAAACATCATTCGATACACACTTTTTAGGAGAAAGCTCACTAGAAGAAAAGTATCCACTTTTTTACACACCCATTTCATGGTCGGCAATCTTTGCTGGACTTGTGACATCCCTCGCCACATCGATCTGCCTCTCTTTTTTGGTTGCAGCGTTAGGCTTAAGTCAAATGGATTTCACCTCTTCAACCCCTTTTGAAGGCTCTTTTTTGTCTTTTGGCATTGGCTCTCTTATCATTGCACTAATCAGCCTTGCGTTGGGAGGATTTGTTGCTGGACGTTTTGCAGAATCGTCAGGAAGCCTTCACGGCTTTCTCACTTGGGCTCTGTTAACACTTCTCATGACCATCCAAGCCATTCACGTTGTTTCAAGTACAACAAAAATAGGTGCTAAAGCTGCCCTAGAAAATAGCTCCATGATTCAACAACCCCTAGACAGCTTCAAAACGAATATTTCCCCCCTTTTTTCAAAAT
This sequence comes from Bartonella sp. B39, assembly GCF_053795145.1. NCBI lineage: Bacteria > Pseudomonadati > Pseudomonadota > Alphaproteobacteria > Hyphomicrobiales > Bartonellaceae > Bartonella > Bartonella sp. B39. The sequence continues at coordinate 1,324,049 of NZ_CP200036.1, forward strand.
TCAATAGCGAAGACTTTGAAAAGTTTTTAACAACGAAAACAGATAAGATCGTTGATTTTGATAAACTACGCGGTGAATTGCACACATTTCTCAACGAAAGTGACATTCCTTCTCTTAACCCTGAGCGCTTGAAACAGTCTTATCAGGCAGCTCTCAAGGATATTGGTTCTGCGGTAACGGCTTTTAAGAATGATCCTTCTCACTACCGCACTATCTTAAAAGACCTAGGTGATCGTCTTTCTGATCGTGCACAAGCCATCACGGCAAAGTTTGATCGAAGCGATATCATCAATGGCCTTATGAACAATGGCATGTCGCGTGCACAGGCACAAAAAACTGCCAACACTGCGCTTCATATTTATCAAACAGCAGAGGAAAAAACTGCCCAGGCAATTGAAGCCCTCGAAGAACAAACTGAAAAACTCTCTAAAAAGCTTGATAGCTCGATAAAAGATGCCCGTCATACTGCGAATAAAGCTGTTACAAAAGCATCACATATGGGATGGTGGGGTTTTCTAGGCAGCCTGATTGGTGCCGTTATTTCGAGTGTATGTGGTTATTATGGTTACAGAAGCCGTAGAGGTTCTTTCAAGTTTTAAAAACTTTTCCTTCATAAAATATAGAACCAATAAAAAAGCTGCACCGATTATGCAGCTTTTTTGTAAATTCTTCTTGAAAATCCTCTAAGATATAGAGGGATGCGTGACATAGATTCTCTCTCCCTTGACATTGAGCAAGATTCATTTTCCAATAAGGATAAAATCGCTCGCTATCTTGCCCCCTTATTTGTCATCTCGCCCCCTTAATTTATCATCTCGCCCCCTTAATTTATCATCTCGCAAGTATGTTGCGCATCCCGCTTGGAGCGTTGGTGACACTGCCTAATCACTTATATGCCCATGACCTTTATATGCGTTTTGACGATTCAATGGTTCATCGCTCCCATTTCCTT